>CAVQTC010000020.1:0-42706 GCA_963716275.1 uncultured delta proteobacterium | reverse complement strand
GCACGACGGCAAGCTCATCTACGTCAGCCGGCCGCCACGTGGCCCTGGCGGCGGCGACGGGAACGAGCCGATCAAAATCCTGGACATCAAGGCCGACGAAAAACAGGAACAAACCGTGCTCGACAAAGCCGGCGGTTTCTCCATTTCGGCCGACGGCAAGAAGCTGCTGGTGCGCCGCGGCGAGAACTACGCGGTCGTCGACGCCAAGGCCGACCAGAAGTTCGAAAAGACCCTGGCGACCAAGGGTCTGCAGAGCACGATCGATCCCCGCGCCGAGTGGCGGCAGATGCTGCGCGAAGCCTGGCGATTGCAGCGAGATTACTTCTACGATCCCACCATGCACGGCGTCGACTGGCCGCAGGTCTACGAGCGCTACAAGGCCGTGCTCGAGGACTGCACCTCGCGCGAAGACGTGCAGTACGTGATCGGCGAGATGATCTCGGAGCTGAACGTCGGGCACACCTACGCCCGCACCGGCGGCGACCTGGAGAAGCCCGATAGCGTCTCGGTGGGCATGCTGGGCGCCGACTACGAGCTGCACGACGGCGCCTACCGCATCGCCAAGATTCTACGAGGGCGCGCCTTGGGACGTCGACGCCCGCGGGCCGCTCAGCCAGAGCGGCGTCGAACGTCAAGCAGGGCGACTACCTGCTGGCCGTCAACGGCGTGCCGGTCGATGCGACGAAGGACCCCTGGGCGGCATTTCAGAACCTGGCCGGCAAGACGGTCACGATCAAGCGTCAGTGCGCAGCCGCAGGACTCGACGACCGCGCGCAGCGTGATCGTGGTGCCGCTGGCCAGCGAGAGCCGAACTGCGCTATCGCGCCTGGATCGAGCGAACAACCGGGCCTACGTCGCCGAAAAGACCGGCGGGCGCGTCGGCTATCTGCACGTGCCCGACACCGGCGTCAACGGCCAGAACGAGCTGTTCCGCCAGTTCTACGGCCAGACGTCCGCCGAGGCCCTGATCATCGACGAACGCTGGAACGGCGGCGGCCAGATTCCGACCCGGTTCATCGAGCTGTTGAATCGGCCGGTGACCAACTACTGGGCGCGACGCGACGGCAACGACCTGGCCTGGCCGCCAGACGGCGCAGCACGGGCCCAAGTGCATGCTGATCAACGGCCTGGCCGGCTCGGGCGGCGACGCATTTCCGGCCTACTTCCGCCAGGCCAAGCTCGGCAAGCTGATCGGCACCCGCACCTGGGGCGGGCTGGTGGGCATCTCGGGCAACCCGCTGTTGATCGACGGCGGCCAGGTGACGGTGCCGACCTTCGCGTTCTACGAGACGGACGGCACGTGGGGCATCGAAGGCCACGGCGTCGATCCGGACATCGAAGTGGTCGACGATCCGGCCAAGATGGCCAGTGGCCGCGATCCGCAACGCGGCGCTCGAGCTCGCCCCGCACCGGATCCGCGTCAACACCGTCTCGCCCGGGCTCACCGACACGCCGCTCACGGCGGCGATCAAGGACGTGGCGGGCGCCGAGGAGGCCTTCTACGCGCGCATTCCCATGCGCCGCTGGGGAACGCCCGAAGACATGGCGGCCGCCGCGCTCTTCCTGGCGAGCGAGGACGCCGGCTACATCTCCGGCGCGAACCTGTTCGTCGACGGGGCGTGGGAGACGACGGGCTATCCGGACCTGCGGCCGTTCCGCGAGCAGCTGCTCAATCGCCCTTGAAGCTCGGGCCGTGCGCTTCTCGAGGAACGCGGCCACGCCCTCGCGAAAATCGTCGCTCAGGCTGGTGAGCAGCCACTGGTCCGCGTCCATGTGCATGATCGCGCGGTCGAGGGCGCCGGCCACCTGATCGACGCTGCGCTTGATCATCTGGACCGCGATCGGCGGCAGGCCCGCGTACTCCTCCGCCCAGGCCCGCGCGCGGTCGTCGAGCTCGGCGCGCGGCACGACCTCGTCGAGAAAGCCCCAGCGCTCGAGCGTCGCCGCATCGAACAGCCGCCCCGTCATGATCATGCGCTTCGCGCGCGCCGGACCCACCAGGTGCACACAGAGCGGCACGGCGTTCCACATCAGGTTGATCCCCAGCTTCACCTCGCCGTAGCCCACGCGCGCATCGTCGGCGCCGATGCGGAAGTCGCACGCCGACGGGATGCACGCGCCGGCTCCGGTCGCGACGCCCTGGATCGCGCAGATCGTCGGCTGGTGGATCTCGTGGATGCTGCGCAGCAGCGCCGCGCCGAGCTCGGCGCCGCGCCGGCGCATCAAGAGCGAGGGGCGGCGGTCCGATGCCGCGCGCGGGGGCGTGAGGTCGGCTCCGACCGAGAAGTCTCCTCCCTCGGCTCGAACGATGACGGCGCGCGTCGCCTCGTCGTCCTTGAAGCCGCGCGCGACGCGCTCCAGCTCCTCCATCATCGCCGTCGTCACCGCGTTGCGCTTCTCGGCGCGGGCGATCGTCACGGTCGCAATCGCGCCCTCGCGTTGCACGTGAATCAGCGACTCGGTCATGGCGGTCTCCAGGTAAGCTCGGCACAAGGTACTCGGAGGGCGCGGCCGCACCGCGACCGCGCGGAGGCGATACGATCTCGGCCCTGCGCATGTATCCGCTCGCGCTCGCGTTCGCCTCGGCTGTGCTCTACGGCGCGGCCGCGCCAGCCAGCGAGCCTCCTGCTCGCGAGCTTCGATCCCCCGCAGCTCGCGGGTCTGCTCTACCTGGGTGCGGCGACTCGGGGTCGCGCCCGTTCGGCGCGCTGCGCGGCCGGGCTGCGGTGCGGATGCCCGTCGGCGCTGCAACCGCGCGCGCCTCGCTGGGGCCGTTCTGTTCGGCGGGGTGCTCGCGCCTGTGCTCCTGCTCGCCGCTCTGCGCCTCGCTCCGGCTGGCTCCGTCTCGTTGCTCTTGAGCCTCGAGCTGGTCGCGACTGCCGCGCTGGGCGTCGCGCTGTTTCGCGAGCACCTCGGCCGAAGCGGCTGGCTCGGCGTCGGCGGCGTCATCGCTGCGAGCGCGCTCGTCGCTGGAGATGGGGGCTGGCCCGGATGGTCGCCGCCGCGCTCACCGCCGCCGCCTGCGTATGCTGGGCACTCGACAATCAATGGACCGCCCTGATCGACGGCCTACGCCGGCGCGCAGCACGCTCGCGAAGGGCGTGGTGGCCGGCGCGACCAATCTCGCGATCGGGCTCGCGAGCGGACCGCTACGCGGAGGGCCTGGCGTCGCCACGCTGGCGCTCGGCGTCGGCGCTCTGTCCTACGGCGCCAGCATCGCGCTCCTGATCAGCGCGGCCCAACAGCTCGGCGCGACACGAGCTCAGGCGGTCTTCGCGGGCGCGCCGTTCGTGGGCGCCGCGCTCTCGTTCGGGCTGCTCGGCGAGCCGCTCGGGCTCGCGCACGGGGTGGCCGCGGCGATGCTCCTTCCCGCCATCGCCCTGGTCCTGCGCAGCCAGCACGGCCACCGCCACGTGCACGAGCCGCTCGAGCACCTGCACGCCCATCGCCACGACGACGGACACCACGCACATGCGCATGCGGAGGGAGAGATGGCGGAGTGGCACAATCACTTCCACCGCCACGAGCGCCAGGTCCATGCGCACGCGCATTGGTCGGATCTGCACCACCGGCACCGACACGACGGAGTCGAAGGAGAACGGCCCGAGCGATCGCCGTCTCGCACCGCGAGAACAACTATGGTGGCGTCGGCATGACGCGGGACGAGCTCTACCGGGCCATCGTCGAGGGCACGCACGAGGCGATCGTGTTCGCGGATCGCGAGGGGCACGTCGCGCTCTGGAACGGCGGGGCCGAGGAGATGTTCGGCTATCGCGCCGACGAGGTCCTCGGCAAGAGCCTCGAGGCGATCATCCCCGAGCGCCTGCGCGCGCGCCACGACGAGGGCTACCGCAAGGTGATGGCGACCGGCAGCACGCGCTACGGGAGCGAGCTCCTGGCCGTGCCCGCGCTGCGCAAGGACGGGACTCGCATCTCCATCGAGTTCACGATCGTGCTGGTGCGCGACGCGGCCGGCGAGATCGCCGGCACCGCGGCGCTTGATCCGCGACGTGACCGCGCGCTGGCAGCGCGAGAAGGAGGCGCGCGAGCTGGTGCGCTGACTCTGATCCAGCGCCTGCGCACGAGCAACGAGTGGCAGTTCTTCGGCGTCCTGCCGCGCGCCGACGCCGCCCTCGCGGTCGCCTGGTGGGTCGTGCTCGCTGCTGCGCGGCCTCCTGCCGGCCGGCTTCGCCATCGCGATGGGCGCGCTGGTCGGCGCGGTGCAGCGCGGCGAGCCCGCTCGCCGGGCCGCTCGCCGCTGATGGGGAGCGTGTTCGTCCTGCTCCAGGTGCTCGCGCCGATCCATCACGCGGTCGGCGCCAACCTCGGCAGCCGCACCGCCGCCTGGCTCTACGACCGGCTGACCCGCGCCTGCGTCCGGCCGCCCGGCCTCGGGCACCTGGAGAACCCGAAGCTCACCAGCGACCTCACCATGGCGCGCGACTTCGATCTCGGGATCAGCGGGCCGCCCCTCAACATCTCGATGGACTTCATCGCCGCCGAGCTCGTCGAGATGGTGGGCGGGCTCGCCTCGGCGTGCGTGCTCGCCGCCTACGCGTGGTGGGCGCCGCTGCTGCTCGCCGGCGCGTGGCTGGCGACGCACTGGCTGCTGCGCGAGAGCGCGGTCTGGCGCGATCGCGAGACCGACGAGGTGCGCCAGGCGCAGCGCCACGCGGACTACGCCTACCGGCTCGCGGTCGATCCGCCGGCCGCGAAGGAGCTGCGCCTGTTCGGGCTCGCGGACTGGACGATCGAGCGCTTCCGCTCGCGCCGCCGTCGCCTCTACGAGCTGCGCTGGGCGGCGACGCGGCTGCGCGAGCGACCCGTGCTCTGGAGCCTGCTGCTCGTGCTCGCCGCGAACCTCGCCGTGTTCGCGTCGCTCGGCGCTCGCGGCGCTCGACGGAAGGCTCGCGCTCGCACCGCCTCGTCACCTTCGCGAGCGCGGCGATCGGCACCAGCATGATCGCGTTCGGCGGTCTCTCCTGGGCCCTCGACGGCGCCGCGTCCCCCGCGGCAGCCGTGCTGCGCCTCGAGCGCTCCATGGAGCCGGCCGGGGCGCTCGCGCGCGGCAATCGCCCGCGCGGCGGGCATGCCCGCCCGCGAGATCCGCTTCCGCGACGTGACCTTCGCGTATCCCGACGACCGGGCAGCCGGTGCTCCAAGGGCTCGACCTCACCATCCCGGCCGGGTCCTCCCTCGCGATCGTCGGGCTGAATGGCGCGGGCAAGACCACGATCGCGAAGCTGCTCTGTCGCCTGTACGACCCCCAGTCGGGCGCCATCGAGATCGACGGGGTCGATCTTCGCGAGCTCGAGCTCGCGAGCTGGCGCGCGCGCCTGGCGGCCGTCTTCCAGGACTTCGTGCGCTTCGAGCTGCCGCTGCGCGACAACGTGGCCCCGGGCGGCGCCCCCGACGAGGTCGATCCGCGCGGCCCTCGCCGAGGCGGGCGCGACGAGCCTCGCCGAGCTCGGCGTCGTCCTCTCGCGCGCCTACCCGGGCGGCACCGATCTCTCGGGCGGGCAGTGGCAGCGCGTGGCGCTCGCGCGGGCGCTCTGCGCCGTGAAGCAGGGCGCGGGCCTCGTGCTGCTCGACGAGCCCACCGCTCAGCTCGACGTGCGCGGCGAGGCGGAGATCTTCGACCGCATCCTCACGGCCACCCGCCGCGCCACCACCATCCTGATCTCCCATCGCTTCTCGACCGTCCGCCACGCGGACCGCATCTGCGTCGTCGAGCACGGCCGCGTGGTCGAGCTGGGCTCCCACGACGAGCTGATCGCCGCGGCCGGCCGCTACCGCACCCTGTTCGACCTCCAGGCCTCGCGCTTCGGCGAGGAGGACCCGGAAGCGGGAGCGCTCGATGTCCTCGAGTGACCCGCTGCCTCCCGCGCTGCCCGCGATGTGGCGCGCCCTGAAGCGCGGTTATCAGGCCGAGCCGCTGCTGATCTCGATTGCCTTCGGGCTCACGCTGCTCGCCGCGCTGCCGGATGCCCTGATCGCGCTGTGGCTGAAGCTGCTCGCCGACAACCTCGCCGGCGGAAGACGAGAGCTCGTGCTGGCGGCCGCGCTGGGCCTCGGCGCGTCGGCGGTCGCCACCTGGTTCCTGTCGCTGATCAGCGACCGCACGCAGCGGCGCTTCCGCGACCGCCTCACCATCGCGCTCGAGTCGCACGTGGCGCGCCTCCAGGCCTCGGTGGCCACCATCGAGCACCACGAGCGGCCCGAGGTGCTCGATCGGCTGTCGGTGCTGCGCAACCAGGTGTTCGTGCTCGACCACATGTACATGTCGCTCTTCACGACCTGCGGCTGGGTGCTGCGGCTCGGCGTCACGCTCGCCCTGCTCTGCTCCATCCATCCGGCGCTTGGCCCTGCTGACGCTGTTCGCTCTGCCGACGGTGCTCACCTCGCTCTGGCGGCCCGGGGCTCGAGCGCGCAGCCGAGGAGCGCGGGGCGCCGGCGAGCCGCCTCGCGCGCCACCTGTTCGACACCGCGACCACCGCGGCTCCGGGCAAGGAGGTGCGCGTCACGGGCATCGGCGAGCGCCTGGTGCGCGAGCGGCGCGCGGCGTGGGAGCGCTGGTACGGGCCCGTCGGCGCCGCGCGCGGCACGAGCGCCGCGTGGCACGCGCTCGGCTGGGCGATCTTCGGCAGCGCCTACGTGGGCGCGGTCGTGTTCGTGTCCTCCGGGCTCGGCGCGAGCGCAGGCGACGTGCTGCTCGTGCTCGCCGCGGGCTCGCGCCTCTCGGCCTACATCGGCGCGACGGTCGGCGAGATCGGCTTCCTGCGCGGCATCTGGCTCGACGGCTCGAGGCGCATGGCGTGGCTCGAGGACTACGCCGCGTCGCTGGTCGAGAACGCGAAGGCGCCCGCGCCTGCCCGGCTCGCCCAAGGCATCCGCTTCGACCACGTGTCCTTCGTCTACCCCGGCACCGAGCGCCTCGTGCTCGACGACGTGAATTTCGAGCTGCGGCCGGGCAGCGTGGTGGCGCTGGTCGGCGAGAACGGCGCGGGCAAGAGCACGCTGGTGAAGCTCCTCTGCCGCATGTACCAGCCCACGCGCGGCCGCATCCTGGTCGACGGCGTCGAGCTCGCGAGCATCGCCCCCGAGCCCTGGCGCGAGCGCATGGCCGGCGCCTTCCAGGACTTCTTCCGCTTCGAGTTCCGCGCGCGCCACAGCGTGGGCGTGGGCGACGTGCCGCGCCTCGACGACGCTCCCGCGGTCGAGGCGGCGGTCGGCCGCGCCGGGGCGAGCGACCTGGTCGCGCAGCTCACGGCGGGGCTCGAGACGCAGCTCGGGCCGAGCTGGCCGGCGGGCGTCGACATCAGCTTCGGCCAGTGGCAAAAGCTCGCGCTCGCGCGCGGCTTCATGCGCGAGCAGCCGCTCGTGCTCGTGCTGGACGAGCCCACCGCCGCGCTCGACGCGGAGACGGAGCACGCGCTGTTCGAGCGCTACGCGGCTGCGGCTCAGGGCGAGCAGATCACGCTGCTCGTCTCCCACCGCTTCAGCACCGTGCGGATGGCCGACCAGATCGTCGTGCTCGACGGCGCCCGCGTCGTCGAGACGGGCTCCCACGAGGCGCTGATGGCGAAGCGCGGCCAGTACGCCGAGCTCTACGAGATCCAGGCAGCGGCGTATCGCTGAGGGCTCGGGTCACAAGCCGGCTACTGCGATCGGATCTCCCCGGGTGCCGCCGTGCGTGCCTCGGGGCCGTGATGGGCTCGCAGAAACACGTACAGATTGTCGATCTCCGAGTCGGTGAAGTCGACAGCGCGCACCCAGCTCATCGCCTCGAGGTCGCGTCCGTCGACGGAGCTCGCGCTGCGCAGCAGGTGCCGGAACTGCTCCCGCGAGTACGCCGCCACTCTGGCTAGTGGCGGGCTCCCTTCCAGCGCGCTGCCCTGGAAGCTGAGGCCATGACACGCGGTGCAAACGATGCTGGCGAGGTAACGCCCGCGCTCGAACGACGTCTTGCGCGGGAGCTCGCCCCAGCGTGGCAATGACCTGTCGACGAGCTCTGCGTCGACGCCCCACTCCCCGGTCACGATCGCCCACCGGCCCCGCAACGTGAACTCGTGCGAGCGCGGGACGGGCGGAAGGATCGGCTGGGCGCGCAGGTGAGCGATGATGTCCTTCAGGTCCTGGTCGCCCAGCGGCCAAGTGGCGTAGGAGATCATCCCAATGGCGCTCTTCCCGTCCCGCTTGACGCCGTAGCGGATCAACCGCACGAGCTCCTCGTCGCGGTATTGCGGCACGACCGCGGACAGCGTCGGCGCAGCGCTCCTGTGGATGCCTTCGATCTCCTCGAAGCCGCCCTCGCCCGCCGTGCCGTGACAGCCTGCCCAGCAGCCGACGACTTTCGCCATGTGCATCCCGGCGACCAGGTCGGCTGGCTCTGCAGTGCGCAGAGGCACCAGCGGGGCGTCGTAGCTCCGCCGCAGCTTCCACTCAGAGACCCCATAGACGAGACCCAGGAACAGCCCCACGACCGCGCTCGACGCGCCGAGCATCCAAGCAACGATCGACATAGGGCGCAGACCCGCCACCTCGCTCTGCCAGAACCTTGGCACAACGATCGACGCCCTCGTGACGCCCTCGCACCAGTACCCGATCGGGGAGGTGCCGTCGTTCGAGCAGCTCGTGCTCGCCGACGTCCGCTACGCGGCCGGCGCGTCGCGCTCGTGGGGCCACTCCCAACGCTCCCAGTCGGCGGGATCGCCCTTCTCGAGGAAGCCGGCCAGCGAGATGCCGTCGGCCGGGTCGAAGGCCGTCTCCAGGATGCGCACTTCGTGCATGCGATCCGGCCGGAAGCTCCGGTAGTCCGAGCGCAGCTCGCACCAGGCCGCGAGCGTCCACTTTCGCCCCCAGAAGTAGAGGCCGAGCGGGCGCGCGGCGCGCTCGCTCTCCGCGCCGTCCTCCCGCGTGTAGCGGAACTGGACGAGCCGCCGCTCGCCGATCGCGCGGCGCAGGAGGGCGAGCTCGCCGGCCATCGCCTGACCGCCCGGCGAGCCCGGCGCGAAGAAGGGCGTCTCGAGCACCACGCGCCGCAGCGTGTCGGGCAGCACCGCCTCGACCTTCGTCATCGCGCTGCCGACGGCCGCGGCGAGATCGGCGTCGCCCCAGGCCGCCACGATGCGCGCGCCGAGCACGAGGCCCTCGAGCTCGTCGCTGGTGAAGATCAGCGGCGCCAGCTCGAAGCCGCGCTCGAGCCGATAGCCGACGCCGGCCTCGCCGCGGATCGGAATGCCCGAGCCCTGCAGGTCCGCCACGTCGCGGTAGATCGTGCGCTTCGAGACGGCGAGCTCGCCGGCGATCTGATCCGCGGTCGCGAAGCGGCGCGCGCGCAGCAGCTGCACGAGCCGGAAGAGCCGATCAGCGCGGCGCACGCGTCCTCCTAGTCAGCTGCACAGCCCGAGCGGATGGCCCGCGGGATCCGAGATCACCGCGATGGTCGAGGAGCCGTGTCGCGTCGGCCCAACCAGGAGCCGGCTCCCCCGCGCGCGCGCCTTCTCGATCGCGGCGTCCAGGTCCGGCACGCGCGCGTAGAAGGTCACGAACCACGGGGCCTCGGCGGCGGTCGCGGCGCCGCGCAGAGCGCGCGGCCTCGCGAGAGACGCCTTCGAGCGCATCGGAACGGACGGCGCCGGGTCGAATCGCCAACCCAGGACCTCCCCGTAGAAATCGTGCAGCTTGTCACCATGCTGCCCCAGAGCTTCGAACCAGACAACCGGGCACGGCATTCGGGACTCCTCGGTCAAGTGGTGGTAAATCGAGTACTTGGGGGACGGGGAGGAGGCTTGGGGAACGACAAGAGTAGGACAACCCGATGACACCCTTGTGTCAGCAGGGTTGTCAGCAGACGCTCCACGAGTCGGACTTGCTGACAGGTCCTGGCAGGAGGCGAGCCGGGGTACCGGTCAGCGCGCCCCTTGACCGTCGTCCACCTTCAAGACGGTGCCGGTGACGAACTCCGACGAGGGCGAGACGAGATAGAGGAGCGAGCTGTCGAGCTGCGCCGGGTCCCCCAGGCGCTTGCGCGGGAAGGCCTGCGTGATGTCGCCGATGCGCTGGAGCATGCCCGTCATCATCTCGGACTCGAACGCGCCCGGCGCGATGCAGTTCACGTTGATGTTGAAGCGCGCCCACTCGACCGCGAGCGCCTCGGTCAAGCGCACGATGCCGGCCTTCGTGATGGAGTAGAGCGCCGCGCCGCCGCCGCCGTAGTGGAAGGCGCCCATCGACGAGATGTTCACCATGCGCCCGGGCGAGCCCTTCGCGATCAGCCGGCGGGCCACCTCGCAGGAGAGCACGTAGGGGCCGCGCAGGTTCGTGTCGAAGACCGCGTCGATCAGCTCGAGCGACATCTTCGTCGCGCGCTGCGCATCCGGGATGCCCGCGTTGTTCACCAGGATCGTCACCGTGCCGAGCGCGGCCTCTGCCTCGCCGACCGCGGCGATGATGTTCTGGCTGTCGGTCATGTCGAGCGGGATCGGCGCGCAGGTTCCGCCGTCGGCGCGGATCTCCTTCGCGAGCGCCTCGAGGCGCTCCACGCGGCGGCCGGTGACCGCCACCTTGGCGCCGCACTTCGCGAGCAGGAGCGCGAAGCGCCGGCCGAGCCCCGAGGTCGTGCCCGTCACGAAGGCGACCTGTCCGGAGAGATCGATGGAAAAGTTCGGGTTGGGGAGTTGCGTCATGCGCGCATGATATCGGGCTGGACGCGCGCGCGGATCTCCTCCTCCACCTCGCCCAGGCGGTCCTTGCCGAAGAAGATCTCGTCGCCCACGAAGAAGGTCGGCGAGCCGAAGGTGCCGCGCGCGACGGAGCGCTCGGTGTTCGCGATCAGCTCCTGCTTCAGCGCCGGGTCGTTGGTGAGCGCGAGCAGCTCCTGGGCCGGGAGCCCGGACTCGCGCAGCGCCGCCTCGATCACGGCGAGCTCATCCATCTTCTTGGGCTCCGCCCACATGTGGCGGTAGACCTCGTCCACGTAGCGCGCATAACAACCGAGGCGCTGGGCGGCCAGCGCGCCGCGCATGATGGTGAGCGTGTTCACCGGAAAGTGCGGATTCATCGCGTAGCGCGTGATGCCGTGTCTCGCGAGGAAGCGGCGCGTCTCCAGCGCCGTGTACTCGCCCTTGTTCTTGATGCCGCGCAGCGACACTGCCGGCGAGACGTTGCCCGTCGCCTTGAAGACGCCGCCGAGCAGCACGGGCACGTAGGTGAAGCGCGCGCCCGTGCGCGCCTCGATGGCCGGCAGCACGAGATGGCTCAGGTAGGCATTGGGCGAGCCGAAGTCGAAGTGGAACTCGAGGGCGAGCGACACCGGGCCTCCTCACCAGCTCTCGCGGTAGGGGCGCAGATCGAGCTCGAACGTCCACGCGTCGCGCGACTGGTGGTGCAACGTCCAGTAGGCCTCTCCCACCGAGGCGGGCTGCATCAGCGTGTCGGGCGGAAGCGCGCCGGGGTCGCGCCCTGAGCTCGAGATGCGCTCGCGCACCCAGGCGGTGTCGACACCCGCGTCGATCACCAGGTGGGCGACGTGGATGTTCTCGGGGCCGAGCTCCCGCGCCATGCTCTGGGCCAGGGCGCGCAGGCCCGCCTTGGCGGAGGCGAAGGCGGCGAAGCCCTTGCCGCCGCGCAGGCTCGCCGTCGCGCCGGTGAAGAAGATCGAGCCGCGACCGCGCGGGCGCATGGCGCGCGCCGCCGCGCGGCCGGTCAGGAAGCCCGCGAGGCAAGCCATCTCCCACACCTTGCGGAACACACGGCTCGTGGTGTCGGTGATCGGGAAGCTCACGTTGCCGCCGACGTTGAACACCACGACTTCGAGGGGCCCGAGCTCGCGCTCGATCGTGGCGAACACGGCGTCGACGTTCTCCTCCTCGCGCGCGTCGAGGGCGAAGGCGTGGGCGCGCCCGCCCTCGCGCTCGATCTCGGCGACCAGGGGCGCGAGCTTGTCGGCGTTGCGCCGGCCGACGGCCGTCGTGAAGCCGCCCCGCGACGAAGCGCTTCGCGATGGCGCTGCCGATGTAGTCGCCGGCGCCCACGACCAGGGCGACCGGTGCGCGCTCGTCGCTCACGGCCCCTCCTCGCGACCGAGGCTAGACCTTTTGGTTGCGTAATGCAACTCACGCGTACCCGCCTTGGCCGGGCTTCGCGCTGGGCGGCTGCTGCCCCCCGCCGCTCGCGAGCACGCTCTGATAGGTGACACCGCCGAACATCTGCTTGAGTCGGTCGTCCCATTGGTCGGCGGTCCGCGCGACCACGTCGATCGTGAAGCGCAGCTCGGCGTCGCGGAACTCGTCGCCCAACAGCGTCTCGTCGAACCAGATCGCCTGGTGCTCGGCGTCGAGGGCGAAGCGACCGAACATCAGGCCGAAGTTGAGCCGCGCCAGGAAGAGCCCCAGCTCGGGGCTCGCGGGCATGCCCACGTTCGTGATGGCGAAGACGCGCACGACCGCAGGCCCGCCCGGCGGAACGCGCGGGGCCACCACGACGCGCACTTCGCCGCGCGAGACGAGATAGTCGCCGTCGGCGTCCTGCTCGAGGCGCGCCGAGCCGAGCGCGCTCAGCACGGCCTCGACGCGCTTGCGAACGGCGGCCAGACGCTCGCGCGCCTCGTGCTCGGCGCGATGGCTCCCGTGGAAGACGTCGAGCGTGGCGTCGGCCCGCTCGGAGAACACCTCGGCGAGGACGCGATAAACGAGGGCGACGGCGGAGGCGGCGTCGGGAGCCGGCTGAAGCCACGGCTGCCCGGCGTCGGCCGCATCCGCGGACGTGAAGCCGCGCTCGCGGAGCTTGCTCTGCACCGGGACCGGCAGGGGCGGCGGGCCCGCCGGCCGGCCGGCCACGCGCACCTCGAGCTGCGCATCCTCGCGGCGAGTGACCTCGACTTGTTGCAGGGGCTTCCCGGCCGGCGCCACCGCGACGAGCTCGAAGGGAGCCAGTGCCTCGACTTCCGCTTGGAGGTAGCTGCGTGTCGCGGCAGGATTTCCCATTCGAGCTGGATAGCACGGGGGCAAGCGGGCCAGCCGCTAGTCCCCCGAGGCCATGCGGCGTACTTCTGACTCGGGGGACTAGAGGCGCTCAGAGGCGCTCGGTGATGGCGCGGACGTCGCCGGCCACGATGCGCTCGGCGATGCGCTGCTTCGCGGCGATCGTGGTAAGGGGGAGGCGGACGGAGAGGCGGTCGATCGCGCCGAAGGCGGCGCCGAGCTCGGCGCCGGCGAGCTCGTTGGCGGCCAGACGGCGCGCGCCGTCGCCGATGCGCTCGTTGGCGGAGGCCACGAAGACGCGCGTGATGTCGAGCTCGTTCGCGCAGTCGGCGGCGCCGCGGGAGCGCAGGAGCTTGCGGGTGCGCGCGACGACGGAGTCGGCCGCGAACAGGTCGATCATCATGTTCGCGAGGATCTCGAGGTGCTGCTGGCGCTCCGCCAGATTCTGGAGCTCGCGGCTCACGAGCAGGTGCGCCGCCCAGGCCACGACCTTCTTGGCGTGCTCCACGGCGGCGACGTCCGAGCCGAGGGGCTCGGCGCTCGGTGCCGGCGGCAACCTGCCGGAATCGACGTCGCGCCGCACGGCCTCCACGAAGGCGAAGTAGGCGAGCTCGCCCTTCCCCGCGCGCCGCAGCACCGTCGCGGGCAGGATCAGGCGATTGATCTCGTTCGTGCCCTCGAAGATGCGGTTGATGCGCGAGTCGCGCAGGTGGCGCTCGATCGGGTAGTCGCGCAAGAAGCCGTAGCCGCCGAGAATCTGGAGGGCCTCGTCGGCCACGAAGTCGAGACACTCGGTGCCGAACACCTTGAGCGCCGAGCACTCGACCGTGTAGTCGTCGAGCACGCGCACGAGTGCCTCGGCGCGCGCGGCGCCGTCCGCGGGCGCCGCGGCGGCCCCCGCATCGAGCAGCCCCGCCGTGCGATAGGCGATCGAGTCCGCCACGAACAGCCGCGTCGCCATGTCGGCCAGCTTGCGCTGCACCATGCCGAACTCGACGATGGGCTTCCCGAACTGGACGCGCTCCTTGCCGTAGTCGACGGCGAAGCGCAGGCACTCGCGGGCTGCGCCGAGCGCCCCGCCGCCGAGCTTGAAGCGCCCCACGTTCAGGATGTTGAAGGCGATCTTGTGGCCGCGGCCGATCTCGCCGAGCACGCGGTCCTTGGGAATGCGCGCCTCCTCGAGCAGGAGCTGGCGGGTGGACGAGCCCTGGATGCCGAGCTTCTGCTCCTCGGGGCCGGTGGAGACGCCCGGATCGCCGCGCTCGACCAGGAAGGCGCTGAACTTGTCGCCGTCCACCTGCGCGAAGACGGTGAAGAGATCGGCGAAGCCCGCGTTGGTGATGAACTGCTTCGTGCCCGTGAGCACCCACTGCTCGCCCTCCAGGCGCGCGCGCGTGCGCGCGGCGAGCGCGTCGGAGCCCGAGCCGGGCTCGGTGAGCGCGTAGGCGGCGAGCCACTCGCCGGAGGCCAGTCGCGGCAGGTAGCGCTGCTTCTGTGCCTCGCTCCCATAATAGACGAGCGGCAACGTGCCGATCCCGGTGTGGGCGCCCCAGGACACGCTGAACGAGCCGACTTTCGCCGCGCGCTCGGAGACGAGTAGCGCCGTCGCCTTGTCGAGGCCGAGGCCCCCGTAGGCCTCGGGCACCTCGATCGCGAGCAGACCGATCGCGCCTGCGCGGCGCAAGAGGTCAGGCATGATGCCCGCCTGCTTGTGCTCGATCTCGGCGAGGCGCGGCACGACCTCGCGGTCGACGAACTCCTCGGCGCTGCGCGCCATCGCGCGCTGCTCCTCGGAGAAGTCCTCCAGCGTGAAGACGTCCTCGGGGACCGGGTCGATCAGGAACGCGCAGCCACGCGAAATCGCCATCGCGCGAGTCTACCGGGCGCGCGGCTGGGATAGACTCGCGCCGACGTGTTGGACTGGCTGATCGAGGCGCTGCGGGCGCACCCAGAGCTCGCGCTCTTTCTCACGCTCGCGTTGGGCCACGGGGCGGGGAAGCTGAAGGTCGGCACGTTCTCGCTCGGCCCCGTGCTCGGCTCCCTGCTCGCAGGCGTGGCGGTCGGGCAGCTCCGCATCCCCGTCCCCGAGGCCCTGAAGAGCGCCCTCTTCGCGCTCTTCCTCTTCTCGATCGGCTACACGACCGGGCCCCTCTTCTTCCGCGGGCTGAAGACGACCGCGCTCCCGCAGGTCGGCCTCACCCTGCTCTTGTGCACGACGGCGCTCGCGACGGCCTATGCGGTCTCACTCGGGCTCGGCTTCGATCCCGCCCAGGCGGGCGGTCTCGTGGCCGGCGCGATGACCTCCTCGGCCGCCCTGGGCACGGCGGCCGACAGCCTCGCGAAGCTTGCGGCTCACGACCCGCAAGTCGCCGCGCTCGCCGCGAACCGCACGGTCGCCTTCGCCGTGACCTACCTGATCGGGATGGGCCTCGTGGTCTGGCTGCTCGCCACGGCGGCGCCGAGGCTCCTGGGCGTCGACCTCGCCCGCGCGTGCCGCGAGCTCGAGGAGGAGATGGGGGTCCGCCGCGAGCTGGACCGGGGTGCGAGCCTCTACCAGCCGGTCCTGGCGCGCGCCTACGAGGTCGGGCCCGATCTCGGAGTGCGCACGATCGGAGAGCTCGAGGCGCTGTTCGGGGCCGAGCGCGTCTTCGTCGAGCGCGCGCGCCGCGCCGGCGTGCTCGACGACGATCCCCGGGCCGACCACGCACTGGCACCTGGAGACCGGGTGGTCCTGTCCGGCCGGCGCGAGGTGATCTCGAGCGGCGCCCATCCGCTCCAGGCGCGCGAGGTGGACGACGCCGAGCTGCTCGACATCCCGGTCGGGAGTGTGGACGTGGTGCTCACGGCGAAGGAGCTCGCCGGGCGCACCATCGCCGAGCTCGCACAGAGCCCGCGCGCCCGCGGCGTCTTCCTGCGCTCGCTGACGCGCGCCGGTACCGAGCTCCCCTGGACGCCGGGCACCGTGGTCGAGCGCGGCGACGTGCTGCACGTGAGCGGGGCGCTGCGCAACCTGGAGCGCGCCGCGGCGGAGATCGGCTACGCCGAGTGGCCGACGGCAGCGAGCGACATGACGACGCTCTCGATCGCCATCCTGCTCGGAGGGCTCCTGGGTCTGCCCGCGCTCGCGATCGGCCGCGTCGAGCTCGGGCTCAGCCTCTACGTGGGCGTCTTGCTCGGGGGCCTCGTGTTCGGTTGGCTGCGCTCGATCTTCCGGCGCTTCGGCTACATCCCGGAGGCCGCCCTTTGGGCCTTCGATTCCTTCGGTCTCACCGGCTTTCTCGCCTTGGTGGGGATCGAGGCGGGCCCCGACTTCATCCGCGGCATCCGCGAGTCGGGTCCCGCCCTGCTCTTGGCCGGCACGGTGGTGACGAGCGTGCCCCACCTGGTGACGCTCTTCGTGGGGCACCGGCTGCTGAAGCTCCACCCGGGGATCCTGATCGGTGTGTGCTGCGGCGCCGGCACGTCGGCGCCCGCTCTCGCCGCCGTGCAGGAGGTGGCAAAGAGCAAGATCCCGGCGCTCGGCTACGGCGTCGGCTGCGCCCTCGGCAACATCGTGCTGGCGCTCTGGGGCAGCGTGATCGTGATCCTGATGAGCCGCTAGCCTTCGCGCGTGCGCTTCGCCTCCGCGCTCTCCCAGAGCCTCGGCGCCGACCGCGCGATCGGCGAGCTCGCGGATCGCCTGCGAGAGCAGCTCGGCGAGGCTCGCCCGGACCTCCTCTGCCTGTTCGCCTCGGCGGAGCTCGCCGCCTCCGCACCCCAGCTGGGGAGCCTTCTCGCGCGGGAGTTTCCCGGCGCCCTCCTGGTGGGCTGCTCCGCCCAGAGCGTGCTCGGCGATGGGCGCGAGATCGAGGGCGCTCCCGCGCTCGCGGCGGCCGCGGCCTCGCTGCCGGGCGTGCGCCTCGAGCCCTTCCATCTCGAGGCCGCGCGCCTACCCGGCGCCCCGCTCCCCGAGGACGCGCACTGGCTCTTGCTCGCCGATCCGTTCAGCGCACCGCTGACCGAGCTCCTGCCGCTGCTCGACCGACGTTTCCCGCGCGGCGCCAAGCTCGGCGCCCTCGCGAGCGGCGCCGAGCAGCCCGGCGAGACCGCGCTCTTCCTGGGCGACGCCGTGCTTCGCTCCGGCGTGATCGCGCTCGCCCTCCACGGCGATCTCGCGCTCGACACGCTGGTCGCGCAGGGCTGCCGCCCGGTGGGCCAGCCGATGTTCGTGACGAGCGCGGAGGGCAATCGTCTCGCCGCGGTGGATGGTCGCCCGCCCCTCGAGACCCTGCGCGAGCTCTACGCGGCCGCCGAGCCCGCCGAGCAGCGCCTCTACCAGCACTCGCTCTTCCTCGGCGTCGAGATGCGTGCGGGCGAGACCCGCTATGGCCAAGGCGACTACCTGGTGCGCAACTTGTTGGGCAGCGACGAGCGGGGCGCGCTCTTCGTGGCGACCGACCTCACGGAGTGCCGCGTCGTGCAGTTCCACCTGCGCGACGCCGAAGCCGCCGACGCCGACCTCGACCAGCGGCTCGCGCGCTACCGCGCGCTCGCAACGAAGCCGGCCGGCGTGCTCCTGTTCAGCTGTCTCGGCCGCGGCCAGGGGCTGTATGGCGTGCCCGACCACGACTCGCGCGCCCTGGCGGCCGCCCTGGGTCCGCTGCCCGTGAGCGGCTTCTTCGCCAATGGGGAGATCGGGCCCGTCGAGGGTCGCACCTTCCTGCACGGCTACACGAGCGCGCTGGGCCTGTTCCGCGCGCGCGGCTCGCCCCGAGCTCCCTGATGGCCGAGCTCGTGGGGGAGGAGCTCGAGCGCGCGCGCTCCGTCGCGGCGCGGGGCGATCTCGCCGTGATCGCGACGCTCGTGCCCTACCTGCGGCCCCACCTCGGGCGCATCGTGCTGGCGATGAGCCTGATCGTGGGCGCCAAGCTCGTGAACCTGCTGGTTCCGGTGGCGCTGAAGGAGATCGTCGACGGGCTCAACGTGAAGCCGAGCCTGCTGATCCTGCCCGTCGCGCTGCTGCTCTCCTACGGCGCTGCGCGCATCGGTCTCTCGATCTTCACCGAGCTCCGCCAGGTGGTGTTCGCCCGCGTGCTGGCGCGCGCCTCGCGCGAAGTGACGCTGCTCGTGTTCCGCCACCTCCACGCGCTCTCGCTGCGCTTCCATCTCGCGCGCCGGACGGGCGGCGTCGCGCGCGACGTGGAGCGCGGCGGCAAGGCCATCGCGGATCTGCTCGACTGGACCCTCTACACGATCGTCCCGACCGTGCTGGAGGTGCTGCTGGTCACTGCGGTCCTGGTCTGGGCCTACGACTGGGGCTTCGCCGGCATCACGCTCGCGACGCTCGCCGCGTACACGAGCTTCAGCTTCGCAGTGACGGAGTGGCGGACGCGCTTCTATCGCGCGGCGGTGGAGGCGGACACGCACGCCAACGAGCGCGCGGTGGACTCGCTGCTCAATTACGAGACGGTCAAGTACTTCACCAACGAGGCGCACGAGGCGCTGCGCTACGACGAGAATCTGCGCCAGCTCGAGAACGCGCAGGTCCAGGCCCAGAAGACGCCTCGCGCTCTTGAATCTCGGCCAGACCGCGATCGTCGCCGTCGGCGTGACGGCCATGATGTGGCGCGCCTCGGTGGGGGTGGTCGCGGGCCGCCTGACGGTCGGCGACCTCGTGTTGGTCAACGCCTACCTGCTCCAGCTCTCGGCGCCGCTGTCCCTGCTCGGCATGGTCTACCGCGAGGTGAAGGCGGCCCTCACGAACATGGAGCGCCTGTTCGGGCTGCTCGACGAGCGCCTCGACGTGCAGGACCGCCCCGGCGCGCGCCCGCTGCGGACCGAGCGCCCCCGCGTGCGCTTCGAGGGCGTCGTGTTCGGCTACGACCCGCGCCGCCGGATCCTGCACGGCGTCGACTTCGAGATCGCGCCGGGCGGCACGGTCGCCGTGGTGGGCCACTCGGGCTCGGGGAAATCCACGCTCGCGCGCCTGCTCTACCGCTTCTACGACGTCGAGGCCGGCCGCATCACCGTGGACGGCCGCGACCTGCGCGAGTTCACGCAGGCCTCGCTGCGCGGAGCGATCGGCATCGTCCCGCAGGACACGGTGCTCTTCAACGACACGATCTTCTACAACATCCAGTACGGCCGGCCCGACGCGACCCGCGCGGAGGTGGAGGCCGCCGCGCGCGCGGCGCACATCCACGAGTCGATCGCCGCGCTGCCCGATGGCTACGCCAGCGAAGTGGGCGAGCGAGGCCTCAAGCTCTCGGGCGGCGAGAAGCAGCGCGTGGCCATCGCTCGCGCGCTCTTGAAGAACCCCGCCATCCTGATCTTCGACGAGGCGACCTCGGCCCTCGACTCGCGATCGGAGCGCGCCATCCAGGCCGAGCTCGACCGCATCCAGGAGGGCCGCACCACGCTGGTGATCGCCCACCGGCTCTCGACCGTGATGGGCGCCGACCAGATCCTGGTGATGGACGCGGGCCGCATCGTCGAGCGCGGCACCCACGCCGAGCTGCTCGCGCGCGACGGCCGTTACGCCCAGATGTGGCAGCTCCAGCAGGAGGAGCGCGAGGCAGGGCCGGAGGAGCCGGCGCACTCCGCGACCGACGTGGACGAACCCGCGCTGTCAGAGCTCCGGTAGCGGCAGGCCCGTGTAGCTCTCCGCCAACGCGGTGGCTGCGGCGCGCGACGAGGTGATCTGGCGCAGCTGCGCGAGCTGCAGCTCGGCGGCGAACGCGTCCGCGCCGGGCGCGGTGTGCAGCAGCGCGGTCATCCACGACGAGAACCAGGTGCAGCGCCAGACCCGCGCGAGGCAGGTGTCGGCGTAGGCGTCGGCGAGGGACTCGTCGCCTCTCTGGAGCCACGCCTGGAGCGCTCGCGCGAGCACCACGACGTCAGCGACGGCGAGATTCAATCCCTTCGCTCCGGTCGGCGGGACGATGTGCGCGGCGTCGCCAGCGAGGAAGAGGCGCCCGTGGCGCATCGGCGCGCTCACGAAGCTGCGCATGCTCGTGATGCTCTTCTCGCGCACGGGCCCATGCTCGAGCTTCCAGCCCGGGAGCGCGAGGCGCCGGTCGAGCGCGTCCCAGATGCGCTCGTCCGACCAGGCCTCGAGCGACTCGTCCTCGGCGACCTGGAGGTAGAGGCGGCTCACGCGCGTCGAGCGCATGGTGTGGAGCGCAAAGCCCTCGGCGTGGCGCGCGTAGATCAGCTCGTCGGTGCTCGGCGCCACGTCGGCGAGGATGCCGAGCCACGCGTACGGATAGCCGCACTCCCAGATCGTCTGCAGCGCGGAGGGAATGGCCGACGCGCGAGACGCCGTGGAAGCCGTCGCAGCCCGCGATGACTTCGCACACCAGCTCGCACGCTTCGCCGTCGGCGCCGCGATAGCGGATGCGCGGTCGCTCGCCGCTGACGTCGTGGATCGAGACGTCCTCGACCTCGAACTCGAGCGGCAGCCCCCGCCCCAGCCGATTCGCGATCACGTCCTTCACGATCTCGGTCTGCGCGTAGATGGTGACGCTGCGCCCGGTGAGCGCGCGGAAGTCGAGGCGATGGCGCTCGCCGGCGAACTGGAGATAGATGCCAGCGTGCGTGAGGCCCTCGGCGTCGAGCCGCTCGCTCAGGCCCACGGCGCGCAGCAGTCGGACGACGTCGTGCTCGAGCAGCCCGGCGCGCTGGCGTTGCTCGCAGTGAGCGCGCGAGCGCGCCTCGAGGATCACCGCATCGATCCCAGCGCGCGCCAGCAGATGGCCCAGCACGAGGCCAGCCGGACCCGCGCCCACGATGCCCACGCGCGTGCGCGCGGTCTTCACGCGTCGTTCAGCTCCGCGCCGAGCGTCTGCACGGCGACCTGGAACGCATGGTTGGCCGCAGGCACGCCGCAATAGACCGCGCTCTGGAGCAGGATCTCGCGGATCTCGGCGATGGAGAGGCCGTTGGTGCGCGCGGCGCGCAGGTGGAGCGCCAGCTCGTCGTCTCGCCCGAGCGCCACGAGCATCGCGATCGTGATGGCGCTGCGCGTGCGCCGGTCGAGGCCGGGTCGGCCCCAGACGGCGCCCCAGGCCGCGTGCGTGATGTACTCCTGGAACGGGCGCGTGAACGGCGTCGCGCGCGCCGCCGCTCGGTCGACGTGCGCGTCGCCCAGGACCTCGCGGCGGATGCGCTCGCCAGCCGGGCGGAGGGCGGCCGCCTCCACGATCGCTCCAGGCGCGAGATGCGCGAGGATCGCTCCGCTCACGACCTCTGGGCGCTCGACGTTGGCGAGGTGCGCGGCGCGCTCGACCACCACGAGGCGCGCGCCCGGAATGGCATCCGCAATCGCCGCGCCGTGCGCCGGAGGCGTGGCGGGGTCGTCCGCGGCCGCGATCACGAGCGTCGGCGCGGCGACGTTTTTCAGTCCAGGCAGGAAATCCATCGCCGCGATCGCCTCGCAGCACGCCGCGTAGGCGCCCGGGTCCGTGGCGAGGAGCATCGCCCGGATGCGAGCCACCACGTCGGGGTGACCCGTCGCATAGGGGGAGGTGAACCAGCGCCCGAGCACCGTCTCGACGATCGACGCCATCCCTTCCGCGCGGACGCGCGCGGCGCGCTCGTGCCATGCGCTCGCCGGGCCGAGGCGCGCCGACGTGCAGCACAGCACGAGTCGATCGACCCGCTCGGGGGCGAGCCGCGCCAGGGCCATCGCGGTCATGCCACCGAGCGAGACGCCGGCGATCGAAGCGCGCTCGATGTGGAGATGATCCAGCAGCGCCAGCAGCTCGCGCGCGAGGTCGTCGATCGTGAGCGCCCGCGCTGACCAGCCCGAGCTCCCGTGGCCCGGTGCGTCGTAGCGCAGCACGCGGAAGTGAGGCGTGAGAGCCGGGAGCTGTGCATCCCAGAGATGGAGATCGGTGCCGATCGAGTTCGCGAGCACGAGCCACGGAGCGCCCTCGCCGTCGACGCGGTGGTGGAGGAGCGGGCTGCTCATCGCGCGAGGCCCGACGTGCCGTAGCGTGCGAGCGCGCCGTCGATCAGTGCGTCCACGGGGCCGGCGGCGGCGAGCGGATCGGCGAGAAGCGCCTCGATCGCGCCTCGCTGCGCGGTTGCGCGCGGCTCGCGCGCGAGCGCCTCGCCGAGCGAGGTCGCGCGGCCGGTTGCGAGCGCGCCCCGCACGAGCTCGTGGGCGAGCGCGCGATCCAGCGACTTCGCGAGCTCGGCGGCGATCGCCTCCGCCGCCCACGAGCCGGCTGGATCGAGGTTGGCGCGCATGCGCACCGCGTCGACCTCGAGGCCGGCGAGCGCGCGCGAGAGGGCGACGGCAGCCCGACCGGTGTGCCCGAAGAGCTCGACCATCAGCGGCGCCTCGGCTTGCCACGCGCCCCCGGCGCGCTCGTGCTCGTGCGCGAGGCCGTCGAGCAGCAGTGAAGCGGGCGCGCTGGCGCGCCGCGCCGCCGCAATCGCATCGATCGCTGCGCTCGGATTTCGTTTGTGGGGCAGCGCGGAGGACGTGCCGCGGCCGTGCTCCCGCCGCTCCGCGACCTCGCCGACCTCGGGCTGCGCCAGCAGGACCAGATCGCCGGCGATCTTGCCGAGCACACCGCTCACGATGCCGAGCGCAGAGCCCAGCCGGGCGATCGGAACCCGATTCGTGTGCCAAGGCAGCGTCGGCGCCGGGAGCTCCAGGCGCGCGGCGACCCCCTCGACGACCTGGCGCCCTCGCGGGCCGAAGAGCGCGAGCGTCCCGACCGGCCCCCCGAGCTGGAGGGGCAGCGCGCGCAGCGCGGCGGCCGCACCCTCGTGCGCCTCGACGAGGGCGACGAGCCAGCCCGCCGCCTTGAGACCGAAGGTGATGGGCGAGCCGTGTTGGAGCAGCGTGCGCCCGGCCATCACGCTGTGTCGGTGTCGCGCGGCCAAGTCCGCGAGAAGCTCCGCGACCGAGGCCAGCTCGCGCGAGAGGACCGCGCCCGCCCGCCGCGCGACGAGCGCGAGCGCGCTGTCGAGGATGTCCTGGCTGGTCGCCCCGTGGTGCACGCCGCTCCCCGCGCTGCGCGCGAGCTCCGCGACGAGCGGGATCACGGGCGTGCCAGCCAGCTCGGCGCGCTCGCGGAGCTCCGCGGGCGAGAGCTTCAGCTGCGCGGCCGCAAGGGCGACGGCGCGCGCCGTGCCCGGCGCGACCACGCCCTGCTCCTCCGAGGCGGCGGCGAGCGCACACTCCACCTCGAGCATCGCGGCGATCCACGCGGACGCGTCCGTCGCGGCCTCCAGCGCGGGGGGCGCGGCGCGCCACAGGCTCGACTCATCCGGCATGGAAGGCGGTCTCCCGTGCGCCTTGCAGGATCAGGTCGAAGCGCAGCCCCGTCGGCCCTTCCGCTGCGATCAAGCTGGCGCGCCGCGACGCGGGCAGGGAGGCGAGGAACGGGTCGGCACGGAGCCGCTCTTCGTTCGCGGGGAGATAGCAGCGCGTCGCGAGACGCCCGAGCAGGCCGCGCGCAAAGAGAGACACGGCGAGGTGCGGCGCCTCGCCGGGCGGCGTGCTTGCTGTGACCCGCTCGGTGAGCACGAGGAACGAGAAGGCGCCGGCGGCGTCGGTCTGGCAGCGCGCGAGCTCCTCGCCGTCCCAGAGCTCGACCAGCGCGTCGGCGACTCCAGCGTCCGCGCCATCGAGCACGCGGCCCGAGAGGAGCCGCCCGTCCCGCCGGCCCCCGAACGTGCCGGGCGCGGGAAACGAGAGCGCGACGTGGAAGAACGGGCCGATCGTCTGCGAGGGGGTGTGCGGCAGCGACACGCTCAAGCCTCGAGCGGCGTCGGCGAGGGACCCTTGAGCACGATGTCCCAGCGGTAGCCGAGCGCCCGCTCGGGCTGACCTCGCTCGAGATCGAGCGTCGCCACCAGGAGTGACCGCGCGACCGCCGGTACAGCCTGATAGATGGGATCGAGCGCGAGCAGCGGGTCGCCCGGGAAGTACATCTGCGTGATCAGGCGCTGCGCGAACGCGTGGCCGAACAGCGAGAAGTGGATGTGCGCCGGGCGCCAGGCGTTCGCATGGTTCCGCCAGGGGTAGGCGCCCGGCTTCACCGTGACGAAGCGGTAGCGCCCCTCGTCGTCGGTGAGGCAGCGTCCTGCGCCCCGGAAGGCGGGGTCGAGCGGCGCGGGATGCTGGTCCGCCTCGTGGGCGTAGCGGCCGGCCGCGTTCGCCTGCCAGATCTCGACGAGGCTACGGCGGATCGGCCGGCCGTCGCCGTCGAGGACGCGGCCCGTCACCACGATGCGCTCACCCAAGGGCTCGCCGGGCCCGCCGCGCGTGAGGTCGTGCTCCTCCGCGCGCGGCGCCGCGAAGCGCGGCCCGCGCCGCTCGAGCCGCCCGGGCTCGCGGCGCTCGAGCAAGCGCTGAGGGGCGCGCAGCTCCGTCGAGCGGTAGGCCGGCCAGAGAAAGGGCGGATCCAGATCGAGCGCAAGCGCTCGCGACTTCGTCACGTCGCTCATCGTGCCAGAGCGTACCGCGCTCCTTGTGGTCCCAGGATTGTGTCTCCGGTGCTCAGTGGGGTCAGTGAACGTGTTCGGGCGCTCTCGTGAGTCGCAAACACTCGGCGTCGAAGTACGAACGGACGCCCTGGGACGATGGACCGGGAGCTCAACACAATCTTCGAACCACAAGCTACCGCGCTGAGGTACCTTGATTTGCCATGTTCGTGCACAACGCCTGGTACGTGGCGAGCTGGGCGGACGAGCTGCGCCGCGAGCCGCTGGCGCGCCGCATCTGCGGCGAGCCTCTCGTGCTCTATCGCGACGCCGAGGGCGAAGCGGCCGCCCTCCTCGACCGCTGCAGCCATCGCGGCACGCCGCTCCACCTGGGCCGCGTCACCCGCGAGGGGCTCGAGTGCGGCTATCACGGCCTCGTCTTCGGGCGCGACGGCGCCTGCCTCCGCATCCCGGGCCAGTCGCGGGTGCCCCCGCGCGCGTCGGTCCGCGCCTATCCGGTCGTCGAGAAGGACGCGTTCGTCTGGGTCTGGATGGGCGACCCGCACGCTGCGGATGCCAAGCAGATCGTCGACTACCCGTTCCACGAAGACCGCGCGCGCTGGCCGCACAAACGTGCGCTCTATCCCATCGCCGCGAGCTACCTGCTCCTCGTCGACAACCTGATGGATCTCACCCATCTGGGCTACGTGCATGGCGGCACGATCGGCGGCGACCCGGGCACGCACGTCGAGGCCGAGATGGACACGCACGCGACGCCGCGCGGCCTCAAGTACACGCGCTGGATGCTGGGCTCGACGCCTCCCCCGACCTACCTAAAGGCCGTGACCTTTACCGGGAAGGTGGACCGTTGGCAGGAGTTCGAGTACATCGCGCCCGGCTCGATCGTGCAGTGGAGTGGCGCCGTCGACGCCGGCACCGGCGCCCGCGAAGAGGGCCGCCGCGAGGGCGGGTTCTCCCTGCGCATCTTCCACGGCGTCACGCCCGAGACCGAGACCTCGTGCCACTACTTCTGGTCGGCCGCCAACGGCTACCGCCAGGACGACCCGCGCGCGACCGACGATCTCTTCGACGAGATCAGCCGCGCCTTCGACCAGGACAAAGTCGTCGTCGAGGCCCAGCAGGCGCGCCTCAGCGAGCTCGGCGGCGACGGTCTGATCAACATCCACACCGACGTCGCGCGCGTGAAGATGCGGCGCGCGCTCGATCGGATGCTCGAGGCGGAGCGAGCGCCCGTCGCGGAACCCTAGGTCGACCGCGGGGATGTCTTCGCCACGACGACCCGTCTGCCTGCATCGAACTCGACCCAGGCTGCGTCCGCGGCGAAGTCGACCCCGACCGGATCTTCGCCCTTCGCCACCTTCTCGATCTCACGCTTCAACATGCGACGTAGCAACGCGATTCCCTTGTCGCTCGAGACCAGATGCTCTTCCGAGTGGAAGGTGATCTCGCCCTGACCGGTCTGCGCCTCGTAGTCGCCCGGATACTTCTGATGCTCGTCGGCAGACAGCTCCTCCCACAGCTTTCCTCCCTGCCGCGATCGCATGCGCCGGAGCTCCCCCGGCTCTCTCACGCGCCCGGCGACGTAGATTCGGTAGTGGGTATCGTCGATGGGCAATGTCCATCCGATCGAGTCGACACGATTCAGTGGCTTGCCTGAGGCTCGCAGGCGCGGGTTCGGCACGATCCGAAGCGTCGGAAGCACGACCTCAGCGCCGGTGTCCTTGGCCAAGCCTTCCGGGACCTCGCTGACCGAGCTTGCCTTGACGCCGTGGCGCGTAAGCTCGAACTCGAACGTCGGTCGGGTCGGCGTTGGGTCCATGCGTTGGCCGAATTGGGGACCGCTGTGCGTCATGTGCAGGACGCTGAAGTGGTACGGATCGATCACGTTCTCCCAGTGCTGCAGCCAATTGCAGGGGACGATCTGCGGCCCTCCCGATCCGATGCTGCTGTCATCCGCCTCGATGAATTCGCCGGCATCCAGCACCTCGAGGCATTCGTAGCGCGGCAATACCGGGCGGCGCTCCGGGGGCCCCAGATAGGCGAAGACGAGCCCATAGCGCTCCTGGAGCGGATACCAGGGCTGGCGGTAGTTGCCGCGCTTCTCACCGCCCTTGGGCTCGCAGGGTTGATCGAGACAATGACCCTGCACGTCGAAGAGCCACCCGTGATAGCAACAGCGAATCCCGTTCTGTTCGACCTTGCCGTAGTAGAGAGTGGTGCCGCGATGCGCGCAACGCGGATAGAGCAAGCCCGGCCGTCCGGCCTTGTCGCGAAACAAGATCAGATCCTCGCCGAGCACACGCACTCTCTTCGGAGTGTCGGTGACGGTCGAGTCGAGACTCACCGGATGCCAGTAGCGCCGTAGCAGCTCGCCCATCGGCGTTCCGGCGCCCACCTCCGCGAGCTCCGCCGAGTAGGAGGGTCGCTCGCGACCGTAGGCACTCCCGATCTCCGTTCGCGCCATCGACCTCTCCTCGCGCTACGCAGGGGGTGAAGTAGCGAAGCTCCCGGCGTCGAGCACGATCGAGGCGCTTCACCCGTCGCGCGGAAACCCGAAGAGCTGGCGCGCCACGACCAGGCGCTGCACTTGCTGAGTGCCTTCGCCGATGTCGAGGATCTTCACGTCGCGGTAGAGCTTCTCGAGCATGCGGTCGTTGCGGACGCCCGCCTCGCCCAGGATGTCGAGCGCGGCCGCGACGGCGCGGAACACCACGGGCGGCGCGAAGAGCTTCGCGTAGGAGGCCTCGAGCGCGTTCGCGCGGCCCGAGTCGGCCAGCCAGAGCGCGTGCAGACAGATCAGGCGCGCGGTCGCGAGCCCGCGGCGGATTCTCGGCGAGGCGCTCGAGCGCGCGCTCCCGGCGGCGGCCGTGCGCGGGGTACTCGCTGCGCACGAACGCGGCCGCGTGGTCGTAGGCGGCGCGCCCCATGCCCACGCCCTGCGCGGCGTGGAGCGGCCGCGTCAGGTTGAAGGTGGCCATGGCGCCCTTGAAGCCGCGGCGCTTCTCGCTCGCCTCTCCACCCAACAGGTTCTCGGCGGGCAGGCGCACGTCCTCGAGCACGAAGCTCGCGGTCTCGTAGCCCCGCGAGCCCATCTTGTGCTCGATCTTCAGGATCTCGAAGCCCGGCGTGCCGCGCTCCACCACGAAGGCGCGGTGCCCGTCGCGGCCGAGCGCGGGGTCGATCGTCGCCCACACCACCACCCAGTCCGCGCGGGCGGAGTTCGAGCTGAACATCTTCGAGCCGCGCAGCACCCAGTCGCGGCCGTCCTTGCGCGCGCGCGTCTGGATGCGCGCCACGTCGCTGCCGGCGCCGGGCTCGGTGAGCGCCATCGCGCCCCAGTGCGCGCGCGCGTGGTCCGTGAACGGCGCGAGGAAGCGCTGGCGCTGCTCGGGGGTCGCGGTGCTGCGCAGGGCGGCGCCGCCGAGGCCAGGGCCCGGGAGCGAGAGCGCCACGCCGCGGTCCCAGTACGCGGCTTCCTCCGCGATGAGGAACGCGCGGAGCGGCTTCCAGGCCAGCCCGCCGGGATCGGCGCGCGCGGGCAGCGCCTCGCTCTCGCCTTCGCCGACGGTGCGGCTCACCAGGCCCCCGCGCCGCGAGCAGATCAGGTAGAACGGGTGCTCCGCCGGCGGCGGCGTGGCGCTGCGGTCGGCCTCGAGGCCCATCGGCCGCATGTACTCGCGCCCGAGCGCGCGCACCTCGGCGACGAGCTCGCGGGCGCGCGCGTCGAGCGGGATCACGCGGCCCCCGTAGCGGCCGCGAGCGGGTCGGGCACCTCGAGCACGCAGCTCGCCACGTCGGCCTCCGCGGCGTCGCGCCCGCCGAACAAGAGCGCCAGCATGCGCACCTCGCGGAAGCGCTTCTCGGCGAGATGGTCCACCAGGAAGCCGTGACCGCCGAGCAGCTGGATGCCGAGGTCGGTGACGGGCACCGCGGCCTCGATCGCCTGGAGCCACGCCTGCGTGGCCCAGAAGCCGGCGTCCGGGTCGCCGCGATCGAAGCCCGCGGCGGCGTCGTGCACGAGCAGGCGGGCGCCGTGGAGCTGGGTCACCGCCGCGGCGAGCTCGAAGGCGTTGCCCTGGTGGTGCGCGACCGGCTTCCCGAACACGATGCGCTCGGTGGTGTAGGCGATCGTCGCAGCGAAGGCAGCCTGCGCGACGCCCACCGCCAGCGCCGCCGCGGAGAGCCGCGCGCGGCCCCGGATCGCGAGCCCCGTCCCGGGGGCGAGCGACCAGGCGCCGCGGAGCGGCGCATCCGCCAGGGAGACGCTCACGCCGCCCGAGGCCTGGAACGCGAGCGCGCGCGCCGCCTCGGGCGCGCGCGTCACCTCGACCAGGCGCAGCGCGTCTCCGCGCACGAGCCACGCGAAGCGCAGCGCGGGCCAGCCAGGCGCCCACTCGACGCGCGCCGGTCCCGGGGCCCCGGCGCCCTGCACGACGAGGGGCGCCTGCGCCTCGCCGGCCAGGCACGCTCGCGCGACCTCGCCGGCGAGCGCGGCGTCGGGACAGGCGCAGAGTGCGCCCGCGGCCGCGCCCGGCTGGTCGGCGGCGAGCAGGCCCCCCGCGTCGCCTTCGGCGAGCGCCTCGAGCAGAGCGACCTTCGTCGCGCAGCCCGCCTCGAGGCCGCCCAGCCGCGCGGGCACGATCGGCCTCGCGCAGCGAGAAGCGCCACAGCACCTCGAGGACGTCGCGCGGCCAGCGCCCGTCGCGCTCCGCTTCGCGCGCTCGCGGCGCGAGGACGTCCGACGCGAAGCGCGTCGCCTCGCCGCGGAGCGACTCGATCTCTGGAGAGAGCGAAAACGTCACGGCCCGCAGGATACCGCTGTGGCGACGTGCGGAGGCGGCTGTGAGACTGAGCGAATGCAGCGCCGCACCAAGATCGTGGCCACGCTCGGGCCGTCCACGGATGATCCGGCGGTCCTGGCTGCCATGATCCAGGCCGGAGCCGACGTGGTGCGGGTGAACTTCTCGCACGGGAGCGCCGCGGAGCACGCCGGGCGGATCGCGGCGGCGCGCAAGGCCGCCGCGAGCCTGGGGCGCGACGTCGGCGTGCTCGGAGACCTGCGCGGGCCCAAGATTCGCATCGAGCGCTTCGCAGAGGGGCGTGTGACGCTCCTCGAGGGCGACGCCTTCATCCTCGACGCCTCCCTCGATCCCGACGGCCGGCACCGCTCGCGCCGTCGGAGTCGCCTACAAGGAGCTCCCCCGAGACGTGCGCGCCGGCGACGTGCTCCTGCTCGACGACGGCCAGATCCTGCTCGACGTCGGCCGCGTCGAGGGTGCGCGCATTCACTGCCGCGTGCGCGTGGGCGGACGTGCTGGCGAACCAGAAGGGGATCAACCGCCAGGGCGGAGGCCTCTCCGCCGGCGCCCTCACCGACTCCGACCGCGAGCAGATCGGCGTCGCCGCACGAGTCGGCGTCGACTACCTCGCCGTCTCCTTCGCGCGCGATGCCGCCGACATCCAGGAGGCGCGAGCGCTGCTCGCTGCCGCGGGCGGCCAGGGGCGCATCGTCGCGAAGATCGAGCGTCGCGAGGCGATCGACCAGCTCGCAGCGATCATCGACGCGAGCGACGTGGTGATGGTGGCGCGCGGCGACCTCGGCGTGGAGATGGGCTACGCGGAGCTCACCGGCCTGCAGAAGACCATCATCCACGAGACGCGCAACCGGAACCGCGTCGTCATCACGGCGACCCAGATGATGGAGTCGATGATCCACAGCCCGATCCCGACGCGCGCCGAGGTCTCCGACGTCGTCGAACGCCGTCATGGACGGCAGCGATGCGGTCATGCTCTCAGGAGAAACTGCAGTCGGGAAGTATCCGGTGAAGGCCGTCGAGGCCATGGCGCAGGTGATCGAAGGCGCCGAGAAATACCAGCTCGCCCACAGCCGGGTGCGTCACCGGGTCGAGGGCCACTTCGACCGCACGGAGGAGGCGATCGCAATGGCCGTCATGTACACGGCCAATCACTTGAAGATGCGGGCGATCGTGGCGCTCACGGAGTCGGGCTCGACGCCGCTCTGGATGTCGCGCATCCGTTCCGACATCCCGATCTACGCCTTCACGCGCCACGAGACGACGCGGCGGCGCGTCACCCTCTACCGCGGGGTCTATCCGGTGGCCTTCGACATCACGCACACGGATCCCGCGAGACTCCACGCGTCGATCTTCGCGCAGCTGCTCGCGCTAGGGCTGGTCGTCGCAGGCGACCGCGTGATCCTCACCAAGGGCGAGCTGTCGGGCGTCTCCGGCGGCACGAACTCGATGCAGATCCTCGAGGTGAGTGCCGGGGTTGATGAGCCTCGGGCTCAGCGGCCCAGTATCCGAGCAGGCGGGGCTTGACGTGGTCGCGCTCGAGCGGCTTGCGCAGCAGGAGAGATAGTTGGAGGCGCGCCACAGCGTGTCCCTGCGGCATCACGCCCGACCCTGTGGCGATTTGCTTCAGATCCAAAGGCGTCACGGTCCCTTGCGCACGCCCCGAGCTCGATCGAGATCGCGCGCCGCGGCTGGGCTGGCCCACTTCTTGAAACATGATCGGATCGCCAGAGGCCACGACCGCGCGTCACGAAGGGAACCCAGTATGTCGATTCGGGCCGTCCATCTGATCTTCCCGCTCGCAATGGTCCTCCTTCTCTCTGCAACGAGAAGCCAGGCCGAGCTCACGGCCTGGGACCAGGCCCGGGTCACCGCCATTACGAAGGATCTCGCGAGGGCAACCGACGGGCTGGAGGAGACCTTCCTAAAGCAGCCATCGCCGCACGAGGGAGGGATCCAGAACGAGCCCTACTACCGGCTTGGGCATCTGGTTCGGATGCTCCGCAGCGAGGCGCACGGGTTGGCCCAATCGATCCACAACGGCGACGGACGCGAGCAGACGGTGTGGATTTACGAGATGCTGATGTCGCTCGTGCGCAGCGCCCGCAACGAGGCCGGAAGGGCGTTCGTGGCCCAGGACGTCGGCGAACGGGCGGCCGCGGTGCGCGCGGTGCTGAACCAGCTGGGCCCGTTCTACGATCCCGACTTCGTGACGCTTGCCCCAAACCCCCACATCGAGTCAGGCGCGACCCCGTAGTTCCGGACTGTCAGGCGAGGCTCACCGAGCCGCGGAAGCGCGCGAGCGCGCCGAGGAAGGCCACGCTACCGATCGCGATCAGCGCGCCAAACTGCGGCCAGACCACGTCGAAGCCGGCGCCGCGGTAGAGGATCGCCTGCGCGAGGCTGACGAAGTGGGTGGTCGGCGCGGATAGCATGAGGATTCGGACCGCCTCAGGCTGACTCTCGCGCGGCGTCACCGCGCCCGAGAGGATCAGGAACGGCAGGATCACGAGGACGATCAGCAGCCCGAGCTGCGGCATGCTGCGCACCACGGTCGCAAGCAGGATCCCGATCGAGGTCGTCGAGAACAGGTGGAGCGCCGTCCCAACCAGGAAGAGCGCGACCGATCCCGCGATCGGAACGCGAAGCGCCCCCTGCACCACGAGTGCGATCGAGAGCGCCGCCGCGATCAGCACCACCAGGCCGTTCGCCCAGACCTTGGCCACCATGATCTGGAACGGCGCAAGCGGCATCACGATGAGGTGCTCGAGAGTGCCGTGCTCGCGCTCGCGGATCAGCGCCGCTCCGGTGAGGATGATCGAGATCAGGGTGACCTGGTTGATCACCTCCATGACGCCGCCGAACCAGACCCCGTCGAGGTTCGGGTTGAACATCACGCGCATGACGAGATCGACGGGAATTCCGACCACCTTGCCACTCCGGCGCAGAAACTCGTCGAGCTCGTCATGCACGATTTGCTGGATGTAGCCGGAGCCGATGTACGCCTGGGTGGTGCGCGTGGCGTCGATGTCAACTTGGATCTTGGGCTGCCTTCCCCGGAGCACGTCGCGCTCGAAATCGGGCGGGATGTCGAGAACGAAAGTGAAGGTCCCGAGGTCGAGGCCACGGTCGAGCTCGGCGGCCGTGATCCGCGCTGGAGTCTTGAAGCGGGGCGGGTAGAAGGCGCTGATGATGCGCTCGGAGAGGTGCGAGCGGTCCTCGTCCACGACCGCGATCGGCGCGTTGCGGAGCTCGTGGGAGGTGGCCTTCGCGGCCGTGTAGACCATGAGCGAGAAGGAGGCGAGGATCAGCAGCAGCAGCACCGGGTCGTGCGAGAGACTGCGCAGCTCCTTCATGCCCAGGCGCCAGATCTTCCAGAAGCTGCCCACCGCTAGCGCCCCTGCTTCTTCAGCATCGCGGCGCTGAACAGCACGAACGTCGGCGCAAAGGCGGCGATCGCGAGCACCTGGGGCAAGAGCTCGTGGAAGGCAAGCCCCTTGGAGAACGCTCCGCGGCAAAGCGTGATGAAGTACGAGGCAGGGAAAATCCTGCCGACGATCGCGCCCACCCCTTCGAGCGCCGCCACGGGATGGATCATGCCCGACAACGAGACGGTCGGCACCAGCGTGAGGATCGCCGCGCCCGCGAGCGCTGCGACCTGGGTGTTCGTGAAGCTCGAGAACACGAGGCCGAGCGCGGTCGTCCCCATCACGTAGAGCAGCGCGCCGAGCGTGAGCGCCAGGAAGCTCCCCTTGACCGGCACCTGGAAGACGAACACGGCCAGCGCGACCAGGGTGAGATAGCTCAGCATGGCGAGGACCACGTAGGGGAGCTGCTTACCGAGCAGGAACTCGAGGCGCGTCACGGGAGTCACGTAGAGGTTCGTGATCGAGCCGAGCTCCTTCTCGCGCACGACGCCGAGAGCCGTCAGCATGGCGGGCAGCATGACGAGCAGCATGGGGATCACTGCCGGCACCATCGCGACGATGCTCTCGAAGCCCTGGTTGTAGCGGTAGCGGAGCTCGAGCTCGGCGGGCTCCGACACCATGATCCCCTCGCGGCGGGCGACGTCGTAGAGGTGGCTCCGATGCACGCCGTGGACGTAGCCCTTGATCGTCTCGCCGCGGAACGGCATCGCGCCGTCGCTGGCGACGCCCACCTCGACGCGACGGCCCGCGCGCAGATCACGCCCGAAGTTGGGTGGAATCCCGATCACGACGGACAGCTCGCCGCTGCGCATGCGGCGGTCGACGTCGGCCGGGTCGGCGACCGGCGGACGCTCCACGAAGTAGTACGAGCCCGAGAAGGCCCGCACGTAGTCGCGGCTCTCGAAGCTCCCGTCCTGGTCGAGCACCGCGAAGCGCACGTCCTCCACGTCGAGCCTGAGGCCGTAGCCGAAGATCAGCATCAGCAGGAGCGCGCCGCCGAGCGCGAAGCTCAAGCGGATCGGATCGCGCATCAGCTCGAGTTGCTCGCGACGCGCGTAGGCGTAGAGGCGCCCGGGCGAGAAGGCCTTGCGCCGAGCCTGCGGCAGGACGGTGCTCTTCCGTTCGGCAGGCGGCGGCTCGGCGGTCTTTCCACCCGCCTCCTCGAGATAGGAGATGAACGCCTCCTGGAGTGACGCCGCGCCGCGCGCGCGCACGATCGCTGTTGGCGTTTCGCTCACGAGCACGCGGCCAGCGTGCATCAGCGAGATGCGGTCGCAGCGCTCGGCCTCGTTCATGAAGTGCGTGGAGACGAAGATCGTGACGCCCTGGTTGCGGGAGAGGTCGATCAGGAGCTCCCAGAAGCCGTCACGCGCCACCGGGTCCACACCGGAGGTGGGCTCGTCGAGGATCAGGATCTCCGGCGAGTGCACGATCGCGACGGCCAGAGAGAGGCGCTGGCGGATGCCGAGCGGCAGTGCATCCGCGAGCTGGTCGGCGTGGTCGCGAAGCTCGAAGCGGTTCATCAGCTCTTCGACGCGCGGCCCGACCCGCGCCGCCGGCAGCTCGAAGAGCTGCGCGTGCAGCACCAGGTTCTGGAGCACGCTGAGCTCGCCATAGAGCGAGAACGCCTGCGTCATGTACCCGATCTGCTTGCGCACGTCGCCCTCGTGCGCTTCCACGTCGCGGCCGAGCAGGCGGGCGTGCCCCTCGGTCACGGGCAGAAGGCCCGTGAGCATCTTCATGGTCGTCGTCTTGCCGCAGCCGTTCGAGCCGAGGAAGCCGAAGATCTCGCCGCGCTCGATGCGGAAGTCCACGTGGTCGACGGCGACGAAGTCGCCGAAGCGGCGGGTCAGGCCCTCGGCTTCGATGACCGGCTCGCCGCCCGTGCTCTTGCGCGGCGGGACATGCAGCTCGCGATGGCCGCGCCGCTTCTCCTCGGGCAGGAGCGCAATGAAGGCCGCATCGAGGTCGCGCGTCGCGGTGCGCCCCCGGAGCTCCGAAGGGCTGCCCGTCGCCAGTACGCGGCCGGCGTCCATGGCGGCGAGCCAGTCGAAGACTTCGGCTTCCTCCATGTAGGCGGTCGACACTACCACCGTCATGCCGGGCCGGCGCTGGCGGATGCGGTCGACGAGCTCCCAGAACTGGCGCCGCGAGAGCGGGTCCACGCCGGTGGTGGGCTCGTCGAGCACGAGCAGTTCCGGGTCGTGGATCAGCGCGCAGCAGAGGGAGAGCTTCTGCTTCATCCCGCCCGACAGCTTCCCGGCGGGGCGCTCGCGAAAGCGCGCCAGGCCGGTGGCCTGGAGCAGCTCGTCGATCTTCGCCTCGCGCTCGGCGCGCGCGTGCCCGAAGACGCGGCCGAAGAAGTCCACGTTCTCGAAGACCGAGAGCGTCGGGTACAGGTTCTTGCCAAGTCCCTGCGGCATGTAGGCGATTCGGTCGGACACGGCGGAGCGGAAGGCGCGGTCGCGAAGGTCACCACCCAGCACTGCGACCGCTCCGGTCTGGATCGCGCGCGCGCCCGTCACGAGGCCGAGGAGCGTCGACTTGCCGACGCCGTCGGGCCCGATCAGTCCCGCCATGCAACCGGCCGGGATGTCGAGGTCCACTGCGTCGAGCGCGATCGTCTTCCCGTACCGATGCGTGACGCCTCGGAGCCGTGCGGAGGGGCCGGCCACGCCGCTCACGACGGCGGCAGCTTCACCGCGAGCCACTCGGGCCACGCGCCGCCGTCGGCCAGGCGGACGTAGGAGACGCCCGGAACGCCGGTCTTCACCTGTTCGAGGTGCTGCTCGAGCAACGCCTGGTCGATCTTCACCTTGTAGCGGAACATCAGCTTCTCGCGTTCGGTGCGCGTCTCCACCGCCTTCGGAGTGAACTGCGCTTCCGGCGAGGCGAACGAGATGGTGGCGGGAAGGACGAAGGCGGGCAGCGCGTCGAGCACGACGCGCGCCTCGGCTCCGTACGCGACACGCCCGGCCTGCTCGGTGGGAAGAAAGATCGTCATGTAGACGTCGGCCAGGTCGAGGATCGTCACGACCTTGCCGCCCGCCTGGAGCACCTCGCCGGGCTCGGCCAGTCGATAGATCACGCGGCCGCGGATCGGGGACACGAGCGTGCTCTCGTCGAGGAGCGTCTGGATCCTCTGGACGTTCGCGGCGGCGGCCTCGATGGCGGACTCCGCCCCGCGCAACTGCTCCTCCGCGGCGCGAAGGGCAGCGTCGGCGGTCTCGGTGCGGGTCCGGTCCTGGTCGAGCCGCTGCAAGCTCGCGGCGTTCTCCTCGACCAGGTGCGCCGTGCGCCCGACCTCGATCCGAGCGAGATTGCGCTCGCTCTCGCGCTGCGCCACAACCGCCGCGGCCGTGCGCTTCGCATCGCGAGCGCGCACGAGCTCCGCCTCGGCTTCGCGCCGCTGCGCCGTCACCTCCTCGACGTCCATCTGCGCCAGCACCTGGCCCTTTTGGACCATGTCGCCCTCGCGCACGCGCACCTCGACGACGCGGCCTGGGCGCTTCGTCGCGATGTCGTACTCGGTGGCCTCGATGCGGCCGTTGCCGGACGCGAAGCCCGGGGGTAGCCGCGGTTGGTGCCACCAGTAGTACCCGTAAGCGCCCGCACCGAGCGCCGTGAGGACGAGCGCTCCCACGGGTAGCCAGACTCGACGGCGTCGTCGGGCGACGGAGACCGGATGTCCGGTATCGGCGTGCGCGGGCGTGGCCATGATCGAGCTCCTTATGTCGTGCCGTCCCGCTGCGCCATAAGTGGAGCAGGTCGATCGACCGGTTCGAGTAGCCCCACTCGTTTGTCGTACCAGGACACGAAGCGCTTCTCGCCCTTCAGGTTGTTCTGGAGCGTCGCAAGCGAGTCGTAGATCGGTCGAGCACGCTTCGCTGCGGGGGGAGGGACAGCAAGAGTCGTACCTCGTCGGAGTAGCCGTTGCGGCCTGCGATGGGGGGCAGCCTGGGAGGGGGCCTGGCCCTTTCGGTCCCGTACTGTTGCTAAGTGCCCCGCACCGATTCACCTCAGCATCCTCAGCTCGAAGGGGCGCACACGATCAGCCTCGGCGTTCGAGCATCCGGAGTTCGCTCCGGCAGGCCTCGCTGAACTCCTTGAGGGGATCGTCGGTTGGAGCGAGCACCATCTGTCGCATCTCCTCGGCCGTTAGGTTGGGCCCCAAGTAGCGCTCAATGATCCGGGTTGCGGCCCTTTCGGCTGCAGCCAGGACCTCCTCGGAGCAGCGGAGTCGAACCCGGCTTACGATGGAGTAAAGCGCGGTAAGCCGTTCGGGGGTCTGGAGCTGGTGATCAAAGCTCTCGATGATGAGCTTCGAGCCCTCGGCGATGAACTCGCAGTACAGCTGCTCCCGCTTCTGGAGCTCGGCCTCGATGCTCTCGCGGCGCCCCTGGGTCCGCTGCGTCAGCCAAGCGGTCAGGAGCGTGGCCGATCCGCCGACCGCTGAGCCGAGGATCGCCGAGAGCGCAGTGAGGACGGCCGGTTCCAAGCTTCCTCCGTCGCCTCCCGAGGCGAGCCGCGCCGATGCTGATCAGGGCACCGGCGGCGGCTCGTCCGCCTCGAGCCGCGCGCGCGACTCGGGATGCAGCGCGAAGCCTCGCGCCTCCAGCTCCGTCCGCGCGCGCTCCGAGAAGACGCCGACGAGGAAGATTCGACCTGCGCCTCCAGCCTCCGCGGCCCCGATGGCCCGGAGACGCTCGGTCAGGTCCCGGCTCTCAGCCGTCCACAGCAGGCGGTCGGCCGGCAGCGCGGCGACGCCGGTTTCCGACCGCGTTCGGAGGAGGATGTCCCGCCCGCTGCGCACCAGCGCGGCGAGCGGCTCCACGTTGGCGTGATAGCCGCGCGCCAGCTCGGCGCTGCGCTCCAGCCGGAGTGTCGCGTCCTCGTGCTCGACCTCGATTCCCAGCTCGACCACGACTCCGCGCCCCTCGACGCCCGGCATCCCCTCGAGCGCGAGGGTGATGGCGGTCTGGTGTGTGGGGCTCACGTGAGGATTGTCGAGGAAGGCGTTCACCTTCTCGGGGTCGATGCCCATCTCGAACAGCGCCTCGCGGTTGCGCTGGTGCAGGTCACTGCCGCTCATGCTCGCCACGAGCACGTTCAAGTCCTGCGCGACCCTCGTCGTGCGGTAGACCGCGAGCGCCGCCGGCGGGATGCCAGCGGCCGCGAGGGCGACCGTGAAGCTGAGCCCGCCGGCGAAGCCCGCCCAGGCGACCCGGTCGAGCTCGTCTTGGAGCACTAGGTTCGAGGTGTAGGGATCTACGCCGAGCTCGCCGGCCAGCTCGCGCTTGCGCCGTGAGAAGCCGATGACGTCGCGCGTGGCGCTGTTCTCGGTCTCGGCCCGCTTGCGCCGATCGCCTGCGAGCCAGGTCACGGCCTTGCGCTCCGCCTTCCAGATGCCCTTCGGGACGCCCGTCACCGTCTCGACGGGCCGCGTGAGGAGGTCCTTCACCAGGTAGGCGGGCGCGGCCCCGGCCTTAGCCAGGGCCTTGGTGTAGGCCTCGCCTTTGCGCACCTCCGCGAGCTGGTCGAGCGCGTGCAGCTCGCGGACGCGGATGCCGAGCAGGAGCTCGCTGGCGACCACGAACTCGCCGAACTTGTCGGTGCGGAGCTCGAAGTGCTCTCCGAAGCCGTCCGCGAAGGCCGGGTCCGCCACCACCCAGCCCCGACCGCTCCGCGCAGCTTCGGGCAGGGCCTCGGCGAGCGGGATCTCGTGGGGCTGCTCGAAGTCCTCGCCGCGCGGCGCCTTCGCGAGCGCCGCCAGCGGGAGCAACAGGCAGAGGATTCCGATCCATCGCGCCCGGCTCGCGTTCATCCCTTTTTCCCTCGTCATGAAGCGCCGCAATTGGCCTGCGTCGTGGGCGACCCGGGCGGGTCGCGGCCCGGAGGGTACGCCACAAGCCGAGCGAATCGAGTAGGACTGCGGTTCTCCTCGCGCGCGCTCATCGGCTGGAATGGACGAGATGATCAGCACCCGAAAGGAGCAGGAAGACGGGCGCGAGAAGGCGCATCAGAACGCCTGCCCGAGGTAGAGGTAGACCGAGTCGCGGCCGCCTTCGGCGTAGCCGTAGCCCAAGTAGATGGGCCCGAGCGGCGTCTCCCAGCCGACGAAGGCGCTCCCGGCCACGATCAGATCGTCGAAGAGCTGATTGCGCTGGTTGGAGACATTGCCCGTCTCGAACGACATGCCCACGTAGACCGGGTAGTTGAACCAGAGCACGCCATGTTCCGCGACGCGCCGATAGGCGATCAGCCGGCCCACCGCGGCGTTTCGTCCCGAGAGCTGGTATCGGTCGAGCCCCGAGAGGAAGAGGAAGCCGCCCAGGCGCGCCAGATTCCGCCGCCGACGGACTCGCGTTCCAAACCGTTTGTCCGCCCACGGAGGCGAGCAGGGTGTTGTCGTGGAACGTAACGGCTTGCCCGAAGTCCCCGTTCCAGAATCTCGTAATCGTCGTCTGCCCCGAGCGACTCGCGCACGAGCCCGTAGGCGGTTCGCAGGAAGGCCCCGTGGCGCGGGAAATGGACGCCGTCGAGCGTGTCCACCGCGAAGCGCGCGTAGGCGCCGCCAGTCCGGAAGGAGTCCGCCTCGTCCGGCGTGCCCACGACGGTGCGCGAGTGTCCCAAGTTGTACGCCACGCCCAGGCGCAGCTCGCCCCAGCTCGAGAGCTGTCGCCCCACATCGAGGCCGAAAATCGTTTGAGACAGCAGGAACTCGCCCGTGCGGTCGTCGCCGTCGTATACCGGGAAGCGGTCGCGGCGGAACTTGAAGTTCGGCGCCACGAAGTAGCGGCTCTCGGCGCCGAAGGGCTGCCAGAATTCCGTGTAGAGCCGCAGCGTGCTGCCGACGACCAGATCGCTCCGCCACTCGCCGCCGAGCCGGTCGATCGGGCGCACGGTGAAGTTGACAGAAAGGTTGTAGTCACTCGTGTTCTCGAAGTTCTCCTCGAGATTGAGCCCGAAGCGCAAGTAGGACGGCCCCCAGGACTTCTCCTTCGCCTCGATGGCGAGGTCCGTGCCCTCGGGCGTCTCGTCGAGCCTGTAGTCGACGCGCTCGAAGGCATCGACGCCGTAGAGGTCCTGCAAGTCGCCCTCGAGCTTCGGGACGTCGAGGGGCTCGCCGGCACGCGTCGCCAGGCGCGCCTCGAGCACGTTGTTGTCGAGCCGCGAGTCGTTCTCCACGACGACGTGGGCGATGGTCGGGAGCACGGTCGGGCCGTGGCGCTGGTGCGCGAGCCAGCGCGCATGGTCCTCCGCGGGCACCGCGAGCTTCTCGAGCGCGGTGAGCTGCGCGCGCGCCGCCTCCTCGCCGCGTGGCGCCACGCTCGAGCCCATCTCGAAGGAAGCCGTCGACACGCCCTCGAGGTCGGGCCGGATCAGGATGTCCTGGGGGCGCATCAGGGCGAGCTCGCGCTGAGTCGTGCGAACGACCATGAGTGAGGTCAGTTGGCTAACGATCGCCGCGGCGTTGGTGATCTTCTCGCGCGGCGCCAGAGGTGTGCCGACGTCGACCACGATGAGGACGTCGGCTCCCATCTGGATCGCGAGATCGACCGGCGTGTTGTTCGAGACGCCGCCGTCCACGAGCAGCTTGTCGCCCAGCTCGACGGGAGCAAAGACTCCGGGGAGCGACATGCTCGCGCGCACGGCTGTGGCGAGATCCCCGCCCGCGTGCACGACGGCTTCCCCGGTCACGATATTGGTCGAGACCGCCCGGAACGGCACGTGAAGCTCGTCGAAGTCACGGATGGGGGCGACCGGCAGGAAGAGGCGGCGCAGGATCAGGTTCAGCTTCTGCCCCTGGACGAGGCCCCAGGGCAGGGCGATCCCGCTCTTCTTGATGCCGAGCTTGAGCGAGGTCAGGAAGTTGTAGTCGTCCTCTTTGCGCCGGAACGAGCGCTGGGAGCGCGGCGGCGCGTCGTCGAAGGCGTCGACCCAGTCAATGCCGTCGACGATCTCCTCCATCTGGTCCGGCGAGTAGCCCGCCGCATACAGGCCGCCGACGATCGACCCCATGCTGGTGCCCGTGATCAGATCCACCGGCACGTGCTGCTCCTCCAGCGCACGCAGCACGCCGATGTGCGCGATCCCGCGCGCGCCGCCGCCGGAGAGCACCAGACCGATGCGGGGTCGCCCTTTCGCCCCGGCGGGCGCTGCGTCCGGAGCCGCCTGCGCGAGCGCCTGCGATGCGCTCACGAGGGCGATGGCGGCGAGTGCTCCGAGCAGACGGCGAGACATGGATTCGTCCTCCGTGGCGGCGTCGAGCGGCCACACGATAGCCAGCCACCCGCGGGAGGATTCGTATGTGCGAGCCGTCGCAATATTGTGTATCGCGCTGCTTCTCGTCGCCGGCGGCAGTGCTCGGCGAAGTGGCATCCTCTCGATCGAAGAGCAGCAGCTCGACACCCGTCGCGTTCTTCGAGAACACGCTGAAGTTGACGCCGTCGGCCTGCACCGACGCGCCGAGCGGAGCGCTCCGGACGCGCCCCAGAACCGAGGTCATCGCGCCGCTCCCGCGGGTGCGCGCGTCCCGACCTGCATCACCTCGCGGAGCATCGTCACGTCCTCCCGCGCCACCCCCACGGCAGCCTCGGCTCAGACGTTGTCGGCCTCGGTCGAGGTCCCCACCTCACCGCGCCGCGCGTCGTCCGACCAGCGCCATCCGGTGATGTCGGGCATGTCCTCGCCGTGCTTCTCGATGTACTGCTTGTGGTCGATCAGCTTGTCGCGGATCGCCTGCTTGAAGTACGCGGCCCGCGCGCCGAGCTGCGGGACGCGGTCGATCACGTCTTCCACGAGGTGGAAGCGGTCGAGGTCGTTCAGCACGACCATGTCGAAGGGGGTGCTCGTCGTCCCCTCCTCCTTGTAGCCGCGCACGTGCAGGTTCTTGTGATTCGTGCGCCGGTAGGTGAGCCGGTGGATCAGCCACGGGTAGCCGTGGAAGGCGAAGACGATCGGCTTGTCCTTCGTGAACAGGACATCGAACTCCTTGTCCGTGAGGCCGTGAGGATGCTCCTCGGCCGGCTGGAGCCTCATCAGGTCGACGACGTTGATGACGCGCACCTTGAGCTCCGGCAGGTGCTGGCGCATCAGCTGGACGGCCGCCAGCGTCTCGAGCGTGGGCACGTCGCCGCAGCAGGCCATCACCACATCCGGCTCGCTCCCCTGGTCGCTGCTCGCCCAGTCCCAGATCCCGATGCCCGCGCTGCAGTGCTTGAGCGCCTGGTCCATCGTCAGCCACTGGGGCGCGGGCTGCTTGCCGGCGACGACGACGTTGACTACGTCGCGGCTGCGCAGGCACTGGTCCGTGACCCACAGCAGGGTGTTGCCGTCCGGCGGAAGGTAGACGCGGATCACCTCCGCCTTCTTGTTGACCACGTGGTCGATGAAGCCGGGATCCTGGTGGCTGAAGCCGTTATGGTCCTGCCGCCAGACGTGGGAGGAGAGCAGGTAGTTCAGCGACGCGATCGATCGCCGCCACGGAATGTCCTTGCACACCTTCAGCCACTTCGCGTGCTGGTTGAACATGGAGTCGATGATGTGGATGAAGGCCTCGTAGCAACTGAAGAAGCCGTGCCGTCCGGTGAGCAGGTAGCCCTCCAGCCATCCCTGGCACTGGTGCTCCGAGAGCACCTCCATCACGCGACCGTCGGGCGACAGGTGGTCGTCCTCGGGCAGGATCTCGGCCATGTAGCAGCGGTCGGTGACCTCGAGGACGTCCTGCCAGCGGTTGGAGTTGTTCTCGTCCGGACTGAAGAGCCGGAAGTTCCGCTGCTCGAGGTTCAGCCGCATCACGTCGCGCAGATACCGGCCCTGGAGGCGGGTCGCCTCGGCCGTCGCTTCGCCGGGGCTCGGGACCTCGACCGCGTAGTCGCGGAAGTCCGGCAGCCGCAGCTCCTTCAGGAGGAGCCCGCCGTTCGCGTGCGGGTTGGCGCTCATCCGCCGCTCGCCCCGGGGCGCGAGGGCGGCGAGCTCGGGAACGAGCCCTCCCCGCTCGTCGAAGAGCTCCTCCGGGCGGTAGCTCTTCATCCAC
>CAVQTC010000019.1:0-4237 GCA_963716275.1 uncultured delta proteobacterium | reverse complement strand
ATCCGGCCTACTACCGGCCGAACCCGGCGAGCCGCCGCTTCGTAATCCATCTCCCGTACTGGTACGCCCAGAGCCACCCGGCCGAGGACTTCGCCGAGACCTTCGCGGTCTGGCTCGCGCCGGGCACGCGCTGGCGCAAGCGCTACGCCGACTGGCCGGCCCTCGCGAAGCTCGAGTACGTGAACGAGTTGATGGGCGAGCTCGCCGGCGGGCGGCCGCCCGTGCGCAGCCGCGCGCGCATCGACCCGATCGAGCGCAATGCGATGACGCTCGGCGAGTACTACGCCGCGCGGCGCGATCGCTACCGCGTCGTCTCGACGGCGATCTACGACGAGGACCTGCTGCGCCTGTTCGCCGGGCCTGAGCGCGGGCGCCGCGGCGAGAGCGCGGCGGCCTTCCTGCGCCGCCACCAGACGCGCCTGCGCCGCATGGTCGCCCGCCACACCGGCAAGCACGAGCTCGCCCTCGACGTCGTGCTCGTGGAGATGATCGCGCGCGCCCGCGAGCTCGGCCTGCGCGTGATGCGCAGCTCGCGGAGCCTGCTGGTCGAGTTCGCGATCCTGCTCGCCGCGCGCTCGGTCGAGTACGTCTACCACCGCCGCGAGTGGCACGCGCTGTGAAGCGGGCGGCCCGGAAGCTGCGTGTGCTCGCGATGATGCACCGGGACTTCTTGCCCCCCGAGAACCTGAAGCAGCTCCCGCCCGCCGAGGCCGCTCAGTTCAAGACCGAGGCAGACGTGACGCGCGCACTGCGCGCGCTCGGCCACGAGGTCCACCTGCTCGGCGTCCACGACGAGCTCGCGCCGATCCGCCGCGCCGTCGAGGAAGACAAGCCCGACGTGGTCTTCAACCTGCTGGAGGAGTTCCAGGGCCAGGTGATCTTCGACCAGCACGTGGTCGCCTACCTGGAGCTCCTGCGCGCGCGCTACACGGGCTGTGGCCCGCGCGGCCTCGTGCTGGCGCGCGACAAGGCGCTCTCCAAGGTGATCGCCGCGCACCACCGCATCCGAGCCCCGCGCTTCGCGGTGTTCCGCATGGGCCGCAGCGTGCGCCGCCCCCGGCGGCTCGGCTTCCCGCTCATCGTGAAGTCGCTCACCGAGGAGGCCTCGCTCGGCATCTCGCGCGCTTCGCTGGTGCGCGACGACGAGCGCCTCGCCGAGCGCGTGCGCTTCATCCACGAGCGCATCGGCACCGACGCGATCGTCGAGGAGTTCGTCCCCGGGCGCGAGATCTACGTCTCGCTCATGGGCAACGACCGCGTGCGCGCCTTCCCACCCCACGAGCTCGTGGTCGAGAAGCTCGACCCGAGCGACGACCTGATCGCCACCGACAAGCTGAAGCACAACCTGCGCTATCAGGCAGAGCGCGGCGTCGAGGTGGTGCCCGCCGAGCTCCCGCCGGACCTTCTGGCGAGGCTGCTGCGCCAGAGCAAGCGCCTCTACCGGCTCCTGCACCTCGACGGCTACGCGCGCCTCGACTGGCGGCTGCGCGAGCCCGAGGGCGAGCTCTACTTCCTCGAGGCGAACCCGAATCCCGAGATCGCGCGCGGCGAGGAGTTCGCGGATTCCGCCAAAGCGTCGGGCCTCTCTTACGAGGCGATGATCCAGCGCATCGTGAGCCTCGCGCTCGCCCGCTGAGCTTCCGCCTGAAGCCCGCCCCCGAGCTCGTGCACCTCTCTCACCAGCTCCGCCGGCTCGCTCGCCGATACGCAAGGTGAGGGAGTGTCGGCGCCCCCGACGAGGGTCGGCCATGGGACAGGGCTTCGTCATCATGCAGATCGGAAACGCGGAGCTCGACCGCGTCTTCGACCGGGCCGTGGTGCCGGCCCTGGCAGCCTGCGGGCTCGCAGCCCGACGCGTCGATCGCCACAATCGCGGCGGGCTCCTGCCGGCGGAGATCGTCGAGTTCATCGACGAGTCGGAGATCCTGATCGCCGACCTCACCAACGAGCGGCCCAACTGCTACCTCGAGGTGGGCTACGCGATCGGCGTGGGCAAGCACACGAACCTCGTGCTCACGGCGCGCGAGGACCACGACCCCGAGAGCCCGCGCCATCGCTCGGGCGGACCGCGCGTACACTTCGACCTCGCGGGCTACGACATCCTGTTCTGGTCGCCCGACCACCTCGACGCCTTCCGCAGCGAGCTCGAGAAGCGCATCCGACGGCGCCTGATGCTGCTCGCGGGAGCGCGCTGAGAGCGGAGTTCGGCTCCGACGCCGTATAGTCGAGGCCAGCCGCTGCGAGCTGGAGGCGCGCATGGACGACGAACGTGCGAGCGAGAACGTCCTCACGCTGAATCCCATCATCGGAGTGAGCCGCGAGGAATCTGGTGGAGGCAGCGCTGAGCCTGGCGCGCGGCGGCCTTCGGCAGCCCGCGATCCTCCTTCGCCACGCGCTCGGCTTCTGGCAGCGCGAGGTGGACGTGCTGTTCGGGGTCTCGGAGCTCGCCCCGGACCGCAAAGATGCGCGCTTCTCCGACCCTGCCTATCGGGAGCAGGGCTTCCATCGCGCCCTGCTGCAGAGCTGGATCGCGCTCGAGCAGACGCTGCGCGAGTGGGTTGACGAGCTCGGGCTCGAGTCCCTCGAGCGCGAGCGGGCGCGCTTTCTCGTCCAGGTGGCCGCCGATGCGCTCGCGCCCTCCAACTTTTTGCTCGGGAACCCGGCGGCGCTCCGAAAGGCTCGTGAGACGCGGGCGGAGAGCTTGCTGCGAGGGGCGCGCAACCTCCTCGCGGACCTGGTGCGCAACGGAGGCATGCCTGCGCAAGTGGACAAGGCGGCGTTCCGGGTCGGAGACAACCTCGCGACCAGCCCGGGAGCCGTGGTGCTCCGCCATCCGATCCTGGAACTGATCCAGTACCGGCCGTTCACCCCGAGCGTGGCACAGCGCCCGGTCCTGATCGTGCCGCCGCAGATCAACAAGTACTACATCTACGACCTCTCGCCCGAGAAGAGCCTGGTGCGCTTCCTGCTCGAGCAGGGCTTCCAGGTGTTCATGGTCTCCTGGCGCAACCCCACCGCCCAGCAGCGCGACTGGGGGCTCGCGGACTACGTCGACGCCCTCGACGCCGCGCTCGATGCGACCTGCGACGTCAGCGGCTACCCGGACGTCGACGCCGTCGGCGCGTGCGCGGGCGGGATCACGCTCGCGGCCGCCGCCGGCTGCCTGGCCGCGCGGGGGCGCGGCGACCCTCTGGCCTCGCTGACGCTCATGGTCAACGTCCTCGACATCCGGCGCGAAGATTCGGTCACCGGCCTCTTCATGACTGACGACGCGATTGAGGCGGCCGCAAGCGGTCTGCGCGCAAGGGGGTGCTCGACGGACAGGACACCGCGCGCGTCTTCAACTGGATGCGGCCGAACGATCTGATCTGGAACTACGTCGTGTCGAACTACCTGCACGGCGACACGCCGCCCGCGTTCGACATCCTCTACTGGAACAACGACACCACGCGGCTGCCCGCGCGTCTGCACAGCGACTTCCTCGACATCTTCAAGGACAACTCCTTCAAGCACCCGGGCGCCCTGCAGGTGCGCGACGTGTCCGTCGATCTGGCAAGCTCACCGTGCCGGTCTTCATCACCGGCGGCACGACCGATCACATCACGCCCTGGCAGGCGTGCTATCGCTCGACGCAGCTGTTCGGGGGGCCTGCAACTTCGTGCTGAGCACCGCCGGACACATTCAGAGCCTGATCAACCCTCCGGGATCGTCGAAGCGCCATTTCTTGACCAACCCCGAGACGCCGCAGGAAACGGCGAAGCATGGCGGCGCGACGCGACCGAACACGAGGGCTCGTGGTGGCCGTACTGGACGGAATGGCTGCGCGCGCGGCATCGGCCAGAACGCCGCACCGGCAACGCTCGGCGGGGCGGGGCTCGCGCCGCTCTGCGATGCACCCGGCACCTACGTCCTCGAGTAGCGGAGCGTTGGGCGCGCGCGCGATCCGACGCTTCTCGTGCGACGTCGCCGGCGAGCGCTTGTGGGTGGCCGATACGGGAGCCCCGGCTCCCGAAGGGGACGCGCGCCTTCCTCTGCTCGTGCTGAACGGGATCGGCGCCAGCACCGCGCTGCTCGAGCCGCTGATCGGGGGGCTCGCGCGGCACCGCGTGATCGCCTTCGACCCGCCCGGGATCGGCGCCTCGCCGCCTCCGCGCAGGCTGCGCCGGATGGGCGGCTATGCGGCCCTGGCCCGCGACCTCCTCGACGCGCTCGGCCTCGAGCGCGTGAACGTGCTCGG
>CAVQTC010000018.1:0-13499 GCA_963716275.1 uncultured delta proteobacterium | reverse complement strand
ACTTGGGTCACGGTTCCCCAGGTCCTCATGTCACGCCGGACGGCCGGATTTCCCGCATCTGGTTCGCGACCCTGACTCTCGCCTCGGGTGTACGTTAGTGTCTTTCTTCTGGACTTCCCCGCAAGATGCGGAGAAGTTTTTTGTTGGTGGAAGCCATTTTACTCACGCGGCTTGCGTCTGGTAGCGGCGATAAGTCTGTAGTGTGTCGCCCATCATGCGCCGGCCCTGGTCCGTGACGCGCCAGCGTCGGCTGCGCGGCACTTTGACTACCAGGCCGCGCACCTGCAAGCGTTTCAGCAGCCGGCCAACGGCAGCGCTGTGACGCTGCCGCAGCGGATCGTTGCGCTGACTCGTTATAGAGCGCCGCGCGGATGTCCTGGTTGCGAAATCCCTGGGCGATGTGGTCGCCCGCCAGCACGGCCGCGAACAAGCGGGCTTCTTCTTCCCGTGCCGGATTGAAGCCCGCGTAACTGCGGCCCTTGTGCCGCTGCCGTTCCGTCAGCTTCTTCAGATCGTCATAGCCCGGCGTCGGATCATCGACCGCCGCCAAGGCTTCCAGATAGCGTTGGTTGCAGGCCAAGGCATGGCTTTGATAGTGGTGCAGATTGCCAACCCCTTTGCACATGGCAAACCAACCCAACGATGTGGTGCCGTCGCGATGCTGACATTCCCGCAAGACTTTGAACTCTCCGGGTTGATTGATGACGGTCTCCACGCGCAGCAGCAGGCCCAACTTATCGTACATCTTCAGCCAGTTCCGCTTCATGAAGTGCTTGATGCACGCCCCTGGTTCACGCACCGACTTGTAGTGCGTTTGCACTTCGCCGTCGAACCGTTCGTGCCACTTGCGTCCCCAGATAACAGAAGATTTTCTGAGACTGTAGCATCACGGGTGAGCCGAATCAGGTCCAGACGGTGCGTAAAATGAAGATAGGGGGGCAATTGCGAGTGGAGGGCAGAGCCATGCGTGGCTCCAGGCGAATACGTCCCCGACGTCACCGAGGGCATTACGCTCGTCGAGGATCTTCCCAAGCCGCGCATCGAACGCCGCAGCCGCAACTACCCGGCCCGCCGTTGCCCCCGCTGCGGCCGCCGCGCCGGTCGCTACGCCGTCGCCTCGCGCACCTTGCACGACCTGGGCGACCCGCGCGCCGGCCGCCCGATCGATCTGGTCGTCACCTATCTCCAGGCATCACTGCCCCCACTGCGGCTGTCTGCTTCGCCGTCGATCTGTCCGACCTGGCCTTGCCCAAGTGCCTGTACACCCGCCGCGTCCAGCAACTGGCCGTCCGCCTGGTCGCCGAGGACGGCCTGCCCTACCAGCCGCCAGTTGGCACCTCTGGCGCGACCACCGCGTCTTCGTCCCCTACGCCACCATCCAGAACTGGGTCGAGGCGGCCGGGGAAAAAAAAGCGGGACCACGCTGTCGACCACCTACCTCGACGAGGCGCTGGCTGACTTCTCCGGCTACCTGGCCATCGACGAGGTCTACGACGGCCCCTTCTGCATCCTCAGCGTCGTGGACAACCGCAGCTACAACCGCCTGGCCTTCCGCGTCCTCGACCACGACCCGACGCACAGACGACGTCCGCGCCTTCCTCGAGCGAGTTCAAGGGCCAACTGGACAAACGCGGCCTGAGCGTGCGCGGCATCACCACGGACGGCTCGTCGCTTTACCCCAAGGTGCTCAAGGAGTTGTGGCCGGACGTCCCGCACCAGATCTGCGCAGTTCCACGTCCTCAAGGAGATCACCAAGGCGGTGCTGCACGCCCTGGCGAAGCTCCGCAAGGAGATGACAGGCGAAGATCCCCAAGCAGCGGCGCGGCCGGCCCAGCAAGCGAGCAGCAGCGCCAGGCGCGGCAGATAGCCCGGCAGAAGCAGCGTGTGGCGGAGTCTGTTCGAGCACCGCCACCTGTTCGTCCGGCATCACCTCGAGCGCGGCGCAGAAGAAGCAGTTGCAGAAGCTGATGCGCGGTCTGCCGCAGTTGCGGGCGCTGCGCGAGATCATGGACGAGGTGTATCGGCTGTTCGACCGCCGCTGCAAGACGGCAGACGGCGTTGCAGAAGTTGGAGAAGTTGCGGCGGCGGGTGCGGCGGTTCAAGAAGCTGGGCAAGAGCCTGGACAAGTTGAAGAGCCCGAACCTGGAGAAGGCGCTGGTGTTCCTGGACGACAAACTGCTGGGATCGACGAGCAACGCGGTGGAGAGGGGCAACCGGCGCTTCCGCAAGGCGCAGAAGAGCATCTACAGCGTCAGGACCAAGCAGCATCTGGAGCAGCGCCTCGCGCTGGACATGCAACCGCGAACAGCAGAGCCGCCAAACGCGCACGGACTCTGAAAACCCTGCACGACGCTCGCTCCGATCCTGAATCTGGTCACCGGTGATGCTACAGTCTCGATTTTCTTGGGGCTGAAGGTGAGCAAGGCGAACGCCAGCAAGCGCCCAAACAACCCCGCCAAGGCGTGCTTGGGGTTGCGAGCGGTTGGGGATCCACCCAAGGCCGTCCGCCGACCTCGGCCACGAGCCAGCGCGTGAGCTCCGTGTGGAGGAGCGAGCCGCTCGTCGCGTTGGTGAGCACGACCATGGCGAGATCGAGCGACGGCCCGAACAGGGTGAAGCTGCAGTAGCCGGCCGTCAGGCCCCCATGGGAGAGGAGGCGCGCCGACGGGTCGCGGCGCACCGCCCAGCCGATCGCTTGCCCCGCCTGCGGGTTCCAGGGCGAGAGCTGGTCCTCGGCCATGCGCGCGCGCGTGGCGTCGTCGAGCGGCCGGCCCGCCCCCTCGTCCGGTCGGCCGAGCCAGAAGCGCAGCCAGCGCAGCAGGTCCGACGCGCTGCTCAGGATCCCACCGGCCGGAGTGTCCACCGGCGCGAGCTCCCAGCCACGCTGCCAGCCGCCGCCCGAGAGCGGGATCGGCTCGCGTCCGGGGAGCGTCAGGTGCCGCATGGCCACGCGATGGAAGATCGCCTCGTCCGCGCGCGTGCAGGTGTGCTTCATGCCCAGCGGCTCGAGGATTCGCTCGCGCAGAACCGCCGCGAACGGCTTCTCGCGCAGCACCTCGACGATCCGGCCCGCGACGCTGAAGGCCGCGTTGGAGTACGTGAAGACGCCCCCGGGTTGGGACCAGCTGGCGCGCGCCGGAGAGCACCTCGAAGAGGTTGTCGAGGCGCGGCGGATTCGGTTGGCGCACGAAGAGCGCGTCGCCGTCCCAGCCCACGCGATGGCTGAGCAGGTTGCGCAGCGTGATCGCGGCGTCGTCACGCGGCTCGGGAATCACCAGCTCCGGGAGCACCTTCCCGACCGGCTCGTCCAGCCCGATGCGGCCCTCGGCCACGAGCTGCATGGCGAGCGTCGCGGTGAAGGGCTTGGTGTTCGAGGCGATCTGGAAGAGCGTGTGCTCGTCGATCGCGAGGGGATGGGAGACGTGCGTGACCCCGCGCGTCTCGAAAAAGCTCTCGCCGGCAAGGTCGACACCTACAGCTACACCCGGGACGTTGTGGCGCTGCGCCAGCGCCTCCACGCGCTCGCGCAGGCGCTCCCGGAGCTGCGAGCTTCCCTCTGCCACGCGGACGAGCTTGCGACGGCCGGCCCGCCGTCGCAACGGCCGCGCCCGCCGGGCGCCTAGCCGCCCGAGAGCGCCTGCAGGATGTGGATCTCCTCGCCGCCGGCGAGCGCGGTGTCGAGGGCGCGCGTCTCCTTGCGGTTCACGAAGATGCGCATGTGCGGCCGCAGCCGGTCCTGCTCGTCGATCATGCGGAAGCGGATGCCGGGGAACTGGCGGTCGAGATCGAAGAGCAGCTCGGCGACGCTCCGCCCCTCCGCTTCCACCTCCTGACGCTGAGCGGTGTAGGAGCGCAGCGGCGAAGGGATCGCGACTTTCACGCGGCGACCTCGGCGGCCTCGACCGCGTGGATCTGCGGCAGATGGCGCACGAGACAGCTCCAGCGCGCGCCCTCGTCCGTGCTCCCCCAGAGCTCGCCGCAGGTCGTCCCGAAGTACAGTCCGACGGGATCGCGCGCGTCGGCGGTCATGCCCTGCCGGCGCACGGTGAGCCAGGCCTGCTCGCGCGGGAAGCCCGTGTCGCAGCGCTCCCAGCTCTTGCCGCCGTCGCGCGTCTTGTAGACCGCCGGCCGTCCATCGGGGCTCACGCGCGGCCACACCTGCGTGCCGTCCATCGGGAATACCCAGGCGGTGTTGGGGTCGCGCGGGTGCAGCACCATCGGGAAGCCGATGTCGCCCACGTCGCGCGGCATGTTGTCGCCGATGCGATCCCAGCGGCCGTCGGGGCGATGGAGCCGGTAGATGCCGACGTGATTCTGCTGGTAGAGGACGTCGGGCGCGAGCGGATGGAGCCGCACGCAGTGCGGGTCCTGGCCCACCTCGGGATACGGATCGGGAAGGAAGTCGACGCGCACGCCGGCGTTGATCGGCCGCCAGCTCTCGCCTTCGTCGTCGCTCTCGAAGGTGCCGCCGCAGGCGCCGGAGATCGAGATGTAGAGATGCCGCGCGTCGCGCGGGTCGACCAGGATCGAGTGGAGCACCGGACCGTCGGGCGTGCCGCCCGTCCCGGCCACGCCCATGTGGTACGTGGGGTGCTCGTTGAAGCCGGCCACCGGCTGCCAGGTCACGCCGCCGTCCGTCGTCCGAAACAGACCTTCCGGCGAGCTGCCAGCGTACCAGACGCCGGGCTGGCTCGCGTGCCCGGGGCTGAGCCAGAAGACGTGATTCACGGCGAGGCCCGTCTCGCCCTCCTTCGCCTTCCGGAAGGCCGGCGGCTCGGCGGCCTCCTTCCACGATTTGCCGAGATCGGGCGAGCGGAAGACCGTGGGGCCCAGGTGGCCGGTCTTGGCGGCGACGAGAAGCGTGCGCCCGTCGCGTGGATCGAGGACCGCGTGGTGAATCTCGTGCCCGAGAAAGTGCGGCCCGTCGAGCCGGAACGAGCGCCTCTCGGAGTCGCCGTACGCGAGCCAGAGTCCCTTGCGGGTCGCGACGAGCACGAGGAGCGAGCCGTTTGCCTGGGCCATGCGAGCCTCCACGGTGATTTTGCCCCAAAGGACGTACGGCGGGGGCGGAATCCGACCGGTGGCTCGACCTGTCGGTTCCGCCGCAGGCTCTGCGTCCTGGGATGGTGGCGCGCTAGAAAATGGCAGACGGAGGCGAAGATGCTCTACGTGGTCTTCTGTTACTCGTCGGAGGCGGCGGTCGCCTCGCTGAGCCCGGCCCAGGAAGAGGGCATGATCGCGACGATCGGCGTCGCGAAGCGCGATCTGCACGCCAAAGGCAAGCTCGGGACTGCGCTGCGGCTGATGCCGACCACCACCGCGACCACGCTCCGCCACGGCGGCCAAGAGCTCGTCCTCGACGGCCCCTTCGCCGAGACGAAGGAGCAGTTGCTGGGCTTCTACCTGCTCGAGTGTGAAGGGCTCGACGACGCGATCGAGGCCGCGCGCCTCTTGGCCCGCGGCCGCACGCCGGGCGCCCTCGAGATCCGGCCGGTCGCCTCCTTCCAGAGCTACCGAGCGCTCGAGAGCTCGTCAGCCTGAGCGAGCCGCTCGAGCTGGAGCCGGATGTGGGCGGCCTCGGCAGGCGTGTGAGCGAGGGCGATGGCGCGGCGGAAGGCGGCGCGCGCTTCCTCGGCGCGGCCGAGCTCGCGGAGCAGCGCGCCCTTCACCCCGAAGAAGTAGAAGTAGCCGTCGAGCGCCGACGCCAAGGGATCGAGGAGCGCTAGCGCGCGCTCGGGCCCGTGCACCTTCGAGACGGCGACGGCGCGGTTCAGGCTCACGACCGGCGAGGGCTGGACCCGCTCGAGCGCCGCGTAGGCGCGCTCGATCTCCGCCCAGTCCGTGTCGCCTGCATGGGCTGCCCGCGCGTGCACGGCCGCCACCGCCGCTTGGAGCTGGTAGGGGCCGGGCCGCGCGTGGCGGCGCGCCTTGTCGAGCAGCGCGAGGCCCTCGTCGATCGCGCCGCGCGACCAGCGCGAGCGATCCTGATCCTCGAGCAGGACGATGGCGCCCTCCCCGTCGAGACGGGCGGACGCGCGCGAGTGCTGGAGGAGGAGCAAGGCGGTGAGCCCCAACAGCTCCGGATCGCCTGGGAAGAGCCGCAGCAAGACCCGCGCGAGGCGGATCGCCTCTTCGCACAGGGGCGTGCGAATCGGCGCGGCGCCGCCCGTCGCCGAGTAGCCCTCGTTGAAGAGCAGGTAGATCATCGCGGCCACCGCGCCCACGCGCTGGGGGCGCTCGACGGCGCTCGGCGCCTCGAAGGACGTGCCCGCCGCCGCGATACGCCGCTTCGCTCGGGTGATGCGCTGCTCCATCGCGCTCTCGGTCACCAGGAAGGCGCGCGCGATCTCCTTCACCGAGAGGCCCGAGACCACGCGCAGCGCGAGGGCGACCTGTTGCGTCAGCGGCAGCTCGGGATGGCAGCAGACGAAGAGCAGACGCAGCACGTCGTCGCGATAGCTGCCGCTGTCGATCTGCTCCGCGAGTGCGGGCTCGGGATCCTCGACGCCGCCGAGCTGCTCCTCCTCGGGCAGCGGCGCCTGGCGCTTGCGGCGGCGCGTCTGATCCAGCCCCGCGTTGCGTCCGACGAACACGAGCCAGGCGACCGGATCCTGGGGCGGGCCGTTGACCGGCCATTTCTGGAGCGCGCGCAGACAGGCCTCCTGGTAGGCCTCCTCGGCGTCGTCGAGATCGCGGAAGTAGCGGAGCAGCGCTCCCACGGCCTGCGGGCGGGCCGAGGCGAGGGTCGCGTCCATCCAGGCGACGTCGGTCATCGCGGCTGCTGCCACCTCCCTGATCCCATGCCCCAAGGACGAACCACGCGCGCGATCCCGACCGGGGCTCGCTCGCCTAGAATCCGACGAAAGCGCCGACTCGTCGAGGTTTCGCCATGGCCGCCGACTCCGACTTCGCCGCGACCGGCGGCTGCACGTGCCGCGCGGTGCGCTACCGCCTGGCGAGCCGCCCGCTCTTCGTCCACTGCTGCCACTGCCGCTGGTGTCAGCGCGAGACCGGCGCATCCTTCGCCCTGAACGCGTTGATCGAGTCCGACCGGGTGGCCGTGCTCTCGGGCTCCCCCGAGGCGGTGAACACGCCCTCGAACAGCGGAAAGGGCCAGCGCATCTGGCGCTGCCCGAGCTGCCGCATCGCGCTGTGGAGCAACTACGGGGGCGGCGGCGATCTCCTGCGCTTCGTGCGCGTAGGGACGCTCGACGACCCGGACGCCTTCCCCCCCGACATCCACATCTTCACGTCGTCGAAGCAGCCGTGGGTCTCGCTTCCGGCTGGGGCTCCGGCCGTTCCCGAGTACTACGACTCGAAGCAGTACTGGCCGGCGGAGAGCCTCGCTCGCCGGAAGCGCCTGTTCGGCTGAGCGGCGGCGCGCGCCCAGCGGCGCCGTCCCCGCCGACGGGGCCGATCAGCGCGAGGATGTGGTCGCGCGTCGCGAGGTACGCGGGCGCGTCGAGGTCGCGCGGCCGCGGCAGGGGGACGGGCACGATCTCGCGCAGCCGGCCCGGCCGGGGCGTCATCACCAGCACGCGGTCGGCCAGCTGCACGGCCTCCTCGATGTCGTGGGTGACGAAGAGAATCGTCTTGCGCTCGCGCTGCCAGATGCGCACGAGGTCGGCGCGCATCTTCAGGCGCGTCAGGTAGTCGAGCGCGCCGAAGGGCTCGTCCATGTAGAGCAGATCGGGGCTCGCGGCGAGCGCGCGGGCGATCTCGACGCGCTGGCGCATGCCGCCCGAGAGCTCGCGCGGATAGGCGCGCTCGAAGCCGGTGAGGCCGACCATCTCGACGTAGTGCGCGACGATGCGGCCGCGCTCGGCGCGCGGCTTGCGCGAGAGCCCGAAGCCGACGTTCTCCTGCACCGTGAGCCACGGGAAGACGCCGTTCTCCTGGAACACGAAGATGCGGCGCGGATCCGGCGCGGCGACGCGCTCGCCCTGCACGAGCACCTCGCCGCGCGTGGGCGCGAGGAAGCCGCCGACGATGTTGAGCAAGGTCGACTTGCCGCAGCCCGATGGGCCGACGATGCAGACGAGCTCGCCGGGCGCCGCCTCGAAGCTCACGTCCTCGAGCGCGTCGACGAACTCGCCGGGCCGCTGCCCGGGATAGCGGAGCCAGAGACCGCGCACGGAGACGGCGGGGGCGCTCGTCACGTGTGCTCTCCGACGCCCCAGCGCACCTCGTCGAAGCGCTCGACGCGGCGCACGAGCAAGTCGAGCACGAGGCCGATGAGGCCGATCAGGAGCATGCCGGCGACCACCAGGTCGTAGCGCTTGCCGGCGTTGCGCGCGTCGATGATCAGGTAGCCGAGGCCGGAGTTCACGGCGATCATCTCGGCTGCGACCACCACCAGCCAGGCGATGCCGAGCGCGATGCGCAGGCCGGTGACGATCTGCGGCAGCGCGGCAGGGAAGATCACGCGCCGGAAGAGCTCGAGACGCCCGAGGCCGAAGTTGCGCGCCGCGCGCAGGTAGACCGGCTGGAGGTTCCGGACCGCGGCGATCGTGGCCACCGTGATCGGGAAGACGCTCGCCAGGAAGATCAAGAAGATCGGCGCGCGGTCGGTGACGCCGAACCACAGGATCGCGAGCGGGATCCAGGCGATCGGCGAGATCGGCCGCAGCACCTGGATCAACGGGTTGAAGGCCTGGAAGGCGCGCTCGAACCAGCCGAGCACGAGGCCGAACGGCACGCCGACCGCGACGGCCAGCCCGAAGCCCCAGGTCACGCGGAAGAGCGAGGCCACGATGTACTTCGAGAGCAGCCCGCGCTCGGCGAGCTCGACGATCCCGCGCACGACCTCGAACGGGGTGGGGAAGAGATCGCTGCCGGACGCGCGCACCGCTCCCCACCAGATCCCCAGCACAAAAGCCGCGACGGCGACCGGCAGTCCGAAGCGCGCGAGCCCGTGCTGCCCGATCATGGCGCCGTCGCCTCGTAGGGCCAGGGCAGGATCGCGCTCTCGTCGGGCACGAAGGACGGATCGGCGTAGTCCTCGAAGTGGGCCTTGCCCGTGAGGATGCCGGCCTCGCGCGCGAGCGCCTCGATCTCCTCGAAGTCTCGGCGCACCACGCGCAGATTCGTGTACTTCACGCGGTCCGGGGGCTTCGAGAGCACGAACGTGAGCAGGCGCGGGTTCTGGTTGTAGTACTGCTTCGCCACGAACTGAGCCGCGTCCATGCGATGGCCGTCCACGAGGACGCCATTCGGGACCGTCGCGCCGACGTGCAGGCCCTGGTGGACGGTGCGGCGGAGGCTCACCGGGGTCCTGCCTGGATGCACTCCTCGTACAGCGCGGCGACGTGCTCGGCGTTCTCCGCGGTGAGCTTCGCGCCTCGATCTCCTCGAAGTCCGGCGCGACGCGAGGTTCGTGTACTTCACGCGGTCCGGCGGCTTGCTGAGCACGAACGCGAGCAGCCGCGGGTCCTGGTTGTAGTAGTTCTTGCCGCGAACTGCGCGGCCTCCATGCGATGGTCCATCGTGTGCGTCGAGCCACTTGCCGCTCCTCGCGATGCCGTCGACCAGCGCCTGCACGTCGGCGCGGCGGTCCCGAATCACGTCCTCGTGCACCGCCAGCACGCACGAGATGAAGTCCGGCCAGACGTCCTTGGTCAGGAACAGCACGCGCCCGTAGCCGTCCAGCTCGGTCTGGGCCATGAACGGCTCGCCCGAGATGATGGCGTCCACGGCCCGGGCGTACAGCGCGGCGGGCATGTCGGGCGGCGGCATCTCCAGGAGCGTGATGTCCGAGATCCTCATGCCGCGCTCCTTGAAGGCGCGGAAGATGAGCAGCCGCTGGTTCGAGTAGCGATTCGGCACGGCGATGCGCTTGCCGCGCAGGTCCTCGATCCGGAAGATCTCCGAGTCCTTGTGGACCATCATCGTCGTGCCGTCGCGGTGGCCGAGGTAGACGATCTTGATCGGCACGCCCTGCTCGCGCAGCGCCATGGCCATCGGCGCCAGGATGAACGTCGCCTGCATGTTGCCGGCCAGAAACGCCTCCTTCAGCTCCGGCCAGCCGTTGAACCGCACCGGTTCGAAGATGCCCTCCCCCGTCAGGTTCTTGTTGATGAAGTCCGTGACCGGGCAGGTCAGGTGGCAGGTGACCGGCAGGAAGCCGACCTTGAACTTCTCGCGCCCGCTGGGGGTCGTCGCCGCGCTCGCGCCGAGGCCGAGGTTGAGCCAGGCGTGCAGCAGCGTGATCGCCGCGACCCAGAGCAGGCCGGCGATGCCGACGGTGCGGCGGAGGCTCACCGGGGCCCTGCCTGGATGCATTCCTCGTACAGCGCGGCGACGTGCTCGGCGTTCTCCGCGGTGAGCTTCAGGTCGCGCAGCAGCCCGTCGTCGATGCCGTAGATCCAGCCGTGCAGCGTGAGCGACTGCCCGCGCTGCCAGGCGTCGCGCACCACCGTCGTCTGGCTCACGTTCACCACCTGCTCGATCACGTTCAGCTCGCACACGCGCGCCAGGCGCGCCCGCTCGTCCGGGATGGCCGCGAGCCGCGTCGCGTGGCGGATCACGACGTCCTGCACGTGCCCGAGCCAGTTGTCGACCAGCCCGTGCCGCTCGCGGCGCAGCGCCGCCGCGACGCCGCCGCAGCCGTAGTGGCCGCACACGATCACGTGCTTCACGCGGATCACGTCCACCGCGAACTGGAGGACGGACAGGCAGTTCAGGTCGGTGTGCACCACGACGTTGGCGACGTTGCGATGGACGAACACGTCGCCGGGCAGGAGGCCCACGATCTGATTGGCCGGGACGCGGCTGTCCGAGCAGCCGATCCAGAGGTACTCGGGTGCCTGCTGCTCGGCCAGCTTCGTGAAGAAGCGCGGGTCCTGGCGCAGCATCGAGGCCGCCCAGGCGCGGTTCTTCTCGAACAGATGGGGGAGCGAGCGCACGGCCGGGGACGTTCGTTCACGAAATTCACGAGCGCCACGCCCTCGGACGATTTGTGTCGGCTCGGGCGACCCTGCGCCGTCCTCCGTGCGACCAGACGGGGAGGCAAGCATGGAGACTGCGGTGGCACTCTGGCTCCCGGCCCTCGTGGCCGCGCTCTCGGCCGCGGCCCTGGCGGGCCTCCTCGAGCTCCGGGCGCGCGCCGACGGCAGCTCACTCCGGCGGGCGCTGCGCAAGGGGGTCGACTGAGGCGCAGCGCGGCCGATTCGCTCTCTTCGAACGATCCGGGTTCCTTTATCTACTGGACCGAGGTCGCCTCGCTCGGATACGCCTACGCGGAGCAGGAGGCGCGCCCGTGGAGACCGTCGGGCTCGCCCGCGCTGTGGGCGGGCTTCATCGCCTTCGTGCTCGCGATGCTCGCGCTCGACCTCGGCGTCTTCCACCGCAAGGCGCACGAGGTGGCGCTGCAGGAGGCGCTGCGTCTGGAGCGCGGTCTGGATCGCGCTCGCGCTCGTCTTCAACGCCTGCGTCGTGCGACTGGTTCGGCCCGGAGCGCGGCGCTCGAGTTCCTGACCGGCTACCTGATCGAGAAGGCGCTCTCGGTCGACAACATCTTCGTCTTCGTCGTCGATCTTCGCCGTACTTCGCGGTGCCCGCCGCGCTACCAGCACCGCGTGCTCTTCTGGGGCATCCTCGGCGCGCTCGTGATGCGCGCGGTCTTCATCGTCGCCGGCGCGGCGCTGCTCGCGCGCTTCCACTGGGTCATCTACGTCTTCGGCGCGTTCCTGGTCTTCACCGGCGTCAAGCTGCTTCTGCGAGCGCGAGGAGGAGCTCGCACCCGGAGCGGAACCCGGTCGTACCGGCTGTTCCGGCGCGCTGGTGCCCGTCGTCGCCGAGCTACCACGGCGCGCGCTTCTTCGTCGTGCGAGGACGGGCGGCGCTACGCGACGCCGCTGCTCCTGGTGCTGGTGCTGGTCGAGGTGACCGACGTGGTCTTCGCGGTCGACTCGATCCCGGCGATCTTCGCGGTCACGAGCGATCCGTTCATCGTCTTCACCTCGAACATCTTCGCGATCCTCGGCCTGCGCTCGCTCTTCTTCCTGCTCGCCGGGCGTGATCGGCCGGTTCCACCTGCTCAAGCTCGGCGCTGGCCGCGGTGCTCGCTCTTCGTCGGGCGCGAAGATGCTGCTGCTCGACGTCGTCGAAGATCCCGATCGGCGCTCTCGCTCGGCGTCGTGGCCGGGCTGATCGGGCTCGGGGTGCTGGCCTCGCTGCTGCTTCCGGTGCGGCCCGTGCCATCCATCGAGAAATGAGAGATGTTTGTGCGTCGCTTCGATTCCACCGATGGAATGGCTCAACTACCACCACCTCCTCTACTTCTACGCCGTCGCCCGGAGGGCAGCGTCGCGCGCGCCGCCCGCAGCCCTGCGCCTCGCGCAGCCGACGCTCTCCGGCGCAGATCCGCAAGCTCGAGCACGCGCTCGACGAGAAGCTCTTCGAGCGGCGCGGGCGCAACCTGGTGCTGACGGAGATCGGCCGCGTCGTCTATCGCTACGCCGACGAGATCTTCGCGCTGGGCCGCGAGCTGCACGACACGCTGCGCGGGCGGCCGACGCAGCGCCCGCCGCGCCTCCACGTCGGCATCGCGGACGTGGTCCCGAAGCTGGTCGTCCACCGCCTGCTCGCGGCCGCTCGGCTCGCCGAGGCCGGCGTTCAGCTCGTGCTGCGCGAGGGCAAGCCCGACGAGCTGCTTGCGCCGCCCTAGCGGCGCAGTCGCTCGACCTCGTGATCAGCGACACGCCGCTCGACTCCGCGCGTGCGCGTGCGCGCCTTCAACCACCTGCTCGGCGAGTCGGCACGGTGACGTTCTTCGCCGCGCCGGCCGCTCGCGAAGCGACTACCGGGCGGGCTTCCCGCGCTCGCTCGACGGCGCACCGCTGCTGCTGCCCACCGACAACACCGCGCTTGCGGCGCTCGCCTCGACCAGTGGTTCGAGGAGCACGGCGTCCGCCCGCGCGTGGTCGCCGAGGTCGAGGACAGCGCGCTGCTCAAGGTGTTCGGCCAGCACGGCGCAGGCATCTTCACCGCGCCGACCATCGTCGCGGCCGAGGTGAAGCGGCGCTACGGCGCACGCGCGCTCGGCACCGCCGAGCGCGTGCGCGAGCGCTTCTACGCGATCACCGTGGAGCGCCGCATCACGCACCCCGCCATCGCCGCGATCGCCGCGGCCGCGCGCGAGAAGCTCTTTGGCTGAGCGGCGCGGACGCGCGCTCGGCCTCGCGCTGGTCGCTGGCCTCGCCTGCGCGCCGAGCGGACGCGGAGAGCCCTCGGCCGCGTTCGCGCGAGCCCGCGCGCGCGGGGCGCCTGCGGAGCGCGAGTGGCGCACCTACCTGGGAGATCGCTCGGTCGCTCACGCCTCGCCGCTCACCCAGATCGATCGCGGCAACGTGGCGAGGCTCGCGGTCGCCTGGACGTACGACGCGGGCGACGCCTCGCCGCGCAACGTCTCGCAGATCCAGTTCAACCCGCTGATCGTGAAGGGCGTGATCTACGGCGCCTCGCCGTCCCTGCGCCTCTTCGCCCTCGACGCCGCCACG
>CAVQTC010000017.1:0-490992 GCA_963716275.1 uncultured delta proteobacterium | reverse complement strand
TGACGCCGGACGAGGCCGTCGCGGCGCGCGCCCGCGCGGCCGGCGCGGAGGCGCGCGTCGCCGACGATCCGGGGCTGAACCCTGCGCTCGCCGCGGCTGCGGCCGCCCTCGCCAAGCCGGGCGAGGCGCTGCTCGTCGTGCTCGGGGACGTCGCCGGGGCTTCGCCCGGCGAGATCGCAGCGCTCTTCGCGGCGCTCGCAGAGCTCGGCGGGCGCGGCGCCGTGATCGCCCCAGCGCGCGACGGCGGCACCGCCGCGCTGCTGCGCGCGCCCCACGACGCCATGGACACGCGCTTCGGCCCACACAGCGCCCGAGAGCACCGCGCGCTCGCGGCGACCGCCGGCGTCGCGCTGCGCGAGCTCGCCCTCCCCGGCCTGGCCATCGACCTCGACCGACCCGAGGATCTGGCGGCGCTGGTCGCGAGCGCGGCGCGCGCGCCGCGCACGCGGGCGCTGCTCGAGCGGCTCGGCTACCGAGGCGCGCCATGAGCGAAGGCCTCTCGCTCTCGCCCTTGCGCGGCCTGCCCGAGATCGCGCCGGGGGCCGATCTGGTCGCGCTCCACCTCGCCGCGGCGCGGCGCGCCGGGATCGCGCTCGCCGACGGCGTCTTGTGCGTGTGCCAGAAGATCGTCTCGAAGGCCGAGGGCGCGCTGGTGGACCTCCGCACGCTCACGCCCCGGCCCGAAGCGATCCGCATCGCCGAGGAGGACGGCAAGGACCCGCGCCACATCGAGCTGATCCTGCGCGAGAGCCGCCGCATCGTGCGGCGCGCGAAATACGTCGTGATCAGCGAGACGAAGCACGGCTTCGTGTGCGCGAACGCCGGCGTCGATCTCTCGAACGCGCCCGACGACTTCACCGCCGTGATCCTGCCCGACGACCCCGACGCCTCCGCGCGGCGCCTGCGCGAGGGGCTCCTCGCGGCGGGCGCGGGGCCGCTCGCCGTGATCATCACCGACACCTTCGGCCGCCCGTGGCGCGAGGGCCTGGTGGACGTCGCCTTGGGCGTCGCGGGCATCGCCCCCCTCGACGATCTGCGCGGCTCCAAGGACCGACGCGGGCGCGAGCTCCAGGTGACGATCCCCGCCACCGCCGACGCGCTCGCGGCGGCGGCGGGCCTGCTCATGAAGAAGGCCGACGGGGTACCCTCCGTCTGGATCCGCGGCGTCGAGCTGCGCGGCGACGGCAACGCCCGCCAGCTGATCCGCGACGCAAAGCTGGATCTCTTCCGCTAGGAGACTCGATGCCCCATCCCCCGCTGCGCTCCGGCATCTTCCTCGCGCCCTTCCATCCGGACGACGAGAGCCCCACCGAGCAGCTCCACCGCGATCTCGCGTTGATCCAGCACCTGGATCAGCTCGGCTACGACGAGGCCTGGATCGGCGAGCACCACTCCGGTGGCTACGAGACGATCGGAGCCCCGGAGCTCATGATCGCCCACGCCGCGGCGATCACGCAGCGCATCCGGCTCGGAACGGGCGTGACCTCGCTCTCCTACCACCATCCCTTCCTGGTGGCGGATCGCATGCTGCAGCTCGACCACCAGACGCGCGGCCGCGCCATGCTCGGCATGGGCCCCGGTCAGCTGCCGAGCGACGCCTTCATGCTGGGCGTCGACGTCTCCCAGCAGCGCCGCCGCATGAACGAGGCCATCGAGGTGATCGCCGCGCTCTTGCGCGGCGCGACGGTGACGCATAAGTCCGATTGGTTCTCGCTGAACGAAGGCCGCCTCCAGCTCCCGCCCTTCTCCCACCCACACCTCGAGATGGCGGTCGCGAGCGCGTTCTCGCCCTCGGGCGCCCGCGCCGCGGGCACGAACGGCCTCGGGTTGCTCTCGGTGGCCGCGAGCACCGCCGAAGGCTTCGAGCAGCTGCCCCGCCACTGGCAGGTGTGCGAGGAGAAGGCGCGCGAGCACGGGAAGACGGTCTCGCGCGCCAACTGGCGGCTCGTGGCGCCGATGCACATCGCGGAGACGCGCGCCCAGGCCGAGGCGGACATGGCGCACGGGATGCTGCGCCTGCTCCGCTACACGGAGCGGCTGGGCGGGGTGGCGCCGAGCTACGGGCGCTCGACCGACTCCGCGCTCCAGCAGTGGACGACGAAAGGCATCGCCGTCTTCGGAAAGCTCACGCTCGGCACGCCGGACGATGCGATCGCCGCGCTCGAGACGCTGCGCGAGCAGTCCGGCGGCTTCGGGACCTTCCTGTTCCTCGCCCACGAGTGCGCGAACCCGGAGGCGACCTGGAGGAGCTATGCGCTCTTCCAGCGCTACGTGCTGCCCGCGCTCAACCGAGCCAACGCGCCGCGCGGCGCGAGCCTCGACTGGGCCCACGCCAACAGCGCGCGCTTCATCGGAGCGGCGGGCGCGGCGATCGGCGCGGAGATCCAGAAGCACGAGCAGGAGCGCGCCGCGCGCGGTGGCCAGGGCACCGCCTGGACCACGCCGCAGACGGCCTTCATCCCGAAGCCCGAGTAGCGAGGGCGTCGATCGCGCCCCAGAGCTCCGCGATGCCGGCGCCGTCGTGGGCCGACGTGGCGAGCAGCGCGTCGCTCGGGATGCCGAGCGCCGCGGTGACGACGCGCGGGCGCGTCGCGCGCTCGCGCGTGCCGAGCTTGTCGAGCTTGGTGAGGACGAGGCGCACCGGCACGCCGGCCTCCGCGAGCCAGGGCAGGAAGTCGCGCTCGTCGTCGCCGGCGTCGCGGCGCGCATCGAGCAGCAGGAGCACTCCGCGCAGCGCGCTGCGCCCGCGCAGGTAGTCCTCGACCAGGCGCTGCCAGGCCGCCCGCTCGCGCCTCCCGACGCGCGCCCAGCCGTAGCCCGGCAGGTCGACCAGCACGACCGGCGCCGCCTCGGCGCGCTCGATCCGGTAGAAGTTCACGAGCCGCGTCTTCCCGGGCGTCGCGCTCGTGCGCGCGAGCGCGCGCCGCGCCGCCAGGCGGTTCAGCAGGCTCGACTTCCCGACGTTCGAGCGGCCGACGAGCGCGATCTCCGGCGCATCGTTCGGAGGAAAGCCCGCGGCGCTCGCCGCGGAGGTCACGAGCTCGGCGCGCAGCACCCGCATCGCCGGACTGTAGGAACTCGAGCTCCCCGAGTCCGGGCGCCGGGGGCGCCGCCGTTACAATGCCTCGCCACAGGAGCGCGCATGGCGATCCCGGTGCACATCATCTCGGGCTTCCTCGGCACCGGGAAGACCACGGCCATTCGCCACCAGCTCTCGGCTCGCGCCGGCGAGAAGATCGCGCTCGTGGTGAACGACTTCGGCGAGGCCGGGCTCGACGCCGCGGTGCTCTCGGCGGAGTCGCCCTTCGAGCTGCGCAACATCCCCGGCGGTTGCGTGTGCTGCACCGCGCCCGAGGGCTTCGTGGACGCGCTCGGGGCGGTGATCGCCCAGAGCCCGGACCGGCTGATCATCGAGCCGAGCGGGCTCGCGCGGCCGCAGGACCTGGTGGACACGATCCGCCGCTCCGTCCACAAGGACGCCCTCGCGCTGGGACCGCTGGTGGTGCTCGTGGATCCGGCGCGCCTCGGCAAGACCTCGCCCGAGGAGACCGAGCTGGTCGAGCTCCAGGCCGGCATCGCCGACGTGCTGGTCGCGAACCGCATCGACCTCTGCGACGAGCGAGCGCTCGCGCGCTTCGATGCCTTCGCGGAGGAGCTCTGGCCGCCGCCGCTCGCCGTCCACCGCACCACGCGTGGGAAGCTCCCGCCCTCGGCCTTCGAGTGGCCGGCTGGCGAAGGCGCGCGGCTCCCGCGCGCCGCCGAGGGCGCGCACGCGCACACCCACGACCCGGGCGAGGGCCACAGCGTGCGCTCCTGGCGCTGGTCGCCCGAGCTCGTCTTCTCGCGCGAGCGGCTGGCGCGCGCCGCGCTGCGCGCGAGCCAGGGTCTTGCCGGCGCCCCCCTCGCGCGCTGGAAGGGCATCTTTCGCACGGACGAGGGCGCCCTCCAGCTCGAGGTCGCAGGCGGCCAGCTCCACGAGGCGCGCAGCCCCTTCCGCCGCGACAGCCGCCTCGACGTGATCCTGGTGGGCGGCGCCGAGGAGCACTTCGCGCGGATCGCGAGCTGGCTCTCCAGCGCCTCGCTCTCGGACAGCGAGCGCGCCGACCGCGCCACGCGCATCGAGCTCGTCTTCCCGAACGGCCGCGTGCGCTTCGTCGCGCGCGAGGAGCTGGTCTCGCTCCCGAACGGCGTGCCGGACGTCGCCTCCCTGATCCCCAAGCGCAGCGGCGCCGCCGCGCGAGTGGCTGCGCTGCTCGACGCGCATGGCGCCAGCGCGCAGGGGAGCGCCGTCGTGTGCGCAGCCGACGGGTTCGCGAGCGAGCCCGTGGCCCTCTCGGCGCTGCGCGCCGGGCTCCTGGTCCACACGCTGAACGGTGCGGCGCTCGCGCCCGAGCAAGGCGGCCCCTATCGCCTGCTGATTCCCGAGAGCGCAGGCGCCCCGTCGGCGTGCGCCAACGTGAAGGGCGTGGTGCGGATCGTGCTCCGGTGAGCGCGGGCGTCGTCACGCGCTTCGCTCCCTCGCCGACCGGCCACCTCCACGTGGGCGGCGCGCGCACCGCGCTCTTCAACTGGGCGCTCGCCCGGCGGCTCGGCGGCCACCATCTGCTGCGCATCGAGGACACCGACGTGCTGCGCAGCTCGGACGCCTCGGTGGCCGGCATCCTCGAGGACCTCGCCTGGCTGGGCGTCTCGTGGGACGAAGGGCCGGAGCTCGCGCGGATCGGGGGCGACCCGCGCGGCGTGGGGCCCTTCTTCCAGTCGCAGCGCCTGGCCCTCTACCGCGAGGCGGCCGATGCGCTCGTCGCCCGCGACCTCGCCTATCCGGCCTTCGAGACGCCCGAGCAGCTCGATGCGCTGCGCCGGGCAATGGGGCAGGAGGGCGCCTTCCGCTACGCGCGGCCGGCCGACTGGGATCGCTCGGGCGCGCTCGAGCGCGCGCGGCGCGAGCCGCACGTCGTGCGCTTCCGCATGCCGCGGGTCGAGATGCAGGTGCACGACGAGATCCTGGGCCCGGTCTCGTTCCCGGCCGACTTTCTCGACGACTTCGTGATCCTGAAGCGCGACGGGTTCCCGACCTATCACCTGGGCGTCGTGGTGGACGACGAGCGCATGGGCGTGACCCACGTGCTGCGTGGCCAGGAGCACCTGAACAACACGCCGCGCCACGTCGCGCTGCAGCGCGCGCTCGGCTACCGGACGCCGCTCTACGCGCACCTCCCGCTGATCCAGAACCCCGACGGCTCGAAGATGAGCAAGCGCGACAAGGACAAGACGGCGCGCAAGGAGCTCGAGAAGCGCTTCGCCAGCGACGCGGGCGCGCGCGCCCGCGCCGAGGGCATCGTCCCGGCGCCAAGCCTCGCCGCGTGGCTCGCCGACGGGCGCTCGCAGCTCGCGCCTGCGGAGCTCGACGCGCTCGCCGAAGGCTTCGCGCTGGACCTCCCGGGCATAACGGTCGAGGACTTCCGGCGCGGCGGCTACTCGCCCGAGACGATCCTCAACTACCTGGCGCTGCTCGGCTGGAGCCCGGGCGAGAAGCTCGCGGACGGTCGCGACCGCGAGCACTTCGATCTCGCCTACCTGGCGGAGCGCTTCGACCTCGCGCGCATCGGCCGGGGCAACGCGAAGTTCGACCGCACGAAGCTCGCGGCCTTCAGCCACGAGCAGCTCGCCGCGCTCTCCGATGCCGAGTGGCTCGCGCGCTGGCAGGCCTGGTGCGAGCGCTACGCGCCCGAGGCGCGCGCGCGCCTCGCGAGCCACGAGCGCGCGCTCTGGTTCGCCGCCGCGATGAAGACGCGCTGCCGGACGCTCGCCGAGGCGAGCGCGCCCAGCGGCCCGGGCCGCTTCGCGTTGATTCCCGACGATCAGGTCCACTACGACGAGAAGGCCGTCGCGAAGTGGCTCGCGAAGGGCGAGCCCAAGGGAAGCGCGCTCCTCGCGGAGATCCGCGACGCCATCGCCTGGATCCAGCCCTTCGACCCCGCGACCATCGAGAGCGCCGTCTCCGCTTGGTGCGAGAAGCGCAGTCTCGGGATGGGCAAGGCGGCCCAGCCGCTGCGCGTCGCGCTCACGGGGGCGGCTGCCAGCCCGCCTCTGGGCGAGACCCTCGCGATCCTGGGCCGCGAGAGTGTTCTCGCGCGGATCGACCGCTGCATTTCGAGCTTTCCTTGAGGTTCTAGAAGCGCGCCTCGAGGCCCACGCGAGCCGAGATCGGCTCCACCGGATGGAAGTGGATCTGCTCGGCGATCGGCGCGCTCGACGAGATCGCCGATTCGTAGGCGTAGTCGATGTCGCTGTCCTTGCGGTCGAGCAGGTTGAACGCCTCGGCGGTGAGGGCGAAGCGCTCGTTGAACTCGTAGCGGAGCTGCGCCCCGAGCAGGATCGTGCTGCCCGAGCGGAAGCTGTCGTCCTCGATCAGCGGCCGCGGACCGAAGTAGCGGAGCCGGAGTCCGACCGAGAGCCCCTTCCATCCGTGCACCGTCGCGCCGGCCGCGACCACGCTCTCGATCGAGCCGGGGATGTGGTCGCCCTCGGGCGCGGAGTCGCGGAAGCGCGCGTGCGAGAGCGAGACGTCGAGGTCGAGCGTGAGCCAGTCGGTCGGCGTGTAGTAGTTCGCGAGCTCGACTCCGTAGCGGCGGCTCGGACGGCTGGGCTCGGTGGTCCCCGCATCGCCCACGAAGAGCAGCTCCGAATCCATGTCGAGCCACCAGACCGCGAGCGTGCTCTGGAGGCCCCGCAGCCGTGTCGTGCGCAAGCCGATCTCGGCTCCGCCCGTCTGCACCAGCGGATCGGCACGGTCCACCGCGTCGCCTGTCGTGGGATCGACGCGCGTGTTGACCCCGCGCGCGTCGTTGCTGTGGAAGCCGAGCCCGCCTTGGAGATAGATCTCCGTGTCGGCCCAGGGCCCGAAGACGAGCGTGAGCTTCGGGCTCGCGCGCACATCGCTGCGCTTTCCCGAGTTCGCCCCCATGCGATCCTCGTCGCGGAAGCGGTAGTAGTCGACGCGTAGGCCCGCGATCGAGCGAACCTTCTCGGCCCACTGGATCTCGCTCTCGAGCCAGGGCGCGAGGCTCGTCTCCTGGATCTCGTCGCGGCGCGTCGTGGCGGGGAGCACAGCGCCAGCGCGGTCCAGCTTGGCGACGCGACGCCGCGCCTCGGTGTTGAACAGGCCGTTCTCGATCCCGTCGTGGCGCGCCTGGAAGCCGATGCGCGTCTTCGCCGAGCGGCCGGCGAGCGAGCCCAGCCAGGCGTGGGATCCCGAGAGGCCACCCGCCCAGCGCCGGTCCGCTTGCTCGAACTGGTCGCCCCGCAGCGGGTCGGTCAGGAAGTAGGTGAAGTTCGAGAAGAGGTCGAGGTCGTAGTAGAAGACGTAGCCGAGCGCGCGCGTCTCGCTGCGCTCCCCCGTGCGCCGCCAGTCGGCGGCGAGCGTGTAGCGCTGGGAATCCCCGCCGGTCGTGCGGTCGAGCGAGCCGAAGCGCCCAACGCTCGCGACGGCGCTGCGCGCGATCTGGTCGCTCGAGTCCCAGTCGCCGTGGTATCCCAGCGCGGTCACGCGAAAGCGGCCGGCGTCGTCGCCCCACGCGTAGCGGACGACGCCCGAGACCTTCAGGAAGTCGTCGCCGTGTTCCCACGGTCCGTCGGAATAGCCAGCCTCGAGCCCGTACAGGAGATCGCCAGGCCCGAACGGGAGCGACGAGGCGACCACGCCGCGTGCGCTGTGGAAGCTCCCCCCCTCGACCTCGACCAACGTCTCGTCGAGCGAGTCGAACAGCTCGAGGTCCACGGCGCCGACGGATCCGAAGTCCCCGACGTCGGCGTAGTAGAGCCCCTTGCGGTAGTCGACGCGCTCGACCAGCTCCGGGATCAGACCGTTCAGATCGGTGTAGCCCTGGCCATGGCCATGGGACGGGAGGTTGAGGGGCACCCCATCGAGGGAGGTCGCGAAGTCGGTGCCGTGGTCGAGGTTGAAGCCGCGCGCGAAGTACTGGTTCGCCTTTCCGCCCCCCGCGTGCTGCGTCACGATCACGCCGGGCACGGCTTCGAGGACCTCTCCGACGCGCTGCAGCGGGCGCAGCGCGAGCTGATCTGCGCCGACCGTGCCCTGTGAGGCCGACTCGGCGATGCCGACGAGAGAATCGGCGCGGCCGGTGACGACGATCTCCTCGATGGTGGCGGTGGGCGGCTTCGGTTGCGCTTGCTGCGCGAGCGCCGCCGACGCCACGCCGGAGGCCGCGAGTGCCGCGAGGGCGCGCGCCAAGAGCCAGCCGGCGCCCTGGATCACGGCCGTTGCGGCGAGGAACCCGGTGCCGAAGGAGACTAGGCTCGCGGCGTTCGGCGCCTCGCTCCCGTGCGCCACACCGTGGAAGAACGCGAAGAAGCCGCAGAGCGCCATCGACAGCGCGATCGGCAAGCGTGCGCGCAGACCGATCAGCACGCCGAACAGGAGCACCGAGAGCGCGATCAAGGGCTCGACGGCCGGCAACGCGACGCCGCTCACACCCGCGGCGCCTCCGAGGCTCATCAGGCCGAGGAACGAGCCGGGGATGGCAAGAGTGGCGCGCCCGCGCTGCTGGGCGGTCCAGATGCCCACGGCGAGCATCGCGAGCAGGTGGTCCCAGCCGAGCCACGGATGTCGAAACCCGGCGCTAAAGGCGTCGGATGGGCCGACGCCGGTGTGCGCCAGCGCGAAGGACGGGACGAGCCAGACGGCCAGGGGAAGGGCCAGACGGACGCGCATGCGAGCTCCTCGCGACGATGGACCGCCGCATGCTCGCACGCCGCGGCGAGGCACGGCGGAAGCTGCCTGCGACAACTTGTCGCGTCCCGCGCCCGTCTCTTTGCTGCCACGCTCTCGCCCCTCGTCTCTCCTCTCAGGGGGCTCTCATGTCGTTCCATGGCCGGCTTTCCGGGCTCGGTGTCTGGGTCCTGGCGGGCGCCCTCGCAGCGCTGGCGCTCGCGGCTGGCTGGCCGGGGCGCGCCCTCGCCTGCTCGGTCTGCATGGCGGGAGACCCGGTCTTCTCGACCCAGGGCGCGAGCGCGCAGTCCGCGGGCGACGTCGCCCTCTACGCCCAGCTGCAGATCTTCGAGAAGACCGCAGGCTCGCTCGAGGAAGAGGGGGAGCTCGAGTCGGCCGACGACCAACGGCTCGATCTCTATCTGGCCTGGACGCCCTTCGATCGCCTCGGCGTCACGCTGGATCTGCCGTTCTCCTTCAACGAGATCCACGAGGGGGGCGAGGTGCTCCGCGAGAACGGCGTCAGCGATCTGGCGATCTCCGGGAGCTTCGTGCTCTGGCGCAACCGGGACGTGCTGCCCACGAGCTGGCTCGAGGCGCGGGCCTTCGTGAAGGCGCCGACTGGCGACACGGACCGCACGCACGGGGGCGAGATCGACCCGCACCTGCAGCCCGGGACCGGATCCTGGGACTTCGGTGGGGGCTTGGCCGCCGTGCACCGGCTGGAGTGGGGCGCGCTCTACGGGAGCGCGAGCTACCGCGAGAACCGCGCGGGCGACTTTGGCGAACACACCTACACCTATGGGGACGTGGTGCTCGCCAACCTCGCGCTCGAGGTCCCGCTCGGGCACGCGACCGGCATCCACGCGCTGGATTCCCTTACGCTCGGGAGCGAGCTCAACTTCCGCTGGGCCGAGCACGACGTCTTCGAAGGCGAGGAGTTCGAGCACAGCGGCGGCTCGATCCTCTACCTGACCCCATCGCTGCGCGTGCGCCTGCCGTGGAGCGTGGGCGAGCGGCCGCTCGCCTTGCGCACCGCCGTCCAGATTCCGCTCACGAGCGACTGGCTCCACGGCGTCCAGCGGGAGGACGAAGTCTGGTCGGTCGGGCTCTATCTGCCCTTCTAGGGCGAGGCGCGCGCGCCCTAGCCGTCGCCGCGGGGCTCGTCGCCGCGAGCGTGCGCGGCGAGCCGCTGCGCGTCGCGTCCCTCATGGGCGAGCCGGTGCTGCTCGACCGCAAGCCCGAGGAGTGTGCGCTGATCGTCCACTTCTGGGCGACCTGGTGCGCGAGCTGCGCCGAGGAGCTCCCGCTCCTCGGCCGCCTCGCGGCGAGCTTCGCGCGGGAGGGCGTACGCATCGCCATCGTCGCAGCCGGCGAGGAGGCGAGCGTCGTACAGGACTACCTGACCGCCCACGCGCTCGCGCTCCCGGTGCTCCTCGACCCGCGCGGCGGGGCCTGGCGGAAGGCCGGAGGCGTGGGCCTCCCGCTCAATCTGGTCCGCACCAAGCACGGCGACCGGCTGCTCGCCGGGCCGCGAAGCGCGTCCGACTGGGAGTCGCTGCGCGAGTCGCTCCATTGCGGGAGCCCGCCCTGACGCGGCCGTCGAGCGCTGCGTCCTGCATATTGACGGCAATGTTCTCCTCCTCCCTCGAGCCCGCGGCGCACGGAGTCCGCCCAGAGGCGGCGTTCGCTGGTGTGCAGAGCCTGCGCTGGCTGCTCGCGATGCGTTGGCTCCTGATCCTGGGCCAGCTCGCGCTGCTCGCCGCCACGAGCCGCCTGCTCGCCGGCGAGATCCCCCTGGCCGCCATCGGAGCGCTCGTGGCCGCCGAGGTCGCCTGGAACCTCTTCAGCCTTTGGCGCCTGCGCCGCGGGCCGAGCGTGCGGGACGTCGAGCTGTTCGCGCAGCTCTGCGTCGACGCGGTCGCGCTGAGCGCGATCGTCGCCCTGGCGGGGGGCGCCACGAACCCGTTGATCTCGCTCTATCTGCCGCTGATCGCGATCGGGGCGGCGATCCTGCCGCGGCGCCTCGCGGCCGCCCTCACCGCCCTTTCGGTCGCGGCCTACTCGGGGATCGCCGCCCTGCAGGGCGATGCGCACATCCACGACGCCGAGCGCGCCTTCCGCCATCACCTGGCGGGCATGTGGGTGATCTTCGTGCTCTCCGCCGCGACGATCGCCTGGTTCGTGGCGCGCACGACCGCCGCCATCCGGACGCGCGACGCCGAGCTCGCGACCGCGCGCGAGGCGGCGCTGCGCAACGAGCGCGTGGTGGCGCTCGGGAACCTCGCGGCCGGCGCCGCTCACGAGCTCGGCACGCCGCTCGCGACGATCGCCGTGCTCGCGGGGGAGCTCGAGCGGCGCCCGGACCTTCCCGACGCGGCGCGCGAGGATCTGACCCTGATGAGCGCTCAGGTGCGCGAGTGCAAGCGACTCATCACGCAGCTGGCCGAGCGCGCAGGGGTCGATCGCGCCGAGGCCGCCCGCAGCCTCGACCTGGAGGCCTGGCTCGAGGGGCTGATCGCACGCTGGCGCGCGCAACGGCCCCTCGTCGACCCCCAGGTCCGCCTGCTCGGCCCGCGCCCCGCCCCCACGGTCGCGCCCGATGACACGCTGGCGCAGGCGCTGCTGAATCTCTTCAACAACGCCGCTGACGCGAGTCCCACCGCCATCGAGATCGAGGCGCGCTGGGACGGCGTCGCGCTCTGCCTCGACGTGCTCGACCGCGGACGCGGAATCGCGCCCGAGCTCGCGCCGCGGCTCGGTCGCGCGCCGGTACCGCCGCCGCAAGCCTCCGGGCTCGGGCTGGGTCTCGTGTTGAGCTTCAGCGCCGTCGAACGCATCGGCGGACGGCTCGCTTTGCGCTCGCGCGACGACGGCGGCACCTGCGCGAGCGTCGAGCTGCCCCTCGCCGCGCTCGCCACGGCGTGATGGCGCCCGAGACGCCGCCGGCACTCTGGGTGGTCGACGACGATCCGACCTTCCAGCGAGTCCTCGCCCGTGCACTCGAGCGTCGCGGCTTCGCCGCCTTGGGGATCTCGAGCGCGACGGAGGCCGAGGCACGCCTCCAGCGCGCGGCGCAGCCCGGGCCGGACTTCGCGGTCGTCGACCTGAACCTCGCGGGCGATTCGGGCCTGCGGCTGATCCGCGCTCTCGCTCGCGAAGAACCCGCGCTGCCGCATCGTGATGCTCACGGGCTATGCGAGCATCGCGACGGCCGTGGACGCGATCAAGCTCGGCGCCGTGCAGTACTTCGCCAAGCCGACCGACGTCGACGTGCTCGCTCGGGCGCTGCGGGGAGACGAGGCCCCAGAGCTCTCGGCTCCTCCCGACCGCCCGCTCAGCGTTTCGCGCGTCGAGTGGGAGCACATCCAGCGCGTGCTCGCCGAGCACGCGGGCAACGTCTCGGCGACGGCGCGCGCGCTCCGCATGCACCGCCGGACGCTCCAGCGCAAGCTCGCGCAAGCGCCCGCAGGACTAGGAGCCTGGCCCCCGGCGCGGCCAGGCTCCCGTCCCCGGGCGGGCGGGCTCAGAAGCTCATGGTGGCGGCGATCCGCAAGCTCCGCCCCGGGAGCGGCGCGAACTCCTTCAGGAAGGAGACGTGATTGCGCCCCTTCGCGTCGAAGAGATTTCGAGCGTCCAGCCGCAGCGTCAAGCCCGGAAGCTGCTCGAGGGGCCGCCAGCCCACGCCCGCGTTCACGAAGAAGTACGAGTCGGTGTCCCGCTCGAACTCGGCGATGCGATCCTGCTTCGCGGCGTAGTCGAAGCCCAGATCGCCGTCGACGTGAGTCGAGGTCAGCTCCAGCCCTCCGCGCAGCCGGAGCGGCGGAATCCGCGGGAGATCGTCACCGTTCGCGCGCTCGCCGCGCGTCAAGTCGAGCGTGCTCCGCAGCGTGAGCGCGACGGCGCCCCACTCCTTCAGCAGAAGCTGCCCCTCGAGCTCGCCGCCGTAGAAGCGCGCGTCCGTGCCCGTGTAGACCCGCTCGGGAAGATCGTCCACGACGTTGCCCGTGTCGCGCGCGAAGATGAAGCCGTCGAAGTGGGTGTAGAAGAAGGTGACTCCGGCGCTCGCGCGCTCGCCCTTGAAGCGGCTGGTGAGCTCGACGCCGTAGGCGACCTCGGGATCGAGAGAGGGATCGCCCACCTCGAAGCTGAACGACGCGAAGTGCGCACCGTTCGTGTAGAGCTCTTCGGGCGCCGGCGGACGCTCGGTCCGCGAGAACGTGACGCCCAACAGAAGCCAATCGCGCGGCGAGTAGCTCGACCCCAGGGAGAGGCTCCACGTGGTGAAGTCCCGCTTCGGCTGGCCCTCGGCGTCGGAGCGCGTCTGCTCGACGCGCAGCCCGGCCTCGAAGCCGACCGGCTCGAGATGCCACTCCTCCACCGCGAAGAGCCCGTACTGGCTCCAGTCTCCGGTGAGGGATGATGGCCTCCGCGCCCTCCGTCGCGAAGTCGCGGCCGCGCCACTGGAAGCCGACGACGCCGTCGAGCTCGTTCCAGGGGCTCTGGTTGAGCTCCACGCGCAGCTCGTTCTCGTCGTTGGTGAAGATCGTCCCGGGCGTCTCCCCTTCGAGCTCGGCGTGCTCGTAGTCGGAGTGCGTGAAGCGCCCGGAGATCCCGCTGAACGGGCCGAAGCTCCGCTCGAGCCCCGCGCCGGCGTCATAGCGGTTCTGGTGGAGGTCGATGTCGATCGGCTCGTCCTCTTCGGAGACCGGCACGCCGTAGCGCGAGATGTTGCGCGTGTAGTGAAAGCCGACGTAGCCGTCGTCGAAGACCCGGGAGCCCCCGGCACCGGCACCCAGGTGCGCAGGCTCGAGTTGGGGATGTGGCCGTGCGCGTCCGAGCCGAGCGCCGGCCCGCTCGCCGCGCGCTCCTCGTCGGTCCAGGAGGAGCCGTCGATCTCGACGTTCCCCGCCCGGCGGTAGGAGCCGTCCACGTCGAGGACGAATCCGCCGCCCACGGAGGCGTTCACGGCGCCGCCGACCGTGCGCGCGTCGCCGTTGATGTCGTAGCTCCCCTCGAGCTCGCCATCGGCAGGGCCCTCCGGGCAGCTCGGTCGGGATCGAGCTGTCGATCACGTTCACGACGCCGCCGATCGCGCTGCTCCCGTAGCGCAGCGTGCCGGCACCGCGCAGCACCTCGATGCGCTGGATCAGGAGCGGCTCGGTCGTCACCTGGTGGTCGGGGCTCACGTTGGAGACGTCGCCCGTGGAGACGCCGTTCTCGAGCACGCGCACCCGGGGGCCGTCGAGGCCCCGAATCACGGGGCGGCTCGCCCCCGTGGTGAAGCCGGTGGCGGCGATGCCGGGCTCTTCGGCGAGCGTGTCGCCCAGCGTCGCTGCCGCTTGGCGCGCGAGCTCATCCGCGGTGACGACGTTGGTGCTCTGCAGCACGTCGAAGCGGCTGCGCGCGTGGCCCGAGGCGGTGACCACGATCTCTTCGAGATCGGAGCGCGGCTCCGGTGCCTCGTGGGACTCGGTGGCGTCCGGGGTGGAAGTAGCGTCCTGTCCGTAAGCGGAAGTCGTCGATAGCGCGAGCGCGAGAGCGCTCGCCAAGCGGGTGCGCATGGCACTCCTCCTGTGAGAGTTGGGCGAAATCGCTGCGAGCGCGCGGCCTTGCCGCGCGGCGAGATCAGCCCTGGCGAGGAGGGGCGCGGGACGAGGGCGCCGCGAGCGGCGGTGCGAGACGGGACGTCGTCGCGGGGGCGACTGCGGGAGCCGGACGCAGACGAGAGAGCGCGGGCAGCGAGGGTCTCTGAAGCTCGCCCTGAGAGAGCCGGACCTTCGCGGCGCAGAGAGCGCAGTCGAGGTCGATCGCGCTGGTCCGGTCGTGCAGTGGCGCAGCGGCGAGCAGGCGCCCTCGCTCGAGGATCGCGTGGGCGTGCGCCGTAGCGGCGAGCGAGGCCCAGAGCACGAGCGCGGCGAGCAGGGCCGAGGCGATCCTCAGCCGACGTGCCGCTCGCGGCCCCCGCTCGCTCATGCGGCTGCGCTCCGCCGGCCCCGCGCCGCCATCACGATCACGCCCAGACCCGCGAGCGACCATACGATCAGCGCTCCGGTCGGCAAGTCGTAGAGAGCCGAGAGCACGAGGCCCAGCGCGTAGCCGGCGGCGCCGAGGGCGAGCGCCCCGGCGAGGCCCCGCCCCTCGTCCATCCCGCGCAGCGCGACGGCGGGGACGATCAGCGTCGCGAACACGAGGTAGACCCCGACGAGCTGCACGGAGGCCGTGATGGTGACGGCGAAGAGCAGATAGAAGGCGCTGCGGCCGCGCCGCCGCGCGCCGCCGAACCAGAGCGCGAGCACGAGGGCGTAGAGGACCCCGACCGGGATCAGGGTGCGCGGGCTGACCCACAGGATCTGCCCCACGAGCAGATCCTTCAGCTCCTCGCCGCCGTGGGGGTCGTTCGCGAGGAGCAGGATCCCGCCAGTCGCGGCGAGGGCGAACAGCACCCCGATCAGCGCCTCCAGCACGTCCGGGAAGATCCGCTCGACCCAGGTGAGCAAGAGCGCCCCCAGCAACGCCGCGACGCCCGCGCCGATCTCGGTGCCGAAGCCGCCGAGCTCGAGGTGCAGCTGGTTGGCGGCGATCGCGCCGAGCCCGGAGATCTGCGCGATCGCGAGGTCGATGAAGATGATGCCGCGCGCGAGCACTTCGCGGCCGAGCGGCACGTGGGTCGCGACCACGAGCAGGCCCGCCCCGAGCGCGGGCAACAGGATCGAGGGGTCGACGGCGTCCCAGCTCATTTCGCGGCCTCGAGAAGCCGCGCGATCAGGTCGTCGAACACCGAGAAGAAGATCCTTCGCTTCGGGCGTGGCCCCCGGCGCGTGGGGCAACACGATCGCGGGGACGCCGAGCCGCTCCGAGAGCCACGCCGAGGGCCGCTCGGGCTCGTAGGCCAGGCGCACGATGGCCTTCGGGTGGCGGCCCGCGAGCGCAGCGAGGAGCGCCGACAGGCTGCTCGCGCTGGGCGGAATGCCCGGGCTTCGGCTCGAGGTGCGCCACGTCCACGAGGCCGAGCCAGTGGGCGAGGTACACCCACGCCACGTGGTGCGTGACGATCTCCATGCCCTTGAGCGGAGCCGCGCGCTTCTCCCACTCGGCGATCGCGCTCGACCAGCGCGTGCGCGAAGGCGTCGTGGCGGGCCTGATAAGTCGACGCTCCGGCGGGATCGATCGTCGCGAGCCGCGCGCGCGAGCTCGTCGGCCACCCGCGCGATGTTGTGCGGATCCGTCTCGGTGTGCGGATTTCCGTAGGGGTGGATGTCGCCCTGCGCGCGGTCGAGGCTGGTCGGCACCTCGAGCATCGGGACGATCTTCGCCACCTCGAGGTTGCCCGGCTGGCCGGCCGCGACTCTGGGATTCGCTCCCTGCCGGAGCAGCACCGGGAGCCAGCCCACCTCGAGGTCGGCGCCGCTGCACACCAGGAGATCCGCCTGGCGCACCTTGGCGATCAGGCTCGGCCGCGCCTGGATGTAGTGCGGGTCCTGAAGCGGGGTCGTGGCGCTGTCGACGCGCACGCGGTCGCCGCCGATCTCGCTGGCGAGCGCGCCGCCCAGACGGGCTCGCAGGCGAGGACGCGGACCTCGGCCCGCGCGCGGGCGGCCGTGCCGGCGAAGAGAGCGATCGCGAGCGTGGCGCGCGCGAGCGCGCGAAGTCTTCGGTTCATGGTCGGCTCCTAGAACTCGTGCGCGCCGTGCGAGCCGACGCTGAGGATGTATTGGAGGAAGACGGAGTCGTCGCCTTCGAGCCCGCCCCACTGGTGGTTCCACTGCAGGCGCAGGCGGCTGAACTCGCTGTTCGAGAAATCGAGCATCGCGCTCACGCGGCTCGGGTCGGCGTCGTCGTCGAGCGAAGTCGCGGGGAGCCCCTCGAGATCGACGTCGCCCCACAGCCGGTCGTAGCGGAGGCCCACGCGCCAGCGCGGCACGAACTGATAAGCGGCCTGGGCGTAGAAGCCGTCCTGGTCTGCGTGGTAGCCGCCCCGCCCGCTCTCGGTGTCGAGCGTTCCACGCTCGCGCCGGTGTAGGAGCTCGCTCTGGAACACGAGATTGCGCTCGCGGTAGTTGCCGTCGGGCGCCCACTTCCAGACCAACGCAGCGATCCACAGATCGCTGTCGCCCGAGAAGCGCACCGGGTCGCCCGCGCCATCCTCGGATTCGCGGTCGCGCGGATTCGCCGACAGGTAGGAGAAGCCGAGCTGCCAGCTGTTGCTCGCGCCCAGCTCGCCCGCGAGCTTGCCGAAGAGCGTGTAGGCGCCGAGCCCGTCGTGCGCAGCGCCTCCCGCCGGGAAGCGGTCGCCGCGCAACAGCTCGCCGCCGAGCTGGAGGTAGGTCTCGGTGGGAGCGACCCAGGTGAGCTGCACGCCGGGATCGAGGTATTGGCCGCCGAGCATCGCCTCGTAGGCGAGCGGCTGGTCCACGAAGTCCCAGGCGTGCGAGTGCTTGGCGTTCTGGTAGCCGATGCCCGAGAAGAACTGGCCCGCGCGCGCCGTGAAGCCGGCCGGCAGCGCGAGCGTCTGGAGATACGCCTCCTCGAGCTCGACCTCCGTCTCGCCAGCGTCGCTGTTCAGGGCGACGGTGGCGCGGCCATAGAACTTGTCGTCGGCGTTCGCGGAGACGTCGAGCTCGGTCTCTCCGAGCGAGAGCCCGTCCGGCCCCACGCCGGCCTCACCGCCGAGCAGGAAGCCGGGAATGTCGCGATGGCCAGCCGGGCCGCCGATCGCGGCGGCGCGGCCCTGGAGGATCGCGCTGATCGCCGGGTTGAAGGCGCTCGCGGAGGACGCCGCCGCAGGGGCCGGCGCTGGCGCGAGGGGCGCCGCGCCGGCTGTCTGGGCGGCGGCCTCGGCCGCGGAGAGCCGGTCGCCGAGCGCGTTCAGACGGTCTTCGTAGTCTTGCTTCATGGCCGCGATCTCGGCGCGGAGCGCCGCAATCTCGGCGCTGGGATCCTCGGAGGCGAAGGCGGGGGCACACCAGGCGAGGTACGCCCCAAGCAGGGCGCGAGCGACCACGGATCGCATGGAGTTCTCCTCGGAGAGGCGAGACGGAGAGCGCCCCGCCATCGCTGGACGCGCTGCGGTTCAGCCGTTCCGAGGAGGCGCGCGCGAGAGGGGCGGTGCGATCGCGAGCGGAAGCGGGGTCTCGGCGCAGAGCTCGGCGACGCAGGCGTCCCGAGTCGGTGGCGCCTCGGGGAGCTCCGGGCCGGGTAGCGCGCCCTGAGCGAGGCGCAGGCTGGCCGCGCAGAGGGCACAGTCCAGATCGCCAGCGACCGAGGCGCCGGCCTCCGTGGAAGCCGAGAGTCCGCCCGAGCCGAGGAAGACCGGGTGCGCGTGCGCAGCACTCGTCAGGGACGCGGCGAGCAGCAGCGCAGCCAGCCATGCGGGAGCGATCCGCTTGCGCCACGAGCCGGTCGACATCCCCGCCAAGAGAACCGATGCGCAGCGAGCCGTCAAGGCTCGGCTGCTAGCGCTCGAGGCCCCCAGCCCGGATGATCCGAGCCAATGGACGACCACGCCGGCCACCGCCACGCTGCGCCGCCCGGGCGCGCGGGCTCGCGCCTGGCGATCGCGCTCGGGCTGGTCGCCTCCTACCTGGTCGCCGAGGTGCTCGCCGGCCTGTGGACCGGCTCGCTCGCGCTGCTCGCCGACGCGGGCCACATGCTCGCCGACGCGGGCTCGCTCGCGCTCTCGCTGTTCGCCCTCTGGCTCGCCGAGCGCCCGGCCCCGCTCGCCCACACCTTCGGCTATCGCCGCGCCGAGATCCTGGCCGCGCTCGCGAACGGCGCGGCGCTCGCGGTCGTGGCGGTGCTGATCGCCGCGGAGGCCTTCGATCGCCTCTCCGCGCCGCCCGCCGTGCGGGGCGGCCCGATGCTGGCGGTGGCCGCGGGCGGGCTCGCCGTGAACCTGGCGGGCCTCGCGCTCCTGCACCGCGACCGCGAGCGCAACCTGAACCTGCGCGGCGCCTGGCTCCACCTGCTCTCGGACGCGCTCGGGAGCGTGGGCGCGATGGCCGCGGGAGCAGCGCTCGTGCTCTTCGACTGGCGCGCCGCCGATCCCATCGCGAGCCTCGCGATCGCCGTCCTGGTGCTGCGCTCGGCCTGGGGGCTCGTGCGCGAGACCGTAGACGTGCTGCTCGAGGCTGCCCCTGCGCACCTCGACGTCGGCGAGCTGCGCGCCTCGCTCCAGGCCGAGAGCGGCGTCGTCTCCGTGCACGACCTCCACGTCTGGACGATCGCGAGCGGCATGGTCTCGCTCTCTTGCCACGTGCACGCCGCCGCCGACGTCGACGACCACCACCTGCTCGGACGGCTTCGCCACCTCTTGCGCGAGCGCTTCGAGATCCAGCACGTGACCATCCAGCTCGAGCCCGAGGGCTTCAAGGAACGGGAGGAGGTGTGCTGAGGGAGGCGCTCCTCGCGCTTTTCGGGCTCGCGCTTTGGGCGCCGTCTCCGGCCGCGGCCTCCGGCCCGGGCGCCGCGCCCCTGCACGTCGTGGCGACGATCGAGCCGCTCTGCATGCTCGCGCGCGAGATCGGCGGGGGCGCGCTGCAGTGCACGACGCTGGTCCCGGCCGGCGCGACGCCGCACGCCTTCGAGCCGCGCGTGAGCACGCTGCGCGCGGTGGCCGACGCCGAGCTCCTGCTCGCCGCGGGCAACGGGATCGACGACTGGACGGCTCCGCTCGCGAACGCGGGCCTGCGCTCGTGGCTCGTGCTCGGGCCGGCCTGCGACGCGCGCGACGCCGCCTGCGCGCACTTCTGGCTCGATCCCGCCCAGGCGCGCGCCGCGGCGCTGCGACTCTACGCGAAGCTCGCCGCGCGCGATCCGCAGGACGGCGCGGCGCTGCTCGCGCGCACGCGCGACTTCCTCGCGCGCAGCGAGCGCGCGGACCGCGAGCTCGCGCTCCTCTTCGCGCCCTTCGCCGGCGCGCGCTTCGTCTCCTTCCACCCGGCCTGGGGCGGCTTCGCGCGCCACTACGGGCTCGAGGAGCTGGGGGGCCTCCAGGAGCGCGGCGCCGAGGAGCCGACGCCGCGCGCGCTGGCCGCTCTGCTCGACGCCGCACGCAGCGCGCGGGTGCGGGTGGTCGTGGTGGAGCCCCAGATCGATGCGCACACGGCGCGCGCCTTGGCCGCCGAGATCGGCGCCGTGGTCGCGCGCGTCGACCCGCTCGGCGACCCCGACGACCCGCCGCGCGCGACGACGCTCGCCCTGCAGCGCTGGAACGCGGGCGCCCTCGCCGCGGCGCTGGCGGAGGGCGCGCGATGAGCGCGGCGCCGGCGCCCGTCGTACGCCTCGAACACGTGAGCGTGCGCCGCGCGGACCAGCTCGTGCTCGAGGACATCACCTTCGCGGTCTCGGCGGGCGAGTTCGTGGGCATCTGCGGACCGAACGGCGCCGGCAAGACGACGCTGCTCAAGGCGATCCTCGGGCTGGCGCCGATCGACGCGGGAACGATCGAGGTGTTGGGGGCGGCCCCGGGCGCGGGGGCGCACAGCGGAATCGGCTACGTGCCCCAGCGCCACGTCATCGCCGCGGGCTTCCCGGCCACCGCGCTGGACGTCGTGTTGTTGGGGACGCTCGGCGCGGGCCTGCGCCTGCGGGCGACGCGCGCCGACCGCGCCGCCGCCCGAGAGGCGCTCGAGCGCGTGGGCATGGCCGACTACGCCGCGCGCCCGCTCGGCCAGCTCTCGGGGGGGCTCCAGCGCCGGGTCACGCTCGCCCAGGCGCTGTGCGCGAGCCGCCGCCTCTTGATCCTCGACGAGCCCACCATCGGCCTCGATCTCCCGGCCGAGCACGAGTTCTACGGCCTCTTGCGGCGCCTCCAGCGCGAGCTCGGGCTCGCCGTGCTCGCGGTCTCCCACGACCTGGTGGCGCTGGCGGGACAGGCCGACCAGCTCGTGTGCATCAACCGCCGCATGCACGTGCACGGGCGGCCGGACGAGGTCGTGCACAGCCACGCGCTGAAGACCGCCTACGCCTGCGAGTTCGACTTTCTCGCCGGCGAGCTCGAGCACCACGGCCGCCACGGGCCGGGCCACTGAGCGGAGCCCGCGGCGTGCTCGAATACGCGTTCATGCAGCGCGCGCTCCTCGCGGCGGGGCTGGTGGGCGTGGTGTGCGGTGTGCTGGGCTTCTTCGTCGTGCTGCGGCGCCTGGCTTTCATCGGCGTCGGGCTCTCGCACGCGGCGCTGGGCGGCGTGGCGCTCGGCCTCGTGCTCGGCGTCTCGCCGCTCGCGAGCGGCGGTGCCGTGGCGCTGGCGGTCGCGCTCGGCATCGCGCTCACGGGGCGCAGCGCCCTCGAGCGCGACACCGTGATCGGCGTCTTCTTCTCCGGCGCGATGGCCGCGGGCGTCGTGCTCGCGAGCCTCCAGCACGGCGCCCAGCAGGAGCTGTTCGGCTACCTGTTCGGGAACGTTCTCTCGGTGACGCCCGGCGAGCTCGGGGGGCTCGCCGTCGGCGGGGCGCTGGTGGTGGCGGCGGCGCTCGCGCTCCTGCGCCCGCAGCTCTTCGTGGCCTTCGACGAGGAGATCGCGCGCGCCTACGGCCAGCGCACTGCGCTCCTCGACCTCGCGCTGCTCGCGCTGCTCGCGGCGACCATCGTGATCGGCGTGCGCCTGGTCGGCGTGCTCTTGATCGAAGCGCTGCTCATCGTGCCGGCCGCCACCGCGGCCCTGCTCGCGCGCCACTACCGCGGGCAGCTCGCGCTCTCGGTGGCGCTCGCCCTGGCGAGCGCGCTCGGCGGCCTCGCGCTCGCCTGGCGCTTCGACGCAGCGCCGGGCGGCATGGTCGCCCTCGTCTCGGTGCTGGGCTTCTTCGTCGTGCTCGCGCTGCGTCGTCGCTAGACGGGTGACTCTGCCCGATCAGAGCGACGGCTCGCTGCGGGCTGCGCCGGGGAGGGTCGTTGCTCTGGACCTCGTAGCGGTGGGTCGCGGCGCCCGTGGAGGTAGCGCCTTGCGTACGGTGAGGTGCGCTGGCCGCGCAGCGCTGCGCGTCACCGGCGCGACGGCCTCGCGAATGACCGGTCCGCCGCAAGCGACCCGCTCCCCGTCGCAGCCCGCAGTGCGCGAGCCTGCGTCTCCGCAGTGCGCGGTCTCAGTTTTCAGGGCGACGTGAGGGCGCCATCGAGGCGCCCTCACGTCGTGCTGGCGGCGCGGCTCGAGGCCGCGCCGAGTGTGGCCCGGACGGCGCGCCGGACGGGGTCGCAGCGCAGGGCCGGTCTCAGCGAAGCTTCCGCGCCAGCGCGTCGCAGCGCTCCGCGGTCAGCGGGCGCGACTAGCGCGCCCGCTGCGACGCACTACCTCCACACGCTCCGCACGCCTGTGAATCGAGGCCCGGAGTCGCGAGCCCCTCCGGCCCGACGTCCGCCGACGCAGCCACCGCCGTCCGCCTCGCATCCTTCCTCGCTCAGCAGAGCGCCTCGTAGGTCATCTTCTCGAAGCGCTCGAAGAGATCCGCGCTCGGGTGGAACTGGTAGCCGAACACGTGCGTGAAGAAGAGCCCGACCAGCTCCTCGCGCGGATCGACGAAGAACCAGGTGCCCGCGGCGCCGCCCCAGCCGAACGTGCCCGCGGAGCCCGGCGCGAACCCGCCGGCGATGTCCTTGCGCACGCAGACGCCGAAGCCGAACCCGTAGTTGGGCCCCACCACGATGTCGACCTCGCGGTCGCCGATGTGGTTGGTCGTCATCAGCTCGACGGTCTTGCGCCCGAGCACGCGCACGCCGTCGAGCTCGCCGCCGTTCGCGAGCATCTGCGCGAAGCGCGCGTAGTCGCCGGGCGTGCAGAGGAGACCGCCGAACAGGCCGTTGCCGGACATCAGGCGCCGCTTCGCGCGGCCGGCCTTCTCGGTGGTCTCGGGCCGATCGCGCACGATGAGCCGACCCGAGAGATCCCACTGGTGATCGGTGACGAGCCGCCCGAGGTCCGCCTCGCGGCAGTAGAATGCGGAGTCGCGCATGCCGAGCGGTCCCAGAATCTGCTTCTCGAACAAGGCGTCGAGGCTCGAGCCGGAGACGCGCTCCAGGAAGAGCGAGAGGACGTCGAAGTCGGAGCCGTACTGCCAGACCTCGCCGGGGTGGGCGTGGAGCGGATTCGGGGCCAGGGCGAGCACGAGCTCCTGATAGCTGCGCGGCGGATCGTTGATGCGCGTGTCGCCGGGCGCGAAGCCCGTGCCCTCCCAGGCCGGCGCGAGCGTCGGCCAGAAGAGCGCCGGCGTGCGGCCGAGCGACGGCAGGCCCGAGGTCATGGTGAGCAGGTCGAAGATCGTGATCTCGCGCTGTGCCGCTTCCACGCCGCCCAGCGCGAGCGCCTGGCCGCGCACGCGCTCGCGCGCCTCGGGATACTTGACCACGCGCGGCTGGGCGAACTCGGGCAGCCACTTCGAGACGGGATCGTTCAGCATGAACGCCCCGTCCTCGAAGAGCGTGAGCAACACGGCCGCCGTCACGGGCTTGGTCTGGGAGTACATGCGGAACAGGCTGTCGATCGCGAGCGGCGCGGGGCGATCCATGTCGAGGCGCCCCGTTATGTGGGTGTGCGCGAGCTTCCCGCGGCGCAGGATCAGGGTGACGGTCCCCGGGACCGCGCGCGCGGCCACCGCGGCGTCCATCGTGCGCCCGATCCGGGCGAGCCGTTCCGGCGCGAAGCCGAGCTCGCGCGCATCTCCGGACTCCAGCTGCATCGTCGACATGGGATTCCTCCTGAGGTCTCGGCCGCCATCGCCTGGCGCACGCTCGCGTCCAGGCCGCGCAGGCCGGGAGACAGGGCGAAGAAGCTCCACCCGAAGGCGATCGCGAGCCCGCAGGCCCCGGCGATCGCCGCGCGAACCCCGAACTCCTCCGCGGCGGCGCCGAGCGGGAGCGCGCCCAGCATCGGCAGCGAGAACGACATCAGGAGGAACGCCGACACGCGTCCACGCATCGCGTCCGGGATCAACAGGTGGATCGCGGTGTTGTTCAGCGTCTGGAACATCTGCGCGCAGACGTTCGCGAGGACGAGCAGCGCCAGCGCGGGCCAGAAGCTCGGGCTGTAAGCGAACGCGGCGAGGAGCACGCCGAAGAGCGTCATGCTCACGAGCTGGCGGCGCGCGCGATCGTGGGAATCGCCGCGCATGGCGACCAGCGCCGAGCCGCCGATCCCGCCGAGGCCCACCGCCGCCGAGAGCATGCCGAAGCCCGAGTCCCCCGTGTGCCAGACCTCCTTGGCGAAGACCACGAGCATGCTCTGGAACGGCATCGCCAGGAAGGGCGGAACCAGCCCGAAGAAGAGGAGCGCGATCAAGAGCGGCTGACCGCGGATGTAGTGCACGCCCTCGCGCAAGCTCGCCCAGATCGACGTCGCGCGAAGCCTCGGGTCAGCCCGGGAGGGCGAGATGCGCAGCGTGAAGAGGACTGCGAGCGCGTAGAGCACCGTCCCGAACGTGTACGTGAGCTTCGCGCCGATCTCGTGGAGCAGGAGCCCGCCGAGCGCCGGCCCGACCACGCGCGAGGTGTTGATGGCGGCCATGGTGAGCGCCATGGCGGTGGCGAGGCGCTGGCGCCCGACCAGGTTCGCCACGATCGCCTGGCGCGAGGGCATCACGAACGGGAAGACGGCGCCCATCGCTGCCGAGAGCACGAGCAGGTGGACGAAGCGCAGCCGGCCGGACCAGAGCAACGTCAGCATCACCAGCTCGGCGAGCACCACCGCGCACTGGCCGCCGAGGATCACCTTGCGGCGGTCGATGCGGTCGGCGAGGCCGCCCCCGAGCGGTGCGAGCACGAACATCGGGAGCGCGCTCATCATGGCCACCGAGCCGAGCGCGAGCTCGCTCTTGGTGAGCTCGTAGGCGAGCGCCTGGCGCACCACGGCCTGGCTGCCCATCGCCAGGAAGAAGGCGAAGTTCCCGGCGTAGAGCCAGCGGAACTCCGGAATGGCGAAGACCACTCGAGCGGAGCTCGGCGCAGAGGGCTCGGAGGTGGTCTCGGCCACGCCGGCAACGTACTCCAGGTCCGCGGCACGGGGACGCTGGGGGCTAGGTGACGGCGAGTTGACGGGGACGCTGGTTGAAACGCCAAAGAACGCTTGGGACAACGAGTCGACGGTCGTGGGCGTTTCAACCAGCGTCCCCGTGTCAACTCGCGTCCGCGCGGAGCGAGCGCAGCACCGGCGCGAGGCGGCGGAGCGCCTCGGCGATGTCGGCCTCGCTCGCCGCGTAGCAAAAGCGCAGGAAGCCCTCGCCCGCCGCGCCGAAGTCGACGCCCGGCGTCACGGCGACGCGCGCGCGCTCGAGGAGCAGGTTCGCGAGCGCGACCGAGTCGGCGCCGAAGGCGCGCGCGTCCGCGAAGACGTAGAACGCGCCTGGAGGCAGCGCGGCGATGCCGAAGCCGAGCGCGCGCAGACCCGCGACCAGCTGATCGCGCCGCCGCGCGTACGCGGCCCGCGCGCTCGCGACGAGGCCGGCACCCTCGCGCAGCGCCGCGATCCCCGCGTGCTGCACGAACTCGGAGGCCGAGATGAAGAGGTTCTGCTGCAAGGTCTGGAGCGCGCGCATCGCCCCGAGCGGCGCGATGGCGTAGCCCAGCCGGAAGCCCGTCATCGCGTAGCGCTTCGAGAAGCCGTCGAGCACGAAGCACTCGTCGGTCACCTCGAGCGCCGAGCAGACGCGGGCGCCGTCGTAAGCCAGGCCGTCGTAGATCTCGTCGCTCACGAGCGGGACGCCGAGCTCGGCAAGCGCGCGCAGCACGTCGGGGCTCTGGATCGCGCCGGTCGGATTCGCGGGAGAGCCGAGCACGATCGCGCGCGTGCGCGGCGAGAGCGCGCGCCTCACGGCCGCCGGATCGATTGCCCAGCCCGCCGCGGCGTCGCAGGGCACCGGCACCGGCGTCGCGCCCACGAAGCGCGCGAAGTTCGGGTAGCAGGCGTAGTGCGGCGCCGGCACGATCACCTCGCTCCCGGCGTCGCAGAGCGTCCCGAACACGAGCAGGAGCGCGGGCGAGGTGCCGCTGGTCACGATCACGCGCTCGGGATCGAGGGGCACGCCCGTACGCGCGCTCTTGTCCGCCGCGATGGCAACGCGCAGCTCCGCGAGCCCGACGCTCGCCGTGTAGCGGGAGTCGCCGCGCGAGAGCGCCGCGCGGCAGGCCTCGACCGCGGCGGGCGGCGGCGCGAAGTCCGGCTCGCCCAGCTCGAGGTGGATCACGCGCTCGCCAGCGCGCTCCAGCGCCTGGGCCCGCTCCATCACCTCCATCGCCAGGAAGGGCCGAAGCCGCCCCGCCCGCTCGCTCGTGCGCATGCGTCGATCGATCGCCCGCCGCTCCCGGCCTGTCAAGGCGCCGTGCGCGCAAGTCCGCGATCCGCAGAGGATTTTGTGACGCCGGCCTTTGACGCTCGCGACCTCAGTCCCTAGCTTGCGAGACCATGTCGAAAGGCGTGCAGATCGCCCTCGGCGCGCTCGCCGTGACCGCCCTGCTCGGCTGGTATGCGGTGACCCGGCTGGGCGGCGACGCCTTCACCTACTACCAGACGCTCGACGAGTTCCGCGCGCGCGGCACCGTGGGCGATGCGGTGCGCGTGCACGGCTACGTCGCCCTGGGCTCGATCGAGCGCGACGTCGGCGCGAAGCTCGTGCGCTTCCAGGTGCAGGCCGCCGCCCCGCACGCGGGCGGCAGCGCGACCCACGCGCTCGCGGTCGAGTACGCGAGCCTCGAGACGCCGGATCTGTTCAAGGACGGCGCCGAGGTCGTGGTGGAAGGCCAGCTGCTTCCGACCGGGACCTTCCACGCGACCAACGTGCTGGCCAAGTGCCCCTCGAAGTTCGAAGCGCAACGCGGCCAGAAGACCTGAGGAGCCCGACGCCGTGAGCGACCTGGGCGCGATCGCGCTGCGGCTGGCCTTCTTCGTGGCGGTGGCCGGGGCGCTGGCCGGCGTCATCGCCGGGCGGAGCGGCGACGCCCCGCTCGCGGCCTTCGCGCGGCGCGCGGTCCAGGCGCTGGCCGCGCTCGTGACGATCGCACTGGGCGTGCTGCTCTACTCCTTCGCGACGCTCGACTTCCAGCTGGTCTACGTCGCCACCAACGCCGCGCGCAGCATGGCGCTCCACTACCGCATGGCGGCACTCTGGGGCGGCCAGGCGGGCTCGCTCCTGCTGTGGACCTGGATGACCTCGATCTACGCCCTGGCCGCGACCACGCGCCACCGCGGCGAGCGCGAGCTCATGCCCTTCGTGTGCGCGGTCCTGCTCGCGAACTGCGCCTTCTTCCTCGGGCTCTCGAACTTCGTCCCCAACACGAACCCCTTCGAGAAGCTCCCGCCGAGCCACGTGCTCTCCGACGGCAACGGGCTGAACCCGCTCCTCCAGCACCCGGTCATGATGATCCACCCGCTCGTGCTCTATACGGGCATGACCGGCTTCTCGGTGCCCTTCGCGTTCGCGCTGGCCGCGCTGCTCTCGGGCCGGCTCGGCGCCGCCTGGCTGCGCGTCACGCGCCGCTGGACGCTCTGGGCCTGGGGCTTCCTCTCGATCGGCATCCTGCTCGGCGGGCGCTGGGCCTACGAGGTGCTCGGCTGGGGCGGCTACTGGGCCTGGGACCCGGTCGAGAACGCGTCGTTCATGCCCTGGATCGCCGGCACCGCCTACCTGCACTCGGTGATGGTGCAGGAGAAGCGCGACATGCTGAAGATCTGGAACTTCGTGCTGATCGGGCTCACCTACGGGCTCTGCCTGTTCGGCACGATGATCACGCGCAGCGGGCTCGTGCGCTCGGTGCACGCCTTCGCCCAGACGGAGCTGTTCGGCCAGCTCTTCCTCGCCTACGTGACCGCTCGCGCTCGCGACCTTCTTCGGCGCGCTCGCGGTGCGCGCTCGCGCGCTGCGCGCCCCGAACCGGCTCGAGTCGGTGCTCTCGCGCGAGGCGGGCTTCGTCATCAACAACTGGCTCTTCATGGCGCTGCTCGGGATCGTGTTCTTCGGCACGCTCTTCCCGAAGCTCTCCCCGCTCTTCTTCGGCGGCGAGGAGATCCTGCTCGGGCCCACGTACTTCAACGGCCTGGCGGCTCTCGTGGGGCTTCCGCTGCTCCTGCTCACCGGCGTGGGGCCGCTCGTCGCCTGGCGGCGCGCCACGCCCACGCACCTGCGCCGCCAGCTGATCGCCCCCCTGCTCGTCGGCGCCAGTGTGGGGCTCGCGCTGCTCGCGCGCCTGGGCACCGAGGAGTGGCTCGCGAGCGCGACCTGGGGGCTCGCGGGGCTGGTCACCGCCACGATCGGGCAGGAGTTCTTCCGGGCGGTGCGCGCGCGCATGGCGCGCGGCGAGAGCCCGACCGCGGCATTCGCGACGCTCTTTCGCAAGAACCAACGGCGCTACGGCGGCTACGTGGTGCACCTCGGCGTGGTGTGCCTGTTCATCGGCTTCGCGGGCGCAGCGATCAACGAAGAGCGGCTCGAGAACTTGAAGCCTGGCGACCAGCTCGAGATCGGGAGCTACCGGCTCGAGTACCGCACCGCGCGCCCGCTCGTGGACTCGCACTACGGAGGCGCGGTCGCGCACCTGGCCCTCTTCCGGGGCGACACGCCGCTCGCGACGCTCGCGCCCGAGAAGCGCATGTACTGGGTCGAGCAGCAGCCGAGCTCCATCCCGGCGATCTACTCGACGCTCGGCGAGGACCTCTACGTGATCCTCACGGCCATCGAGCCGAACGGCTCGGCCACGCTCAAGGTCTACCGCAACCCCCTGGTCAACTGGGTCTGGCTGGGCGGCTTCACCTTCGTGATCGGGACCATGCTCGTGATGTGGCCGCACGCCGCGCGAGCGCGCGCGCCGCGCGGTGCGGAGGCGGAGCCGGCCGGGGCGCTGGCGTGAGAGCACACGTCGCCGCGCTCGCGGCGACCCTCCTCGTGGCGCTCACGGCGACCTTCCTCGCGGCGCTCGCCCAGGCCCAGCCGACGACGACGCCCGACGTGCCGTCGGGCGCGGGGCGGATCGCCGGCCGCGTGATCCAGGGCGATGCCGGCGTCGCGGACGTCGAGGTGGTCCTCTACGCGCTGAACGCCGACGGCGTCCCGGGCCTGCGCCGCACGCGCAGCGACGCCCAGGGCCGCTACGCCTTCGACAAGGTCGCGACCCGGGAGGACGTCGCGTATCTGATCGGCGCGCGCCATCACGACATCCCCGTGCCCGGCGGGCGGGTGAGCTTCGGGCCGGGCCACGCGGTGGCGAGCGCGGACATCCGCCTCTTCGATCTCACGCCCGATCCGCGCACGGTCCGGCTGAGCGAGCAGGTCGTGCGCCTCTACCGCGACGCCCGGGGCCTGCGCGTGGAGGACACCTTCAGCATCGCGAACCAGGGCGACCGCATCGTCTACGTGCCCCCGGCCGATCGGCAGAGAGGCGCGGCCGCGCTGCGCGCCGAGCTCCCGGCGGGCGCGGTCGAGTTTCGCATGCCGCTCGGTGTCGAGCCCGAGGGGCTCGAGCGCAAGGGCACGCGGCTCGCCTACTTCGGTCCGTTCTATCCCGGCCCCCAGGACCTCGTGTGGTCGTATCACCTCCCCGCGCAGAGCGGCCAACCCGGGCGCGTCCGCTTCGCGTTCGAGCTCACGCCCGCGGCCGGAGTCGAGAGGCTCGTGGTGCTCGTCCCCGAAGATCTCGGCGCGCTCGCCGGGTCGGCGCTGGCAACGCGCGGCAAGGAGGAGGACTCCGGGCGCCAGGTGCAGCGCTACGAGCTTGCCCGGCCGCGGGGGGCCGTCGCCATCCAGCTCGACGCCGCGCAAGCCAAAGTCGAGCCCGCCGCGATCTCGGTGGCCGAGGTGCGGGTCGTCGCCCACGCCGACGATGCGGCGATCGACGTCACCGAGACGCACGTGCTCGAGATCGCGCCGGGAGGGCTCCGGCTCGGCACGCTCGAGACGCCGCTGCTGCGCGTTCCGCTGCCGATCGGGGCTGCGGACGTGCGCTTCGGGAGCGACGCCCAGGGCCTCGAGTTCGCGCCGGCGCCCGAAGGCGGCGTGGCGCTCCTGGGGACCCTCTCGCCGGGCCAGCTCGCGATCCAGCTCGGCTACCGGCTGCCCGTGACCGCGACGCCCGCACGCCTCGAGCGCCAGTTCACCAAGCGCGTGCCCCTCGTGCTCTTCTACCTGGCCGATACGGGCCACCTCGTGGCCGAGGCCGAGCGCCTCCACCGCGCGCGCTCGGCCGCGACGGGCGACCTCACCTATCTCGCCTGGGAAGCCTTCGACGTCGATCCGAGCGAGCGGGTGGCGCTCTCGATCGCGAGCGTGCCTGCGGGCGTGCGCCTGGGGCCGATCGCGCGGCGCGGCGCGGCGGCCGGGGCAGCGCTCGCCGTGGTCGCGTTTCTCGTCTGGCCGCTCCTGCGCGGGCGAAGCGCGGCGCCGGGGAGTGCGCCGGCCGCCGCCGAGAGCGCCGCAGAGCGCGAGCGCGAGGCGCTCTACGAAGGGCTGCGCGATCTCGATCACGACCTCGAGACGGGCAAGGTCTCGGCCGCCGACCACGCGCGCCTGCGGGCCGAGCTCCGTGCGCGCGCCATCGCGCTCCTCCAGGAGGAGAGTGCGCGCGCGCGCCCCGAGAGCCCCGCAAGCGCTCCGCCCGTCTGCGCGAGCTGCTCCGCGCCCGCACCCGTTGGGCAGCGCTTCTGCGGACAGTGCGGCGCCCCGCTCCCGGCGAGCTCAGCGGCGTGAGCGCCTGCGTCGCGCGCGCGCGGGGCGTCTCCAAGCGCTTCGGCCCGCTCGTCGCTCTGCATCCCTTGGACTTCGAGCTCGCGGCCGGAGAGACGGTCGCTGTGCTGGGGCCGAATGGCGCCGGCAAGTCGACCCTCCTGCGCCTGCTCGCGGGCCTCGCCCGCCCAAGTCGCGGCGAGATCGAGCTCGCCGGCGCGCGCGAGCGCGTCGGGCGACGCAGCCTCGTGGGTCTCGTAGCCCACGCCACCTTCCTCTACCCCGCGCTCTCCGCGCGGGAGAACCTCGAGCTCGCCGCCCGGCTCTACGGCGTCGCGAGCCCCAAGGCGCGCGCGGCCGAGCTGGTCGAGCAGCACGAGCTCGCGCCCGTGGCCGATCGCTTGGCGGGCGCCCTCTCGCGGGGCTGGGCGCAGCGCGTCGCGATCGCGCGGGCGCTCGTGCACGAGCCGCGCATCCTGCTGCTCGACGAGCCCTTCACCGGGCTCGACTCGCGCGCGAGCGGCGTGCTCGGCGAGCGGCTCGCCCGCCAGCGCAGCGCCGCGCGCAGCGGCCTGCTCGTCACCCACGACCTGGAGCGCGCCGCGGCGCTTTGCGACCGGGCGCTGGTCCTCGTGCGGGGCCGCGCGGGCTGGCTCTCGCCCGAGGACCTGCGCAGCCCGGCCCGCGTGGAGCGCGCCTATCTCGAGCTCGTGGCCCGCCTGGACGCCCTCGCATGAGCACGATCTGGGCCGTGCTGTGGAAGGACCTGCTGGCCGAGTGGCGCAGCCGGGACCGGCTGGTCGCGATGAGCGTCTTCGCGCTCCTCGTGGTGCTGATCCTGTACTTCGCCGCGCCGCCCTCGCTCGATGCGGGGCGAAATGCGCACGTCCCGGGCCTGCTCTGGGTGGCCTACGTCTTCGCGGGCGTGCTCGGGATGAACCGCGCGTTCGCGCTCGAGCTCGAGAACGACGCCCTCGCGGGGCTCGCGCTCGCGCCCGTGGACCGGGGCTTCGTGTTCGTCGGGAAGGCACTGGCGAGCTTCGCGCTCCTGTGCGCGGTGGAGGCGCTGTGCGCTCTCGCCTTCGCGCTCGCCTTCGACCTCGATCTGTGGCCCGTGGCTCCGCGCCTCGCCTGCGTGGCCGCGCTCGGCGCGGCCGGCATCGCGAGCGCCGGGACCCTGCTGGCCGCGATGGCGGTGCGCACGCGCTATCGCGAGGTGATGCTCCCGCTGCTCCTCCTGCCCCTGCTCGTGCCGGTCCTGCTGGGCGCTGTGCACGCGACCACAGCGCTCCTCGCGGTCGGGTCGCTACCGTGGCCGGCGATACAGCTCCTGATCGTGGCGGATGGGGTGTACGGGATCGTGTCCTTCCTCTGCTTCGAGTACGTGCTCGATGAGTGACGGCGGGCAGCGCTGGAAGCGTGCAACCGGCGTCGCGCTCGCCGCGCTGGGCTTCGCTTGGGCCTGGACGGCGTGGAACGCCCCCATCGACTCCGTGCAGGGCGTGATCCAGAAGATCCTCTACCTCCATCCGCCGCTCGCGTACGCGACCTACGCGGGCTTCATCGGCACCGGAATCGGCGGGGCACTCTTCCTCGCGCGCGGGGAAGAACGCTTCGATCGCCTCGCGGCAGCTCTCGGCCGAGGTGGGCCTCTTGTTCGGGACGCTGATGCTCGTGACGGGCCCGATCTGGGCGAAGGGGACCTGGGGGAAGTGGTGGACCTGGGACCCCCGCCTCACGGTCACCCTGCTGCTCTACCTCGCCTACCTCGCCTACCTGCTGCTGCGCTCCTTCACGGAGGGCAGCGAGCGCGCGGCGCGCTTCGCCGCCGTCTACGGGATCCTGGGCAGCGCCATTGATTCCGCTCAACTACTACGCGATCGAGCTGTTCGGGAGCCGCGCCCTCCACCCCGAGAACCTGCGCCGCGGGAAGCCTCGGGGCGGGCATGGGTCTGCCGTTCTTGCTCGGCTTTCTGGCCACGCTCGCCGCCTTCGCCTATCTGCTGGTGCGCCGGGTCGAGCTCGGCGCGCTGCGCGCGCAGCGTGCGGAGCAGCTCGCCCGCGCTCGAGAGGCCTCGTGAGCTACGTGATCGCGGCCTACGCCGTCTCGCTCGGCAGCCTCGCGCTCTACGCCCTCGCCCTCGCCCGCGAGTCCCGCCGGCTGCGCGAAGAAATCTCGCGAGACGTTCAAAATGGCGGTTGACAGCCCCGCCGGGTGCGAAGTACAAAACCGAGCACCTAACCCGTCGTAGTGGTTCGGCTTTTCCGTCGCTTCGCGCAAGCGGCGCGCGCAGGCGCCGCCCCGAGGTATGAGGAGGTTTGCGCAGCACGGCGACTCTAGCGGCGGGACTGGGTGATTCCGCTTCCCAAGGTCGCCCCTCGACTGCTCCCCCTGACGGCTTCCAGCGCGCGCAGATCCAGGCAACTTCCCCCTCAACAAGGTCGCCCAACAACACAACCCGCCACGGTGCTCCCCCCAATCACTGCGTGGCACAGGGCTTGCCTCTCCCGGTGAGAGCCGGGACCGGAGAGTCGGTAGGGACACCGCGGTCCTCGGATGCGGAGGACTCCTTCCCCCCATGGCAAGCATGAAGCGCGGCGTCGGTTACTGCGAGAACACCGACTGCGAGGACTACGCCAAGGGCGTGTTCCTCCTGAACCACGGCGACACCTTCTACTGTCCCCGCTGCCGCCAGCTCGGAAAAGTGGAGAAGGAGCGCGGCTTCTACACCGGCAACTCGGACATCTTCAAGGAAGTCCGCGTCGAGTACAACTTCGATCCGATCAACGGCGTCTACCGCGAGATCGCGATCGTGCGCGACGAGAGCCTGTGGGGCCGCAACAACGTCTACACGCTGCAGTCGCCGCTGATCAAGACCGAGAAGCGCGCGCTCAAGGTCGCCGAGGCCATCCTCGCCAACCTGAACCGTTACCGCGGGCTCCTGAACGGCGACGAGATCCCGCGCACCACCGAGATCATCCTGTCCTTCGACGAGCCCATCGACGAGTTCAAGCGCAAGGTCGCGCAGCTCGGCAAGGAGCTCGAGGCCAGCGGGCTGCGCGAGACGCGCGCCTAGCAGCCGCCGGTCGCGCGCCGTCTCGGAGGTTGGCGTCTCCGGGAGAGCGCGCGGCCGACCGGCTCACTCGCGCGCGAGCGCGCGCCGAGCGCGCGCGAGCTCTCGGCGCTCGGCCGGGTCGAGGCGCGGGTAGGCGAGGTCGAGCTCGGAGATCGCGTCGACGATCGCGCTGGCCACCACGAGCCGCGTGTACCACTTGTGGTCCGCGGGCACGACGTACCAGGGCGCGTGCGGCGCAGCGGTCGCGCGGATCGCGTCCTGATAGGCGCGTTGGTAGGCGCCCCAGTAGCGGCGCTCGTGCACGTCGCCGACCGAGAACTTCCACTGCTTGTCGGGGTCGTCGAGCCGCGCCAGGAAGCGTCGGCGCTGCTCCGCGCGCGAGACGTGCAGGAAGAACTTGCAGATGCGCGTGCCGTTGCGCGCGAGCTGGCGCTCGAAGCCGCGGATGTCCTCGTAGCGCTCGCGCCAGATGTGCTTCGTCACCAGCTCCGGCGGGAGCTTCTGGCGCGCCAGCACCTCGGGGTGCACGCGCGCCACGAGCACCTCTTCGTAGTACGAGCGGTTGAAGATGCCGATGCGCCCGCGCTCGGGCAGCGCGCGCGCGCAGCGCCAGAGCCAGTCGTGGTCGAGCTCCTCGTCGGAGGGCGCTTTGAACGAGTAGACCTGGCAGCCCTGCGGGTTCACGCCCGACATCACGTGCTTGATGGTGCCGTCCTTGCCCGCCGCATCCATCGCCTGGAAGACGAGCAGCACGGCCCAACGGTCCTGGGCGTACACGCGCTCCTGGAGCTCGGCCAGGCGCTCCGTGCCCTCGGCCAAGAGCTCGCGCGCGCGCGCGGCGTCGGCGGATTCGAGGGAGCCGGTGTCGCGCGGGTCCCAGTCCTTCAATCGGAAGCGCTTGCCGGCGCTCACGCGATAGGCGTGCGAGGCGTGGCGGGCGTCGGCGTGATCCTTCATCGCGTCCTTTGAGCGGCGGGCGCGAGGGCCGCGCGCAAGCAGAAGTCGATGCGCAGGCCGGCCCAGATCTCGCGCAGGCCGAGGCGCTCCTCGCGCACCACGGGCGCGGCGGCGCGCAGCGCGTCGGCGGTGGGCCCCCGAAACCACGGGAAGACGGTCTCGGGCAGCGCGCGCGGATCGAACCACGCGAGCTGCGGCGTCTCGGCGGAGGCGCGCTGCGCGCCGCCGGTCACGTGCGCGCGGTAGACACGCGCGGTGTGGGCGAAGAAGCCCCGCCGCTTGTACTCGCCGACCAGTCCGTCCACGGCGATCCTCAGTCCGGTCTCCTCGCGCACCTCGCGCGCGAGCGCAGTCCTCGTCGCTCTCGCCCCGCTCGCGCTCGCCGCCCGGGAGCTCCCAGCCCCACAGATCGGAGCGCAGAGCGAACAGCACGCCGCGCTCGCCGCGCACCACGGCCTGCACCACGCTGGCGCGGAGCGCCGTTTGCGAGGAGCCCGCGCGCGGCGTTGCGCGCGTGGTCGAGCGGCATGCGCAGGAGCGCCCCGAGCCGCCCCCGCGCGGAGAGCGTCACGCGACGATCTTGCTGAGCGGGTACTCGACGATGCCGCGCGCCCCGCGATCGACCAGCTCCGGGATCAGCTCGCGCACCAGACTCTCCTCGACCACCGTGTTGAGCGCGACCCAGGTCTCGTCGGCGAGCGCGGAGATGGTGGGCGTGCCGAGCGCGGGGAGCACCTCGAGCACCTTCTGGAGCCGCGCGCGCGGGACGTTCATCATCAGCCCGACGCGGCCCGCCGCGGCGATGGCGCCGGACAGCATCAGCACCAGGCGCTCCATCTTGCGGCGCTTCCACTCGTCGGCGTGGGCGCTCTTGTTGGCGATGAAGCGCGGCGTGCTCTCGAGCACCGTGTCGATCACGCGCAGCCGGTTCGCGCGCATCGAGGAGCCCGTCTCGGAGACGTCGACGATCGCGTCGGCGAGCAGCGGCGGCTTCACCTCCGTCGCGCCGTACGAGAACTCGACCTCCGCGCGCACGCGCTTCGCCTTCAGAAAGCGCTTGGTGAGCGCGACGGCCTCGGTGGCGATGCGCTTGCCCTCGAGGTCCTTCACGCTCTGGAAGGGCGAGTCCTCCTTCACGGCGAGCAGCCAGCGCACCGGGCGGTAGTTCGGCCAGGGCGCGCGCAGGTCCGCGAGCTCCTTCACGTTGGCGCCGTTCTCGATCACCCAGTCGATGCCGGTGATGCCGGCGTCGAGCACGCCCTGCTCGACGTAGCGCGCGATCTCCTGGGCGCGGATCAGGATGCACTCGAGCTCGGGATCGTCGATCTCGGGATAGTAGGAGCGCTCCGGGAAGCGGATGTTGTAGCCCGCCAGCCCGAAGAGCTTCCCGGTGGTCTCCTGCAGGCTCCCCTTCGGCAGCCCGAGCATCAGCCGGCGCCGCCCCGGGGCGGCCGCGCCGCGCGTCACGAGCCGTACACCTTGGCGGGATCGAAGAGCGGCTCGCTCATCGTGCGCCAGCTGCCGTCGGCCTGGCGCTTCCGATACAGGCAGCTGCGCCGACCCGTGTGGCAGGCCGCGCCGCCCTTCTGCTCGACTCTCAGCACCACCGCGTCGCCGTCGCAGTCGACCCAGATCTCGCGCACGCGCTGGGTGAGGCCGCTCGTCTCGCCCTTGTGCCAGAGCTCGTCGCGGCTCGTGCTCCAGTAGACGGCCTCGCCGGTCTCGAGCGTCTGGCGGAAGGACGCCTCGCTCATGTAGGCGACCATCAAGATCTCGCCCGTCTCGTGATCCTGGGCGATCGCCGTCACGAGGCCGCCGCGCTTGGCGAAGTCGGGGAGGGACTCCTGCGCCATGAGGCGCGCGACCTTACCCGGAGGGAAGCTCCGCCGCCAGACGAGCGCGCAGCTCGCGCAGCTCGCCGAAGGCCCGGCCGGGCTCGTAGGCGGGCTCGCGATCCGGGCCCGCCACGAGCTCGAGCACGCCGCGCCGCACGAGCAGCTCGAGCGCGTTCTTCAGAGTGACCGGGTTCCAGCCCTCGGTGCGGCGCACCTCGCCGAGCAGCTCCGCCCGGCGGAAGTGGCTGTCGCTCGACTTCTCGAGCTCCTTGGCGGTGGCCGGGGCGTCGAGGGCCTCGAAGGCGCAGAACGCGACGTAATAGGCCTCGAGCAGGCTGCGCGTCTGCTCGGCCAGGAAGGCCAGCAGGCCGCGGCCGCTCTCGGTGACGCGCAGGCGGTCGCCGGCGCGCTCGATCACGTCGCCCTGCTCGAAGGCGTCGAGGAAGCGCTCGATCTGCGCCGAGCGCTCCTCGGTGCGCTGGGTGAAGAACTCGTGGTCGAGGAGCTCGAGCCAGAACGCGACGTCGCGCTTCAACTCCGCCTCGTCGGCGCCCGCGAGCAGGCGGCGCGCGATCAGGCTCGGCGTGGCCAGCGCGTGGAAGATGCCGTTGCGGTAGACGTCGAGGGCGCGCCGGTTCGCCTCCTCGAAGTACACGATCTCGCCGCGCACTTCGTGCTCGGAGCGCAGCAGGCCCAGCCGGATCAGGAAGTCGATCGAGTCGGCGAACTGGTGCTCGACGTCGGCGTCGAGCGCCGGCGTGAGCCGCACGTCCTGGAGGCGCAGCAGGTGCACGATCTGCGCCATGCGCGTCTCGAGCTCGCGCCGGAACAGCCCGCGGCGCGGCTCCCCGAGCAGCGCGGCCGCGGCGACGCTCGTCGCGGTCGCGACCATCGACCAGTTGATGCGCTCCACCAGCTCGCGGCCCAGCTCCTCGACGATCGCGCGGCGCTCGCGCGCCGCGTCGGGCGTCTCCTCTGCGAGCCAGAGCTCGCGGCGGCCGGCGAGGGTATCGGCCAGCGAGATCGGCTCGCCGAAGTTCACGAACACGCTGCCGAAGCGCCGCTCGAGCACCTTCCGCGCGCGCACCAGGCCGAGCATGCTCTCGTTCTGCTTCGCCCCGCCCTCGAGCTCGGCGACCATCGCGCCCTCTTCCACGAGGCGCTCGTAGCTGATCGCGACGGGCACGAAGAAGAGCTCGCGGCGCCCGCTGTCCACGAAGGCCTGCACGTTCCAGCCGAGCATGCCGAGCCGCGGCGAGAGCGTCTTTCCGGTGCGCGAGCGCGCGCCCTCGATGAAGAACTCCTGCGTGAAGCCTTCGCGCACCAGGTAGCCCACGTAGGCGCGGAAGACGGCCTTGTAGACCGGATCGTCGAAGGCGCGGCGCAGGAAGAAAGCGCCGCCGCGCCGGAACAGGAACCCGAAGGGCCCGAAGGCCATGTTCTCGCGCGCCGCGATGTGCGGCGGCACGAGGTAGCTCTCGTAGAAGAGCCAGGAGAGGATCAGGAAGTCGAAGTAGGAGCGGTGGCTCGGGACGAGCACGACGGTGTGGCGGCGCGCGTGCTCGGCCACCTTCTCGAGCCCGCGCGTCTCGATGCGCTGGAAGAGGCGCGAGAACACCCAGCCCACGGTCGCCGCCAGCGCGGCGAGGAAGGTGGAGCTCATGTTGGCCGCGATCTCGCGGAAGGCGCGCTCGGCGTGGCTGCGAGCGCCCTCGCGCGTCGTGCGCCCGCTCGCGGCGCGCGCCGCGATGGCGGCCTGCACGCCGGCATCCGCCAGCACGAGCTCCTCCACCTTGGCGCGCGGCCGCAAGAGCGGCCCCTCGGCGACGCGCTCCTCGGCCGACACGAACTGCAGGACCGCCCGGCGCAGCCGGCGCACCCGCGCCGCGCGCCCGGCGCGCGGCTCCTTCTCGAGGAAGCCGGCAATGTCGATGGGCTCGCCGCACTTGATCGCGAGGTCGCGGTAGGTGAGCAGGAAGGAGGTGATCTTCGCGAGGTCGCCCGGGCGCGCCGCCGCGCCGCGATTCAGGTTCAGGAAGCGCCGCTCGGCGCGCGGCCCCTTGCGCCAGAAGAGCGCGAGCGGGACGACCGAGACGGGCTTCCCCTCCCCCGCCACCGCGACGAGCTCGTCGAGCAGCGCGAGCTCGCGCTGGGAGCGCTCGAGGGCGGCCTCGGCTCCGCGCAAGAGCGGCTGCGAGCCGCGCGGTGCGCAGGAACAGGAACATCGACTCGCCGGCCTGCGCCACGCGCCGCACGTGCTCGCGGCCGCGCTGCACGGGGTCGTCGGCGCGGCGCCGCGCGAGGCGCAGCAGCGCCGCCGGCACGCTGCGCCACCAGGGCTGGTAGTACCAGAACTGGATCCCGTTCGCGTACGCCGAGAGCCGCAGGCCCTCGCGCGCGAAGAGCGTGTTGAACAGGAAGTAGTCGAGCCGGCTCGCGTAGCGCATCACGTAGACGACGGAGCCGCGCGCCTCGAGCGCGCGCAGCCGCGCCACCGACGCGTCGTCGAGATCGAAGTGCTTGAAGAAGCGGCGCGCGAACCAGCGGAAGAAGAGCTGGAAGCGCCCGGTCATCGCGGACGCCGGGTCCGCGATCTCGGGATGCGCGGTACGAACGCGCGCGAGGGCGTCCGGCATTGCGAGAGGGCTTAGCGCACGGATTCGCGTCGCGCGCGAACGCGACGGGGACAGGACGGGAACAGAACGGGGAGAGGAGTGTGACGGCCGACACGAAATCGGCCGCTCCGTGCGGCGGACGCCGGCGGCTCAGTCCTTCAGCAGGATCTCCGGCATCCGCGCGGCGATCTCCTCGGCGGACCAGAGGCCGCCGTTGTCGGTCTTCGTCGCGCCCGGCGCCGTCACCATGCGCATCTCGGCGATCCGCCCGCCGCCCACGAAGAAGGTCTTGTCGGTGAGGTCGCGGGCCAGGTCGCTGCCGAGGAACACCACGAGCGGCGACACGAGCTTGGGATTCATCCGGTCCTGGAGCTTGGGATCCTGGAAGCCGCCCAGATCCGCGGTGAGGCGCGTGAGCGCCACGGGCGCGAGTGCGTAGCAGCGGATCTTGTTCTTCTGGCCCTCGATGGCCATGCAGCGCGTGAAGCCCCAGATGCCGGCCTTGGCCGCGCCGTAGTTCGACTGGCCGAAGTTGCCGTTCAGGCCGGAGGTGGACGAGGTATTGATGATCACGCCGCCCTGGCCGCGCTCCTTCATGTGGGTGAAGGCGGGGCGCGAGACGCAGTAGGTGCCCTTCAGGTGCACGGAGACCACGATGTCCCAGAGGTCCTCGGTCGTGTTCACCAGCGACTTGTCGCGCAGGATGCCCGCGTTGTTCACGCAGATGTCGAGCTTGCCGAAGGTGTCGACGGCCGCTTTCACGATGCGCTGGCCGCTCTCGACCGTGGCCACGCTCTCGTAGTTCGCCGCGGCGCTGCCGCCCGCGGCCTTGATCTCCGACACGACCTGGTCGGCCATGCTGTGGCCCGCGCCCGTGCCGTCGCGTGCGCCCCCGAGGTCGTTCACCAGGACCTTGGCGCCCTCGCGCGCCAGGGCGAGCGCGTGCTCGCGCCCGAGCCCACCGCCCGCACCCGTCACCAAGGCCACCTTGCCGTCGAGCAGTCCCATTGCAGTTCTTCTCCGTTTCTTTTGTGAATGCTTGGCTTCGCCGCGAATCGCCGCGAGGGCCGGGCCTGCGAGAGGCGGGGCAGGCTAGCGAGCCGTCAGGCGAAGAGCACGGTTCGCAGGCGCGCGAAGGCCCCGAAGCCGAGCTTCTCGTAGAGCTCTTCCGCGGGGCGGTTGCCCTCGACGACGGCGAGCTGGACGTGGTCCGAGCCCTCGGCGAAGGCGCGCCGGCAGAGCTCCGAGACGCCATAGAGCGCGAGGCCGCGGCGGCGGAAGGTCGGCCACGTGTAGACCCCCTGGAGGAGCCAGCCGCGCGGCGAGCGCACGTCCGCATAGCCGACGAAGGCGACGCGGCCCTCGAGCTCGGCGACCAGCGCCTGGCGCACGCGGGTCGCCACCCAGCGCCGGAAGCCGGTCGGGTCGGACTCGCTCGGATCGGGGCGACTCTCCTCCAGCAGGCTCGCGCGCGAGGCTTCCACGAGCAGGGGCAGGTCCTCGTTCTCCGCGTCGCGCAGCTTCACGTGCGGGGGCGCCGGCGCGAGCCGCGCCTGGTCGGGCTCGAGCGCGAAGGCCGTCTCGATGCGGTCGAGCAGGATCTGGCGGCCGTGCTCCTTCACCCAGCGATGCAGCGGCGCCACCACGTCCTCGGTGCTCTTCGCCAGGCCGCTCGCCACGGTCCCCAGATAGGGCAGAAAGGCCTCGAGCGCGTCGGGCTCCGCGGTCGCATCCAGCACCAGCGAGGGATGCACGCTCGCGACGCCGATCAGCGACTCCCCGCGCCACGCGCCGAGCAGGTCCTGGCCGCGCGCGCCGCTTCCCATGCGCAGCACGAGATCGATCAAGAACAGATTCATGCGCGGGGCTTGCTCGAGCCGCGCGAGGGCCGCGGGGCGCTCGCGCGCCGTGAGCGTCCGCACGCGCACGGCCTTCAGCAAGGCTCTACTCGATCACGGCGAGAACGGCGCCCTCTTCGACGTTCTGGCCTTCTTGCACGCGGATCTCGGCGAGGCGACCGCTGCACGGCGCCTCGACCGGAATCTCCATCTTCATCGACTCGAGGATCAGGATCACCTCTTCGGGAGCGACGCGATCGCCGACCCGCTTCTCGATCTTCCACACGTTCCCGGTGATCTGCGCCTCGACCTGGGTGGGCATCGGGTCCTCCGCGAGCGGCGCAGTCTATGCGAAAGCGGTGGACCGCGTGAGGCGCTCCCTTATCTTCCGCGCGGCCGGTCCGCTCGGGGAGTGCATGCTCGAGACGCTCACGCAGGGCTTCAAGAACGCGCGCGATCGCCTGGCCGGCGTGCGCGAGCTCGGCGCCGCCAACGTCGAGGAGGCACTGCGCGACGTGCGCGCCTCGCTGCTCGAGGCGGACGTCGACCTCGGCGTGGTGCGGGACTTCCTCGCGCGCGTGAGCGAGCGCTGCCTCGGGGAGAAGGTCCAGACACGGGTGCGGGCGCCGGACGGCAGCCTGATCAGCGTCACCCCCGGCCAGCACTTCGTGGCCGCCTGCGAGCAGGAGCTCGTGGCCCTGATGGGTCCCGTCGAGCCCGGCCTGGCGCGCGACGCCCTTGGCACGACCTCGATCCTCTTGATCGGCCTCCAGGGCGTGGGCAAGACGAGCGTCGCCGCCAAGCTCGCGCGGCACCTGCAGCGCGCCGGCCGGCGCCCGCTCCTCGTGGCGGCGGACGTCTACCGGCCGGCCGCCGTCGAGCAGCTCGAGCGGCTCGGCGAGTCGGTGGGCGTGCCGGTCCATCGCGGAGCTCCCGGGGAGGACCCCGTGGCAATTTGCCGCGCCGCCAAGGAGCGTGCCCGGCAGAGCGGCTGCGACGCGCTCGTGTACGACACCGCCGGACGCCTCGCGATCGACGAGGAGCTGATGCGCGAGCTCGAGGCGATCGACGCAGCGGTCGCGCCGGGCAGTCGCCTGCTCGTGTGCGATGCGCTGATGGGGCGCGACGCGGTGAACGTGGCCGGCGCCTTCGCAGCGCGGCTGCGCCTCGACGGGCTCGTGCTCACCAAGCTCGACGGCGACGCGCGCGGCGGCGCCGCCCTCGCCGTGAAGGCGAAGACCGGCGTCCCGATCAAGTTCCTGAGCACGGGGGAGACGCCGGACCGCCTCGAGGAGTTCCGGCCCGAGGGCCTCGCTTCGCGCATTCTCGGCATGGGCGACGTGGTCGGCCTGGTGCGCGACTTCGAGCAGGTGGTCGACCAGAAGCAGGCCGAGGCCGACGCCGCCCGCATGCTGAAGGGCCAGTTCGGCATGGACGACCTGCTCGCCCAGCTGCGCACCATCCAGAAGCTGGGCCCGCTGAAGGACGTGATGGGCAAGCTCCCCATGTTCGGCGAGCTCGCCGAACAGGTGGACGAGGGCGAGCTCACCAAGGCCGAGGCGATGATCCAGTCGATGACGCGCAGCGAGCGCGCGCGGCCCGAGCTGATCAACGAGAGCCGCGCGCTGCGCATCGGGCGCGGCAGCGGACACTCGCGCAGCGAGGTCTCGGAGCTGGTGAAGCGCTTCCGACAGATGCGCGAGATGATGGGCATGCTCGGCGGCGCCCTGGGCGGCGGCGGGCTGCTCTCCCGCCTGCCGGGCCTCGGGCGCCTCGCGGGCGCCGGGGCGGGCCTGCCCGGCGGCGCCGACCCCCTGGCCCTGCTCGGCGGCCTGGGCAACCGGCACGCGCGGCGCCAGCAGGGCGCCCTCGACAAGTCGGCTGCGAAGAAGAAACGCAAACTGGCCAAGGAGGCCAGGCGGAAGGGCCGCCGGCGCTAGCGCCGGCGGGTCACGCCCGCGGGTCAGGTTGGGCGCGGCTGCGTCCGATGTTCCAGCGACGGGTGCTCGGGCTCGGAGCCGGTGGGGGGCGATGCATCAGCGTTTGAGAGAGCTCTCGCGGGGGCTCGGCTGCGCGCTCGCTCTCGCGAGCGCCGCGCCGCTCGCCGCCGCGCCCGAGGACTTCCCGAAGCCCGCGGCGATCGAGCCGCGAGTGGCCTTCTGGAAGCGCATCTACACCGGGCTGGGCACGGGGGGCGGCGTGCTCCACGACAGCAACGACCTCTCCCTGGTCTACGAGGTGGTGGAGCTCCCGAACGGGCGCTGGGACGCGAGCGGCGAGCGCCACGTACGGCGCAGGCGCGAGCACGTGGCCGCCGTCCTGCGCGCGCTCTCGCGCGGGAAGCGCTCGGGCCTCTCGCAGGAGGAGGAACACATCCTCTCGCTCTTCCCCATGGACGTCTCGTCCCGCACGCTGCGCGACGCGGCGGTGAACGCGCGCTTCCAGCTCGGCCAGGCGGACAAGTTCCGCGCCGGCATCGCTCGCCAGGGCCGCTGGGAGGCCTACATCCGCAACGTCTTCTCGGAGCGCGGGTTGCCGGTGGAGCTCGGCGCCCTGCCCCACGTCGAATCCTCCTTCAATCCCGAGGCGCGCTCCTCGGTGGGCGCCTCGGGCATCTGGCAGTTCATGCCGTCGACGGGTCGACTGTTCCTGCGCGTGAACGGCGCGGTCGACGAGCGCAACGACCCGTACATCGCGACGGTGGCGGCCGCGCGTCTCTTGAAGTCGAACTACGAGAACATCGGCTCCTGGCCCCTCGCGCTCACCGCCTACAACCACGGCCTCGGCGGCATGCAGCGCGCCGTCCAACGCCTCGGCACGCGCGACATCGGCGTGATCGTCGAGAAGTACGAGAGCCGCTCGTTCGGCTTCGCCTCGCAGAACTTCTACAGCGAGTTCTACGCGGCGATGGAGATCGACCGCGAGCCCGAGCGCTACTTCGGCCCCATCCCGCGCGACCCGCCCGAAGACCTCGAGAGCGTCGTGCTCGACCACTACTACCGCGCGAGCGCGCTCGCGAACGCCTTCGGCGTGCCGCTGTCGGCGCTGCGCGACGCGAACCTGGGCGTCAACGACGCGGTGTGGGCGGGCAAGCGCCACCTGCCGCAGGGCTACGAGCTGCGCGTGCCGCGCGACCCGCTGCGCGCCGCGCCCAAGGTGGTGCTGGCCTCGATCCCGAGCAGCGAGCGGCTCGCCGTCCAGGTCGTGGAGCGCCCGGGGTCGCACCGCGTGCGGCGGGGCGAGACGCTCTCCACGATCGCGCGCCGCTACGGCGTCTCGGCGCGCGCGATCGCGCGCGAGAACGGCCTGCGCAGCGTGAACCAGATCCGCGTGGGCCAGCGCCTGCGCATCCCGGGCCTCGACACGGAGCGGGTCGAGGTGGCGCAGGCCGCCGCCCCCACGACCGCCGCGCCGGCCCCCGCCGCGGCGCTCGAGGCCGCTCCCACCCAGGGCGTCTACCGCGTGCGGCGCGGCGACACGCTCGCCTCGATCTCGCGGCGTTTCGGCGTCTCGGCGGGCGATCTCGCGCGCGTGAACCGCATCAGCAATCCCAACCAGATCCACCCGGGCCAGCTGATCGAGCTGCCGGGAGGCTCGCTCAACGCCGAGGCGAGCGATCGCTCGCACGCCGGGGTCTACACGGTGCAGCGCGGCGATACGCTCGACTCGATCGCGCGCCAGTTCTCGGTGAGCGTCCGCGATCTGCTCGCGCTGAACGAGATCCGCAACAAGCACCGCATCGCCGTGGGTCAGCGCATCTACGTGCCCGGCCCCGCAGAGCCCGCGCCGGCGAGCGCGCCCGCGCCGGCCCTCGCGGCGACGCTGGCGGCGAACACGCCGGCCCCGGCCGCCGCGGCCCTCGCGTCGGCAGGGGCCGCGGCAGCCGCCGCCTCGACCGAGGCTGCCACCCCCGCGGTCGCGCCGACCGCGGCCGCCGCGGATCCGGTCCCGAGCACGATGCTGGCGGGCGCCGCCGCGCAGCCCGACCCCACGGCCGCCGCGCCGGCGGCAAACTCGAGCGCGTACACGGTCCGCCCGGGCGACACGCTCGCGTCCATCTCCCGCGACCTCGGCATCCCGATCCAGGAGCTCGCCCACGCGAACCGCATCCGCAACACGAGCCGCATCCAAACGGGACAACAGCTCGCGCTACCTGGGTCGTCGGGAGAGTCCCTCTCCCCGGACATCGCGGCGAGCGCGAGCGCGACGCCGGACGCACCCCCTCCCGCACCGACGCCGAGCTCGTACACGGTCCAGCGCGGCGACACGCTCGACTCGATCTCGCGCGAGCTCGGCATCCCGATCGAGGAGCTCGCCGAGCGCAACGGCATCCGCAACAGGAGTCGCATCCAGGTCGGCCAGGAGCTCCAGCTGTCCGAGGCGTCGGCGCAGGCGGGCGAGCCCACGCCGCCGCTTCCCTCCGCGCTCGCGTCGAGCTCGACCCCGGTCGCCCTCGCGCCCGATCCGGCCGCGGCCGCGACGTCGACGACCTACACGGTCCAGCGCGGCGACACGCTCGACTCGATCTCGCGCAAGCTCGGCATCTCGATCGAGGAGCTCGCCGAGCGCAACGGCATCCGCAACAAGAGCCGCATCCGAGTCGGCCAGCAGCTGGCGCTGCCCGAGCCTTCGGAGCCCCCCGCGCCCGAGGCGACTCCGTCGTCGCCCGCCCCCGAGAGCTCCGCGGCGCCCGACGTGCCCGCCGCGGCCCCGCTCGAGACCGTCGTCGCGCAATGAGCGAGAAGAGCTAGGAGACCTGGACGATCGTCTCGTCGGGCAGGCGGATGGCGGTCAGCAAGCCGCCGTAGGTGGCGCCCGTGTCGATGCCGATGCTGAAGGGCTCGTTGCGCCGCACGCCGAAGTCGGAGCGCGGCGTGTGGCCGTAGATCAGCGTGATGCCGAGGTTGTGCGGCAGGTCCGCCGTGGTGCGGTTCCAGAGCAGGTCCTCGGGCCGCGAGACGCGCACCGCGTAGGCGGGATCGCCGGAGGAGAGGCCCCGCTCCGAGAGGCCTGCGTGCACGAACAGGTAGTCGCCTTCGGCGTGCGAGAGCTTCAGGCCCTCGAAGAAGCGCGCGTGGGCGGGGGGCAGTGAGAAGGTCGCGGTGCTCGAGCGCTCCTCGCCGAAGAAGCCGTAGCTCGCGAGGGTGCGGTCGCCCCCGTTCATCAGGAAGGCGTCTCCACCGAAGCAGGCGGCGCCGCGCCAGCCCAGGAAGTCGAGGAACATCGACTCGTGGTTGCCCATCAGGAAGGTGCAGGCGTAGTTGCGCGAGAGGTCGATGAGCCGGCTCACCACCCCAGCCGACTCCGGGCCGCGATCGACGTAGTCGCCCAGGAAGATCAGGCGATCCCCCGCCGCGAGGGCGAGCTTGTCCAGCAGGGCGTCGAGCTTGCGCAGCTCGCCGTGGATGTCGCCGATCGCGTAGAGCACGGTTTCCTCGTTTCGGTCGGTCGCGCCCGGCTCCTAAGACGCGGCGGGCTCGCGGCGCGCGGCCAGCTGCCCGCACGCCGCGTCGATGTCGGCCCCGCGGCTGCGCCGCAGGGTCACGGTCATGCCCGCGTCCACCAGCACGCCCATGAAGGCGTCGGCCACCTCGGGCGAGGGCGCCCGGTAGGGCGACCCCGGGTGGGGGTTCATCGGGATCAGGTTCAGCTTGGCGGGCAGCCCCGCGAGCAGGGCCGCCAGCCGCCGCGCGTCCTCCCGCGAGTCGTTCACGCCCGCGAGCAGCGTGTACTCGAAGAAGATCGGGTGGCGGCGCGAGAGCTGCGGGATCTCGCGCAGGGCGCCGATCAGCTTCGCCAGCGGAAAGCGCTTGTTGAGCGGCACGAGCTCGTCGCGCAGGGCGTCCGTCGCGGCGTGCAGCGAGACCGCGAGGTTCACGGGCACCTGCTCGAGCAGCGCCGCGATGCGCGGGACCACGCCCGCGGTGGAGACCGTGACGCGCCGGGGCGCCATCGCGAAGCCCTTGGGGTGCAGCAGTGTGCGGATCGCCTCGACCACGTTGCGCAGGTTGAGGAGCGGCTCGCCCATCCCCATGAACACGATGTTCGTGATGCGGCGCTCGCCGGGCAGCAGCGCGCGCATGCGCACGACCTGCTCGATGATCTCGGCGACGGTGAGGTTGCGCTCGAGGCCCAGCGTGCCGGTGGCGCAGAACGAGCAGGCGAGCGGGCAGCCGACCTGGGTCGAGACGCAGAGCGTGGTGCGGCCGGGCTCGGGGATCAGCACGGCCTCGAGCACCGCGCCGTCGCGCGCCTCGAGCGCTGCCTTGATGGTGCCGTCGCTGGAGAGGTCGTGGGAGCGCACGCGCAGCGCGCTGCTCCGGTAGTCGGCGCTCAGCTGGTCGCGCAGCGCGACCGGCAGATCCGTCATCGCCGCGGGCTCGTCGACCCCGCGCGCGTAGAGCCACGCCGCCACCTGGTCGGCGCGGTAGGCCGAGCGCCCTTCGGCGCGAAAGCGCGCGCGCAGGGTGTCGGGCGAGAAATCGCGCAGCGAGGGGCGCGGCGCCGTCACGAGACGCAGCGCCGATAGTCGAAGAAGTGGAGCAGCCGCCCCTCGGCGCGCCACATGCCCTCGTAGGCGGTGACCGGCCGGCCCGGCACCTCGGGCAGGTACGCGCGCGGCGCGTGCTCGTTCTCGAGCAGGCTCTCGGCGCGCAGCACCGCGTCGATGTGCTCCGCGTAGCTCGGGTGGTCGGTCGCGACGTGCAGCCAGCCGCCCGCGCGGAGCCGCTTCGCGAGCTGGCGCACGAGCGGCGGCTGGATCAGACGGCGGCGCTGGTGGCGCTGCTTCGGCCAGGGGTCCGAGTAGTTGATCCAGAACGCGGCCACGCTCGCATCGGCGAGCGCCTCCTGCACCACGGCCTCGCCGGGGCCGCACACCAGCCGGATGTTGGGGTCGCCCGCCTTCGCGATGCGCCGCGCCATCTTGAGCACGCGCTTGCGCGAGACATCGATGCCCAGGTGCGGGATCGCGGGGGCGCGGGCCGCCAGCTCGCGCAGGAACTCGCCGCGTCCGAAGCCGATCTCCACTACGAGCAGCGAGAGCGGCGCCGCGAGCTCCGGCGCGAACAGCGCGGGCCAGCCCTTCTCGCGCACGTCTGCGAGCGTCACGCGCCGGTCGGGGCCGGGGATGTCGGTCTTCAGGGTTCGCGACACGGGGCGTAACGTAGCGGCGCAATCCGAGAGGAACGGATTCGGAGCAGAAGTCGGAGCGGCTTTGGAGGGGGAAGATCCGGGGGTCGGAGCCTTGTTGACATTTGGACGCGCCCCCGACAGCTCGCGCTCTCGCTCAACACCCACGGCGGCCGTCGCAAGCACGCAGGACGCAAACCCACATCCCCTCGCCCGCCGGTCCACCACGTGCGTCGTCCCGCGCTCCCGAAGGGCGCGCCTACCCACGTCACCCTGCGCGTGCGGCGAGACGTCCCCTCCCTGCGCAGCCGCCGCCTGGTCGAGGTACTGCGCGCGAGCCTACGCCGCGCTTGCGAGCGCCACGGCTTCCGCGTCTGCCACTACTCCATCCAGCGCGACCACGTGCACTTCGTCATCGAGGCCAATGACAAGCTGGCGCTCGCGAAGGGCATGAAGTCGGTGGCGGCGCGTCTAGCGCGGGCCGTGCAGCGCGTGTTCCGGCGCCAAGGCCCGGTGCTCTACGGCCGATATCACTTGCGAGTGCTGCGGACGCCGCGCGAGGTGCGGAGCGCACTAGCCTACGTGCTGCTGAACGTGCGCAAGCACTGGCGGAAGCTCCATGGCGCGCCCCCGCCTGCACAGATCGACGCTGCATCCTCCGCAGCGTGGTTCGACGGCTGGCGGCGGAGACCCCGCGCTCCCGACATTGGTCCCATCGGTGTGGCCGCGGCGCGCACCTGGCTGCTCACGACCGGGTGGCGCCGGCACGGGCTGCTCGATCTCGCTGAGGTGCCGGGGCGCGCTTGACTTGCGCAGCTGCCTCGACAGGCGGCTCCCGTGCGAGCGGGGGCCCCTAGCTCATGTCCGCTAAGTTGTAGGCGGCGTCCTGCCTCACCAGCCCTCTTTTTCCCTCACGCCTTCGAGCGCGAGCGGCGGTGGTTCAGGTAGTCGACGGTGAGGAAGTTCCCGAGCTGGCCCGGGGACGTGAAGAAGGCGCGCCCGCGGTTGATCTCGGTCATGCGCTCGACGAAGCCCACCAGCTCGGGCGCGTCGTCGAGCATGAAGGTGTTGATGGTGATGTTGCGGGCGGTGATGCGGCGGACGGTCTTCAGCGTCTCGGCCACGGCGTGGGGCGAGACGCCGCCGAAGCCCATCGGCCACTCCACGTGGAGCTCCTTGCCCAGGAAGTAGGCGGTGGGCTGGCCATCGGTGATCACCAGGATCTGCGGGGCTCGGGCTCGGGTGCTCCTGGATCAGTCGCTCGGCGACGAGCAGGCCCTCCTGGAGATTCGTGAACGGGTCGCCCATGTCCCAGGTCGCGAGCGGCAGCTTCTGGATCGGGAGCTCGCGCGCGCGCGTGGAGAACCCCACCACGGAGAAGTGATCGCGCGGAAAGCGCGTCCGGATCAGGTGATCGAGCGCGAGCGCCACGCGCTTGGCGGCCGGGAAGCGCCCCGCCCAGGACATCGACCAGCTCATGTCGAGGAGCAACACGGTCGTGGTCTGGGTCGAGTAGTCGCACTCGTGGACGGCGAGGTCGTCCTCGCGCAGCGCGATCGGCGCGCCGCTGCGGCCCTCCGCGGCGGCGCGCTTCACGCCGTTCAGGAGCGTGCGCACCACGTGGAGGTTCAGCGCGTCGCCGAACTCCCAGGCCCGCGTCTCGTCGGGGCGCGGCGTGGCGATGCCGTGGGCCACCGTGTCGTGGCTCCCGGGCCGGCCCTTGCGCAGCGCGCTGTAGACCGCGGCGAGCGCGGCCGCGCCGATGCGGCGGATGGCGCGCGGCGTCAGCTCGGGGCCCTGCTGGCCGTCGCGCAGGAAGCCCGCCTCGCGCAGGTTCTGCTCGAGATCGCGCAGCACGAGGATGGAGCGCGCGCCCCCTTCGGAGAGCAGCTCGCGCAGCTGCTCGGGGGTCAGCCGCTCGAAGTTCCCGCTCTGCAGGTCGCGCGCGAGCTGCTGGAGCGACTCGAGCCGCTCGCGAATCTGTTGGGCGGTCTCGTAGTCTGCGCTCTGCTTGCCGCGGAAGCGCTTGCCGTTCTCGCGCAGGAACTCCTCGAGCTGGCGCAGGCGGTCCTGCTCGGCCAGCAGCGCCTGGAACTCCTCCCCGGCCTCCTCGTCCGCGAACTCGTGGTCGCGGAAGTCTTCGATGCGGTCTGCGAGCGAGCTGTGGTCGCGGTGGCGCTTCTCGAGGAACTCGTTCAGCGCTCGCGATTCGACGCCGTGGCGCTCGCGCTGGGCGCGCTCCTCGCGCTGGAGGATGTCGGCCAGCCGTTGCGCGAGCTCGTCGGTGGCGTGGTCGAGGTTGTACTGGGAGAGCAGCTTCTGCGCCTGTTGGCGCAGCTCCTGGAGCAGCTCCTGCACGCCCATCACGCGGAAGTCCATGCCGGCGAGCTCGAAGCCGCCGCGCCGCATGTACTCGAGCGCCTCCTCGACGGAGAGGCCTTCCATCAGCAGGTCCGAGAGCGCGTCCAGCGTGCGGCGCGCGTCGAGATCGAACTCGGCCTGGCTGCCGTCCCAGCCGCTGTAGCGCCAGATCTTCATGAGCCGTAACGCGCGCCGGACTCCGTCTCGGTCCGGTTCAGGCGGTTGGAGAGGTGCAGGCCCTCGAGGATGAACTCGATCGCCGCGGCCAGGTGCTCGGGTTGCTCCCCGCCCGCGAGCCGCGCCGCCGCCTCGCGCAGGCCGCGGATCTCCTGGAGGCCGTCGAGGTAGTCGCTCGCCGGCATGCGCGCGGAGACCTCCACGTTCCAGCCCTGGGAGAACGATTCCACCACCGAGGCCACGCCCTCGAGCGGCACCAGCGCGTCGAACACGAGCCGCACCGCGCGCTTCACGAGCCCGCGCACGACCTCGGTCTCGCTGCGCTCCTCGCCCGCGTACTCGAGCTCGAGCTTGCCGGCGGTGGACTGGACGATCGACTCCAGGTCGGTGATGCGCGGCACCGCGTGGCGCTCGCCGAGCGCGAGCGCGCGGCGGATCGCGTTGGCCACGAGCGTCTCGTAGTTGGCGATCGACATGCGCACCGAGACCCCCGAGGTCTGGTTCACGTCCGGGCTCGAGCGCGCCTGGAGCGTGAGCTCGCCCACGATCTCCTCCATGAAGCCGGGGACGTGGACGGCGACGCCCTGGGCGCCGGGCAGGCGGGCCTCTTGGCGCACCACCGCGAGCTCGAGCTCGCGCGTCGGCGGATAGTGCGTGCGCACCTGGGCCGCGTAGCGGTCCTTCAGCGGCGTGATGATGCGGCCCCGGCTGGTGTAGTCCTCCGGGTTGGCCGAGGCGACCACCAGCACGTCGAGGGGCAGGCGCACCGCGTAGCCCTTCACTTGGACGTCGCGCTCCTGCATCACGTTGAACAGACCGACCTGCACCTTCTCCGTCAGGTCGGGCAGCTCGTTGATGCAGAAGATCCCGCGGTTCGTGCGCGGGAGCAGGCCGAAGTGGATGGTGAGCTCGTCGCCGAGCGAGCGGCCCTGGGCGACCTTGATCGGATCGACGTCGCCGATCAGGTCCGCGATGGAGACGTCGGGCGTCGCGAGCTTCTCCGCGTAGCGCTCCTCGCGCGCCACCCAATGGATGGGCGTGGCGTCGCCGCGCTCCGCCACGAGCTGGCGCGCGTAGGCCGAGACCGGCGCGAACGGGTCGTCGTGGATCTCGGAGCCCGCGATCTCCGGCAGCCAGGCATCGAGGAGCTCCACCAGCGCACGGATCATCCGGCTCTTCGCCTGGCCGCGCTCGCCCAGGATGATGAGATCGTGCCCGCACAAGAGCGCGTTCTCCACCGCCGGGATCACCGTGTCCTCGTAGCCGAGGATGCCGGGGAACAGCGGCTCGCCCTTCGCGAGCTTGGCGAGCAGGTTCGCGCGGATCTCGGCGCGCAGCGTGCGCGCCCCATAGCCCGCGCGAGCGAGCTCGCCTCGGGTGCTGGGCGCAGGCGGAGCGGGACGGGTCATCGACTCTCCCTCGGCAATCGTTTGGCGCGGCTCACGGGCGGTGGTCGACGGAGCTCTCCCCCGTGAGCAGGCGGATGCGGTGCTGGATGATCTCGAGCTTGCCGTTGTCGTCGACCTTCAGGTGCGGCGGCAGCGTCTGCTGCTGGATCAGCGCGCGGGTCGCGTCGATGCGGTCTGCGGCGCCGGGATGGTCCGAGAAGAACTTGGCCGGCCGCCGCTGATTCATCGCCTGCAGCATCTCGAACATGCTGACGATGCCGTTCGGGTCGTAGCCCGCGCGCGGCAGCACCTGCACCGCGAAGGCGTCGGCCTCGACCTCCGCCTCGCGCTTGAAGGAGTTGATCACGCCGAGCGTGGAGAGCTGGCCCAGCAGATCCACGGCGCCCGGGTTGATGCCGCCCACCATGGCGCCCAGCACCGCGGCCTGGCGCAGCATGCCGGCCTGCTGGGCGCGCGCGTAGTTGTCGGCCAGGTGGCGGTGCACCACGTGGCCCACCTCGTGGCCCAGCACGCCGGCGAACTCGCTCACGTTGCGCACGCGCGTGATCAGGCCGGTGTTGACGAAGATCTCGCCGCCGAAGAAGGCGCTCGCGTTGAGCGTGTCGTCCTCGACCACCGTGAAGGTGTAGTCGTAGGGCTGCGGGCCGGCGGCGTGGACCAGGCGTTGGCCGATGTCGTCCACGTAGCTCTCGACCACGTCGTCGTGGAGCAGGAGCATCTGCTGGCGCAGCTGCGCGCCGGCCTTGCGCGCGATCTGCTCCTCGTCCTGGATGCTGGGGGCCGCGCAGGCGGCGAGCGAGGGCCGCGAGGAGCGCGAGGCCGAGCACGTTACTCCGTGACCGTGTCACCGAAGCCTCCTTGCTTGCGCAGGCTCTCCGTCACGTGGCGCAGGATCGACAACACCGACTCGTCGAAGGTGCGATTGTCGACGATCGGAAGCTCCTGCGCCTCGGCGAGCTCGAGGATGTGCTCTTGGATACCCAGGATGGCGTCGAGGTTCTCGAGGTAGCGGTGGGGCGCGCGCCGCGCCGCCTCGCTGGCCCGGCTGGTGAACCGGCTTCGGTAGGCGTCGCGGTCGAGCGTCGCCACCGCCAGGAAGATCACGTGGGCGTCGGCGCGATAGGGCGCCGGGTCGATCAGCCCGGGCAGGATCGAGACCCCCTCCAGGATCATGCTGGTGTTCTCCTCCACGGCGCGATCGATCATCGCCCTCGCGCCGACGGAGACCGCGGCTGCCTGTGCTCGGAAGCCCTCGATCACCGGGTCGGTTCGCGTTGCCGAGATCGGCCATCGCGCGGTGCGCGTCGTAGCACGAGGCGTGGATCGCGGGCATCAGCTCGCGCGAGAGCATCAGCCGCATCACCTGGCGGATCAGGTCGGTGGAGTAGACGCGCGTGATGCCGAGGCGCGCAGCCACTGCCTGGGCGAGCGCGCTCTTTCCGACGCCCGCCGCGCCGCCGAGCATGAGGATCAGCGGGCGGCCCGCCTCCTGGAACTCGCGCCAGGCGCGGTAGCGCGCCCCGACGCGCGGGCCGAGCTTCTCGCCGAGCCGCTCCTGGGCGACCGTGCGCAGCTCGTTGCGCGAGATCTCGCGCAGCCGGCGCGCCGTCAGCGACGCCTCGATGTCGCGCGCCACCGCGAAGCCCTCGTCGGGCTCGATCGCCGCCGCGAGCAGCGACTGCGCGAGCACGCCCTTCGAGAAGGGCGTCGTCTCCTCGCCGTCGCGCACCCAGATCGCGCCGGGCAGGAGCGGCTCGGGCGGCTGCTCGAGCGCCGGGCCGAGCTGCTCGGCCACCATGCGCGCGAGCTCCTCGCGCCCGATCACCTCGCGGCCCCGGATCTTGTCGCGCACTGCGGTGGCGGTGCGGTAGGCCTCCTCGAAGCCGGCCCCCCGCGACATCAGCGAGTGCACCATGATGCCGCGCATGAAGGGCCGCCGGCCGGTCGCGTCCTCGACCAGCGGCAGCACCGCCTGCGGCGGAGAGCTCATTGCGGCGAGGCTAACCGAGCGGCGGGGGCGCAGCGAATCGCGACCCGCTCCGAGCGGGCTTCGGCACACCTCGCAGCTTCGCGGCTAGGTGGCCGTTTCTGCGTCGAAATTCTGTTGACGCCGAGGGAGCCTCCGGTAGCATGGGCGGCGAAGTCGAGAGGAACGCTGCCGCTCCAGCGCTACGCCTGCTCGCGCCGCATCACTGGCCCTCTCGCGACCCTCGGCACCGATCGAGGGGAGGGATCCGGATGCGAACCATCGCGGTGGTGAACCAGAAGGGCGGTTGCGGCAAGACCACCACCGTCGTGAATCTCGCCGGTGCGCTGGTCGAGAGCGGCGCGCGGGTACTCGTGGTCGACATGGACCCGCAGGCCCACGCCACGCTCGCGCTCGGCATCGACCCCGAAGTGCTCGAAGAGAATCTCTACGAGGTGCTGATCGAGCCGGCGACGGCCGGCGCCGAGCGGCTCGCGAAGATCGTGCAGCGCCACTCCGAGCGCCTGCACGTGGCGCCCTCCGGCATCGTGCTCTCCGCCCTCGAGCAGAAGCTCACCGCCGAGCGTGCCGAGGGCCGCACCGAGCGCCTGGCCGCGGCGCTCGCGCCACTCGCCGACCAGTACGACTTCGCGCTGATCGACTGCCCGCCCAACGTGGGCGTGCTCACCTTCAACGCGCTGCGCGCGGCGAGCGAGGTGCTGGTGCCGCTCGAGACCAGCGAGTTCGCCATCCACGGCGTGCAGAAGCTGCTGGAGACGCTCGCGCTCCTCTCGGATCGCGTGGGCCACGCGCTCGAGGTGCGCATCCTGCCCACGCTGTTCGACGGGCGCACGCGCTACGCCCGCGAGACGCTGGGCGAGATTCGCGCGCTCTTCCAGGACCTGTGCTTCGACACGGTGATCCGCTCGAACGTGAAGCTGCGCGAGGCCGCGCGGCAGGGCGCACCGATCCACGCAGTCTCCCCCCACGCTGCGGGCGCCCACGACTACGCGGCGCTCGCGCTCGAGCTCTGCCTCGGTCGACCCGAGCAGACCGCCCACGCCGCCGCGAGCCCGCCCGCGCGGGAGGTGGTCGTGCGCTTCAGCGACGCGCGCGCCGTCGACGTGCGCATCGCCGGCGACTTCAACGGCTGGGTTCCCGACAAGGACGTGCGCTCGGAGCTGGCGAGCCTCCAGGGCGAGCGCGTCTGGACCAAGATCCTGCGCCTCCCACCGGGCACCTACCGCTACCGCTATTGGGTCGACGGCGAGTGGCGGGACGATCCCAGCAACACGGCCTCGGCGGCGGGGCCGGGCGGGGAGCGCCACTCGGTGCTGGTGGTGCGCTGAGCGCTGCGTGGCCCAGCGGCTCGGCGACGTCCTCGACCTCCTGCTGGGCGAGCCCGCCCGCGCCCCGGCTGTGCAGAAGTTCTTCGCGGTCCCGCTCGCGCCGGGCGACGTCTTGCGCCGCCGCGCCGTCTCCGCGCTCGCGCGCGCGCTCGCGCCCGGGGGCCTGAGCCTGCGCGTGACGGCGCGCGCCAGCCCCTGGCCCGAGCCGCGCGTCCTCCTCTTCGTCTCGGCCGATCCTGGCGAGCGGCGAGAGGCGCGCGAGGCGATCGCGCAGCGCGCCGGCCGCCCCGTCGCTCTGCTCGTAGACGGCGTGCGCTCCGTCGCCGAGGCGCGGGCCGTGGCCTGGGAGCTCGCGGTCGGCCGGCCCGGGGTGCGGCTGGTCGGGGCCCTCTGCGAGGAGCGCAATCTCGTCGCCGCTCTCCTCCTGGGGCGCGCAACGCCGGAGTGGGCAGCCGTGGCCGGAACGCTCGCTCAGGCCGAGTGACCCCAAGGACCTTCCCTCGGGGAATAATGAGGCCTCTGTCACCTGGGCTGGGCTTCTGCCCACACACGCGATGGGGAATGCTGAGCTGGGAGCGGCGGAAGGGGCGCGGCGATGGCTGGGCGACGGGGGCGGACACGGGCGTCCCTCGCGGATGAGCAGCTCGTCGCACGCATCGGCCGCGGAGACCGCGAGGCCTTCGAGACGCTCTACCGGCGCTTTCTCCCGCGCGTCTACCGCTTCGTGAGCCGCCGCATCGGCAATCGCTCCGACGTGGAGGAGACCGTCCAGGAGATCTTCATCGGCGTGTTCGCTTCGCTCGGCGCGTTCCGCGGCGAGGCGCCCTTCGGCGCGTGGGTCTACGGCCTCGCGCGCAGAACGATCGCCAACCGCTTCAAGCGCAAGCGCGCCGACACGCTGCCGCTCGACGAAGCCGACTGGGCCGCCGATCCGATCGAGAGCGACTCGCACGCGCTCGACCCGCACGCCGCCTACGAGCGCGCGGAGCGCCTCGCCGAGATCGAGCGCGCAGCCCGCAAGCTCTCGCCCGCCCAGTGGGAGTACTTCCGCCTCCACCACCTGGAGGACGTGCCCATCGACGAGATCGCGCGCGAGGCGAACTGCTCGCGCGACGCCGTGAAGTCTCACCTCTACCGCGCGCGCAAGCTGCTGCTCGCGCGCTGAGGCGCGGCTCGCTTAGACTCGCGCCGTGATCTCGCTCGAGTCGCGGTCGCGCGAGCCCCTCGCCGCCTGGTTCGCCGCGAGGGCGCAGACGAGCGGCGCTTCGAGCTCGCCAGCGCGGGCGATCGCGTGAACGGCGTGCTGTGCGTCCCGCGCGGGCCGGGCCCCCACCCGCTCGTACTCGCCCAGCACGACCTCGCGAGCCACGTGGGCGACCCGGCTTTCCGCGCGCCCTTCGCGGCGTGGCGCGCCCAGGGCCTCGCCATCGCCGCCATCGACCTCCCGCTGCACGGCGAGCGGACGAGCGCGAAGCTCACGCGGCGCGCGCTCGCCGCGGCGCGCAGCGGCGAGCGCGCCTCGCCCGAGGATCGCGCGCTCTGGTGCGAGCTCGTGGTCCAGGGCGTGCGCGATCTCGCCCGCGCCCTCGACGCGCTCGCCACCCGGCCGGAGCTCGACATCGCGCGCACCGCCTACGTCGGGCTGGGCCTCGGGGCTCGACTGGGCGCCCTCTACGTGAGCCTCGACCCGCGCGTCCGCGCGGCGGTGTTGGCGGGCGGCGCGGACGAGGGGCCGGAGGAGATCCGCCCCGGGCGTTTCGTGGGCCGCATCACACCTCGCCCGCTGCTCTTCGTGAGTCCGGCGGGCTCCTCCGGACGGGCCGGCGCGGAAGCGCTTCATTCCGCCGCGCGCGAGCCGAAACGTGTGGCGTGGGTTCGAGAGGCCGATGCGCTGCTCGCGCAGCCCGAGGTCGGGCGCTTTCTCGCCGACGCGCTCGCGCGCTGACGCGGCGCTCGCGCCGCGCGCGAGCGGCGTTGTGTCGCGCCGCGAGACTGCTAGGCATCGCGACTTCACTCGAGGTGATCGCATGAGGCGTCTGTTCATCGCCGTCGCGCTGACTGCGGGCGGCCTGGTCGCGTGCACGGCGGATCCCGGGACGAGCGCGGGCGACCCCAGCGTGGTCGCGCGCGTGGGCAGCGAGGCGATCACGCAGGGTCAGCTCGACGCGTGGATCAAGGACGAGCTGTGGAAGGACCAGACCGACAACGGCAACGCGCTCAAGGTCTACGAGCTCCGCAGTCGCGCCCTCGACCGCCTGATCGACCAGCGCGTGCTGCAGAGCGAGGCGAAGACGCGCGGCGTCGATCCCGACCACCTGCTCGACGTCGAGGCGGCCAAGCGCGTCACCATAAGCGATCAGGACGTGAAGGAGTTCTACGCGGCGCACAAGGCGCAGCTGGGCAGCCAGACCCTCGAGCAGCTCACGCCCCGCATCAAGGAGCATCTGGAGCGCGAGCGCGGCAGCGACGCTGCGCGCTCGTTCGTGGCGGAGCTGCGCGCCGCGCAAAAGGTCGAGACGCTGCTCGCGCCCCCGCGCATCGTGGTGGCGGGCGAGGGCCATGCGAAAGGACCCGCCGACGCGCCGATCACGCTGATCGAGTTCAGCGACTACCAGTGCCCGTTCTGCCGCCGCGCCGAGCCGGCCGTGGAGCAGGTGCTGAAGGAGTACGCGGGCAGAGTCCGCTTCGTCTACCGGCACTTCCCGCTCGAGGAGATCCACCCGCTCGCGCGCGGCGCCTCCGAGGCCGCGCTGTGCGCCGACGAGCAGGGGCACTTCTGGGAGTACCACGCCCAGCTCTTCGGCGAGAGCCAGGGGCTCGCGGCGGAGCAGCTCGAGCACTACGCGAGCGAAGCCAAGCTCGACGTGGCGGCCTTCAAGGCCTGCCTCGCCGCGCGGCGCGGCGACGCGCGCATCGACCAGGATCTGGCCGACGGCAAGGCCGCCGGTGTCACCGGCACGCCGGCCTTCTTCGTGAACGGCATCCCGATCTCGGGGGCGCAGCCGGTCGAGGAGTTCCGCAAGGTGATCGAGGCGGAGCTCGCCCGAAAGACGACGGCGCCCTCCTAGGGGACCTCGGCAACCTCCCCCGATCCGTCGCTCGCTGCGAGGCGGCGGGCTTCCAGGCCGGAGGGGTCGCAGCGGAGGCTCGGTCATCAACTCGGGTTGCGCATGTCTGCGAGCCGCGCTGCGCGGTCAGCGAGCGCGAAAGCACGCCCGGTTCTCCGTGCCACCACCACCGCCGCTGCATACCCCGCATACGAGAGCCGGAGTCGCGAGCCCCTCCGCCCCGTCGCCGCCCGGCCGTGCGTCGATCATCCGTCGCAGAGGTTCCCTAGGCCTGCGCTCCCGCCGATGCGCGCGAGCAGCGCGTCGCGCTCGCGGGCCATGCGCGCGGCGTCGCGCGCCTCGAGGTTGAGCCGCAAGAGCGGCTCGGTGTTGGACGCGCGCAGGTTGAACCACCAGTCGTCGTAGCGCACGAGCAGGCCGTCCAGGCGCGAGAGCTCGCGCGCCCCGGCGTGCTCGCTCGCGATGTGCTCGATCACGGCGCGCGGGTCCGCCACGTGTCGGTTGATCTCGCCGCTCGCGGCGTAGCGCTGCAGCGGGGCGACCAGCGTCGAGAGCGGACGGCGCTCGCGCGCGAGCAGATCGAGCAGCGCGACCAGAGCCGCGATGCCGTCGTCCGCCACGAGCTCGGGGCTGAAGCGGAAGTAGTAGTGGCCCGAGAGCTCGCCTGCGAAGACGGCGCCGCTCTCGCGCATGTGCGCCTTCACGAAGGAGTGGCCCACGCGGCACATCTCGGGCACGCCGCCGGCAGCGCGAATCGCCTCGGCCGTCGCCCAGCTCGAGCGCAGGTCGTAGAGCACGCGGCCGCCGGGCGCGCGGCGCAGCTGCGTGCGCGCGAGCAGGCCCGTCATCAGGTCCGCGGCGATCGGCTCGCCGCGCTCGTCGACGAACACCGCGCGGTCCGCGTCGCCATCGAAGGCCACGCCGAAGTCGGCGCCGACGCGCCGCACCGCAGCGCACACGTCGGCGAGATTCTGGCGCTGGAGGGGGTCCGCGGGGTGGTTGGGGAAGCGGCCGTCGGGCTCGAAGTAGAGGCGCTCGACGCGCAGCGGGAGCCTCGCGAGCAGCGGCACCAGCCCCACCCCTGCCATGCCGTTGCCGCAGTCGATCGCCACGCGCAGCGGGGGCACAGCGGCGTCGCCCACCGAGAGCACGTGCTTCACGTAGCCGTCCACCACGTCGACGGACTCGAGGCCGCCGCGCGGGCGCGCGGGGCCCTCGCCCGCCGCGAGCTTCTCGATCTCGCGCAGACCGCTCGCCTCGCCGATCGGCACGGCGTGCGCCCCGCAGATCTTCATGCCGTTGTACTGGGCCGGATTGTGCGACGCGGTCAGCATGATGCCGCCGTCCGCGCCGAGCGCGTGCACCGCGTAGTAGAGCATCGGGGTCGCGGCGAGGCCGATGTCGAGGACGCTCGCGCCGGCCTCGCGGGCGCCGCGCACGAGCGCGGCGCCGAGCTCGGGGGAGTGCGTGCGCGCGTCGCGCCCGATCGCGAGGCGGCGCGCGCCCAGGAACTGCACGGTGGCGCGCCCGATGCGCGCGGCCAGATCGGCGTCGAGCTCACCCGGCACGACGCCGCGCACGTCGTAGGCCTTGAAGATCGACACGCGCGGCCCGCTCAGGCGCCGTGCGCGAGCGCGCGCGAGGACGCCTTGACCGGTCGGAGGGCGACGGGCAAGCTCCGCGTCATGTTCGGCTTGGGCCTTCCGGAGCTCATGATCATCCTCTTGATCGTGGTCGTGATCTTCGGTGCGCGGCGCCTGCCCGAGATCGGCGCGGGACTCGGCAAGGCCATCCAGAGCTTCCGCGCGGGGCTCGCGAGCAAGGACGAGATCGACGTCACTCCGAAGAAGGACGAGCTGACGGACGGGAAGAAACCGTAGCCGCTTCACTCGGCGGCGCGATCGGCGCAGGAGGCGGCGGCGCTGCCTCGTACGCGAGCGTGAGTGTGTGCGCGCCGGCGGGAAGGGTCCCGAACACGAGCTCGTAGGCGCCGCCCGCGGCGAGCTCGCCCGCGCGCTCTGCGTGCTCCGCGCGCAGCGTCTCGAGCGAGAGCTCGCGCAGCGCGCGCTCGGGGCTCGGCGGCCCTGCCACGGTCGTCGCGCCGGGGATGTTGGCGCCGAGCGCGTCCCGCCAGGTTCCGCGCAGCCGGAGCGGGGGGCCGGCCCGGCGCGGGACCTGCTGCCCATTCACCACCAGGAGCTCCCCCGACACGGCGTTCTCGACGTGGCGGAAGACGACCTGGGCCGAGGCGCCCGAGAGCTCCAGCGTGCGAACCCCGGGGCCGTGGGGCGGCGTGGGCAGCTCGGCGGGCGTGAGCGCGATGGCAACGCCGATCGCGAGCAGCGCGCTGGCAGCGATCCAGCCGGCGCTGACCGCCGCCAAATCGAGCGTGCTGCGCAGGGAGCCCTTCCGGCTCGGAGCCTCGGGGGCGGACGCAGGGCGGGCGAGCGCGCCGCGCACCGCCTGGTCGACCGACCCCTCGGGCTCGGCCGGCTCCGGCTCGCGGTCGGCTCGAGGCTCCGGCTCGCTCGCCGCAGCGGGCGCCCGGAAGGTGGCCTCGCGCGCGATGCGGTCCGCAGAGTCCCCGATGAAGTCCCAGTCGTCCGGCTTGCCGAGCGACGCCAGGGACGGGGCGCCGTCCTCGCTTGGCGCGTCCTCCCGCGCACGCTGGGCCTGCGGGCCGGGCTGCTTGGCGTTCGCGAGGGCCGGCGGGGGATCGTCGAAGTCCCACTGGTCCTCCTCGGACGCAGGCTCGCTGCGGCGCGTGCCGCTCGTGCGCTCGTCGAGGTCGGTGATCGGCTCGGGGGCGGCCTGGGGGCGCTGGGTCGCCTCGGCGACGACCTCCTGGATCGCCTCGTCGGCGCTGGCATCGGGCCGGTGGACCACGAAGGAGGTCTTGCAGCGCGAGCAGCGCACACGTGCGCCTTTGGCGGGAACGCGGGCGTCGTCCAAGCGGAATCGGGTCTGACAGCTCTCGCAGACGACGATCACGCGCCACTCCCCGCGCCGTTCGGCTCCGCGGCAGTCTTCGGACGAGCGCGAGGGCCCCTTGAGGCGGCGGGCGCGAGCGCAGGGCGCAGCGGCGGTCCTCGGGCGAGCCCCCGCTGACACCGGGACCCCAGTCGCTAAGGTGGTCCCGCTCCGGTCCCGGGGCGCCTCTCTATCGAGCGACCCATGGCCGTCCTGATCAAGCGGTACGCGAACCGCAAGCTCTACAACACCGAGACCAGCCGCTACATCACCCTGCGAGGCATCGCGGAGCTGATCGAGAGCGGGCAGGAGGTCAAGGTCGTCGACAACGAGACGGGCGAGGACATGACCGCGGTCACCCTCTCCCAGATCCTGGTCGACACGGAGCGCGGCGGCCGCTCGGTGCCCGGCAACCTGCTGAGCGAGATCTTCCAGCGCGGCGGCGACGCGATCGTCGAGCGCGTGCGGCGCAGCGTCGACGACGCCAAGGAGGACATCGCGGAGCTGCGCGGCAACCTGCGGGAGCTGCTGAGCCAGCGCACCAACCCGCGGGACTGGGTCGCCTTCGGTCCGGCCGACTTCGAGCGCATGCTGCAGCGCGCCTTCGAGCGCATGGCGCAGGCCTTCGACATCCCGCGCCGCTCGGAGCTCCGCGAGATCAGCGAGCGTCTCGATCGCCTGACGCGCCTGCTCGAGGAGCGTGGCGCCGCGGACGCCGAGCGAGAAGAGCCGGAGCCGCGCCGGCGCGCCGCCGAGCGCTAGCGCTCGGTCTATGCCCGGGGCGCAGTCCGTCGCAGTCGTCGAGGACCCGCGCTACCGCGAGCACCGCGGGCCGCCGGGCCACCCGGAGCGCCCCGAGCGCCTGGTCGCCGTCGGGGCGGCGATCGCCCGCCAGCGAGCGGCGCTGGCGCCGATCGCCGTGCGGCCCGCGCACGACGCCGAGCTGCTGCGCATCCACGCGCCCGAGCACCTTTTGCGCATCGCACGGGCCGGCGCGCGCGCCCCGGCCCGCTTGGACCCCGACACCTTCGTGTGTCCCGAGAGCGAGCGCGTCGCGCGCCTCGCCGCGGGCGGCGCGATCGATCTCACCCTCGCCGTCGCGAGCGGGAGAGCGCGCGCGGGGCTCGCCGCGGTGCGGCCTCCGGGCCATCACGCCGAGGCGGACCGCGCGATGGGCTTCTGCCTGTTCAACAACGCCGCGCTGGCGGCGCGCGCCGCCCAGGCCGAGCTCGGCGTCGGGAAAGTGCTGATCATCGACTGGGACGTACACCACGGCAACGGCACGCAGCGCAGCTTCGAGAGCGATCCGTCGGTGCTGTACTTCTCCACGCACCAGTTCCCGTACTACCCCGGCACCGGCGACTTCGGCGAGATCGGCGTGGGGCGCGGCGAGGGCGCCACCGTGAACGTCCCGCTGCCGGCCGGCTGCGGCGACCCCGAGTACGCGGCGGTCTTCGAGTGGATCCTCGCGCCCGTGGCGCGCGCGTTTCAGGCCCGAGCTGATCGTCCTGTCCGCGGGCTTCGACGCGCACCGCGACGATCCGCTGGCGGCGATGGAGGTGAGCGCGGCGGGTTATCAGGGAATGAGCGCGCTGGTGCGCGAGCTCGCCGACGAGCTCTGCGCGGGGCGCATCGCCTGCGTGCTCGAGGGCGGCTACTCGGCGAGCGGACTCGAGGAGGGCACCAGCGCCCTGCTCGGCGCGCTGGTCCCCGAGCGCGCGCCGGCGCGCCCCACGCCCCCCCGCCCAGAGCCTGGATCGCGCGCCGCGAGCCTGCTCGCCCGGGCCCGAGACGTCCATGCGAGTCAGTTTTCCGACATCGGCCGGCTCTAGAGGGCCGCGAATTCCCCTGCTAGATCGGTCATTTGGCCGAATCCACCATTAGTTGTGGATTGACGGACTACCAGACCCTATATCTTGTATTTGATAAAAAAGTGAGGAAGATCAATGATTTGATGTTTGCTTCTGCGAGAGCCCCAGGGTAGAAAGCGCCAGGTGGGGTTTGGTGGGGATCAGTGGTGATCCCGCCCGTTTCGAGCGAGGAACCCAGTCGGGGACCGCAGGATGGCTCGAGGACGCTTCACCCACACGATGGACGCAAAGGGACGGCTCGCGATCCCACCGGTGCTGCGGATGGAGCTTCAAGCACAAGAAGGCCGCCCTCCCGTCCTCACGAATCTAGTCGATTGTCCGGCCGTCGGAGTCTTCGCGTACGACCGCTGGCTCGAGATCGAACAGCGCCTGAGCACGATGTCGCAGATGCAGCCGGAGGTGCAGTCGATTCGCCGCATGCTCGTGTCGGGCGCCCAGGAGTGCCCGTTCGATGGCCAGGGCCGGCTGCTCGTGCCGACGCACCTGCGCGAGCACGCGGGCCTCGGCCGCGATGTCGTGATCGCCGGCGTGGGCCAGCGCATCGAGATCTGGGATCGCACGCGCTTCGAGCGCGAGCTCGACTCCATCCGCGAGCGCGGCTCCGAAGTCGCCCGCATCGCCGCCGAGCTCGGCCTATGAGACGTGAACCTCGACGGCGTGAGCTCGTGAAGGCTCGGAAACCTACGTCGCGCGGGCCGAGGCCGCCCTTCGTCGTGAACGCAAGCGGCCAGGCGAAGCCGTGGCCGCGCGCAGCGAGGCGAAGCCGAGCGGAGATCGCAAAGGCTTGGCGCGCAGCGAGCCGCAGGCTCGCGAAGATCGGAGAGGTGGGGGGGACCGAAGGACTGTCCTTCGGTCGAGAGAGGGACGGGGTGATTCCGGAGCGAGTGCGCGGCGCACGGCGAGCGGCATGGGGGGCGCGAACCGCGCGCCGCGCCACGCTCCGGAACACCCCTACCCTGACCTGAGTCCTACGGAGCACGAGCCAGCGCGAGCTCCGCCGTTCGTCTTCCTGCGAAGTGTTCTCGAGCGACGGCGCGCGAGCGACCGTCGGAGCGGACGGTGGGGGGCCGGCCGCGACGCCAACCGGAGCCGCCGGAGATCGGCGGTGGAGAGTCGGGCAACGAGCGCAACGCCGGCCCGCGAGCATCGTGCAACCGCTTCGCCATCAACCCGTCCTACTCGAAGAGACGCTCCACTGGCTCGACGTCCGGCCCGGCCGGCTCGTCGTGGACGGCACGCTGGGCGACGGCGGACACGCCGAGGCGATCCTCGAGCGCAGCGCGCCCGACGGCAAGCTGGTCGGCATCGATCGCGACCCCGATGCCCTGAAGATCGCCGGCGAGCGGCTGGCGCGCTTCGGCGCGCGCGTCGCGCTCGCCCACGCCTCGTTCCGCGAGCTGGCGCGCGTGCTGGCCGAGCTCGGCGCGCCGCGCGTCGACGGGCTCCTGCTCGACCTCGGCGTCTCCTCGCGCCAGCTCGACCGCGCGGAGCGCGGCTTCCGCTTCGCGCAGGAGACGGCGCGCACGACCGCCCTCGACATGCGCATGGATGCGACGCGCGGCGAGACTGCGGCGGATCTGCTCGCGCGCGCCAGCGAGGACGAGCTCGCCGACTGGTTTCGCCGCTACGGCGAGCTGCCCGGCGCCGGCCGGCTCGCCCGCGCGATCGTCGCGCGCCGCCGCGAGCGGCCGCTCCGCGTCGTGGAGGATCTGCTGGAGGCGATCCGCGCCTCGGGCGTCGGCGCCGGGCGCCGCCACAACCCGGCCACGCTCGTCTTCCAGGCGCTGCGCATCGCGGTGAACGACGAGCTCGGCGCCCTCGAGCAAGGCCTCGACGCCGGACTCGACGCGCTGCGTCCCGGCGGGCGCGTGTGCGTGATCGCCTACCACTCCCTGGAGGATCGGATCGTGAAGCAGCGCTTCCAGCGCGAGGAGCGCGGCTGCATCTGCCCGCCCGCGAGCCCGGTGTGCACCTGCGGCCGCAAGCCGCGGCTGCGCCGCTCGCCGCGCAAGGCGCTGCGCCCGAGCGAGGCGGAGGTGGCGCAGAACCCCCGCGCGCGCTCCGCCCGGCTGCGCGCCGCCGAGATGCTCGCGGAGGCCGCGTGAGCGCCGCTACGTCCGCGGGCTGGCTGCGCCGCGATCTCGCGCGCCCGCGCGCGCGCGCGCGCATCGCCCTGCCCTGGCTGCCGCTGATCCTGGGACTGTTCGTCGGCGGCGTCGCCCTCGTAGCGCTGCGCGGGGCGATCGTGCGCGCGCGCTACGAGCTCGGCAGCGCCCTGCAGCGCGAGGCGCGCCTGCTCGAGCTCGATCGCGCGGCGGCGGTCTCCGTGCGCCGGCTCCGCGACCCGCGGCGCCTGCGCGAGCTCGCTGTCGAGCGCGGCTTCGTCGTCCCCGAGCGCGTGATCGAGCTGCCGGCGCGACCGGCTCCGCGGCGCGCTCCATGAGAAGTGCGGACCTGCGCCGCGCGACGCTGCGAGTGCGCGGCGTGGGGGCGGCGCTGCTGCTGTGCTTCGGCCTGCTCTCGGTGCGCGCAGCGCACCTCGCGCTCGTCGATCCGCGCGGCCACGATCTCGCGCCGCGCCAGACGAGCACCGTGCTGCGGCTCGCGCCGGCGCGCGGGGCGATCACCGATCGCAACGGCGCGGAGCTCGCGGTCACCGTGCCCGCGCCCTCGCTGTACGCGGTGCCCAGCCAGGTGACCGACGCGCGGGCGACGGCGCGCGCGCTCGCCCGCGCGCTCGAGACTCCCGCCGCCGGGATCGAGCGCCGCCTGCGCGCGGGGCGCGGCGGCTTCGTCTACCTCGCGCGCTGGATCGACGCGCGCAAGGCGCGCGCGATCGAGGCGCTGAGCCTGCCGGGCGTGGGGCTCCTCTCCGAGCCGCGCCGCGCCTATCCCCAGGGCTCGCTCGCCGGGCGCCTGATCGGTTTCGCGAACATCGACGGCCAGGGCGTGCGCGGCATCGAGCAGCGCGAGGACGCCTGGCTGGCCGGCCACACCGAGAAGATCGCGGTGCAGCGCGACGCGCGCGGCCGGCTGCTCGCCTACGCCGGCCACGACCCGCGCGAGGCGATCGGCGGCGACGTCGCGCTCACGCTGGACGCCGCGCTCCAGGCCGACGCCGAGGCCGCGCTCGCCGACACGGTGGCCGCCACCGGCGCGAAGGGCGGCTTCGTGATCGTGCTCGCGCCCGAGAGCGGGGACGTGCTGGCGCTGGCCGAGGCGCCCGGCCTCGATCCGAACGCCTTCCGCCGCCTGCGCTACGCCGACACGCGCGCGCGGGTCTTCACCGACGCGCTCGAGCCGGGCTCGACGCTGAAGCCCTTCTTGGTTGCGGCGGCCCTCGAGCGCCACGCCATCCGCAGCGACGACCGCTTCGACTGCGAGCAGGGGCACTGGCGCGTGCCGGGCAAGACCCTGCGCGACACCCACCCGCACGGCTGGCTCGACCCGGCCGGCATCCTGCGCGTCTCGAGCAACATCGGCGCGGCGAAGATCGCCTACCAGCTCGGCGCGCAGGAGCACCACGCGATGCTCGAGGCGTTCGGCTTCGGCGCCTCGACGCAGACGGGCTTCCCGGACGAGTCGGCCGGCCTGCTGCGCGACTGGCGGCGCTGGCGACCGATCGACCACGCCACGGTCGCCTTCGGACAGGGCATCAGCGTGACCGGCCTCCAGCTCGCCTCGGCCACGGCGGCGCTCGCCAACGGCGGAATCTGGCGCGCGCCGCGTCTGGTCGCTGCGCGCCGCGAGCCGGGCGGGAGCTGGCAGCCGAGCTCGCCGAGCCCGGGCCGGCGCGTGCTGCGGGCCGAGGTCGCCGCCCAGGTGCTCCGCATGCTCGAAGGCGTGGTGGGCACCGAGGGCACCGCGCTGCGCGCGGGGCTGCGCGGCGTGCGCGTCGCCGGGAAGACCGGCACCGCCCAGCCGCTCGACCCGGCGACCGGGCGCTACGCCGCCGACCGCTACCTCGGCTGGTTCGTGGGCGCCACGCCCGCGGACGCGCCGCGCTTCGTGATCGTCGCGATGGTCGAGGAGCCGCGCGGCATCGCTCACACCGGCGGCTCGACGGCCGCGCCGCTCTTCGCGCGCACCGCCGCAGCCGCCCTCGCCCGCGACGGAGTCGCGACGGAGGCGCTCTACGGGCTCCCCGAGCCGGCCTTCGCGGGCTGGACGCCCGCGGGCGGGATGCCGGCGAGCGCGCGGCGGCTCGCGCAGCGCTGGCCCCACGCCGCGCCTGCGCCAGCGCCGAGCGCACCCGCGCCGAAAGCTCCCGAGCCGGCGCCGCTCGCGACGCCCCCGCCCGCGCGCGCGGTCGAGGTGGCGCGCGTCGGCGACCGCATCCTGGTGCCCGACTTCCGGGGTCTAAGTCGGGACGAGGTGAACCGCATCACCGACGCGCTGCCGCTCGCGGTCGAGCTTCGCGGCGTCGGAACGGCGGTCGCCCAGGCGCCCGTGCCGGGCAGCGTGGTGAGCGAGGGCTCGGCGAGCGTGTTGGTGCAGTTCGCGCCGCGGGCGGGAGATCGGCCGTGAGACTCTCGGAGCTGCTCGCCGCGCTGCCGACCGAGCTCGCGCCGCGCGGCGCGCCCAGCGCCGACCCGGTGGTGCGCGGTATCCAGTACGACTCGCGCGCGGTCGCGCCCGGCGATCTCTTCGTCGCGCTGCGCGGCGCGGCGAGCGACGGCCACGCCTTCGTGGCCGAGGCCATCCTGCGCGGCGCCGTCGCGGTGCTGGCGGAGGAGCCGCCGGCGCGCGCGGGAGAGACCGCGCTCGCGATCGTTCCCCACACCCGGCGCGCGCTCGCGCCGATCGCGACCGCGTTCTTCGGGGCGCCCTCGCGAGAGCTCGCGCTGATCGGCGTGACCGGCACCAACGGCAAGACCAGCACCACCTTCCTGTGCGAGTCGATCCTGCGCGCCGCCGGCCGCAAGCCCGGCTTGATCGGCACCGTGGAGGTGCGCTTCGCCGAAGAGCGCGTCCGCGCGACGAACACCACGCCCGAGAGCCTCGACCTGCAGCGCCTGTTGCGGGACATGTGCACGCGCGGCGTCGACGCCGTCGCGATGGAGGTCTCCTCGCACGGCCTCGAGCTCGGGCGCGTGGAGGGCTGCGCCTTCCGCGCCGCGGCGCTCACCAACGTGACCCAGGACCACCTCGACTTCCACGGGACCATGGAGGCTTATCAGGCCGCGAAGGAGAAGCTCTTCCACACCTACCTCGCACCCGGCGGCGCGGCGGTGGTGAACGTCGACGAGCCGCGCGCGGAGGCGCTTCCTCGCGGCGGCGGCGCGCCGGGGGGCCGAGCGCATCCGCGTGAGCCGGCGCAAGGACGCGCGCGCCGAGGTGCGCGTGCTCGACGCGCGACGTCTCGCTGGACGGGACGCGCGCGCGCCTCGCGCTGCCCGCCGGTGAGCTCGAGCTGGCCCTGCCCCTGGTGGGCGACTTCAACCTGGAGAACCTGACCGTGGCGGTCGGCATCGCGCTCGGCCTCGGGCTCTCGCCCGACGCGATCGCGCGCGGCGTCGCCGCCTGCCCGCAGGTGCCCGGGCGCATGCAGCGCGTGGGCGCCGAGCTCGCGGGCGCGCCCACGGTGCTGGTCGACTATGCGCACACCCCCGACGCCGTCGAGAAGGTGCTGCGCGCCGTGCGCCCGCTCTGCGCGGGCCGGCTGATCGCGGTGTTCGGCTGCGGCGGCGATCGCGATCGCGGCAAGCGGCCGAAGATGGCGCGAGGCCGTCGCGCGCCTGGCCGACCGCGCCGTCCTCACCAGCGACAACCCGCGCACCGAGGATCCGCTGCGCATCCTGGCCGACGTGGAGGCCGGGCTCGGGGCGATGACGCGGGTGAAGCCCGCCGAGCTCGCCGCGCGCGAGCACGGCTACACCGCGCTGGTCGACCGGCGCGAGGCGATCGCGTTGGCCGTGGCCAGCGCGCGCCACGACGACACGATCGTGATCGCGGGCAAGGGCCACGAGGACTACCAGATCCTCGGCCGCGAGAAGTTCCCGTTCGACGACCGCGAGGAGGCGCTGCGCGCGCTCGCGAGCCGCGCCCGATGAGCGTGCCCTTTCGCGCGCGCGAGGCGGCGGTCTGGATGGGCGCGACCCTCGTGCGCGGCGACGCCAACGTCGCCTTCTCGAGTGTCTCCATCGACACGCGCAGCGCGCGCCCGGGCTGCCTGTTCGTCGCGATCCGCGGCGAGCAGCACGACGCCCACGCGTTCCTCGGCGACGCGCTGGCCGCGGGCGCTGCGGGCCTGGTGGTGGAGCGCGCCGAGGCCGCGCCCGAGGGCGAAGGCGTCCCGCTGCTCCGCGTCGCGGATACGACGCTCGCGCTGGGCGCGCTGGCCGCCGGCCACCGCGCGCTCTTCAGCGGCCCGGTCGTCGCGATCACGGGCAGCAACGGCAAGACGACGACCAAGGAGATGTGCGCCGCGATCCTGCGCGAGCGCGGCCCCTGCCTCGCGACCCAGGGCAACCTGAACAACGCCTTCGGCCTGCCGCTCAGCCTGCTCGGGCGCGAGGCCGAGCACACTGCGCTGGTGGTCGAGCTCGGCATGAACCATCGCGGCGAGATCGCGCCGCTCGCGGCGATCGCGCGCCCGACCGTCGGCGCGATCACCACGATCGGGACCGCGCACATCGAGCACCTGGGCTCGCGCGAGGCGATCGCCGAGGAGAAGGGCGACCTGCTGGTCGCGCTCGCCGAGAGCGGCGTGGCCGTGCTCCCGGGCGACGAAGCGCTCGCGCGCGCCCAGGCACGGCGCACGCGCGCGCGCGTGGTCTCCTTCGGCCGCGGGCCGGACTGCGACGTGCGCGCCGAGAACGTGCGCAGCCAGGGCGACGCGCTTCGCCTTCCGGCTGCGCACGGCGGAGGGCGCGGTCGCGCTGCGCGTCGCGGGGCTCGGCGACCCCAGCGTCTCGAACGCGCTGTGCGCGAGCGCAGCCGCGCTGGCCGCCGGCGCGAGCCTCGCCCAGGTGAAGCGCGGCCTCGCGCGCTATCGCCCGATCGCCGGCCGCATGCAGCCCCTGCGCCTCCCGAACGGCGCGACGCTGATCCACGACGCCTACAACGCGAACCCGCAGTCCATGGAGGCGGCGCTGCGCAGCCTCGCCCGCCTGCGCGGCGCCGGGCGCGCGATCGCCGTGCTCGGCGACATGGGCGAGCTCGGCAGCACGGCCGAGGCGGCGCACCAGGAGGCGGGGGCCCTGGCCGCGGCGCTGGGCCTCGACTCGCTCTACGCGCGCGGCCGCTTCGCCCTGACCGTGACGCGCGCGGCGATCGCGGGCGGCCTCGATCCCGCCCACGTGCACGTGGGCGAGAGCCACGAGGAGATCGCGGAGGCGCTGGCCCGCGAGCTCGGCCCGCGCGACGTCGTGCTGGTCAAGGGCTCGCGCTCCGCCCGCATGGAGCGCGTGGTCGAGGCCCTCGCGGGCCCTTCGGAAGGACACGCGTAGATGCTCTACCACCTGCTGGTCCCGCTCGCCGAGCGCTACAGCGCGTTGAACGTCTTCCGCTACATCACCTTCCGCACGGCGGCCGCCACGCTCACCGCGCTCTTCCTCTCCTTCCTGCTCGGGCCCCTGGTGATCCGCCGCCTGCAGGCGCTGCGCGTGGGCCAGCAGATCCGCGAGGTCGGCCCCGAGCACCAGCAGAAGAAGGGCACGCCCACCATGGGCGGCATCCTGATCCTGCTCGCGTTGGTGGTCTCGGTGCTGCTCTGGGCCGATCTCACCAGCCGCGCGATCTGGATCGTGCTCGGCCTCACGCTGGGCTACGGCGCGCTCGGCTTCGTCGACGACTACGAGAAGGTCACCAAGCGCAGCGCCGACGGGATCAGCGCGCGCACGAAGCTCTTCTGGCAGTTCCTGCTCTCGTTCGGCGTCGCGACACTGATCTTCACCGACCCGGGCTTCGACGGCACGCTGCAGGTGCCCTTCTTCAAGAACTTCACGCCTCACATCGGCTGGCTCTACATCCCGCTCGCCGCGCTCGTGATCGCGTTCATGAGCAACGCGGTGAACCTGACCGACGGGCTCGACGGCCTGGCGATCGGCCCGGTGATGATCACGGCGGGCACCTTCTTGATCCTCGCCTACGCGGCCGGCCACGCGCAGATCGCCGAGTACCTCGCCATCAAGAGCATCCCGGGCGCGGGCCAGCTCGCGATCTTCTGCGGCGCGCTGGTGGGCGGCGGGCTCGGCTTCCTCTGGTTCAACGCCTCGCCGGCCCAGGTGTTCATGGGCGACGTCGGCTCGCTCGCGCTCGGCGGCGCGCTGGCCGGCATGGCCGTCGTGATCCGCCAGGAGATCCTGCTCGGCGTGGTGGGCGGCATCTTCGTGGTCGAGGCGCTCTCGGTGATGATCCAGGTCGCCTACTTCCGCTGGAGCGGCGGCCGCCGGATCTTCCTGATGGCCCCCATCCACCATCACTTCGAGAAGCTCGGCTGGGCGGAGCAGAAGATCGTGGTGCGCTTCTGGATCGTGTCGATCCTGCTGGCGCTGATCGCCCTCTCCTCGCTGAAGCTGCGCTGATGGCCGGCTCGCCCTCGCCGAGCGCCGCCGCGCGCCCCGCTCTGGAGCTCGCCGGAAAGCGCGTGCTGGTGCTGGGCCTCGGCATCTCGGGCGCGAGCGCGGCGAGCTTCCTGTGCGAGCGCGGCGCGCACGTCGTGGCCGCCGACGAGCGCAGCGAGCTCCCGCTCGCCGGGCTCCCCGCGGCGGTCGAGCTGCGGCTCGGCGCGCCTTTCCCGGACCCCGCCGACTTCGATCTCGTGGTGCCGAGCCCGGGCGTCCCGCGCGAGCGCTACGCGGCGCGCGCGCGCCGCGCGTGGGGCGACCTCGAGCTCTTCTACCGCGCGACCTCGCTGCCGATCGCCGCCGTCACCGGCACGAACGGAAAGTCCACCACCGTGCGCCTGCTCGAGGCGATGCTGCGCGCCGCCGGCCTGCGCGCGCGCGCCGCCGGCAACGTGGGGACCGCCGCGCTCTCGCTGCTCGGCGAGCCGCTCGACGTCGCCGTGCTCGAGGTGTCGTCGTTCCAGCTCGAGGCGGTGGAGGCCTTCCGCCCGCGCGCGGCGGCGTTCCTGAACTTCGCGCCCGATCACCTCGATCGGCACGGCGATCTGCAGGGCTACCTGGCGGCAAAGCTGCGCCTGTTCGAGAACCAGACCGCGGACGACCTCGCGGTGCTCTCGGCGGACGATGCGACGCTCGCGAGCCTCCCCGAGGCGCGCTTCCGCGCTCCGGTCTGGCGCTTCTCCACGCGCGGCCCGGTGGCGCGCGGCGCCTGCGCCGACGCGGGCGGCGTGCTGCTGCGCCTGCCGCGCGGCGAGGTCCGCCTGTCGCTCGACGGGCTCCCGCCGCCCGTCGGCCCGCTGCGCAGCAACGTCCTCGCCGCGCTGCTGCTCGCGGTCGGGCTGGGCGCCGAGCCGAAGCGCGCCCTCGCCGCGCTCGCCGACTTCCAGGCCCTGCCCCACCGCTGCGAGCTCGTCGCGCTGCAGGCCGGCGTGCGCTGGCTCGACGACTCGAAGGCCACCAACCCGAGCGCGGCGGTCGCGGCGGTCGCGGGCCTCGACGGCCCCGTGCTCTGGATCCTGGGCGGCAAGGACAAGGGCCTCGACTTCGGCGAGCTCAGCGGGGCTCCGCTCGAGCGCGTGAAGTGCGCCCTGCTGATCGGCGCCGCGGCCGAGAAGATCGCGGGCGCGCTCGGGGGCCGCGTCGCGCTCGAGCGCTGCGAGACCCTCGCGCGAGCGGTCGCGCGCGCGCGGGCGCTGGCCCTGCCCGGCGACAACGTCCTGCTCTCGCCCGCCTGCGCGAGCTTCGACCAGTTCCGCGACTACCAGGACCGCGGGCGCACTTTCCGCGCGCTCGCGCTCGAGCCCGAGGGCCAGGCGTGATGGATCTCTCCACGCGCGAGCACGGCGACGCGAGCACGCTGGCGGCCCTTTCGGCGGTGGGGCTACTCGCGCTGATCGGCGCGGTCGCGGTGTTCAGCGCCACGGCGCCGCTCGCCGACGCCACTTTCTCGCCGTACTTCGTGCGCCACGCGAGCGGCCTCGCGATGGGCGCCCTCGTGCTGCTCGCCGCCGCGCGCGCACCGCTGGTCGTCTGGTACCGCCTCGCTTACCCGCTCTATGGGCTGGCGCTGGCGGGTCTTTTGGCGACGCTCCTGCTCGGCCACGTGGCGGGGGGCGCGCGCCGCTGGCTCGTCTTCCCCGGCGATCTCCGCTTCCAGCCCGTGGAGCTGGTCAAGCTCGCGACCGTGATGGCCACCGCCGCCTATCTATCGCGCAACGAGGCGCGCAGCGAGCTCTCGCTGCGCGCCTGCCTCGCGGCGCTCGCTTTGGCGCTCGTGCCGGCGGCGCTCTGCCTCGGACAGCCCGACCTCGGGAGCGCGGTTCTGCTGCTCTCCCTCGCGGGTCTGGTGATCTTCGTGGCGGGAGCCCCGCTGCGCCTCCTGCTCGGGCCGGGCGCCGCGCTGGTCGCGGGCGTCGCCGCGTACTGCGTGGGCAACTCCTACGCGCGCAACCGCGTGCTCGCCTTCCTGAATCCCTGGGACGATCCCACCGGCGTGGGCTTCCAGCTCGTGCAGTCCTTCGTGGCCTTCGGCCGCGGCGGACTCTTCGGCACCGGCGTGGGCACGGGCCTCCAGAAGCTCCACTACCTGCCCGAGGCGCACACCGACTTCATCCTCTCGGTGATCGCCGAAGAGGCCGGCCTGCTCGGGGTGCTGTTCGTGCTGGGCTGCTTCGCCGCCCTGGTCGTCGCGGGGCTGCGCATCGCCCAGGGCGCGCGCCATCGCTTCGGACTCCTGCTCGGCTTCGGCCTGACGGCGTTCCTCGGGCTGCCGGCGGTGCTGAACGCAGCCGTGGTGATGGGCTGCCTGCCGCCGAAGGGCCTGACGCTCCCCTTCGTCTCCTGGGGCCGGAGCTCGCTGCTCGTCTCGAGCCTCGCGGTGGGCATGCTGATCGCGGTGGCGCGCGCGGATGCGCCGAGCCAGCGCGGGAGCCGCGGGGCGTGAAGGGCGTGCTCGTCATCGCGGGCGGCGGCACGGGGGGCCACGTGACGCCGGCGCTCGCGCTCGGCGAGGAGCTGCGCGCGCGCGGCGCGCCGCTCCTCTTCGTGGGCGCGCAGCGCGGGATCGAGACGCGCCTGGTCCCCGAGGCGGGCTTCGAGCTCGTGGCCCTCGACGCGCGCCCGCTCGTGGGGCGCTCGCTCGCCGAGCGCGTGCGCGCCGTCGTCGCGCTGGCCGGCGCGACCTGGCGCGCGCTGCGCCTCTTGCGCGCGCGGGGAGCGCGCCTCGTGGTCTCCGTCGGGGGCTACGCCTCCGTCCCCGCGGCGCTCGCCGCCGTGCTCGCGCGCGTGCCCGTCGCGCTGGTGAACACCGACGCCGTGCCCGGCGCCGCGAACCGGCTCCTCGCGCGCTTCGCCGACCGCATCTTCGCGGGCTTCCCGGGCACGCTCGCCGCACTCCCGGCCTCGGTGCGCGCGCGCGCGCGCACCACCGGCGTGCCGCTGCGCCGAGCGCTGCGCGAGCAGTTCGCGAGCGCCCCGCTCGCCCAGTGCGCCGACCCGAGCCGCCCGCTCCACCTGTTCGTGTTCGGCGGAAGCCTCGGCGCGCGCCAGATCAACGAGCTCTTGATCGAGCTCGCGCCGCGGCTCGCCGAGCAGGGCCTCGAGCTCCACCACCAGACCGGCGAGGCCGACCGCGCGCGCGTCGCCGCCGCTTATCAGGCCGCCGGTGCGCGCGCCGAGGTCGTCGCCTTCGAGCGCGACATGCCGCGCCGCTACGCGTGGGCCGACCTCGTCGTGTGTCGCGCCGGCGCGCTCTCGGTGGCCGAGCTCGCCCTCGCCGGCCGCGCAGCGCTGCTCATCCCGCTCGCCCACGTGGGCGGCGGCGAGCAGTTCGCCAACGCGCGCGAGCTCGAGCGCGCGGGCGCCGCGCGCGTGCTCGACTCGCGCACGCTCGATGCGCGCGGGCTCGCCGACGCCCTGTTCGGGCTCGCCGGCGACCGCCCACGGCTCGCCGAGATGAGCCGGCGCGCGCGCGAGTGCGCGCGCCCGCACGCCGCCGAGGAGATCGCCGAGGAGTGCCTCGGCCTCGCGCGAGGTGCGGCGTGATGGCGCGCTTCCGCGGCATCCAGCGCGTGCACTTCGTCGGGATCGGCGGGATCGGCATGTGCGGCCTCGCGGAGCTGCTGCTCGCCCAGGGCTACGCGGTCACGGGCTCGGACCTCGCGAGCGGCGCCACCGTCGAGCGCCTGCGGCGGCTCGGCGCAGACGTCGCGATCGGGCACGACGCGCGCCACGTCGGGAGCGCAGACGTGGTGGTCGTCTCGAGCGCGGTGCGGCGCGGCAACCCCGAGATCGCGGCGGCGGAGGCGCGCGGCATCCCGGTGATCCCGCGCGCCGAGATGCTGGCCGAGGTGATGCGGCTCAAGGACGGCATCGCGATCGCCGGCACGCACGGGAAGACCACCACCACCTCGCTGATCGCCCACGTGCTCGCGAGCGCGGGCCAGGACCCCACCGTCGTGGTGGGGGGACGCGTGATCGGCTCGGGCGCGAGCGCCGATCGCAGCGGAGCGCGCCTCGGGCAGGGGCCCTTCCTGGTGGCGGAGGCGGACGAGAGCGACGGCTCCTTCCTGCATCTCTCGCCGGTGATCGCGGTGATCACGAACGTCGAGCCCGAGCACCTCGATCACTACGGGACCGTGGACGCGATGGAGGAGGCCTTCGCCGCCTTCGCGAATCGCCTCCCCTTCTGGGGCCGCGCGGTGCTCTGCCTCGACGACCCGGGCGTGCAGCGGCTGCTCCCGCGCATCGCGCGCCGGCGCGTGACCTACGGCTTCTCGGCCCAGGCGGACTGGGTCGCGACGGGCATCGCGCGCGAGGGCCGCGGCTCGCGCTTCGCGGTGCGCCGGGCGGGCGAGCCGCTCGGCGAGGCGCGCATCCAGCTCCCGGGCCGCCACAACGTGGCGAACGCGCTCGCCGCGCTTGCCGTGGCGCACGAGCTCGAGGTGTCCTTCGCCGCCGCCGCCGACGCGCTGGCCGGCTTCCAGGGCGTGGAGCGCCGCTTCGAGGACAAGGGCGTCGCGCGCGGCGTGCGCGTGGTCGACGACTACGGCCATCACCCCACCGAGATCCGCGCGACGCTCGCGGCCGCGCGCGACGTGCACGCGGGCCGGCTGGTCGTGATCTTCCAGCCCCACCGCTACACGCGCACGCGCGACCTGTTCGACGAGTTCGCGGCCGCCTTCCACGACGCGGACCTGCTGGTGGTGACCGAGATCTACGCCGCGGGCGAGCCGAAGCTGCCCGGCGTGGAAGCAGCGGCGCTGGCCGAGGCGATCCGCGCGCGCGGCCACCGCGACGTGCGCTTCCTGCCCGAGCTCGAGGCGATCCCCGCCGCGCTCGCGCCCGAGCTGCGCTCCGGAGACCTCGTGCTCACGCTCGGCGCGGGCTCGGTCACGCGGCTCGGGCCCGCCCTGCTCGCCGCGCTCGCGGAGCGGCCGTGATCGCCGACGCCGCGCGCGAGGCGCTCAGCGCCGCCCTGGGCGACGCGATCCGCTTCGACGTGCCCACGCACAAGCTCACCTCGCTGCGCGTGGGGGGCCCCGCGGACGCGCTCGCGACGCCGGCCACGCGAGAGGCGCTCGCGGGCCTGCTCGGCGTGTGCGCGCGCCACCGGATTCCGCGCCGCCCGCTCGGCCGCGGCTTCAACACGATCGTGCGCGACGAGGGCGTGGACGGCGTCGCTGATCCAGCTGGGCGCGCTGCGGCGGCTCGAGGAGCGCCCCGGGCGCTGCGTGCGCGTCGAGGCGGGCGTCTCCCACGCGACGCTCACGCGCTTCTGCCGCGAGCGCGGTCTCTCCGGCCTCCAGTTCGGCGTGGGCATCCCGGGCACGCTCGGCGGCTGGGTGGCGATGAACGCCGGGATCGGCACCCGCGAGACCAAGGACGTCGTGCGCGAGGTCGAGGTGATGAGCCCGAGCGGGCGAAAGCAAAGCCACCTCGCGGCCAGCGCGCTGCGCTTCCACTACCGGGCCCTGCGCGGCCTCGCCCCTGGGTCGATCGTGCTCTCGGCGCTGCTCGCGGTCGAGCTCGCCGATCGCCGCACCATCGAGCGCGAGACCGACGAGCTCCTCGCGCGGCGGCGCGCGACGCAGCCCGTGGACCAGCCCTCCTGCGGCTCCGTCTTCAAGAACCCGCCCGGAAACTTCGCCGGCCGCCTGATCGAGGCCGCGGGCCTGAAGGGCGAGCGGCGCGGGGGGGCGATGATCTCGCCGCTGCACGGCAACTTCATCGTGAACACCGGCGGCGCGAGCGCGGCCGACGTGCTCGCGCTGATCGGCCACGCGCGCGCGCTGGTGCGCGTGCGCACCGGCGTGCTGCTCCAGCCCGAAGTGCAGATCTGGGGGCGCGGCGCTCCCGGGGAGAAGCCGGCATGAGCGAGCCCGGCGCTGGCCCTTCGCGCGGGAGAAGAACCGGCTCGGCGTGACGCGGGCGCCCTTCGGCGCCCCGAGCGGACGCCCCTTCCGGCGCTCCGCTGTCCACGCGGCGGCGCTCGCCGCGGGTCTCCTCCTGGGCGCGCGCTTCGGCGACCTCGCCCTGGCGCGGGCGTGGCCCGAGGCGGTGCACGTGCGCGCGCTCGCGCTGGTCGGCAACGTCCACAGCGACCCGGCCGAGATCGCCGCCGCGAGCGGTCTCGCGGCGGGCGTCCCGCTCGCTCTCGTGGATGCGCGCGAGCTCGCGCTCCGCCTCGAGGGCTTGCCCTGGATCGCGAGCGCGCGCGTGGTGCGACTCGCCCCGGACCGCGTGGTGGTCGGCATTCGCGAGCGCGTCCCGGTGGCGGTCGCGGTGTTGGCGGACGGCTCGCGCCATCTGGTCGACGAGCAGGGCGCGGCCTTCGCCCCGGCGCCGCCCGGCACCGCGGGCCCGGAGCTGCTTGGGGCTCGAGCGCCTGCCGGCGCCACCCGCCGCGGACCCCGCGCTCGCGCGCGGCGTCGCGCTCCTCGCGGCCTGGGCGGCGGCGCCCCTGCCCGAGCTGCGCGGGCTCGAAGTCGCGGGCGCCGCGCCGGCCGAGCTCCCGGCCGCGCTCGTGCGCGAGCCGGCGCTGCGCGTGCTGCTCGGCGCGGGCGCGAGCGAGCCCAAGCTCGCGCGGCTCGAGGAGATCCTGGCGGGCGCGCGCGCGGAGCTCGCCGCGGTCGCCGAGATCGATCTGCGTTTTCCGGACCAGGGCGTGCTGCGGCTGGCCCCGTGTCCGACGTCGACGGAGTCGTGGGGGGAGCGCGCAGCGACCGGGGAGTCCGGCGCGGGAGCGCGCTCTGAGGAGGGAAGCGCATCGTGTCACGCAAAGAGAACCTGATCGTCGGTCTCGACATCGGGACCACCAAGATCTGCGCCATCGTCGCCGAGGTGAGCGAGGCCGGCGTCGACATCGTCGGCATCGGCACCCACCCCTCGCGCGGCCTGCGCAAGGGCGTGGTGGTCGACATCGACGCCACCGTCGACTCCATCAAGCACGCCGTCGAAGAGGCCGAGCTGATGGCCGACTGCGAGATCACCTCGGTCTACGCCGGGATCGCGGGCGGCCACATCAACGGCTTCAACTCGCACGGCATCGTCGCGGTGAAGAACCACGAGGTGACCGAGAGCGACGTGCGGCGCGTGATCGACGCCGCCAAGGCCGTCGCCATCCCGATGGACCGCGAGGTGATCCACGTGATCCCGCAGGAGTTCATCATCGACGACCAGGACGGCATCCGCGAGCCGATCGGCATGAGCGGCGTGCGCCTGGAGGCCAAGATCCACATCGTCACCGGCGCGGTCACGAGCGCGCAGAACATCGTGAAGTGCGCCAACAAGGCGGGCCTCAACGTGGTCGACATCGTGCTCGAGCCGCTCGCCTCGGCGGAGGCGGTGCTGGCGCAGGACGAGCGCGAGCTCGGCGTGTGCCTGATCGACATCGGCGGCGGCACCACCGACATCGCGATCTTCGTCGACGGCTCGATCAAGCACACCTCGGTGCTCGCGCTCGGCGGCTATCACCTCACGAACGACATCGCGGTCGGCCTGCGCACGCCCTTCGAGGAGGCCGAGCGCATCAAGAAGCGCTTCGGCGTCGCGTCGGCGCGCTTCCTGGGCAGCGACGACATCATCACGGTGCCCTCCGTCGGCGGCCGCCGGCCGCGCGAGGTCTCGCGCAAGATCCTGTGCGAGATCATCGAGCCGCGCGTGGAGGAGATCCTGACGCTCGCGCGCCAGGAGCTCGGCAAGGGCGGCCTCGCTGCGCGGATTCCGTCGGGCGTCGTCCTAACGGGCGGCTGCGCCGCGCTCGCCGGCATCGGCGAGCTCGCCGAGGAGATCTTCGAGTCGCCGGTGCGGCTCGGCTCGCCGGTCAACGTCGGCGGGCTGCAGGACGTGGTGCGCGATCCCATGTACGCGACCGGCGTCGGGCTCGTCCTGTTCGGCTACGGCCAGGCCCGCGGCAAGAGCCCGAGCCGCTTCCGTATCCGCGACGAGTCGATCTTCCGGCGCGTGAAGCAGCGCATGCGCGACTGGTTCTACGGGGAGCTCGACTGAGCGCAGAGGACCCGGGCGGAGGGCCCGCTCGAACTCGCAATTTTCGACCGCAAGAGCGCGGTTTTCCTGAAAAACGTCGCTACAGTGCCACGCGATGGCAGGGGGGTGAGGATGCCGAACGATCGGGATCGGCGTGAGCGGGAGGCGCGCCCGCTGTTCCAGGGGACGGAGGGCCGGGTCGACCTCCTGGAGATGGCCCCGAGGACGGCGCGGACGACGATCTCCTCGAGTTCGAAGACGCCGGCGAGCTGAAGGCGAAGATCCAGGTGATCGGCGTGGGCGGGGCGGGCGGCAACGCGCTCAACACCATGATCCGCGCCGGGCTGACCGGGGTGGAGTTCGTCGCAGCCAACACCGACGCCCAGGCGCTCGCCCACAAGCTGGCCCCCACCAAGGTGCAGCTCGGCACCGAGGTCACGCGCGGGCTCGGCTGCGGCGCGAACCCCGAGCGCGGCCGAGAGGCGGCGATCGAGGACCGCGAGAAGCTGCGCGATCTCCTGATCGGCGCGGACATGGTGTTCGTCACCGCCGGCCTGGGCGGCGGCACCGGGACCGGCGCCGCGCCGGTGATCGCCGAGGTCGCCCGCGAGGTCGGCGCGCTCACCGTGGCCGTCGTGACCAAGCCCTTCCCCTTCGAGGGGCGCCAGCGCAGTCGCCACGCCGAGAAGGGCCTCGACGACCTGCATCGCGTGGTCGACACGCTGATCACGATCCCGAACCACCGGCTGCTCGCCCTGGCGGGCAAGAACACGCCGATGGTCGAGTCCTTCAAGCTGGCGGACGAGGTGCTGCTGAACGCGGTGAAGGGCATCTCGGATCTGATCACCGTCCACGGGCTCATCAATCTCGACTTCGCCGACGTGCGCACGATCATGAACGAGATGGGCAAGGCCCTGATGGGCACCGGCGTCGGGGTGGGCGAGAACCGCGCCAAGGACGCCGCCTACGCCGCCATCTCGAGCCCGCTGCTCGAGGACGTCTCGATCGACGGGGCGCGCGGCGTGCTGATCAACATCACGGGCGGCCCGGACATGACGCTCTACGAGGTGAACGAGGCCTCGACGCTCATGCAGGAGGCCGCCCACGAGGACGCCAACATCATCTTCGGCGCCGTGATCGACGAGCACGCGAAGCCCGGTGAGATCCGCGTGACCGTGATCGCCACCGGGCTCGAGGATCATCGCGAGCGCTTGGGAACCGAGCGCGGCGCCGCGCGGCCGAGCGCCCACACCGCGGAGACCTCGCGGTGCAGCCGATCCGCCGCGAGCCGCCGACGGAGGCGCCCGCGCCCGCGGCGAAGGCCGAGCCGCCGCCGCAGCGCCCGGCTGCGCCGGTGGTTCCCATCAGCGACCCGGCCCGCCCGGCCGAGTTCGTCTCGCCCTTCGAGGACGAGTACGACGTGCCCGCCTTCCTGCGGCGCCGCCGGGCCGAGCCCGCGAAGGAGGAGGAGCGCGAGCTGCCCGCGTTCCTGCGGCGTCAGGCCGACTGACCCGCCCGTGCCGGATCTCGTCCAGTGCGAGCGGCGACCCGACGGGCGTCGCGCTGCTCACCTTCAACGACCCCGATCGCCTGAACGCGATGACCGAGGCGATGGGCCAGCGCGCTCCGCGCCGCCGTGGCGGAGCCTGCGGGCGACGACGACCGCTGCGCGCCGTCGGTGCTGACCGGCGCCGGGCGCGCCTTCTCGGCGGGCGGCGACCTCGACATGATCGAGGCGAAGGCGCGCGCCGGGGACGCCGAGCCGCGGCGGGCGCGATCCGCGAGCGCGAACCGCGACTTCATGCGGCGCTTCTACGGGCTCTACCTGTCGCGTGCGGGAGCTGCCCTGCCCACCTCGCCGCCATCCACGGCCCCGCGATCGGCGCCGGGCTTCTGCGTGGCGCTCGGCTGCGACCTGCGCATCGCGGCGCGCGACGCCAAGCTCGGCCTCAACTTCACGCGCCTCGGCATCCACCCGGGCATGGGGGCGACCTGGACCCTGCCGCGCCTCGTCGGGCCCGGCGCGCGCGGCCGAGCTGCTCTACACGGGCCGCATCATCGACGGCGAGGAGGCCGAGCGCATCGGCCTCGTGAACCGCGCGCGTCGCGCGCGACGAGGTGCTGCCCGCCGCGCCTCGCGCTCGGCCGAGGAGATCGCCGAGAGCGCGCCCCTCGCGGTGCGGGGCGCCAAGCAGGCCGCTGGCCCGCTCACCGCGACGCCACCCTCGCGGAGCAGCTTCGCTTCGAGGCCGAGCAGCAGGCGCTCAGCTACGAGAGCGCGCGACCTCCTCGAGGGCCTCGCGGCCGCCCGCGGGCGAACGCCGCGCTCCGCGCTTTCGAGGGCCGCGGTGACGCCTCACGGCACGCATCCCGCGAGAAGGTCTCAAGTCGCGCGAGCTCGAAACGACCGAGCGAGAGAGGCAGCGGAGCGTGGCGACATGTCGGCGGCCGTGGCCAGGCGCTGAAGAGCCACCGCTTCTGGCTCACCGTCGCCTACCTGCGGCCTGCTGCTCCTGATGGCCCGCGCCCAGGCGTCGTAGCGCGAGGCCGCCCACCGAGCTACGACCGTACGCGCGAGCGCTTCGACCGGCGGCCCGCGATCTCGCGTCGCGTTGAAGAAGTAGGCGATCTCGACGCGCGCCGTCTGCCGGCGCGTCGGAGCCGTGCGACGGCGTTGCGCTCGACGTCGGTGCCGAAGTCGCCGCGGATCGTGCCCTTCGGCGCCTTGGTCGAGTCGGTGGGCCCCATCAGCTCGCGCCAGCGGCGCGATCGCGCCCTCGCCCTCGAGCACGGCGACCACCACCGGCCCCGAGGTCATGAACTTCACGAGGTCGCCGTAGAAGGGCCGCGCCTTGTGCACCGCGTAGAAGCCGCGCGCCTGCTCCTCGCTGAGGCGCAGCATCTTCAGCGCGACGATGCGCAGCCCCGCCTGCCTCGACGCGGCGCAGGATCTCGCCCGTCGCGCCGGGCGTCGCGACGGCGTCCGGCTTCACGATGGAGAGCGTGCGCTCGACGGCCATGGCCGATCCTCCGCTTCGAAGGGCGCGCGGACGCGTAGCGGACGCGCGCGCGGCACGCCGCAGCACGATCTTGCCGAAGTGCTCGCTCGCCTTCATGGCGCGGTGCGCCTCGCCGGCCTGCTCGAGCGGCAGCACGCGGTCGACGATCGGGTCGAGGGCGCCCCGCCTCGAGGGCTGCGCCGAAGCGCGCCCGGAAGCCGGCGACGATCGCGGCCTTCTCCGCGACGGGCCGCGCGCGCAGCGTCGAGCCAGATCGCGACGCGCTTCGCCGACCAGCGACGCCGAGGTTCAGCTCGGCCTTGGCGCCGCCCATCAGGCCGATCAGCACGAGCCGGCCCCCGACCGCGAGGCGCTGCAGGTTGCGCTCCAGGTAGGGGGCGCCGATCGAGTCGAGCACGACGTCGACGCCGCGGCCGCCGGTCGGCCTCGCGCACGGCCGCGACGAAGTCGCTCGTCGCGATAGTTCACCGCGACGTCGGCGCCGAGCTCCTTGCAGCGCCGCACTTCTCGTCGCTGCCCGCCGTCACGACGCTGCGTCCGCCGGCGCGCCTTCAGCAGCGGATCGCGGCGGTGCCGATCCCGCTGCCGCCGCCGTGGACGAGCGCCGCGCCGCCTTCGCGGCAGCGCACCGAGCTGGAACACGTTCGAGGAACACGGTGAGCAGCACCTCGGGGAGCGCCGCCGCCGCCTCGAAGGAGAGGTGCGCCGGCACGCGGCAGCGCGCTGCCGGCGTCGACCGCGACCTCCTCCGCGTAGCCTCCGCCGGCGAGCAGCGCCATCGCGCGCTCGCCGACGCGCCAGCCGCTGCACCTCCGCGCCGACCTCGCGCCACCGTGCCCGCGCACTCGAGCCCGAGGATGGGCGAGGCGCCGGGCGGCGGCGGGTAGAGGCCCTGGCGCTGCATCAGGTCCGCGCGGTTCACGCCGCGGCGGCGACCCGGATGCGCACGTCGTCCGGGCCGAGGGCCGGGGGTGCCACCTCCCCCACCTTCATCGCGTCCTCGTCGCCCGGCCGCTCGATCACGATCGCCCGCATGCGGCGAGAGAACCCCGGCCGGCGCCCGGGGTCAAGGGGAGCTCGAGGGGAGGACTGCGTCCTCGATTCGCGTTCCTCGCTAGCTTGACTCGCTCCGGGGGGATGCCATGGCTCGCTCGCTTCGCTCGATCGCTTGCCTCGCGCTCGCGCTGGCTCTGGTCGCTCTGGCCTGCGCCAAGCCCGGCCAGTTCGAGGCGGTGCGCGACCTCGTCGACGGCCACGGGCTCGCCGGCATCGAGCCAGGCACCCAGTTCTCGTGGTCGCTGCCCAACTCGCACCGCGGCGAGTTCAGCGAGGTGAAGCAGCTGCGGGCGACCCTGCTGCCCGACAAGGTCCCCGTCACCCTCGTAATGGGACGGGAACGGCAGAGCGGCGCCTGGCGCGTGCTCTACGCCACGCGCAAGCGCGAGGGGCATTGGGAGCCGGTCGCCCTCGCCCCGGCCACGCCCTGACCCTACGCTCCGCGGCGCCGGAGGTGGACGGAGGATCGCCGACGGGCAATCACCGCCCGTGGGAGGAAAGTCCGGGCTCCAGAGAGCGGGAAGGTCGTTAACGGCGACCCGGGGCGACCCGAGGGAAAGTGCCACAGAAACACACCGCCGATGGCCGACGATCTCGCGCGCGCGGTGAGCGCGCGCGAGGAAGGCACAGGCAAGGGTGAAATCGTGAGGTAAGAGCTCACGCGCCGGCGGGCGACTGCCGGTGGGGCAAACCCCTTCCGGAGCAAGCTCGAATAGGGGCACCGCGCGGGATGGCTCGTCTCCGCGACCGAGAGGTCCCGGTGCCCGGGTGAGAGTGCTCGAGCGACACAGCAATGTGTCGCCTAGAGGAATGATCCTCGGCGGCGCGGGGCAACCCGCGCCGCGACAGAACCCGGCTTACAGTCCACCTCCGGCCTCTATGCGCACATTGAGGAGGGATGCTGCAGCTGACGGCGCTGCGCGCCGCAGCTGAGCATCCTGACCGGACCGCTGACGGCGCTTCGCGCCGCAGCGAGCAATCCTGAGCCTGACCGCTGAAGGCGCTGCGCGCCGCGGCTGAGCATCCTGACCCGGACCGCTGACGGCGCTGCGCGCCGCAGCGGAGCACTCTGACCCCTGGCCTGTGACCGCTGACGCCTGACTTAGGGCGCCGGAGCGCTGGTCAGGTCCATGCGGAAGCAGCGCACGTGCATGCGGCGCTCGGGGTCGTAGCCGAGCCAGCGTCGGTCGGGGACCTGGTCGTGGGGCACCTCGCGGAAGCCCTGGCGCTTGAAGAAGGCGCCGACGCCTTCGGAGGTCGTGCAGGCGAACACGTAGGCGAGCCCGAGCCGGCGCGCCTCGGCGACGCCGTACTGGACGAGCGAGGCGCCCACGCCCTCGCCGAGGAAGCGCGTGAGCGCGTACAGCGACGCCAGCTCTGCCGCGCGCGCGTCGCCGCCCGGCAGCAGCGCACCGATGCCGGCCAGGTAGCGGTCCTCGACGAAGGCGCCGAAGCCGTTCGCGAGCACGGCGTCCACCGCCGACTCGTTGCGCCCGAGCAGATAGCCCTCGGCGACCCCGCGCCGGATCAGATCGTCGGCCGCATCGAAGTCGTCGACGCCGAGCGGGCGCACCTTCATGTAGCGCTTGCGCGTGAAGAGCGTGCCGGAGCCGGCGTAGGTGAAGAGCTCGTCGGCGAGGCCCGCGGCGGTGCACACGTTCACCGCGGGAACGCCCGCCTCGAGCATGGCGCCCACCGCGCGCAGGAGCGCGACGCGGGGCTCGTCGGGGAGGCTGCGGCTCGGGTTGGCGAGCAGCTGGCGGAGCTCCGCGCGGTGCACGAAGGAGAGGCGTGCGCCGCTGCGGTTGCGGAAGCCGCCGCGCGCGTCGAGCCACACCAGCTTGAACACGCCGAGCCGCTGGGCGAGCTCGCGCACCACGCTCGCGAAGTCGAGGCGGCGCGCCACCGCGATTCCCGCGCAAGGCTGCTCGCGGACCGCGCGCCAGACTGCGCCCTCGAGGCGCGGAAGGCTCGCGCGCAGGATGGGCCCGACGCCGAGGCCCTCGAGCAGCGCGCGCGAGGGCGCGATCACGACCGCGTTCGCGTTGCACGCCGCGAGCTCGGCGAGCGCCGGCGCGAGCGCGCTTGGCTCGACGGGCTCGGCGAGCGCGATCGCCAGCGTGCGGTCGCGGAACTCGCGCTGGTAGAACTCGCGCTCCGAGAAGGTGATCGACTCGGCGACGCGCCTTCGGCGCGGAGCGACCGGCGGAGCGGAGGCCGCCGGGCCGTCGCCGCTCGTCACGCCCCGCGCACTCGCCGGACCGCCTCGAGCACGCGCGCGTGGATGGCGCCCGCGCTGGCGACGATCCCCTGGTTGGCGGCGAGCGTCGCGCCTTGCCGGAAGTCGAGCTGCGCGCCGGTGATGTCCGTGACGCGGCCCCCGGCCTCCTCGACGATCAGCTTGCCCGCCGCGTGGTCCCAGAATCTTCTCGCGGTAGTCCGCGCGGGTGGGCAGCCGCAGGTAGATCGACGCGTCGCCGCGCGCCACGGCCGCGTACTTGCACTGGCTGTCCATGCGCAGCGGGGGCGCGCTGATGCCGAGCGCGGCGGCGATCTTGGCGCTCTCCTCCTGATCGGAGTGGCCCGACTCGACGGACTCGCAGAAGCGCGCGCTCGCTGCGGAGCCGAGCTCCTTCACCCGCACCGGCGCGCCGCGCACGTCGCTCGGATCCCAGAGCGCGAAGCTTCGCGTGCCCGCGCCGCGCTCGGCCGCGAGCAGGGCGCCGGCGCCCCCCGCGCCGTCTGCCAGGTTCGGGCAGGCGAGCAGGCCGACCACGACCTCGCCGGCCTCGATCAGCGCCAGGGCAACCGCGTACTGCTCCCTGCGCAGAAAGCCCTTCGTCCCATCGATCGGGTCGAGGGTCCAGTAGCGCTCCGCAGTCGCTTCGTGGCCACCGCGGTCGATCCAGGCGAGCACGGCCTCGGAGCTCTTTTCCCCGCCCGTCTCCTCGGCGACGAGGCGCGTCACCGACTCGCGCAGGCGCGCGTTCTCGGCGCGGCGCAGCTCGGCGGATCCCTCTTCGGCGACCACCGCGTCCTTCGGGAACGCGCGCTCCAGATGGCTGCACACGATCGCCTGAGAAGCGAAGTCCGCCACCGTGACGGGGCTCTTGTCGCGCTTCTCGAGCGTGTCGCGCGTGACGAGCCGGCTCTGCACCGCGCGGCAGACGCGCGCCGCGCCCCGCACCGCGGCGAGGCCCTCCCGCAGCTCCGCCTCGTACATCCCGCATGATCCGACCCCTCCGTCGGGGCAGGATTTAGCAGCCTGGGTCCCTCTTCGCCCTCGCCGTGTCTCGAACGACGCCGCTCGCCCGCCGGAGCGAGCAGGCCCCGGGCGTTCTCCCGCATCACGAGGCGCACCTCGTCGCCGTCGTAGCCCTTCAGGTCGTGGACGAAGTCCGTGGGCACGGCGAGCCCCTCGGCGTGGGGCCAATCCGAGCCGAACAGGACGTGGTCCGCGCCGATCGCCTCCTTCAGGCCCTCGAGATCGTCCTCGTAGTAGGGCGAGACCCAGACGCGGCGCTTGATCTGCTCCACGGGATCGTGCGCGAAGCTGTTCGGGAGCTGGCCGTGCGCCTTGCGCAGCTTCTTCAGCAGCGGGGCCATCCACTCGCTCCCGCTCTCGATCGTCGCTACGCGGATGCGCGGGAAGCGGTCGAACAGGCCGTGGCAGGCGAGCGCCGCGAGCGTGTCCTGGATCGGATTGGCCGAGAGGCAGCTGCGCAGCGAGTCGTACTCGAAGGACTTGAACTCGCCGCCCACGCCCCACTCGTCCGCGAACTTGTTATAGCCTGCGTCGCCGGAGTGGTAGGCGAGCGTGATGCCAGCCTCGTTCACGCGCGCCCAGAACGGGTCGAAGACGGGGTCGGCCGGCGACGTCTTGCCGGACGGGTGGGCGATCGGGCCCGAGCGCATGCAGATCAGGCGCGCGCCCCGAGCGAGCGCCCACTCGAGCTCCGCCAGCGCGCTCGGGACGTCGAGCAGCGTCAGGTAGGGCGCCGCGAAGATGCGCTCGCGATGAGCGAAGCCCCAGTCCTCGTCCATCCAGCGGTTGAAGGCGCGGAACGCCGCCACGCAGGCCTCCGGGTCGTGCGCGAGGCTCTCCTCCATGCCGACGCCGAGCGTCGGGAACAGGAAGCAGCCGTCGAGGCCCTGGGCGTCGAGCGAGCGCAGCTTCGCCTCGCGATCGCGGTACTCGGGCCGGATCGGGTCGAGCGCACCGAACAGCGCGCGCATGTCCTTGCCTTCGGGATTGCGGCCGCGGAAGTACTCGTCGAGGACGCCGGGGCGCGCGACGGGGTCGAAGGTCGGATTCGGGATGAACTTGTTCACCTTGCCGCCGACCAGCAGGCGCTTGCGGCCGTCGACCACCGCCCACTGCATGCAGCGCGAGCGCAGCCGCGGGTCGATGTGGCGCGTGAAGGCGTCCTCGGCCTCGTAGAAGTGGTGGTCGGCGTCGAACGGGCGGAAGGAGAGCCGGGACATCGCGTCCTCCTCGTTGGGCTCCCATAGAATGAACGATTTGATCAAGATTTTCAATGAACTTATGATATATTATGTTCACCCGCGGGAGGAGAGAGAGGTGCCGGACGCAAGCGCGGCGCCGCTGGGGGGCCGCCGAGAGCGAAGCGAGGAGCGGCGCGAGCGGATCCTGGCTGCGGCGCGGACGTGCTTCGGAGAGGACGGCTTCGCCGGCGCGACCGTCGGTGCCATCGCGTCGCGCGCCGGCGTCTCGAACGGCCTCCTCTACCAGTTCTTCCGAAACAAGGAGCACCTCTTCGAGGTGGTCCTCCGCGAGGTCATCCGCGACTGGGTACGCGCGATGGTTGCCCCTCCGGGGAAGACCATCTCGGCGGGCGACGAGCTGGCGGGGATGTTCCGCCGTTCGGTGGCTTTCTGTCGCCACCACCCGCTCCTCCCCGCGCTGATCCGGGAGGACGGAACTCTGCAGCTGACCCGGATCCGCGCCGCGGCCCGCGACCGCGTCCAGCCCCACCGCGATCTGGTGGCGCGCATCCTCGAGCGGGGCATCGCATCCGGCGAGTTCAAGGCCGACCTCGACGTCCCCGCGGTGGCCGACGTGATCTGCCAGCTCCAGGCCGACTACGCGAGCCGGGCCTACCGCCGCGACCCCTCCTTTCCCGATGCCCCGGAGATTCTCGAGGCGGCGATCCGGTTGGTGATCGACGCCGTTCGCTCCTGAACCGCTCGGATTTCCGCCCCATTGGGGCGGCTCCGTCCACCTATCGGTGTGGAGGACGTGCGCGCCGGCGCTCGGAAACGTCAGAAAAAGCTGGAAATGCGGATGGCGGCGTAGCAAGATGCGAACCCTTCGGCCGGACTCGGCCCGCAACCTGCACACCTGGCATGCAAGGTTCGGGCGCTCTGGTCGAGAGCGAAGCGCCCACCCCAACCCGCTCCAGCGCGACGGCTTTGCCACCGCGGCTGCGCACGGTCACTCGCGAGGGATTACGTGAAGCTCGAGGAGAAGCCTCCGATCGATGCCGACCTTCCCGGTGAGGGCCGCCCGCGCGTGGGCGGCGGGCTGAGCGCCGAGGACCTCGACGCGGTCCGCGAGCGTCGCCCGCTCGAGTCGTACTTCCAGGAGATCGGGGGGACGCGAACGCTGAAACGCGAAGAGGAGGTCGTGCTCGCCAAGGAGCTCGAGGCCTCCACCGCGTCGCTGCGCAACGCCCTGTACGCGATCCCCGCTTCGGCTCGCCACGTGATCGACCGCTGGGACGGGCTGCGCGCCCTCTCGCACACCGGAGCCAAGCTCTCCGAGTCGGCCGGCGACGAGGAGACCAGCGAGATCGCGGCGCGCGTCGAGCGCGCGATCGGCCGCCTGCGCAAGCAAGTGCGGCGACGCGAGGCCGTCTGGGAGGGGGCTCAGCGCACGACCCCCGACCTCGAGCGCCTCGACCGCGCCGTGAGCCGCGAGATGCACGGCGCCCAGCTCTCCCTCGCGCTGCTCGCCGAGCTGCGCGAGCAGAGCCGCCTCTTGGTCCGCGAGCTGCGCCGCGCCCGCAAAGGCAGCAAGCGCATGGAGGAGCTCGAGCTGCGCGCCGGCCTGGGCCGCGAGCAGCTGTTCGTCTACCACGAAGTGGTGGAGCGCTCCCAGGAGCGCATGACGGCGGTGAAGAACCGCTTCATCGAGCACAACCTGAAGCTCGTGGTGGCGATCGCGAAGGACTACCGGAACCTCGGGCTCTCGTTCCCCGACTTGATCCAGGAGGGCAACCTGGGCCTGATCCGCGCGGTCGAGAAGTTCGACCACCGGCGCGGCTTCAAGTTCTCCACCTACGCGGTGTGGTGGATTCGTCAGGCGCTCGTGCGCGCGATCCAGAACCACTCGCGCACCATCCGCCTGCCCTCCCACGTGCACGACCGCCTGCAGCGCAGCCAGCGCGTGAAGGCGGAGCTCACCGGCAAGCTCGGCCGCGAGCCCACGCCGGCCGAGCTGGCGCCGGCCCTCGGCACCGACGCCGAGTCGCTCGAGGCCCTCGACCGCCTCTCGCGCGAGGCCATCTCGCTCGAGTCGTCGGTGGCGGGAACCGAGAAGCGCCTCGAGGACTTCGTCGCCGACGGCTCGATGAGCGCACCCGACGGCGGGATCGACGACGACCGCATGCGCATGGGCGTGGGCCACCTGATCGGCGCTCTGACCGAGCGCGAGCAGCTCATCCTGCGCCTGCGCTACGGCCTGGTCGGCGAGGAGGAGCACACGCTCGAGCAGATCGGGCAGTCGCTCGGCCTCTCGCGCGAGCGGGTCCGGCAGCTCGAGGCGCGCGCGCTCAAGAAGCTGCGCGACACGATGCCGGCCCAGCGCCTCTACCCGATCCTGGAGCCGTAGGCCCCGGCCTCCCCTCAAGTGAGCGCGAGGTAGGCGAGGAACGCGGCGCCGGCGGCCCAGCAGTAGTACGCGAAGGCGTGGAACTTCTGGCTGCGCAGGAGCCGCACGAAGAGCGCGAGCGCGCCGAGGCCCGAGACCGCCGCGACGAGGGCGCCGAGGCCCATCGCCGAGAGCGGCGCGCCCGGTGCGGCGAGCGCGTCCGGCAGATCGAGGATCGCGGCGCCCGTGATGGCGATGATGCCGAGCAGGAACGAGAACTCGGCGGCGGCGAGCGGCGCGATGCCGACGCCGAGGGCGAGCGAGATCGTGCAGGCGCTGCGCGAGACCCCCGGCAAGATCGCGACCGCTTGGGCGCAGCCGATCGCGAGCGCCTGCGCCGTAGGTCGGCGCAAGAGCCTCGGCCCGCGCGATCGAGCGGCGCGTGGTGATCAGGGCGCAGCCCGTCGCGATCAGGCCCGCGCCGGCCATCCAGGGCGTGTCGAAGGCGGCTCTCCACCCAGTCCTTGAGGCCCAGGCCCACGGCAACCGCCGGGAGCGTGCCGAGCGCGAGCTTCGCCACGTCCGCGAGGGCGCGCGCGTCGCGGGAGAAGAAGCCGACGAGCAGCTCGAGCACGCGGCGACGGAAGAAGAGGAGCAGCGCCACCAGCGAGCCCACGTGCACGGCGATCACGAACGAGAGCCCGCCCTGCTCGCCCACGCCGAGCAGCGTCTCGGCGATCACCAGATGCCCGTCGCTCGAGACGGGCAGGAACTCGGTCACGCCTTGCACGAGCCCGAGCAGCGCCGCCGACAGCCAGTCCATGCATTCCTCTCTCGCGCGTCGCTCGTGTTAGCGGGCGAGAGCTTGTCGGCCAATCCGCGGCCCACCGTTACCATGCGCGCCCATGATCGTCGCCTGCCTCGACCTCGAGGGCGTGCTGATCCCCGAGATCTGGATCGCGTTCGCCGAGCGCACGGGGATCCCGGCGCTGCGCCGCACCACGCGCGACGAGCCCGACTACGACCGCCTGATGCGAGGGCGCATCGCGATCCTCGCCGAGCGCGGCTACAAGCTGAAGGACATCCAGAGCGTGATCGCGGGCCTCGACCCCCTGCCCGGGGCGAACGAGTTCCTCGCCTGGCTGCGCGAGCAGATGCAGGTCGTGATCCTCTCGGACACCTTCTATCAGTTCGCGACGCCGTTGATGCGCAAGCTCGGCTCGCCGACCCTCTTCTGCCACGACCTGGTGGTCGACGCGAGCGGCGCGATCGCGGACTATCGCCTGCGCCAGGCCGACTCGAAGCGCCAGGCCGTGATCGCGCTGCGCGCGCTGCGCTTCGAGACCATCGCCGCGGGTGACTCCTACAACGACACCGCGATGCTCGCGGAGGCCGACCGCGGCATCCTGTTCCGACCGCCGGAGAACGTGGTGCGGGAATTCCCGCAGTTTCCGGTGACGCGAGGCTACGACGAGCTGCGCGGCGCCTTCGAGCGCGCGCGGGAGGAGCTTTCATGAGGAGCCGGCAGAGTGCATTGGGATGGCTCTTGGGGAGCGCGCTGGCCGCGCTCGCGTGCGGCGAGCAGAAGCCGGCGCAGCCGGCTACGTCGGCGCCCGCGGAGGCGGCGGCGCCTGCGCCGGCTCCCGCGGAGCCCGCGGCCGAGCCTGCAGCGCCTCCCGCACCGGCGACCGAGCTGGCCGCGAACGGGCCCTTCGACTGCATCGCCGGCAGCGCCGAGCGCGGCAAGGTCAAGTACGAGCAGCTCTGCGCCACCTGTCACGGCCCGACGGGCAACGGCGATGGCCCGGGTGCCGCCGGCTCTCGATCCGAAGCCCGCCCACCACAGCGACGGCACCTACATGAACGCGCTCACCAACGATCACCTGGTGCAGGTGATCACGAAGGGCGGCGCGTCGGTGGGCAAGTCGCCGCAGATGGCGCCCTGGGGCGCAGCCCTCACGCCGGCCCAGGTCCTCGACGTCGTCGCCTTCGTGCGCAGCCTGGCCACGCCGCCCTATGCGTGCCCCTGAGCCTCCGCGGGGCAGTTGCGCACCGCGTCCAGCTTGAACATGCGCGCGCCAGAGGGCTGATAGGTGAGCACGAGCGCGCGCCGCGGCGCGCCCGAGCGGTTGGGCTCCGAGCCGTGCACGATGTGCGGGCTGAAGAAGATCGAGCTCCCGGCCGGACAGACCGCCGCCACCTGATCGCGCAGGTCGAAGGCCGCGGGGTGGGTGAAGAGCGGCCCGAGCCGGCCCTCGCCGGTGCGTCCGGGCAGGGGGCCGCGCGCGTGGCTGCCGCGGATCAGGCGAAAGCAGCCGTTCGTCTCGTCGGCGTCGTCGAGCGTCACCATCACGTTGGGGAGGCGATCGAGATGGCCGCAGGCGTGCGCCCAGTAGGGCGAATCCTGGTGCCAGGCGAAGCCGGAGCCCTCGCGCGGCCGCTTCAGGTTGAGCTTGTCCGTGAAGAGCGCGACGCCTTCCGCGCCGACCAGCTCCCGCATCGGCTCGACCAGGCGCGCGTCGTCCACGAGCGCTGCGAGTCGCGGATGCAGCCGATGACAGGGCTCGATCACGCGCAGGGTGCGCGAGCCCGGCGCGTGCTCGAACTGGACCGTGGTCGCGTGCGGGCCCACGCGCGCCTCGGCGTAGGCATTGCCGTCGATCTCGTAGGGCGAGCTGCTGGGCAGGGCCGCGAGCGTGTCCCGCACCGCCGCCTCCACGGCCTCCCGCAGGAGAGCGAGCTCCGCCGCCGTGAAGACCGCGGCGCGCACGAAGAAGCCGTCGGCGGCCCAGGCGCTCCGCTCGGGGGCGGTCAGCCTGGCGCCGGCTCCCAGCGCCGCACGCCCCCGGGTGTGCCTCTCCATCGGAACACGATTTTACCGAAGTTTCACAGGCGCTCCGTCGCGCCGGCCGAAGCGGGGCTTAGGTTTACGAGCAGTCGAGGAGGATCCATGGAATCGAGCGCAGCCCCGGTGCGAAAGAGCGAGCAGACGCAGGACTTCAGCCAAGAGGACGGCTGGCTCACGCGCACGCATCTGATCTCGCGCTCGATCTATTGGGGCATCCACGCCTCCTGCCTGTTCGTGTTCGCCGTGGGGGCGCCCCGCGCCGCCCTGATCCTGTGCGCCGTGAACTACGCGGTGCGCGTCTTCGGTATCACCGGCGGCTACCACCGCTACTTCGCCCACAAGAGCTACAAGACCAGCCGCGTCTTCCAGTTCGTGCTGGCCTGGCTGGCGTGCTCGGCGACGCAGAAGGGGCCGCTCTGGTGGGCGGGCACGCACCGCCGCCACCACCGCTACTCCGACGCGCCCGGCGATCCGCATTCGCCCAAGCAGGGGCTCTACTACGCGCACCTGGGCTGGGTGTTCGACAACCGCTGGCAGGGCACGCCGCTCGAGGGCATCCGCGACTTCGCGGCCTATCCCGAGCTGCGCTGGCTGAACCGCTACCACTGGGTCCCCCCGATCGTGCTGGCGTTCGCGTGCTGGGCGATCGCCGGCGTCGCCCGGTCTGGTCTGGGGCTTCGTGGTCTCCACCACCCTGCTCTGGCACGGCACCTTCTCCATCAACTCGCTCGCCCACGTGTGGGGCACGCGCCGCTACGAGACCGGCGACACGAGCCGCAACAACTTCCTGCTGGCGCTCTTGACCTTCGGCGAGGGCTGGCACAACAACCACCACTACTACATGGCGTCGGCGCGCAACGGCTTCTTCTGGTGGGAGATCGACATCACCTACTACCTGCTGCGCGCGCTCCAGGCCGTGGGCGTGGTCTGGGACCTGAAGCTCCCGAGCGAGGAGATCCGGCGCGGCGCCGCGCTGCGCGGTCCGGCCCGCGAGGCCGCCTAGCGGGCGAGGGTCCGTATACTCGCGCGCGATGTCCGACCCCCAACGGGACGCCGACCTCGCGGCGCTGCGCTCGGCCCTGAAGATCGGCGGCTACACGCGCCACATCTTCCTGTGCACCCACGGCGACTGCGCGCCGGGCGACGAGGCGCAGCGCTCCTGGGCCTTCCTGAAGCAGCGCCTGCGCCAGCTCGGCCTCGCCGACGTGGAAGGCGGCGTCTACCGCACCCAGGCGAACTGCTTCCGCATCTGCAAGCACGGGCCGATCGCGGTCGTCTACCCGGACGGCGTCTGGTACCGCGGCTGCACGCCGGAGGTGCTGGAGCGCATCGTGCAGGAGCACCTGATCGGGGGTCGCCCGGTCGCCGAGCACGCCTTCGCGCACAACCCCCTCCCCGCGCGAGCGCCCGCGTGAGGCCGGCGCTCTTGCGCGGCCGCGAGCACACCGAGCTCGGCGTGTTCGGCGCCGTCGGCGAGGGCGCGCTCGCGGTCGCGATCTCGCGCGGCGGCTTCGCGAAGCAGTACGCGTTCGTGGATCCGAACGAGGATGCCGCGGCCTTCGCTCTGGGTCGCGCGGGCTGGCTGCTCGCGGTGGCGGACGGCCACTCGGGCTTCGAGGCCGCCGAGGTCGCTCTCGAGCACCTGCTCGACAGCCCGGCGCCTCACTGGACGGACAGCTCCGGCCCCCCCGCGGCGGCGAGCTGGCGCCGCCACGCGCTCGCGGCGCTCGCCGACGCAGCCGTCCACATCGCGGGCGAGCGGCGCGAGGGCAGCCGCTCGCGGACCACGCTGACGCTCGCCTTGATCGATCCGCGCACGCGCGTTTGCTCGTACGCCACGCTCGGGGACAGCCACCTGTTCGCGATCGAGGAGAGCGGCGTGCGCGAGGTGGCGCCCTGCGAGAAGTCGGGCGTCTTCCTGGGCGACGCGGCCGTGAACGAGAAGCTCGCGGACCACTGCCGGCTGGGCTGCTTCGAGCTGGCGGGCGTGCGGGCGCTCGCCCTCGTCACCGACGGACTCTCCGAGGAGGGCATCGGCGTGGTCGATCCCGCCGCGGCCCTCGCGGAGGTGGCGCGCAGCGCGGCGCGCGAGCCCGCGCCGCTCCGCCCGCTCGCGCTCGCGCGCGGCGTCTGCGAGGCGGCGCTCGGCGCGCACCGCCGCCAGCACTCGGGCGACAACGTGGCGTGCGCGGCGGCGTGGCTGGACGGGGCGTTCTCCTAGGCGGCGAGCAGCTCCGCCACGCGCTCGGCGATCGCCTCACCGGCCGTGAGCCCGGGCGACTCGATGCCGAGCAGGTTCACGAGCCGCCCGAGTCCTCGCGCGCTCTCCTCGGCGATCACGAAGTCCCGGAAGGGCTGCCCGGGCCCGGCGAGCTTGGGGCGCACGCCGGCCTGATCCGGCGTGAGCCAGCCGCTCTCGAGGGTCGGCAGGTAGCGGCGCGCCGCCGCCGCGAAGGCCTCGGCCTTGGCGGGATCGACGCCGTAATGAGTGCGCTCCACGTACTCGGCGTCGGGACCGAGGCGGATGCGCCCGCCCAGATCGAGCGTCACGTGGATGCCCAGGCCCGGACCCGAGTGGACGGGATAGACGAGGCCGGCGAAGCGCAGCGGCGCGCCGGGCGCGACGGCGAAGTAGTCGCCTTTGCAGGGGTAGAGGCGATAGCCCGCGGCCTCGATGTCGATGCCCGCCAGCGCGGCCACGCGATCCGCGTCGAGCCCCGCGGCGTTCACCAGCGCCGGCGCCTCGAGCTCGGCGCGCTCGCCGCTCGGGCCCGATACCGAGATCGCGGAAGCCCTCGCCGGCGGCCTCGAGCCCGACCACCTCGTGGCGCAGCAGGATCTCGCCGCCGCAGCGCTCGAGCTCGGCGGCGTAGGAGAGGCAGAGCGCGTGGGCGTCGACGATGCCCGTGCGCGGCGAGAGGAGCGCCGCGAGGCCGCGCACGCAAGGCTCCCGGCGCGCGACCTCCGCGCCGTCGATCAGCGCGAGATCGGGCGCGCCGTTGGCGCGGCCGCGCTTGGCGAGGGCCTCGAGCTCGCCGAGCTGCGCCGGCTCCGTCGCCACGACGATCTTGCCGAGCGCGCGGTGCGGAATCCCCTCCCGCGCGCAGCGCGCGTAGAGCAGCTCGCGGCCGCGCGTGCAGAGCGTGGCCTTGAGCGAGCCCTCCGGATAGTAGAGGCTCGCGTGGACGACCTGGCTGTTGCGGCTCGTGGTCTCGCGCGCGAGGCCCGCGTGGCGCTCGAGCACGAGCACGCGGAGTCCGCGCCGCGCCAGGACCGCGCCGCAGGCGAGGCCCACGGCCCCCGCGCCCACCACGACGGCGTCGAGCGCGCTCGCGCTCACTGCTTGTAGGAGAGCACGGCGAAGAAGGCCTGACGCCGTTCCGGGGAGTAGATCATCAGCAGCCCGAAGATCGCGAGATAGAGGTAGGCGAAGGACTGCCGCACCTCGGGCTGGGGGAAGAACATCTGGACCGAGAAGGCCGCGGCGAGCACAACCGCCTCGAGGCGCGAGAAGTCGAGGTCCACGATCAGGAGCGCAGCGAGCAGCGACTGCGCCGAGGTGAGCAGCAGCTCCTCCTTCTGCCGGGCATCGAGCGGCAAGCCGATCATGGCCCCCGACGCGACGGCGTACGCGATCGGGAGCGCTCCCACCAGCAGCGTCCACTGGTTCACCTTGGAGGAGATCAGGGCGCCGATGCCGACGTGGCCGCGCAGCTTCCAGGCGAACATCAGCGCGACCAGGAACTCGGGCGACTCCGAGGCCAGCGGCGCCACCCACTGCACCAGCACGAACTCGTCGATCGGCAGGTGGTGGCCGAGCTCGACCAGGCCCTCGGCGAAGGGCTCGGCCGCGACGAAGATCGAGACCGTGGCGTAGGTGAGCAGCGCGAGCGCGATCAGGCGCCGGCCCCAGTTGTTGCTGCGCGCCTCGAGCCACGCCGCCGGTCCGGCGAGCTCGGCGTGCTCGTGGGCGCCTTGCGACGTGCGGTACGCGTACCAGAAGAAGAGCACCAGCAGCACGGCCGCGTCGATGAAGTTGATGGAGCCCTTGAACGGAATCGTGAACGAGTAGATCGTGGAGAGCAGCAGGAAGCGCATCTCGAGCCGGTGGTGCTCTGGGATCAGGAGGCTCTGCGTGCGCTGGCGCCAGGTCGCGAGCAGCACCACCGCCGGCCAGCCCAGGCCGATCAGCAGCCGGTTCGCGCCCGTCATGTTCGCGACGGCGTAGTGCGTGTACTCGGGGTGGGTTGCGGCCTTGATCGCGAAGGTGAGGTCGACGGCGTACTCGGGCAGGACCGAGACCAGCGCGAGCACGAGCAGCGCGAGCTGTTGGGGAATGTCGCGCTCGCCGAGCTCCACCGACCACGAGAGCAAGAAGGCCGAGCCGACGATCGCGAGCCCCGAGGCGGGGGCGGCCACCTCGGGGACGAACGGGAGATCGGCGAAGGCCGCAATCAGCCAGGGCAGCGGCAGCGCGAGCGAGATCCCGAGCCAGACCAGCACGCCGAAGCTCGAGGGCGATCGCGGGCCGTTCATGCCGCATCCTCTCCGAAGGCCCGCCGATAGTGCTCGGTGAACTCGCCGGGCGCGAGGCGCAGGCTCTGGGTGCCGTGGCGCTCGACGAGCAGCGCTCCCATGACGCTGCCCATGCGCGCGCACTGGGCGAGCGGCCGTCCGCGCAGGAGCCCGTGCGCGAAGCCGGCGCGGTAGGCGTCGCCGCAGCCCGTCGGGTCGACGACGGAGCGGGCGCGCAGCGGCGGGATCTCGGTCACGCGCGCGCGCTCGCGGACCTGGGAGCCGCCCTCGCCCAGCGTGACCACCACGGCGCCCACGCGCTCGGCGAGCGCGCCCTCGGCAAGGCCGGTGGTCTCCTGGATCAGCGACCACTCGTAGTCGTTCGCGAACAGGAGCTCCGCTCCGCTGATCAGCTCGAGGAGCTCGTCCCGCGCGAAGAGCGGCAGGCCCTGGCCGGGGTCGAGCAGCACGCGCTTGCGGGCGGCCTTGAGGGCGCGCGCGTGCTCCTGCATGGCGCGCTTGCCGTTCGGCGACACGAACCCGAGCTCGAACGGCTCGCGCACGCGCGCCACGGGCGCCTCGTGGGCGCGGTCCATGGCGCCCGGGTGGAAGCCCACGATCTGGTTGTCGTCGAGATCGGTGGTGATGTAGGCCCCGGCCGTCGACTCGCCGGCCAGGGGCACGATGTGGTCGCGCCGGATGCCGTGCGCGTCGAGCCAGGCGGCGTAGCCCGCGAAGTCGTCGCCGCCCACCGTGGCCAGCACGATCGGGTCGTCGCCCAGCTGGCGCAGGTTGAAGGCGATGTTGGCGGCGGTGCCGCCGAAGCTCTTGCGCAGCTCAGGAACGTGGAAGGCCACGTTCAGCACGTGCAGGCGGTCGGGCAGGATCACGTCCTTGAAGCGACCGCGGTAGACCATGATGTGGTCCACCGCTACCGAACCCGTGCACGAGCACCGACATGGCCGCGGCCCGTCTCCCGTTGTCGCGCGCGGCCCGGACTCGACGGGAGAGCGCGGCTGCGCAGGATGGCCGCGCGCGCTTTTCGCGTCAATGGAGCGCGCCCCGTAGACTTTGCCGGATGCGCATCGCCGAGCTGCTGGCCACGCGCCGGCCGCCGTCTTCTCCTTCGAGTTCTTTCCGCCCAAGACGCCGGCGGGCTGGCGCACGCTCTACCGAACCGTCGCCGACCTCGCGGAGCTGACGGCCCGCCTTCGTCTCCGTCACGAGCCACGCGCGCGGCGAGAATCGCTCGCAGACCGTGGAGCTGACGACGCGCATCCAGAGCGAGCTCGGCATCACGGCGATGGCGCACATGACCTGCGCGGGCCAGAGCCGGAGCGAGCTGGCCGCGACGCTGGACGTGCTCGCGCGCGCGGGCATCGAGAACGTGATGGCGCTGCGCGGCGACCCGCCGCCCGATCTGCCCGAGTGGCGGCCGCCGGCCGGACGGCTTCCGCTACGGGAGCGAGCTCGCCGCCTTCGTGAAGAGCCGCGGCTCGTTCTGCGTGGGCGGCGGCTGCTACCCCGAGGTCCATCCCGAGGCGCCGGATGCGGCCCGCGACCTCGAGAACCTGAAGCGCAAGCTCGAGGCCGGCGCCGAGTTCCTGATCACCCAGCTCTTCCTCAACAACGCGCACTACTTCCGCTTCGTGGAGCGCGCCCGCGCGAGCGGCATCCGCGTGCCCATCGTGCCGGGCATCATGCCGATCGTGAGCCTCGCGAACCTGCGCGGAGCGCTGCGCAACGCGCCGACCTCGGAGAGCCCGCCGGAGCTCGAGCGCGAGCTCGCCGCGGCGCGAGGGCGACAAGGAGCGCTCGCTCGCGATCGGCGTCGAGTGGGCGACGCTCCAGTGCCGCGAGCTGCTCGAGCGCGGCGCCCCCGGCATCCACTTCTACACGCTGAACCAGTCGCCGGCGACGCGGCGCGTGCACGCCAATTTGACGGGGACGGCGTGAGCGCGGCTCCGCTGCGCGTCGCCGTCCTCCTCTCGGGCAGCGGCACCAGCCTCGAGAACCTCTTCGAGCACATCGAGCAGCGCGGCCTGCCCGCGCGCGTGGTGTGCGTGATCGCGTCGAAGGAGCGAGCGGGCGGGCTCGCGCGCGCGGAGCGGCGCGGCGTGCCCGGCTCTCGCGCTGCCGCGCAAGCAGTTTCCGGACGTGCGCAGCTTCAACGACGCAATCCACGCCGAGCTCGCGCGCCACGACGTCGGGCTCGTGGCCTGCCTCGGCTTCCTCTCGATCTTCGAGCCGCGCGAGCGCTACCGCGGCCGCACCCTGAACGTGCACCCGGCGCTGATCCCGGCGTTCTGTGGCAAGGGCATGTACGGCCACCACGTGCACGAGGCCGTGCTCGCCCGGGGCGTGAAGCTGAGCGGCGCGACGGTGCACTTCGCCGACGACGAGTACGACCAGGGCCCGATCATCGCGCAGCGCGCGGTGCCGGTCCTCGACGACGACACGCCCGATACGCTCGCGGCGCGCGTGCAGGCCGCCGAGCGCGAGCTCGTGCCCGAGGCGATCCGCGCCTTCGCGGAGGGGCGCCTCCGGATCGAGGGCGGGCGCGTGCGCGTGGCCCCTTGACGCCCGCGCGGGCGGGGCGTCACTTCTCCTGGATCAGCTCGATCTTGTAGCCGTTGGGATCCTCGACGAAGGCGATCACCGTCGTGCCGTGCTTCATGGGACCGGGCTCGCGCGTCACGTTCACGCCGTCCGCCTTGAGCTTGGCGCAGGCGGCGTAGGCGTCGGGCACGCCGATCGCGATGTGCCCGTACTGGTCGCCGAGCACGTAGTCGCTCTTGCCCCAGTTGTGGGTGAACTCGAGCACGGTGTGCTCGCTCTCGTCGCCGTAGCCGACGAAGGCGAGCGTGAACTTGCCGTCCGGGTAGTCCCTGCGGCGCAAGAGCTTCATCCCGAAGTGCTCGGTGTAGAAGCGCAGCGACTCGTCGAGATCCCTCACGCGGAGCATGGTGTGGAGGAAGCGCATGGGGTCTACGTTACGACGCGCGAGAGCGTGAGGTGCCAGCATGGCGTTCGTCGCGATGAACCAGTTCGAGGTGGACCCGGAGCGCGGGGCCGAGTTCGAGGCGCGCTGGGCCGAGCGCGAGACGCACCTCCACCACGTGCCCGGCTTCGTGCGCTTCGCCCTGCTGCGCGGCGACGCGCCGGGCCGCTACGTGTCCCACTCGACCTGGGAGAGCCGCGCGGCCTTCGAGGCCTGGACGCGATCGGAGGCCTTTCGCCTCGCCCATCGCGAGGGGCGCCTGCCCTCGGGCCTCCTGCGCGGGCATCCGAAGCTCGAGACCTTCGAGGCAGTGCTGGAGCAGAGCGGCCCGTCGGCGGCGCGTTAGCCCCCAGGCGATTCCTGTTGACGCGAGGGCGAAAATAGAGCGAAAATCGCTCTTCATGCTCTCGCCCCCCCAGACGAGAACGCAGCGGCTCGAGGTCTTGCTGCGCGACCTCGGCGCCGAGATCCGGGCCGGGGGCGCGCCCGAGCTCGCGAGCGCGCGGCTCGCGACCGGGCTGGTCGAGGTCGATCGGCTGCTCGGCGGCGGCTTCCCGCGCGGCCGGCTGTGCGAGATCGCGGGCCCCCTCTCCTGCGGGCGCACCTCGCTCGCGCTCGCGCTGCTCGCGGAGACCACGCGCCGCGGCGCGCTCGTGAGCGTCGTGGATGCCGCCGACGCCTTCGATCCGACCTCGGCGGCGGCCGCGGGCGTCGACCTCGCGCGCGTGCTGTGGGCGCGGCCGACCGATCCGGCCTGCGCCCTGCGCTGCGCCGAGCACGTGCTCTCCGCGGGCGGCTTCGCGCTGGTGCTGGTGGATCTCGCCCTGGGCGCGGGCCGCGAGCCGCTGCGCGTGCCCGCCTCCACCTGGCCGCGCTTGCGCAAGAGCGCGGCGAGCGCCGACACGGGCCTCGTGCTGCTCACGCGCGACCGGCTGGCCGGGAGCCAGGCCGACCTCGCGCTCGAGCTTGCGGCGGCGCGCGCGCGCTTCGCGGAGCAGCCCGCCTGGCTCGAAGCGCTGGAGAGCCGCGTCCGGCTGGTGCGCAACCGCGCCGGCCCCGACCAGCGCGCAGCTCCGCTGCGCTTCCTCTCTTTCGCCGCGTGAGACGCGCGTGCCTTCCCCCCACCAGGCGAGCGCGCAGAGCGCGCGCCAGGCGAGCGCGCAAAGCGCGCGCCGCATTGCGTGCCTGCTCGTCCCGGCGCTGCCGCTCGCCGCCGCGCTGCGCGCCGAGCCCGAGCTCTCAGGTCTGCCGCTCGCGATCGCGTCGGCGCCGGGGCCGCGCGGCGAGGTGCTCGCCTGCTCTCCCGAGGCGCGGCGCGCCGGCGTGCGCGTGGGCAGCGGCGTGGTGCACGCGCGCGCGAGCTGCGCGGCTCTGCGCGTGCGCACCCTCTCGCTCGCGCAGGAGGAGAGCGCGCGCGCCGCGCTGCTCGACGCCGCGCTCGCCTCGGCTCCGCGCGCCGAGCTCGCGCCGCGCGCCACGGGCTTTTTCGCCGCGGAGGCGGCGGTCTACGTGGACGCGCGCGGGATCTCGCGCCTGTTCCCCAGCGAGGCCGGCTTCGCGGCGGCGCTGGCCCAGCGCGTGGCGCGCCTGGGCCTGCCGGCGGTGGTCGCGCTCGCGGGGGCGCGCGGCGTAGCGCAGATCGCGGCGCGCGAGCTCGCGCGCCGCGAGGCGCCGGGGGCGGTGGAGGTGATCGCCCCGGGTGGCGACGCCGCCTATCTGGCGCCGCTCGCGGTCGATCTCCTGAACCCCGACGACGCGCTCGCCGACGCGCTCTCGCGCTTCGGCCTGCGGCGCGTGGGCGACTTGTTGCGGATGCCCGAGCGCGCGCTCGTGAATCGCCTGGGGCCGGGGCTCCTGCCGCTGCTCGCGCTCGCGCGCGGCGAGGATGGGGGGCCCCCGCTCGTGGCGCCCGCGGCGGCGCGCTTCGAGGAGGCGACCGATCTCGAGGCGCCCGTGGCGGAGCTCGAGCCGCTGCTGTTCGTGCTGCGGGGCCTCCTGACCCGGCTCGCCGAGCGGCTCGCCTGCCGCGGCCTCGCCTTCGGCGAGCTCGCGCTCGACTGCCGCCTCGAGGGCGGTGGCAGCGACGCGCGCCGCATCGGCCTCGCGGCCCCCACGCGCGATGTCCGCGTCGTGCTGCGCCTCCTGGCGCTCGCGCTCGAGGCCGCGCCGCCGCCCGCGGCGATCGAGTCGATCTCGATGGCGACGGACGGCGCGCGCGCGCGCGGCGACCAGCTCGATTTCTTCGCGCCCGCGGGTCCCGCCCCCGCCGCGCTCGACCGCACGCTCGCCGAGCTCGCGGCGCTGTGCGGCGCCGAGCGCGTCGGCGCGCCGATGCTCGCGGACGAGCACCGGCCCGACGCCTATGCGCTCGCGCCCTTCCGGCCGGGGGCCGCGCGCGCGCCGCTCGCCGGCGCGCCGGGCACCGCGCCGCCCGCCAACGCGCTCACGGTGCGGGCGCTGCGCCCTCCCCTCCCCGCCGCCGTGCAGAGCGCGCGCGGCGCGCCGCATCGGCTGCAGAGCGCGCTCGCGAACGGCGAGGTCGTGCGCTGCGCGGGCCCCTGGCGCACGACCGGCCGCTGGTGGAGCGAGGATCGCTACGCCTTCGACCACTACGACGTCGAGACCGCCGACGGCCTCGTCGTCCGCCTGCGCTGCGACCTCCTCCACTCCCACTGGTTCATCGACGCCGTGTACGATTGATCCGCGCGCTCCTTGCTAATTGACTCATACATATGAGTCAACTAGGCTCCTAGTATGACTAAGCGGATGCAAGTGCTGCTCGACGACGCGGAGTGGCGGGAGATCCAGCGCGCGGCGCGCTCGCGGCGCCTCTCGATCGCCGAGTGGGTCCGCGAAGCCCTGCGCGTGGCGCGCAAGCGGCAGCCGAGCGGCGACCTCGATCGCAAGCTCGCCGCGGTACGCACAGCCGCGCGGCACAGCTTCCCGACCGGAGAGATCGAGGAGTTGTTGAGCCAAATCGAGCAGGGCTACCGCTCCAACGGAAGCCCGTGATCTTCATCGACTCGAACATCCCGATGTATCTCGTGGGTGCAGCGCATCCTCACAAGCTCGACGCGCGGCGCCTCCTCGAGCGGCTGCTGGGCGAGCGTGTTCCGCTCGTCACGGATGCGGAAGTCCTGCAGGAGATCCTGCACCGCTACAGCGCGATTCGGCGACCGGACGCAATCCAGCCCGCATTCGACGTTCTGCTCGGCGTCATCGAGGAGGTCTGGCCCGTCGATCGGGCAGCCGTGGAGCGAGCCAAGACCATCGTGCTCGAGCGCGAGCCGCTCTCGGCACGCGACGCGCTTCACGTCGCCCTCATGGAGCGGAACCGGGTCACGCGAATCGCGAGCTTCGACTCCGGGTTCGACCTGGTGCCTGGACTCGAGCGCCTCGCCTCCTGATCCAGTCCGCGTGGCACGTGCTCACTCGCCGCGCTTGATCTGGTCGGAGAGCGCGGCGCGGGAGACGTCGGCCTGCTCGGCGCGGTGGACGATGCCTCGGCCGTAGCGGTCGGCGAGCGCGTCGAGGGTGCGGTTCAGGCTCGCGCGCCGAGCGCGCGCGGTGCCTTCGCCGCCGAGCGCGAGCTGCTCCGGGTTCGCGGCCACCAGGTTCGTCACGCCCACGCCGAGCAGGCGCACCGGCTCGGCGAGGCCCGAGGCGCGCAGCAGCGCGCGCGCCTCGCGCGCGATCACGTCGCCGTCGTCGGTCGCTTCCTCGAGCGTGGTGCGGCGCGTGAGCAGCGGATAGCCGCGCGGCCCCGCCGCCACGCGGCGCGCGAGCTTCAGCTTCAGCACGACCGTGCGCCCGCGCTCGCCGCTGCGGCGCAGGCGGCGCGCGACCGAGTCGGCGTGCGCGAGGATCGCCGCGTCGAGCACGCGGCGATCCGAGATGTCCCGCGAGAACGTGTTCTCCTCGCTCATGGAGACCGCATCGCGGTAGGGCTCGACCTCGCGCAGGTCCTCGCCGCGCGCGAGGCAGCCGAGGCCCACGCCCCAGTCGCCGAGCACGGCCTGCAGCCGCTCGGGCGCCGCGCGCGCCAGGTCGCCGATCGTCTGGAAACCCGCGCGCAATAGGCGCGCCTCGGTCACCGCCCCCACGCCCCAGAGCCGCCACGCGGGCAGCGGATCGAGGAACGCGCGCAGCTCGCCCGCGTGCACCTCGCGCAAGCCGTCGGGCTTCGCGAGGTCGCTCGCGATCTTCGCCACCATCTTCACCGGCGCGATCCCCACCGAGACCGCGAGCCCGGTCTCGGCGCGCACCTCGCGCCGCAGGCGCTCCGCCACCGGGCGCGCGGGTCCCATGAGCCGCTCGCTGCCGGTCAGGTCCAGGAACGCCTCGTCGAGCGAGAGGCCCTCCACGGCCGGCGTGAAGCGCTCGAAGATCGCGAAGATGCGCTTGCTCTCGCGCGCGTACTTCGCCATGTCGCCGCGCAGGAAGATGCCGTCGGGGCAGAGCCGGCGCGCCTCGAACCCGGGCATCGCCGAGCGCACGCCGAACACGCGCGCCTCGTAGCTCGCAGCCGAGACGACGCCGCGCGGCCCGGTGCCGCCCACGATCACGGGCTTTCCGCGCAGCGCCGGATCGTCGCGCTGCTCGATGGACGCGTAGAACGCATCCATGTCGGCGTGCACGATCGTGCGCGGGCGTTCGCTCACGCCGCGAGTGTACGCCCGCGTCAGTAGCGCGCGGGATTCGAGACCAGGCCCCAGTTCCAGGCGAGCCAGCTGAGCGCGAGGAATGCGAGCGCCGGCAGCGCCACCAGGATGCGGCGCGCGTGCGAGCGCTGGGGATCGCGCGCCGCGCGCTGCGCCACGAAGATCGCCCAGCCGGAAGCCGCCACCGCGGCCCAGGCGAGCCCCAGCGTCGCCTGGAGCCAGCCGTCCTCGCCGCGCGAGAAGCGCCAGATTTCGTTCCCGTACGCGGCGACGCGCGCGATGCCTGCCCCGACCGCGACCCAGAGCGCCGCCGCGACCGGCGCGGCGAGGCGCTCGTCCCAGGGGCGCGCTCCGCGCGGCGGCGCGCCGAGCGCTCGGCGGACCGTGCCCCCCGCGAGGCTCGCACCCAGCGTGAACACGACGATCACGAGCGCAGGGCCTCCGAGCGCCGCGGCGAGGGCCGCCGAGTCGAGCAGACCGATGCGCTCGAAGGTCACGCCCGGGAACGGCGGCAGCGCGCGGACCACGCGCCCGCCCGCGTCGCGCTGGAACTCGATCTCGACGCGGCCGTCGAGCAGGCGGAAGCGATCCGGAGCCACCTCCCGCCAGCGCGCCGGGTTGCCCGCCATGTCTGCGAAGCCGTTCGTCACGATCTCGCCGTGGTCCTCGGAGACCTCCACCTGGGCCATCAGGCCGAGCACGCGCATCACCGAGTGGTCCGAGCGCCGCGAGACCATGTAGCGGCCGAGGGCGTCTGCGATCCGCGCAGACGCCTCCGCCGGGGCCGGCCGCTCGCGCGCGAAGTAGCGCTTGGCCAGGGCCGGCACGAGCACTTCGCGCAGCGCGGACCCGCCGTTGCCCAGGCTGTTCTGCGACACGAACACGCCGAAGCCCAGCTCGGGCGAGACCGCGAGCAGGCTGTGGAAGTAGGCGGTATCCCCGCCGTGTCCCGAGCAGCCGCACCCCGTGAGGATGCTGCTGATAGATGCCGAGCCCGTAGCCATTCCCGGCGACGATCACCTGCGGCTCCACCCAGCGCGCGAACGTCTCCGGCGCGAGCACGCGCGCGCCGTCGAGCTCTCCGCTCGCCAGCAGCGCCCGCATGAAGCGCGCCATGTCCCCGCGCGCTGGCGGAGAGCGCGCCCGCCGGAACGTCGTTCATGACCTCGAAGGGGCTCGGCCTCGCTCGACGCCGCGAGGTAGCCCCGCGACATCCGCGGTGCGAGCGTCTCCGGCAGCGGCTCGCGCGAACGTCGCGTTCGCCATCCGGAGCGGCGCGAACAGGTGTCCGGCGACGTACTCCGCGAAGCGGCACGCCGCTGACGCGCTCCACGACGTAGCCAGCGAGCGTGAAGCCGTAGTTCGAGTAGGACGGCCACTGCTCGACGGGGAACGAGCGGCGCGGGAGATGCTCGCGCAGGAACTCGCCGAGGGGCGGCGGGCTCCCGCTGGCGCTGCCGAGATCGCGGATTCTGCTCCTCGAAGCCCGCCCGGTGCGTGAGGAGCTGGCGCAGCGTCACCGGTCGCCCCGCCGCGATCGGCAGCTCGAAGTCGATGTAGCCGTTCACGTCGGCGTCGAGGTCGAGCTTGCCCTGCTCGACGAGCTGCATCACGGCGAGCGCCACGAAGAGCTTGCTGATCGAGCCGGGGCGGAAGAGCGTTCGCTCGGCATCGACGGGCGTCTGCTTCGCGACGTCGGCGAAGCCGTAGCCCTTGAGCAGCGCGATCTCGCGATCGGCGATCACGGCGACCACCGCGCCCGCGACGTCGCTGCGCTCGAGCCAGGGCTCGACCACGCCGTCCACGAAGGCGTCGAGATCCGCGCGCGAGATGCGCGCGGGGGTCCCCTCGCCCGCCGCTTGCCCGCGCGCGCCCGCCGCGGCCAGCGACCCCACCAGCCCCGCCACCAGAACCACCCGCGCGAGCCGCACCATGCGCCCGATCGTGCCCGCGCGCGGCGCGCTCTGTCAAACCCAACGTTAGGATTCGCGCCATGAGCGCAGCCGCGACCGACTCCCACGACCGGGGCCCTGCCGCCGGGGTCGCGTGGGATCTCACCCATCTCTACCGGGCGCCCGCGCGGGCCGCCCTCGACGCAGACCTCGACGCCTCGCTCGCGGCCGCCCGCGCGCTGGGCGCGCGCTTTCGCGGGCGCGTGGCGAAGCTCGAGGCCGCCGAGCTCGCCGAGGCCGTCGACGCGCTCGAGGCCGCGCTGCTTCCGGCTGCGCGCGCCGCCTCCTTCGCCTCGCTCCAGTTCGCCGCCGACACCACGGCGCCCGCGCACGGCGCGCTCCTGCAGCACGTGCAGGAGCGCGAGACCGAGGTGCGCAACGAGCTCCGCTTCTTCGAGCTCGAGTGGGTCGCCGTCGACGAGACGCGGGCGCGCGCGCTGCTCGCCGACCCCTCTCTCGCTCGCCGCCGCCACTACCTGCAGGCGGCCCGGCGCTATCGGCCCCACGTCCTCTCCGAGCCCGAGGAGCGCGTGCTCGACGAGGCCGCCAACAGCGGCGAGCGCGCCTTCGCGCGGCTCTTCGACGAGCAGGTGGCGAGCCTGCGCTTCTCGGTGCCGCTCCCGGGCGGGACGCGCGCGCTCGGCCTCGAGGAGACCCTCGCGCTGCTCTATCGCCCCGAGCGTGCGGAGCGGCGCGCCGCGGCCGCCGCGCTCTCCGCCGGCTTGCGCGAGAGCGCGCGCATCCTCGCCTTCGTGCTCAACACGCTCGTGCAGAGCAAGGCGACCCAGGATCGCCTGCGCCACTACGCGGGAGCCATGGACGCGCGCCACCTCGCCAACGAGATCGACGCGCGCTCGGTGGACGCGCTGCTCGGTGCCTGCGAGCGCGCCTTCCCGCTCGTGCAGCGCTACTACCGGTTGAAGGCGCGCCTGCTCGGTCTCGCGGAGCTCGCGGATTACGACCGCTACGCCCCACTCCCCGGCGTGGCGCGCGAGCGCTCCTTCGACGACGCGCGCGAGGTCGTGCTGCGCGCCTACGCCGAGTTCTCGCCCGAGCTGGGCGAGATCGTCGGGCGCTTCTTCGCGGAGCGCTGGATCGACGCCGAGCTGCGCCCCGGGAAGCAGGGCGGAGCGTTCTGCGCCGCCACGTTGCCGAGCCTCCATCCCTACGTGCTGATGAGCTACACGGGCGGCGCCCGCGACGTGATGACACTCGCTCACGAGCTCGGCCACGGCGTGCACGGCGTGCTCGCCGCCGGCAACGGGCTCTTCGAGCAGGAGACGCCGCTCACCACGGCAGAGACCGCGAGCGTGTTCGGCGAGATGCTCGTGTTCCGCAAGCTGATGCGCGAAGAGCGAGATCCGCGCACGCGCCTCTCCCTGTTGTGCGGCAAGCTCGAGGAGGCCTTCGCCACGGTCTTCCGCCAGGTCGTGCTCACGCGCTTCGAGGAGCGCCTGCACGCCGCGCGACGCGCGGAGGGCGAGCTCGCCATCGACCGCGTGAACGCCCTCTGGCGCGAGGAGAACGCCCGCCTGTACGGCGGGACCGTGGCGCTCTCCGACGACTACGCGTGGTGGTGGCTCTACATCGGCCACTTCGTGCACGCGCCCTTCTATTGTTATGCCTACGCCTTCGGCGAGCTGCTCGTGCTGGCGCTGCTGCGCCGCTACGACGCCGAGGGGGCGCCCTTCGTCGCCAAGTACCGCGCGCTGCTCGCCGCGGGGGGCAGCGACGCCCCGGCGACCCTGCTCGCGCGCCTGGGCCTCGACGTCACCGACCCGGCCTTCTGGGACGGCGGGCTCGCGGTGCTCGCCGAGATGGTCGTGGAGGCGGAGCGCCTTGCGGCGACGCTCGACGGCTGAGTCCAAAGCCTTGGCGTGGAATCAGGGAGGTGGGCACGCCTCAGCCGCCCTGTTGAAGTTCGACGTCTCCTCGAATACGTGAGGGTGTGCCTTGAACTCGGCGATGTACTTCGGCCCGACGCAGTCCGCATGGGCCTTCACCTTGGCGGGAGTGGTTCGGCCCATCGAGAGGGCGGGGTAGCTGTTCTCCGTGACTTTCTCGTGGACGTACTGGTTGAGCCGGGCGTCTTCGAGACAGGCGGTGCAGCGAAAGTCTTGCGCCATCAGGACGTTGCTGAATCCGGGCCAGCCCGTCCCTTCCTCCCGGTTGCTCTGCTTGTACTCGCCGGCGTGCGCCACCCGGAACTGAAAGACGAGACGGGCGAAACACTCGCAGTCGAAGATGCGGTGCAGCAGGAAATTGGTCTCGCAGTAGCCCTTCGATCCCCTGAGCTCGTCCTTGGCCTTCTGCAACCAGGGATCCTCGAGGTTGCCGGGGTTCAGGGTCGCGGCGATTGGCGGCGCGGGCGGTGCAGCGGGGGCGAGCGGCGGCGGAGCCGCCGGCGTGTAGGCGAACGTCACCGCCGTGATCTCGCCGTCGAGTCCCTGCGCCTGTGCGAGGACCGCGGCTCGCTTGCTGTCTCTCACGCTCGCGGAAAGATCGCCCGAGCACTGGCCGTCGTTCGCGGAGTACCCGTACTGCTGCTTGACGAACGCATTGAACGCGGCCTCGACCAAGGCGCTTCTCGGCTCGCTGGTCTGGAACGGAGCGCTGAGATAGACGAGCTGTTTGGTGGGCGGGGTCCAGCAGAACGCGTAGAACGTGCCGGCAGGTACCGAGGGCTGGGCCAGGGCTCCGGGTGCGAGGGTGGCGGTGACGGCACTCACGCTGGCGACGAGGACGAGGGGAACGAAGCGAGTCACGACCTCCTCCCTGCTGGGACGCACTGGCCAGGGCTCCTTACCCGTCGAGTTTCGCATGGAATTGGACGTGACACCTCCAGCGATGAGGGGGTCGAGTCCTCCCGGATTTGAGCGCGGTGCCTTTGGGTCAGGAGTTGTCTTATCTTCCGTGATGGCCGGACTCTCGATGAGGGGGCGAAGCGCATGGCAGTCGACAGGAAGGTCCGGCACGAGTTGCTCGGGGCGAGCGACGAGCAGATCGAGGATGCAGTCGCCTACGCCGACCCGATGGTGCTGCGCGGGCTGATCTACCAGCTGACCGGCGATCCGGAGATCCTGGCGACGAAGTCGATGCTGGTCGTCACCGGCTTCGCTCAAGCGCCCGTGGTGGCCCTCGAGGACGTGCCGCTGCTTCGCCGCAAGGCCGTCGAGTTCCTGAAGGCCTACCGCGACTCGGGCGCGGGCGACATCGGCCTCGGGCCCGAGGAGCGGCTGCCCGTGAGCCTCGGCCTGACCGTCGGCGACGACATCAGCGACCCGGACGACCTCGCGTTCTGCCTCGAGGAGCTGGCGCTCGACCCCTTCGTGCGCAGCCTCGAGTGGAGCGCAGCACCGCCCCCCGACCGACTGAAGGGCTTCTCGGTCACGATCATCGGCGCGGGCCTCGGCGGCCTCAGCGCCGCCTTGATGCTGAAGCGAGCGGGAATCCCGTACAGGATGCTCGAAAAGAACAAGGGCGTCGGCGGCACCTGGCACGAGAACCGCTATCCCGGCGCCCGCGTCGACACGCCGAGCCGCGGCTACACGAACATCTTCGGCGTCGACTTCCCCTATCCGAACCCGTTCTGCGACTGGGAGGAGAACCAGAAGTACTTCGACTGGGTCGCCGACACCTTCGACCTCCGCAGCGGCATCGAGTTCGAGACCGAGGTCCGCTCGCTCACGTGGAACGAAGCCGACTCCATGTGGGAGATCGACGTGGAGGGCCCCGCCGGTCCGCGCACGCTCCGCTCGAACGCGGTCATCACGGCGGTCGGTTTCCTGAGCCGGCCGAACATCCCCGAGATCGAGGGCAAGGCGGAGTTCGCCGGGCCGTCCTGGCACACCGCGCGCTGGCCCGAGGGGTTCGACCTGAAGGGCAAGCGCATCGCGGTGATCGGCACGGGCGCGACCGGCTACCAGACCATCCCCGAGATCGCGCTCGAGGCGGGGCACGTCGTCATCTTCCAGCGGACGCCTTCGTGGCTCTTCGCGGTCCGGGGCTACCGCTCGCCGTTCCCGCCGCAGGTGAACTGGCTCGACCGCAATCTGCCCTTCCACACCAACTTCTCGCGACACCGCACGCTCTATCCGGCCACGTTCGCGGCGCTCACCGACATCGATCCTGAGTTCAAGGATCCGTATGCGCGGAGCCCCGTGAACAAGGAGCTGCGCGACAGCTCGATCGCGTTCCTGCAGCGCAAGCTCGACGACCCGGAGCTCGTCGCGAAGATGACGCCGGAGTACCCGGTGCTCGGGGCGCGTCCGGTGATCGTCGATCCCGACTTCAGCGTGCTCGACGCGATCCTGCGCGACAACGTGACGCTCGTGACGGAGGCGGCCGTGCGCGTCGACCGCACGGGCATCTGGGCCGGTGACGGGAACCACTACGAGGTCGACGCGATCGTCTACGCGACCGGCTTCCACGCCACCGAGTACCTGTTCCCGATGACGATCACGGGCCGCGACGGCCGCACGATCGAGGAGCTGTGGCGAGAGGGCGGCGCGCGCGCCCATCGCTTCTGCATGATGCCGGGCTTCCCGAACCTCTGGTCGCTCTACGGGCCGAACACCAACGGCGGCATCGGCCCGGGCGCCTTCCACGAGCTCGTCGTCGTGTACGCGCTCCAGTGCATGGAGCGGCTCATCCTCGAGGACAAGAAGTCGATCGAGCCGACCGCGAGCGCCTATTGGGAATTCGCGAAGCGGATCGACGAGGCCAACGCGGGCAAGGTCTGGAGCGACCCGCGCGTGCACAGCTATTACTGGACCCAGCACGGGCGCTCGGCCACGATGTGCCCGCTCTACGGCACGGACATCTGGCGCACGCTGCGCCATCCGGACTTCGACGAGCTCGAGATTCGCTAGGCCGGGGCCGGGCGGAGGGCGCGGGGCTCAGCCCCCCCGTGGGGTTTGCTCGACGGCGAATCTAGAGCGAAAATAGTTCACATGGCAGAGCCTGGGGCCGACTACGTCGAGCTGCGCGCGCGCAGCGCCTTCTCCTTCCTGGAGGGCGCGTCGAATCCCGAGGACGTGGCGGCGCGCGCGGCGGAGCTCGGCTACGGCGCGTGCGCGCTGGCCGATCGCGACGGGCTCTACGGCGCGCCGCGCTTCCACCAGGCGGCGACGCGGGCCGGCCTGCGCGCGCTGGTGGGCGCCGAGCTCTCGGACGTCGAGGGGCGCCCGCTGCTGCTCCTCGCCGAGTCGCGCGCGGGCTACCGCCACCTCGCGCGCCTGCTCAGCGTCGCCCAGGGCAATGCGCCGAAGGGCGCGGCGCGCGTCTCCTGGGCCGAGCTGGAGGCGCACGCCGGCGGGCTCTTCGCACTGGTGCGCGGCGAGGGCGCGGACTGCGAGGGCCTGCGCGCGGACGGCGGCGCACTGCGCGCGTTCCTCGACCGCGCCGTCGGGCGTGTTCGGGAGCGAGCGCGTCGCCCTCGACGTCTCGCGCAGCCTGGACCGCGCGGAGGCGGCCGGCGCGCGCCGCGCGGTCGCGATCGCCGAGGCGCTGCGCGTCCCGGTCGCGGCGACGGGCGACGTGCGCGCGGCGCTGCCCGCCGGCCGCAAGCTCCTCGACGCGCTCACCTGCCTGCGCCACCACACCACGCTCGACCGCGCTGGAAAGCTCCTGCTCGCCAACGGCGAGCGGGTGCTGCGCTCGCCCCGCGAGCAGCGCGCGCGCTTCGCCGACCGCCCCGCCTGGCTGCGCACGACGCGCGCGATCGCCGAGCGCTGCGAGTTCACGCTCGCCGACCTCGGCTACCGCTTCCCCACCTTCCCCACCGCCCCCGGCGAGACGCAGGCCGCCCTCCTGCGCCGCCTCACGTTCGACGGCGCGCGCGAGCGCTACGGGGCGCCGCTCTCGGCGCGCGCGCTGCGCCCAGCTCGAGCACGAGCTCGCGGTGATCGAGAAGCTCGATCTGGCCGGCTACTTCCTGATCGTCTGGGACCTCGCGCGCTTCGCGCGCGATTCGGGCATCCTGTGCCAGGGCCGCGGCTCCGCGGCCAACAGCGCCGTCTGTTACGCCCTGCGCATCACGGCGGTGGACCCGATCGGCATGGAGCTGCTCTTCGAGCGCTTCCTGTCCGAGGAGCGCGGCGAGTGGCCCGACATCGACCTCGACCTGCCCTCGGGCGACCCGCGCGAGCGCGTGATCCAGTACGTCTATCGAGCGCTACGGCCCGCACGGCGTGGGCATGACCGCCACCGTGATCAGCTACCGCACGCGCTCGGCGCTGCGCGAGATGGGCAAAGGTGCTCGGCATGAGCCCGGACGCCTGCGACCGCCTCGCGAAGCACCTGCACCACCTGCACTTCCGCGAGGACCTGGACGACGTCTGCGGAGCTCTTGCGCGGCGCCGGCGTCGACCCCGACGCGCCGCGCATCCGCCTCCTGCTCGAGCTCGTCGGCCGCGTCCAGGGCCTGCCGCGCCACCTCGGCCAGCACACCGGCGGCCTGGTGATCGCAGCCGGGCGCCTCGACGAGGTGGTGCCCCTCGAGCCCGCCGCGATGCCCGGGCGCGCGCGTGATCCAGTGGGACAAGGACGACTGCGCCGACCTCGGCCTCATCAAGATCGACCTGCTGGGGCTCGGCATGCTGGCCGCGCTCGAGGAGACGATCCCTCTGATCCGCGACCACGAGGGCGTCGACGATCGACCTCGCGCACCTGCCCGCGAACGACCCCGAGACCTACGCCATGATCCAGCGCGCCGACACCGTCGGCGTGTTCCAGATCGAGAGCCGCGCGCAGATGGCGACGCTGCCGCGCATGAAGCCCGCGCAGCTTCTACGACCTCGTGGTCGAGATCGCGATCATCCGCCCCGGCCCGATCGTCGGCCAGATGGTGCATCCCTATCTGAACCGCCGCGCGGGCCGCGAGCGCGTGGTCTATCCGCATCCCTCGCTGGAGCCGATCCTTCGGCGCACGCTCGGCGTGCCGATCTTCCAGGAGCAGCTGCTGCGGCTGGCGATGGTGGCGGCGGGCTTCAGCGGCGGCGAGGCCGAGGAGCTGCGCCGCGCGATGGGCTTCAAGCGCTCGGTGGAGCGCATGGCGCAGCATCGAGGAGCGGCCTGCGCGCGGGCATGGCCGCGCGCGGCATCCTGGGCGCCGCGCAGGACGAGATCGTGCGCGGCATCACCTCGTTCGCGCTCTACGGCTTCCCGGAGTCGCACTCGGCCTCCTTCGCGCTGATCGCCTACGCCTCGGCCTACCTGCGCGCGCACCATCCCGCGGCCTTCCTGGCCGGCCTGCTGAACGCCTGGCCGATGGGCTTCTACAGCCCGGCCACGCTGGTGAAGGACGCCGAGCGCCACGGCGTCGCGGTGCGGCGCGATCGACGCCGCGCGCTCGCAGTGGCGCTGCACCTGGGAGGCCGGCGGAGTGCGTCTCGGCCTGCGCTACGTGCGCGGCTTCTCCGCCGAAACGGGGGCGCGCCTCGTCGCCGAGCGCGAGCGCACGCCCTTCGCGTCGCTCGCCGATCTCGCCGCGCCGCGCCGCGCCCAAGCGCAACGAGATCGAGGCGCTCGCCGAATGCGGCGCGCTCGCCTCGCTCGACCCGCGCGCCGGCGAGCGCCGCGCCGCGCTCTGGCAGGTGACCGCGCTCGAGCGCGATCCCACGTCGCTGCTCGCCGGCGCGGCGCCTCCCGACGCCGAGCGCGACGTGCCGCTCGACCCGCTCAATCCGCTCGAGACCACGCTCGCCGACTACCGCACCACCGGCCTCACCACCGGCGTGCACGTGATGGCGCACCTGCGCGCCACACTGCGGGAGCGGGGCGTGCTCCCCACCCAGGCGCTGCGCGAGCTCCCGAACGGCCGCTTCGTGCGCACCGCGGGCCACGTGATCGTGCGCCAGCGCCCGGGCTCTGCGAAGGGCTTCTGCTTCGTCACGCTCGAGGACGAGACCGGCACCACCAACGGCGTCTTCACGCCCGATCAGTTCGAGCGGCTGCGCGTGCCGCTGCACGCCTCGCCGCTCCTCGAGATCGCAGGTCCGCTCCAGAACGTGGACGGCGTGATCCACGTGCGCGTGCGCGAGGTCGTGCCCCTGCGCGTCGGCCGCGAGCTGCCCGAGTCGCACGACTACCGCTGACCGAGCACCGGGCACGGGGGTATTCTCCACCGCCATGCCCGAACGCGATCCGCTGCTCCGCACGCTGCGCGTCCGCAACGAGCACCGGCCCGGCGTGCTCGGCCGCCTGGCCACGGCACTCGGCACGGCGGGCGCGAATCTCGGCGACATCCGCACGGTCTGGGTGGGACCCGACCACATCATGCGCGACCTCGACGTGCTGGTGGACGACGCCGCGGCGCTGGAGCGCGCGCTCGACGTCGTGCGCCGCACGCGACGGGGTCGAGCTGGTCGACGTCATCGACGACGTCCACGAGCTCCACATCGACGGCAAGCTCGAGGTGCGCGCGACGCATCCGGTGCAGAACATCCACGACCTGCGGCGCGTCTACACGCCCGGCGTCGCGGAGGTGGTGCAGACCATCGTCGCGAACCCGGACGATTCGTATCTGTTCACGATCCGGGGCAAGACCGTCGCGATCGTGACCAACGGCACGCGCGTGCTCGGCCTCGGCAACGTGGGGCCGATCGCGGCGCTGCCCGTGATGGAGGGCAAGGCCGCGCTGCTCCAGCAGTTCGTGGGCGTCTCGGCCTTCCCGATCGTGCTCGCCGAGCGGGACCCCGACGTGATCGTCGAGACCGTGAAGCGCTTCGCGCTGGGCTTCGGCGCGATCCAGCTCGAGGACATCGAGTCGCCGGCTTGCTTCCGGATCGAGGAGCGCCTGGTCGCCGAGCTCGAGATGCCCGTCCTGCACGACGACCAGCACGGCACCGCCGTGGCCGTGCTCGCGGCGGTCACGAAGACGACCGAGCGCGCTGGGCTCGCCCTGGCGACCGCCCGGATCGGCGTGCATCGGGCTCGGTGCCGCGGGCACCGCCATCGCGCGCATGATGCAGGCGCGCGAACGAGCGCCCTGTGATCGGCTTCGACCCCAACGCCGCGGCCGCGCGGAGCGCCTGCGCGCGCGGGGCGGCGAGGTCGCGGCGTCGCTCGAGGCCAGCTGATGGCGCGCGCCGACCTCGTGATCGCGGTCTCCGGACGCGCCGGCCTGATCCCGGCGGCGCTGGTGCGCAAGGGCCAGGGAATCCTGGCGCTCACCAACCCGCACCCCGAGATCACGACGGAGGACGCGCTGGGCGCCGGCGCCGCCTTCGCCGCCGACGGGCGCTCCGTCAACAACCTGCTCGGCTTCCCAGGCATCCTGCGCGCGGCGCTCGACACGCGCGCGCGGCGCATCACGCAGGAGATGTACGTGGCCGCAGCGCGCGCGATCGCCGCGCACGCGGGGGCGAACGAGCTGGTGCCGAACCCGCTGCGCCGCGACGTCCACCGCGCGGTGGCCCGCGCGGTCGCCCTCGCCGCCGAGAAGAGCCGGCGTCGCGCGCGTGCAGGTGCCGAGCGACTACATGCTGGGCGACGCCCCCCGCGTCGGCCGTACGGCCTAGGCGCGCGCGGGCTCCGCGGGAGCGCTCTCCGCCGCGAGGCGCCGCTCGCGCGCGATCAGGAAGAGCGGGAAGCTCACGCTGATCGCGACGAGGAAGGAGAGCGCGACGTACACCCACACGAAACGGATCCGGTGGCGCCGCGCCTCGATCACCATCCAGACGACCGCCGAGAAGCACAGGAAGAAGAGATCGTTGCTGAGCGAGGCGGCGGCCGGATTGGCGTAGGCGGCGCGCAGGAAGGCCCCGGCGCCTCCGCCCGCCGAGCTCGCGAAGAAGGCCAGATTCTGGGACCAGGTCGCGACGAGCGCGCCCAAGGCCGCGAGCGCGTAGACCGCACAAAGCGCCTGCCTGGACCGCTTCATCCGTCAAGCCTCCGGGCCGGGCTCAGCGCCCGAGGAACGACCGCACGCGCGCGGCCAGGGCGGCGGGCGCGAAGCCAAAGTGCTCGGCGAGCACCTGGTAGGGCGCCGAGGCGCCGAAGCGGTCGAGGGCCACGACCAGCGCGCCCGTGCCGAGCAGCGCGCGCAGCGCCTCGCCGCGCGTGGCCTCGACGCCCACGTGGGGGACGCCGGGCTCGAGCAGGCGCTCGCGATACTCGGCGGGCTGCGCGCGCAGGAGCTCGAGGCTCGGCGCCGAGATCACGCGCGCGGCGACGCCCGATTCCGCGAGCAAGCGCTGCGGCGTCGCAAGCGAGCGGCACCTCGGAGCCGCTCGCGACCAGCGCCACGTCGGGCCGACCCTGCCGGATCGCGCACGCGGTAGGCCCCGCGCAAGACGTCGGCGGGCGCGAAGCTCCCCTCGCGCTTCAGCGCCGGCAGGCTCTGGCGCGAGAGCGCGAAGGCGACCGGGCCCTTCGCGTGCTGGAGTGCGTAGACCCAGCCGAGCGCCGTCTCGACGCCGTCCGCCGGGCGGAACACGACGAGGCCGGGGATCGCGCGCAGCGCGTCCACGTGCTCGATCGGCTGGTGGGTGGGGCCGTCCTCGCCCACGAAGATCGAGTCGTGGGTGAAGACGAAGATGGAGCGCAGCCTCATCAGCGCCGCGAGACGCACGCTCGGGCGCATGTAGTCGCTGAACACCAGGAACGTGCCGCAGAACGGCGCGAAGGTGCCGTCCAGGGCGATGCCGTTCGTGATCGCCGCCATCGCGTGCTCGCGCACGCCGAAGTGCAGATTCGCGCCGGCGAACGGGTCCTCGCCCTGCCCCACCGTCGCGACTCTCGGGATCGTGGTGTTGTTGGAGCCCGCGAGGTCCGCCGAGCCGCCGACCAAGAGGCCTGGCGCGAGCTCCGCGATGCGGCCGATCGCAGTGCCCGAGTGCTTGCGCGTGGCGTCGGCCTTGCCCTCGAGCCCGGCCACGAGCCGCTCCGCCAGATCGCCGGGCAGCGCGCGGTCTCGCGTGCGCTCCCAGGCGGCCGCGCGGCTCGGGATGCGCGGCGGCCCAGCGCGCGAGCGCGCTCGTCGGCGAGCATGCGCTCGAAGCGCTTCGCGCCCGCGCGCTCGTGCAGATAGGCGCGCACCTCGCCCGCGACGTGGAAGAGCGGCTCCAGCGGGATGCCGAGATTCTGCTTGGCCGCGCGCGCGACCTCGGCGCCGAAGGGCCCGCCGTGCGCCTTCGACTGGCCGGCCCAGGGGCTCCCCTGGCCGATCGTCGTGCGCAGGATCACGAGCGAGGGGCGCCCGCTGGCCGCGCGCGCGGCGGCCAGTGCGCCGTCGAGCGCCACCACGTCCTCGCCCTCGATCGCCTGCACGTGCCAACCCTGCGCCGCGAAGCGGCCGCGCACGTCCTCGCTGAAGCACAGGCTCGTGGGCCCGTCGATCGTGACGCGATTGTCGTCGTAGAGCACGATCAGGTTGTCGAGCTTCAGGTGGCCGGCGAGGGAGGCGGACTCGTACGACACGCCCTCCATCAGGTCGCCGTCGCTCGCGATCGCGTAGATCCAGTGCTGCCCCGGGCCCTCGCCGCCCTGCCCGAAGCGCCGGCGCGTGAGCTGCCCGGCGAGCGCCATGCCGACGGCGTGCCCGAAGCCCTGGCCGAGCGGGCCGGTCGTCACCTCGACGCCGGGCGTCTCGCCGAACTCCGGGTGGCCCGGCGTCTTCGAGTGGAGCTGCCGGAAGCGGCGGATCTCGTCCAGCGGGAGGTCGTACTCGTAAAGGTGGAGCAAGGAGTAGAGCAGCATCGAGGCGTGCCCCGCCGAGAGCACGAAGCGGTCGCGCAGCGGCCAGGCCGGATCGCTCGGGTCGAAGCGCAGATGGCGATCCCAGAGCTGCAGCGCGGGTCGCGCGAGCCCCAGCGGGGCGCCGACGTGGCCGATCCCCGCGGCCTCCACGGCGTCGATCGTGAGCCCGCGGATCGTGTTCTCGATCTGCGAGCGCAGGGCGGGCGTGAGCTCGATGGGCATCGCTTCTCCGACGGAGGGAGCGGAACCTGGGGGGCGTCGAGACGGTAGCGGCTTCCCGCTCGAGCGAAACCGGCGCCGCGGCCCGCCAGATGGGGGTTGAAGCGCCCGACGCCCGCGCGCACGATGGCGCGCAGGAGGTCCCCATGGATCACGTCTACAAATCGATCGAGATCACCGGCACGTCGGCCGCCGGGATCGACGAGGCCGTGAGCGGCGCAATCGCCCGAGCATCCAAGACGCTGCACAACCTCCGCTGGTTCGAGATCACCAACGTGCGCGGCGACATCCAGAACGGATCCGTCTCGCACTACCAGGTGACGATGAAGGTGGGCTTCACCCTCGACGGCTGAGCGGCGCGGCGCGCTTCAGCCGGATTTCCGACCGCCGAACAGGCCGGTCGAGAAGCGCATGGCGAGGTCGGTGAGCTCGCGCGGCGTCACGGCCTGGCTCGCCGCGGTGGCGATCGCGTCGAGGCCGACGAGGTAGCGCAGGCGCGGGCGCGCGCTCTCGATCGCGGTGGTGATGGTGCGCGCCACGGCGTCGGGCTTCGGGGCGAAACGCTCCACGAGGTCGAGTGCGGCGGTCATGCGCTCGTAGGCCCGCGCATACGGGGAGTCCTTGTGCTTGCCGGCCCGCTCCGCGCGCTGGCGGCTACTCGCGCCGATGCCCGTCTTGAAGAAGCCCGGCTCGACGATCACGACCTGCACACCGAAGGAGGCCACTTCGACGCGCAGCACGTCGGAGAGCGCCTCGAGTCCGAACTTGGAGGCGTGGTACCAGCCGTTGAGCGGCATGATGGTGGCGCGCCCCGCGATCGACGAGACCATCACGATGCGGCCGCTGCCGCGCTTGCGCATCGCGGGGAGGGCGCAGGCCGACACCACCGCCGGCGCGATCAGGTTCACGTCGAGCTGGGCCCTGGCGCGCTGCGCCGAGACCTCCTCGATCGCCCCCGTCTCGGAGTAGCCGGCGTTGTTCACGACGGCGTAGAAGGCCGGGAGATCGCGCCAGGCGTCGACGACGGCCGCGTGGTCCGACACGTCGAGCACGAGGGCGTGCAGTTTGGCGGCCACGCCCGCGGCCTTCGCCGCCGCGGCGAGCTCCTCGGCCTTCTCTTCGCTGCGAACCGTGCCGGTCACGCTCCAGCCGCGGCCCGCCAGGCGCAGCGCGGTCGCGAGGCCGATTCCGCTGTTCGCGCCCGTCACCAGCACCGGTCCCGGCTTGCGTTCGCTCATGGCGCGCCTCCGCTCCGTCGCATCGCATCCTACACCCGCGCGAGCGATCGAGTTCTCAGGCGCGCGGCTCGCCGACGAAGCCGCGGTAGACGCGCAGGAGTGCTTCCTTCTGCTCCGCCGAGAGGCGATCGTCCAAGCGGATGGCCGTCTCCACGCTCAGCGCCTCGTCGCTCTCGGGGTCGAGGAAGCCGGCCCGCGCGAAGAGCCGCTCGGGCGAGAGGCCCAGGGCGTCGGCAATGCGGCGCAGGATGTCCGCCGAGGGCTCGTGCACGCCGCGTTCCACCTGGCTCAGATAGGGGTTCGAGATGTGCGCGAGATTCGCCAGCTGGCGCAGGGAGAGGCGCGTGATCGAGCGCTGGGTGCGGATGAACTCGCCGACGGCGCGGCGGCGCTCCTCTCGGGCCTTCTCGTGGGCGGATTGGGCGGGCATATTGCACCCCTAGCGAATGCTAGGTATACCAAGCACTCTAGATATACCAAGCGCTGGTCGGGAGGCAACACCATGGCGAGTGCGACCGTCGACGAGCGGCCCCGAGGGCGCGCACGCCCGAGCCGCCCCTTCCTGCTCGCGCTCGAGGCGCCGCGCGCTCTCGCGGAGGCGTCCTTCAGCATGGCGGCGTGGCCGGCGCTGCGCAGCGCGCCGCGCGGTGACGGGCATCCGGTGCTCGTGCTGCCCGGCTTCACGGCCGACGATGCGTCGACGCGCTTTCTGCGCGAGTACCTGCGCGATCGCGGCTATGCCGTGCACGGCTGGCGCCTGGGCCGCAACATCGGCATGCACGGGAAGATCGCGGGGCCGATGCGCGCTCGCCTCGATGAGATCGCCCAGCGCTACGGGAAGCGCGTGAGCATGATCGGCTGGAGCCTGGGCGGCGTCTACGCTCGCGAGCTCGCGAAGCTCGCGCCCGAGCGCGCGCGCCAGGTGATCACGCTGGCGAGCCCCTTCGGCGGCGAAGACCGCGGCCACCGGGCCGGCTGGATCCACGAGACCGTCTACGGCGAGGAGCTCCCGCCCGAGAACCGCCGCTGGCTGAACTCGGTGCTCGCGCCGCCGCCCGTGCCCTCGACGGCCATCTACAGCAAGAGCGACGGCATCGTCGCGTGGCGCGCGTGCCGCGAGCTCCCCGATCGCGCCACCGACAACATCGAGATCGTCAGCAGCCACTGCGGCTTGGGATTCCACCCACTCGCTCTGTATGCCATCGCCGATCGGCTCGCGCAGCCCGAGGGCGAATGGAAAGCCTTTGACCGAAGCGGCTGGCGAGGCGCACTCTACCGCTGACCCCGCGCGGCGAGTCCGCTTCGAAGGAGCCCCCGTGCAGCAGCTCTCCGGCTTGGATGCGTCGTTCCTCTACTTCGAGACGCCGAACGCCCACACGCACATCTCGGGCCTCACCATCTACGACCCGTCGACCTGCCCCGACGGACGCCTGACCTACGAGCGGCTGCTCGAGAACACCGAGTCGCGCCTCCACCTCGCGCGCTGCTTCCGACAGAAGCTCGTGAAGGTGCCCCTCGACCTCGACCATCCCTACTGGATCGAGGACCCGGACTTCGATCTCGAGTTCCACGTGCGTCACATCGCGCTGCCGAAGCCGGGCAGCTGGCGCCAGCTCTGCCGGCAGGCGGCGCGCCTGCACTCGCAGCCCCTCGATCTGACGCGCCCGCTCTGGGAGATGTACCTGATCGATGGGCTCGACCACATCCCCGGCCTGCCCAAGGGCAGCTGCGCGCTCGTCACCAAGATCCATCACGCGGCGATCGACGGGGTCTCGGGCATGGAGCTCACCGCGGCGATCAACGACGTGACGCCCGATGCGCAGCCCGCGCCGCCCACTCAGCCCTGGATCGCCGAGCGCAACCCGAACGCCGTCGAGCTGCTCGCGCGCGCCGCGGCCAACAACATCCGCTCGCCCTTCCGCGTCGCGCGCCTGCTCGGCGAGACCGTGCCGGGGCTGCGCCGTTACCAGGACGAGCTGCGCCGCAGCCGGATCGAGGAGACGGGGCCCTGCCCGCGCACGCGCTTCAACGAGGCCGTGACGCCGCACCGCGTGATCGGCGCGGTGAATCTCGACCTCGGCACGGTGCGCGAGATCCGCAAGACCGTGACCGGCGCGACGGTGAACGACGTGATCGTCACGATCTGCGGCGGCGGCCTGCGCAAGTACCTCGCCGCCCACGACGAGCTCCCCAAGGAGTCGCTGATCGCGATGGCGCCGATCTCCGTGCGCTCCGAGGAGGAGAAGGGCACGGCGGGCAATCGCGTCTCGACCATGAGCCTCCCGGTCCGCAGCGACGTCGAGGACCCCGGCGAGCGGCTGCGCGCCGTTCACGAGGCGACCCAGCACTCGAAGAAGCTCACCAACGCGATCGGGGCGCGGCTGCTCACCGACTACACGCAGTTCATCCCGGGATCGCTCGCCGGCCTGGCCGCCCGGGCGTCCTCGCGGCTCGGCCTCGCGAACCGCGTGCGCCCGTTCCTGAATACGGTGATCACCAACGTGCCGGGCCCGCAGGTCCCCCTCTACATGGCGGGCGCGCGCATGCTGCAGACCTACGGCATGGGGCCGGTGATGGACGGCATGGGGCTCATCCACGCGATCACGAGCTACTGCGGGAACATCTCGATCTCGTTCACCTCGTGCCGCGAGATGCTCTCCGACCCGGACTTCTACGAGGACTGCCTGCGCGATTCCTTCGAAGCGCTGAAGCGATCGACGCTGGGCGCCGCCCCTTCCCGTCCGAAGACGGCTTGACCAGGAGCCCGACGTGCAGCAGCTGACTGGCCTCGACACCACGTTCCTCACCATGGAGACCGGCGGACAGTTCGGTCACGTGGGCTCGCTCTGCCTGTACGACGTCTCGCGTCTGCGCGGGCGCACGCTGCTCGACGCGCTCGCCAAGACGCTCACCGAGCGCCTGCACCTGCTGCCGCCCTATCGGCGCCGCCTCGTCGAGGTGCCGCTCGGCCTCGACCATCCCTACTGGATCGAGGACCCGGACTTCGACCTCGACTATCACCTGCGCCACATCGCCGTGCCGGCGCCCGGCGACGACCAGCAGCTCGCCACGCTGATCGCGCGCATCCACGCGCGCCCCGTCGACCGCGCGCGCCCGCTCTGGGAGATCTACGTGATCGAGGGCCTCGCGAGCGGCCTGGTGGGCGTCTACACGAAGATCCACCACTGCACGATCGACGGCGTCTCGGGCGCCGAGATGACGCAGGTGATGCTCGACCGCAGCCCCGACGGCGATACGGTCGAGGCGCCCGCGGAGGCCTGGCATCCCGACCGGGTCCCCACCACGGCCGAGATGCTCGCGCGCGGCGTGGTCGGCGCAGCGCTCACGCCCGGCCGCTTCGTGCGCACTGCCGTGCGCACGGTGCGCGAGCTCGGCGGGGACAACGAGGCGCTCGGCGCGCTCGCGCGGGGCTTCGGCCTCGACCGCCTCCCGATCGCCGGGCCCTGGCTGCGGCGGCGCGGGCCGCAGGTGGATGCCGACCCGATCCCGCAGACCCCGGCGCCGAAGACCCCCTTCAACCGCTCGATCACGCCGCACCGGCGCTTGGGCCTTCTTCTCGCTCCCGCTCGCCGACGTGAAGCGCGTGAAGACCGCCTTCGGAACCACGCTGAACGACGTGGTGATGGCCATCAGCTCGTCCGCGCTGCGCCGCTATCTCGAGGAGAAGCGCGCGCTCCCGCAGGACTCCCTCGTCGCGATGGTGCCGGTCTCCGTGCGGAGCGAGACGCAGCGCCAGGAGTACACGAACCGCGTGACGAGCATCCTCGGCACCCTCGCCACCGATATCGAGGATCCCGTCGAGCGGCTGCGCGCCATCCACGAGGCGATGAAGAGCGCCAAGCGCATGCAGGAGGCCGTGCCGGCCAACCTGCTCCAGGACTGGACCCAGGTGGCGGCGCCCGCGCTGATGGCGCAGGCGGCGCGCATCGTGGCGCGCACCAAGCTCCTCGATCGCCTGAACCCGCCCTTCAACGTGGTGATCTCGAACGTGCCCGGCCCGCGCGAGCCGCTCTATTGCAGCGGCGCCGAGATGAAGACCTTCTACCCGGTGTCGGCGGTGGCCGAGGGCCAGGGCCTGAACATCACGGTGCAGAGCTACCGCGACCACCTCGACTTCGGCTTGATCGCCTGCCGCGAGCTCGTGCCCGACGTGTGGCGCTTCAAGGATCTGTTCGCCGAGGGCCTCGAGGAGCTCACGAAGCGGGCCGCGGCGGCCTGAGCTCCGCCGCGGAGAGCAGCGCGGTCGCGTCCCAGCCGCGTCGGCGCCCGCGCGCGGCGAGGCGCGGCACGCGCCGCTCCTCGACGTGGCCGGCGGCGACGAGCGCGCGCAGCGCGTCGGCGAGCGATTCGCGCGGCTCGCGGAACTGAATGCCGAGCTCGCGCAGCGTGCGCCGCGCGTCGAATTGGGGCCAGGCTGTCGCGAAGCGCGCCGCCTCGCCGCTCACGCGCTCGTCCACCGGGAGGAAGGGGCGCAGCGCGTCGCCCAGGCTGCCGAGCAGGCGCAGGAGCTCGCCGCGCACCTCCAGGCGGCGCACCTCGAGGCCCGCCACCTCGGAGAGCAGGTCGGCGAAGGCGCGCCAAGGCAGGAAGCGCGCGGCGACCACGTAGCGGCGTGGGCGCGGCGCCTGCTCGAGCAGGCGCCGATGGACGTCGGCGACGTCGCGCACGTCGACGAGCTGCTGGCCGGTCGAGGTGATCAGGGTGAGCTCGTTGACGCACAGCGCGAGCCCGCGCATGGCCTCCGAGAGGCCAGGGTCTTCGGGACCGATCACGGCGGAGGGATAGGTCGTCGCGATCGGCGCGCCACGCTCTTGGAGAGCGCGCACGAAGAGCTCCGGGCGGGCCTTGGAGCGCGCGTAGGGAGTCGGCACGCGATTCACGGGCGCATCGGGGCCCACCGGCCCCAGGCCGGGCCGGAAGAGCGCGGCCGTGCTCGAGACGTAGACGATGTGCGAGAGGCCCGCGCGCGCGGCGCCGCCCACGACGATCTCGGTGCCCGAGAAGTTCGCTGCCGCGATCTCCGCGCGGTCCTCGCGGCGCAGCGAGACGCGCGCGGCGGCGTGGACCACGGCGTCGCAGCCCGCGAGCGCGCGCTGCACGGTGTGCGCGTCGAGCATGTCGCCGACGATCACGTCGTCGAGGCGCGCGACGGCGCTCCCGAGCACGTGCTCGGCCTTCGCGCGCGAGCGCGCGAGCACGCGCACCTCGTGGCCCGCGGCGAGCAGCGCGCGCGCGCTGTGCGACCCGACGAACCCCGTCGCCCCTGTGACGAGCACCCGCACGCTCGCCTCCTCGCGTTAACTTGGGGACGCTGGTCAACTAAGTCACCGGGGTCGAGCGGCACCTACCGCGTGCTGACTTAGTTGACCAGCGTCCCTAAGTTAACGCGAGGAGGTCGCGTGGGGTTTCTGGAGAGTGCACGCCGGGAGGCGCGCTTCCTTTCCGAGCTGGTCCAGACCTACGCGGCGCTGCGCCAGCTCTCGCCGGGGTCCGAGCGCACCTTCGTCGATCTCGTCGAGGCCCAGGCCCTGGCCCGGCCCGAGCACGTGGCGATCGCCTTCGAGGAGCGCGCGCTCACGTTCCGGGAGCTCGACGCCGAGGCCAACCGGATGGCGCGCTGGGCGCGCGGCGCGGGCGTCGTGCGCGGGGACACGATCGCGCTCTCGATGGAGAACCGGCCGGAGTTCCTGATCAGCTGGCTCGGCCTCGCGAAGCTCGGCGCCGTGACGGCGCTCCTGAACACGAACCTGCGCGGCGCGAGCCTGGCCCACGGCGTGCGCGAGGTGAGCGCGAAGCACTGGATCGTGGGCGCCGAGCTCGCCGAGAGCGCCGCCTCGGCGGTCCGCGAGCTCGAGCCCTGCCCGCCGCTCTGGCTCGCCGGCGCGCCCGAGAGCGCGGCGCTCGCGGGCGCGAAGTCGCTCGACGAGGCCCTCGCGGGGATCTCGCCCGCTCCCCTCGACCGCCACGCGCGCCGCGGCATGACGGCGAGCGATCTCCTGCTCTACATCTACACGAGCGGCACGACGGGGCTCCCCAAGGCCGCGCGCGTCAGCCACCTGCGCGCGATGCGGACGGCGCTCGCCGCGGCGCGCGGGGCGCAGCTCACGCCGAACGACCGCTTCTACGTGGCGCTGCCGCTCTACCACTCGGCGGGCGGCGTGATGGCGGCCGGCGGCGCGCTCCTCGCGGGCGCCACGCTCGTGCTCGCGCGCCGCTTCTCGACGCGGGGCTTCTGGAGCGACTGCGCGCGCCACGAGGTGACCGCCTTCCAGTACATCGGCGAGCTCTGCCGCTTCCTCGTGAACGCGCCGCCGCATCCCGACGAGGCGCGCCACGCGATCCGCGTCTGCATCGGCAACGGGCTCCGCCCCGACGTCTGGGAGCGCTTCCAGTCGCGCTTCCGCATCCCGCGCGTGATCGAGTTCTACGGCGCCACCGAGGGCAACGTGGCCCTGGTCAACCTCGACGGAAAGCCCGGCGCCGTGGGACGCCTGCCCGGCTGGCTGCGCCGGCTCACGGGTGTCGAGGTCGTGCGCTGGGACCCGCTGCGCGAGGAGCCGCTGCGCGACGCCGAGGGCTTCTGCGCGCGCTGCGAGGCGGGCGAGGCCGGCGAGCTGATCGGTCGCATCAGCCCCCTCACGCAGTTCGAGGGCTACTCGAACGCCGCGGCCACCGAGAAGAAGATCCTGCGCGACGTGTTCGCGCGCGGCGACGCGTACTTCCGCACCGGCGACCTGCTGCGCTTCGACACGGACGGCTACTTCTACTTCGTCGACCGCGTCGGCGACACCTTCCGCTGGAAGGGCGAGAACGTCGCCACCACCGAGGTTGCGGAGGTGATCGGCCAGGTCCCCGGTGTGCGCGAGGTGAACGTGTACGGCGTCGCCGTCCCGGGCCACGAGGGGCGCGCGGGCATGGCCGCGCTGGTGGCGGCCGACGATCTCGATCTCGCGGCGCTGCGCGCGCGCGTCCACGCGGCGCTGCCGAGCTACGCGCGCCCGGTCTTTCTGCGCCGCGTCGCCTCCCTCGACGTCACCGGCACGCTCAAGCACCGCAAGCTCGAGCTCGGCGCCGAGGGCTTCGACCCCGGCCGCGTGCGCGACCCGCTCTACGTAGACGACGCCGCCCAGGGCGCCTACGTGCCCCTCGACGCCGCGCGCTTCGCGGCCCTCGCGAGCGGCGCGCTGCGCATCTGAGGCGAGAATCGAAATTTCGGGGTCAGACCCCGGAATTTCGATTCTCGCGCCGACCCGGGTCGCGGCCTTCAGCCGGCCTCGCGCTCCGGAGCGTCGCCCAGGATCTCGGTCTCCTCGCGCTCCGGGCGCAGGATCGTCTTCCAGCGCCCGGTCCGGAAGCGGCCGAGGAAGAGCACGCCCTTGATGATGTAATCCACGATCAGGGCCGCGTAGATCCACTCGATGCCCAAGCCCAGGAAAGCGAACAGCGCCGAGAAGGCGAGGCGACCGAAGGTGATGCCCGCGAGCACAGTGAAGAGCGGGAAGCGCGTGTCGCCGGCCCCGCGCAGCGCGCCGCCGATCGTGAACTCGATCGCCATCAGCGCCTGGACGGAGCCCAGCACCCAGATGAAGACCACCGTCAGGCGCACGACCTCGGCGTCGCGGCTCATGAAGCGCGCCAGCGGCTCGGCGGCGGCGATGATCAGGCCGCCGAACACGACCATCACGGCGATCGCGAGCGTCATGGCGCGCCAGCCGCTGCGCTCGGCGCCGTCCGGATCCTCGGCGCCGAGGTGCTGACCGACCAGCGTGGACGAGGCGATCGAGAACGCCTGTCCGACCAGGAACGAGATCGAGAGAAGCTGGACCCCGATCTGATAGGCGGCGTTCGCGGCGTCGCCGTAGGCGGCGATGATGATGATGAAGCCTGCGAAGCCGACCTGGAAGCCCAGGCCCTCGAGGCCCGCCGGTAGCCCGATGCGCAGGAGCCGGCGGATGCGCGCGGCGTCGAAGTCGTCGCCGGGGGGCGCAACGCCGATCGCGAGCTGATTGCGGCGCCAGAGCGCGAAGGAGAGCGTGCAGGCGGTCGCGGCGCCGAGCGTGTTCGCGAGCGCCGCCCCAGCGACCCCGAGCGGGTGGATGCCGAGCCCGCCGCCGACGAACAGCCAGAGCCCCGCGATGTTCACCAGGGCGGCGGCGCCGCCGATGCCGAGCGGCGTGCGCGTATCGCCGGCCGAGCGCAGCGCCGTGGCGATCACCATGGCGACGCCGAAGGGCAGCGCCGAGAGGCTCACCCAGCGGATGTAGGTGGCGGTGAGCGCGGTCGTCGCGGGCTCGAGCCGGAATATGCTCGCGAGGCCGTGGGCGAACGCGATGCAGGGGACCATCAGCGCGAAGGCGAGGATCACGCCCAGCCAGAGCGAGGTGCGCGTCACGCGCTCTGCCTCGACGCGGTCCCCCGCGCCCCAGGCGCGCGCCACGAGCGCCATCGTGCCGGTGGTGACCGCCATCAGCACGACCTGCTGCATGAAGAAGATGCGGCCGCCGACCCCCGTCGCCGCGATCGCGGTGGTGCCGAGCTGCCGCGAGACGAGCGTGGTGCCGATCAGGCCCACGGAGACCTGGAGCAGATTGGTCAGGATCGCGGGCCAGGCCAGCGCCCAGACGCGCCGCGTGGTCCCCGTCGAGCGCCGCGGTTGCTGCGGCGCGAGCTCAGACACCCCCATGCTGCGCCGGGAGATAACGCGCCCGCCCACCGAGGGCACGCCGGGGAAGCCATTCACCGTCCACCTCGAGCGCGAGAGAAGTGGCGAGTGTCAGTCGACGACCGTGAGCGTGAGCGTCTGGCCGACCGCGGTGCCGGCCCCCGTGCCCAGACCGAAGATGCTCGCGTCGGCATCGAGCTCGAGCAGAGTCGCGTGAGCGAGCGAGCGCACGACTTCCTCCGCGAATCTGCCGAGATAGGGGGTCGGATCTCGTCCAGCGGGTCACGGGAATCCGCTCGGATCCTGGGCGAGACTGCGCTCGTGAGCGAGTCCGTGTCGCTGCTCGTGCTCGGGGCTGGACCCGCGGGGACGGCCGCTGCCCTCGGCCTGGTCGCGCTGGGGCACGAAGTGACGCTGGTCCACGCGCCGCGACGGGCGCCGGCGCGCGAGACCCTGACGGCGCGCGCGCTCCAGGCGCTTCAGACCCTGGGCGTCGACGAGGCGCTCGCCGCGGTAGCGCCGCCGTGCGCGAAGTGGGTGAGCTGGGCCGGCGTGGACCGCGAGCTCTCGGGCGAGGCCCAGGTCGACCGCGTGCGCTTCGACGCGGGCCTCCTCGCGGCTCTCGCCCGGCGCGGCGCGCGCATCGTGCGCGCTCGCGTGGTGGGCGTGCGGGAGCACCGAGATGACGTCGAGGTCGCCCTCGAGGGCGAGGCGCCTCTGCGCGCAGCGTTCGCCATCGACGCGCGGGGGCGGGGCGCGCCGGCGGGCTCCGCGCTCGCGCGCGGGCCGGCGACCACCGCGCTCGTGCAGCGCTTCCGCGTGCCTGCGCGCGAGCCGCGCGTGTGCGTGGCCTCGCTCGCCGACGGCTGGGCCTGGCTCGCGGACGACGGAGCGGGCGAGCTGACGGCGCAGCTCGCGATCGCGGCCGAGGCCGTCCCGCGCCGCAGCGCGCTCGGCGGGCTCGTCCACGCGAGGCTCTCGAGCGAGCCCCGCTGCGCCGAGCTCCTGCGCGACGCGGAGCCGCAGGGCGCGCCCAGCGCGCGGGCAGCCAGCGCCCTCCTCCACGCGGCCCTCGCGAGCCCGCGCCGCTTGCGCGTGGGCGACGCGCTGCTCGCCGTCGACCCGCTCTCGGGCAACGGCATCTTCCAGGCCCTCGCGAGCGCCCTCGTGGCGCCTGCCGTCGTGAACACGATCCTGCGCGCGACCGAGGCGCGCGCGCTCGCCGAGCGCTTCTTCGCCGAGCGCGCGCAGGATCTCTTCCTGCGCTTCGGCCGCGTCTCGCGCGACTTCCATCGCGAGGCCGCCCGCCACCACGGCGGCGCCTTCTTCGCCGAGCGCGCGGCGTGGCCCGACGCGGAGCCCGTGCACGCGACGGGGCCCGTCCTCGCGCTCGCCCTCCGGCCAGTCGTGGCGCGCGGCTTCATCGAAGAGCGCGAGGTGGCAATCACCCCGGAGCGGCCGCTCGGCACCTGGCGCGTGGCGGACGTCGAGATCGCGCCCCTCGTGCGCGAAGCGCGCGCCGGCCGACTCGCCGCGCTCGGCGCGCTCCCGCCTGCGTCGCGGGCGCCCGTGCGCGCCTGGCTCGGCGCGCACGGGGTGCTGCCAGCGGATCAGCTCGCGCGCGACTCCGGTCCCACGTAGCGCACGCACTTCCGCAGCTGGATCAGCGCGGCCGCCGGCGCCTGCCCGTCCGCGCAGAAGCTCGCGAGCCGCGCCGCCACGCGCGCGCAGCCCGCGCTCGCGCCCACCACGGAGCCGGCGCGCACGTGGGCTCCGAAGTCTGCGTGCGTCCCGAGATAGGAGAACTCGCCGGGCTGGCAGCGCGCGTCGCCGGTGGCACGCAGCACGCCGGCGTAGCGCGCGGGGTAGCTCGGCTCCCCGCGCGCGGGCACGGCGGCCACTAGCGCAACCCGCGCGCCGAGCGCGCGCTCGCAGGCCGCGCGCAAGGGCTCGCGATCGTCGCGCAGCCCGACCGCGAGGCTCACCACCGAGACCCCCTGCGCGGTGAGCCAGTCGAGGGCTGCGGCGACCTGGGCGGGCGTGCACTGCAGGGCGTCCTCGAACACGCGGGCCGCCACCAGCTCGACGCGCGGATCCTCGAGCAGCACATCCGCCAGGGCCGAGCCGTGGCCCAGGCGATCGCGCGCGTCGTCGCTCGCGCGGGCTGTCTTGCCCTCGTGGAGCGCGAAGCTCGCGCGCGCCGGCGTGCGCGCGTCGTGCCGCTCCGCGACGCCGCTGTCCAGGAGGCCCACGCGCACTCTCACCGGCCGCGCTCCACGAGCTTCCCCTCGCGCAGCTCGAGCTCGGCGTCCGCGCTCGCGAGGGGCGCGTCGCGGTGGCTGATCACGAGGCGCGTGCACGAGCCGAACAGCGCGTCGATCTCGCCGAGCAGCCGCGCCTCGAGGGCGGCGTCGACCTGCGACGTCGGCTCGTCGAGGATCACGAGGAGGGGGCGCTGCAGGAGCGCGCGCGCGATCGCGATGCGCTGGCGCTCGCCTCCCGAGAGGCCCTGCCCGCGCTCGGCGAGCCGGGCGGCGAGCCCGCCCGAGCGCGCGAGCAGCTCGCCGAGCCCGGCGCGTACGGCCGCCGCCTCGAGCTCGGCGTCGCTCGCGTCGCGCGCCGCGAGCCGCAGGTTGTCGGCGAGCGTCCCGCGGAAGATCACCACGTCCTGGGGCACGAGCGCCACGCGCGCGCGCCAGGCCGAAAGCGGCAGCGAGCGCAGATCGCAGCCGGCGATCGAGATGCGGCCGGCGCTCGGGCGCTCGTGGCCGAGCAGCAGATCGACGAGCGTCGTCTTGCCGATGCCCGAGGCGCCGCGCAGCGCGGTCTTCTTGCCGAAGGCGATGCGCGCGCTCGCGCCGTCGAGCACGCGCGTCCCGTCGAGATAGGCGAAAGACACCGCCTCGAAGTCGATGTCCCCGGCCAGCGAGTGCGGCGCCGCAGCCGCCGCGGGCTCGGCGGGGGCAGGGGCGCGGCGCAGCTCCCAGACGCGCTCGAGGCTCACCACGAGCCGCTGCCAGGCGAGCACGATCCCGAGCAGGGACTGCACGGGCCCCGCCGACTGCGCGAGATAGGCGCCGAACGCGACCAGCGAGCCCAGCGCGAGCTGGCCGTCGATCACGAGCCAGCCGCCCACGAGCAGGATCCCGGCGCGCGCGGCCGCGAGCAGGAGGCGCGGCGCCGCCGCGGCCGCGATCTCGCTGCGCTGGAGGCGGAGCAGATCGCGCAGGTAGCCCTGGTTCGCGCGCGCGAGCTGCTCCTGGGCGTGCTGCTCGGCCCCGGCGCTCTGCAGGGTCTTCACCGCCGGAAGCGTCTCGGCCAGCAGGCTCGAGAGATCGCCCGCGCGCGCGCGCAGCGCTCGGCTGCGCTCCACGACGCGCGGCCGCATGCGCCAGAGCCAGAGCGCCTCGGCGGGGGCGAGCAGCAGCGGCGCGAGTGCGAGCCGCACGTCGAGCTTCGCCATCAAGGCGAGCGCCCCCACCAGGCCCAGCGCGGCGGAGAGGCCCGTGAAGAGCGTGTCCACGGCGAAGCGCTGAATCTCCGCCACGTCGCCGTCGAGGCGCGCGAGCAGGTCGCCGGTGCGCCAGCTGCGATGGAAGGACTGGGGCAGCGCGAGCAGGTGGCGGTAGACCTCCTCGCGCAGGGCGAAGAGCACGCGGCCCGAGAGCCGGGTGTGCCACAAGCGGTTCACGGCGGAGAGCGCGAAGCCCAGCACGGCGGCGGCGAAGAGCAGCGCCGCATTCTCGGCCAGCGCGCTCCGGTCGCGCGCGAGGAGCCCGTCGTCGATGATGCGCTTGGTGAGCCAGGGCTGAGCGAGCGCGAGGGCGGTCGCGGCGAGCGCGAAGAGCGCGAGCAGAGCCACGCGGCCGCGCTCGCGCGCGAGAAAGCCGTAGAGCCAGGCCAGCGCGGCGCGGCGGTCGTTCGCGAGAGCGGAGGGCACGAGCTCGCTCAGTCGCGGCGGAACAGTTTTGGCGCGGTGAGCACCATGTCGCCGCCCGGGAGCACGATCTTGCCGGTGCGCGCGAGCGTGTCGGCGTCGTAGACGGCGACGTCGTTGAAGGTCCCGGCGAGGTAGAGGTGCTGCCCGTCGCTCCCGAAGGTGAGCGTGTAGTAGCTGTGCTCGAGATCCACGCTGGCGGCGATGCGCTCGTTCGGCACGTCGAACTTTTGCAGCTGTGTGAGCACCGCGTAGAGCTGATCGGGGTGCCCCGGCCGCGTCATCCCCGAGAAGAGCGTCACCTCGAGCGGGCCCGCCACGTGGGTCTCGGCGCGCCCCGTCGCGAGCACGATGCGCTCGTAGCCCCAGACGGAGCTCGCCTGGGCGAGGTCGCCGGGCGCGCCCGGCTTCCAGCGCGGCGCGCTGAACAGGCGGATCAGCTCGCCCGAGGCGTCGCCGATGTTCCAGACCGAGAGGACGTCGCGCGGCCCGAAGCCCGGCTCCACGCGGCTGCGGCTCTCGAGCGCTACGCGCGTCTCGCCCGTGCTCGGGCTCATCGCATAGAAGTCCGGCCCGCCGAGGTAGAGCGTGCCGTCGGCGCCGGTTCCGAGGATCGTCACCTGGCGCGGCGCCTTCAGCGTGCGCACCGGGCGTGCGCCGAGCCCCGCGCTCGTGTCGAAGACCGCGAGCCGGGTGTCCTGCACCTCGTAGTGGTCGGTGAAGAGCAGCGTCGGGTTCTGGTGCGTGTAGAGCTCGCGGCCGTCGGGCGAGAGCGCGAGCGCGCCGAGCGTGCGCACGCGCTCGTTGCCCTGGGACTGAGCCGTCGAGAACACGACCTCGCAGCTCTCGAGCGAGACGCCGTAGACGTCGGCGAGGCCGGCGAGCGCGTAGGCGATCCGGTGGTCGGGCGAGAGCACGAGCGTCGCCGGCGCTCCCGCGGCGGGCAGCGGGCAGCTCTTCACCACGCGCTCGGAGGTCAGGTCGAGGAGGTGCACGAGATTCGGTCGGCTCGCGACCACCAGGAAGTCGCGCCCGGCGCTCGCGCGCGGCGGCTCGGCCGCGCGCGGGGCCGCGCAGGCGAGCAGCGCGAGCGCGAGGCCGGCGAGCGCGCGCATCACTCTTTGCCGGGCACGATCGGGGCAAGGCGCCGCCAGTCGCTGCCCGCCGAGTCGGCGCCCTTGCTCCAATCCGGGTACGAGTTGGCGATGTCGGGAACCTGAGCCGGCCACCAGCACGGATCCGCACAGCCGTACAGATCCGCCTCCATCGGCTGGCAGAGGCCCGAGACGCCGCCGAAGGCGTCCACCTCCCAGCCCGGATCGGTGGTGGCGCTGCAGCCGGAGACCGTCTGCATGGCGACCACCTCGGCGAGCTCGCCGCGCTCCGCGGCGCCGGCCGCCTTTGCGGCCTTCGAGTTGAGCGGCTTCAGGTGCTTCATCGGGCCCTCCGCGGTGCGAGGTGGTGCGCGAACCAATCCGGATTCGCGTCGAGGATGCGCGCGTAGGCGCTGATCCCGTAATCGATCCAGCGCCGCATGCGATCGCAGTAGTGGAGCGTCGGGTGGATCGGGTCGCCGTAGCGCGCCCAGCTCTCGTGGTAGCAGCCGCCGGCGCACAGGTTGCGGATCCGGCACGTGGCGCACTCGCGGCCGCTCTTGTCCAGCCTGCGCTCGAGGAAGGCGCCGAGCTCGGCGCGGGCGACGCCGCTCTCGACGTCGCCGAAGGTCGGAAGCTCCGAGCCCGTGAAGCGGTGGCAGAGGTTCAGCTTCCCCTTCTGGTCCACCGCCAGCATCGTGTAGCCCGCGCCGCAAGGCAGCGATTTGCTGGTGCCCGACCAGAGATCGGTGAGGAGCTGGAGCAGATTCGAGAAGCCGAGCTTGTGGCCCGCGCGCGCGGCCGAGACCGTGCGCTCGCCCAGCGCCTCGAAGCCCGCGAAGACCGCATCGAGCTCCGCCTCGTCGAGCTCGAAGCCGGCGACGCTCCCGGCGGTGACGGGCGCGAAGCCCACTTCGTCGAAGCCGAGCTCGGCGGTCAGGTGGTCGAAGATCGGCTCGAGGGCGCGCGTGCCCTTGGCGAGCGTCACGCGCGCGCCGAGCGGGCGCGCGCGGTAGCGCTCGCGCAAGAGCCGCACGCGCGCTTCGACCGCGCGGTAGCTCCCCTGCCCGCCGCGCGTGACGCGGTGCCGATCGTGCACCTCGCGCGGGCCGTCCAGGGAGACGGCGACGCCCACGCGATGGGCCTGGAGCCAGTCCACGATGCGCGGCGTGAGCAGCGTCGCGTTCGTGGTGAGCGAGAAGTCGCCGCGCGCGCCGGCGCTGGCGAAGCGCGCCTCCGCCCAGCCGACGACCGCCTCGAGCAGCGGGAAGTGCGTGAGCGGCTCGCCGCCGAAGAAGACCACGTTGTACTGCTCGCGGCCGGGCGACTCGCGCAGCAGCAGCTCGATCGCGGCCTGGGCCGTCGCGAAATCCATCTTGCTCCCGCTCGCGACCGGGGCGAGGTCCTCCTTGAAGCAGTACGTGCAGGCGAGGTTGCAGCCCGTGTTCACGTTGAGGACGACGGTGGAGAGCGGGAAGCTGTCGACCTTTCGCGGAGGAGCCTCGGGCCTCGGTCCCGGCGCGCGGAGCAGATCGAGCGCCGCGAGCTCTGCGACGCTCTCGGCGACGCTGGCCGCGTCGAGGCGCGAAGCGAGCTTCTCCTCGAGCTGCGCGAGCGCGAGCGGCGCGTCCGCGAGCGCGTCGAGGACGGCGCGCATCGCCTCGTCGAGCGCGAACAGGCCCGTCGTCGGGACGTGGAAGAGGAGCTCGCGCCCCTCCACGCGCACGCGGTGGAGGTTCTCGGGAACGAGCGCGAGAACGTCGTGCATCGGGGCCTCTGCGCTCACGCGCTCACGGAATGGGTGGATTGATCCAGCGCTGCACGGCCACGATCAGGTGCGCCTCGCCGGTGCGCGCCGTGGCGCCGTCCTGCACGCGCGCCACCACGCGCAGGTTCCCGGCGTTGTTGGTGCCGTACTTGCGCGCGGGGTTGGGTCCGGCGTCCCCGGGCGTGAAGATGCCGCTCGCGGGGTCCATGACGCCCGCGAACTCGACGTCGCGGTCGCCGCGCGCCTGGTCGTTCCAGGGCTCCACGCTGAAGCTCGCCGGCACGACGCCGAGGCGCACGTCGTCCGCGGTGGCCGGCGTCCCGTCCGCCCCGTTCGCCCACGCCACCGCATCGAAGACCGCGAGCTCCTTCGGCCGCGGGCCGCCGCCGTCCCCGACGCGCGCGACGGCGTAGGCCGGCTCCACGGTCAGGCGGTCGACGCGGCCGCTCCCGAGCGTGCCCGCCGGCGCGGCGCGCTTCGCCAGATCCGGGAGCTCGGCGCTGCCCGCGCGGCGCGCCTCGAGATCGAGGCCGAGCTCGGGATGCCCGCTCTCGAACTGGCGGCCCGAGAGCGCCTTGCCATCGGCGCGCGCTGCGAGCACCTGCTGCCAATGGGTCCCGCCGAGGAGCAGCGTGGCGCGCCACTCGTAGCCCGTGTAGACGACGGCATCTCCGGTCCCCGCGAGCTTCTCGCCAGACGTGTAGGCGCCGTCGAAGGAGAGCGCGTAGGAATCCGGCGCTCGGCGCTCGGCGCGCATCGTCCCAGAGAAGCCGCCCTTGCTCGGCTGCCAGCCCGAGAGCGCCCATGCCCCGGCCAGATTCGGCTTCGCAGCCGAGCGCCACTCGCGCCACGCGGCGCTCTCGTAGTCGTAGTCCTTCGCGAGCCCCGGCGCGGTCTCCTCGAGCGCGATGCGCAGCCACTCGCGGTCGCGGCCTCCGGCCGAGTACTCGGTGCTCGGATACTGCCCGAGATGGAAGTGGACGAGCTTGCGCCACTCCTCGACCGGCCGGCGCTGGAGCAGCACGCGCGCCGCGGAGTGGCAGCGACCGCACATCGTCTTCAGCTCCGCGTCCACGGGCTCGATCTCGTCGAGGCGCTGCTCGAGCGCGTAGCGGAAGCCAGCGCTCTCCTGGGGCGCGAGGCCCTGCGTGTCGGCGAGGTGCTTCACGAGCACCTGCACCGCGTCGGGGCTCCCGAGCGGGAGCTGCTGCGAGGAGACGCGGATGCCGTGCAGCGCCTCCATGCGCTCGATCGTCATCAACCAGCCCTCGGGCGTCTTGCGCTGGAAGGCGATGCGCGAGAGGCGGCCGTTCGCGTCCGGCTGGTGGCAGCCTCCGCAGCTCGCGCGCAGGAGCTCCTCGGGCGTGGCCGCGGCGAGCGGCGCCGCCCAGAGCAGCGCGATCCCGACAGCGGCGGTGAGCGAGCGGCGCATCGGTTCCTCCTCGACCTAGAAGCGGAGCGTCACCTCGCCGCCGTACTGACGCGGGGGACCGATGTGCGTGTAGTCGCACCCGCAGATGCCCTGGATACCGACCATCGAGGTCTGGTACCACTCGTCGGTCACATTCTTGATCCAGAACGCAACCTCCCAGCGGTCGTCGCTCGAGACGAAGCGCACGCTGGTGTTCATCAGCCAGTACTCGTCCACGAGCAGCGAGAGGCTTCCGCTCGGGACCGTCCGGCTGAAGTGCGGCAGCGTGAAGAACTGCGCCCCGGTGTAGCCTGCGTCGAGGTGGACGCTCGCCGTGCCGCGGTCGAGGTGCAGGAAGTCCCAGTCGGCGGCCATGTGGACGTTCCAGTCAGGCGAGTTGGGCAGCGTTTCACCCTCGAGGCTGACGATCGCGGTCCCATTGGACCCCTTGCCCTTCTCGACCTCGCCGTCGAGCCAACCCACGCCGGCCGAGAGGCGCAGGCCCTCGATCAGCTGCGCCAGCGCCTCGACCTCGAAGCCCTTCACCTTCGACTCGTCGATGTTCTTGAGAATCTGCGTCCCCACGTTTGGGTCCACGTCGATCAGCTGCTGGTCCTTGTAGATGTAGTAGAAGAAGGATCCGTTCAGCTGGAGGCGTCCGTCCCAGAGCGTGCTCTTTGCGCCCACCTCGATCGAGTCGAGCGTCTCGGGATCGACCTTCGTGAACTCGGATGGATCGAAGAAGGCCTGACCATTGAAGGCGCCAGAGCGATAGCCGCGGCTGTACGTGAAGTAGGTGAGCACGTCCTCGCCGAAGCGCTGCTCGATCCCGACGCGCCAGGTGGGCTCCGTGTCGTCGATCGAGTCGTCGGTGCTCGGGATCGTGTCGAAGAGCTCGACCCCTGCGCCCTCGGCGAAGGTCGTGAAGTCGTCCACCTCGGTGCGGTCGTTCGTGAGGCGCACGCCGAAGATCAGCTTCGTCGCCTGGAAGAGCTGGTAGCTGCCGTCGAAGTAGCCGGCGATCGTACGGCGCTCCTGGTCGAAGGAATTCCGGAAGCGGCAGCCGAGCGCAGCGAAGTCGCGCAGGCGCAGGCCGAGCCCGAGGCCGTCGAGTACGAGGTCGGCCGCCTGCCCATCCGGCGACGCCGAGGGTGCGGGAAGCGCACCGGGCGGATCCAACGATGCGAGCAACGGATCGGCGCAGTCGTTCGGGTCGATGGCGCCGTTCAGGTTGAAGTCGATGTCCATGTAGAGGCCGAGGTCCGTGGCGATGTCCAGCTTCTCGCGGCCGTAGTAGAAGCCCGCCACGAACTCGAAGGGCCCGCCGAAGCTCGAGGTCACCCGCAGATCCTGGGAGACCTGGTCTCCGTCGCCGAAGTAGTCGATCTCGAACACCTTCATCGGCGCGCCGTCGGTGTCCTCGGGGTTCAGGAAGTCGCCCTGGCTCCAGGAGGTGACGGAGGTGAGCTGGAGGCTCTCGGTCACGTCCCAGTTGACGTGGAGGTCGAGCTGATCGACCTCGCGCTTGCGGTTCGTGTTGCCGTTGCTCTCGAGCTCCCACTTGCCGAGGCCCGCGCGCGTATAGTCGGGGGGATTCTGGACAGGGCTACCCACGGTGAGGGAGTTGTAGAGGTCGTACACGTCTCCGCCGAGGCCGACGCCCATCTTGCCGATGTGGTCGGAATAGATCCCGTAGTTCGACGGATGGGCCCGTCCGGACGACCAGCGCAGGATCACGTCGACGTCCTCGGTCGGATTCCAGAGCGCGGAGGCGCGAATCGCCCACTCGTCGGTGCCGTTGTTGTCCTCGACGGTGGACAGCTTGTTCTTGAACCAGCCGTCCTGGTTGGCCCAGTAGGCGGCGACGCGCAGCGCCAGCACGTCGTCGATGACGGGGAGCTGCGCGGCGGCGCGCGCCTCGTAGTGGCTGAAGTTGCCGATGCCGACGGTCAGGTAGCCCTCGGTCTCGTAGTCGGGCGCCTTGGTGATCAGGTTCACCGCGCCGCCGGTCGTGTTGCGACCGTACAGGGTGCCCTGCGGTCCGCGCAGCACCTCGATGCGCTCGAGGTCGAACATCGCGATCGGCTGGAGCACGGTCGGACCGGCGTAGACCTCATCGGTATAGACCGCCACGGGGCTCGACTGGTGGACGCTGTAGTCGTTCATGGTGACCCCGCGCAGCGAGAACACCGGCGTACCGTCGCCGTTGATCTGGTTCGCCTGAAGGTTCGGCACCAGGCCCGCGAGGTCGTTGGTGTCCGTGATCTTCAGCCGCGCCACGTCGTCGCCGCCGATCGCCACCACCGAGACCGGGACGTCCTGCACGTTCTCGACGCGCTTCTGGGCGGTGACGACGATCTCCTCGATCGCCGGCTTCGCCGGGGCGTTGGCCGGCGCCGACGCGGCGGGCTGCGCATCCTGGGCGGCGGCCCCGAGCGGGGCGAGCGCGAGCGCGGCGAGGGCGACACGGAAGGATCGAGTCACGGCAGGACCTCCAGCTCGCGCGCATCATGGCACAGCCCAGCGCCCCTGGAGCGAGCGCGCTTACAATTGGCCGGGGAGGTGTCGGCGTCGTGAAGAGTCGGTCCGTGGCGGTGGGTCTTCCTGTGGATGTGCGGCCTGGCGCGAGCGCCTCGGGGCAGCCGACGTCCTATCACTGCGTCGCCACCGCGGTCGCTCCCGGCACCTCGCACGTCACCATCACCGTGAGCCCGCTGATCTCTCGGGACGAGAGCGAGTTCGCCGCGGTCAACAGCGCTTGGTCGAGCTACGCCAAAGCCAGCGATCCCCACACGTCGTCAACGTATTGCCGAGCGCTCGGCACGAGCCCCGCGCTGCAAAAGAACGTGATCTCGTCCGAGGAGAACGTCTGGAAGGCGCAGGGCTGGCAGGTGGTGCACGTCGACTGGAAGCCGGGGCAGGCAGCCCCCCCAGTCGTCGCAGCCGCTCCTTTGGCTCCGACGCCACCGACCTGCGGTCCCAGTGCCGACCCCTGTGGCGCAGGTCCCGAACGGAGCCGGGAAGCCCTACCACTGCACCGCCAAGGTCCTGCTTCCCTCCAACCGCGCACACGAGACCGTATTCACGAATCGGGTGGTGTTCACGAACGACGAATTGCTGGCCTGGATCCTGTTCTGGTGGAGCGAGTTCCTGCACGCGAAGTTTCCCGAGCTCGCGAATCTGAACATCTCGCCCGACTGCGCGGTGTTTCCTGCCGACGCCGCCGCGCAGCAGTCCAGGCTGAGCGCCGAGGAAACGGGCTGGAAGATGTTCAACTACAACATCGTCCACGTGGAATGGGCGCCCACGCAGAGCCCGCCACCCGGCGAGTTCGAGCCCGTCGGCCCGGAGATCATGGCCGGCCACCGGCTGACCGCGCCTCCGCCGAGCCCGCGCCCGAGTGCGCAGCCGGCCAGCGCGATCGCCGGCCCCGTCAAGCAGCACCATTACTACTACTGCTCGTCGGAGCAGACGCAGCCGACGATGTACTTCAGCTCCGCGTTCGAAACGACCGCCGAGACCCCGGACGCGATGGAGACGGCTACAAGAAACTCCTGCGGCAGAAGTACTGGGTACCAGACCGCGACACCGGCCGTGCTTTGGAAACTACGGGACGCTCGCGCAGGCGCAGGAGGGCGTCGCACGGCAGATCCACGACACGCGCGTGGCAGCGAAGTGGAAGGTCGTCGAGACCGGCTGGACGTGGGGGGGAACTCCGCCTCCACCCCCCACTCCCATCCCGGCGGGAATGGACCCGGCGGTGGGTCAGCTCCCGGAGCCGTTCCGCACGTGGGCGATCAAGGAGGTGCCGGGCTCGAAGGCGTACTGCGCGCAAAATCCGGTTCTCCCGCGCCTCTTCGATTGCGATTGCTTCGCGAGAGCGGTCCTGCACGCCCGCATTGCGAATGCCGGCAACTACCGCACCCCGGTACCGGGCATGGAAGACATGTCGGGCTTCGAGCCTCTGGGCAATCTCTTCTACGGCGAAAAGCTGCCCTGCACGGAATGCTTGGATGACGCGCGCCTCACGAAGTACGCCACCGACGAAGCGCAGCGCGCCCTCGCCAACGTGATCGCGCAGAAAGGCGCATCCGATCCGAGCGTGACCCGCACGATCGGCTGCACGGTCTCCAAGTTCGTCCCCGACTTCCGCGCGAAGCCCTATGTCCCCAACGCGCAGGGATTCTTCAACTACCGATTCTCCGGCTGCTGGACCAAGTACGGTGGCAGCTAACGCGCAAGGCGGGCCTTCACGCCGTTCCCTCGGTGCCACAAAGCCCGTCCAGGTCGGGTCGACGACGCGGGGCCGCGAGCCCTTCGATCCCTTCCGCTTCGAACCGTGCGAGCCACTTGTAGCCCGTCTTGCGGCTGACGCCCTAGCGCTCGCAGAGCTCACTCATCGTGTACAGACCCGCCTTCAAGCGAATCTGCTCTTCCATGGGTGACGACGCTCTCCAGGGTATGGCGCCTCCCTTGGAGCCAGGACCCTAAATCGACTTGTCACCCATGTTCCCGGTCTGGACTGTCACCCAAGTCGCCGGTCCGTACCCTTGACAGGCAATAACATCGCCCTAATCTTTGAGCATGCCGCGCCGCCCGAGACAGCTCGCCCTCGACGACTACCGCCTGCACTCGGGACGAGGCGGTCCGCGGGTCGGCGCAGGCCGCCCGCCCGGCCCGCGACCCCGGGTGATGCACCGAGAGCGCGAGAAGATCCCCGGAGCCTGCCCGGTCCACGTGACCCTGCGAGCGCGCCGGGGTCTGCCCTCGCTCCGCAATGCCCGCCTGGTCCGCGAGTTCCAGCGCTCGCTCGCCCAGGCGAACGAGCGCGGCCGCTTCCGCGTCGTCCACTACTCGCTCCAGCGCGATCACGCCCACCTGATCGTCGAGGCCAAGGACAAACAGGCCCTGGCGAGCGGCATGAAGAGCATCGGAGCGCGCCTCGCGCGGGCGCTGAACCGTGTGTTCCAACGGAAGGGGCCCGTGCTCGACGGGCGCTATCACCACCGGCTGCTGCGCACGCCCCGGGAAGTGCGGAACGGCCTCGCCTACGTGCTCTTGAACGTCCGCAAGCACTGGCGGCAGCGCCACGGCGCCCCGCCGCCGGCTCGTCTCGACGCCGCGTCCTCGGGCGCGTGGTTCGATGGCTGGAGGCGGATGCGCGAGAGAGAGCCCGACGCAGGACCCCAGGTCGTGGCGCGACCGCGCACCTGGCTCCTGCGGACCGGCTGGCGCCGCCACGGGCTCATCGACCCGGCCGAGGTGCCGGCGAGCCCCAGGTAGCCGAGAAGGAGCTCGGGCGGGCGCACGCCCCTCGCGCCACCAGGAACGCCGTCGCCGCCGGTCGCGCGTCATCCTCCGTCATCCGAAGGTCATCTCCCGAGCTGGGCTAAGCGCAGGAAGCACACTTGACGCTCGCGCGGCATGCGCTCGAATTCGCACGCCACGTCAACTAGTTGTGGTCGGGGTGGTGGGATTCGAACCACGGCTGGGAGAAGAGATGGGTGATCGAGCAGAGCGAGCTGCCGGCATCGGCGGACCACCGATCCAGACGATGATCCGCTGATGTCAGCGCCGTTCTGGGCGTCTCCGATCGAGATGGTTCTTGCCGGGCTCGCCACCCGCCCCGAGGGCCTCACACAGATCGAGGCCGACCAGCTGCTGCTGCGCTTCGGGCCCAATCGCAGCTCGGACACCCGCAAGATCACGCCGCTCGGGCTCCTGCTGAACCAGTTCCGGAGCCCGCTGGTCCTCCTCCTGCTGTTCGCGATGGCGCTCGCGCTCTTCCTGGGCGAGACGACCGACGGACTGATCGTCCTCGCGATCGTGCTCGGCAGCGCATTGCTCGGCTTCCTGCAGGAGTTCCGCGCGAGCAACGCCGTGGCCAAGCTGCTCGCCGTCATCCAGACGCGGGCGCGGGTGCTGCGCGACGGCAAGCAGATCGAGATCCCGCAGGACGCGCTCGTACCGGGCGACGTGATCGTTCTCGCGGCAGGCGCGGCCGTCCCGGCGGACTGCCGCATCCTCCAATCCACCGACCTCTTCGTGGACGAATCCACGCTGACCGGAGAGAGCTACCCCGCCGAGAAGAGCGCGGGGAAGCTTCCGGAGGATGCGCCGCTCGCGAAGCGGTCGAACGCGTTGTTCCAGGGGTCGCACGTGGTGAGCGGCACCGGCCACGCCGTGGTCGTGCAGACTGGTGCCGACACCGTGTTCGGCGAGATCGCCGAGCAGCTCCGGCTCCGCCCGCCCGAGACGGAGTTCGAGCGCGGGCTGCGGCGCTTCGGCGGGCTGCTGATCCAGATCACCATGCTGCTCGTGTTCGCGATCTTCGCCATCAACGTGTACCTGGACCGGCCGGTCGTGGACTCGTTCCTGTTCGCGCTCGCGCTGGCGGTCGGCCTCACTCCGGAGCTGCTTCCCGCCATCGTGAGCATCACGCTCGCCCGCGGCGCGCAGCGGATGGCCGCGTCGCACGTGATCGTGCGCCGCCTCAACTCCATCGAAGACTTCGGCAGCATGAACGTGCTCTGCTCCGACAAGACGGGCACGCTCACCGAGGGGGTCGTGAAGCTGCACGCGGCCCTCGACGTCGACGGCAATCCGAGCGACCGGGTCCTGCTGTACGCGCAACTCAACGCCACCTTCGAGTCGGGGTTCCCGAACCCGATCGACGAGGCACTCCGCAGCCTGCCGTGTCCGGAGCTCGCGGCGTATCGCAAGCTGGACGAAATCCCCTACGACTTCATCCGCAAGCGACTGAGCGTGGTCGTGGAGCGGCTGACACCGCCCTCCGACGGGCACCGGCACACGATGATCACCAAGGGTGCGCTGCGGAACGTGCTCGAGGTCTGCGTCGAGGCGGAGACGCGGACCAGGTCCGACCCGGTCCGCGCGGTGCCGGTCGCCGCAGTGAGCGCCGCGCTGCAAGAGCACTTCGAGGCCTACAGCGAGCAGGGCTATCGCGTGCTCGGCGTCGCGGTTCGGGACGTGACCGACGATCCGATCATCAACAAGCAAGACGAGCAGCAGATGACCTTCATCGGGTTCCTGCTGCTCGAAGATCCGCCGAAGGCCGACGCGTTCGAAGCCATCACCGAGCTCAAGCAGCTCGGCGTCGCGCTGAAGATCATCACGGGGGACAACCGCCTCGTCGCCGGCAGGATGGGTCGCCAGATGGGGATCGAGCGACCGACCGTGTGCACCGGCGAGGATCTGCGCCGACTGAGCGATACCGCGCTGCTGCAACGGGTGGGCGAGGTGGACATCTTCGCAGAGACCGAGCCGAACCAGAAGGAGCGGATCCTCGCTGCGCTCCGCAAGGCCGGCAACGTGGTCGGCTACCTGGGCGACGGGATCAACGACGCGACCGCGCTCCACACGGCAGACGTGGGAATCTCGGTGGAGAGCGCGGTGGACGTCGCCAAGGAAGCGGCCGACATCGTCCTGCTGGAGCGCGACCTGGCCGTCGTCGCACAGGGCGTCCGCCTGGGCCGGCAAACCTTCGCTAACACGCTCAAGTACGTCTTCATCACGACCAGCGCCAACTTCGGCAACATGGTGAGCATGGCGGGCGCATCGCTGTTCCTGCCGTTCCTGCCGCTGCTGCCGAAGCAGATCCTGCTCAACAACTTCCTGTCCGACGTTCCCTCGATGACGATCGCCACCGACTCCGTGGATCGCGAGCAGGTGGAGCAGCCGCGCCGGTGGGACATTCACTTCATCCGGAACTTCATGCTGGTGTTCGGGCTGGTGAGCTCCGTCTTCGACTACCTGACCTTCGGCGCGCTGTTCTTCTGGCTGCGCGCAACCGAGCAGGTGTTCCAGACGGGCTGGTTCATCGAGTCGCTCATGACGGAGCTTTTCATCGTGCTGGTCATTCGCACCCGCGGGCGGTTCTACCGCAGCAGGCCCGGCACGCTGCTGCTCGTCACTACGCTTCTCGTGGCGAGCGCGACGATCTTCGTGCCCTTCACGTCTTTCGGCGCGCTGTTCGGATTCGTGCCGCTGCCTCCCGGCTTCGTCCTGCTGCTGCTCGGAATCACCGGGACCTACCTCCTGGCGAGCGAGCTCGTGAAGGGCTGGTTCTTCCGGCGCTTTGGGTGACGGCGGTCGTCGACGGCCGCACCGAGCCCGAGAACGAGCGCGAGCCGCGCTTGCATTGGGCTCACGCGGCCGTGCGTTCGCGGCGCGAAGTCGCGCTCGGCCGCTCCGTGGCGGCCTAGCTCTTCGTGGGCAGGACGAGCAGGACGCCTCCCGCCAGAATGGCCACCACGCCGGCCCAGGCCGGAACGTTGACCGTTTCCTTGTCCTTGATCGAGAGCTCCAGCGGGCCCAGCTTGGCCCCGTGCGTGTCCTTGGTGTAGCTGAACTTGCCGTACACCAGACCGAGGATGCCGCGGCCTGGTGGCGTCGGCGGCTGCCCTCGTTCGAGGTGACCGCCCTCACCGCAAACGAGTACGAGGCTCCTCGCTACTTCAGGCACCTGCAGCGAGCTCTCGGCGAGCGCTTCGCGGCGCTGGGACGACCCGCGCCCCGCACCCGGCCGCGCCGTAGCCTTGCATTGGCAAGCATTGGTCGGGGTGGTGGGATTCGAACGCGACCAGCGATCTCGTAAGCCATTGGTCTTGATCAGGTTCATGATGTGACCGCTTGTCGCCCATTTGTCGCTCAGGTGATCTCTGAGCGATGGGCAGCAGAACCACGAGACTCGAACCCGGCAAACGGGAACCGCGACCCCAATGAATCTAGGTAGTTGGCGAACGATCTGCAGCGGGAGTCTTGGACCCCGTTTGGACCCGGAGGTTGACCCCCGTCCGCAGTACGTAACGCCGGGAATCGAATCATGCCCAACTCGCGCAGTTCCGCGGCGTTACGCCGGGATTTGAAGAGTCCCAGCGGAGTCCGCCGCTACCTCCACTCGCGAAGCCGCCGCAGAGCGAGACCACCGTCACGCCCGCCTTCACGCAGGCTGTCTGCCACGTACGCCTGAGCGCGCTTGGACCACCAGCCGCTGCGCTCGTCTCCTGGTCGCAAGAGGGCGACTGGGCAGTGGATGGTCCGGCCGGAGCACCTCCCGGCGCCCTGAGATCCCTCGATCGACCCTCGGCGCCGAGGTCGCGACCTGGGCCCGACCGCTGACAATTGACACTACTTGTATATGCAACTAGTCTTCGCCCATGCCCCGAAGCCCCGCCGAGCAGCTCCGCGCCGACGTCCAGCGGGCGGCCCGCGAGAACGCGCGGAGCTGTCTCATGTTCCGGGTCCGCGCGCTGAGCCGCACACTCACGGCGCTCTACGAGGAGGAGCTGCGCCCGCTGGGGCTGAAGGCGTCGCAGATGAACGTGATGACGGCCGTCGCGGCCAGCGGCGAGGAGCGACTCTCGACGCTGGCCGACCGGATCGCGCTCGAGCCGTCGTCGCTGTCGCGGGTCCTGGACGTGATGCGCCGCAACGGTTGGGTCGAAACCGTGACCGACCCCGACGACGAGCGCGCCCGCCTGGTGCGCATGACCGACGCCGGCAACGCCCTCTACGCCGAGGCCGGTCCGCTCTGGCGGAAGGCGCAAACCCGGGCCCGCAAGCTGCTGGGCCGGGAGGATGCCGAGGTGTTCGCCGAGCTCGCCAACCGGAGTCTCTCTCGCCGCGCGCCCTAGCTCGCCATTTTTTGGAGCAGATAAATGTATATGCATCTAATTCGCGCGCGATGGATCCTGCCGGCAGCCCTGCTGCTCGGAGGCGGTGTGCTCGCCATGCACGGCGGCCATCCGGCTGAAGCCGAGGCGCCGCGCCGGCCCGCGGTGGGCCGCCCCGTGCTGGTCGCGACGGTCGCGCCAGCCACCGGGTCCTCGAACGCCTACACCGGCGTCGTGGCGGCTCGGACCGACAGCGGTCTCGGCTTCCGCGTCGGCGGCAAGATCGTCGAGCGCCGGGTGGATCCGGGCGACCGGGTGGCGCGCGGTGACACGCTGCTCGTGCTCGACGTGGAGGACTTCGAGCTACAGCTGCGCGCGGCCCGCAACCGGCTACGCGCCGCCGAGTCCCAGCTGCGCCAGGCCCAGGACGACGAGCGGCGCTACCGCCAGCTCGCCGCCGACGGCGCCGCGGCGCCAGCGTACCTTCGAGCTGGCGTCGACCTCGCTGCGCGTCGCCCAGGCGGAGGCGGCCGCCGCGCGCGCCGAGGCGAGCCAGATCGAGAACCGCCGCAACTACTCGACACTGCACGCCGACGGTGACGGTGTAATCACCGAGGTGCGCGTCGAGCGCGGCCAGGTCGTCGCGGAGGGTCAGATCGTGGTGCGGCTCGCGCACGACGGCGCGCGTGAGGCCGTGATCGACATCCCCGAGACCCAGCTCGCCCGCGCCGCGAGCCGCGCCCGCGCGTCCGCGTTCGGCAACTCCGAGCACGTCGTCGACGCCACACTGCGCGAGCTGTCCGCGGCCGCTGATCCCGTCACCCGGACATTCCGGGCGCGCTACGTGTTGGCCGACGACGGCGCGAGCTTCCCGATCGGCTCGACGGTCACCGTGCGGCTGGCCAGCGCATGCCGCGAGCGACCTGTCGCGCGTGCCGATCGGCGCACTGCACGACCCGGGCGACGGCGCCGGCGTCTGGCGCGTCGGCGCCGACCTGCGCGTGCGCTTCGCGCCCGTGCGCGTGGTCGAGCTGGGCTCAGGAGCACGCGCTCGTGGCGTCGGGAGTCGCGGTCGGCGATTCGGTGGTCGCGCTCGGCGCGCACCTCTTACACGAGGGCGACCTCGTGCGGCCCGTCGGCGACGACGCCGGCGAGTCGCGGGATCGCTGACCGTGGCCGGGTGGAATCTCTCCGAGCTCGCGGTCCGGAACCGCTCCGTCACGCTGTTCCTGATCCTCGCGGTGCTGGTGGCGGGCGCGCTCGCCTTCCAGCAGCTCGGCCGCGCCGAAGACCCTTCCTTCACCGTGAAGGTGATGACGGTGACCGCGGTCTGGCCCGGCGCCACCGCGGCGGAGATGCAGGAGCAGGTCGCCGATCGGCTCGAGAAACGCCTGCAGGAGCTCGCCTACTACGACCGCGTCGAGACGACCTCGCAGCCAGGCTTCGTGTCGATGCTCGTCACGTTCCGCGATACGACGCCGCCAAGCCTCGTACCGGAGCTGTTCTACCAAGCTCGCAAGAAGCTCTCCGACGAGGCCGCGAGCCTGCCGAGCGGCGTGTACGGCCCGTTCTTCAACGACGAGTACTCCGACGTGTACTTCGCGCTCTACGCGCTCGACGCCGGGCAGATGCCGCACCGCCAGCAGGTGCTGCTGGCCGAGCGCCTGCGCCAGCGCCTGCTGCGCGTGCCGGGCGTAAAGAAGGTCAACATCCTGGGCGAGCAGGGCCAGAGGATCTTCGTCGAGTTCTCCTACGAGCGCCTGGCCACGCTGGGCGTCGCGCCGGAGCAGCTGTTCGCGGCGCTCGCGACTCAGAACAGCGTCGTGCCTTCGGGGTTCGTCGAGACCGGCGGTCCGCGCGCCTACGTACGCGTCGACGGCGCGTTCGACACGCTCGAGCGGATCGAGGACGTGCCCGTCGCCGCGAACGGCCGCATCCTGCGCATCGCGGACGTCGCCACCGTGACGCGCGGCTACGAGGACCCGCCGAGCTACCGCATTCGTCACCAGGGTCGGCCCGCGCTCATGCTCGGCGTGATCATGGAGCGGCGCTTCAGTGGGCTCGAACTGGATGCGGCGCTCGCGCAGGAGGAGTCGCGCATCGTCGCCGGGCTGCCGCTCGGCATCCGCTTCGAGAAGGTCTCCGACCAGGCCAGCAAGATCCGCGCGGCCGTCGGCGAGTTCACGCTGAAGTTCGTCACTGCGCTGGCGGTCGTGATGGTGATCAGCCTGCTGGCGCTCGGCTTCCGCGTCGGGCTGGTGGTCGCGGCCGCGGTGCCACTCACGCTCGCGATCGTGTTCGTGGTCATGCTGGCGACCGGGCGCGAGTTCGACCGCATCACGCTGGGCGCGCTGATCCTGTCGCTCGGTCTCCTCGTCGACGACGCGATCATCGCCATCGAGATGATGGTGGTGAAGCTCCAGGAGGGCATGGACCGGGTCGCCGCCGCGACCTTCGCCTGGCACTCGACCGCCGCGCCCATGCTGACCGGAACGCTGGTGACGGTGATCGGCTTCCTGCCTGTAGGCTTCGCGCGCTCGAGCGCCGGCGAGTACGCCGGCAACATTTTCTGGATCGTCGGCTTCGCGCTGCTCGCGTCGTGGCTGGTCGCGGTGGTGTTCACGCCCTACCTCGGCGTGAAGCTGCTGCCGCAGATTTCGGTCGTGGCGGGCGGACACGAGGCGATCTACGCGAGCGCGAGTTATCAGCGGCTGCGCCGGCTGGTGCGTTGGTGCGTCGAGCGGCGGCGCGCCGTGATCGGCGCGACCGCGATCGCCTCGGTCGTCGCCGGGCTCGGTCTTGGCCTGGTGAAGAATCAGTTCTTCCCCAACTCGGACCGCTCCGAGCTGATCGTCGAGGTCTACCTGCCGCGCGGCAGCGCCTTCAAGCGCACCGAGGCAGTGGTCGCGCGCGTCGAGGCGGCTCTGCTCGAGGAGCCCGAGGCCCAGCTCGTCGACGCCTACGTCGGCGCGGGCGCGCCGCGCTTCTTCCTGTCGCTGAACCCCGAGCTGCCGGATCCGGCCTTCGCCAAGCTGATCGTGCAGACCGCAGACGCCGCGGCGCGCGACCGGCTGAAGCAGCGCATGCGCGCGCGCATCGCGGCGGGTGAGTTCCCGGATGCGCGCGTTCGCGTCACGCAGCTCGTGTTCGGCCCGCCGGTCCCCTTCCCGGTGGTGTTCCGCGTGTCGGGGCCGTCGCCGGAGCGTGTGCGCGCGATCGCCGAGGAGGTGCGCCGGATCGCGTCCCGCCACCCCGACGTACGCGACGCGTTCCTCGACTGGGGCGAGCGCGCGAGCGCCTACCGCCTGGTGCTGGACCAGGACCGGCTGCGGCTGCTCGGCTTCACGCCGGCGGACGTGAAGCTGCCAGGTGAACGCGCTGCTCACCGGCAACACGATCACCGAGGTGCGCGAAGGCATCCGCACCGTGCCGGTGCTAGCGCGCGCCATCCACGCGCAGCGCGAGAGCCTCGAGACCATCGAGGGTCTGACGATCACCAACCACTCCGGCGCGTCGATCCCGCTCGAGCAAGCGGGAGCGTTCATCCCCACCACGGAGGATCCCGTCCTGAAGCGACGCAACCGCGAGATCACAATCGAGGTGCGCGCGGACATCGCGGACGGTACGCAGCCGCCCGACGTCGAGCTGGCCGTGTTCGCGCTGCTCGACGACGTGATCGCGCGCCTGCCCGACGGCTACCGCATCGAGATCGGCGGCCCGGTCGAGGAGAGCGGCAAGGCGAACCGCGCGCTGGCCCGCCTGTTCCCGATCATGATTCTGTTGATGCTGCTCGTGATCGTCCTCCAGGTGCGCTCGATGCGCGTGATGTGGCTCGTCTTTGCAACCGGGCCGCTGGGACTGATCGGCGCCGTCCCAACGCTTCTGGTCACCGGTCAGCCGTTCGGCTTCAACGCGATCCTGGGCCTGATCGGCATCGGGGGCATCCTGATGCGCAACACGCTGATCTTCACCGACCAGATCGAGCAGAACCGGCGCGCGGGCGCGCCGGTGGGCGAGGCGATCGTCGAGGCCACCGTGCGGCGCGCCCGGCCGGTGGTGCTGACGGCGCTGGCGGCGGCGCTTGCGTTCGTGCCGCTCACGTTCTCGGTGTTCTGGTCCGCGCTGGCGTTCGTGCTGATCGGCGGTGTGCTCGCGGGCACCGTCGTCACGCTGCTCTTCCTTCCCGCGGTGTGCGCACTCGTGCTGCGCGAGGCGGAGACGCGATGAGATCCAGCCGCGACCGAGAAGAGCATGCACGAGCCTCTCCGCTCCCTCCCTCCGAGCGCCTCCGCGGCGCGCGCGCCGGTGCGAGCGGGCGATGGCGCGCCGAGGCCCGACGATCGCGCGCGCTCCGAGCCGCGCCCCGCAGTGCGTTGCCAGGCTCGATGACCAGCGCATCCCCGGCGCACGGCGCGCAGGCGGCGCGCACCCAGCAGCTGCTGTCCGCGAGCCCGTTCCCGCTGCTCCTGCGGCTCGCCGCGCCGAACAGCCTCGCGTTCTTCGTGCAGGCCTGCGTGAGCATGACCGAGATGTGGTACGTCGGGCGCCTCGGGCGCGACGCGCTCGCCGCGATGGCGCTCGCCTTTCCGTTGCTGATGCTCATGCAAACCCTGTCGGGCGGCGCGCTGGGTGGCGCCGTCAGCAGCGCCGTCGCCCGCGCGATCGGCGCCGGGCGCAACGACCGCGCGGAGGCGCTGGTGTGGCACGCGATTGCGATCGCCGTGGGCGGCGCGCTCGTCTTCGCTCTGCTCTACGCGCTGCTCGGCCCCGCCCTGCTCGCGCGCCTCGGCGGAAAGGGCGCGGTGCTCTCGCAGGCTACGGCGTACCTCGGCATCGTGTTCGCCACCGGCGCGAGCCTCTGGCTGAACGCGATCCTCGGCGCCGTCTTCCGCGGTGCGGGCGACATGCGCTTCCCCGCGCTCGTGCTACTCGCTGGCGCGTTCCTCCAGGTGCCGCTCTCGGGCGCCCTGATCCTCGGCTGGTGGGGAGCTCCGGCGCTCGGAATCACCGGCGCTGCGCTGTCGGTGGCCGCGATCGCGAGCGTCGCCTCGCTCGCGTCGCTGGTGCGGCTCGCGCGCGGAGCGGGCGCACTCCGCCTGCGCCTCGCGGCGTTGCGATTCGAGGCTGCAACGTTCCGCGAGATCCTGCGCGTGGGCCTCGGCTCGGCACCGGCGCCGATCCTCACCGTGTCCACGATCGTCGCAGTGAACGGGATCGTCGCCGGCTTCGGACCTGCGGCGCTCGCGGGCTACGGCATCGGCTCGCGGCTCGAGTTCCTGCTGATCCCGCTCGTGTTCGGCATCGGCGCCGCGCTGACCGCGATGGTGGGCACCAACCTCGGCGCCGGGAACTTCGAGCGCGCGCTGCGCATCGCCTGGATCGGGAGCGCGAGCGCGGCCGCGCTCACCGGAACGATCGGCGGCGTCCTCGCGATCTGGCCCGGTCTATGGGTCGGCACGTTCACGAGCGATCCGCTGATCTACGAGGCCGGAACCGCGTACCTGCGCACCGTTGGCCCCTGTTACGTGTTTCACGGCCTCGCGCTCTCGCTCTACTTCGCTTCTCAGGGCGCGCGCGCGATGTTCTGGCCCGTGTTCGCGACGGCGCTGCGCTTCGCGATCGCGGTGGGCGGATCGATGATCGCCGTCGCGATGTTCGGCGCCGGTGCCGGCGTGATCTTCGCGTGCGTCGCGGGCGGGATGGCAGCGGCCGGCGTGGCGACTGCTGGAGCGATCGCCGCAGGCGCCTGGCGGCGCAGCTGAGCCGCGAGCAGGGCGTGCCGGTGGCCAAACATGTCATGTGTCGCAAGGTAATTCCCGCCGCTCAGTCCAGAATCCTCGGCCCCAATCAGGTGTTAGGTACCGGATTCCGAAGGCGCGCGCGGAGGCATGCGCTCGTCCTCGCGCACAGCTTCCTGGGGGCGAGCATGGGGGACGACGATCCTCGCGCGCGGCTGCGACCCATTCGATCCGAAGACTCCGCTCACCACGCGAAGCGACTGCGCGCGGCCGTGGCGCGAGCACGGCGGATGCGCGGCGCTGCGAAGGCACGAACGCTGTCGCGCTCATGGCACAGCGCGCGCTCCGCGCTGTCGTCTCCGCTCGTGCAGCGCAGCATCGTGAAGGTGCGCTTCGAACAGATCGCGCGGCGAATGGCGCGCACACGGGCGCTACGTGAGCCGCGAGGGCGCGCAGCGCGAGGGCGAGCGGGGTCTGGGCTTCGACGCCGCGTCAAGGCCGGCGACTCGCGGCTGTGGAAGACCGCTCGGGCCGGGTTGACGAGCGCCAGCTCATCGCGGTCACGGGGCATCGTGAGGGGCGCAGTGTTCGCCGCTACGCGCAACTCGGAGGCCCCCGTCGCTGCCTTCCGGCCCCGCACCTAGCCGCGGTTCGCACCGCCCCGCGCTTGCCCGGACGCGCCGAATTCGCGTCGTGCCGCGCCGCTTCCTCACCCCGAGATTCGACACCACTCTGTGTCACTTCTTGTCGCTCGCTCGTCGCTCACGCGAAGTGAGGCGAAAAATCCTGAGCGATTGCAGAGACTTGTGGTCGGGGTGGTGGGATTCGAACCCACGACGCGAACCCCCCAAAGATTCGGCTCTAGCCACTGAGCTACACCCCGAAGACGTGGCAGGCTAGCCGAAGGAGCGACCCCGTGAGCGGCGTGTTGAACGGACTGCGGGTGCTCGACCTGACGGACGAGCGCGGAATCCTGTGCGGGAAGATGCTCGGGGACCTGGGCGCCGACGTCGTGCAGATCGAGCCGCCGGGCGGGTCGAGCGCGCGTCGCATCGGCCCTTTCGATGACTCCGGCGCCTCGCTCTTCTGGGCGGCCTACGCCCGCAACAAGCGCAGCCTGGTCCTGGACCTCGCGAGCGAGGCCGGCCGCGCGCGGCTCGCCGAGCTCGCGCGCGGGGCCGACTTCCTGGTCGAGTCGGGCGCGACCCCGGAGCCGAGCGCGCACACGCTCGAGGCGCTCGCCCGCGCGAATCCGCGCTTGATCTGCGTCTCGATCCGCCCGTTCGGGCGGAGCGGACCGAAGGCCGCCTGGGGGGCGAGCGACCTCGTCGTGGCGGCGGCCGCCGGCGTCGTGCTGCTCCAGGGGGACGACGACCGGCCGCCGGTGCGCGTCAGCTGCCCCCAGGCCTTTCTGCACACGGGCGCCGAGGCGGCGGTGGCCGCGCTCGTTGCGCACGCGGAGCGGCGGCGCTCGGGGCGCGGCCAGCACGTGGACGTCTCCGCGCAGGTCGCGCACGCGGCGGCGACGCAGGGCGAGATTCTCACCGCCATCGTCGGCGAGCACCCGAGCGCTCGCGTCGGGGGCGGTCTGCGACTGGCCGGCAACGTGCGCATCCGGTTCACCTATCCGGCCAAGGACGGCCACGTCTCGATCACGCACGCCTTCGGCGCAGCGATGGGTCCGGCGACGCAGCGGCTGATGGCGTGGCTCGCCGAGATCGGCGAGTGCGAGGCGGAGCTCGCGAGCAAGGACTGGGTGAGCTTCGGCGCGAAGCTCCTGAAGGGCGAGGAGAGCCCCGAGGTGCTCACGCTCGCCCAGGAGCGCATCGCCGCCGCCACCGCGAAGCGCACCAAGCGCGAGCTCACCGAGATCGCGATGGCGCGCCGGCTGCTGCTCGCGCCCTCCTGCACGCCGGCGGATCTGCTCGCGAGCGAGCAGTTCGCGGCGCGCGGCTTTCTCGAGCGCGCCGACGGCATCACCCTGCCCGGCCGCTTCGCGGTGCTCTCGCGCACGCCGATCGCTCCGGCGCGCCGAGCGCCTGCGCGCGGCGAGCACGGGGCTGAGATTGGTGCGGCCTGGGCCGCGCCGCGTGCCCAGGCGCCGGCGGTGGGCCCGGCCCGCGCGGAGGCCGCGCCGCTCGCGGGGCTGCGCGTGCTCGACTTCAGCTGGGCGATCGCGGGCCCGACGGTCGGGCGCTGCTTCGCGGACTACGGCGCCACCGTCGTGAAGATCGAGAGCGCCTCGCACCCGGACGCCTGCCGCACGGTGCGCCCGTTCCTCAAGGGACGCTTCGGCTCCGAGCGCTCGGCGCTCTTCCACACCATGAACGCCGGCAAGCTCCAGCTGGGGCTCGATCTCTCGGTGCCCGCCGCGCGCGAGGTCATCCTCGATCTCGCGCGCTGGGCCGATCTCGTGGTCGAGTCGTTCTCCCCGGGCGTGATGAAGCGGCTCGGCTTCGACTACGCGAGCCTCGCGCGCGTGAACCCGCGCGTGGTGATGCTCTCCACCTCGCTCCTGGGCCAGAGCGGGCCGCTCTCGCCGCTAGCGGGCTACGGGAATCTCGGCGCCGCGCTCTCGGGCTTCCTCGAGCTGACGGGCTGGCCCGATCGCCCGCCCTCGGGGCCGTTCGCCGCCTACACGGACTACATCTCGCCGCGCTTCGCGGCCTGCGCGGTGCTCGCCGCCCTCGATCACCGCGAGCGCACGGGCGAGGGGCAGCACATCGACATCTCGCAGGTCGAGTCCTCGATCCACTTCCTCGCGCCGCTGGTGGGCGAGGCCTCGGCCACCGGGCGCGTCTCGACCCGCGCCGGCAACGCGGATCCGGCGTTCCGGCTGCACGGCGTCTTCCCCGCAGCGGGCGAGGACCGCTGGATCGCGATCGCGGCCCAGACCGACGCGGAGCTGCGCGCCCTCGCGCGCGTGCTCGGCTGCGAGCCCGAAGGGCTCGACGAGCGCACGCTCGGCGCGGCGACGGCGCGCTTCGCGGCCGACGAGCTCGCCGCGAAGCTCCAGGCGGCGGGGGTGCCCGCGCACGGCGTTGCCTCGAGTGCCGACCTCGCCGCCGACCCCCAGCTGGCCGAGCGCCACCACTTCGTCGCGGTCGAGCACCCGAGCGTCGGGCCGAGCACGATCGAGGCCTCGCGCTTCGCGCTCTCCCGCACGCCGGCGGCGCGCCCGACGCGGGCGCCCGCGCTCGGCGGAGACAACGAGCGCGTGCTGCGCGAGCTGCTCGGCTACGGCGACGAGCGCATCGCCGAGCTCGCGATCGCGGGCGCCCTCCAGTGAGCGGCGCGCGCCGCGCGCTCGCGCGCGCGGCGAAGGTCCTCGGTGCGCTGGTCGGCGTGCTCGCGATCGCCGCGGGGCTCTGGTCTCTCGTTCCGGCTGGGACGCGCCCCATCTCGGGGCCCCACGCCATCGCCGAGCTCCAGCGCATCGAGCTCGGCGGCTTCCCCCAGACGGTCCTCCTGCGCGGCCAGGACTCGCGCAACCCCGTGCTGCTCTACGTGCACGGAGGTCCCGGCAGCGCGCAGCTTCCGATCGCGCGGCACTACTCCGATCGGCTCGAACAGCGCTTCGTGGTGGCGCACTGGGACCAGCGCGGCGCGGGCGCGTCCTGCGCGGGCGTCGATTGGAGCACGCTCTCGCTCGAGCGCATCGTCTCCGACACGATCGAGCTCGCCGAGAAGCTCGGCGGCGGGCGCAAGATCTTCCTGCTCGGCCACTCGTGGGGCAGCCTGGTCGGGGCGCTGGCCGTCCAGCGCCGGCCCGACCTGTTCTACGCGTACGTGGGCACGGGCCAGCTGGTGCACCGCGACCGCCAGGAGCAGATCTCGTATGACTGGGTCGTGGAGCAGGCGCGGCGCGCCGGCGATCAGCAGGCGCTCACCGAGCTGGCCACGATCCACCCGCCCTACACGACGCAGGCCGAGTTCGCGCTCCAGCGCCGCTGGCTGAGCACCTACCACGGCGAGATCTTCGCCACCGCGAGCGCGCGGCACTTCCTGCCGGCGACGCTGTTCGGGCGCGAGTACACGCTCGCGACGAGGCTGCGCTACGGGAGCTGCTTCCGCGAGAGCCTCGAGCGGCTCCTGCCCGATCGCCTGCACGTCGACCTCCTGACGCGCATCCCGCGCCTGGAGGTGCCCGTCTTCTTCTTCGCCGGACGCCACGACTACAACACGCCCTTCGCGCTCGTGGAGGAGTGGTCGCAACGGCTCCAGGCTCCCCACGTCGAGATGGTGTGGTTCGAGGGGGCCGGCCACTTCCTCGCCATCGAAGCCCCCGAGGAGTTTCAGGGGCGCTTGATCGAGAAGCTGCTGCCGCTCGCGCCTGAGGCGGGCGGACCGGGAGGAGCATGAGCGAGCGCGAGCGCATTCCGCCAGGCCAGACTCAGACGAAGAAGTGGCCCGTGCTCCACGCGGGCGAGATCCCGCGCTACGCGCCGGGCAAGTGGTCCTTCCGATGCTTCGGATTGGTCGAGCGCGAGCGCACCTGGAGCGACGCCGAGTTTCGCGCGCTGCCGCGCGTAGAGGTCGCCTGCGACATCCACTGCGTGACCCACTGGTCGCGCCTCGACAGCCGCTTCTCGGGCGTGCGCGCGCGCGACCTGCTCGGCCAGGTGGCGATCCGCCCAGAGGCGCGCTTCGTGCTGGTGCACGCCGACCCCGGCTACACGACGAACGTCGCCCTCGACGACTTGCTCGCCGACGACGTGCTGCTCGCGACCCACGAGGGCGGGAAGCCGCTCGATCCCGAGCACGGCGGCCCGGTCCGGCTGGTGGTGCCCAGGCTCTACTTCTGGAAGAGCGCCAAGTGGGTGCGCGGCTTCGAGCTCACCGACGTCGACGTGCCCGGGTTCTGGGAGCGCGCGGGCTACCACATGCGCGGCGACCCCTGGCGCGAGGAGCGCTACGCGGACCAGGAGACGGATGCGATGCAGCGCATGCGCCTCGAGGCGAAGCGCCGCGGCCGCGGCTAGCGCCCCTCAGCCTTCCTTGTTGAACGTCAGCGTGACGCCCTCGGCGCCGCCTTGGAGCGTGTCGCCCTGGCGCTTGAACATCATGTCGCGACCTTCGGGGCCGTGAACGGTGATCTCGTCGCCGTCGTAGTCGTACGTCCACTCCTCGGCGTCCCCGTTCGTGATCATGCGAACCTTTTCGTCGTCCACGAACTCGATCGCCATCTCCTCGCCGCCCATGCGTAGCGCCCAGCGCGTACCCTCGGGGCTCTCGGACTCTTCAGAGTCCGCGTCGTCCGAGTCGCTGCCGTCCTTCTTGCAGTACTTGCCGAGGATCCCCCCGCCGACCAGGCAGCCCTCGTCGTCGATGCGCAGGATCGAGACGTCGCCGCCGTTGTTGATCTTGACCTTGTCGTCCTCGATCTCGTAGGTGCCTTCCTTGGTCATGCCCATGAAGGTGAGCTCGACGACGTCGTCGTCCTTGAAGTTGATCTTCTCGAGGAAGCCCGTCCCCTCGCCCGAATACTCCCCCTCCACCGCGGGCCCGCAGGCAAGCAGCGGGAGGCTCACGAAGGCGAGCATCGAGATCCGGCGAAGCATATGGGGGCCTCCTTCTGGTGGGCCGGCAGTATGCCAGAAGACACGCCCGCTCGGTTGTGGCCGTTGGCACGTGCCGCGTCGGCCAAACCTCTTCGCCCCGGGATAGGATTACCCCCCACGCGGATGGAGACGTAACCGATGCGCCGACTGCCCTGCTCTTTCGCCCTGCTGCTGGCCTCGGGCCTGCTGCTCGCCTGCGGCGGCGAGATCGATCAAGCCGAGATCACGAAGGCGGACGTGATCGACAAGCAGCCCGCCAAGTTCCGCGACGGCGGGGAGCTGGTCACCGGCACCGTGGTCAAGCGGAACAAGAACGGCGACCTGCTCGAGGAGACGGAGTACGTCGACGGCTTCCCCAACGGGAGCATCAAGGAGTGGTATGCCAACGGGCAGCCCAAGTCCGAGCGCGTCGTCGCCTTCCTGGATCGGGGGCGGTCCGGACAGTTGAACCCCGTCGGCCCGGCCAAGACCTGGTGCGAGAACGGGACCCTCGAGAGCGAGAGCGACAACGACGAGGACGGCAATCCCATCGGCGTGAGCCAGACCTGGACCTGCGACGGCGACCCGCTCTCCTATGTCACGTATCCCTTCGGGCTCCGCCGCACCTGGGTCCAGTGGCGGGACGCCAAGAAGCCGGTGCTCACCGAGGAGGCCACCACGGCCGAGGGAGGCGGCTACGTCGGCGAGCGCAAGACGTTCTACGCCGACGGCGGGAAGCCGCATGGAGATCCAGCACTGGAAGGACGGCAAGCTCGACGGGGAGTACACGCGCTTCGGCGCCGCGGGAGTCGAGGAGGCCGGGAGCTACGCGGCCGGCAAGAAGATCGGCCTCTGGACGCGGACGCTGAACGGCTACGAGACGGTCTACGACTACGACCTGAGCCACTTCATCGATCCCGAGTACGCAGCGCCGTTCGCGCAGGCGGCGGGCATCGACCTCTCCGGCGGCGGAGCGGCGATGACGCCGCTGCGCGAGTACAAGGTCGACCTCGACAAGATCAAGTACTACGTCTCGCAGGGTCTGGTCGATCCGAAGAAGAAGCTCTGGATCGGACAAGTCCGCCGGACGCGCGAATTCGCGATCGCCAATTGGAGCTACCCGTACATCCGCGCCTCGCGCGCCGCCCTCGCCACGCTGGTCGAGCTCGGCGCGGACCCGAAAGCGATCGACACCGACAAGCGCTCGCGGCTCTTCTACTGCATCTACTCCCTGAGCGATCCGAACCAGTGCTCGGCCGCGGAGCTGAAGCGGCTGATCGATCTCGGGCTCGACGTGAAGCAGGCGGACGTGCAGGGAGACACTCCCCTCCACGCCCTGCTCCTCTCGACCTCGTATTACGGCCGCCAGATCACCGACGCCGATCTGATGGCGGCGATGCAGGTGCTGCTCGCTGCGGGCGCCGACCCAGACGCGCAGAACCGCAGCGGCTTCACGCCGCTGATGGTCGCGGTGCAGCAGAAGCGCTTTCCGGTCGCCGCCGCGCTGCTCGACAAGAGCCGCAAGCCGAATCTCACCACGAAGGACGGCTACAACCTCGTCCACCTCGCCTTCATCACGCCGGACATGACCCAGTTCCGGCTCGATCTCTCGGAGCCCGTGAAGAGCTTCGTAGATCTGGCCGTGAAGAAAGGCGTCGATCCGGCCGCGCGCATCGGCGATCAGGGTACGCTGAAGGAGATCGCCGAGAAGAGCGGCGCGATCGAGCTCGCCCAGTACCTGGCGGGACTGAAGGCGGGCTGACCGCGAGCTAGGAGCCCTAGGACTTCTCGCAGAGCACCTGGACCTTGCCGTCCTCGCAGCGGTAGTCGTCGGCGTACTCGAGGCCGCCTGCGTTCTGGCACGTCCCGGGCCCCACCATCGTCTCCATCATGTCCTCGAAGTCGTCCTTCTTCTCGTCCGCCTCGAGGTCGTCGCAGCTCATCATGATCGGCGGGATCGTCACCCAGCGGTCGTTCCCACAGCCCATTCCCCACAGACCCACGAGGCTCGCGAGCAACAGCCGGCGCATGCGGACTTCCTCCCCGCCGCACACTGACACAGCCGCGCGCGAGAAATCAATCGCCAGCCGAGAATCGAAATTTCGGGGTCAGACCCCGAGCTTTCGATTCTCAGGCCAGCTGGATCAGCCGGAAGACGCGCTCCTCGAGCCAGACCACGATCTCGCGCAGCGCGTCGGGATTGATCTCGTGCTGCATCTCGAACTCGCGGTAGTGCACGTTCACGCCGCGCGCGAGCAGGCGCCGGCGCGATTCCTGCGCGCGCTCGACGGGGATCATCGGGTCGCGCGTGCCGTGGATCACGAGCGCGGGGAAGTTCTGCAGGGCCTCCTGGCTCGGGATGCCCTTGTCGAGCGTCTCGGGCAGCCAGGTCGAGAGGGCGATCAAGCCGGCGAAGCGCTCCGGGTCGGAGAGCACGAGGTCGTAGGCCATCACGCCGCCCTGGGAGAAGCCCAGGAGGACGAGCTTGCGCGGATCCACCGGGTAGCGCCGGCAGGCCTCGTCGAGGAACTCGCGCAGGGCCCGGCGCGCCTGGTCGAAGGCCTCGGGATCGAGCTCTCGGCTGGGCGTGATCGGCCACCAGCCGAAGCCCAAGAGACCCTGCGCGATCTCGAAGGCCACGGGGCCCTGGGGCGCGAGCACGAGCGCCTCGCCGCCGTGAAGGATCGGCGCGAGGCCGAGCAGATCGTGCGCGTTCGCCCCCCAGCCGTGGAGGAGCACGATCGTCGGGTGCGGCCCCTCGCCGGGCGGGACGTGTGCCGTGTAGAGCAGCTCCATGCGGGAAGCGTAGGCCATCGGGCCCGGGGCAATCCGGACTCGGGTTGACGCCGCATTCAACCCGAATCGCGCCGCGCCGAGCCGCTTGCTAAATCCGGGGGCCCATGCCCCCCGCCCGCAATCTCTTCGACAAGACCTGGGACGCCCACGCGGTCCGCGAGCTCCCGGACGGTCAGACGCAGCTCTTCATCGGACTGCACCTGGTCCACGAGGTGACGAGCCCGCAGGCCTTCGCGCAGCTGCGCGAGATGGGCCTCCCGGTGCGCTTCCCGGCGCTCACCTTCGCCACCGTCGACCACATCATCCCGACGGACTCGCATCGGCGCGCCCCTCGCCGACGCGCTGGCCGAGGAGATGCTGGTCGCACCTCGAGCGCAACTGCCGCGACTTCGGCATCCGCCTGTTCGATCCGGCGAGCGGCCGAGCAGGGCATCGTGCACGTGATCGGGCCGGAGCTCGGCCTCACGCAGCCCGGCATGACGATCGCCTGCGGCGACAGCCACACCTCCACCCACGGCGCGTTCGGCGCGATCGCGTTCGGCATCGGGACGAGCCAGGTGCGCGACGTGCTCGCCACGCAGTGCCTCGCGATGAACCGCCCGCGCGTTCGGCGCATCGAGGTGGACGGGCAAGCTCGCGGCCGGCGTCTACGCCAAGGACGTGATCCTGCACATCATCCGCCGGCTCGGCGTGAACGGCGGCGTCGGCTTCGCCTACGAGTACGCCGGTGGCGTGGTCGAGGCGATGTCGATGGAGGAGCGCCTCACGCTCTGCAACATGTCGATCGAGGGCGGCGCGCGCGCGGGCTACGTGAACCCCGACGAGACCGCGATCGACTACCTGCGGGGCCGCGAGTTCGCGCCGAAGGGCGCCGCGTGGGACCGCGCGGTCGCTTGGTGGCGCGCGACGGCGAGCGATCCCGACGCACACTACGACGAGCGCGTCCGCCTGGAGGGCGCGCGAGATCGCGCCGACCGTCACCTGGGGCATCAACCCGGGTCAGTCGCTCGCGGTCGACGAGACCCTCCCGCTGCTCAGCCAGGTGCCCGACGCCGAGCGCCCCTCCTTCGCCGAGGCGTGCGAGTTCATGGGCTTCGCACCCGGCCAGCGCATCGCGGGCTCGGCCATCGACGTCGCCTTCATCGGCTCCTGCACGAATGGCCGGATCAGCGACCTGCGCGAGGCCGCTCGCGTGGCGCGCACCGGGCGCGTGAAGCCGGGCGTGCGGGCGCTGGTCGTGCCGGGCTCGCAGCAGGTGGCGAAGCAGGCGGAGGCCGAGGGCCTCCCCGAGATCTTCCGCAGCGCGGGCTTCCAGTGGCGCGAGGCGGGCTGTTCGATGTGTCTGGCGATGAACCCGGACAAGCTCTCCGGGCGTGAGCTGTGCGCGTCCTCGAGCAATCGCAACTTCAAGGGCCGCCAGGGCTCGCCCACCGGGCGCACGCTGCTCATGTCGCCCGCGATGGTGGCGGCCGCCGCACTGGCCGGCCGCGTCGTCGACGTGCGGGAGGTGCTCTAGCCATGGCCACGCGGGTCGCCAGCGTCTCCGGCCGTGGCTGCGTGCTGCGCGGTGACGACATCGACACCGACCGCATCATCCCCGCGCGCTACTTGCGCTGCGTCACGTTCGACGGCATCGGCCGCTACGCCTTCGAGGACGACCGCAAGCAGGCGAAGGGCAACCACGCACTCGACGACCCGCGCTTCGCCGGCGCGAGCCTGCTCATCGTCGGGCGAAACTTCGGCTGCGGCTCCTCCCGCGAGCACGCGCCCCAGGCGCTGATGCGCTTCGGCTTCAACGCCTTCCTGGGCGCCTCCTTCGCCGAGATCTTCCACGGCAACTGCACGGCGCTGGGCCTACCCTGCGCGACGCTCGGCGAGCGCGACCTCGCCGCCCTCATGGACAGCGTCGAGCTCGACCCGAGCCAGGAGCTCGTCCTCGATCTGGAGGCGCGCACGCTGCGCTCGCGCGCGGGCCTCTTGCCGGTGCAGATCCGCGACGCGACGCGCACGGCGCTGCTCGAGGGCAGCTGGAACGCGACGGCCGTGTTGCTCGAAGCCGGCCAGGCGATCGAGCGGGCCGCGCGCCGCCTACCCTACGCGGCGGGCTTCGCGGGCTGAGGCCGCGCGGCGACGGGCCACTAGCCCGTCGCCACGTCCTTCGCCCAGGCGCGGTTCTCCTCGTACCAGGCGGCCGAGCGCGCGACGCCCTCGGCCAGCCCGACCCGGGGCTCCCAACCGAGCAGGCGCCGCGCCTTCTCGAGGTCGGCGGCCGTGCGGGGCACGTCGGCCGGGTGGGCGGGCGCGTGCTCGACGCGCGCCGAGCGGCCGAGTGCGAGCTCGCAGGCGGCCACGAGCTCGCGCACGCTGTAGGGATGGTCGCCGCCGAGGTTCACGACCTCGTAGCCGAGCGGGCGCAGCGCAGCGATCGTGCCGCGCGCGATGTCGTCCACGTAGGTGAAGTCGCGCGCCATCGTGCCGTCGCCGTAGATCGTTATGGGCAGCCCCTCGCGGATGCGCTGCACGAAGCGGAACACGCTCATGTCCGGGCGCCCCGCCGGGCCGTACACCGTGAAGTAGCGCAGCACGCTCACGTCCAGGCCGTGGAGCGCGTGCCAGGTGTAGGCAAGCAGCTCGGCGCTCTTCTTGCTGGCGGCGTAGGGCGAGAGCGGGCGGCTCGTCTCGTCGTCCTCGCGAAAGCGCGGCGCTTGCGAGGCGCCGTAGACGCTCGAGGTCGACGCGAGCACGAGCTTCGCGATGCCGCGCTCCCGGCAGAGCGCGAGCAGGTTCAACGTGCCGACCACGTTGGTCGCCACGTAGACCCAGGGGTCCGCGACGCTGGTGCGGACGCCGGCGCGGGCCGCGAGGTTCACGACCGCGTCGACGCGCTCGTCGCCGAGCGCGCGCACGAGCGCGTCGCGGTCGGCCACGTCCGCGCGCGCAAAGCGGAAGCCCGGGCGACCCTCGAGCTGCGCGAGGCGGTGGCGCTTCACGCGCGGGTCGTAGGCCTCGTTCAGGTCGTCGAGCCCGAGGACCTGGTCGCCCGCCTCGAGCAGGAGCGCCGCGGTGCGCGCACCGATGAAGCCCGCGGCGCCGGTGAGCAGGACGCGGCGCAATCAGCGCGACCCGAAGCTCGCGGCGCGCTTCGCGAGGAAGGCCTCCATCCCCTCGGCGCGCTCCGCCGTGGCGAAGGCGGCGCCGAACGCCACCTGTTCGAGCGCGTGGGCGACGCGCACGTCCGCGTCCTGCGCCTGCTGCATCACCCGCTTTGCCGCGGCGATCGCGCGCGGGCCCTTCTTCGCGATCGTCTCGCCGACGGCGAGGGCGGCCGCGCGCAGCGCGTCCGCGTCGTCGAAGACGCGGTTCACGAGGCCGATGCGCAGGCCGGTCTCCGCGTCAATCGGCTCGCCCGTGAGGATCAGCTCTTTGGCCCAGCCGACGCCCACGCGGCGCACGAGCCGGCTCGTGCCGCCGAAGCCCGGGAGGACGCCGAGGTTCACCTCGGGCTGTCCGAGCCGCGTGCTGCGCAGCGCGTAGATCCAGTCGCAGGCGAGCGCGAGCTCGCAGCCGCCGCCCAGCGCGAAGCCATTCACCGCGGCGATCGTGGGGATCGCGAGCTCTTCGAGGGCGCCGAAAGTCTCGTGCCCCAGACGACTCAGGGTCTCCGCCCCCCCGGCGTCGAGGCCGCGCATCTCGGCGATGTCCGCGCCGGCCGCGAAGGCCCGCCCGCTGCCGGTGACGACGAGCGCCCGCAGCGCGCGGTCAGCGGCCACCTCGGCGATCCGGCCGGCAAGCGCGCGCAAGAGGTCGCTCGAGAGCGCGTTCAGGGCCTCCGGTCGGTTGAGCGCGATCCAACCGACCGCGCCGCGGCGCTCGAAGAGCACGAGCTCGGCCACCAGGAGTCCTCCCCGAGATGCGGCGCACCTTATCGAGTCCCGGGAGCGCGCGCCCTCCGGCGAGCGCGCGCGTGATAGAGTGCGCGCCGTCTCGACGGGAGGCCCCATGCAACGCTCCAAGCTGGCGCTCGCGGCAGGCGTCTTCGGCGCAGTGGGCGTGTTCGATCCGATGGTCGGCGCCGGGCTCGCGCACCTCGGCGTGCTCGCGCCTCTCTCGGGCTTCATCCTGTTCGGGCTCGGCCTGCTCACGGCCCTGGTGGCGGGCCTGTTGGGGGTCGGGGCGCTCTACACGACCCGCGCGAGCGCGGGCCGCAGCGGGCGCAGGCTCGCGTGGCTCGGCGTCCTGGCTGCGGTCGTCATGTTCAGCGTCGTGGCCGTGGCGCGCGCTCCCGGGGCCGGGGTCCCCGCGATCAACGACATCTCCACGGACCTCGCCGACCCGCCCGGCTTCCCGAGCGATCCCTCCGGTCGCGGCCGCGACATGGGTTATCCCGCTGGCTTCGCCGAGCAGGTGAAGGCGACGCCCGCCTATGCCGATCTCACGCCGCACGCCGTCGCGCGGCCCGCGCCCGCGGTCTTCGGCGACGTCGAGACCACGGCGCGCAAGCTCGGCTGGCAGATCGTGCAGGCCGACGCCGCGACCGGGACGCTCGTCGCCAGCGACTCGAGCAACGTCTTCCGCTTCGTGGACGACATCGTGGTGCGCGTGCGCGACGACGGGTCCGGAGGGGCGATCGTCGACATGCGCAGCAAGTCGCGCGATGGCAAGGGCGACATCGGCGCGAACGCGGCCCGCATCCGGCGCTTCTTTGCGGCGCTCGGAAGCTGACGGCCCCGAGGGCCTCAGCTCTCCTTCGCGAAGTCCTCGTCGAAGTGCTCGCCGGGCCGGCGCACGCTCGGGTCGCGCGCCTGCTCGGCGCGGCGCAGCTCGACGCGGCGGATCTTGCCGGAGATCGTCTTCGGCAGCTCGGCGAACTCGAGCCGCCGCACGCGCTTGAAGGGCGCGAGGCGCTCGCGGAGGAAGGCGAAGATGTCGCGCGCCGTCTCGCGCGTCGGGGCCGTCGCCCGCGCGCAGCGCGACGAAGGCCTTGGGCACCGCCAGCCGCAGCGGATCGGGGCTCGGCACCACGGCGGCCTCGGCGACCGCCGGGTGCTCGATCAGCACGCTCTCCAGCTCGAACGGGCTGATCCGGTAGTCGCGAGCCTTGAACACGTCGTCGGTGCGGCCGACGTAGGTGAGGTAGCCGTCGGCGTCGCGCTGCGCGACGTCGCCGGTGTGGTAGTACCCGTCGCGCATCGCCTCGGCGCGTCTTCGCGGCGTCGTCGCTGTAGCCGGCCATCAGGCCCGGCGGGCCGCGGCGCGAGCGCGAGGCAGATCTCGCCCTCCTCCGCCGCCTGCCCCTCCGGGTCGAGCAGGCGAACGCGATAGCCCGGGCAGCGGCCGGCCCATCGAGCCGGGCTTCACCGGCTGGCCCGGCGAGTTGCCGACCTGCGCGGTGGTCTCGGTCTGGCCGTAGCCGTCGCGGATGGTGAGGCCCCACGCCTGCGCGCACCTGCTCGATCACCTCGGGGTTGAGCGGCTCGCCGGCGCGCGATCAGCTCGCGCAGCGCGACGCGGTGGCTCGCCAGATCCTCCTGGATCAGCATGCGCCACACCGTCGGCGGCGCGCAGAGCGTGGTGACGCCGTGCGCGACCGAGCACGTCGCAGCAGCGCGCGCGCGTCGAAGCGCGCGTAGTTGTAGACGAAGACGGTGGCGCCCGGCGTTCCACGGCGCGAAGAAGCAGCTCCAGGCGTGCTTGGCCCAGCCCGGCGAGGAGATGTTGAGATGGACGTCGCCGGGCGCAGGCCGATCCAGTACATCGTCGAGAGGTGGCCGACCGGGTAGCTCTGCGTGCGTGTGCAGCACGAGCTTCGGCTTCGCGGTCGTGCCCGAGGTGAAGTAGAGCAGCAGCGGATCGCTCGCGCGCGTCTCGCCGTCGGGCGCGAAGCGCGCCGAGGCGCGCATCCGCCTCCGCGTAGGGCAGCCAGCCGGCGACCTCGCCGCCGACGGCGATGCGGGTGTAGGCGCCGCGAGCGCGTCCGCGAACTTCGGCGCGTGCGGCGGCGCCCGCCACCACGTGCGTCACGTCGCCGCGCTCGACGCGGTCGCGCAGGTCGTCGCGCGAGAGCAGCGTCGTCGCCGGAATCACCACCGCGCCGAGCTTCATCGCCGCGAGCATCGTCTCCCACAGCGGGACCTCGTTGCCGAGCATGAGCAGCATGCGGTCGCCGCGCCGCACGCCGAGCGCGCGCAGCCAGTTGGCGACGCGATTCGAGCGCTCCGCGAGCTCGGCGAAGCTCTGCGCGCTGCGCGCGCCGCCCTCTTCGACCACGACGAGCGCCGGGGGCGGCGTTCCGCTGCGCCATCGGATCGAAGTAGTCGAGCGCCCAGTTGAAGTGCGTGAGCGCGGGCCAGCGGAAGTCGCGCACCGCCGTCGCGTAGTCGGTGCGGTGGGCGAGCAGGAAGTCGCGCGCGGCGAGGAAGGCGTCCTGCGAGCTCTGCATCGCGAGACGCAGGTTCCCCGAACGAGGCCCAAAGGCAAGGGGCGAGGCAGCGTGCGCTGCCTCGCCCCTTCGTCGCGAGAAGGAGCGGCTACGCCTTGGGGCGGCGCCGGCCGATCCAGGTCAGCCCGCCGAGGCCTGCCGCGAGAAGCGACAGCGTCGTGGGCTCGGCCACGGCGGTCGCCGTGTAGCCGTTCGTCACGGAGGCGAGCGCCGAGATCTTCTTGATTCGAATGTTCTCGTCCACCACGAACGACGCCTGGCCGGGCGAGAAGGTGTCCGAGCTCTGGAGGATGCTATTGCCCGAGGTGAGAAGAGTGAGCAGGAACGTGCCGACGTCGCTGCTGTCGTCGGCCGAGTCGATGTCCTTCTGAATCTTGATGCGTCCCGTCTCGCGAGTCGCCTCCATCGTCATGGTCGCGGCCGTGATCGTTCCGGCTTTGGCCGTGACGGTGTACTTCAGGTCGAACTTGCGAAGGCCGCCAGCGTTGGCGGTGAACTGAGGCGAGCTCAGCGCGAAGCCAGTAGCGGTGGCGGTGATCGTGTACTGCGAGAGGTCCGCGCTAAGCCGCTTCGTCTGCGTGACGCTGAAGTTGCTGAACGTGAGCGACCCGTCGCCGGAATCGAACGTGGTCACGTCAGCGAGTGTTAAGGCCTGCGACGCCCCGCCACTTAGCGCGAGCGCAAGAACGGCGAGTGCGATCGACAGCTTCGTTCTCACAGCTCCCTCCTGCTCCGAACCGATCCGTGCGCGGAATGCGTATCGTCGGTCCAGATATCTCTGAGAGATAAGTGGTCGAAGGACGGCGCGTGTGTCAAAGAACCTGACTTTTTTTTCTGCCTTCCCCCTGGGGGGGCAAGACGAGCCGCCAAATGCGCACGGCCGCGCGCGCCCTGCGGCGCGCGCGGCCGGTAACGGATGCTGGAAGTCGGTGCGCGCCTAAGCCCGCCGCGCGGGGCGGCGGCGACCGATCCAAGCGAGGCCGCCAAGTCCCACGGCGAGCAGCGAGGCGGTCGCAGGCTCCGGGACAGCGAGGTCGTCCTCGAACTCGTTCGTCACCGAGGCGAGAGCAGCGACCTTCTTGATCCGGATCTTCTCGTCGACGTGCAGCGTGCTCTGGCTGGGCAGGATGTGATCCTCATCGGTGAGAACCGACGCGCCGCCCGCGAGGACCGTGAGAAGGAACGTGCCGGATTCGTTCTGGTCGTCCGCGACGTCGATGTCCTTCTCCACCTTGACGCGGCCGGATTCGCTCGTCGCCTCCATCGAGAGGCGCGCCGTGTCGATCACGCCGCCTTGGTTCGCCGACGCCGTGTAGCTGAGATCCAGCTTGCGCAGACCCCCAGTGTTGGCGGTGAATTGCAGCTCGAGGTGAGCATGAAGCCGTGCTCGGTGGCCGTGACCGTGTACTGCGAGAGGTCCCGCGCTCAGCCGCTTCGTCTGGCGTGACGCTGAAGTTGCTGAACGTGATCAATCCATTGCCCGACGTGAGCGTCATCCCTCCCGTCAGATCGGCGAGCGTCACGGCTCCGGCGCTCCCGCCCGCGAGAGCCAACGCGATAGCAGCCAACCCAGCGAACGGCTTCAATCTCAACATGCTGCCTCCTCCTCGACCGTCGCGCGCGGAAGGCGCGCACCTTGGGCCGAGTCCTCAGCAGTAGAGTGGTCGCAAGAGGGCCACTGTGTCAGAAAACCTTCGGATTTACTCGCGCCCGACCAGTCCCCCGGGGACTGATCCCGGGGGGCTCGCGCTGCGGTACGCGAAGTCCCGAGTCCGCCGACACACAGAAGTCGCGTGGAGAGGGGCGTTGGATGTCAGAAAAAGCATGATCGAACGGAATCTTCCGTCGGTGGAGCGCGCGACTACAGAGTCGCTCTTTCGAAACGCGATGACTGCGCTCACGCGTGACGGTCTTCGAGCTCGAGCGCGAAGTTCGGGCACGCGTGCACGGCGGCGACGATCGCGTCCTCGCCATCGACGGGCGCCGCCGCCACCACGACTCGCCGCTCGGCGTCGAGCGAGAACGTCCCCGGTGCGCGCCGCACGCAGGCGCGCGCGCCCCGGCACGCCGCGCGATCCGCTCGGATGTGCAGCGCCGTGTCTCGAAGCTGCGGCGAGCGCTCCCGGAGAGCCCGTCACGGCGTCGCGATGTAGCGATCGAGCAGCGCGTGGAAGTGGCGCGGCTTGGTCTCCTGATAACTCGCCAGGGTGACGTGGCGGTGCGCCGCCGCCCGCAGGCCCTCTTGCACGCGGAAGAGATTGCCCGTGTCCTGGTTGAAGACGCGCGCCAGGAAGCCGAGCTCCGGCGCCTTCGTCCAGTCCTCGTCCTCGCCGAGCATGTGCAGCTTCGCCGGCGGCGGCCGCTTGCCCCGGAACGGCGCCACGTAGAGCACCTCCATCAGGCACGAGTGCGGGTCGTTCCCGTTGGGGCGGAAGCGGTAGACGATGCGGTTGTAGGCGCCCCAGGGATGGAAGTTCGGGAAGACCGTGTAGTAGAACGAGTCGTTGAGCTCGGCGTCGGTGAGATCCTCCACGCCGGGCACCACCGGCTTGAGCTGCATGCGCGTCATCTGGCCGACGAGCTGGCGCGCCGTCATCCCGGCCGGCACGCGCACCGCGGGCTCGGCGTCGATGCTGCGGCTGAACATCGCGTCGAGCTGGTCCTGCTCCGTCGGCTCCCAGGCGAGGTGCGGGCTCGGCGTCATGTTCGGCGTGATCGCGCGCGAGAAGTGATCCCAGGCGTCGTACTGCGAGTTGCAGTCGCCGATGCCGGGCAGCATCTGCGGGTGGGTCAGGATCACGTGGTAGGCCTCCATGAAGGCCTCCTGACACACCTTCCAGTTGCAGCGCATGATCTTGCCGACGTGCGCCTCGACGTAGCGCTTCTCGTGGGGCCAGCGCGTGAAGTGCTGCGGCAGGTCGCCGAGGTAGGTCTCGAGGGAGACCGCGTCGGGGTCGAGGTTCACGAACACGTAGCCGCCCCAGGTCCCCACGCGCGCCTCGGGCAGGTGGTACTCGGCGCGCGCGACGTGCGGGAAGTCCCAACGCGCGGGCACGCTCTTGAGGCTGCCGTCCAGAGCCCACGCCCAGCCGTGGAACGGGCAGCGCAGCTCCTGGGAGCGGCCGGCGCAGTCCTTGAGCGCGCGACCGCGGTGCAGGCACGTGTTGCGGAAGGCGCGGATCTCCGTCGCAGACGAGCGCACGATCACGAGCTCGATGTCGGCGATCTTGTAGAGCGTGTGGTCGCCGACCTCGGGGATCTCCTCCTCGCGGCAGGCGAACTGCCAGACGCGCTTCCAGACGCGCTCGACCTCGAGCTGGTGGAACTCCTGCGACACGTAGCGCTCGATCGGAACGCGCCCGGGCGGGAGCTCGCGCGCCGACTGCCAGCGCAGCACCTCCGGCACCGGGCGCGTGTCGGTGTCGAGCAGCTCCTGGTAGGAGATGCCCTCGGAGCGCGCCTCTTGTCGGGCGGCGCGCGGAGCGAGCGGTTCGACGGCCATGCTGAGACCTCCTCGGAGCGGCGCTCCTAGAAGTGGTGACCCTTGGTGAAGCCCCCGTCGCAGACCAGGTTCGCGCCGGTGATCAGGCTCGCCGCGGGGCTGGCGAGGAACACCACCGCGCGCGCGACCTCCTCGGGCGTGCCCATGCGCCCGATCGCGCACTGAGCCAGGGCTCCCTGATAAACGGCGGGCATCGCCTGCTGGATCATCTGCCAGTTGCCGCCCTCGAAGTAGATCGGGCCGGGCGACACCACGTTCACGCGGATGCCCTGCTTCGCGAGCGCCTGGGCGAGGTCGCCGGCGTGGGCGATCAGCGCGGCCTTCATCGCGTTGTAGGGCTGTGGGACGCCCAGGTACTCGAGCGCCGCCGTCGAGCTGATGAACACGACGCTGGCCGCCTCGGACTGCGTCAGGTACGGGAGCGCGGCCTCGACGCCGCGCGCCGCGCTCATCACGTCGATCTCGAAGGTGGCCTGCCAGGCCTGCTCGCCCATGCCGCCGCCCGCGCTCGCGTTCGAGACGAAGATGTCGAGCCCTTGGAGCGCGTCGGCCGCCTCCGCGACGAAGGCACGCAGCGCCGCGCCGTCGGAGACGTCCAGCGCCTTGGCGAACACGCGCACGCCGCGCTGCTCGAGGTCCTTCTTGGCCGCTTCGAGGCCGCCCTCGCTGCGCGCGCAGATCGCCACGTCGCAGCCATCGTCCGCGAGGGTGCGCGCGATCGAGAGGCCGATGCCGCGACTGCTCGCGGTGACGAGCGCCTTCTTGCCCGAGAGTCCGAGGTCCATGCCCTTGCCCTTTCTGCCAGCGCCCGCGAACGCCGCGCGGGGGGAGAGATTCGGAACGGGGACGCCGCGCGGCGGGAGCGAGAAGCCCGCGCCGCGGGTCTGCTCGCGGGACTCGAGCTGCGGCCCGGCCACCCAGTTCACGAAGTGGAGGTCCGCTTCGCGCAGATCCCCGGAGATCCAGCGCCCGGCGTCGGTGAAGAGACCCGTGCGGCCATCGCTCTCCACCACGCGGCAACGCCCGTCGGCGACGCGCTCGTAGGTCGCACCCGTGATGGGGTGGCGCATCTTCACGAGGAGGCCCGGGTGCGCGCTGCCGTGTCGCGGCGTTGTGCGCCGCGCACGCTGCGCGCCTGCGCCTCGCGCGCGAGCGTCTCGAGCCGCTCGCGGTGCGCGGCGCTCACGACGCCGAGCAGGAGGAGCGCGGCGCCCTGCACCGACTCGCTGCGCAGCCCCTCGTCCTCGAGCACGCCCGTGGACCAGCGCAGCGACGCGACCTGCACGAGCGATTCGATCTGGGAGGCGAGCGCGCGCGGCTCGACCCAGGCCGCGAGCTCGCCCGCGGCGCTCATCTCGGCGAGTGCGCCCTCGATCGGCTCGTGCACCGCGCGCGAGGTGCGCAGGCGCATCGAGCCGGCGGCCTGGGACGCGTAGATCAATCCGAGCATGGCGCGGTAGTAGAGCGGCAGCTGGAGGAACTCGTCGACGCAGGCCTCGACGATCGCGAGCACGCGCTCGCGAGCCGGGCGCTCGGCCGTCGCAGCGACCGCCGCCTCGAAGTGCGCGGTGCGGTCTTCGACGGCCGCGAAGAGCACGGCCTCCTTCGAGCCGATCAGGTTGTAGATCGTGGGCACCGTGACGCGGCTCGCGCGCGCGAGATCGCGCATGGTGAGCGCCGCGTAGCCGTGCTCGCCGATGATGCGCTGCGCCGACGCGAGGATGCGCTCGCGGCGCTCCGCCATCTGCTTTGCCAGCAGGTCCATTGGGCTCCCTAGACCAGACTTTAACACGATCAAATCGAAGGGGTTAGCCGAGCCGCTCGAGCGCCGTCTTCCGCGCCCAGCGGTAGTCGGCCTTGCCCGAAGGAGCCCGCAGCACCGCCTCCACGAACACGAAGGCGCGCGGCAGCTTGTAGCGGGCGATGTGCGCCTCGCAGGCCGCGCGCAGCTCGTCCTCGCTGGCTCGCGCGCCGGGTCGGAGTGCGACCACGGCGGTGACCTGCTGGCCGAAGCGCTCGTGCGGGGTTGCGGTCACGACCGCGTCGTAGACCGCCGGGTGATGCTTCAGCGCCTGCTCGACCTCCTCGGCGAAGATCTTCTCTCCGCCCGAGTTGATCGTCACCGAATCGCGGCCGAGGAGCCGGAGCCCGCCGTCCGCGAGGGCAATCGCGCGGTCGCCCGGCACCGAGTAGCGCACGCCGTCCACCACCGGGAAGGTGCGCGCGGTCTTGGCGGGGTCCTTGTAGTAGCCGAGCGGCACCGGGCCCGAGCGCGCGAGCCAGCCCGTCTCGCCCGAGCCCTTCGCGACCACGTGCGTGAGATCCTCGGAGAGGACCACGCTCTGCGCGGCCAGGTCGAAATCGCCCGTCGTGGCCTTCGCGCCGGAACGCGAGACCTGGACGCCCTGATGCCCACTCTCGGAGGAGCCCAACATGTCGAGCAGGCGCACGTGCGGGAGGCGCGCGAGGAGCTCGTCCTTCACGACCGCCGTGAGCGCCGCTCCACCCGACGTGATCGTCTGCAGCGAGGCCAGGTCGAAGCGGCGCTCGCGCAGCACGTCGAGCAGCGGGCGCGCGAAGGCGTCGCCCACGATGGTGAGGGCGCTGATGCGCTCGCGCTCGACCGTCTGCCAGATCTCCGCCGCGTCGAAGCTGCGCGGATGGGGCTGCACGACGATCGTCGCGCCGGTGTGCCAGAGCGTGAAGGCCGCCCAGTGCGCGGCGCCGTGCATGAAGGGCGGCGTGGGGAGGCCCCGCACGCGGCCCGCACCCGCCTTCGCGCGCTCGACGATCGCGCGCGTGTCGGGGGCGACGTTCGGCGGCAGCAGGGCCGCGCGCAGGATCTCGTCCTGGCGCCAGAGCACGCCTTTGGGCAGGCCGGTCGTGCCGCCGGTGTAGAGGATGTAGAGATCGTCGTCGCTGAGGCCGCGCGGCGGATCGGGCGGCGCTGCGGCGAGCGCGGCCTCGTAGGCGACGGCCCCCGCCAGCGACGCGCCGGAGCCGTCCTCGACCTCGATCCAGAGCCGCACGCCGGGAAGCCGCGCGCGCAGGCGAGCGAGCGTCGGCGCGAAGCTCTGGTGGTAGATCACCGCCTTGGCGTCGGCGTTGTCGAAGAGGTAGAGCAGCTCCTCGTCGACGTAGCGGTAGTTCACGTTGAAGGGCGCGCAGCGCGCCTTCATCGCCCCGAGCATCCCCTCGAGATACTCGTTGCCGTTGTAGAGGTAGAGGGCGACGTGATCCTGGCCGGACTCGTGGCCCGCGAGCCCGCGCCGCTCGCGGTGACAGCCGAGCCCGGCCGCGCGCAGCACGGCCGCGAGCCGCCGAGTGCGATCGGTGAAGGCGCGCCAGTCGAAGCGTCGCTCGCCGAACACGAGGCACTCGGCGTCGGGCAGCGCCTCGGCGATCGCCTCGTGGAGCGCTGCGAGGTTGGGCACAGTGCGCTCCCCCGCTCAGGAGCGCGCTTCGTACCGTCGGCAGTCGGACGTGTCAAACTGGCGGCGATGTCGTACGCCGATCTCCGCTTCGAGCTCGACGACGCGGGCGTGGCGACGCTCACGCTCGACCGCCCGGCGAAGCTGAACGCCTTCTCGGCGGAGATGGGCCGCTCGCTCGCGGAGGCCTATCGGCGCTGCGACGAGGACGACGCCGTGCGCGCGGTCGTGCTGACGGGCGCCGGCCGCGCCTTCTGCGCGGGCGCCGACATGAGCGACCCGGCGCGCACTTTCAGCGCCGATACGACGCAGGGCTTCAGCGCGGCGGCGGTCGCCTTCCCGGCCTTCCGCGTGCGCAAGCTGGTGGTCGCGGCCGTGAACGGCCACGCGATCGGCCTGGGCTTCACGCTCGCCCTCCAGTGCGACCTCCGGCTCTTCGCGCGCGAGGGCCAGTACGGGGTGGTGCAGGTGCGCCGCGGCGCCCTCGGCGACGCCTACTCGCACTGGACCGCGACGCGCGCGCTTGGACTCGCGCGCGCGGCGGAGCTGCTCCTCGCGGGGCGCACCTACGCGGGCGCCGAGCTCGAGCCCCTCGGCGTGGCGACGCGCATCCTGCCCGCGGCCGAGGTGCTGCCGAGTGCGCTCGCTCTCGCGCGGGACGTGGCGCAGAACGCGGCGCCGGTCTCGGTGGCGCTGAGCAAGCAGCTCCTCTGGGAGGCGCTGGACCTCTCGGCCGACGAGGTGGAGCGCCGCGAGACGGAGCTCCACCGCCGCGTCTTCGCGCTACCCGACTGCATCGAGGGGCCCGTCGCGTTCGCCGAGCGCCGCGCCCCCGTCTGGAAAGGCCGCGTGAGCCGCGACGCGCGCTGAGGAGCTCTAGCGCAGGCGCAGCAGCGCCTCGATCGCCTCGAGCGTCGCGCTGACGAGCGGCTGGCCGGGATCGCCCGGGAAGCTCCCGTCGCGCGACTGGCTGGCGAGCACGGAGACGGCGATCTCCTGCGCCTCGAGCTGCGCTCCCGGGAGGGCGCGAGCGCGCGCGCGCAGCATCACGCGCGCCACCTGGAGCGCGCTGAAGCGGCGCCCGCGGAAGCCCTTCTCGAGCTCGCGCCCGCACCAGACCAGGGCTTCATCTGCCAGCTCGCTGTGCACGTTCGCGAACGCGTGCGCGTAGGCCAGGAGCGGCGCGTACTCCCCGCTCTGCAGGAGATCCGGCGAGTAGCAGCGAGCGAGGAATGCCTCGGCGCGCGCGAGCAGCGACTCGCGCGCGAAGGGCGTCTTCGCGAGGAGCCCCGCGCTCTCGCCCGTGATGGCAATGCGCAGCTCGGCGGGGAGCGACGTCTCGCCCCAGCCGCCATCGGGCGCCTGGCAGCGCGCGAGGAAGGCGACCGCGCCTTCCGGCACGGGATGATCCATCAGGCCGAGCGCGTCGAGATAGAGGAGCCCGCGCCGCGTGGCCGCCTCGGGGCTCTTGTCCTCGGCGACCCAAGGCGCGAGCCCGCCGTCGGGCTCCTGGCGAGCCGCCAGCCCCGAGAGAAGCGCTCGCGCAGGGAGCTCGCGCAGGAGGGTCTCGCAGAACGTGTGCTCGAGGGGGGCGCCGGCCTGCGCCACGAAGCGCGCGGCGCGCGAGAGCGGGGCGTCGAGCGGCGAGCCGCTCACGCGCGCACCTCGAGCAGCAGACCGGAGAGGTAGCGGCCCTCGGGATGATCGAGCGAGACCGGATGATCGGCAGGCGCGCCGAGCTCGGCGCTGACGACCACGCTGCGCCCGGCGTCGAGGGCCGCGCCGAACGCGATCTTCCGGAAGAGCTCGATCCCGATGTGGTGCGAGCAGGCAAAGGTCAAGAGCCGCCCACCCGGCGGGAGCGCGCGCAGCAGGTGGAGCAGCAGATCCTTGTGGGCGCGGGACGCGGCGGGCACGTCGGCGCGGCGGCGCGCGAGGGGCGGGGGATCGGCGACCACGAGATCGAAGCCCGCCGCTCGCCGGCGCGCGAACTCGAAGGCGTCGCTCTCGATGCGCTCCGCGCGCTCGCCGACGAAGCCCGCGCGCGCGAGCGTCTGCCCGGCGAGCGCGAGCGCCGACGCCGAGGAGTCCACCAGCACCACGCGCTCGGCGCCGCCGCGCAGCGCCGCGAGCGCAAAGCCCCCGCTGTACGAGAACAGGTCGAGCACGCGGCGGCCTGCCGCCAAGCGCTGGATCAGGTCGCGCGCATCGCGCTGGTCGAGATAGAAGCCGGTCTTCTGACCGTGCGAGAGATCGACGAGGTAGGCCCGGCCGCGCTCGCGGATCTCGAGCGCGCCACTCGGCGCCTCTCCCCACGCGCTGCGCGGCTGGGCGTGCAGGCCCTCGCGACGCAGCGCCACCGCGTCGGGACGCTCGAGGCCGAGCGCGGCGCCGCTCTGCTCGCGAAGCGTCGCGGCGAGCTCGTCGCGCCGCGCGAGCCAGGCGGCGCTCCCGGCGCGAATCACGAGGGCGTCGGCGTAGCGGTCCACCACGAGGCCCGGGAGCCCGTCGCCCTCGGCGTTCACGAGCCGGAGCGCGTCGGTCTCGGCGAGGAGCGGGTGGCCCGCGCGAAACGCGAGCGCCGCGCGCAGCCGCTCGGCGACGAGCGCCTCGCCGCGCGTCTCCTTGCCGAACTCGAGCAGGCGCACGCGGAGCTGCGAGGCCGGCGCGTAGTGCCCGTGCGCGATCACTTCGCCCTCCGCGGAGAGCACTTGCACCGAGGCGCCCGCGACGGGCTCTCCCTCGACGCGCGCCACGGCGCCGGAGAGCACCCAGGGATGGCGCCTTCGCACCGACGCGTCCCGTCCGGGCGCGAGGAATACGCGCGGGAGTCGGGGACGCTCGTTTAGAATCGATAGTTTCCCAGGCTGTTCCGTCATTCCGCGCTCGCCTCAGAAACTATCGATTCTTAAGGAGCGTCCCCCTTGCAGCACTCCGAGCCCGACGCTCGCCCCACCAATCGCCTCGCGCACGAGACCAGCGCCTACCTGCGCCAGCACATGCACAACCCCGTCGACTGGTATCCGTGGGGCGAGGAGGCTCTCGCCACGGCCCGAGCGCTCGACCGGCCGCTGCTCGTCTCGATCGGCTACAGCGCCTGCCACTGGTGCCACGTGATGGAGCGCGAGTCCTTCGAGAATCCGGCGACCGCCGCGCTCATGAACCGCGGCTTCGTCTCGGTGAAGGTCGATCGCGAGGAGCGCCCCGACGTCGACCAGATCTACATGGACACGGTGACGCGGCTGCAAGGTCACGGTGGCTGGCCGCTCACCGTCTTCTGCCGTCCCGACGGCTCGCCCTTCTTTGCCGGCACCTACTTTCCGCCGGAGCCGCGCCACGGGCTGCCCTCGTTTCCGCAGCTGCTCGAGGCTTTGGAGCGCGCCTGGCGGGAGCAGCGCGACAAGATCGACGAGACCGCGCGCCAGGTGCTGGCCGCCCTCGCCGAGCAGCCGCGCGGCGTGGCGAACGCCCTGCCGGGCGCTGCCCAGCTGCTCGAGGCCGCGCGCCGCGTGTTCGAGGGCGCCGACCGCGAGCGCGGAGGCTTCGGCGACGGGCCGAAGTTCCCGACGCCCACGAACCTCCAGGTGCTCCTCGCTGCGGCGCCGCTCGCACCCCCGCGCGAGCGCGCCGAGTGGCTCGCCTTCCTCGTCCACACCTGCCGGGAGATGGCGCGGCGCGGCCTCTACGACCAGCTCGCCGGCGGCTTCCATCGCTACTGCGTGGACGGCCACTGGGGCGTGCCGCACTTCGAGAAGATGCTCTACGACCAGGGCCAGCTCCTGCGCGTCTACGCCGACGTGTGGCGCCAGACCGGGGCCTCCGACGACGACCTGCTCTGGCCCATCGCGGAGAGCGCGGGCTGGCTGCGCCGCGAGATGAGAGCGCCCGAGGGCGGCTACTACGCGAGCCAGGACGCCGACAGCGAGGGCAGCGAGGGCAAGTTCTACGTCTGGACGCCGGGCGAGGTCGAGGCGGTGCTCGGCCCCGAGCGCGCGGACGCGTTCTGCGCGGCCTACGCGGTCTCCGCAGCGGGCAACTTCGAGCACGCGAACGTGCTCTGGGACGTGGCGCGCGAGCCGCGCGAGCACTTTGCGCCGAGCGCGCGGAGCTGCGCGCGGCGCGCGCGCGGCGCATCCCGCCCGCCACGGACACCAAGCGCGTGCTCGGCTGGAACGCCCTCGCGATCTCGGGCCTCGCCTATGCGGGCAGCCTGCAGGGCGACGAGGCGCTGCTCGACGAGGCGGTGGCGCTGGCCGAGTTCGCGGCGGCGCGGCTGCGCGATCCCGCGAGCGGGCGCTGGTGGCGCGTCTACGCCGAGGGGCGCGCGCACGTGCACGCGTTCCTGGACGATCTCGCCGCGTGGCTCGCGGCGCTCCTCGACCTGCAGCGGGCGGGCTGCGGCGAGCGCTGGCTCGCGCCGGCGCTCGCGATCGCCGAGGAGATCGCGGCGCGCTTCTTCGACCCGGAGCAGAACGACCTCTTCCTCACTCCGAGCGACGGCCCTGCGCTCGTGCACCGGCCGCGCTCGGACCACGACGGCGCCACGCCCCACTCGACGGGCTTGGCCGTGCTGAGCCTTTTGCGCGTGGCCGAGCTCTCGGGGCGCGCCGATCTGCGCCTCGTCGCCGAGCGCGTGCTGCGCACGCACGCCTTCGTGCTCGAGCGCGCCCCCCACGCCTTCCCGACGCTCGCGCGCGCCGCCGCGTTGGCCGAGCGCGGGCTCGCCGTCGCCGTCGTGATCGGGGCGCCCGGCGACCCGCGCGCGCGCGCCCTCGCGCGCGCGGCGCGCCTCGCGCTCGCGCCCGAGGACGGGGTGATCGTGGCTGCGCCGGGCGCATCGCTGCCCTCCCTCGATCCGACCTGGCTGAAGGGCAAGGGCCTGGTCGAGGGCGGCTCCGCCGCGTACCTCTGCCGCGGGATGGAGTGCTCGCTCCCGGTGCGCGATCCCGCTGCACTCGCGGCGGAGACCGGCCTCAGCGCTTGACGCGCCGGCGCGGGCGGCTCCCGTAGTCGCCGAAGGCGTCGTCGCGCTCGCGTACCGCCTGCCGGAAGCCCACCGCGCCCGCGCGCGCGACGAAGTCGACGCCCTCCTGGGTGTGGCGCGCGATGCCGTCGAAGAGCGTCCCCAACAAGCGCGTCTGGGCGAGCCCCATGTGCTCGGCGGTCTGATTGCAGAGCAGCTTCAGCAGCACGAGCTGGCTCGTGGGCACGCGCGCGATGCGCTCGGCCAGCGCGGTCGCGTGCGCGAGGAGATCCTTTGCCGGCACCGTCTCGAGGATCATGCCGATCTCTGCGGCCGTGCGCGCCGGGATCTCGTCGCCCGTCAGCAGGTAGCGCTTCGCGCGCTCGAGCCCCATCCGGTAGACCCACATCGCGGTGGTCGGCGTGCCCCACACGCGCGAGGGCGGGTAGCCAAACACGGCGTCGTCCGCGGCGACGATCAGATCCGAGCACAGCACGAGGTCGGTGCCGCCCCCGATGCACCAGCCCTGCACGGCGGCCAGCGTCGGCTTGCGCGCGTACCAGAGCTTCATGTAGCTGGCGACGTACTCGCCCATCATGCGTGAGTCGGCGACGCTGTCCCAGCGCCGTTCGCGCGCGCCGCCCGAGCCGGGCTGCCACGGCGCCGGCCGCGCCGCCGCGTCGGGGCCGCGGGCGCGGGCCCGCGAGGCACCGCTCCCGCGCGTCGACTCCTGCGCCTGATTGGCGGTGCCGCCGCGCAGGTCGTAGCCGGCGCAGAACGCGGGGCCCTCGGCGCGCAGCAGGATCACGCGCACGCCGCGCGCCGCCTCGGCAGCGTCGATCGCGGCGGCGAGCTCGTCGCGCAGCCGCGGGCGTGATCGTGTTGTACTCGCTGGGGCGCGCGAGCACGATGTGGCGCACGCCGTTCGCCGTCGCGGTGCGCAGCGCGCGCGCCATCAGCGCAGATGGCGCGCCGGGTCGCGCGCGAGGTCCTTGGTGAGGTTCTTGTGGTGCGCCTCCAGCGTGCCGCCGCCGATCTCGATCAGCTTGGCGTCGCGCCACAGGCGCTCGACGACGTTCTCGCCCATGTAGCCGTAGCCGCCCAGCACCTGGATGGCGGCGTCGGCGGCGCGCTTCGCGGCCTGGGAGGCGAACAGCTTGGCGGCGTCCGCCGCGACGCGCTGACCCGTCGCGCTGAGATCGATGCGGCGGGCGGTGTCGAAGACCAGGGCGCGCGCCGCCGCGAACTCGGCGTAGCTCTCGGCGATGTAGCGCTGCACCTGGCCGTGCTCGCGAATCGGGACGCCGAAGCTCTCGCGCTGGTTGGCCCAGTCGATCATCGCGCTGAGCGAGCGCTTGGCGATGCCGAGCGACATCGCCGCCAGCGTGAGCCGCTCGATCTCGAGGTTGCGCATCATGCCGAGCGTGCCCTCCCCCTCCTCGCCCAGCCGATTCGCGACGGGCACGCGCACGCCCTCGAAGACGAGCTCGGCGGTGAACGACGCGCGCATGCCGAGCTTGTCCTTCCACTTCTGCCCGAGCCGGAAGCCCGCCATGCCCTTCTCGACCAGGAAGGAGCTGAGCGAGCCCTCGCCCGTCGCGGCGTAGACCACGAAGGCGTCGCCCAGCGTGCGCTCGTCGACGCCGCCGTTCGTGATGAACGTCTTCACGCCGTCCAGGACGTAGGCGGCGCCCTCGCGGCGCGCGCGCGTCTTCATGGCGAGCACGTCGGTGCCCACGGAGGGCTCGGTCATGCACAGCCCGCACACCCACTCGCCGCTCGCCGCTCGGGGGAGCACGCGCTGCTTCTGCTCGGGGCTGCCGTTCACCGCGACGTTCTGGGCGAACAGCACCGCGTGCGCGAGCACCGCGAGCGCGAAGCCCGGATCCGAGCTCGCGAGCGCCTCGTAGAGCTGGACGGCCGCGAGCGCGTCGAGGCCTGCGCCGCCGTACTCGGAGGGCAGCGTCACGCCCAGGAAGCCGAGCTCGCCGGCCCGCCGGAAGAGCGCCAGGTTGAAGGTCTCGGCGCGATCGTGGGCTGCGGCCTGGGGCTCGACCTCGCGCGCCACGAACTCGCGCAGCGTCTCTGCGAAGAGCGCGTGCTCCGGGGTCGGCGCGTAGAGATCGAGACGCCGCCAGTCGAGATCGCCCATCGCTTCGAGTGTACGGCAGCCGCGTCAGGCGGCGGCGAGGTGCTCCTCGACGAAGGAGCGGATCGCGCCGCGCAGCGCCGCGGGCGTGGACTGGAACACCAGGCCGAAGTCGGGGATCAGCTGGTAGGAGGCCTCGGCCGCGGTCTCGATGCGTTGGCCGCAAGGCAGATCGAAGGAGAGATCGATGCGGCTGCCGAGCCGCATCGGCGCGAGCGTGCGCAGCAGGCCGCCGTTCTCGGAGAGCGAGAGCAAGGAGCCCGACGCCTCCTTTTCGCCCATGCGCAGCCGCACGGGAAGATCGGTGGCGATGCGCAGCGCGCCGCGCGGGATCGGCTCGATCAGCTGCTGCAGCAGTCGGTAGAGCTCGTGCAGGCCGGCGGGCTGAGGGATCGCGCCGATCACGCGCCGATCGCGCGTGGTCACGCCGTCGCGGCCCGTGAGCAACAGGATCGGCAGGCGATCGAAGGGCGCCGCTTCGGGCAGCTCCGCGAGCAGGCGGTCCTCCACCAGCACGACGCGCGGCTCGCGCTCGGCGAGCGGCGGATGGGAGCGCCACTCCTCGAGGGGCACGATCGCGTACCCCATGCGCCCGAGGATCGCGCGCGAGAGCGGCACGTAGGCCGTGGGCCGCGCGAGCGAGAGGATCAGGTGGCGCCCCTCGTTCTCCGGCTCGGTCTCGACCATGCCCAGTCTCATCGGCGCGGTGTGTGGCCGGATTGAGCGATCGGGCTCCCTGTGCGCTGCATCACGCGCGCGCGAGTCGGTAGACTGCGCGCGTGGACGCCGCGCTGGCCGATTGGCTGGTCTCGCAGCGCAGCGCGATCGACCGCGAGGCGGTGCGCGCCGCGGGAGCGCTCGCGCCGGCGAGCGCGGAGGCCGAGGCGCTGCGCCGCTTCCGCTCCTTCGCCTTGCTCGCGCTGGCGCGCGGCGCCGCCGAGCCCGCGCTCGAGGGCCTGCGCGTCTCGAGCCGGCGCAGCGCGGCCGCGATCGAGGTCTGGATCCAGGCTGCGAGCGCGCTCGCGGCGGCCAGCGGCCTCGCCGCGCCCGAGGCGGAGCGGGTGCGCGCGCAGCTCGATCCGCTGCGCGCACGCTTCTGCGCTGCGCTGGGAGGAACCGCACCGGCCCGCCGCGCCGCCGCTGCGCCCACTCCGAGCCAGCGCCGCGCGGTGCCCGCCGCGATCGATCGCGTGGCGGACGTGTTCCTGGCCGTGGATGTCGACTCGCGCGCCGTGGTGGACGCGAATCCCGCCGCGTGCGCCCTGCTCGGCCTCTCCCGCCCGGAGCTTCTCGCGAAGGAGATCGGTGCGCTCGCCGACGCGAGCCAGCAGGAGACCTGGCTCGCCATGCTCGACTCGCTCGCGGAGGGCGCCGAGCCGCGCCGCGCCCGCGCTGCGCTCACCGACGCGGGCGGCGTGGCGGTGACCCTCGACGTATTGGCGACGCGCGCACCCACCCGCGGGCGCACGCTCGCGCTCCTGGTCGCGCGCCCCGCGCTAGGACTCCCCCCTAGGCCAGCTGCTTCTGCAGGAAGGGCACGAGCCGGCGCCAGGCATCTGCGCTGGCCTCGGCGCGATAGGCCTCGGGCCGCGCGTCGTTCATGAAGGCGTGCCCCGCGCCCGGATAGAGGTGCACCTCGCCGGCGTGGCGGCTCCCGGCCAGGCGCCGGCGCAGCTCGTCCACGTCGGCGACCGGGATCAGCGCGTCCTCGGCGCCGTACAGGCCGAGCAGCGGGCAACCAAGGTCGGCGAGCGCGTCGAGCGGCTGGCGCGGCTTTCGCGCGGGATCGAGGCCCGGCGCATAGCGGAGCATCCCGTAGAGGGGCACGCAGGCCGAGAGCCCGCGACAGCCGCACGCGGCGAGCAGCGCGTATTGCCCGCCCATACAAAAGCCGATCACGCCCACGCGCCGGCCCGCGACGTCCGGGCGGCCCGCGAGCGCGTCCACGCCTTCCTGGATCGCTCGCAGCACCAAGGGATCCGAGAGCTGCGCGAGGAAGGGCATCACGCTCGCGGGGTCGCTGAGGCCGCTGCGCCCGCTGTGGCGGTACTGATCCACGACCAGCACCGCGAACGGCCCATCGCCGGCGAGCCGCTGCGCGATGCGGCGGTACAGGTCGGAGACGCCCCAGACGTCGGGGACGATCACGACCCCGGGATGCGGCCCGCCCTCGGGCGACGCCCAGAAGCCCCGGGCGTCCTCGCTCGTCTTCATTGCCCCGCCGCTGCGGGCGGCGCGACGACGTCGAGCAGCTCCACCTCGAAGGTGAGCGTCGCGTTGGGCGGAATGGTGGGCGGCGCGCCCGAGAGCCCGTAGGCGAGCTCCGGCGGGCACACGAGCGTCGCTTTGCCGCCCACTTTCATCTGCGCCACGCCCTGGGTCCAGCACGGGATCACGCCGGAGAGCGGAAACTCCGCCGGCTCGTTGCGCGCGAGCGAGCTGTCGAAGACGGTGCCGTCGGCGAGCCGGCCCTCGTAGTGCACGCGCACGACATCGGTCGCCGTCGGCTGTGCCCCCGAGCCCTCCGCCACGTGCGTCACCGAGAAGGGGCTCCCGTTCTCCGCTCCGGCGCGTTTCTCGGGCGATGCCGCGGCGGCGCTCGCGGCCGGCGCGCTCGCGTCCGCGGCGGGGGCTGCGCTCGAGGCCTCCTCCTTCTGCTCGGCGCAGGCGATCCCCAGGACCAGCGACGCGATCAGGGCGAGCGGGCGACGCGACACGGCTCTCCTCCTGCGCCGACTACGTGCTGGCGGCGCGCTTTTGAACGGCTTCGTTCACGATGCTGCCCTGGTGCGTCAGCAAGGTGCCGCGGGTGATCTCGTCCTCGAGGTCGAGCGCGAGCTTGCCGTCCTTCACCAGGTGCGTGACCAGCGTGACCAGATTCTTGCTGTAGAGCTTGCTCGCGTCGGCGGGAATCTCGCCCGCGAGATTCAAGGGCCCGAGCACCCAGACCCCATCCACGTCGCGCGCGACGCCGGGCTGCGTGCACGCGCAGTTGCCGCCGTTCGGGGCGGCGAGGTCGACGATCACGGCGCCGCGCTTCATGCCGCGCACGCCCGCCTCGTCGAGCAGGAGCGGCGCGCGCTGGCCCGGCACGAGCGCCGTGGTGATCACCACGTCGGCCCGCGCCGCGCTGGCCGCCATGGCGCGGCGCTGCCGCTCGTAGAACGCCTCGCTCTGCGCGCGCGCGTAGCCGCCCGCATCCTCGGCGTCGCCCGCGTCGAGCTCGACCTTCACGACCTTGGCGCCGAGGCTCTCGATCTGCTCGGCGGCCGCCGCGCGGGTGTCGTAGGCCTCGACGGCTGCGCCCAGGCGCTTGGCCGTCGCGATCGCCTGGAGGCCGGCCACGCCCGCGCCGATCACGAACACGCGCGCCTGGGCGATCGTGCCCGCGGCCGTGACCAGCATCGGGAAGAGCTTCGGCAGGCGCAGCGCCGCCACCAGCACCGCGCGGTAGCCCGCGATCGTGGCCTGCGAGGAGAGCACGTCCATCGACTGGGCGCGCGTGATGCGCGGCAGGAGCTCGAGGGCGAGGCTCGTGACCCCGCGCGCCGCGAGCGCCCGAGCCCGCGCCGGATCGTCGAGCGGGCGCAGCAACGCGATCAGCACCGTGCTCGGCGCGAGCGCTGCGGTCTCGCCGTCGTCCGGCGCCTGGACACGGAGCACGAGGTCGGCCGCCGCCGGCACACCCGCCTCGACCCTGGCGCCGGCGCTGACGTAGGCCGCGTCGTCGAAGCCCGCGGCCAGCCCGGCGCCGCTCTGCACGTTCACGCTGAGCCCGAGCTTCACCAGCGCGCGCACGCCATCGGGGACGAGCGCCACGCGCTGCTCGCCGGCGGCGCTCTCGCGGGGGACTGCGACGATCATGCGGGCGCGCATGTTAAAAGAAACTGCGCCGGTGGCTAGGAGCGCCGGACCTGCGCTCGGACAGGGGGTCCGCCAGAATCCGGGGCCCGCCGAGGAGAGCGCGCGTGTCGTCCCCCCGCATCATCCGCAAGCAGACCGGGAACTTCCTGGAGGACTTCCGCCCGGGGCAGGTGTTCCGCCACAAGCTCGGCAAGACGGTGACCGAGGGTCTCTTCACGACCTTCACCGAGTGGGCGATGACGACCAACCCGCTCGCGAAGAACGCGCGCTACGCCCGCGCCTACGGCTTCTCGGGCCTGCTCGTGCCGCCCGGCCTCGCGATGCTGGTGGCCTTCAGCCAGACCGTGGAGGACGTCTCCGAGAACGCGCGCGCCAACCTCGAGTACATCGACATGCGCTTCGGCGCGCCGCTCTACGTAGGCGATAGCGTGGAGGTCGAGACGCGCGTGCTCGGCGTCAAGACGAGCGCGAGCCGGCCGAGCCTGGGCGTCGTGCACGTGCAGAGCACCGCGCGCAAGAACGTGGGCGAGCCCGGCGAGGCGATCGTGCTCACCTGGCAGCGCAAGGTGCAGGTCTACAAGAGCGACCCCGGGGCGAGCGTCCACGAGGGGGAGGTGCCGGCCGAGTCGGTGGCATGCGCGCTCTGGGTCCCGCCCTACGACCCCGGCCGCGACTACCGGGCGCTCGCGCACCTCTCGAACCGCGACACGTACTTCGAGGACTTCCAGTCGGGCACCCGCATCGAGCACTCGCGCGGCCGCACCATGACGAGCGAGCACATCCACCTGACCGCGATCCTCGACAACACGAGCCAGGTTCACGCGAACCAGTTCATGATCGACCAGAGTCCCGAGCAGTACGTCGGGGGTCAGCTGATCATCTTCGGCGGCATCCCGTTCGTGTTGTGCCTCGGCCTCTCCTGCCCGGACGTGGGGGACAACGCGCTCGGGGACATCGCCTACGCCACCGGCCGCCACACGGCTCCGCTCTTCGCCGGGGACACGGTGTTCGCGGCCACCGAGATCCTCGGCAAGCGCGACTTTCCGGGGCGCCCCGACCTCGGCGTGCTCGAGACGCGGCTCTTGGGCCACAAGTTCGTGCGCAAGGCGCCCGACAGCGCCCCCGAGCGTGTGCAGATCTTCGAGCTCGAGCGCGCGCTCGCCGTGAAGCGCCGCAGCCACTACGCCTAGCCACCCCTCAGCTACGCGAGTCGCTTCACCTTCTCCGGGAGCTCGTCGGCGACGTGCACGATCGGAATGCCGGTCTGGCTGTTCTCGTGCATCTCCTGGTGCGCGCGCGGGAGATCCTTCCAGGCGTAGATCTCGCGGTGCACGGTCGGGCGGAATACGCGGCCGTAGAGGGCGGTCGCCGCCGCGCAGCCCTCGATGGTCTCGTAGTGCGTGTGGTCGATCGTCACCTGCTTCACGCTCATCAGGGTCGAGTTGTATTCGACGACCTGCGAGAGCTGCCAGCCGGCGGAGACGTTCACGCCCTCGCGCGCCGCCACCGCGAGGCCGGCGGGAAAGACGGAGCCGCGCAGCATGTCGCACACCACGTGCATCTGCTCGCCACCGGTCAGCTTCCGGCAGTGGGCGGTGAAGGCGCGCACGTCGTCGCGGCTCGCGAAGCGGTTGAAGTGCTTCTGGTCGATGCCCACGATGGCCTGCTTCTCGAGGGCCGCGCGGCGCTCGGGGCTGCCGGAGCAGAAGAAGGCGCTGTGGCCCTCGGAGCGCGCGAGCTGCAGAAAGAGCTCCGAGACGCCTCCCCCGAAGCCCAGCACGTTCAGGTGCGCGCGCCGCTCGTAGGGCACCTTGAGCCGGTAGATGCCGAGCCCCCGGCGCCACAGGTGGTAGGCGGTCGGGGCGCGCAGCGGGAGCGCGGCGATCTCCCAGAGCGAGAGCCCGCACTCGAGGGGGGCGGGGATGATCTGCCACTCCCCGACCACGGCCTCCTTCGCGTACCAGCCCACCGAGTCCTCGGCGTCGTAGGCCCAGATGCGGGTGGGGAACCCGTAGGCGTCGGGCCCGCCGTTGCAATGCGTGATCACGATGTCGCCGGGCTTGAACTTGGTCACGCTCCCGCCGACCGCGAGCACCTCCCCCGTCGCGCTGTTGCCCGGGTAGATCTTGCCGCCGCGCGCCTCGGCGATGTTGACCGTGTCTGCCGTCGAGGCGTGGTCGATGTTGTGCTCGGCCGAGACCGCCAGGATCTTCAGGTGCACGTCGCCGGCGCCCAGCGGCCGCAGCTCCAGCGAATCGAGCGCGAGCACCCGGGATACGTCGACCTTGGCGGCGTCCCCTCCGACGCGGGCCTTCTCGGCGACGACGGCCTCGGCGCGGATGGAGTAAGCGGGCACGGTCGACATCGGGGCTCCTTGCAAAGGCGGGGGAGAGTACCGAAGGCGCGCGCCGCCTTGCGAAGGCGCGGAGCGCCTGCGAAGGCGCGGAGCGCCTTGCTGCGGCCGCGCGCTCCCCATACCGTGTCGAGCCCCGCGAGCCGGAGAGTCGGATGCGCTTCTACGAGTACGAATCCAAGGCGCTGTTCCGCAGGCGCGGGCTTCCGCTCGGCGCGAGCCGCGTCGTGGCGAGCGCGAGCGAGGCGCGCGCCGCCGCCCAGGAGCTCGGTGGTCCGGTCGTGGTGAAGAGCCAGGTGCTCTCGGGCGGCCGCATGAAGGCGGGTGCGGTGCAGTTTGCCGACACCCCCGAGCAGGCGGCGGCGCAGTTCGAGCGCGTGCTCCCGATCGTCGTTTCGGGCGAGCGGGCGCGCTGCGTGCTCGTCGAGCAGAAGTCGGCGGTGGCGAAGGAGTACTTCGCGTCCGTGACCTGGGACGGGCGCGCCAAGCGGCCCGTGCTGCTCTTCTCCGATCTGGGCGGGATCGACATCGAGGAGGTCGCCGCGCGCCACCCCGAGCACCTCTCGCGCACGCACTTCTCCACGATCCTGCCGCTCTCCGAACGCATCGCGAAGGAGGCGATCAGCGCGGTGGGCGTGAGCGGCGACGAGCTCGTCGCGCTCGTCCCGATCGTCTTCCAGCTGATGCAGCTCTTCCTCGACTACGACCTGACGCTCGCCGAGATCAACCCGCTCGCGAAGCTCCCGAACGGCAAGTTCCTCGTTCTCGACGGCCACGTGGACATGGAGGCGGAGGCGCGCGGCTCCCACCGCGCGCTCTTGCGCGAGCTCGGCATCGGCGAGGACGAGACGCGGCTCGCGCGGCCGCCCACTCCCTTCGAGCTCGAGGGCGCGCGCTTGAACGCCGTCGACTACCGCGGCGTGGCCGGCAACGTGGTCGAGTTCGACGGCGACCTGGGGCTCATCATCGGCGCAGGCGGCGGCTCGCTCACGCTCTTCGACGCCGTGCGCAAGCACGGCGGCCGGCCCGCCAACTACTGTGAGATCGGCGGCAACCCGAGCGTCGGCAAGGCGAAGAACCTCACCAAGCTGATTCTCGGCAAGCCCGGCGTGAAGAAGATCGCGGTGATGATGAACGTCGTCTCCAACACGCGCGTGGACATCGTCGCGCGCGGCGTGATCAAGGGCTGCCTCGAGGCTGGCAAGCGACCGAGCGACGTGATCGCGATCTTCCGCATCCCCGGCTCCTGGGAGGAGGAGGGCTTCAAGATCCTGCGCAAGTACGGCGTCGAGTACTGCGACCGCAGCGTGTCGATGTACGAGGCGGCCGGCCGCGCGGTCGCGAAGCTGCGGGCGGGCGCCTGATGTCGATCCTGATCACCCGCGACACCACCTTCATCATCCAGGGCATCACCGGACGCGAGGCCGTGAACCTGACGCGCGAGAACCTCGCCTACGGCGCAAAGATCGTCGGCGGCGTGACGCCCGGGCGCGCCGGCCGGGACATCTACGGCGTCCCGGTCTTCGACAGCGTGCGCCAGCTGGTGCAGGCGCGCGGCGTGCCCGACGGCGCCATCGTATCGGTGCCCCCGCGCTTCACGCGCGACGCCGTGTTCGAGGCGATCGAGAACGGCATCCGGCTCGTTGTCGTCGTCACCGAGAACGTGCCGCGCCGGGAGGTGGCGCAGATGGTCGAGCTCGCCGCGCTGCGCGGGGCTCGCATCATCGGCCCCAACTGCCTGGGCCTGATCTCGCCCGGCGAGGCGAAGATGGGCGGCGTCGGTGGGCCCGCGGCGAACACGCGCCAGGCCTACAGCAAGGGCCCGATCGGCGTGATGTCGCGCAGCGGCGGCATGACCACCGAGATCGCCTCGACGCTCAGCGCCGCGGGCCTCGGCCAGAGCACCTGCGTCTCCATCGGCGGCGATGCCATCGTCGGCACCACCTACGCCGAGCTGATGCCGCTGTTCGAGGCCGATCCCGAGACGAAGGCCATCGCCATCTACTCCGAGCCCGGCGGCCGCATGGAGGCCGAGCTCGCCGAGTGGGTTTCCAGCAACAAGTCGCGGCTGCCCATCGTCGCGTTCATGGCGGGTCGTTTCATGGACGAGATGAAGGGCATGCGCTTCGGCCACGCGGGCACCATCGTCGAAGGCAAGGAAGACACCACCGCCGAGAAGATCGCCCGCATGGAGGCCGCCGGAATCTCGGTGGCCGAGCGCATCGAGGAGATCCCCCGACTGATCCGCGAGCGGCTCAGCGCCGCAGGAGCGCGCTGATGGCTGGTCTGTTCATCGACGTGCAGGTGGAGCCGGCCCTCGCCCGGGATCCCGCGCTCGCGAAGAAGCTCAGCGAGGTGTGCGCGGTGGACATCTTCGCCCAGAACCCGGACGGGACGCTGCGCATCGTGGAGGAGAACCTCGACGAGTGCGTGCTGTGCGATCTGTGCATCCAGGCGGCGCCCGCCGGGGGCGTGCGCGTGATCAAGCTGTACTGAGTGCTCCCCCGATTGGGTCTGGCACGGGCCGTGCTCAGTAGCCGGGCGTGTCGAGCTTCGCTCCGCCCTTCTGCCCCAACCCGCTCTGCGCTTTCCACACGAATCCGCAGGGTTGGCGCTTCCGCAAGATCGGCTTCTACCTCCGACAGGCCTCGCCCCAACGCATCCAGCGCTACCGCTGTTCACGGTGCCGGCGCTCGTTCAGTTCACAGACCTTCTCCACCACCTACTGGCTGCGTCGCCCCGAGCTCCCGCGCCTCATCTTCGGTCGGCTCATCGCCTGCTCGGGCTACCGCCAGATCGCCCGGGACCTGGGCATCTCGCCCACCACGGTGCTTCGCCAGACCGAGCGCCTGGGGCGCCACTGCCTGCTCTTCCACGAACGGCTCCGCCCCAAGGCAGGGCCCCAGGAAGAGCTCGTGGTCGATGGCTTCGAGACCTTCGAGTACAGCCAGTACACGCCCGTGCACTTCAACACCGCGGTCGGCGCGAACTCGCACTACGTCTACGGCTTCACCGACAGCGAGCTGCGCCGCAAAGGGCGCATGACCGCGAAGCAGCGCCTTCGCCGGGAGGCGCTCGAAGCCCAGTTCGGTCGACCCGACCCCCGCTCGATCGAGCGCGAGATGGCGGCTCTGGTCGAACTCGTTGCGCCCGGCGATACCCCGCTCACGATCCGCTGCGACGAGCACCAGGCCTACCCGCGCGCCTTTGCCTCGCTCAGAGGCCGGCCCCTCACCCGCCTCACCACCCACTCCAAGGTCGCCCGCACGCCCGCAGAACCCGCTCTTCCCCGCCAACTTGCTGGACCTGCTCATCCGCCACTCGAGCGCCAACCACAAGCGCGAGACGATCGCGTTCAGCAAGCGCCGCCAGAGCGCCGCCGAGCGACTGTTCGTGCTGATCGTGTGGCGCAACTACCTGAAGTCGTTCTCGGAGCGAAAGCGCGACGCGACGCCCGCCCAACGGCTGGGGCTAAGAGGCGCAAGCTCACCGTGGAGGACGTGCTCCGCGAGCGGCTGTTCCCGCAGCGGGTCAGACTCCCCGAACGCTGGGTGCCCTACTACTGGCGCCTCACTCCGACCCGCCGCATCCCGAACGGACGCCTTCACGACCGCAAATACGCGGCCTGAAGGTGAACGAACCACGCGACGTGGCGCCCCGCGCTCCCCTCGAAACACAATCTGAGGAGCACAACGCAAAGCGAGCAGAATGCGACACATTCCTGTGCCGCCGCTCGCGCGCCGCATGGCAACCTATGGGGCCGGATGTTGCGCTCCTCTCCTGCCTGCCTTCTGCTGCTCGCAGCGCTCGCCGCCGCACCGGCGCGCGCCGCCGAGCTCGCCGTCGAGTGGGCCCCGAGCAAGGCCGTGGACGGCTACGTCGTCGAGCGCCGCGTGGACGAGCCCAAGGAGCCCTACCGGGCCTTCGCGCGCGTCGCCAAGGACAACACGCGGTTGGTCGACCGCAGCGTCCTCCCGGGCGTCCGGTACTGCTACCGCGTGCGCGGAGCGCGCGGCCAGCAGACCTCGGCGCCCTCTGCGCCGCTCTGCGGAATCGCTTTGCCTCCGGAGCCGGCGCTCGAGGCGCCGCGGCTCGCCAGCGTGACGCCGGTCGTCGAGCGAGCGACGGAGAGCGTCCCCGAGGAGGTGGTGGTCGCGGAGGTCGCCCGCCCCGTCGAGGCGCCGACGGAGAGCGTGCGCGTCGAGACGATTGCGACGCCCGAGCCCGCCCAGGCGGCGCCCACGCTGGTAGCGACGACTGTGCCGGTAGAGCCGCCCGCGCAGGAGCCCGCTCCGCAGCCGGCAGAGGCTCGACCTCCCGCGCCCGAGCCGGCCATCGACGTGGCGGCCGCCGCCCCGGCGAACCCCGCGACTCCGGGCGATCACGACGTCCGCGCCCTCCATCGGCCGCCCCCACGCTTCCCGGGCCGCGCGCTGCTCGAGGGGAGGGAGGGTTGGGTGAAGCTCCGCTTCACGGTGACGGCCGAGGGCACCACGAAGGACATCAACGTCGTCGCCTCGAGTCCCGTCGGCCTCTTCGAGGAGGCCGCGATCGACGCCGCCCGGCGCTTCTCCTACTTGCCGCGCGTCGAGCGCGGGGTTGCCGTGGACCGGCCCGGCGTCGAGACCGAGATCACCTTCTCGATCGTGAGCTCGGGGCGACTCAGTTCGGGGAATCGCTCGCAGGGCCGACCCTGACCATGGTCGGGGCGCCGAGGGGATCTGCCTCGGCGCGAGACGGGACGCGCACCGGGGCCGGGCGCGCAGGCTTCGGGCTGGGCTCGGGGACGACGTCGCGGGCCGCGTCCGAGACCACCGGCACGGGCTCGGCCTCGGTCGGCGCCGTCGAGATGGGCGCAGTGTGCGCCGGGAGCTCGACCGGCTCTGCCTCGGCCACCGCCGGGGCGGCATGCGCGGGCGGCGCTGGAGGCGGCGGCGACGCACTCTGGCGCCCCAGCAGGAAGCCCACCGCGAACACCGCGGGCTGAACGATCCCGATCAAGGCGACGGTCCAGAGGGGCGCCGAGCGTCCCCAGGCGGGCGCCGCCCGGCCGCGGGCTGCGGCCGAAGGCAGCGCGGCCGGGCGCGGCTCGGCCTCGCGAGCCGCGAGCGCGTGCGGAGCGGCGTCGTCCGCAGAGAATGCGTCGCCAGCCGGCGCGCTCGGGTAGACCACGCGCTGCGGGGGCGGATGCGGGAGCGCTGCGCGCGCGGAGGCCTCGGCGGCAGCCAACGCCGCAGCGCGGACGCGGGTATTGGGCGGCTCGCCGGTCCGCGGCTTCGGGGCGGGCGGCGTCGGCTCGAGGAGGGCGCGCACGCGCGCGGCGGCCGCGCCGGGGTCTACGCCCGGGCCGAGCTTCGCCGTCTCCTGCGGCGTGCCGAGCGCGACGAGGGGCGGGCTCTGCGCGTTCTCGGTGTCGCAGGCGACCACCACGACCAGGTGCTGCGCACCCGCGTCGCGCTCGAGCTTGCGTACGCCGAGCGCGGTCTGCACCGGGAGCCGCTCGGCGTCGTCGATCAGGAGCAGGAAAGCGCGCGTGGCGCTCGCGCTGCGCAGCGTCTCCACGGGGTCGTCGCCGGGGGGGAGCCCGACGCGATCGAGGCACCAGCAGACGAGACCGGCGAGATCGAGCGTCGGCACGGGCACGTAGATCGGGCGCCAGCCGAGCGGCGGCCGCGCCTCGAGCTCGTGCAGCGCCCGGCTCTTCCCGCTCGCGATCTCGCCGGTGATCAGGAGCATGGGCGGGCGCTCAGCCGCGGCCGGCCGGCTTCGGTCCCGGCGCGAGCTGCTTGGAGAGCTCGAGCATGCGCTGGATCGGGGCGAGCGCTCGCACGCGCACGTCCTCGGGCACCGTCACCTCGGGCTCGAGGTCGCGCAGGGCCAGATGCAGCTTCTCGAGCGTGTTGAGCCGCATGTAGGGGCAGCGGTTGCACGAGCAGCTCTCGTCGATGCCGGGGGCCTGGATCAGAGTCTTGTGCTTGCCCGCCTTGGCGAGCCGCTTCTCGATCTCGTGGAAGACGCCGTCCTCGGTGGCGATGATGAGGGTCTCGGCCGGCGACTCGACCGCGCGCTGGATGATGCCGGTGGTGGAGGCGACGAAGCTTGCCTGGTCGAGCACGGCGGTCTCGCACTCGGGGTGCGCCAGGACCTCGGCTTCGGGATGGCGCACGATCAGCGCCGCCAGCTCCTTCGCGCTGAACTGCTCGTGCACGATGCAGGCGCCCGGCCACACGATCAGGTCGTCGCGGCCGAGCTGGGCGCCGATCCACTTCGCCAGGTGGCGATCGGGGGCGAGGATGAGCGGCTGCCCGTCGAACTGCCGCGCCATGGCGACGGCGTTGGACGAGGTGCAGATGAGGTCGCTCATCGCCTTCACCTCGGCCGAGCAGTTGATGTACGTGAGCAGCTTCGCGCCCGGGTATTGGGCCTTGAAGCGGGCGAGCTCGGCCGCCGGGCAGCCGTCCGCGAGGGAGCAGCCGGCCAAAAGGTCGGGCACGACCACCTTGCGCGCGGGGTTCAGGATCTTCGCGGTCTCGGCCATGAAGTGGACGCCGCAGAACACGATCACGTCGGCCTCGACCCGGGTCGCGGCCTGGGCGAGGGCCAGCGAATCCCCCACGAAGTCCGCCAGGTCCTGGATCTCGCCCTCCTGGTAGTAGTGGGCGAGCAGGACGGCGTTCTGCGCCTTCTTCAGGCGCCGGATCTCGTGCTCGAGATCTCGCGGCGCCAGCGAGGTCGTGAGGACAGGTGCCGTGGCCATCTCGTCTCCGGGGCGCGATCCCCGCGAGCTTAGCTGGGCAAATCCCGGCGCGGCGCCGGCTGGAGCATCAGGGTAGCGACGCCGTGGGTGGGCCCGTTCACGGTGAAGACGAAGGTGCCCGGCTTGCGGCCGGCCTTCACGGGCGTGAGGTCGAAGCCCTGCGCCGCGAGCCGCGCGTGGGCGGCCTCGGCCGAGGCGACCCGGTAGGAGACGCCCCAGATGCGGTCGGGGGCGTCCTCGGGCTCGGCGCCCGGCAGCTTGGCGGCGACCTCGAGCGTGAGATGCCCGAGCCGGAAGAAGAGAAGCCGGGCCCCCCACTGCGGGAAGCTCCGGTCGAGGGACAGGCGGATGCCCAGGGCATCGCCGTAGAGCGTGCGCGCGCGGTCGCCGTCGGGCGTCTGCACGACGACGTGATCGACGGAGTCCACGGTCCCGTCCACCGCGGCGTCGGTCGGCGGCGAGAGCGGGAGCAGGTCGGGGGGCGAGAGGTGCTCGATCGCGAACAGGAAGGGCCCGTGCGTCGCGCCGCGGTCGAGCACGACGTTGCGCCACTTGCGGAAGGCGCCCGAGTCCGAGTCCCGTCCCAGGCCCGGCTGGATGGCGCTCGGCGCGAGCCCGGCCGCGAGGGCGCGCGCACGGAAGGCCTCGGCGTCGGGAGTCCCGAACGCGATCGCGAAGGGACCCTCGCCCTGGCCCGCGAGCTCCTTCGCGAAGGGCGCGCTCGCGTCGGGAGCGGGGGCGAGGAGCTCCAGGTAGGTGTTCTCCAGGCGGAAGAGCGCGTTGTGGGTGCCGAGCGTCGGGTGCTCGCCCCGCCAGGTAGCGGCGCGGCCGAGCAGGCGCGTGTAGGTGCGCGTCGCGGCCTCGAGATCCCGGACCGCGACGACGATGTGATCGAGCGCGTGCAGCACGCGGCGAGGATGCCACGGCCGGCGCGCGGCGGCGCGGTGGGCAGAGTTCGCGCTGCTAGCCTCGCCCCCTGCGCAGGAGAGCGAATGGCGGACCGGAGCCCGCGCGAGAAGCCCTGGGTGTTCCGCACCTATTCGGGCCACAGCTCGGCCGAGGCGAGCAACGAGCTCTACCGGACGAACCTCGCCAAGGGGCAGACCGGCCTCTCGGTCGCCTTCGACCTGCCCACCCAGACCGGCTACGACGCCGACCATCCTCTCGCCCGGGGCGAGGTCGGCAAGGTGGGTGTCCCGATCGGCTGCATCGACGACATGGAGGCGCTCTTCCGCGGCCTCCCGCTCGAGCGCATGAACACCTCGATGACGATCAACGCGACCGCCCCCTGGCTGCTCGCGCTCTACGTCGCGGTGGCGAAGCGCCAGGGCGTCGAGCCGGCGAGCCTGCAGGGGACGACCCAGAACGACATCGTGAAGGAGTACCTGTCGCGGGGCACCTACGTGTTCCCGCCCGAGCCGTCGCTGCGCCTGATCAGCGACGTGATCGCCTACACGGTGGACGCGCTCCCGCGCTGGAATCCGATCAACATCTGCAGCTACCACCTCCAGGAGGCCGGCGCCACGCCGGTCCAGGAGATCGCCTACTCCCTCGCCAACGCGATCGCCGTGCTCGACGCCGTGCGCGCGCGCCCCGATCTCGCGCCCGACGCTCTGCCGCGCGTGTTCGGGCGCATCTCGTTCTTCCTGAACGCGGGCATCCGTTTCGTCGAGGAGGTCTGCAAGGCGCGCGCAATGACCGAGCTCTGGGATCGGCTCGGGAGCGAGCGCTACGGCGTGCGCGACCCCGAGCTGCGCCGCTTCCGCTACGGCGTGCAAGTGAACAGCCTCGGGCTCACCGAGGCCCAGCCCGAGAACAACGTGATCCGCATCGTGCTCGAGGCGCTGGGTGTCACGCTCTCGAAGCGCGCCCGCTGCCGCGCGCTCCAGCTCCCGGCCTGGAACGAGGCGTTGGGCCTACCCCGGCCGTGGGATCAGCAGTGGTCGCTGCGCATCCAGCAGATCCTCGCCTACGAGACCGACCTGCTCGAATACGAGGATTTGTTCGACGGCTCGCCCGTGGTCGAGGCGAAGACGAGCGCGCTCGTGCGCGAGGCCTGCGCAGGAGCTCGAGCGCGTGCTCGCGATGGGCGGCGCGATCGCCGCCGTCGAGAGCGCCTACATGAAGCAGCGCCTGGTCGAGTCCCACACCCAGCGCCTGCGCGGCATCGAGAGCGGCGCGCTGCCGGTGGTGGGCGTGAACGTCTATCGGGAGGCGGAGCCCTCCCCGCTCGTCGCGAGCGGGAGCGCGGCGGTGCTCAAGGTCGACGAGTCGGCCGAGCGCGCCGCGATCGAGCGACTGTGCGCCTTCCGCAGCCGGCGCGACGCCGGGGCGGTGCGCGAGGCGCTGCGCGGGCTCGCGCGAGGCGGCGGCGCGCGGCGTCAACGTGATGCCGGCGAGCATCCGCTGCGCCGAGGCCGGCGTCACCACGGGCGAGTGGGCGGACGCGCTGCGCGCGGTATTCGGCGAGTACCGCGCGCCCACCGGCGTGGTGCTGCGCGGTGCCCGCGCCGCCGAGCCCCAGCTCGAGACGCTGCGCGCGCGCGTGCGCGGGCTCGGCGCCCGGCTCGGGCGTCCGCTCAAGCTGCTGGTCGGGAAGCCCGGCCTCGACGGTCACAGCAACGGCGCCGAGCAGATCGCCGTGCGCGCGCGCGACCTCGGCATGGAGGTCGTCTATCAGGGCATCCGCAGCACGCCCGCCGAGATCGTGCAGTCCGCGCGCGACGAGGGCGTGCACGCGATCGGGCTCTCGATCCTGTCCGGCTCCCACGGCGTGCTCGCGCTCGACGTGCTCGGGCGCCTGCGCGATGCGCGGCTCGCCATCCCGGTGGTGGTGGGCGGCATCATCCCCGACGAGGACGCGGCGCGCCTGCGCGCGGCGGGCGTCGCGCGGGTCTACACGCCCAAGGACTTCGATCTGACGCGCGTGCTGGGCGAGGTGGTGGACGTGGTCGAGGAGAGCGCCGCTGCCTGACGCGCGCGCGCAGGAGCTCGCGGCGCGCCTTCTGGCGCGCGAGCGCGATGCGGTCGCGCCGGCGCTGAACCTGGCCGACGACCAGCGCTCGGGCCAGCGCAGCGCCGCGCGCGAGATGCTGATCGCCTTGGAGCAGCGCGTGCTCTTCGCCGGCGCGGCGCGGCTGGGCCTCACCGGCGCCCCCGGCGCGGGCAAGTCGACGCTGCTCGACGCGCTGGTGCGCGCGCGCCGCGCTCGCGGCGAGAGCGTGGGCATCGTGGCCGTGGATCCCTCGAGCGCGCAGAGCGGCGGCGCGCTGCTCGGCGACCGCGTGCGCGTGCGCTCCGCCGCCAACGATCCCGCCGTCTTCTTCCGCTCGCTGGCGGCGCGCGAGCGGCTGGGCGGGCTCGCCGACGCGGCGCGCGGCGCGGTCACCGTGATGGCTGCGGTCTTCGACGGCGTGATCGTCGAGACCGTGGGCGTCGGCCAGAGCGAGGCCGACGTCGCCGCGCTGGTCGACACGCTCGTCTACGTCGCGCAGCCCGCGGCCGGCGACACGGTCCAGTTCCTGAAGGCGGGCCTGCTGGAGCTGCCGGACGTGTTCGCCGTCAACAAGGCCGATCTCGGCGCCTGGGCCGAGCGCACCGCGCGCGAGCTCGAGAGCGCGCTCAGCCTGGGCGCGAAGCCGGAGGGGAGTTGGTCGCCCGCCGTGGTGCTGGTCTCCGCGCGGGACGGCCGCGGGATCGGCGAGCTCGAGGATGCGATCCGCCGCCACACCGCCCACCTGCTCGCGAACGGCGAGCTCGAGCCGCGCCGGCGGCGCGGGCGCGACGCCTTCGTGCGCGACGCCCTGCGCCAGCGCTACGGGAGCTTCGGCGTCGAGGCGCTGGGCGGCGCCGACGCTCTGCAGCGCCTGCTCGCCGAGCGCCCCGACGAGCCGGGCTTCGCCCTCGAGCTCTGCGCTCGGCGCCGCGATCGAGCGCGCGCTGCGCGCGGGGGGCGCATGAGGCGCGCGCGGCGCATCGCGCTCGTGGTGGCGGGGCTGCTCCTGCTCGAGCTCGCGCTCTTCTTTGCGCTCGGCCGGCGCCTGCGCGAGAGGCTCGAGGGCCCGCACGAGTTCCTGGGCTGGGCTCCGCTAGCCAACCCCCGACCACTCGACGTCCGGTACGCCCGCGCGCTTGTTCTCCACGCGCGCCAGCACGAAGAGCAGGTCGGATAGCCGATTCAGATAACGCAGCGCGCTCGCCGCGAGCGCCTCCTGGCGGTGGAGCGAGACGCAGCGCCGCTCCGCGCGCCGGCACACCGTGCGCGCGTGATGCAGGCTCGCCGCCGCGCGCGTGCCGCCCGGCAGGATGAAGCGCTTCAGCGGCTCGAGCTCGCCCTCGCAGCGGTCGATGGCCGCCTCGAGCGCAGCCACGGCCGCGTCCTCGGGCGGGGCGATGCCCGTCTTCGCGCGGCGCTGGGCGTCGGGCGTGGCGAGATAGGAGCCGAGCCCGAACAGCGCGCGCTGGATCTCGCCCACCAACGCGCACACGTCCGCTTGCGCGCTCTCGGCGGCCGCCAGCCCGAGCGCGGCGAGGAGCTCGTCCACGGCGCCGTAGGCCTCGACGCGCGCGTCGTCCTTCGAGACGCGCGCGGCGCCGAACAAGTCGGTCTCGCCCCCATCGCCGCGCCGCGTGTAGATCTTCATGAATCGGAGTGCGAGGCGTCGAACTCGGCGAGCTCCGCGTCGAGGCGCTTGCCGAGCTCCGCGTCCTCGGGCGCCGCCGACGCTTCCGCCGGCCGGGCGCGCGCGGTCGCACCGCGCGCGCGCCGCAGGAACAGCGCCGCCACCGCGGCGCCCACGAGCGCGAGGCCGGCGGGCGCCAGGTACGCCACCAGCCCGCGCCCCTCCGCCTTCGGCGCCTGGCGGATGCGCTCGCCGTACTTCGCCATCAGCTCGGTCTCCACCTCGGCCCGCGATCGCCCGAGCTTCTCCTGCTGCACGATCCAGAGCCGCAGCTCGACCGCGTTCGGATGGCTGCACTCGGAGAGCGGCTCACCTACGTGCCAGGGGCTCATCAGCTCGTTCGCGAGCTCGTACCCCCAGCCCTTCGGCTCTGCTGCCAGTGTGGCGGTCGCAAGCGACAGGGCGGCCAGGACGAGGACGCCGTCTCGCAGAGCCCGCGCCAGCGCCTCGACTGCGCGCCTCACGCCTAGATCTCCCAGTTCAGCTGCTTCGGTTCCTTCGGACCGCCGCGCTGCCGGATCTCGTGGCGCGGGGGCTCGGGCACGACGCGCGAGTTGGGCGGAATCGACTCGATGATGGTGGCATTGCCGCTGATGATCGATCCCCGGCCGATCACGGTCTCGCCGCCGAGGATGGTGGCGCCGGCGTAGATCGTGACGTCGTCCTCGAGGGTCGGGTGGCGCTTGGTGCCGCGGATGGTCTGGCCGCGCCGCGGCGAGAAGGCGCCGAGCGTCACGCCCTGATAGATACGTACGTTGTCGCCGATGTCGGCGGTCTCGCCGATCACGACGCCGGTGCCGTGGTCGATGAAGATGCGGCGGCCGATGCGGCGCCCGGGTGGATGTCGATGCCGGTGCGGTCGTGGGCGTGCTCGGCCATGATGCGCGGGAGCTGCGGGGCGCCCAGCGAGACCAGCTCGTGGGCGAGCCGGTAGACGGCGATCGCGTGGATCGAGGGATAGGCCACCAGGATCTCGGCGAAGCTCTTGGCGGCCGGGTCGCCCTCGAAGGCGGCCTCGAGATCCTCGGCGAGCGCCTCGCGCACCTGCGGGAGCCGGGCCACGAACTCGGCCGCGATGTGCTCGGCCGAGACCCCCTCGGGCAGCGGGAGCCGCGCCAGGAAGCGCAGCAGCCGCTCGCCCACGGCCGGGAGCTCGGAGCGCAGGGCGCCGCGGTCCCGCTGGTGGAGGACCACCGCCTTCACCCGCTCGGTCCAGGCCACCACCTCGTCGTATTCCGGGTAGCCCTCGGCGTCGGCCTTGGAGAGCGCGTCCACGGCGGGCGCCGAGAGCGCGGCGATGGCGGCCTCGTAGACATCTTCCAGTCGCTTGGCTTTCATCGGGCCTCCGGCGCGCGCGGTCGAGTCTAGCCGCGCCGAGCACGTGGGAGCTTGGATGCCGGAGCCGCGAGAAGAGGTCAGCGCGGGCGGCCTCGTGGTGCGCCGGCGCAAGGGGGACCTCGAGGCGCTGATCGCCGAGCAGCGCGACCGCAACACGCGCCGGCGGGCGGTCCGGCTGCCCAAGGGCCGCCTCGACCGCGGCGAGAGCCTCGAGCAGGCCGCGCTGCGGGAGGTGCGCGAGGAAGTCGGGCTCGAGGCCCGCCTGGTCGCCCCCTTGGGCTCGGTCTCCTACGTCTTCTACGAGCGCAAGACGCGCCGCCACATTCCCAAGCGCGTGCACTTCTTCCTGATGGCGTGGGTCTCCGGCGACGCGCACCCCGCCGATGGCGAGATGGAGGCCGTGGCCTGGGTCTCCCTGGCGGAGGCCGAGCAGCGCCTCACCTTCGACGCCGAGCGCGGCATCGTCGCGCGCGCCCGGGCCCTGCTAGAGTGCAGCAACCCCCCGCCCCTCTGATCCTCCCGAGCGGGATTCTTTGCAGGCGATCTTCAGCGCATCCAGCTTGAGCTGCTTCGAGAAGTGTCCGAGGCAGTATTACTTCCGCTACGTCGAGAAGGTCGAGGTCGACACGGAGAGCATCGAGGCCTTCGTGGGCAAGCGCGTCCACGAGGTGCTCGAGCGCCTCTACCGCTTCGTGCGCGACGGCCTCGGCCTCCCTTCGCTCCAGCGCGTGCTCGCCCGCTACCGGGCGAACTTCGCGGAGCAGTACGACGGGGAGCGCGTGCGCATCGTGCGCGAGGGGACCGACCTCGACTTCTACCGCGACGCCGGAGCGCGCGGTCTCGAGAACTACTACCGCCGCCGCTACCCCTTCGACCAGGAGCACACCGTCGGCCTGGAGCAGCCGATCCAGTTCCACCTCGACGAGGACGGCCGCTACGCCCTGCGCGGCATCATCGACCGGCTCGCGCGCGCGCGGGACGGCGTGCTCGAGATCCACGATTTCAAGACCGGCCGGCGCATTCCGCACCAGGACGATCTCGACCGCGACCGCCAGCTCGGCCTCTACGACCTGGGCGTGCGCGAGCAGCTCGGCGAGAGCGGCGAGATCCGGCTGATCTGGCACTACGTGCTGCGCGACGTGGTGCGCGTCTCGACGCGCACGCCCGAGCAGCGCGAGCAGCTGCGCAGCGAGACCGCACGCGCCGATCGACCGCATCCGCGCCGAGCGCGAGTTCACGCCGCGCCCGAGCCCGCTGTGCGGCTGGTGCGAGTTCCGCGAGCGCTGCCCGGCGCAGAGCGCGATCGCTGGCGCAGCCCCTCCCGGCGCTGGCGCCGGGCCAGCTCCCGCTGCTCTGAGTGCGCTCCAGGCTGCTCGGGCTCCCCGCCTGGGATAGCCTCGCCCGCCATGACGCTGCGAGTCGAGCGCATCCCCACGCTGCGCGACAACTACACCTATCTGCTCGTGTGCGAGGCGACGGGCGAGGCCGCCGTCGTCGACGCGCCCGAGGCAGAGCCCGTGAATGCGCGCGTCGCGAAGCTCGGCGTCTCGGTGAAGAAGATCCTCTCGACCCACCACCACCCCGACCACGCCGCCGCGAACCCCGAGCTCGCCAAGCGCTACGGCGCACCCGTCTACGGCCACCGCTCCGACCGCGAGCGCCTGGCGGGCTTCACGCACGGACTCGAGGAGGGCGACTCGATCGCCGTCGGCCGGGAGGAGGCGCGCATCCTCTTCATCCCGGCGCACACGCGCGGCCACATCGCCTACGTGTTCGACGCGGCCCGCGCCGTCTTCTGCGGCGACACGCTCTTCGCGGCCGGCTGTGGGCGCCTGTTCGAGGGCACACCCGAGATGATGCACAGCGCGCTCGCCGAGAAGCTCGGGCGCCTGCCCGGCGAGACCCGCGTCTACTGCGGCCACGAGTACACGGCGAGCAACCTGCGCTTCGCCGCGCACGTCGAGCCCGACAACGCCGCGGTCGCGGCGGCGGCCGCGCGCGTGGCGCGCCTGCGCGCGAACGCGGCCGCGAACTGGCACGACGCCACGCCGGCCGAGATGAGCGTCCCCAGCACGATCGCCGACGAGCACGCAACGAATCCCTTCCTGCGCGCCGGGAGCGCCGCGGAGCTCGGCCGGCGCCGGGCGCTGAAGGACGCCTTCTAGGAGCCCGACCCAAGATGGGGGACGAAGCATTCGCCGCCGAGACGCGCCGCCAGCAAGGCGCGCGACTGAGGCGTAGCGTGTGTTACGCCGCAGGGAGCGCAACGCGGCTGGCGGCGATGGATCGGCGGCGAGGCGAGTCCCTCCAGCTTGGGTCTGGCTCCTAGCCTCGCCGATGAGCGCGCTGACGCCGCCGCCGGGCGCTCCGGTCACCACCATCCGCCACCGCGTGCCCTTCTACGAGACGGACGCGATGGGGGTCGTGCACCACTCGAACTACGTGCGCTACTTCGAGCTCGCGCGCATCCGCTGGATGGACGAGCACCATCGGCCCTACCGCGAGTACGTGGCGGAGGGCCTGCACTTCGCCACGACGCGCGTCGAGGTCGACTACCTGCGCGCGGTCAAGTACGACGAGGAGATCGCCATCTCCGTGTGGCTCGCCTTCGTGCGCGGCGCATCGCTGCGCATGGAGTACGCGCTCGCGGGCGAGGGCGGCCCGGTCGCGAGCGGAGCGACCGAGCACGCCATGGTGGATCTCTCTGGACGCGTGCGGCGCATCCCGCGCGCGCAGCGCGAGGCGATGGAGCGCATCGCTGCGCCGGAGGCCCGATGAGTGTCTTGAACGAGGAGCTGCTCGGCCTGGCCGCGCGGGCCGGCGCGCTGCTGCGCGCCCGGCGCGAGAGCGTGGGCGTCTGCGAAGGCGCCGCGGGCGGGCTGATCAGCGCGGCCCTCCTCTCGGTGCCCGGCGCGAGCAGCTACTTCCTCGGCGGCGGCGTGATCTACACGCAGCCGGCGGTGCGCGCCTTCATCGCGGGCGCCGTGCCGCCGCCGCCCGAGCTGCGCGGCGCCTCCGAGCCGTGGGCGCTCCATCTCGCGCGCAGCGGGGCGCTGAAGCTCGGCGCCAACTGGTGCATCGGCGAAGGCGGCGCCGCGGGGCCCACCGGCAACCGCTATGGCGACCCCGCCGGCCACGCCTGGGTGGCGGTCGCCGGCGTGCGCGAGGCCACGCGCCACGTGCTGACGGGCGACGACGACCGCGTCGCCAACATGGCGCGCTTCGCCGCGGCTGCGCTCGAGCTGCTGATCGAGGCGATCGAGGCCGACGGCGGGGACGCTCGTTAAGAATCGATAGTTTTCCACGCCGCAGCAGACACTTCCGCGGCCTCCTGGAAAACTATCGATTCTTAACGAGCGTCCCCAGCAAGCCGCGCAGGCGGCCGCCCAGCTGGCGCTCGGCCCAGTCGGAGAGGTGCTGGATCGACGCCAGCACGTCGCCTTGACCGGACCAGTGCGCGCGCACGACGTCGGGATGCACGCGGTTCACGAGGCGCGAGACGGTGGCCGCGAGCACGAGCACGTCGTCCACGAGCCCGATTGGGCCGAGCAGGAACTCCGGCAGGAGGTCGATGGGCGAGAGCACGTAGCCGATGCCGAGCAGCGCGAGCGCCTTGTCCGGGATCGGCACGCGCGGGTCGCGCAGCAGGCGCAGCACCAGGACCGCGAGGTCCGGAAGGGCGAGCAGCACGTCGCGCAGGTCCGTGGCCGCGCCGGGGGAGCGCGAGCGGAGCGCGCTGCGCAGGCGGTCGTAGACGCGGCGCTCGGGCGCGGAGAGGTCGATCTCGACGATGGGCTCGCTCACGTGAAGATGCCGCGCCGCAGCGCGCGCCCTTCCGCGAGCAGCTCGTCGATGGCTCCGCGCACGCGCGCGACGTTCGCCTCCGTCGCCGCGTCGTCGTCGTTGGCGCTGCCCACCAAGTGGAGGGCCTCCCCGAAGAGGATCCGGTACTTCACCGGCAGCGGCAGGATGCCGAGCGGACCGAGCCAAGGAAAGCCCAGCGTGAGCGGGAAGGCCGGCATGCCGAGCAGCTTCGCGAGCGGCTTCACGTCGGCGAAGCCCGGCTGCTGCTCCTCGGAGCCGACGATGCCGACGGGCACGATCGGCGTCTTCGTCTCGAGGGCCAGGCGCACGAAGCCCGTGCCGAAGCGCTGGAGCCGGTAGCGCTCGCGGAAGGGCTTGTTCATGCCGCGCACGCCCTCCGGAAACACCATCACGCACTCCTCGGCGTCGAGGAGCTTGCGGCAGTTGGCGGGCGTGCCCACCAGGCTCCCGAGCTTGGTCGCCGCGCTGCTCACGAACGGGAGCCGCGGGATCCAGTACTCGCCCAAGGCGCGCGTCAGGCGCGGCGGCTCGGCCTCGAGCAGCATCGCCACCGAGAGCATCACGCCGTCGAAGGGGAGCTGGCCCGCGTGGTTCGCGATCAGGAGCACGCGGCCGCTGGGCACGCGCTCGATGCCGCTCGTCTCCACCCGGAAGTAGTGGCGGTAGAGGAGCGCCCCGGGCAGGAGCTGGCGGCGCACCGCGTGGGGCTCCATGCCGAAGCGGTCGACGCCGTACTCGTTCAGCGCGGCGGGCACGCGCGCCAGACGCTCGGCGATCTCGAGGTCGAGCTCGCGCACCGGCCCGGGCAGCGCCGCGATCAGGCGGTCGGCCCAGGAGACGCTCTCGCTCACGCGTCCTCCCGATGGGCCGCGTGCGCCGCAAAGGTCTCGCGCAGCCCAAACAGCGGCTTCCAGCCCGTGGCCTGCTCGAAGCGCGCGCCGGAGAGTGTCACGGGATACTTGAGATAATCGATCGCACCCTCCGGCCAGGGCAGCGTTCCCGTGGCGAAGCCCGCGCGGATGACCGGGCGCAGCACGAGCTCGGGGAGCGCGAGCGGGCGGCCGCCGCTCGCGCGGATCGCGGTGGCGAGCGGCACCTGGCCGGGCCCCGTCACGTTGAACACGCCGGCGAGCTCCTTGGTGAGCGCGAGCGCGATCGCCTCCACCCAGTCGTTCTCGTGAATCACCTGCACGAGCGGGTCGTAGCCCAGCACCGTGGGCGGGCGCGCGAGGCGCAGGTACTCGGCGAGCATGCCGGTCGCCTCCGGGCCCAAGACGAACACGGGCCGCAGCACGCAGGTGCGCAGCTCTCCGTGCCGCCACACGAAGGCGGTCGCCAGCGCGTCGAGCTCGACCCGATCGCGAATCTCGGGGTAGCTGCGGCTCGCCGAGAGCGGCTCGTCCTCGTCCATGTAGAGCGGGTTCTCGGGAGCGGCGCCGTAGACGGTGCCCGTGGAGACCACCACGAGCTGCGCCACGCCGAAGCTCACGCAGTGATCGAGCAGTTGCTTGGTGCCGCGCAGATTCACGTCGTGGCGGCGGCGCTCGTCGTGCAGGTCGCGCGAGAGCCCGGTGTGCACCACCGCCTCGGGGCGCTCGCTGCGCATCACCTCTTCGAACTCGCGCTTGCGCAGATCGACCTGGTGGAAGACGACGCCGCGCGGGCACTCGGGCCAGGGCCGCGCGTCGACGCCGCACACCGCCGTGCTCCCGAGCAGGCGCCGCGCCACCAGGTGGCCGAGGGAGCCCGCGATGCCGGTGATCAGGACCTTGCGCATGCCTCGACCTTGGGACGACGGAGGGACTCAGGAACTTACTTCTCGGCGGAACCCGGGCCGAGCCGCGCCCTCTACCCGCGGCCGAGCGAAGTGGTTAGCTTGTCACCGCGCTGCGCCCCCGGGGGCCCACGAGCCCTCTCCCCTGGGCGCAAGCAAGGACAGGCGTGTCCGAGTCGGCACCGCAGTACGAACCGATCAAGATCCCGCTCGGCGAGTCGGTCCACGGGCTCGACTCCGTCACGGGCCGGCTCGGCGTCCCCGAGTGGTGGCCCACGGGCGCGCGCGTCTCGGTGGTGATCGCCCAGGCCTCGGCAGCCGAGGATCCGCTGCTCGACACGCTCCAGCGCGCGCTCACCGAGCGCAAGTACCTGACGCTGCGCTTCCCGATGCCCTTCATGGTGGCCGAGAAGAAGAAGCCCGACGAGCCGCGCGTCATGGCGCGGACTTATCAGGCGGCCATCCACGTCTTGTCGCAGGATCCGAGCGCGGCGCCGGCCTACGTGTTCGCGGGCGGCAAGAATCTCGGCGCGATCGCCGCCACCCACGCCGCCACCACGCGCCTGCGCATCCAGGGCCTCTTCTTCCTGGGCTATCCGCTCCACAAGCAGGGCGATCCCAGCGAGGTGCGCGCGGAGCGCCTGTACCGCGTGATCACGCCGATGCTCTTCGTGCAGGGCTCGCGCGATCGCTACTGCGAGCTGCCGGTGCTGCGCAAGACGCTCGGCCGCGTGGGCGCGCCGGTGAGCCTGCACGTGGTGGAGGAGGCCGACCACCAGCTGCACGTCCCGAAGAAGGGCCCGCGCAGCCAGGACCAGGTCAACCACGAGGTGCTGGCGGTGCTCGAGACCTGGGTGAGGAAGTCGCTCGGCGACGCCTAGGACTGGATTCGGGATGGCCTGGCACACGCTCGAGCCCGCCTCGAGGATCGCGGTGGGGCGCGTGCTGCCTTTCGCGATCGGCGGTCGCCTGCTCGCCGTGGGGCGCACCGCCGCGGGCTACTTCGCCGTCGACGGCGTGTGTCCGCACGCGGGCGGCAGCCTCGGCGAGGGCGAGATCGACGGCGAGTGCGTTGTGTGTCCGATCCACGGCTTCGCCTACGACGTGCGCAGCGGGCGCGGCGTGGACGACGACGGCCGGCTGCGCGTGTACGAGACGAAGCTCGAAGGCGACGTGCTGCGGGTGCTTCTGCCGGACTAGAGTGGCAAGAGCGGAGGATGCGATGAGCGATCTCTACTTTGCACAGGTCGCCGTGGGAGAGATGGCGAACTTTGCCTACCTGATCGGCAGCCGTGCCACGCGCGAGTGCCTGCTCGTCGACCCGGCCTGGGCCGTCGATGCGCTGGTCGATCAGGCCGAGGCCGACGGGATGCGCGTCGCGGGAGCGCTCGTCACCCACTACCACCAGGATCACGTGGGCGGGCGCATCTTCGGCACGGAGATCGAGGGGCTCGCGCGGCTGGCCGCCCGCGCGCCCTGCCCGGTGCACGTGAACGCACACGAGGCCGAGGGCGTCCGGAAGGTGACTGGCCTCTCGGAGAATGATCTGCGCCTCCACAGCGGAGGCGACGTGCTCGAGCTCGGCGCGCTGCGCGTGCGGCTCATGCACACGCCCGGCCACACGCCGGGCTCGCAGTGCTTCCTGGTCGAGGAGGCCGGCGCGGCCGGGAAGCTCGTCTCGGGCGACACGCTCTTCCTCGGGAGCTGCGGGCGCGTCGATCTTCCGGGCAGCGACCCGGAGGCCATGTATCACAGCCTGCACGATCAGCTCGCGAAGCTCCCCGACGACACGATCCTCTACCCCGGGCACTTCTACGCCGCCGAGCCGTCGGGGCCGATGGGCGAGCAGAAGCGGCGCAACCCCTTCCTGCGGGCCAGCAAGCTCGACGATTTCCTGATGTTCATCGGCGGATGAGCAGCGCGGGCGCCCTCGGCTGGGGGACGCTCCTCGCCTACGCCCTGCCGAGCGCCGGCGTGAGCGCGAGCGCCACGCTGTTCGTCGTGATGTACCTGAAGTTCGCGACCGACCGGCTCGGCGTCTCGGCCCTCGCGATGGGCTGGATCTTTCTCGCCGCGAAGATCTGGAACGCGCTCGCCGATCCGGTGATCGGCTCGCTCTCCGACCGCACGCGCGCGCGGCGCGGCCGGCGGCGCAGCTGGCTCGCGGCGTGCGCCCTTCCCTTCGGCGCCCTCACCCTCGCCACCTGGGCGCCGCCGGCTTCGCTCGAGGGCCCGCTGCTCACCCTCTGGGTGGCCGCGAGCGTGTTCGGCTTCTACACCGCGCTCACCGCCTTCGAGGTGCCGCACGCCGCGTGGGGGGTCGAGCTCACGCACGAGCCCCAGTGGCGCAATCGGCTGTTCGGGCTCAAGTACTTCGTGCGCGCGCTCGGCCTGGCCTTCGCGTTCGGCGTCGGCGTGGGCGTGGTGGGCGACGCCGCCACGGGGCGCAGCGGGGCGCGCGGGCTCGCCGCCGGGATGGGGCTCGCGACGGCGCTCGCGATCCTCGCCGTGCTGCCGCTGCTCCCGCGCGAACGCGACGATTACCAGGGGCGCGGCGGCGTCTCGGTCCGGCGCGCGCTCGCCGACGTCTGGGGCAACCGCGAGGCGCGCCTGTTGATCTTCGTATTCTTCGTCGAGGCGGTCGGGCTCGGCGGTCTCACCGTGCTCGTCCCGTACGTGACCGAGTACGTGATGGGCCGGCCCGATCTCACGCAGGCGATGCTCGGGGTCTACGTCGGCGCGAGCTTCCTCGCGATCCCGGTCTGGGTGGCCCTCGCGCGGCGCTTCGAGAAGAGGAGCCTCTGGCTGTACGCCATGGTGCAGGGCGGCCTCGGCTTCGGCCTGCTCCTCTTCCTGGGCGAGAACGACTGGCCGCTGATGACGGTGTCTTCCCTTCTGGCTGGCAGCGCCCAGGCCTGCGGCAACTCGATCGGCCAGTCGCTCAAGGCCGACGTGATCGACCTCGACGAGCTCCGCACCGGCGAGCGCAAGGAAGGCGCCTACTTCGCGGCCTGGAGCTTCGTCGGGAAGCTCGGCAACGCGCTCCTCGCGAGCTCTGCGGGCTTCGCGCTCCACTTTGCGGGCTACGTGCCGAACGCGGAGCAGAGCGCGCCCGTGCGCATGACGCTGCTCCTCCTGATGGGCGGTATGCCGCTCGCCGGCTACGCGATCGGCGCCCTCGTCTTCCGGCGCTTCCGCTTCACGCGCGCCGAGCACGAGCGCGTGCGCGCCCAGCTCGAGGCGCGCTCCCAGCCCTAGGGGCGGCCCGCGCGCTCCAGCGCCAGCGCGCCGGAGGGGCACTGCGCGACCTGCGCGGCGATCTCGTCCGGCGTCCCGCCTCCCGGATCGATCCAGGGCTTCTTCTTGGCGTCGAAGACCGCGGGCAGGCCCTTCACGCAGCGCCCCGCGTGGATGCACTTGTCGGAGTCGTAGCTGACGGTGACGTCGCCCTTCGTGAAGCGCTGGATCGGCATGGCGGCCTCCTCGGGCGTCGCGCCCCCGCCATGCTGCGCCCCGGGGCTGGCGCTGGCAAGCGGCGCCGCCCGGGAGCTCGTAAGAGCGCGGATCCCGAGGGCTTTCCGTCCGGGCGGCGTTGAAAGGCCGGGCCCCGTCCGTTACTTTGCGCGCCGCTCTCGAACCCCCTCTCGGGTGCTTGCTCGCGCGTCGCGCGCCCGGCCGCCGCGGGGCTTCGAACGAGCCCCAACGGAGACCCGCGCATGAAGATCCTGGTCTGCTTGAAGCAGGTGCCCCACCAGGACGCCCGCCTCGACATCACGGGCGACGGCACCTGGATCAAGGAAGACGGCGTCAAGTTCGAGATCAACAGCTACGACAGCTTCGCGCTGGAGGAGGCGCTGCGGCTGAAGGACGCCGGCGCCGCGACGGAGGTGGTCGTCGCCTCGATCGGCCCCGACCGCGTGACCCAGGCGCTGCGCACCGCCCTCGGCATGGGCGCCGACCGCGGTGTGCACGTGAAGGACCCTGCCCTGGACGGCAGCGACGCGCTCGGCATCGCGCGCACGCTCGCGGGTGTGGCGAAGAGCGTGGGCTGCGACGCGGTGCTGATGGGGCTCATGAGCGACGACGGCAATGCCTCGGCGGTGGGCCCGATGCTGGCCGAGCTGCTGGGCGCGCCGAGCGCGACCGGCGTGGTGAAGGTCGAGAAGGTCGGCGCAGGCTTCCGCGTGGAGCGCGAGCTCGACGGCGGCGCCCTCGAGGTGCTGGAGCTCCCGACGCCGTGCGTGATGACCGTGCAGACGGGCTTGAACCAGGTCCGCTACGCGTCGCTCAAGGGCATCATGGCGGCGAAGAAGAAGCCGATCGACGTGAAGAGCGCGGCCGACCTCGGCGTGGCCGGCAAAGTCGGCGCCGCCGCGGCGCGCGTGAAGCTGCAGAAGATCTATCACCCGCCGAAGGGCAGCGGCGCGGAGATCCTGAAGGGCAGCGCCGACGAGGTCGTGTCGGGGCTCGTGACCAAGATCAAGGAGCTCGGCCTCCTCTAGGGGCCGGAGAGGGACCTAGCGTGAGCACGACTCTCGTCGTCGGTGAGATCCAGAAGGGCGCGGTGCGCGAGGCCAGCTACGAGCTGATCTCCTTCGCCCAAAAGCTCGGTGGAGAGGTGAGGGGCCTCCTGATCGGGAGCGGCATCGCCGCCGAGGCCGAGGCCTTCGCCAAGAAGGGCGCGGGCCACGTCTACGTGGCGGACGACCCCGCCCTCGCGAACTACAACGTCGACGGCTACGGCCGCGCGATCCGAGCGGCCGTGGCGGCCTCGGGCGCCAGCACGGTGCTGATCTCGAACACGCCCAGCGGCTGGGACGTGGCCGCGCGCGTCGCCGCGGCGCTAGACGCCGGCTTCGTGTCGGACGCCTTCAACTACGCCGACGGCGCCTTCGTGCGCCGCGTCTTCAACGGCAAGCTCGACGCGCGCGTGCAGTCGCTCGGCGAGAAGACCGTAGTCACCGTGCAGCCCGGCGCGAGCAAGCCCTTCGAGGGCACGAGCGCCGGCAAGACCGAGAAGCTCGCGCTGGACCTCACCGGCCTCTCCACGAAGTTCATCGAGACGCGCGTCGCGGAGGCGAAGGGCGTCGACTTGAGCAAGGCCGAGATCATCGTCTCGGGCGGCCGCGGCGTGGGCGCTCCCGAGAAGTTCCCCGAGGTGATCAAGCCGCTCGCCGAGGCGCTGGGCGGCGCGATGGGCGCTTCGCGACCGGTCGTGGACGCCGGCTGGCTGCCCCACGAGTATCAGGTCGGCTCCTCGGGCCAGATCGTCACGCCGAAGCTCTACATCGCGTGCGGCATCTCGGGAGCGATCCAGCACCTGGTGGGCATGAAGGGCGCCAACTACATCATCGCCATCAACAAGGACCCCGATGCGCCGATCTTCGAGATCGCCCAGCTCGGCGTGGTCGGCGATCTGTTCGAGATCGTGCCCAAGCTGACGGCCGCGGTGAAGGCGGCGAAAGGCTGAGCCATGGCCGTCGACACCTCCGACTTCCGCAACGGGCTCAAGGTCGAGATCGACGGCGAGCCGTACTCGATGATCTACTTCCAGCACGTGAAGCCTGGCAAGGGCGGCGCGTTCGTCCGAACGAAGCTCAAGAACCTGCGTTCCGGCAAGATCCTGGATCGCACCTTCCGGGCGGGCGAACGCGTGGAAGAGGCGGACATCGAGGACCGCACCATGCAGTACCTCTACGCCGAGAGCGACGGCCTCGTGTTCATGGACACGACCAGCTTCGAGCAGACCACGATCGCGGCGAAGCAGGTGGGCGAGGCGAAGCTCTACCTCCAGGAGAACGCCGAGGTCTCGGTGATCCTCTACAAGGGCAACCCGATCAACATCGAGATCCCGTCCTTCGTGGTCGCTGCGGTGACGCGGACCGACCCCGGCGTGAAGGGCGACACCGCGTCGGGGGCGACCAAGCCCGCGACGATCGAGACCGGCGCCGTGGTGCTGGTCCCGCTCTTCATCAAAGAGGGCGAGAAGATTCGCGTCGACACGCGCACCGGCGAGTACGTCGAGCGGGTGAGCTAGGGGTGCGCGGGGACCAGCTTTCCCGGCAGTGGAAGCTGATCCAGATCCTCGGCAAGTCGCGTTACGGTGCGGGCCTCGACGCGCTGGCCGAGGAGCTCGAGTGCACGCGCCGCACGGTCTACCGCGACCTCGACGCGCTCATGTACGCAGGCTTCCCGGTCACCAGCGAGAAGCGCGACAGCCGCGTCTTCTATCGCGTGCTGGAGGGCTTCCGGCTGGGGGACACGCCCTTCACCTCGGACGAGCTCCTGGCCCTCGCGTTCGGCGAGGACCTGCTGCGCAGCCTGGAAGGGACGGTCTTCCACGACTCGATCCGCTCGGCGCTGGCGAAGATCCGCGCGAGCCTCGGGCCCGAGCTCGCAGACTTCCTGGCGCACCTGCGCGAGTCGTTCCGCGTGCTGCCGGGGCCGCACAAGAGCTACGCCGACGTCTCCGACGTGATCCGCACGCTGAACCAGGCCGTGCTCGAGCGGCGCAGCGTGCGCATGAAGTACACCACCGCGCGCACCGGCAAGACGGCGCCGCGCGAGTTCGATCCCTACCGGGTGTGGTACCGGAATGGAGGGCTCTACACGATCGGCCACGACCATCGCTCGGGCGAGCTCCGCACGCTCGCCATCGACCGCATCCGCGCGCCCGAGCTCACGCGGCGCAAGTTCGAGATCCCCGCTGACTTCGACTTCGAGGCGCGCGCCGCCTCCGCCTTCGGCGTGGTGATGGAGCCCGCCGAGCACGTGCGGCTGCGCTTCGCGCCGCGCCGCGCGCTCTACGTGCGCGAGCACGACTGGCATCCCTCCCAGAAGATCGAGCGGCTGCCCGACGGCGCCGTCGAGCTCAGCATGGAGGTGGGCGCCGGCGACGAGCTCTTGAGCTGGGTGCTCTCGTTCGGCGCCGACGCGCTCGTGCTCGAGCCCGCCGGCCTGCGCGCGCGCGTCGCCGCGGCGCACGAGAAGGCCGCCCTGCCCTACGCGACCCCGCTCGCGCGGAGGCGCCGATGAGCGCGGCTCCCCACGGCGACGAGCGCGCCCTCGACCCGGTGTGCGGCATGCGCGTTGCGCGCGACGGCATGCACCAGCACGTGCACGAGGGCGCGACCTACCACTTCTGCGGCGCGCGCTGCCTCGCGCGCTTCGCGCAAGACCCCGCGCGCTATCTCGGTCCGCCCGTCCCCACGCCGGCGAATCCCGCAGAGGACGCCCGCGCCTACACCTGTCCGATGCACCCCGAGGTGCAGAAGTGGGGCCCGGGCGCCTGCCCGATCTGCGGAATGGCGCTCGAGCCCGTCGAGATCACGGCGGAGGGCGAGCCCAACCCCGAGCGGATCGACATGCAGCGGCGCTTCGTGGTGAGCGCGCTGCTCAGCGTCCCGATCCTGGCGGCGGCAATGGGCGGGATGGCGCTCCGGCTCCCGGCGCAGGTCTCCGCGTGGCTGCCGGCGGCGGAGGCGCTCCTGGCCGCGCCCGTCGTGCTGTGGGGCGGCGCGCCGTTCTTCGTGCGCGCCTGGCGCTCGCTGCGCCCGCTGCGCCCCAACATGTTCACGCTGATCGCGCTCGGCACGGGCGCAGCCTTCGCCGCGAGTGTCGCGGCGCTGGTCGCGCCGGACGCCTTCCCGGCCTCCTTCCGCGACGCCGAGGGCCGCGTGCCCGTCTACTTCGAGGCGGCGGCGGTGATCGTGACGCTGGTCCTGCTCGGCCAGGTGCTGGAGCTCCGCGCGCGCGAGCGCACGGGCGACGCGATCCGCGCGCTCCTGCGCCTCGCCCCGAAGACGGCGCGCCGCCTCGTGGCCGACGGCGAGGAGGACGTGCCGCTCGAGAGCGTCGCGCCCGGCAACCGACTGCGCGTGCGCCCTGGAGAGACGGTGCCCGTCGACGGCGTCGTGATCGAGGGCGGGAGCGCCGTCGATCAGTCGATGCTGACCGGCGAGCCGATCCCGGTGTCCGTTGCACGCGGCGACCGTGTCACGGGCGGGACGCTCAACGGGACGGGCACCTTCGTGATGCGGGCCGAAGCGGTCGGGCGCGAGACGGTGCTCGCGCGCATCGTCGCGCTCGTGGCGGAGGCCCAGCGCAGCCGCGCCCCGAGCCAGCGCCTGGCCGACAGCGTCTCCGCCTGGTTCGTGCCCGCGGTGGGCGTCGCCGCGCTGCTCGCCTTCGCCGGCTGGGCCGCGCTCGGCCCCGAGCCGCGCCTCGCCCACGGGCTCGTCGCAGCGGTCTCGGTGCTGATCATCGCCTGCCCGTGCGCGCTCGGTCTCGCGACCCCCATGTCGATCCAGGTGGCGAGCGGCCGAGGGGCTCGCGCGGGCGTGCTGTTCCGCGACGCCGCGGCGATCGAAGCGCTCGCCCAGATCGATACGCTGCTGATCGACAAGACCGGCACGCTCACCGAGGGCAAGCCCAAGCTCGTGACCCTACGACCCGCCGAGGGGAGCGAGGAGCGCGCGCTGCTCGTCGTGGCGGGAGCGCTCGAGCGCGCGAGCGAGCATCCGCTCGCGGCGGCGGTGCTGGCCGCGCTGCGCGAGCGCGGGATCGAGACGCCCGCGGCCGAGAGCTTCGAAGCGCGCCTCGGCCGCGGCGTCGTGGGGCGCGTTGCCGGGCGAGACGTAGCGCTGGGCAACGCCGCGCTGATGCGGGAGCTCGGCGTCGAGCTCGGGGAGGCGCGCTCGCGCGCCGAGGAGCTGCGCCGCACGGGCCAGACCGTGATGTTCGCCGCCGCGGACGGCCGGCTGCTGGGCCTGCTCGGCGTCGCCGACCCGATCAAGCCGAGCGCCGCCGAGGCGGTGCGCGCGCTCCAGGCGGACGGGGTCGAGCTCGTGCTCGTGAGCGGAGACCAGCGAGCCACTGCCGAGTACGTGGCCCACCAGCTCGGCATCGTCGACGTGGTGGCCGACGTGCTGCCCGAACAGAAGCTCGCCGTGGTGCGCGAACGCGTGCTGCGGGGCAACACCGTGGCCATGGCGGGAGACGGCGTGAACGACGCGCCCGCGCTCGCGGCCGCCCACGTCGGCATCGCGATGGGCACCGGCACCGACGTGGCGATGCAGAGCGCAGGCGTGACGCTCGTCTCGGGCGATCTGCGCGCGCTCGTGCGCGCGCGCCGCCTCTCGCGCGCCACCCGCGCGAACATCCGCCAGAACCTCTTCTGGGCCTTCGCCTACAACGCGCTCGGCGTCCCGCTCGCGGCCGGCGTGCTCTATCCCGTGACCGGCTGGCTGCTCTCGCCGATGCTCGCCGCCGCCGCGATGAGCCTCTCCTCGGTCAGCGTGATCGCCAACGCGCTGCGCCTGCGGCGGGTGGCTCTGTAGCCGCCGGCCCGCCGCAGGAACGTCGTCAGGGCGCCGAGACGTCCTTCATCGTCGCGGGGCCCCAGGCCTTCATGATGCGGCTCAGGGTGAAGCCCACGACCTGGGCATTCGCGCGCAGATCCTTCTGAAAGGCCTGCCAATCCGCCGAGGCGCGACTCGTCGCCGTCCAGCTCTCCATCTCGGCCTCGCTCGCGTAGCCGACCGAGAAGGTGTGGGTGATCGGGGAGGCCCCGCCCGCGACTACGGCGGAGAGGTGCGCCTGGCCGGGAAACTTCTTCCCGGTCGCGGACGCCGCGTAGCGCTCTCGCGCCGCGAGCACCGCGGCCTCGTCCTTCACGGCCAGGAACACGGTCAGCCAGACGACGTCCTGGTCCGAGATGTCCCCCCAGCTCTTGAGGGTGCGGTTGCGCACGGTGGACTCGACGGTCCCGAGCCTCCCCATGGCTGTGGTGTACTGGGCCCAGGACGGATCCGCGTAGAGCTTCTGCGAGTAGGCCTCGCCGGCGGCTGCCGACTTGTTGAGGATCACGTAGCTGTGCGTGGCCGGATCGTCGCCGTCGGCCACATTGATCAGCAGCAGCAGCCGCCCCGTGGCCTGCTTCCCGATCGGGGATGCCAGCAGCTGATCCGTCGCGGCGATCACGTCCGCGGGGTTCGCGCCCGGGTTCAGCGCGATGGCGTTGAGCTGCCACGAGGGGTCCGCAGCGCTCGCCTGTCCAATCGCGAGGGTTGCGGCGGCGGCGAGCCCGCTCAGAGTCGAGATCCATTTGCCCTGCATGGGGCCTCCTTGAAGCCCACCCCCGCGGCGCACACTCTCTCACGCGCGACCCTGTTTTGGACCAGATTTCTCAGGGTTGTTGGGTCCCCAACACCACAACTGTCGATCCCTCGGGGGCGATCTCGAGGATGTTGGGGCGCTGCTCCCGGTCGGAGCAGCGCTCAGGCAACGATCGGGAGGAGTCCCGCGGGAGCGCCGCCGCGCGAGTCGACCATCATGCCGACGCGCCGCCAGCTCGCCTCGGTGCGCGCGGTGAGCAGCCCCAGGCGCTGCAGGTTCGGGATCACCGTGTGCATGAAGATGGGGCTGTTGAGCTCGGCGTGGTTCGGCATGGCCGTGAGAATCTGCGTGAAGGCGATCGGGTCGATGCCGTACTTGGGCCCGAGCACGCGCAGCATGTCGAGATTCTGGTTGGCGTTCAGCGTCTCGAGGATGGCGAAGGCCCAGTCCTCCATCGCGGCGCGCTCGTCCGCGCTCGCCTGCTTCACCACCCGGCGCATGGTGAGCACGCCGAAGGCGGCGTGGCGCGCCTCGTCCTGCTCGATGCGCTTGATCATCTCGGAGACCAGCGGGTTGCGGCTCATCTGACGCAGCAGATCCATGATGCCGACGGCGGTGCCCTCGAAGAGCGTCTGCATGCCGAGCGTCTTCTTCTGCATGCCGCGCACCTCGAGCAGCTCGTCGAGCAGGTACTTGAGGGTCGCGCCGATCGGGTAGATCGTGCCCATCTTGCGAGCCAGGAACTTCGAGAGCACCTCCACGTGGCGCGCCTCGTCGATCACCTGGGAGGCCGCGTACCACTTCTGGTCCATCTTCTCGCAGACGTTCACGAGCTGGCCGCAGATCTGGAGGGCGGCCTGCTCGCCGTGCAGGAGCTGCGAGAGCAGGTAGGCGAGCTCGTCGAAGGCCGCCTCGCGCTGGGTCGCCTCGTCCTTGCCCATCAGCTTGGTGGCCTGGGCGAGCAGCGAGCCCTCGGGCGCGAGCACCCAGTCGTCCTTGCTCACGGGCGTGCTCCAGTCGAGATCGCTCTCGGCGTTCCACTGGGCGGTCTTGCCCTTCTCGTACAGGCTGCGCAGCTCGGCGACCTCGCTGCCGTACTCCCAGGTCCAGCTCACCTCGAGGGGGGCGTCGAAGGCGAGCCGTTCGCGCAGCCGCGCGAGCTCGCGCTCGTCGACCACGTCGACGACCTCGAAGCTTCCGAGCTGCTTGCGGTGCTCTGCGAGGAGCTTGCTCACTGGGGGTCTCCTGGTGGGCGCATCCAACCGTGATCGATCAGAGCCAACACCTCGCGCTTGCGGCGGGCGACGGCCTCGGCGCTGAAGATCTCGCCCGCGAGCTTCTCGCCGAACTCACCCGACGCGAACGGGTAGACCGTCGCGCCGATCAGCGTCTGGATCGCGTCGGGGATCGAGAGCGCGTGGAACACGCGGGCGGCCACGCCGTCCGCGATCAGCTTGGTGAGGCGCGCGAGCAGCGAGTCGAGGCGCCGATCGGCGGCCGCCATCTCGGGGGCCTCGGAGGGGGCGATGTCGTCGTCCTCGAAGACGCTGCGCAAGAGCAGGCGCGCGGCGGGCGGGTCCTCGGCCAAGGTGTCGATCAGCCCGCTCACGGCGCCGCGCAGGCGCTCGCGCGGATCGCCGCTCGCCTCGAGCGGCCCCGCCATGTGCGCCTCGATGCGCTGGAGCACCCGATCGAGGACCGCGCCGTAGAGGGCGACCTTGCTCGAGAAGTGATGGAAGAGGGACGACTTGCCCAGACCCGCGGCGTCGGCGACCTCTCGCAGCCCCACGGCTGCGTAGCCCCGCTGGGCGAAGCGCGCCTCGGCGACGTCCAGGATCTTCTCGCGTGAGGTGGTGAGCATGAACAAGCGTCCCCAGACCAATCGGTCGATCGGCCGCCGACTGTAGTCGACCGATCGGTCGGTGCAACATCGCGGTCAGAATCGAAATTCTGGGGTCTGACCCCGAACTTTCGATTCTCGGCTACGGCGCAACGATCTCCACGGGGCCGAAGCTCGCGAGGCCATCGCGCAGCGCCGCGGCAGGGCCCACGACGACGATCGTCGCAGCCTCCGGGTGGATCAGATCGCGCGCGGCCTGGGCGAGCTCGTCGGAGCTGAGCGCGCGCATGCGCGCGCGGTAGGTGTCGAGGGTGTCGCGCGGGAGGCCGTACACGTCGAGATCGATGAGGGCGTCGATCACGGCGTCCGAGGTCTCGAGTGCGAGCGGATAGCTCCCGATGCGCAGCTCGCGAGCCTTCTCGAGCTCGGCGCCGGCGGGCGGCTCGCTGCGCACCCGGTCGAGCTCCTCGAAAGTGCTGGTGAGGAGCTTCGGGACCTCGGGGACGCGCGTGAAGCTGCGCACCGCGAAGGGGCCGGGCACCGCGCGCTGATCGAACTGCGCGTAGATGCTGTAGGTGAGGCCTTCCTTGGCGCGAATGCGGGCCATGAGCCGCGACGAGAACGTACCCGCGCCGAAGGCGGTGTTCAGAAGCTGGACGGCCAGGCGGCGCTCGTCGTTGCGCGCGATGCCCGCGTGGCCGATGACGACCTGCGCCTGACCGAGATCGGGGCGGTCCACCAGGATCACGCGGCGTCCGGCGCTCGCCGCGGGCACCGGCGGGAGCGGCGCGCGCGCGGGTCCCTGCCAGTCCGCGAAGGCAGCGCGCGCGCGGGCGACGAAGGTGTCGGGGTCGATGTCGCCGCTCGCCCAGAGGATCGCCCCGCTCGGCGTGAAGACGCGCGCGTGGAAGTCGCGCGCGGCCCGCTCCGTGAGGCGCGCGACGCTCGCCTCCTCGCCGAAGAGCGGCAACGCGAAGCGGTGCCCGTCGTAGAGCGCGCGCGTGAAGTGCAGGTCCGCGAGCATCGCCGGATCGTCGAGCGCGTTGGCGATGGCCGCGCGCTGCTCGGCGGCGACGCGCTTCGCCTCCGCCGGCGCGAGGCGAGGCCTGCGCACGACGTCAGCCAGCAGGCCGAACAGGGTGTCGAAGTCGCGCGAGAGCCCGGAGAGCTCGACGTCGAGCGTGTCCCAGCCCGCGTTCACGCCGAAGTCCGCCCCCAAGGCCTCCACCGCAGCCGAGAGCGCGAGCGCGTCGCGCTCCCCGGCGCCGCGCTCCATCAAGCTCGCGGTGAAGGTCGCGACGCCGGCCTCGGCCTGCGACTCGATCCCCGCGCCGCGCAGCGCCGTCAGGCCGACGCGCACCTCGGGCAGCCGGCGGTCCTCGAGCACGAGGATCTGCAACCCGTTCTCGAGGGTGGCGCGGTGGATGCGGGACGCGTCGATGATCGCTTTGTCGCTGATCTCCGGCGGCGGGAGCTCCCACGCGAAGGGCTCGCGCGGCGGCGTCGGAGCCGGGGCGCCCGCGCAGCCGGCGAGCGCGAGACCGAGCGCAGCGACGCGCGCGAGCCGGGTCACGGCGCGACCTCGGCGGCCGGCTGCACCTGGACCACGTTGCGCTTGGCGGGCGTCAGGTACTCGCGCACCACGCGCTGCACGTCGGCGGCGGTCACCTTCTGAATCCCGTCGAGCTTCTCGGCGAGCGGCTCGAGGCGCCCGTAGGCGACGTAGTCCTGGGCGATGCGCGAGGCCAGCGCGTGCGCGCTCCCCTGCCCGCGGATCCAGCCGACCTCGAGCGCGCGCTTGGCGCGCGCGAGCTCGTCCTCGGCCGGCGGCGCCGCGGCGAGCCGCTCGAGCGCGGCGTAGAGCGCCTGCTCGGCGCGCGCGACGGGAATGTCCGGGCGCAGCGTCGCGCCCGCCATGAACAGGCCCGCGCGCTGGAGCTCCCAGTAGAAGGACTGGGGCGCGAGCGCGAGCGGCGCGTCGTAGACGAGGGCGCGGTAGAGCCGGCTCCCGCGCCCCTTCGAGAGCAGGTTGGCCGCCACGTCCAGGGCATCGCCGTCGGGGTGGCCGGTGGGCGGCGCCGGCCAGCCGACCAGGAGCAGCGGCGCCTTCACCGGGACGTGGATGACCGCGCGGCGCTCGCCGTCCTGGGGAGGCTCCTCCTGCGGGTTGCGCGGGATGTGCTCGGCGCGCGGCAGGCCGCCCATGGTCTTCGTCACCAGCGCGAGCGCCTCCTCGGTGTCGAACGCGCCCGCGATGGCCACCACCAGGTTGTTCGCAGCGTAGTACGTATCGAAGAACTCGCGCAGCTCGTTCACGCTCACCTTGTCGAGATCGCTGACCCAGCCCACCGTGGGAACGCGGTACGGGTGAGCCTGATAGGTGAGCGCCATCAGCATCTCGAAGGCGCGGCCCTCCGGGTCGTTCTCGTTGCGCAGGCGGCGCTCCTCGATCACCACCTGCCGCTCGCTGGCGAGCGCCTCGTCGCTGATCGTGAGGTTGCGGAAGCGCTCGCCCTCGAGCGCCGTGATGAGCGGCAGGTGCTCCGGCGCCACGTCCTCGAAGTAGATGGTGACGTCGCGCGAGGTCGAGGCGTTGATCTGCCCGCCGCGCTCCTCCACCAGGCGCGTGTAGGCCTCGGGGCCCAGGGCGGACAGGTTCTTCGAGCCCAGGAACATCAGGTGCTCGAACAGGTGGGCGATCCCGGTGAAGCGAGACTCGTCGCCCGAGCCCACCTTGACCCACACCTGGAACGAGACCACCGGCGTGGTGTGGTCCTCGAGGGTCAGCACGGTGAGGCCGTTGGGCAGCGTCGTCGTCCGCGTGCGCAGCACGGGATCGTCGTAGGCCGCCTCCTCGGCCACGGCTCCGCGGCCGAGCGCAAAAGCGGCGAGGAAGAGCGCGAGCGAGACGCGGCGGGCGCTGAGCATGGCGGCGCACCTTATCCGCCGCGTACTCTGCGGGCAACGGAGGCCGGATGCCGCTCTCACGGGACGAGGACCTGCGCGAGCTCTTGCGGAGCGTCCGCACGATCGCCGTGCTGGGTATCAAGGCCGGGGAAGACGAGGATGCCTTCCGCATCCCGCGCTACATGCAGCGGCATGGCTATCGGATCCTCCCGGTCTCGCCGAAGCTCACTTCCGTCCTCGGCGAGAAGGCGGTGCCGAGCCTCGGGGCCTTGGAGGAGACGCCGGACCTGATCGACGTGTTCCGTGCGCCCCAGCACATCCCCGGCCACGTGGACGAGATCCTCGCCCTCGCGCAGCCCCCGCGCGCGGTCTGGCTGCAGCTCGGCATCTCGCACCCCTCCACGGCGAAGCTCGAGGCGGCCGGGATCGCCGTGGTCGAAGATCTGTGCCTGATGGTCGAGCACGCGCGGCTGCTGGGCGACCGCGCCGACCACTGAGATGCGCGCCGACGCCCTGCGCGTCCGCGTGCACTACGACTTCGCCTCGAGCCTCTGCTACGTGACGCATCGCGTGATGGCCCGCATGAGCGGCACGCTGGACGAGCTCGGCATCGCGCTCGAGTGGAGCCCGCTCGACCTGGCGCGGCTCACCGGCCCCTACCGCGCGGGCCAGGAGATCCCCGAGACGCGCCGCGCGAACGCGGCGCGCGTCGCCGAGGAGCTGGGCGTCCCGATGCGGGTGCCGGCGGTCTGGTGGGACTCGCGCGCGGTGAACGCCGCGGCGTGCCTTGCCGAGCGCGCTGGACGCGGCGCCACCTGGCGCGAGCGGGTCTTCACGCTCCTCTTCGAGGAGGAGCGGCCCGCCCCCGGCGCGGCGGAGGTGGAGGCGATCGGCGGCGAGCTCGGGCTCTCCTTTCGGGTGCGCGACGTGGAGCGCGCCCAGAACGAGCTCGAGCTCCGCACGGAGCTGGCGCGCGAGGAGGGCGTGAGCGGCGTCCCCACCTTCATGCTCGGGAGCTGGCCTTTCGGCGGAATCCAGAGCGAGGAGACCATGCGCCACGTGCTTTCGCGCTTCGCGCACAAGGCGCGGGCGGGCGAGCTCGTCGCGTGAGCCGCGACGACCGCCTCGTGTATTCGACCGGAAAGGGGGGTCGCGTCGACCCGCCCGCCGTGCGACCCCGGGCGCCGCGCGGCGATGGGGTCGTGCGCGTGCGGCGCGAGACCCAGGGCCGCGGCGGGAAGACGGTGACCACCATCGCCGGCGTGCCGCTCGCCGAGGATGGCCTGCGCGCGCTCGCGGGCGAGCTCAAGCGCCTGTGCGGCACGGGCGGCAGCGTGAAGGACTACGTGATCGAGATCCAGGGCGACCACCGCGACAAGCTCGTCCCGGCCCTCGAGCAGCGCGGCTACACCGTGAAGCTCGCCGGCGGCTAGCGAGAATCGAAATTTCGGGGTCAGACCCCGGAATTTCGATTCTCGCCGCGGAGCGTGTAGGAGAGTCGGCGCTTCTGCATCCAGCGCACGCCGAGCACGTCGGCGAGCCCCCGGAACAAGCGGTTCGCGACGCCGTACTTCGAACGCCCGTGACGGCGCGGCCGATGGCTCACGGGCAGCTCGACCACGCGCGCGCCCTCGAGCCGGAGCAGCGTCGGCAGGAAGCGGTGCATGCCGTCCCAGCTGGGAACGCGGCGGACCAAGTCGGCGCGCATCACGCGCAACGAACAGCCGACGTCGCTCACGCGCTCACCCGTCGCGAGGTTGCGGAACGCGTTGCCGACGCGCGACGAGACGCGGCGCAGCCAGGAGTCCTGGCGCCGCACGCGCACGCCGTTCACGACGTCCGCTTGCACGAGCGCCGCCAGCAGGCGCGGGAGGTCGGCCGGATCGTTCTGGCCGTCGCCGTCGAGCGTCGCGATCACACGGCCACGCGCCGCGCGAAAGCCGGCGTCGAGCGCTGCGCTCTGCCCCGCCCGCGCGGCCAGCGAGAGGACGCGCACGCGCGCGTCACGCTTCGCGAGCTCGGCGAGCACTCGTCCCGTGGCGTCGCGGCTGCCGTCGTCCACGTAGACGAGCTCGACTCCGCCCGCGACCTCCGCGAGCGCGTGCGCGAGCTCCGCATGGAGCGGCTCGACGTTCTCCCCCTCGTCGTAGAATGGAACCACGACCGAGAGGAAGGGATCGCTCACGCGCGCAGCAGCTCGGGGTTGCGCGCCGCCACCATGCGCCGGATGCCGTCGCGCCATGCGACGCGCGACTTCCCGGCGCGCGCCTCGAGCTTCGCTACCACGAGCGGCAGCGGCGCCAGCGCCCGCTCGCTGCGGTCGAACTTGGCAGCGAGGCCCGTGAGCTCGGCCAGGTGAGCGCACCACGCCTCGATCTGTGTGTCCTCGCTCCCTGCCCAGTTGACGACTGTCGCCGGCACGCTCGCCGACTCGAGCAGCGCGTCGAGCTGGCGCACGTAGTCGTCCTCATGGAGCAGCGGGAACCGGTTCGGTCCGCTCGGATGAAGGGGGATCGGCACACCCGCCTTCATCATCATCAGGTGGTACCAGGGCCAGCCCCCGTTGTCTCCGTAGGGCACGCCGAGCCGCGCGATCGTGGTGGGCACGTTCCACTGGCGCGCACAGAAGCGCACCACGGACTCCGCCGCGATCTTGCAGAGGCTGTAGGTGGGCATCATCACGCGGTGGTGGTCGCCGAGCGGATCGCCCTCGGCGAGCGGCTCGCCGTTCTTCCATTGATAGACGGCCGCCGAGGAGCAGTGCAGGAACGCGCGTCGCGGCCGGCAGTGCGCGAACAGGAGCCCTGCGCCGTCCGCGTTCAGGGCGAGATCGCTCTCGAAGTCGGGCGCTGCGCTGCGCGCGACCGCGAAGTGGAGCACGTAGTCCACGTCGCTGGGAACGCTCGCGAGCTCGCCGCGCGCGAGATCGGCGACCACCGGCTTCGCGCCCACGGCCTCGATGCGCGTGCGGTCCTCGGCCTTCTGGAACCGACCGAGGGCGTAGACCTCGTTCTCGCGCGCGAGGGCGCGCGCGATCGGGAAGGCCACCTGGCCGGTCGCCCCGCTGAGCACGATGCGTGTGTTGCGCGGCATGGGAGCACCTCGCGGGAGCGCAGGGTAACGTCGCTCGCCGCATGCCGGGAGCGACGCCTCCTCTCCGGCCGGAGTGGCCGGCTCTCCTCGTTGCGGCGGCGCTGCTCCTCTACTGCGCCGGGCTCGGGCAGCTCGAGGCGTCGGCGCCCGACGAGCCCCGCTACCTCCAGATCGCCGACGAGCTGCGGGCGCACGAGCGGGGGCCCGCCGATCTCCTGCTCCTGCGCTTGAACGGCGAGCCCTACAGCCAGAAGCCACCCCTCTACTTCTGGCTGGCGGCCGCTGCGGGGAGCGCGGGTGGGAGGGTCACCGAGCTGGCGGGCCGCCTTCCCTCGGCGCTCGCGGGCGTAGCGACGGTCGCGCTCACGTTCGCGTTGGGCCGGCGTCTCTTCGGCGCGCGCAGCGGGCTCGTCGGCGGCGCGCTGCTGCTCACCACCTACGAGCTCGCGAAGCTCGCGCGGCGGGCGCAGCTCGACCCGCTGCTGGCTCTTCTCGAGCTCGCTGCGCTCTTCGCCTTCTGGCGCCTCGATCGCGGGATCGGGAGGGCTCGCGCGAACGTCGCCGCGCTGCACGCCGCGCTGGGCCTCGCGGTGCTCACCAAAGGGCCGGTGGGCTTCCTGGTGCCGCTGCTCGCCCTGCTCGCCTTCCTCGCCTGGGAGGGTCGGCTGCGCGATCTGCGCGGTGTCCTCCCGCCCTGGGCGCTCCTGCTCTCGCTGGGCCCGGGCCTCGCGTGGATCAGCGCGGCGACGGCCCTCGCACCGAGCGGCTTCGCCGACGAGGCGCTCACCCAGAACCTGATCGGCCGCTTCTTCGAGGGCACCGCTCACGCCCGGCCGATCTACTACTACCTCTACCAGCTTCCAATCGACTTCCTGCCCTGGACCTTGCTCTGGCCGTGCATCGCCCTCGCTGCGCGCCGGACCCTGGCGCGCGCTGCGTCCGACGACGACGCGCGCCGCGCCTTCCGCTTCCTGCTCGCGTGGGTGGGCGTGAGCTTCGTGTTCTTCTCGCTCTCGAGCGGGAAGCGCGGCCTCTACCTCGTGCCCGCCTTCCCGGCGCTGGCGCTGCTCTGCGCCGACGGAGCGCGGGCCTGGCTGGCGGAGCGCGACCACCCGCCCGCCGGCCTTTGGGCCCTGTCGATCGGCATCGCCCTCGCGCTCGCCGCGCTGGCCGGGCTCGGCGCAGCGCTCGCGGCAGGGCGCGCGGTCGGCTTCGCGCCCGAGGACGTGGCGGTCTTCGACCGCGCCGGGCTCGCGCGCTTCGCGGCTGCGCTGGGCCTCGTGGTCGCCGCCGCCGCCGGCGGCTGGGCCCGGCTCTTGCGTGTGCAAGCCCCGGCTCGGCGCTTCCTCGGCGTACCCATCGGAGCCGTGTACGCGGCGCTGCTCGCCACGTTCCTCCTGCTCCTGCCTGCGATCGACGCCGTGCGGAGCGTGCGGCCGATCGCGGCGGGCGCGGCCGCGCTGACGCCGCCGCAGCGCGCGATCGGCCTGTTCGGCGACCACAACCTGGTGGGCGGTCTCGCCTACTACGCCGACCGGCCGGTCGTCGAGCTCGCGCAGCCGGGCGACGTCGCGACCTTCTTCGCGGCCGGCGGCCGGGTCGTGGTGGCCCCGGCCGCGCGGGCCCAGGCGGCGCGCCTCCCGGGCACGACCGCCCAGAGCTTCCGGAGCGGGGAGCGCCGCGTGCTGCTGCTCACGCCGGCGCCGGCCTCACCGCCACCGCCGGAGCGCACTCCGGCGAAGGATTGACCCGGAGCGCAATCTTGCGGCGCGAATCCACTAGTTCGAGCCGCGGGGGCTCGGCTATGTTGCGAGCGCAACTCGAGTCTAGGCTGCGCCCGCCGAATCGATTGCCCCTGCCAGCCTCCAATGCCCGAACTGTGCGTGCGATCCCACTTGGAAAGGAAGCCGCAATGAGCAAGACCGCCGAGCTGCGCTACGACGGCAAGTCCATCGAGCTCCCGATCATCGAAGGAACCGAGGGTGAGCGCGCGATCGACATCCAGAAGCTGCGCGACAAGACCGGCCTGATCACGCTCGACCCGGGCTACGGCAACACCGGATCGTGTGAGAGCTCGATCGCGTTCATCAACGGCGAGGAGGGCATCCTCCACTACCGCGGCTATCCGATCGAGGAGCTCGCCGAGCGCTGCAACTTCCTCGAGGTCGCCCACTTGCTGATGTGGGGCGAGCTCCCGACCCGCAGCGAGCTCCAGGCCTTCACCGAGTCGATCCGCTACCACACGATGCTCCACGAGGACTTCCGACTCTTCTACCGCTCGCTGCCGAAGGACGCGCATCCGATGGCGGCGTGCTCGGCCGCCGTGGCGGCCCTCGCCACCTTCTACCCGGACTCGCTCGACCCGCGCGAGGCGCGCCAGGTCGAGATCTCGATCCACCGCCTGATCGCGAAGCTGCCGACCATCGCCTCTTACGCCCACAAGCAGGCGCTCGGCCAGCCCTTCATGTACCCCAACAACAAGCTCTCGTACGTCGGGAACTTCCTGCACCTGATGTTCGCGACGCCGTGCGAGCCGTACGTGGTGGACCCGGTGGTCGAGAAAGCGCTCGACCTGCTCTTGATCCTGCACGCCGACCACGAGCAGAACTGCTCCACCAGCACCGTGCGCCTGGTGGGGTCGTCCCTCACGAACCTGTTCGCGGCGATCTCCGCGGGCATCAACGCGCTGTGGGGCCCGCGGCACGGCGGGGCGAACCAGGAAGTGATCGAGATGCTCCAGAAGATCGAGAGCGAGGGGCTCTCGGGCAAGGAGTTCGTGGAGCGCGCCAAGAGCCGCGACGACACGTCGCGCCTGATGGGCTTCGGCCACCGGGTCTACAAGAACTTCGACCCGCGCGCGAAGATCATCAAGAAGGCCTGCTTCGACGTGCTGCAGCGCATGGGCGTGCGCAGCCGGCTGCTCGAGATCGCGATGGAGCTCGAGGAGATCGCCCTCAAGGACGAGTACTTCATCGAGCGCAAGCTCTACCCGAACGTCGACTTCTACTCGGGCGTGATCTACAACGCGATCGGCACGCCGGAGAAGCTGTTCACGGCGATGTTCGCGATCGGCCGCCTGCCGGGCTGGATCGCCCAGTGGCTCGAGATGCACGAGCAGAAGCAGAAGATCGGGCGGCCGCGCCAGATCTATCAAGGTGCGCTCAAGCGCTCGGTCGTCCCGATCGAGAAGCGCTGACGCCTCTCGGGGGTGAGCGCCGGCTGCTACACGACCGCGCGTTGGGCGGGCGTGCGGGTCGCACTGGGCCGGCGCGCCGCCGAGCGCCTGGTGCGCGATGCCGCCGCGCTCGGGCTCGGGCGCGTCGAGCCGGAGCGTGTGCTGCGCGAGCTCGAGCGGCTCGGAAGCTACGCCTTCGGCCCCGAGCAGGGTGTGGTGCGGCTCGACGCGCAGCGCAGCCCGGCCGGAGCGCTCGAGCTCTCGGGCTCGACGCGGCCGCTCGGCCCCGATTCGGTCACTTGGAGCGCGCTCGCAGCGCGCCACGCCGGCCCGGGCGCCGCCCTCGGCGCGAAGCTGGCCGAGCGCGCGGACGTAGCGGCAGCCCGAGCCGCGGCGGAGGCCGCGGGCGTCGAGGAGGCGCTCCTGTTCGACGACCAGGGCCTGCTGGTCGAGGGCGCGCGCACGAACCTGATCGCCGTGCTCGGGGACGGCGCGCTGGTGACGCCGCCCCTGCGCCTGGGACGCGTGCGGGGCATTGCTCTCGAGCTGCTGCGCGAGGTGCTGCCGGAGATCCGCGAGGCCGAGGTCTCTCGGCGGGAGCTCGACGGGGTGCGCGAGCTCGTGGCGGTGAACGCGGTGCGCGGCGCCAAGCCGATCGTGCGTCTCGACGGCGTGGCGCTTGGCCAGGGGGCCGCCCCGGGGCCTGTCTGCACGCGACTGGCCGCGATCCTGCGCGCGGCGGCCTGAGCCGGCAGTATCCTGCCCCGACTCAGGAGACACGCATGGACCTGCTCGGCAGCGCCGCAATCGTGACGGGGGAGGCTCCGGCCTGGGCGAGGCCACCACGCGCGAGATCATCGCCCGCGGCGGGCGCGTCACCATCCTCGACCTCGCGCGCTCGAAGGGCGCCGACGTCGCCAAGTCGCTCGGCGGCGCAGCGCAATTCTGCGAGGCGGACGTCGCCAACGAGGAACAGGTGCGCACCGCCGTCGAGAAGACGGTGGCCCTCTTCGGGCGCGTGGACATCGTCGTGAACTGCGCCGGGATCGGCAGCGCCGGCAAGACCGTCGACAAGGAGGGGAAGCCCTTCGACCTGGGCCTGTTCCGGCGCACGATCGAGGTGAACCTGATCGGCACCTTCAACGTGATCCGGCTCGCGGGCGCCCGCATGATCGGCAACGCCCCGAACGCGGGCGGCGAGCGCGGCGTGATCGTGAACACCGCGTCGGTCGCGGCCTTCGAGGGGCAGATCGGCCAGTGCGCTTACTCCGCCTCGAAGGGCGGTGTGGTCGGCATGACGCTGCCGATCGCGCGCGACTTCGCCCAGAGCGGCATCCGCGTCTGCACGATCGCGCCGGGGCTCTTCCTCACCCCGATGCTGATGGGCCTCCCGGAGCCCGCGCGCGCCTCGCTCGGAAAGCAGGTGCCGTTCCCGTCGCGGCTCGGCAATCCCTCCGAGTACGCGGCGCTCGCCTGCCACATCGTCGAGAACCCGATGCTGAACGGCGAGGTGATCCGCCTCGACGGCGCGATCCGCATGCAGCCGCGTTAGGGTTCCGGGCGAAGGAGACTCTGCATGGCCGGCGCGCTCGGCAGGATGGCGATCACCCTCCCCTCCCCGTTCCACGACGCGCGCGCGTGCGTCGAGCTCGCGAAGCGCGCCGAGACGGAGTGGGGCTACCCGGCGATCTGGATGGCGGAGACCGCGGGCCCGGACTCCTTCTCGCTCGCCGGCGCCATGGCGGTCTCGACCACCACGATCGAGATCGGGACCGCGATCGTGGCGGTCTACAACCGGACCCCCGCGGTGCTCGCGATGGGCGCCGCCACGCTCGCGCAGCTCTCGGGCGACCGCTTCGTGCTGGGCCTCGGCACCTCCTCCCACGCGATCATGCGCGACTGGAACGGCGTCGACTTCAAGGCGCCGCTCGGCCACATGCGCGAATCCGTCGCCATCGTCCGCCAAGCGCTCTCCGCCGACAAGACGGACTTCGCCGGCGTGCACTTCCACTCGCACGGGCTGCGCCTGGGCGCGAAGCCGAAGAAGCCCTTGCGCATCTATCTGGCCGCGCTGCGCGAGAAGATGTGCGAGCTCGCCGGGGAGATCGGCGAGGGGCTGATCATCAACTTCCAGCCCGCGAGCGCGATGCCGCAGATCCTCGCCGCCTACCGGCGCGGCGCCGCGCGCGCGGGCCGCGACGGGTCGCGCGACGAGGTGGTGTGCCGCTTCCAGGTGTGCGTGACCGACGACCGCGCGCGGGCGCGCGGCCTCGTGCGCGCCGCCTTCGGCGGTTACCTGGCCGCGCCGGTCTACAACGCGTTCCTGGGCTGGTGCGGCTTCCCGGAGGAGGCCAAGGCGATCGCGGCGGCCTTCGCGAAGCGCGACCGCGCCGGGGTGGCGACCGCGATCACCGACGAGATCGTCGACCGGATCGCCATCATCGGCACGCCCGACGAGTGCCGCGCGCAGATCGCGGGGTTCGTGAAGGCGGGCGTCACCACGCCCGTGATCGCGCCGCTCGCCACCAGCCCGGCGGACGCCGTGCGCATCCTCGAGACCTTCGCGCCCTCCCGCGCATGAGCGGAGAGCTCGTCCTCTCCGGCGCCACCGGCTTGATCGGCGGGCGGCTGGCGGAGTCCTTGCGGGCGCAGGGGCGCGCGCTCCGCCTGCTCTCGCGGAGCCCGCAGCGCCTGCACAGCGCGAGCCGCGATCGCGGGATCGCGTGGGACGGCGCGCACGTCGAGCCGGGCTGGCTCGCGGGAGCCGAGGCCGTCGTGCATCTCGCGGGCGAGCCCCTCTTCGGGGGAGCGCCGAGCGCGGCGCGGCGCGAGCGCGTGTGGAGGAGCCGCATCGACTCGACGCGCAGCCTGGTGGATGCGCTCGGCCGGCTCGCGCCGGCCGAGCGACCGCGAGTGCTCGTGTGCGCCTCGGCCGTGGGCATCTACGGCGACCACGGCGATGCGCCGATCGACGAGGCGACCGCGCCCGGCGCGGGCTTCCTCGCGGAGCTGTGCCGCGACTGGGAGGCCGAGGCGGCGCGCTCGGCGGAGCACGAGGTGCGCTGCTGCTCGCTGCGCATCGGCGTCGTCCTCGCCCGCACGGGCGGCGCGCTCGCGGGCCTCCTGCCGCTCTTCCGGCTCGGGCTCGGCGCCCGCATCGCGAGCGGTCGGCAGTGGTTCCCCTGGATCCACCTGGACGATTGCGTCGCCTGCGTGGAGCTTGCGTTGCGCAGCGAGGCGGCGCGCGGCCCGTGGAACGTGGCGGCCCCCGGCTGCGTCACCAACGGCGAGTTCAGCGCGGCCCTGGCCGAGGCGCTGCACCGCCCGGCCTTTCTGGCCGTGCCCGCCTTCGCCGTGCGCGCGGCGCTCGGCCCGCTCGCCACCGAGCTCCTCGCCAGCCGCCGCGTGACGCCGGCAGCGGCCACGCGCGCCGGCCTCGCCTTCCGGCATCCGGAGCTCCGCGCCGCGCTCGCCGACCTCCTCGCAGCCTGAGCGCTCGGGCTCAGCCCCGATTCGGACCGGAGAAGATCGCGGGCAGCACGTCCTTGATGGTGGGCGTGCGCCCGGGCGCGACCGCGTAGTAGGCGAGCGCGAAGGGCATGTCCGTGCGCGGCGCGAAGCGCGCGGCGAACTCGCCCTTCAGGCGCTCCATCACGCGCGCCGCTCCCTTCTCGTCGAGGTCGGAGAGCAGGAGCACCGCCCGCTCGCGCAGCATGCGGAAGATGGCGTCCTCGACGCGCAGCTCGGACTCCACGAAGTCGAGGAAGTCGCGCGCGAGGAGGTCGCCCTCCACGCCCGCCACGCCGACGAACACCGCGGGAACCTGGTGCGCCCGGGAGAGCCAGGTGGCGCGCTCGAACAGGATCCGGAGCTGGCGCGGGTCGTCCTTCGCGAGCTCTTGAGAATGCGGCATGACCATGCAGCCCGTATCGTCGGTTCTCGCGGCGCTCTGAAGCCGACGCTGGCAGCGAGCCTCACCTAGGGCTCGCGCAGCTGCAACTTCGCCAAAGTGGCGCGCAAGTTGCCATCGCCTACCGTCGCGCGCCCGCATGTCCGCGCCGACCGGAAGCCGCACGCCCGCGCTCGCGCGCGCGTGCCTCGCCCTGAACGCTGCGATCGTCGGCCTGATCGTGCTCGGCGCCCTGGTGCGCGCCCACGGCGCCGGGCTGGCGTGCCCGGATTGGCCGCTCTGCTTCGGCGAGCTCGTGCCCGAGCTCGATCTGCGCGTCGCCTTCGAGTACACGCACCGCGTGGTGGCGGGGAGCCTCGCACTCGCCTACCTCGCACTCGGCGTCGCGCTGCACCGCGATGCGGGCGCGCTCGCCGCCGCCGGGCGCATCTGGTGGCTCGGGCTCGCGCTGCTCGCGGCGCAGGTCGTGCTCGGCGGGCTCACCGTCTGGCACACGCTCGCGCGCTGGTCGGTGACCAGCCACCTCCTGATGGGCAACTCCTGGAACGCGGCGGTCTTCTGGCTCGGCCTCACGCTGCGCGCGCGGGGGCGCCCCCCCGCGCCGCGCGTCCCGCGCAGCGCGCGCCTGGCCGTGGCCCTGACGGCGCTCTTCCTGCTCTTCCAGATCGCGCTGGGTGGCCTGGTCTCGTCCAGCTACGCGGGCCTGGCGTGCTCCGAGTGGCCGACCTGTTATCAAGGCGAGTGGTTCCCGATCTGGGGCTTCGAGAGCCCCGTGGGCATCCACGTGCACCACCGCGTGAACGGCTACCTGCTCCTCGCGTTCGCGCTGTACGCGGCGTGGGCCTGTCGGCGCGAGGCGCGGCTCGCGGCGATCACGCGCGCAACCGCGGCGCTCGTGGCGCTCCAGATCGCGCTGGGAGTCGCGAACGTGCTACTCCGACTGCGCGTCGAGGTGACCGCGCTGCACAGCGGCCTCGCGGCGCTGCTCGTGCTCGCGCTCACGCTCGCCGCCCACGCGGCCTTCGCGTCGTCCCCAGCCGGCCAGGAGAACTCGGCATGAAGCCCCACCAGGTGTTCGCGCGCATGACTCCCGAGCGAGCCGTCGAGCTCTTGGGCGCACTGAAGCAGAAGCTGCCCGGGATCTACACGCAGGCGGTCGGGGCCGCCTGCGTGACGCTTCACGCGCGCCCGCAGTTCATGATGAAGCAGCCCGCCGAGAAGCGCGCTCACTTCGTGCGACAGGCGCTCTCGCGTGTGGCCGCGGCGCCGATCGCCGAGGAGGTCTTGGCCGCCTACTTCCTCGAGGTCAAGCGCGATCTGCTCGTCGAGTGGCTCGACGCCGTCGGCGTCGAGCACGAGAACGGCGCCCTGAAGCAGGACGAGCCGCCCTGCCCGCCGCGCGAGCAGCTCGAGAGCGCACTCGCGCGTTTTCGCGCTGGCGAGGGCACCGCCGACCGCGAGCTCTTGATCGAGGCCTTCGCGGCCCAGAGCGCCGTGCGCTGGCCGCTGCTCGACCGCCTGATCGGGGTGGACGACGAGAAGTGAGGCGCGGTCCCGCTCAGTCGATGGAGTAGGCGCTCTCGCTGTGCTCCGCGACGTCGAGGCCGCTGAATTCCTGCTCCTCGTCCACACGCAGCCCGCCGAACAGGAGGCCGAGTCCCTTCAGGATCACGAAGGTCGCGACCGGCGCGTAGACCGCGGTGAACGCGATGCCCTGGAGCTGCACCATCACCTGCGCCGAGTTCGCACTCGATGCCGGCGCCGAGCGTCGCGGCAAACAGGCCCGACGCGAGCGCGCCCCAGGCGCCGCCGACCCCGTGCACGCCGAAGGCGTCGAGGGAGTCGTCGTAGCCGAAGCGCGGCTTCAGGAACGTGACCGCGCCATAGCACGCGAGCGAGACGCCGATGCCCACGTAGATCGCGCCCAGCGGGTCCACGTTGCCGCAGGCGGGCGTGATCGCGACCAGGCCGGCGACGGCCGCGGTCGCGGCGCCGAGCGCGGTCGGCTTGCCGCGGTGGAGCACTCGATCGCCGCCCAGGTGAGCGTCGCCGTGGAGGTCGCGGTGCTGGTGTTCAGGAAGGCGAGCGCCGCCAGCGGGCTCGCCGAGAGAGCGCTCCCGGCGTTGAAGCCGAACCAGCCGGCCCAGAGCAGCCCGGCCCCCGTCAAGCAGAGCGGCAGGTTGTGGGGCGCCATCGGCTCGCGCCCGAAGCCGCGCCGCTTGCCGACCACGAGCGCGGCCACCAGCGCCGAGAAGCCGCTCGACATGTGCACCACGAGCCCGCCCGCGAAGTCGATCGCGCCCTTCTTGAAGATCCAGCCGTCGGAGGACCAGACCATGTGCGCGATCGGGCAGTAGACCACGAGCAGCCAGACCGCGATGAACGCGACGAACACCCGGAACTTCATGCGCTCGACGAGGGCGCCGATGATCAGGGCGGGCGTGATGATCGCGAACATGCCCTGGAACATGATGAAGATGTACTCGGGGATGTTGCGCGGAGGCGTCGCGAAGTTGGCCGTGACCGAGTCGATCGTCACTCCCGAGAGCATCGCCTTCGAGAGCTTGCCGAAGAACGCATTGCCGGGACCGAACGCGATGCTGTAGCCCACCAGGATCCAGAGCACGCCCACCACCGCCGCCGCGGCGAAGCACTGCACCAGCACGTTCAGGATGTTCTTCGCACGGACCAGACCGCCGTAGAAGAGCGCGAGCCCGGGCAGCGTCATCATCAGCACGAGCCCAGTCGCCGCGAGCACCCAGGCGGTATCGCCGCTGTCCACGACGGGCGCCGCCGCCTCTTGCGCGTGCGCGCCGGCCGCGCCCAACGTCGCCAGCGCGACGAGCAGAAAATGGCTTCCCCGCTTAGAGTTCGCTCGAGACACGTTCATCCCCTTCTCCAAAGGCCGCACACTCTATAAGCGGCCCGAGTGGCTCGCCACGCGAAAAATGCGCTCGAAACGGCACAGTCAGCCGGAGAACTCGATCAAGGTGACGAGCGCGAACAGCGGCAGTAACACGGCGGACGAGTAGGCCATGTATCCGAAGAAGCTCGGCATCGCGACGCCGCTCTCCTCCGCGATCGCCTTCACCATGAAGTTCGGACCATTGCCGATGTAGGAGTTCGCGCCCATGAAGACCGAACCCGTCGCGATCGCGGAGAGCACGCGCGCTGCCTGGGGACCGGTCTCCAGGAAGTCGGCGAGATAGCGGCCCTCGAGGGCGACCCCGTGGAGGCCGCACGCGGTCGCCCCGAACGTGAGGTAAGTCGGCGCGTTGTCGAGAAAGCTCGAGAGCGTTCCCGCGGCCCAGAAGAAGTGCCAGGGCTCGGACAAGCCGAACGTGCCCGCGTGGGCATTCAGGAGCAGGAGCGCCGGCGCCATCGTCACGAAGATGCCCGCGAAGAGCACCGCCACCTCGAGGAGCGGGCCGAAGCCGAAGTTGTTGGCGCGCCGGCACTCCCCGTCGGTGAACAGCCAGGCGAGGCCGGCGAGGGCGAGCATGGCGGCCTCTTGGACGCCGAAGGGCCACGGCGCGCCGCCGTTCCCGAGCCCGCTCCCGGAAGCGCCGATCACGGCCACGATGCCGGGCAAGAACAGGAGGTTCTGCCTCCCGCGAATCGTGAGCGGAGCGTGGCGCATCACCTCCTCGAGCTGCGAGCCCGGGCGCTCCTGCTCCTCCCGGTCGAACACGATCTGGTCCCAGATGTTGAAGACGACGAGCAGTGCGCCGTTCACGAGCAGCCACTGCGGCCAGAGCGAGAGCGTCCACGTGAACGGCACGCCCTTCAGGAAGCCGAGGAAGAGCGGCGGGTCGCCGAGCGGCGTGAGCAGCCCGCCGCAGTTCGAGACGACGAAGATGAAGAACACGACGATGTGCGTCTTGCGCACGCGCGGAGCGTTGGCCCGCAGCAGGGGCCGGATCAGCAACACCGAGGCGCCCGTCGTGCCGATCGCGTTCGCCAGCAGCGCCCCCATCCCGAGCAGCGCGGTGTTGAGCAGCGGCGTCCCGGAGAGCGAGCCACCCACGTAGATTCCCCCGGCAATCACGAACAGGGAGCCGAGCAGGACGAGGAAGGAGACGTACTCCCGCGCGCTCTCGAGGAGACGCTCGAGTCCCGGAGCGCCGAAGGCGAGCGGCAGGTAGACGATGACCGGCAACGAGAGCGCAGCGGCTGCCAATGCCTTGTTGCGATTGCTCTCCCAGAACCGGGGCGTCACCAGCGGAAGCAGCGCGATGCAGATCAAGAGCGCCGCGAAGGGCAGCGCCGACCAGAGCGGCAGGGACGAGCCTAGGGTGTGCATCGGGACCCAAATGCGAACCCGCCGGGCCCGCGCCGCTTGGCGCAGAGCCCGGCGGGTCGTCGCTCGAGGTTCTGGCTTCTCTCGCCCCTAGAGCTTGGCTGTCGCCGGCGTCGCCGCCGGGACCGGCTGGGCATAGGGCGCCATCGTGGCAGCCGGCATCCCGAAGCTCGGCTCGTGGGTCGCGAAGTCCGGGTACGCCGAGTTGCCGTGCTCGCCGATGTCGAGGCCCTCGACCTCTTCTTCCTCGGAGACGCGCAGGCCCAGCGTCAGCTTGATCGCGTACCAGAACACGAGCGGAGATGGCCACCGTGAAGATGCCGACCGAGACGCACGCCCTTCAGCTGCACGAGCAGCTGATCCATGCGCGAGAGGCCGGTGGCGAGCGCCGCGATGTTGGTCGCGACGTCGTTGTCGTAGAACACGCCCAGCGCGAGCGTGCCCCACACTCCGTTCAAGAGATGGACCGCCAAGCGCACCCACCGGGTCGTCGACCTTGATGCGGTCGAAGAAGAGCACGCCTAGCACCACCAGCCCCCCGGCGATGAGCCCGATCAGCGCGCCCGAGCCGATCGTGACGAAGGCGCAGGGCGCAGTGATCGCAACGAGACCTGCCAGGCAGCCGTTCAGGATCATCGAGAGATCGGGCTTCCCGAGCAGGAGCCACGCCGTCAGCATCGCGCCGAGCGCGCCGGTAGCAGCCGCGAGGTTCGTGTTCACCAGGATGTGCGCGATCGCAGTCCCGTTCATCGCTGCCATCGTCGAGCCCGGATTGAACCCGAACCAACCCAGCCAGAGCACGAGGACGCCCAGCGAGGCCGAGGTCATGTTGTGGCCCGGGATCGGATGCACGCGCCCGTCCTTGCCGAACTTGCCCAAGCGCGGCCCGAGCACGACCGCGCCCACGAGCGCCGCCCAGCCGCCGACCGAGTGCACGACAGTCGAGCCTGCGAAGTCGCGGAAGTTGCCGAGCGAGAGCCAGCCCCCTCCCCAGATCCAGTGGCCCGTGATCGGGTAGGCGAATGCGATCAGCAGGAAGCTGAAGACCAGGAACGACTTGAACTTGATGCGCTCGGCGACGGCGCCGGAGACGATCGTCGCCGCGGTGCCGGCGAAGACGAGCTGGAAGAAGAACTTTGCCCATAGCGGAACCGGCGTCCAGTTGATTGCGCCGTAGACCCCTTCGTAGACCGTGGTCGCGAAGGGGTTCATCGCGGCGTAGGCCGAGCCGAGGGCCGGCGAGTTGTCTGCGCCACCCACCAAGAGCAGGCCGTTCAGGCCCAGGAAGCCATTGCCGTCGCCGAACATCAGGCCCCAGCCGATGACCCAGAAAGAGATGGTGGACGCCGCGAACACGATGAAATTCTTGCTGAGGATGTTTACCGCGTTCTTGGCGCGACAGAGGCCGCTCTCGACCAACGCGAAGCCGGCGTTCATGAAGAACACCAGCATGGCGGTGACCAGTACCCACACCGTGTCGATGCCTATGCGGAGATCACTGCTGGAGGCAGCGAGCTTGTCCAACATCTCCGGCGTGACGACCGACTTGGCCTCCTCGGCGCCAACCGCCGAGGCGCACAACAAGACAGCCGCGATGGCTGCCGATCGAAGCGAAATCTTCATGAGCGACCTCCCGGGTTCACGAGACCCGTCGGCAGCGCAGAGCAATCGACGTGCCAGAGCCGCGCTGTGCCGATCTCGGCTCGCTGCCGCTGGCTGCGGCGCGGCGGGAGGCGGTGGGCTGCTCCAGCCCCGGGCAAGGGCTGCTCGCCGCGTGCTCAGACCAGCAGCGCGCCGCCGTCGATGGCGAGGGTCTCGCCCGTCAGATAGCTCGACGCATTCGAGGCCAGGAAGACGCACGCGTCGGCGATCTCGCGCGGCTCGCCCACCCGCTTCAGGGGCAGCCGGTCGGCGGTGGCCTGCTTCAGGCGCTTGCCCTCGTCGCCCGGAAAGACCGACCAGATCGCGTCGAAGAGGCGCGTCTCGATCGCCCCGGGCGCGATGCAGTTCACGCGGATCCCGTAGGGCGCCCACTCCACGGCCATCGCCTTGGTCGCCATGATCACGCCCGCTTTGGCGATCGAGTAGTGGGCGGTCGGCACCTGGGGCCGCATGCCGCTGATCGACGCGATGTTGATGATCGCGCCGCCGCGCCCGCGATCGCGCATCGCGCGCGCGGCCGCCTGGGAGAGGAAGAACAGGCCCTTGAGATCGAGGTTCATCACGCTGTCCCAGGCCCGCTCGTCCATCTCGATGGCGGGCGCGTTGAAGCTCGTGCCCGCGTTGTTCACCAGCACGTCGAGGCCCCCGAGCTCGCGCAGCGTGCGCTCGACCTGGGGCGCGAGCTGATCCATCCGACCGGCGTGCGCCTCGATCGCGATCGCACGGCGACCGAGGGCCCGCACGCGCTCGGCCACGCGCTCCACGCCCTCCAGCTTGCGACTCGAGACGGCCACGTCGGCGCCCGCGTTCGCCAGAGCGAGCGCGGTGGCCTCCCCGATGCCGCGGCTTCCACCCGTGATCAGCGCGACTCTCCCGGCCAACGAGAACTGCGACAGGTCCAAGCGACGCCTCCTGCGGCGCGGCTCAGCGCGCCTGACAACTCGGGCAGTACCATACGCCACGCGAGCCGTCCCCCACGCGCTCCACGCGGATCGGCCGGCCGCACGCCGGGCATGGCCTGCCCTCGCGCCCGTACACCCAGCGCTCCGGCAAGGGCGCGCTGCGCGGCACCGGGAAGTGCGGGTCGCGCGCGCCGCTCGCGACGCTCTCGGCCATCAGCTCGCGGGCGCGGCGCACGAGCGCGAGGAGCTCGGCGTCCGAGACGTGCTCGGGGCGGCGCAGCGGATTCATGCGCTCGGCGAAGAGCGCCTCGCACTTCCAGGCATTGCCGATCCCGGAGGCGACGGTCTGGTCGACCAGCAGGTCCGCGATCGTGGGGTGATGCACGCGCCGCGCGCGCGACACCACTTCGGCGAGATCCACGCGCGGCGCCAGGATGTCCGGCCCGAGCCGTGAGAGGGTCGGATGGTCGGTGAGCGCCCGCCGATGCAGGAGCTCCGCGAGCATCGCCCGGAAGACGACCCAGCGCGTGCCGGCGCGCTCCAGATAGAGCGCCGTCGCGGCGCTCGGGGTCTCGAGGAACTCCTCGTAGCGGCGGATCTTCCCGTACATGCCGAGGTGGAAGTGCAGCACCGCGTCGGCGCGCGCCGCGCCGCCCGTCGCGAGGCCGGCGAGCACGTGCTTGCCGCGCGCGCGCACCTCGCTCACGCGCGCGCCCGCGACGGCCTTCACCTCGCCGCGATCGCGCAACCAGAGCTTGTCGATCGGCCGGCCGGCGAGCTCCGCGTGCAGCCAGGCCGCCGCGCGGAAGAGCGTATCCCCCTCCGGCACTCAGCTCTCGGTGCGCGCGCCAGAGCGCTCGAGCTCGAGCCCCTTGTAGCCGCGCCGGAAGCCGGCGCGCACGAACGCCTCGCTCGCGGGCGAGGTGCTCGCCGGCTCTGCGTCGATCTCCTCGACGTGGAGGACGGAGACGCTGCGGTCGGCGAAGAGCCCGCGCAGCGCGCGCGCGATCTCGTCGGCCGCGATCTCCTTGCCCGGCGTGCGGAAGGTCCACAGGCGCCGCGCGCCGCGCTCCACCCAGGCGGCGAGCTCGCCGTCGATCAGAGACGACGCGGGCCCCGACGGAGCGGCGGGGACGCGCGAGGGGCGAGGTCGGCTGCGGCCAGGGCGCGAGCGCGCCGAACGGGACGGCGGGGTCGCTGGCCGCCAGGAGCCAAACGCTCGCGGTGTCGCGCGGGAGGCGCGCCGCGCGCAGGCGGTCCACCGCGCCGGTGTAGGCGAACTGCGCGCCCTGGAGGCACTCGACGAAGTGGCCCCGGCGCGCCTTGCCCGACTCCTCCATCGCGCGCAGCACCGGATACACGCCGCTCCAGCCGCCGCGCCACGTCTCGAGCGCGAAGGCCTCGCGGCTCACGATGCCGTGGCGCTCGAGGAGCGCGGCGGCTCGCGCGTGGGCGCGCGCCGTCTCGCTCGCGGGAGCGGCGAACAGGCTCGCGACCGCCGACCAGCGGCCGGCGGCGCTGGAGGGCAGCGCGCCGCGCCGCAGCGGCGTGCGCGCGCCGAGGCCGCGCAGCGCGGCGAGCGTGTCGTTCGTTACGAGTCCCGCCCAGACGCATTCGAAGAGCGCGTCGAGCGCCTCCTTCGCGCTGGCGTCGGGCAGGAGCGCGAGCAACTCGCCGAAGAACGAGGCCCCGCGCGCGGCCAGCCGCTCGAGGAGCACGCGCGCGAGCGGCGAGAGCGAGTCCGGGAGCTCCGGCGGATCGGCGAGCAGAGCGAAGCGCTCGCGCCGGTAGAGCGCCACGCGCCCGTCGCGGTCGCCGAGCGCGCCCGCCCCCACCCAGACGAGCTGACCCAGCGCGCCCAGCTCGTCGAGCTGCCGCGGGTCGAAGCCCGGCACACGCGCCGGCAGGATGGCGTGCTCGAGCTCGCTCACCGGGAGCGGAAGCCCCTCGAGCCGATCGAGGGCCTCGGCGAGCGAGCCCTTCGCTCCGATCCCGTGCCACTCGGGCAGGAAGCGCACGAGCGTCGTGGCGTCGACCGGCGCGACCTCGCCGCGCAGGCGCGCGAGCGAGCGCCGCCGCAGGCGCTGCAGCACCTCGGGATCGCACCACTCGCGCTCGCGCCCGCCCGGCCGGAAGTCGCCCGAGGTGAGCCGCCCGCGCGCCTCGAGGCTCGCGAGCAGGAGCTGCGCCTGCGCCGGCGGCAGCCCGAAGCGGCGCGCCGCGTCGGCCGTCGTGAAGGGCGCGCGGCGTCTCGCGAAGCGCAGGAGCAGCTCGGTCACGGCATCCGCGACCGGCTCGAGAAACGCCGCCGGGAGGCCGGCCGGGGGGGAGGCGCCGAGCGCATCGCGGTAGAGGCCGGCCTCCTCCGCCGCGATCGCGCGCTCCTCGCCCGCGATGCGCACGCGCGCCGCGCGCCGCTCTGCGCCGAGCGTCGCGAGCCACGCGCCCACGTCTCCGTCGCAGCGCGCCGCGAGCTCGGCGTCGCTGAGATCTCCCACGCGGCGCAAGAGGTCGTGCAGCGCGTCGGCGTGGCGCGCGCGGTGCTCGGGCGCGACGCCCTGCAGCTCCGCCTCCGTCTCCTCCACCACGGCGGCGTCGAGCAGCTCGCGCAGCTCCTCGTGACCGAGCAGCTCGCGCAGCATCGCGCGATCGAGGGAGAGCGCGTGGACGCGCCGCTCGGCCGCGGGGTTGTCGTACTCGTAGAGGAACGCCGCGGTGTAGGCGAACACGAGATTGCGCGCGAAAGGCGACGCCGCCCGGGTCTCGACGTCGTCCACGCGCACCTCGCGCCGGCGGATGCGCGCGAGCAGGTCCTCGAGCGCCGGGAGGTCGAAGGAGTCCTGGAGGCACGAGCGGTAGGTCTCGAGCAGGATCGGGAAGGACGGGTAGCCCCGCGCGATCGCGAGCAGGCTCTGCGCGCGCAGGCGCTGGCTCCAGAGCGGCGTGCGGCCCTTGGGCCGCCAGCGCGGGAGGAGCAGCGCGCGCGCCGCGTTCTCGCGGAACTGGCCGGAGAAGAGCGCGGAGCGCTCCACCTGCTCGACCACGCGATCGCGCAGCTCCTCGGGCTCCGGCAGCAGGAGCTGCGTCGGCGGGGGCTCGTCGGCATCCGGGAAGCGCAGCGCGATGCCGTCGTCGTTCCAGAGCGCGTGGGCGTCGGTCGCCTTCTCGGCGGCGAGGCGCGCCTCGATCGCGAGGGCCCAGGGCGCATGCAGGCGCGCGCCGAAGGGCGAGAGGATGCAGACGCGCCAATCGCCGATCTCGTCCCGGAAGCGCTCGATCGTGATGGCCCGGTCGGTCGGCAGCGCGCCGGTGGCCTCGTGCTGGGCCACGACGTAGTCGACGAGATTCCGCGCGGCCCAGGCGTCGAGGTCCCACTCGGCGCTGAGCCACTGCTCGGCCGCCCCGCGGCCGGCGTGGAGATCGCCGCCCGGGCCGCGACAGCGCTCGCCCAGCTCGCGCAGGAAGGCGCCGAGCGCGCGACCCAGCTCGAGGGGCCGTCCCGGCCCGTCGCCGCGCCAGAAGGGGAGCTTCCCGATCTCGCCGGGCGCCGGCGACACGATCACGCGGTCGCGCGTGATCTCGGCGATGCGCCAGCTCGAGGCGCCGAGCGTGATGACCTCGCCCGCGCGCGTCTCGTGCACCATCTCCTCGTCGAGCTCGCCCACGCGCGGCCCGTCGGCGCCCAGGTGGACGCCGTAGAGCCCGCGATCGGGGATCGTGCCCCCCGAGAGCAGCGCGATCTTGCCCGCGCCGCGGCGCGCCTCGATGCGGTCGGCCTCGCGGTCCCAGAGGATGCGCGGGCGCAGCTCGCCGAACTCGGTCGAGGGATAGCGCCCCGCCAGCATGTCGAGCACGCTCGCCAGGAGCTCGCGCGAGAGCTCGGCGAAGCTCGCGCTGCGCCGCGCGAGGGCCAGCAGGTCGTCGACTCGCCAGGCGTCCTGCGCCGCCATGGCGACGAGCTGTTGGGCCAGCACGTCCAGGGGATTGCGCAGGACGCGCAGCTCCTCGACCTCGCCGCGCCGCATGCCGCGCGCGACCACGGTCGCCTCGAGCAGATCGCTGCGGTGCTTCGGAAAGAGCATGCCCCGGCTGGCCGCGCCCACGTGGTGGCCCGCGCGCCCCACGCGCTGGAGCCCGCGCGAGACGGCGCCCGGCGACTCGACCATCAGCACGAGATCCACCGCGCCCATGTCGATCCCCAGCTCGAGGGAGCTGGTCGCCACGAGGGCGCGCAGGCGCCCCGACTTGAGCTCCTCCTCGATTGCCGTGCGCTGCGCGTGCGCGACCGAGCCGTGGTGTGCGCGCACCAGCTCCTCGCCCGCGAGCTCGTTCAGCCGGCGCGCCAGGCGCTCGCACAGCCCGCGACTGTTCGTGAAGAGGATCGTGCTGCGGTGTGCTCGGATCGCGTCGAGCAGCTTCGGATAGATCGCCGGCCAGAGGCTCGTGTCCGAGTCCTCGCCGCTCGGGCGCTCGAGCGCGCCGAGGAGCTCGCTCTGGGCGGCGAGATCGGGGGTCGCGATCTCGTGGACCTCGCTCGGCCGGCGCGGCGCCACGCCGGGCTGGGTCATGTCCGGCACGGGCACCGAGATCGAGAGCTCGAGGCGCGGCGGGCCGCTGGCGTCCACGATCGCGACCGGTCGCGCGCCCGCCAGGAAGCGCGCGACCTCGGCGACGGGCCGCGCCGTCGCGGAGAGGCCGATGCGCTGCGGGTCGCGGCCGCCGCACAGCGCGGCGACGCGTTCCAGCGAGAGCGCGAGGTGGGCCCCGCGCTTGGTGGCCGCCAGCGCGTGCACCTCGTCCACGACGATCCAGCGCACGCTGCGCAGCGTCTCGCGCTGCCCGGAGCCGAGGATCAGATAGAGCGACTCGGGCGTGGTGACCAGGATCTCGGCGGGGACGCGCGCCTGCGCGCGGCGCTCGGCGGCAGGCGTGTCGCCCGTGCGCAGCGCCACGCGCGGCGCGCGAAAGGCCGCGCCCTGCTTCTCGGCCTCGTGTGCGACGCCGACCAAGGGAGCGCGCAGGTTGCGCTCGATGTCGGCGACGAGGGCCTTCAGCGGCGAGATGTAGAGCAGGCGCACGCCCGGCGGCTCTTCCGCGGCGCGCGCGCCGAGCTGGTCGATCGCGTAGAAGAAAGCGGCGAGCGTCTTGCCGCTGCCGGTGGGCGCGAGCAACAGCGCGTGCTCGCCTGCCGCGATGCGCGCCCAGCCCTGGCCCTGCACCGGCGTCGCTGCAGCGAAGGCGCCGCTGAACCAAGCGCGCGCGGCGGGGCCGAAGGGAGCCAGTGCGTCGGCAGAGTGCGCCACGGGTCGAGACTAGGAGCCCGACCCAAGATGGGGAACGAAGCATTCGCCGTCGAGACGCGCCGCCGGCAAGGCGCGCGACCGAGGCGTAGCCGGTGCTACGCCGCAGGTCGCGGAACGCAGCTGGCGGCGATGGATCGGCGGCGAGGCGAGTTCCCCCATCTTGGGTCTGGCTCCTAGCCTCGGGCGCGAGGAGCGAGCAGCGTACCACGGCCGCGCCTGCTCAGGGCCGGCGCAGGCGGTCCACGCGGAAGGGCGGCAGCGCCATCGGGCGCGCCGCCAGCGCCAGCAGCGCGTACTCGTTGTCGTCGCCCGCGATCCGGTTCACGCGCACGACGTGGCACCCGCAGCAGCGATGGACGAGCGCCCACTCGCCATCGGGCCGCACCCAGATCGCGATCGGCTCCATGCCCGCCCCACACGCCGAACGCCGATCTCCCGGGCTCTCGTCCAGGTGGACGCTCCACAGACAATGGCAGCAGTGATTGCGATGGCGCGTTCCGGACGCGTCTGCGTCGAGCTCGCAGCGGCAGTGTTGGCAGCGGAAGGAGTCCGGCTCGCGCGCGGCCCGGCGGGGGGACGCAACCTCCGGCTCTTCCGGATCGCGGCGATGAGTGCGGGACATGCTCGGCTCGAGCGCGTCGGAGACGCGCAAGGGGTCTCTCGCGAGCGCGCGCGCAGGCCGGGCGAAGCCGTGGCTGCGGCGCGAAACGGGCTAGCGGCGAGAGACCCTGGCAAGCATCGGCTGGTCCTCCGGAACGGAGTCCGAGACGCGGCGCAGGCTACCGAGGGGTTCCGCCAGGGTCAACCGCGCTCCGACCACGCCTGCAGCTCGAGGATGTTGCCCTCGGGATCCCGCACGTAGCACCAGGTGACCTGGGCGCCCGTCGCGATCGCGAGGGTCACGACCTCGCCGACCGCGGAGCCGCCCGCAGCCAGGACCTGGGCGCGCGCCTCGGGAACACTGGGGACGGCGAACGCGAGGTGCGTGAGCCCCGGCCGATTGACCGCGGCGCCCTGCGCGGGAGCGGGCGCTGCGTACTGGAAGAGCTCGAGCGTCGGCCCATCGTCGCCCAGACCGGGCAAGCGCAGGTGGACGCCCTGCAGGCGCGCGCCCGGAATTCCCGTGCCAGCCTCGAGCTCGCGGCCCGCGAGGTTGCGCTCCGGGGGGACCGGCGTGCAGCCCAGCACGTCCTGGTAGAAGCGAGCGAGCGAGCGCCAGTCCTTCGCCACCAGATTGGTGTGGACGTAGCGCGCGCCGCGAATCATCGCTTCGGGACCTCTGGCCCGGGCTCGACCAGATCCCACAGGTTCCCGTACAGGTCCGCGAACACCGCCACGGTTCCGTAGGGCTCCTCGGCGCGCTCGCGCACGAAGCGAACGCCTTGCGCGCGCAGCCCGGCGTAGTCGCGCGCGAAGTCGTCGGTCGCGAGGAACAGGAACACGCGGCCGCCCGTCTGATTGCCCACCGCGGCGCGCTGCTCGGGCGTCACCGCGCGCGCGAGGAGCAGCGTGGTCCCGTCCGAGCCCGGCGGCGCGACGGCGACCCAGCGCTTGTTCTGCGCCGGCTGGAACGTGTCCTCGACCAGCGTGAAGCCCAGCTTCCCGCAGTAGAAGGCGATCGCCTCGTCGTAGTCGTGCACGACGAGGGCGACCCGTGCGATCGATTGGCGCGCCATGCGCTCCCCTCTAACGCAAGATCTCCACCAACAAGACCCAGGCGTTGATCAGCCCCACCGCCAGGCACAGCACGACGCCCGCCGCGAACCAGGTGAGCGCGCCGGGCGCCGGGAGCGTGAGCGCAGCGGCGAAGAACGGGAGCGTCGCGGCCTGGTGCAGCGCCATGCGCCCGAGCGTGAAGCCGAGCCGGTGGTAACGCCGCTGCGCGAGCGCGCGGAGCTGCACGGAGAGCGGCAGGCCCCAGACCGCGAGCGCCACGAAAAGCAGCAGAGCGCCGAGGCTGCGCGCGCCGAGGCTCGGAATCAGCACGACGAGCACGCCGATCAGCGCCCCGCCGAGCAGGACCAGCGTCTCCCCGGCCCGCCCCGCGACGCCGGGCAGCTCGATGATGCGCGCGAGATTGATCGAGAGCGCGACGAACACGAGACCGGCGAGCGCGCTCGCGGCGCCCGCGGCCGCCTCGAGGAAGTTCGCCCAGCCGGCCGTCACGCTGGCGTCGATCGCTCGCTCCTAGCCGCGCAGGGCGATGGCTGCGTTGGAGATGACGGGCGCGCCGCGCTCCTTGCTCGTGGAGGCGAGCAGGAGCTTCCCGGGCTCGCGCCAGATCTGGGTGACCATCGTCTCGCCCGGAAAGAACACGCCGGCGAAGCGGACCTGATAGCGCGCGACCCGGGCCACGTCGCCGCCCAGCGCCTTGTCCACGGCCGCCTTGCACACGATCCCGAAGGAGCACAGGCCGTGCAGGATCGGCACGTCGAACCCGCCCATCTTCGCGAAGCCCGGGTCGGCGTGGAGGGGGTTCTTGTCGCCGCAGAGGCGATAGAGGAGCGCCTGCTGGGGGAGCGTCTTCGACTCCACCACGAGATCCGGAGCGCGCGCGGGCGCCTCGTTGCCGACTTTCGGGCCCGCGTCTCCCCCGAAGCCCCCCTCGCCGCGCAGGAAGAGCGAGAAGCGGTTCGTGAAGAGCGGCGCCCCGCCCTGCTCGCTCGTCTTCACCTCGACGACGACCAGCGCCGCCTTGCCCTTGTCGTACACGCCGGCGATGCGCGGCTGGCTCACCAGGCGCGCCGAGGTCGGGATCGGCCGGTGGAGCTCGAGGTCCTGCTCGCCGTGCAGCATCAGCGCGGGGTTGAACTTGATGCCGGGCGCATTGAAGAGCGAGGCCCCCATCGCGGAGAAGACCGGGATCACCCCGAAGCTCGGAAGCACCTTGAGGTTCTTCTCGTAGGTGTACTCGAGCTCGTTCGCATCGGTCTGCGGGACGCCGGCGCCGACCCCCAGGTGGTAGAGGATCACGTCGTCGATCTCGTAGCTCGACTCCGCGGCCGGGAGCTTTGCGGCGAGGGCTGCTTGGGGCTGGATCGGCATGGGACGCCTCAGCTCTTGGCCGAGAAGAGCCGCGCGGTCACGCGCAGCTCGTCTCCGACGCCGGTGGGAATCGTGTACTTGGCGGGATCGCGAATCTGCTCGATGTGCTCGGCCACCTCCTCGGCGCTGGCCGCGCCGCCGCCGGGCCGCACCCAGCCCTCGTTCATGCCGATGAAGAAGCGCGCGTAGCGGCCGCCTCCGACGGTGAAGATCTCGTGGGTGGACTGACACTGCTCGGAGACGAGATAGGTCACGAGGCCGGTCACGCACTCGGGCGCGAGCTTCTCCGCGATCGGACCGAGCAGCTCCTGCGTGAGGCGCGTGTTCGCGATCGGGGTGATCACGTTGCACTTGATGTCGTACTTCGCGCCCTCGATGGCGAGCACGTTGGAGAGGCCGACCAGGCCCATCTTCGCGGCCCCGTAGTTCGTCTGGCCGAAGTTGCCGAGCACGCCCGCTGCCGAGGCGGTCAGCACGATGCGCCCGTAGCCGTTGTCCTTCATCACCTGGAAGGCGGGCTGCGTCACGTAGAAGGCGCCCTTCAGGTGGACGTCGAGCACGATCTCGAGCTCTTCGGGCGAGAGTTTCAGGAAGGTCTTGTCGCGCAGGATGCCGGCGTTGTTGACCACGATGTCGGCGCGGCCGAAGTGATCGAGCGCGGTCTGCACGATCGCGCGCCCGCCCTCGGGCGTGGACACGGAGTCGTAGTTGGCAACGGCGCTGCCGCCGGCCTGCTCGATCTCCTTCACGACCTGGTCGGCCATGCTGTGGCTCGCGCCGCTGCCGTCCGGCTTCCCGCCGAGGTCGTTCACGACCACGCGGCAGCCTCGGCGGGCGAGCTCCAGGGCGTAGGTGCGGCCCAACCCGCCGCCGGCTCCCGTGATGACCGCGACGCGACCCTTGAAATCGATCTGTGACATGGCGTCTCCCGAGTCGGAGAACGGTAGCAGCGACGGACGCTTGAATCCGCGGGCGCGATTGCTAACTGCCCTGCCAGGGGCGCCGCCCCCGGAGTGCGCATGAGTCAAGAGCTGGTGTTCTCCCTGCTGTTCGCCCTGATGCTGGCGACCTTCGTCGGCTTCCAGGTGATCCAGAACGTCTCGCGGCTGCTGCACACGCCGCTGATGTCGCTCACCAACGCCATCTCGGCGATCGCCGTGGTCGGCTCGCTGCTGATCGCCGGGGAGGAGAAGGACACCTTCTCGACCGTGCTGGGCGCGATCGCGGTGGCGGCCTCGATGACGAACATCGTGAGCGGCTTCCTGATCACCGACCGCATGCTCAAGATGTTCAAGGAGCGAGGGGCCAAGTCGTGAGCGCGATCGGCACGCAGCTCGCCTACCTCGCCGCGGCGACGCTCTTCATCTTCTCGCTGCGCTGGCTGAACCGCCCCGCCACGGCGCGCCGCGGCGTGCTGGCGGGCGTGCTGGGCATGGGCGCCGCGGTGTTCGGGACGCTCCTTCACCCCGAGATCGTCAGCTACAGCTGGATCGCGGTCGCCGTCGTCGTGGGCATCGCGATCGGCGTGCCGCTCTCGCGCGTGCCGCTCACGGCGGTGCCCCAGCGGACGGCGATCTCCCACGCGTTCGGCGGCCTCGCCGCGGGCCTGGTCGGCACCGCCAAGTACTCGATCTGGCTCCACGAGGGGGCGCTCACGTCCTTCCGCACGGGCGCGATCGTCGTCGAGGTGCTGCTGGGCTTCCTCACCTTCACGGGCTCGCTGATGGCCGCCGGGAAGCTCCAGGAGGTGATCCCCACGCGGCCGATCACCTACCGCGGCCAGAACGCGGTGAACCTCACGCTGCTCGCGATCGCGATCGCCGCCGGCGCGGGTCTCGTGCTCGAGCCGGAGCGCTGGCAGCTCTTCCCGGTGGTCGTTGCCCTCTCGCTCACCTTCGGCGTGCTGCTGATCATCCCGATCGGCGGAGCCGACATGCCGACCGTGATCTCGCTCCTGAACTCGTACGCGGGGCTCTCCGCCGTGGCGATGGGCTTCGTGCTCGAGAACCAGCTGCTGATCATCGCGGGCGCGCTCGACGGCTCCTCGGGCTTCATCCTCTCCGTGATCATGTGTCGCGCCATGAACCGCTCCTTCTCGAACGTGCTGTTCGGCGCCTTCGGCCAGGTGCAGGTGACCGCCGGCGCGGTCGAGCAGCGCGCGATGAAATCAGCGACGCCCCAGGACGCCGCCGACTATCTCGCCAACGCGACGCGCGTGGTGTTCGTGCCTGGCTACGGCATGGCCGTCGCGCAGGCCCAGCACCGCGTGCGCGAGGTCTACGACATCCTGACCAAGCGCGGCGTGGACGTGAAGTTCGCCATCCATCCCGTCGCGGGGCGCATGCCCGGCCACATGAACGTTTTGCTCGCGGAGGCCGACATCCCCTACGAGTCGCTCCAGGAGATGGACGAGATCAACTCCGACATGCCCCAGTGCGACGTGTGCGTGGTGGTCGGCGCCAACGACGTCGTGAACCCGGCGGCGCGCAGCGACAAGGGCAGCCCGATCTACGGGATGCCGATCATCGACGCGGACAAGGCGCGCGTGGTGCTCGCCATCAAGCGCTCGCGCAACCCCGGCTTCGCCGGCATCGACAACGAGCTCTTCTACGCCGACAACACGTTGATGGTGTTCGGCGACGCGAAGGGCGTGATCGGCGAGATCGCCGCGGCGCTGAAAAGCGACGAGCAGCAGGCCGCGGCCTAGGTTCGCGGCGCGATCTCCCGCCGCTGCCGCCTCGTGCTCTGCGCGCGATAGCGAGTCTCCCGGCACACCGGCGATCCGTGGCCGAAGCGGGGTCAGCCTAATTTCCCGGGGGGCGCCGCGCGCTCTAGGTGTCAGTACGCCAGTACGCCGCCAGTACGCCCGGCACCGCGCAGACGATCTGCCTCGCGAAGGAGGTAACTGCCACCAATCGGGCTTCGCCGCCACTAAACAGATGACCCCGGCGAGAACCACTGCCGCACGATCGGGGTGAATCCACGGACGCGGCGCGGACTCGCTGGAGCTTCGAGAGCTGCGCGGGAAGAAGCACAAAGGAATCAACATGCCGAGGCTATTCGCGGGTTGTCTGGTTCTTTTGATCGGTGCCGTCTGCCAGGCCGACACGCTCTTGTTCGAAGACACCTTCGACACCGAAAACGGCGGGGCTGCAGCGCTGAACTACACGAACCTCACCCAATGGGACGTCACCGCGGGGCAGATCGATTTGGTCGGGAACGGAAGCTTCGACGTCTATCCAGGCAACGGCATGTATCTCGATCTGGATGGAAGCCCCGGACAGGGCAGAATCGAATCCAAGACGGTCTTCAACCTGTTGCCGGGCCTCTACCGGCTCAGCTTCGACCTCGGCAATTACGCCGCCAACGCCAACACCGTCCGGGTCATGCTGGCGGACGTCTTCAGCGAGGACTTTGCCGAAGGTGCGGTGACGACCCCGCTCCTGACGTTCACGCGCGTATTCACCATCGGAAGTCCGACCAGTGGCGAGCTTTCGTTTGCGATGCTGACGCCGGCAGATAACTTCGGGTTCGTTCTGGATGACGTGAGGCTCGAGTTCGTTCCGGAGCCGAGCACCGCGCTCCTGGCGAGCCTGGGCTTGATCACCCTGGGCGTCTCACCGTTTCGGCGCCGAAACTGATCGACGGCCCGTGAGCGGCCACCCCTCGCCAGGTCCCCTGCGCAGCGAGCGCTCGTCGCGCGGTCTCGTGCCTGTCCGTCCCCCGCTGCTCGCGTACAGCTCCGGAGAGCGCCGCGCTCGGTAGTCTCTGGTCGTGAACCCTCGCCGAGCCGGCCTCGTGCTCCTGGTCACCATCGCCGCCGCGAGCGCGTCGCGCGCCGGCGACCCCGCGCTGGCGCCGCTCGAGGACCGCATCCAGCTCATCGTGTACCCGCACTACGTGCTCGCGATCGACGGCAAGCGGCGCGAGGAGCGGCGCGTCTCGCTGCGCGTCGGGGAGCGCGTACTCGCGACCGCGAGCGACGGACTGGTCGGAATCGTGCGGACCGAGCAGCGCCTGCTCGCGGTCGCGGTGGGCTCCGGCTCCTTCCAGGAGGTTCGCTTCCACCTCGACGAGCAGCTGGCGGGCGACCCCGAGCTCGGCGACGGCGTCGCGCTCGCGGTCACGAATCGCCGCGTGCTGGGCTTCGAGGCCGGCGGCCGCAACTGGGTGGAGGGCGCGCTCGGACCGCGCGAGCGCGTGCTCGCTACGGCGGTCGCGAACTTCGTCGCAGCGGCCGTCACCGACCGCCGCGTGTTCGGCCTCTCGCCGAAGCGAGGGGGATTCTTCGAAGCCACGCTCGCCGCGCAGGAGCCCGTGCTTTCGCTGGAGGCGACGGGGGACCTCGCCACGCTGCGAACCCCCACGCGGCTCTTGCTCTTCCGGGCCGCCGACGGGCGCTGGACCGAGCGGTCCACCGGGCTCGGCTATTAGGCTAGGCGCTGCGCGGCGAGCGCCTCGCGGTGCGGGCAGTGGTCGCACGGTCTGGGGATCAGCTCGTCGAAGCGGGGCGCTTACGCGCGCGCCGCGCGGCGCTCCGGCTTCAGCGCGCGGCTCATCACGCGGCGGTTCGCGGCGTTGATCTCGCGCAGCTCGTCCACGGTGCGCATGGCGAGCTCGTGGCCCACCACCTCGTCGGCCTCGCCGCGCAGCTCTTCCATGTCGACCCAGCCGGCGTAGATTGGCCGCGTGCGCTCGGTGATGATGCCCGCCTTGAGGAGGGTCTTGATCAGCACGCGGAAGATGTTGGTGCTGCGCGTCATCGCCTGGCGCCGGTCCTTGTCGGTGAACGCCTCCTGGATCGCGCCGCGCACCCACTGCCACTCGAGGCCGAACTGCGGGTAGATCGCCTGCTTCTGCTCGGCATTCACCAGGTTGAAGAGCAGCGTGTGGAAGCACTTGGCCGCCCAGTCTTCGACGGCGATGTGCTCCTCCTCGCTCAGCTTCGAGATCGTGCGATCCGCCCAGATCTTTCCGAACTTGTGGTGGAACGCCTCGTCGCTCATGGTGAGCTGGATCAGACGGCGCAGCAGCGGGTCGTTGGTGAGCGAGTGGAAGGTCGCGAAGGCCCCCATCGCGAGCCCCTCGATCAGCATCTGCATGCCGACGAGCTTCTTGTAGACCTCGGGCGCGAGCACGATGTCGTTCATCAGGTTGGCGAGCGTCGTGCCGCAGGCGATCGGCGTGCCCCAGCGCTTCGCGACGTAGCGCGAGAAACCGGCGACGTGGCGCGCCTCCTCGCGCGCCTGGTTGGTGGCGTACTCCTGTGCGCCCGGGTCGCGCAGGATCTGGGTCAGGCTGGCCGAGAGCGAGAGCGCCCCCTGCTCCCCGTGCAGGATCGAGGACAGCGAGAAGCGGACGCTCTCGTTGGCCAGCCGGATCTGCTGCCCGGCGTCGAGACGCTCGGCCACTGCGCAGTTCAGCTCCATCACGAAGTCGCGGGGCATGATGAGCTGCTCGGTCGTGTCGAAGGGCTGCGCGTCGAAGTCGATGTAGATGGGGTCGGCGGGGTCCCAGTGGTGGTCGCGCGTCGCCGAGATGATCTCGTCGAAGGCGTCGCAGCGCGTCGCGTAGCGCGCCGGCTCGATCATCGAGATGAAATCGTCGCGGTCGACGGTGTTGTATGCGGCGTCGTGCGTGATGTGGGCCATGGGCTCCTCGGGGGTGCTCCTCAGGCGAGCTCGTCGGGCGCAATGTGACCGGGATCGAGGCGGAATAGCGTGGTCGCGGCCGCGGCGCGCGGGACGCGCATCGGGTCCTCGCTCCACCACGCTGCGATACGGACCAGCGCTGCGGCGCGCGCCTGGGCGGCGACGGCGGGATGGACGTCGGCAGCCATGCGGCCCACGCGCTGCAGTGACTCGAGCCGCCGCTCGATCGCGGGTGCGATCACGCCCACGAGCTCGTCGCTCATGCCCGTGCTCTCGGGCCCACGCGCGAAGACCACGCGCATGAGCGCCCGCTTCTCCTCGGCGAACTCGAAGAACTCGTCGATGCGCGCGCGCAGCTCGGCGTCCGAGCCGACCGGGTGCGCGGCGCCCGCTCCATCCTGGCGAGCGCGCAGCTCGGCGAGGGCGCTCAGCACGATCTCCCGGAACAACACCTGCTTGTCCGGGAAATGCAGGTAGAACGTCCCCGTGGCGAGGCCCGCGTGGCGCGCGATCGCCGCGCTGGTCACGGCGTGCAAGCCCTCGGCCGCGAAGAGCTCGGTGGCGGCGTCGACCAGGCGCTGCCGCGTCGCATCGCGGCTGCGCGGTCGAGGTCCACCGGTCCCGGGAGCCTCGCTCGCCACTGACATGAATTTCATTTCACCACAAAGAGCCCACGGGCGCTAGGGGTTGCCCCTAGGGGCATTGGTCCAAGCGACGGTGAGCAGACCGCCGACCGCGCCAGTAACGTCGCCCCGTGCTCGAGTCGCACGACTTCGCGGGAGACCTGGCCGCTCGTGGTCTTCCGCCCCTGCGGCGCGCCGCCACGACGACCCTGCAAGTCAACGTGGGCCTGCGCTGCGACCTCGCCTGCCATCACTGCCACGTCGAGTCGGGGCCGAAGCGCACCGAAGCCCTCGACGAGCGGCTCGCGGCGCGCGTGCTCGAGGTCCTGGCGAGCGAGCCGGCGCTCGACACGCTCGACCTCACCGGCGGCGCCCCCGAGCTGAATCCGCACTTCCGCGGCCTCGTGCGCGGGGCGCGCGCGCTCGGAAGGCGCGTGATCGACCGCTGCAATCTCACGGTGCTGTTCGAGCCCGGCCAAGAGGACACGGCCGAGTTCCTGGCGCGCGAGAGCGTCGACGTCGTGGCCTCCCTGCCCTGCTACACGGCGGCCAACGTGGACGCGCAGCGCGGGAAGAACGTTCATCGGCGCAGCATCGAAGCGCTGCGGCGCCTGAACGCGCTGGGCTACGCGCAGCCCGGGAGCGGACTCGCGCTGGCGCTCGTCTACAACCCGCTGGGCGCATTCCTCCCCGCGCCCCAGGCGAAGCTCGAGGCCGACTATCGCCGCGAGCTCGCCGAGAACTTTGGTGTGCGCTTCGATCGCCTGCTCACGATCACCAACATGCCCATCAAGCGCTTCGCGCGCGAGCTCGCGCGCACCGGCAAGCACAGCGAGTACATGGCGCTGCTCGTGAGCCACTTCAATCCGCAGACGGTGCCGGCGCTCATGTGCCGCACCACGCTCTCGGTGGCGTGGGACGGGAGCCTCTACGACTGTGACTTCAATCAAGCGCTCGGTCTCCGGCTGCTCGGCCCGGCCACGCTGTACGAGCTCGAGGAGGTCGGCTCGCTCGAGACCCTGCCCATTGCGACGGGCACCCATTGCTTCGGCTGCACCGCGGGAGCGGGCTCGAGCTGCGGCGGCGCGCTGGCGAGCGCCTGAGGACCCCACGGTGGCCGCAGCGCAGAGCCGAGCATCGGGAGGAGCGCGCTTCGCCAAGCTCGCGCTCGCGCTCCTCGCGCTCGCGGCGCTGATTGCGCTGGGCCGTTGGGCGGGCGGCCGCATCGACGAGCTGCGCACGTGGATCGATGGGCTCGGGGCGATCGGCCCGCTCGTGTTCGTCGCGGCCTACGCCCTCGGCGTGGTGGCGTTCCTCCCGGGCGCCGCGCTCACGCTCGCCGGAGGGGCGATCTTCGGCCTCGCCAGAGGTGTCGTGCTGGTCTTCTGCGCAGCCGTGCTCGGCTCGACGCTCTCGTTCCTGATCGCGCGCTACGTCGCGCGCAGCGCGATCGAGAAGCGCATCGCCGGTAACGCGCGCTTCGCCGCAATCGACCGCGCGATCGGGCGCGAGGGTCGCAAGATCGTCTTCCTCCTGCGCCTCTCGCCGGTGTTCCCGTTCACCTACGGAAACTACGCGCTCGGGCTCACGCGCGTGAAGCTGGCCGATTACATGCTCGCCTCGCTCGGCATGCTCCCCGGCACCGTGCTCTACGTCTACACCGGGAGCCTCGCGGGCGACGTCGCCTCCGCCGCCGCGCGCGGCGCCGCGAGCGGGCGCACGGCGCTCGCCGTGCTGGGCTTCGCGGCTACCGCGGTCGTCACCATCTACGTGACGCGCATCGCGCGCCGCGCCCTCGCCGAGGCGAGCGGCGAAGATCTCGCGGCAAAGGAGTGAGCGTGGCCTTGCACCTCCAGCCCGACGACGTCCACAACCGCGAGCTCGTCGCGAACGTCCATCCGCCGGACTGGCAGAACCCGACGCCGAGCGGCCCCTACGACCTGATCGTGCTCGGCGCGGGCACGGCGGGGCTCGTGACGTCGCTCTTGGCCTCGAGCCTCGGGGCCAAGACCGCACTCGTCGAGCGCCACCTGATGGGCGGCGACTGCCTGAACGTGGGCTGCGTGCCCTCGAAGGCTGTGATCCGCGCGGGACGGCGCATCCACGACGCCCGCGAGGCCGCCTCCCTCGGCCTCGCCGGCCAGCTCGCGGGCGCTCCCGACTTCGCACGCGCCATGGAGCGCATGCGGCAGATCCGCGCGCGCATCAGCCACGAGGACTCGGCGCGGCGCTACCGCGACGAGTTCGGGCTCGACGTACACCTGGGAGACGCGCGCTTCCTGGGCTCCGACCGCGTGGCGGTGGACGGCGCCACCCTCCGCTTCCGCCGCGCCGTGATCGCGACGGGCGCGCGCGCAGACGCACCGCCGGTCCCGGGCCTCGCCGAGGCGGGCTACCTGGACAACGAGACGGTCTTCTCGCTCACCGAACGGCCCGAGCGGCTCGCCGTGATCGGCGCCGGCCCGATCGGCTGCGAGCTCGCACAAGCGTTCCGCAGGCTCGGGAGCGAGGTGACGCTGCTCGAGGTGGCGCCGCAGATCCTCGGGCGCGAGGACCCGGACGCCGCGGCGATCGTGCAAGAGGCGCTTCTCCGCGAGGGGATCGAGCTCTGCCTCGAGCAGAAGATCGAGCGCGTGGAGGCGCGCGGCGGCGAGAAGCTCCTCCACGTGCGCGACAAGGCGGGCGGGACGCGCGTCGTCGCCGTGGACGCGATCCTGGTCGGCGTCGGCCGCGCGCCGAACGTCCAAGGGCTCGGCCTCGAGCAGGTCGGCGTGCGTTACGACGCGAGAGCGGGCGTCGCCGTCGACGACTTCCTGCGCACCTCGAACCCGCGCATCTACGCCGCGGGCGACGTGTGCATGGCCTGGAAGTTCACCCACGCCGCGGACGCGGCGGCGAAGCTCGTGGTCCAGAACGCGCTGTTCTCCTTCGGGCCGCTCGGGAGGCAGCGGCTCTCCGCGCTGGTCATGCCCTGGTGCACCTACACGGATCCGGAGATCGCCCACGTGGGGCTGTACGAATCGGAGGCGCGCGCCCGCGGGATCGAGCTCGAGACGCATCGCGTCCCGATCGCGCGCTCCAACCGCGCCGTCATCGACGGGCACGAGGCCGGCCTGGTGAAGGTGCACCTGAAGAAGGGCACCGATCGCATCCTGGGCGCGACCGTGGTGGCCTCGCACGCGGGCGAGCTGATCACGCAGTTCACCCTCGCGATCACCCAGGGCATCGGCCTCGGGGCCTTCGCGCGCGTGATCTACCCCTACCCCACCGAAGCCGAGGCGTTGAAGGCCGTGGCCGGCGCCTACACCCGCACGCGGCTCACGCCGCTCGCGAAGCGGGTGCTCGGCGCGATCGTGCGCCTGAAGCGGCTCTAGCCGCACGGCTTGACATCGGCGGCCTAATGGGTCGATGATGGCCGAGCGCCCTGCGCTCTCGAACCCCCAGCGCAGCGCGCACGGAGGTCGGGATGAAGACGCGGGTGGCGCTGCTCGGCATCCTCCTGGTGGCGGCTGCGCCTGCGCGCGCCGTCGACGTCGACTTCCAGCTCGACGGTATCGACCTGTCCCCCGGAAACGTGGTGGTGACGCCGCTTCCTGTGCCCGGACCGGGGAGCAGCCTCGACTTCGACAAACAGGGAAACCTGATCGGCGGCACGCTGCATCTCGAGGCGCACGACCGGGACGGCAGCGCCATCGGCGCTTGGACGCGCACTCTCGCTCCCGCGCCCTCCAACAAGAGCGCGCGATTCGCGATCCACAGCGCGACCGCAATCGGCGCCGCCGCCTGGCCGGCCTCGGAGGACTGCACGTTCCGTGCGACGATGATCTTGACCCGCTTCGTGAGCCAGACGGATTTCGCTGGCCGCATCGAGATCGGATACGGCGACTTCTACTGTTACTACGGGGAGTCCCTGGTGGAACGCTACTCCTTCGAGAGCAGCGACGATCCGGGGACTCCGGTCTGCGAGGACCAGCGCCTGTACTTCGACGTCGACGCCGACGGCGAAGAAGACTACTTCGACGCCGTGCTGGGCACCTCGCAACCGCAGTTCGGCAGCGCCGTGGACTCGACCGGGACGCCCATCACGGAGTTCTGCGGCACGCGGCAATTCCAGACGTGCACCCGCGCCGACTTCCGGAACGACGAGCCTCGCCAGAAGCACCCCAAGGACTGCTTGAGGAGCAACAGCTCTTGCGAGCCCGCGGCGGCGTTCGTCGCCGGACCCCTCCCCCCGGTCACCCGCGCGACCTGTGTCGCCCTGCCGCTCTTCACCGACGCCGACGGCGACGGCGAGGAGAACGGATCCGACGCGTGCTCTGCCACTCCCTCGGGCTCGAGCGTGGACAGCGCCGGGTGCAGTGCCGCCCAGTTCTGCGCCGCCCAGCCGAAGGATTCCTGTGGGCGTTCGGACTTCAAGAACGACGAGATGTTCTCGAGGAAGCCAGGCGACTGTCGGCGCTCGAGCGGCCGGCCGCGTCAGTGCGAGCCCGCGACCCCCTGAGCGGGGGACGGCTCACGTCCCCCGCGCGCGCAGGATCGCTTGGACGAGCGCCTCGGGTGCGTCCTCGGGGATCGCGTCCTCGGCCTGACAGCAGGCTCGCCCGAGACGGACGGTCGCCTGATAGGACTCGAGATAGTTCACGCACGGCGGACAGGAGTGCAGGTGGAACTCGAACGAGTCGCGCTGCTCCGTCGGCAGCTCGCCGTCGAGGTAGGCCATCAGGAAGTCCGTGAAATCGCGGCAATTCACGCGTCGTGCCCTCGCAGCTCGCGAAACAAAGGGTCGAGTCGCTCGCGCAGCGCGAGCCGCGCCCGATGCAATCGCGTCTTCACGGCTGCCTCGCTGATCCCGAGCCCCTGGGCGACCTCGGCGGTGTTCAACCCTTCGATGTCGCGAAGCAGCAGAACGTCACGGAACAGGACCGGGAGCTCGTCGATGGCCCCCCGCACGGCCTTGCGCAGCTCCGCGCTCGCGAGCGCATCCTCCCCCGAGAGGTGCCACTCGCTGGGCTGCTCCTCATGGTGGCCGTCCTCGTGGAAGCGGGGCAGGAGCGAGAGCTCCTCGAGCGACTCCTCGGGGTGGCGGCGCTTGCTGCGCAGGCGCATGAGCGCGGCGTTGACGGCGATGCGGTGGAGCCAGGTGGAGAGGCGCGCCTGGCCGTCGAAGCCCGCAAGGCCGCGAAACGCAAGCAGGAAGGCGTCCTGTGCGGTCTCCTGCGCGTCCTCTTCGTTGCGCAGTAGGCGGCGGGTCACCGCCAGCACGCGCGGGGCGCTGGCGCGCACCCACTCCTCGTAGGCGCGCTCCTCTCCCCGCCGGAGCCGCGCGAGCAGCGCGCGCTCCTCGTCGAGGTTCTCCGGCGAGAGCGCCACGCCGCGATCCTAGCCCTCGGGGCGCGTGTCCTCTAGCTTGCGCGCGGGCGAGGGCTGGGACGTGTCGTTTCTGCGTTGGCTGGGCATTGGCGGCGAGGCGGGGCGCGAGGCGCCCGCCCAGACCGCCTCGGTGCGGGAGATCTCGGCGCGGCTCGAGCGCCTCGATGCCGAGCTCGCGCGCTACCTCGCGGCCTTCGCCTACGTGCTGGCGCGCGCGGCCAGCGCGGATTTGAAGCTCTCGGATCCCGAGGCCCGCGAGATGCGCCGAATCGTGTGCGAGCTCGCCAACCTCGCCCCCGACGAGGCGGACCTGGTGGTGGAGATCGCGCGCTCCCAGGTGCGCCTGCTGGGGGGCACCGAGAACTACGTGGTCACGCGCGAGTTCAAGAACATCTCGACGCGCGTGCAGCGCGCCCAGCTGCTCGAGTGCCTGTTCGCGGTGGCGGCAGCAGACGGCTCCATCGCGAGCGCCGAGTCCGCGGAGATCATGGCGATCGCCGAAGAGCTGGGCTTCACGCGCGCCGAGGCGAACGGCGTGCGCGCCAAGTACCGCGAGCAGCTGGCGGAGTTCCAGAGCCGCTAACGGTCTCGGTGAACCCTCTCGAGGAACGCGGTCGCGGCGCGCACCGCGTGAGCCGAGCGCGGCGAGTGGAACACCTCGAAGGCGTGCTGGGCGCCCAGCAGCTCGAGGTAGGCAACGGGCTGGCGCGACTTCTCGCGCAGCCGCGCCACGAATTCGTGCGCCTCCTCGACGAACACGAGCGTGTCGTGCGTCCCCTGGATCACGAGGAAGGGCGGCGCGTCCTCGCCGATGCGCGCGATCGGCGACATCGCGTCCCAGAGCGCCGGGTTCTGCTCGGGCGTGCACTTGAAGACGTTCTTGGCGAGCACCGGGATCATCGACTGCCGCCCGCGGATGCCCGCGCGATCGACCAGGTCGAACACGCCGTAAAAGGGCACGGCGGCCGCGAGCCGCGTATCCACTTGCTCGAAACCCGGCTGGAAGAGCGGATCGTTCGCCGAGAGCGCGGCGAGCGCCGTCAGGTGTCCCCCCGCCGAGCCCCCGCTGATGCAGATGAAGTCCGGGTCGCCTCCGTACTGGGCGGCATTCGCGCGGATCCAGGCGATCGCTCGCTTCACGTCGACGATGTGGTCCGGGAAGGTCGCGCGCGGCGAGAGGCGATAGTTCTGCGCGAAGCTGACCCAGCCGCGCGTCGCGAGATGGGTCATGAGCGGCGCGCCCTGCTCCTTCTTGTCGCCGATCATCCAGGCGCCGCCGTGCACCTGCAGCAGCACGGGGCGCTTCTCGCCGGCGCGCGCGGCGCGCGGGCGCACGACGTCGAGCAGGTTGCGCCCGCCCTTGTCGCCCGGCAGCGAGGCGCCATAGGCGATGTCGCGGACGCGCTCGACGTCGGGGTGCGAGAACGCGAAGGGGTTCGGGAAACCGTGGAGCGGCGAGACCGCGCCCTCCGGCTTCACCTCGAGGGCGCGCAGCGCGCTCTCGCCTTCGCGACCGGCTGCGGCGCCGCGCGCGTGGGCGCGCAGGAGCAGCGCGATGCTCGCCAGCGAGAGGACGAGCGCGGCGACGCCGCGCGGCTCTGCGAGCGCGCCCGCGGCTGCAAACCCGGCGCCGAGCAGAACGTGCGCCGCAATCGCGTGGAGCGCGGCCTCGCCGGTGAGCCACGCGACCAGGAAGTAGAGGGCGACGAGGGGCCCGAGCTTGCGCGCCTGCACGTTCGTCGAGAGCGCGGCGGCGAAACCGACCGCCGCGAGCACGAGGTAGAGCGTCGCCACGGCGGTTAGGAGCCAGACCCCAGATGGGAGAGCTCGCCTCGCCGCCGATCCATCGCCGCCCGCTGCGTTGCGCGACCTGCGCCGGAGGATCGGCTACGCGAGGAAACCGCGCCTTGCGGGCGGCGCGTCTCGGCGGCGAATGCTTCGCTCCCCATCTTGGGTCGGGCGCCTAGGAGCGCTTGAGCAGGAGGCTCTTGGGATCGAGCGCTACGCGCAGGGCTTCCACGTCGGGATTGTCGTGGTCCTTGAGCGCGCGCAGCGCGACCGCCCCGCTCTCGGGCTCGAGCGCGAGGATCACGGCGAAGCGATCGCGCACGCCGGCCAGCTCGGGCGGCAGGTCGAGGCGCCGCTCGCGCGCGCAGGCCACCGAGAGCCAGAGCTCGGCGGGCACCTCGGCCGCGATCGCGCGCAGGGCGTCGACTTCGCTCTGCGTGGCGCGCGCGACCTCGAGGCCCTCGACGATCACCATGGCCGGCTTCCCGCCCGTCTGCTCGGCGACCTGGATCGCCTGGCGCAGCTTGGCGGCGCTGAAGCTCGCTCCCGCGTAGGCGCGGATCGTGCGCAGCTGGTCGACCTCGGCGTGGACGACGGCGCCGTCCTCGAGATGCGTCGTCGCGGCGAGCTCGGCGAACACGGTGTCGTAGTAGGCGCGCGTGTGCTGCACGGTCTGGTCGATCACGATGTGCAGCACGCGGTCGCCGCGCAGCAGGTCGTCGAGTGCAGCGCCCACCAGGAAGGCGGTCTTTCCGACGCCCGGCCCCGCCAGCACCACGCCCACGTGGCCCTTGCCGAGACCGCCGTGGAGGCCCTTCTCGAGCACGCGCAGCGGACTGCGCGCGGTCAGAAACTTGCGATACATCCCTTCTCCCGACGCCGCTGCCTGGCTCCGCCAGTGTAGTGCGGCGCGCTACTCGTCGTCGTCGCCCTTCAAGCGCCCGGCGAACTTCTCGACCAGCTTTTCCTTCACCTCGCCGGGCGCGGGCGCATAGCGCGCGAACTCGAGCGTGAACTCCGCCTTGCCCTGGGTGTTGGAGCGCAGGTCCGTCGCGTAGCCGAACATCTCCGAGAAGGGGACGTCCGCCTCGATCTGGCAGAAGCCCTCCTGCTCGGTGGTCCCGATCACCGTGCCGCGGCGCTGCATGATGGTCTTGATGATGGCGCCCTGGAACTCGGTCGGGCCTTCCACGCCGAGCTTCATGATCGGCTCGAGCACGATCGGCTTGGCCTGCGGGTAGACCGTCCGGAAGGCGCCGCGCGCCGCCGCCTGGAAGGCGTTGTCCGACGAGTCGACCGAGTGCGCGGCGCCGTCGTTCAGCACCACGCGCAGGCCGATCACGGGGAAGCCGATCAGGCGACCCTTGTGGATCATCGAGCGGAAGCCCTTCTCCACCGACGGGATGAACTCCGTCGGCACCGCGCCGCCGCGCACCTCGTCGAGGAACTCGAAGTCCGTCGAGCCGTCCGTGATCGGCTCGATGTAGCCACCGATCTTGCCGTACTGGCCCGAGCCGCCGGTCTGCTTGCGGTGCGTGTAGTTGAACTCGGCGCGCTGGGAGATCGTCTCGCGATAGGCGACCTGCGGGGCGCCCGTCACCACCTCCACGCCGTACTCGCGCTTCATGCGCTCGACGTAGACGTCGAGGTGCAGCTCTCCCATGCCGCTGATGATGGTCTCGCTGCTCTCGGGGTCGACGTGGGCGCGGAAGGTCGGGTCCTCGCGCACGAAGCGGCCGAGCGCCTTGCTCAAGTTGGCCTGGGCCTTGTTGTCCTTGGGCTTGATGGAGAGCGAGATCACCGGATCCGGCACGTGCATGCCGCTCATGGCGATGTCGACCGTGCCGTCGGTGAAGGTGTCGCCCGAGGCGCAGTCGATGCCGAACAGCGCGACGATGTCGCCGCCCGACGAGCTCTCGATGTCCTCCATCTCGTTGGCGTGCATGCGCACCAGGCGGCCGACCTTGTGGCGCCGCTGCGTGCGCATGTTCACGATGTTCACGCCCTTGGCGAGCGTTCCCTGATAGACGCGCACGTAGGTGAGCTGCCCGTAGCGCCCGTCCTCGAGCTTGAAGGCGAGCGAGACGAGGGGCTTGTTCGGGTCCGCGGTGAGCAGGACCTTGGCCTCCTCGTTGGAGAGGTCCACGCCGTGGGTCTCGACGTCGGTCGGACACGGCAGATAGCGCGTCACGGCGTCGAGCAGGAGCTGGACGCCCTTGTTCTTGTAGGCGGAGCCGACCAGCACGGGCGTGAGCTCGAGCGAGATCGTGCCCTTGCGGATCGCCTCGTGGATCAGCTCCTCGGTCACGCGCTCCTCGAGGATCGCCTCCATGAGCGGGTCCGAGAACATCGAGACCGCATCGAGCATCTCCTCGCGCGCGGTGTCCGCCTCGGCCTGGAGCTCAGCCGGGATGTCCTCCTCGATGATGTGCTCGCCGTTGTCGCCCTCGAAGCGGAAGGCGCGCATCTTCACGAGGTCGATGATGCCCCGGAACTCCGACTCGAGACCGATCGGGAGCTGGAGCAGCACGGCGTTGTGCTTCAGCTTGTCGCGCAGGCCCTCGACCACCCGGCGCGGGTTCGCGCCCGAGCGGTCCAGCTTGTTGATGAAGGCGAGGCGCGGAACTCTATAGCGGCGCATCTGGCGATCGACGGTCATCGACTGCGATTGCACGCCGGCGACGCCGCACAGCACCAGGATCGCGCCGTCGAGGACGCGCAGGGAGCGCTCGACCTCGATGGTGAAGTCCACGTGGCCCGGCGTGTCGATGATGTTGATGTGGTGGCCGGCCCACTCGCAGTGCGTGGCCGCGGACTGGATGGTGATGCCGCGCTCGCGCTCGAGGTCCATGAAGTCCATGGTCGCGCCGACCTGGTCCTTGCCCTTCACCTCGTGGATCTTGTGGATGCGCTGGGTGTAGAACAGGACGCGCTCGGTGAGCGTGGTCTTGCCCGAGTCGATGTGCGCGCTGATGCCGATGTTCCGGATCTTCGAGAGTTCCATCGCCTGCGCCGTGGCGGCAGCCGCTTGCGACCGCTGCCGGGTTGATGTCGGGGACCGAGATCTCGCGCGCTGTCCATCGCCGACCTTCGGCGCAGCGCACGGTCTCGCGGGCCCCCCTTCTGCCCTAGAGCCGACCTTCGAGCGGGTTGGGGGTGGGCCGAGGGGTCGGCCAGTCACCCCCCTCCCTGTAGATGGGGGCCAAAAAAACTGGGGGCCGAAAAACGGGCGCGGAAAGTAATTCCTTTCCGCACGCGGGCAACCCTGGCCCCCGCGGGACGTCCGCCTACCCCAGCCGCTCGCCCGGAGCGATGCCTGCTTCCGCCGCCGCGAGCTTCGGGCCATCCCCGAGCTTGAGCTTCGCCACCTGGAGGACGCCGCCGCGCGCCGCGATACGGGCTCCCTTCGCATCGACGCCGAGCAGCGTGCCCGAGGGCGCGCTGAAGTCGAAGCCCTCGGCAAACGTGCATCCGAAGAGCCGCACGGGCTGGTCCCCGCGCAGTGCATGGGCGCCTGGATTCGGATCGCAGCCGCGGATCAGACAGTCGAGCTCGCGCGCGCTGCGCGACCAGTCGATGCGCGCGACGCGATCGTCCACCAGACCCTGGAAGCTCGCGGCGCCCTCGTCCTGGGGCGTGTAGCGGGCGCGCCCCTCGGCCACGCGCGCGACGGCCTCGACCGTCGCCTCGACGCCGAGCGCGTAGAGCGACTCGAAGTAGAGGCTCGCGGCGGTGTGGTGCGGGAGGATCGGCACCGGCCCCTTCTGCACGACGATGGGCCCGGTGTCGACACCGGCGTCCGGCTTGAAGACGGTCACGCCGGCCTCGCGCGCGCCCAGGATGATCTGCCAGGCGAGCGCGTTGCCGCCGCGGTACTTCGGCAGAAGCGAAGGATGGAAGCAGAGCGAGCCGAAGCGCGGCGCGTCGACGATCTCGCGCGGCAGGATCATCGTCACGAAGGCGAGCACGTTCAGATCCGCGCCGAGCGAGGCGTGCTCCGCGATCCGCGAGGGGATCGCCTCGCCGGTCTTCTTGCGCATGGCCGCGTGCCGGAAGAGCCGGAGCCCGCGCTTCTCGGCTTCCTCGGCGGTCGGATCGGGCCGCGCGCCGGGCCTTTGCGAACTCCGCTCGGCTTCGCCTCGCTGCGCGCCGGGTCCGCTACGCGACCCGGCTTGCTCCGGCGGCGCGTAGACGCCGACGATCTCGTGGCCGGCCTCGAGCAGGCGCACGAGCACGTCGCGGCCGAAAGGCGCTTGACCGAAGTACGCGATGCGGAGCGGCACGGGCTCACCTCGCCTGGCTGCGATCGCCGACGCTGCCGCGCACTCGCGCGGGGGCGCCGATGGCGAGCGCGTGGTCGGGAACGTCGCGCGTCACGACGGAGCGCGCACCCACTACCGCGTGCGCGCCGACCGTCACCCCGCGCAGCACGGTCACGTCGGAGGCGATCCAGGCGAACTCGCCAATCGCGACGGGCGCGATTCGCTCTGGGTGGGCGTCGTCGAGGGCGTGCTGGTCGCTGTCGTAGACGCGGGAGCCCGGGCCCAGCATGGCGCGGCGCGCGACCGTCACCTCGCGCTTGGCGCTCACGCTGCATCCGTTCAAGAGCGCCTCGGGGCCGATCCGAATGCGCGCGCCGGGGTAGGCGACGAGCGTGACGGGGGCGACCTCCGTGCGCAGCCACGCGCCCGCCCCGATCTCGATCTCGGCGCCCTCGAAGAGCACGAACGAGAGCGCGCCGGGGTGGTGCTCGGTGGCGGCGCCGCGCCCGATCGCGAGCTTGGCGCCGGGCGCGAGGTTGTAGCGCGCCGTGCCGAAGGCGGGCGTGGCGCTGCGCTCGACCGTGAAGCCGGCGTGGAGGACGCGCAGCCCGCGCAGGCGGAGCGCGTCGCACACCTGCTCGACGCGCAGCGACGCGAGCCGCCAGGCGATGCGCACGCGCTCGGCGCCGCGGGGCGGCACCACCTCAGCTCTCGGTCTGCGGGCCCTCGCCCTCGCGCAGGCGGAAGGTGATGAAGCCGTGGCTCGGGTCGTAGGGCGAGAGGCCCACCTGCACGCGATCGCCCGGAATCACGCGGATGCGGAAGCGGCGCATGCGCCCGGAGAGCTGGGCCGTTACCGACTGCCCGCCGTCGAGCGCGATCTGATAGCGCCCGCCGCCGAGGATCTTCTCGACGGTGCCGGTCGCCTGGATCAGATCGTCTCTGGCCATTCTTTGCGAACTCCGCTCGCCTTCGGCTCGCTGCGCGCCGCCACCGCTTCGCGTGGCGGCTTGCTGCCGCGAGTGGGGCTTCCTCGCGCCGCGGCGGGACCGCGGGAGACTCTGGGCTTCGGGGGCGGCGCACCCTAGCGCGCGAGCCCCCACGCTGCCATCGCGTGAGCCGTGCTCACGGCGCGAGGTGTGCGACGACCCGGAGGGTGAGCGCACCCGCATTCACCGCATAGTTTGAGTGGGGGTCGCCACCTCGGGGGCCAGCGCGACCAGCGCCCCGCCGAGATTGAAGCTCACGATCTCGCGCGGAACGGCGAGGCCCGGCTGCGTCGCGTGGAGCTCGAGGAGCTCGCGGAGCGCCGCGTCGCCCGCCTGGGTCAGCGCGGCGAGGCGATCGAGCAGCGCCAGCTCTTCGCCGTGGCTCTCGCGGTCGCGCTCGAGCATCAGGCCCCAACCATCCCACGGCAGGAGCTCGCGCTTCGCGAAGGCCGCCACGTCGCGCACCAGGTTTCCCCGCACGAACCAGAGGCCGTGCATGTCGAGGATGCCGAAGCGCTCGGGATCGGCGCGGCCGCCCCGACAGCGCTGCCAGGCCTCGCCCGCCACGAGGAACTCCGCTCGCGGCACGTCGAGCGGGTCGAAGGCGATGCGGAATGCCTCGCGCTGGCGCGCATCGAGCTGCGCGTCGACGAGCTTCCACGCGCGCTGGTCCGCGTCCCAGAGCTCGCAAACCCAGTGATCGACGAAGCGCCCCGGCTGGAAGTAGCTGGCGAAGCCACAGCGCGCGCGTGCCGGCACGGCGCGGGCGCGAAGCAGCGCGCACAACAGCACGCTGAAGTGACGACAGTTTCCGACGAGGCGCCGCTCGGGACGTCGCGGCTCGCCGAGCGGTCGGCCGTCCAGCGCAAGGATGCGGTCCAGCATGTCGGAGGCGAGGCGGAGCTCGAGCTCGGCCTGGCGCATCGCCGCCACGTCGAGGCCGTAGAGGCCGCCCAGGAAGGGGTGCACCACGAGGCCCTGCACGATCTCGCAGAGGGCCGGCACGCCTCCCGGGAGATCGGACAAATGCGTGGTGTGGCGGGCGAGATCGGTCAGCGGTCCCGGGCTCGAGAAGTGGCGCAGGGCCTGAGCGGTGGGATCGACGGACGTGCTCATGCGCGGCTCCTCGACGCTGGGCCTGCCAAGGACGCGCGAGCGGGCCGCGTCCCGACGGCCACGCCCTAGAGTAGGGCGATGCGCTTCCTCGAAGTGGCCGCCTGCTCCGAGCGCATCGCCGCGAGCCCCCGCCGGAGCGACAAGCTCGCGCTCCTGGCCCAGTGCATCGCCGCCCTGCCCGAGGAGGAGCTCGCGGCGGGGGTTCACTACCTCGCTGGCGCCGTCGCACAGGGCAAGCTCGGCGTGGGCTACGCCAGCCTGAAGGCGCTCTTCGAAGTCCCTGCGGCGCGCGAGGCCGAGCTCGAGATTCGCGACGTGGACCGAGCGCTCGGCGAGATCGCGAGCGCGAGCGGTGCGGGGTCCGCCCGAAGGCGGAGCGAGACGCTCGGGGCGCTCCTCGCGCGCGCGACGCCCCCGGAGCAGGAGATGATCCGCCGGCTCCTGGTGGGCGAGCTTCGCCAAGGGGCGCTCGAGAGCCTGGTCGTGGAGGCGATCGCGCGTGCGAGCCTTCTGCCCGGCGCGCTCGCGCGCCGCGCTCAGATGATCGTGGCCGACCTGGGCCGCGTCGCGCTCACGGCGCGACGCGAGGGCGCGAGCGGCCTCGCGGCTTTCTCGCTCGCGACCTTCGTCCCCGTCCAGCCGATGCTGGCGCAGACGGCGGAGAGCGTGGAGGAGGTGCTGCGCGAGCAGGAGCGCGCGGCCTTCGAGTGGAAGCTCGATGGGGCGCGCATCCAGGTCCACAAGAGCGGCGCGCTGGTGCGCGCGTACTCGCGGCGCTTGAACGAGGTGAGCGAGCGCATTCCCGAGCTGATCGAGGCGGTGGCGGCCCTCCCGGCGCGCGAGCTGATCCTCGACGGCGAGGCGATCGCGCTGCGGCCCGACGGCTCTCCCCTCCCCTTCCAAGTGACGATGCGGCGCTTCGGACGCCGCCTCGACGTGGAGGCGATGCGCGCCGAGCTCCCGCTGCGCTCGTTCTTCTTCGACTGCCTGCGCGTCGACGACCAGACGCTCCTCGACGCGCCGTACACGGAGCGCAGCCGCGCGCTGGCCGAGCTGCTGCCGGCGGATGCGGCGATCGCACGCCTGATCACCGGCGACCGCGCAGAGGCCGAGCGCTTCGTGGAGCGCGCCTTCGCGGTGGGTCACGAGGGCGTGATGGTGAAGTCGCTCGACGCCCCGTACGAGGCCGGCAGCCGCGGCGCGGGCTGGCTCAAGCTGAAGCGCGCGCACACGCTCGATCTCGTCGTGCTCGCCGCCGAGTGGGGGAGCGGGAGGCGGCAGGGCTGGCTCAGCAACCTCCACTTGGCGGCGCGCGACGAGAGCTCGGGCGAGCTCGTGATGCTCGGCAAGACCTTCAAGGGCATGACCGACGAGATGCTGGCCTGGCAGACGCAGCGGCTACTCGCCCTCGAGACGCATCGCGACCGCCACGTGGTGCACGTGCGACCCGAGCTCGTGGTCGAGATCGCCTTCAACGATGTGCAGGAGAGCTCCCAGTACCCGGGCGGGCTCACGCTGCGCTTCGCGCGCGTGAAGCGCTATCGCGAGGACAAGGGACCCCCGCAGGCCGACACACTCGCGCGCGTGCGCGCGCTGCACCAGGGCGGGGTCAGCCACGCAGCCAGCGAAAGATGATCCAGCCGGTGATCAGGGTCATCAGGATGAGCTCGGGCACGGGTCGGCCTCCGGGCGCAGGATTCGATCTCATCCGAGCGCCAGGGCCCCCGCTGCGCCGGCGCCCGCCATGATCCAGACCACGGCCGTTCTCGCGCGCCAGCGGAACGCGGCGACCAGCGCAGCGCCGAAGATGGCGAGCGTGGGCAGGTCCGCGACCGCCTGGCCGAACAGGGAGACGGCGGTGACCGCGATCAGTCCCACGACGCCGGCGGTCACGCCGTCTAGGAAGGCGTGCGTCGGGCGCAGCTCCACCACGCGCTCCACCCATTCGTAGCCCACGAGGGTGAATGCGAAGGCGGGCAGGAAGACGCCCGCCGTCACCGCCAGCGCGCCCGGTAGTGCGCCGCCCAGGTAGCCAACGAAGGTCGCGAAGATCACGAGCGGCGCCGGCAGGATGCCCGAGAGCGCGAGGCCATCCAGGAACTGGGAGTCCGTCATCCAGCCAGCGGGGCCCACCGCATCGTGGCGCAGGAACGGGATCACCGTGTAGGCGCCGCCGAAGGTGAGGAGCCCGCTGCGCAGGCCGGTCGCGAAGAGCCCGAGCACGGAGGGCGCGAGACTCGCGGACGGCGCTGCGACGAGCGGCACGAGGGCCGCGAGCGAGAGCGGTGCTGCCGCTCCCCACGAGCGCGTAGGCCAGCCCCGCCGCAGGGAGCACGAAGCCGAAGTGCACACCGAGCGCGCTCGCGGCCGCGCTCGCCGCGGCGATCCCGAAGAGCCAAGCATCGTGGAGCGCGTGGCTCCCGATACGGTGGACGGCGCGCACGACGAGCGCCGCCACCGCGGGAGCGCAGCCGGCGAAGACCGGCGCGAGCGCGCTCGCCTTCAGGTCGAGGCGCACGTAGGCGATCGAGAGGGCGAGCATCAGCGCGAAGCCCGGCAGCATGAAGCCCAGCCCCGCGAGCAGAGCCCCCAGCCGGCCGCGGGCCCGCATGCCGAAGTACACACAGAGCTCGTGGGCCTCGGGCCCCGGCAGCACCTGATAGACGGCGAGCACGCGGTTGAAGCGCAGCGCCGAGAGCCAGCGCTCGCGCTCGACGAGCTCGTCGCGGATCATCGCGATCTGGGCCACCGGCCCGCCCCAGGCGAGCGCGCCGAAGCGCAGGAAGCGCAGGAACAGCCGGCCGAGCGCCTCGGGCGGAGGAAGCGGATCGTCTCCGCTGGACGCGGGAGCCGCGCTCACCGCGGGTCAGCTCTTCGGGGCTTCGTAGAACACGTAGGGCGTCGCGTAGTCGCTGAACTCGAAGTAGACCTTGCTCTCGTCGGAGTCGGCGACACCGTTCTGGTTCGCGTCGAGGATGCCGTAGCCGTAACGGTAGGGGCGCGGCTTCCCGTCGCTCGTGCCCATCGCCGTCGAGAGCTTGTCGATGTGCAGGAAGCGCTTCACGAGCTTGTCCCCGGCGTAGATCTCGAGCACGCCGTCGGTGCCCGTCCAGTTCTGGAGGGACCGTTCGATGCGGTTCTGACTCTCTTGCGTGCAGGCAAACGTGAGGCCGAGCGCGGCGCCGAGCGCCGCCACCGCGCGGACCGTCTTCATGCGCTCTCCCTCGCGCTGGACGGTACCGAACCCCGACCGCTCAGTTGCGCGCGGTCTCGAGCGGCTTGCTCACCACCACCGGAATGCCCGCGCGAGCCCGGCCCGCCCGCTCGACGCGATCCCAATCCACGCGTTCCGCCTGGGCGCCCGCCACCGCGAGCACGCGCTGGCGCAGATCGGGCGGCGGCACCGGCTCGAACTTCCCGGTCGTGTCGAGCAGCACCGACTGCGCGGCGTCGGGGTTCACCTCGAGATAGAGATCGGTCCCGATCCAGTCGACCTTCACGGGCTCGTTCACCACGCGCACTGGCGTGCCGAGCTTCACGAGCGCGTAGAGCTCGGCGATGTCGTTCGGATAGAGGCGGATGCAACCTCGGCTCGAGTGGCGGCCGACTCCGCGCGGGTCGTTCGTGCCGTGGATCAGGTAGGAGGGCCAGGCCAGGTAGAGCGCGTGGGCGCCGAGCGGGTTGTCGGGCCCCGGCGGAATGACGTTGGCGAGCTTCGGGTCGTCGCGATGCGCGGAAGGACCCGGGACCCAGGGCGGGTTCTCGCGCTTGCCGGTGACCTTGGTGACACCGATTGGTGTCGAGTAGCCGTCCTTGGCGATGCCGATCGGGAAGGAGCGCGGCGCTGCGCCCGCTCTCTCGTAGTAGTACAGGCGCAGATCGCCCAGGTTGACGACGATGCCGGTGGGCGGCGCCGTTGGGACCAGGTGCACGCCCGGGATCACCAGGCGGCGACCCGCCGGCGGCAGCCAGGGATCGACGCCCTGGTTGGCGGCGAGCAGCTCCGTGTAGCCGACGCCTTCCGCGGGCGCGATGTCGACCAACGTGTCCTCGGCGACCAGCTCGCGGAACGCGAGGCGCCCGGTGAGATTGGGCGAGACCGGCGGATTCTCGAGCGGGTGCGGCGGCGGAGGCGCAGGCGGCGCCGGCGCCTCGGCCTGCCAAGTCGTGCACCCGAGCGCAGTAGCGACCAGCGCGAGAGTGACGACGCCTGCGCGAGCGCTAGGGCCGAATCTCGATCGGCGTCCCATCACGCACCAGCTCCCAGATCTCGTCCATCTCTTCGTTGGTCACTGCGATGCAGCCCTCGGTCCAGTCGAACTCGCGATGGGCCTCACCGACCCAGTCCCCGCCCTCCGGCAGACCGTGCAGCAGGATCGCCCCGCCCGCCGCAGCTCCGGCCTCCGCCGCTTGGCGCCGGTCGTCGGGATTCGGGTACGAGACGTGAATGGCGCGATGATACGCGCTCCGCGGGGTGCGCCAATCGAGGCGATAGCGTCCCTCGGGCGTCCTGCCGTCGCCCCAGCGTTGCTTGGCGCCGACGGGCTCGCGCCCGAGCGAGACCCGGTACTCGCGCACCGGGTAGCCCGCGTACCAGAGCTGCAGCCGGCGCGCACCCTTCTCGACCAGGACCCAGTCGATCTTGGGAACGATGCGGCCGGCTGCCAGCTCGGCGAGACAGCTCTCTTCGGACTTACTGCTTCTGCAGAGTCCGTTGAAAGATGCGGTCCGCCTTCTCCCCCGCGGCTTTGGCTTCGATGGCGGCGGCGTCGGCGGCCGCGCGCGCGGCGCGCGCTTCCTCGGCCGCAGAGGCAGCCGCTGCCTTCGCCTCGTCCGCGGAGCGCTTTGCCTCAGCGGCCTCCGTGCGGGCGGCGCTCACGTCCGCGCTCAACCTGTCCATGTCCGACGTGCTCGCGCAGCCCACGGTACCCGTCGCGACGATCAAACCGAGCAGGACCCGCTTCATGTCACCTCCTTCGTGTGGGTTCACACGCGCTGTCGGTATACCGCAGAGCGCGCGCCCGAGAATCCCTGCAATTCGGGGCAGGCTATGGTGCGCCCTGCATACGAGTCTGTGACGGGACGCACGAAAGCGCTGCTCCGTCGGCATTGATGCCTGCGGGGGATCGAGCTACCCCGGCGGCCCTTGACCGATCCCACCCCCTCCCGCCGCTACGCCCGCTACGTGCTGGCGGTGCTCTCGGCGAGCTACGTGGTCAACTACCTCGACCGCTACGTGCTGACGATGCTCGCCGGGCCGATCAAGGCCGAGCTCGGCATCAGCGACGGGACGATGGGATTCATGCTCGGGCCGGCCTTTGCCGTGCTCTACACCGGCCTCGGGATTCCCGTCGCACGGCTCGCGGACCGCCGCTCCCGTCGGAACCTGATCGCGGCGGGGATGCTCCTCTGGAGCGGCTTCACGGCTCTCTCCGGGCTCGCTCGCTCGGCGTGGCAGATCACCGCGGCCCGCGTCGGCGTCGGGATCGGCGAAGCGGCCGGCGCCGCCCCCGCGCACTCCCTGATCGCCGATTACTTCCCGCCGACCTCGCGCGCGACGGCCCTCGCCGTCTTCCAGATGGGCGTGCCGATCGGGATGATGCTCGGCACCCTGATCGGGGGCCTGCTCGTGGCTCCCCTCGGCTGGCGCAACGTGTTCCTGGTGGTGGGCCTGCCTGGGATCGCGATCGCCGCACTGATGCTCACGACGGTGCGGGAGCCCGCGCGGCCCGCCCTGGCCCCGGCCTCCCCAAGAGCGGCGACCCTCGAGTTGGTGGACAGCATCGCCGCCCTCCTGCGGATCCGGACCTTCCGGTGGATCGCGATCGGCGGTGCGTCCGCTTCCATCGCCGGGACGGGCTTCGGCGCGTGGCTCCCGGAGATGTTCGTGCGCTCGCACCACATGTCGCTCCGCGACTTCGGCCTCGGCTACGGCCTCGTGAACGGAGCGGCCGGTGTCACCGGCGTCCTGCTCGCGGGGCTCCTCGCCGATCGGCTCGGACGCCGGAGCCCGCCCTGGCGCCTCGCCGTCGCCGCAGGCCTCCGTGGGGCTCTCGATGCCGATCCTGATCGCCATCTGCGCGGTGCCGGACCCCTGGCTCGCGATCGCGCTCTCGGTGCCCTCGGGCATCGTGGGATCGGGCTATGCGCCGATCCTGTTCGCGATCGCGCAGAGCCTCGCGCCCGCGCGCTACCGCGCCGTCGCGTCGTCGGTCCTGATCCTCTTCATCACGGGCGGCGGGATGTTCGTAGGGCCTTGGGCGATCGGTCTCGCCAGCGACCTCCTGGCGCCGCGCTTCGGCGACGAGGCGCTGCGCATCGCCATGATCGGCGTGCTCGCCACGATGAGCGTCGGCCTCGCCGCGCTGCTCGCGGCGCGCCGCAGCCTGATGACCGATCTGGAGCGCGCGGGCGCAGAGGCTGCTACGCGCTCGCTGTGAGCGTGGCACCCGCGGTCTCGCGGCGCGGGCTCGCCACCTGCTGCTGGGCGAGGGGCACCTCGCGCTGGAGCAGCGGCTTGATCTCCGCCGCGAAGCGCCGGCAGTTCTGCTCGGCCACCGCGTAGGGCATCCCGCCGTAGCTGAACAGGCCGATGAAGCCCTCGCAACCGGTCAGGCGGCGGATCTCCAGGATCTTCTCGTGCACCTGCTTGGGCGTTCCCCAAGGATGCAGGTCCACGAAGAACTGGTTCATCGCCGCGACGCCCCCGGGCTCGTGCATTTTCTCCTGGAGCTTCCCGTACATCTCGTAGCCGCGGGTCTGCTGCAGGTGCGTGCCGGTCAGCTCGTAGTGCTCCACGACGGACTGGTAGTAGCGCGCGAGCCAGCGCTGCGACTCCTCCTTCGCGCGCTGCTCGTCGTCGTCCATGTAGACCCAGCCGGCCACGATGGGCGGCGGCGGCTCGGACTTGTTGAGCTCGCGATAGAGCGCGCGGTACTCGGTCAGCTCGCGCACCACGTGGGGCCACGGCTTTTGCGGGACGATCAGGATGCCGACGCCGAGGCGCGCCATGATCTGCGCGGACTCGGGCGAGACTGCGGCGGCGTAGGTGCGCCCACGGAACGACTTGAAGGGCCGCGGCCGAATCTCGCGCCGCTTCTGCTTCACGAACTTGCCGTCGAACTCGCAGTAGCCGCGCTCGAGGCCCTCGAGCAGCATCTGCGCGCTCTCGGTGAAGATCGCGCGGCTGTCGTTCTGGTCGACGCCGAAGCCCTCGAACTCGACGCGCCCAAGGCCGCGGCCGATGCCCAGCACGCAGCGCCCGCCCGACATGTGGTCGAGCACCGCGATCTGCTCGGCGACGCGCATCGGGTCGTGCCAGGGCAGCACGACCACCATCGAGCCCAGCTGGATCGTCTTGGTGCGCCCGGCGAAGTAGGTCAGGTGCTGGAGCACGTCCGGGCACATCGTGTAGTTGGTGAAGTGGTGCTCGACCCCCCAGAGCGACTCGTAGCCGAGCGGCTCGGCGAGGTCGCCGAGCGCGAGCTCGCGCTGCATCACCTCGCGGTCCGTGCGCCCCTCGCCGATGCCCTGATAGACGATCCCCATTCCGACGTGCATGGCGGCCTCCAGCGTTGCCTTTGGCGAGAGCGTAGCTCGATTCGCTGCCCGCTCCGCTAGGCGCACCAGCCGCCGAGCTCCGCGAGCGCGTCCGCCTCCGAAAGCCGCGCCGCGCGGCGGGCGACTGCTGCCGGGACCCACCTCGGGAACGCGACCTCGCGCGTCACGTGGCGCCCCGCGACCGTGTGCTCCTCGTGCAGCTGGGCGAGGTTGCGGGGCGGGAAGCGCTCGGCTGCGCGCACCAGCGCGGGCCAGAGCCGCCGATGCACGTACGTGATCTTGCCGGCGACCAGGCGGCACACGAGCACGGGCTTCGCGTCGCGCACGCCGCTCAGCACCGCGTAGATCTCGTTCCCGCGCGGATGCGCCCACCAGCTCCCGCGAATGGGTCCTCCCGCGATCGCCTCCGCGAGCGAGGGCACCGGGCCGCGAGCGGACTCGAGCACGATCCCGTGCTCCTGTACGAAGGCAAGCGCTTCGCGCACCGTCACGCGCGCTCCTCGAGCAGGCGTCGAAGCGCCGCGGTCGCGGCTTCGACATCCCCTCCATCGAGCACGAGATCGAAGCGATAGGTCGGCGCGATCCGCTCGTGCCAGAGGTCGTAGAAGGCGCCCACGCGCTCGCGATCGACCGTGGCGCTGATGTTCCGTCCAGGCGGTCGCGCGACCACCCGGTCGACGCACACCGCGCGATCCGCGTTGACGTGCGCGATCGCGACGCGGTGCTCGCGCGCGAGCTGCTCCAAGATCGGGCGGTCGCTGACGCCGGTGGTCTCGATCGCAACTGGGCGCTCCGCGTGGGCGAGCTGGTCGCGATACGAACGCACGAGGAACTCCAGCGCCGCGCGCTTGTTCGAGAGGAAGGTGTCCTCCGCGCCGAACTTCTCGCGCAGGATCGGCTCGAGCTCGCGATAGGAGCCCAGGCCCGCGCGCGCGAGATGCGCTCCGAGGAACGACTTTCCCGACCCCGGTGGCCCCATGAGCAGGATCGCGTCGTAGCGGCTCAGAGGTTCTTCTCGTAGTCCTCTTCGATCGAGCGGTCGATGCGCTCAGCGAGCGCTGCGTCGCCGCCGAGCTTTTTGGCGAGCACCTTCCCGAAGGAGATGCGGAGCTTCTCCGGCCAGGTCGCGGGCTCCCAGAGGCGCGAGCGCCGGAAGGCCTTCGCGCAGTGGAAGAAGCAGCGCTCGACGTGGACGCGCGTCGCGAGCAGCGCGGGCTGGCCGCGCGCGCTCAAACGGAGAAGCGTCTCGGGGTCCGCGACGAGCACGGCGCGGCCGTGGACGCGCAAGGTCTCCTCCGTCCCCGGCACCAGAAAGATCAGCGCGACCTGCGGGTTCGCGAGGATGTTCTGCAGCGTGAAGATCAGCTTGTTGCCCTTGCGCTCCGGGATCAGGAGCGAGCCATCGGGCTCGATCGAGACGAAGCCGGGGCCGTCGCCTTTCGGCGAGACGTCGGGTCTGCCCTCTCGATCGGAGGTGGCGAGCAGGAGGAAGGGCGCGCGGGCGATGAAGGCGCGGGCGGTCTCGTCGAGCTCTTGGAAGAGCTTCGCGCGGACGGCCGGCACCTCCTCGCCCACGAGTGCGCGCACCTGCTCCACGGTGGTGAGGACGTCGGGACGGGCCGCCATGCGGGTCTCCTCGCTGCGGGCGCAGAGCCCCTGAGAGCGTGCCGTGGCGCTCGATAACATGCCACGCGTGCGCGCCCTGATCGCTGCGTTCGGGAGCCGCGGCGACGTCCAGCCCCTTCTTGCGCTGGCGCTCGGGCTGCGCGCTCGAGGACACACAGTCGAGCTGGCTACGCCGCCCGACTTTGCGGCGTGGATCGCGGAGCTGGGGCTCCCGTGCCACCCCGTTGGCGGCAGCATGCGGGAGTTCCTGGAGCGTTCGAACGAAGGCCTGCGCGGGATCGCGTATGCGCTCCGGGAGTTGCCCCGCCTCGTCGCGCTCCAGTACGCGGCCCTCGAGCCGCTCGCGAGGCGCTGCGACGTGATGCTCGGCTCCTCGCTGACCGCGGCGGGAGCGTCCTTCGCCGAGAAGCTCCCGCTCCGATACCACTACGTGAGCTTCACGCCGTGCGTGCTTCCGTCGGCGGAGCATCCGAGCCTGTTCACGAAGTCCCAGTCCCTGCCGCGCTGGTTGAATCGACTCGGCTGGTGGCAGTACCGCCTCATGAACAACCTGGGCCTGCGCCCCACGATCGACGCCGAGCGCCGCAAGCTCGGGCTCGGGGGCGTGTCGGACGCGTGGAGGCATCTGCTCCACACGCGCCTGATCCTGGCGTGCGATCCCGCGCTCGGGCCGTTGCCGCGAGACGCGCCGCCGGGCGTGATCCAGATGGGCTCCTGGTTCCTTCCCGAGCGCGAGGAGCTGCCCGCCGACCTCGAGACGTTCCTCGACGCGGGGCCGCCCCCGCTCTACGTGGGCTTCGGCAGCACCCCCGATCGGGATCCTGGCTCCACCTGGCGGAAGCTGATCGCTTCGATTCGGGAGGCCGGCGTGCGCGCGCTCCTCGCAGGCGCCCCTACGGACCTGGAGCTGCCTGTGGGAATGCGGACGATCGGAGCGGCCCCGCACGGGAAGCTCTTCCCGCGCTGCGCGGGCGTCGTGCACCACGGCGGCGCCGGAACGACCGCGACGGCGGCGCGCGCCGGCGTGCCGCAGATCGTCGCGCCTCAGATGACGGATCAGTTCTACTGGCGCCGCAGGCTCGAGGAGCGCGGGCTCACGCCGCTACGCGCGACGGCTCGCCACAGCGACGAGCTCCCGCGCGCGATGCGCGCTTGCCTCGACGACGGGGCCTTGCGCGAGCGCGCCCGGGCGTTCGCTTCAAGGATGATCCCGGATGGCGTGGAGCGCGCGGTTCGAGAGCTCGAAGCGGAGGACGCTCAGGGTGCGAGATAGGCCGCGAACCCTCGCCGGAACGCCGCGACCGCATCCACCTCGAGCGGATCGCCGTGAGCCACCAGGACCCGACGGAAGGGCCAGCGCAGCACGCGCGCGAGAAAGTCCGACACCGCGGCGCGATCCGACAGAAGCAGGCGTCGAGCGCTGCGGCTCGGCCCAAACCCGATCGGGATGCCCGCGAGCCTCCAGAACACGCGCTCGAGCGCGCTCGCGTACGCGCGCACGTGGAAAGGCGACGTCGGTGAGGATCAAGGTGGCACTCGCTGGGTGGAAAAGCGCAACCTCCGAGACGCCGCGGGCTGGACCCAACGCAGTGTGCTCGAGCGTCGGCAGCCAGGAGGCCGGCGTCCGGTCCGTCAGCTCCTCGCCGCGCGGGAGATCGGGAACCCGCGCCGCGAGGCTCGGGGCGAGGCGCAGCACAGCATGCGGATAGCGCCCGAGAAACGGGCGCGCGTTCAGGTAGTGGAAGCTATTGGGAAGGAGCACCTCCTCGACCCGCCCCAGGGCGTCGAGCGCCGCGAGCCCGCCCGCCTCGACGGCCGGCGGTGAGACGACCAGGAGGCCCCCAGAGGCGAGACGAACGAGAGTGGTGCGCGCCGGAAGGCTCGGCCCGCCGGGCATGCGCAACCGGCGCTCGAGCGACCAGAGGCCCTGCGCGATCTCGACGGGCGGCGGCGCGAAGCCGCGCACGGTCTTTGGGCGGCCGCGCTGGATCAGGCGGTCGAGGAGCGAGCGCTCGGCCACCGCGACTACTCGCCGAGGCGCGTCCGACCCGCCGGCTCGAACTCGTCGCCCGGGTGCCACCAGACGCGCTCGGGCCGGCTCGCGGCCTCGAAACCGACCCGGAAGGCGAGCTGGACGATCCTCGACGAAGCCGCTCAGGTCCCAGCCCGACTCCCAGTCGTCGCTCGGCTGGTGATAACGCTCGGCCAAGTACCGCTTCTGCTGCTCGATCCCCCAGCCGGCCGGCCTGCCGCGAATCTCGGGACCCGAGCGGAAGTAGAGCGACGGCACACCGATGCGCGCGAAGCTGAACTGGTCGGAGCGGTAGAAGTAGCCGTCCTCGGGCAAGGGCTCCTCGACGATCGTGCGGCCCTGCTGCGCCGCGACGCGCGTCGCGAGCTCGTGCAGCGACGACTTGTCGCCGCCCATGAAGTAAAGGGTCGGCGAGCGGCCCAGGGCGTTTCCACTGTCGAAGTTGATGTCGGCGACGAGTGAGCGCGCCGGCACGGTCGGATGCACACTGAAGTGCTCGCTCCCGAGCAGACCCTGCTCCTCGGCGGTCACGAGCAGGAACAGGATCGAGCGCCCCGGCGGCTCCGGGAGCGCCGAGAATGCATTCGCGATGGCGAGGACGCCGGCCACGCCCATCGCGTTGTCGACGGCCCCGTTGTAGATCACGGGCTTCCCGTCGACGAGCTTGGTGCCGAGATGGTCGTGGTGTGCCGAGTAGACCACGTACTCGTCGCGCAGCACCAAGTCGCTGCCGCGCAGCTCGCCGACCACGTTCACGCCCTGATAAGGGCGCAGCACCGTGTCCACGTCCAGCGCCAGCGTCTCTCCGAGGGGCATCGCGCGGAAGCCTTTCGTGCGGGCGGCCGCGCTCAGCGAGGCGAGCGTGCGGCCCGCGCCCGCGGCGATGCGGTCCGCGGCTTCGCTCGTCACGAGCAGCGCGAGATCCAGCTCGGGCCCCGTCGGCTCGGCGAGCTGCGAGTTCTCGGCGCCGAACGAGCTCTGCGCCACCTGCCACGGCCAGCCCATCGACTCGCGCGTGTGGATGCCGATGAAGCCGACCGCGCCCAGCGAGGCGGCGAGCTCGCGCTTGTAGCGCGTCGTTCCGTAGTAGAGCCGGCGCTTGCCCGCGAAGAGCGCGGGGTCCCAGTCCGGGTCGTTCATGAGCGCCAGCACGACCTTGCCCCGCACGTCGGCGCCGGCGTAGTCATCCCAGCCGAGCTTCGGCTCCTGGATGCCGTAGCCCACGAACACGACCTCGACATCGCGCCAGGCGTGCTGACTCTTCGCGAGCGACGTGCGCGTGACGACGAAGTCGCGCAAGGGCTCGAGCGCGAGCGGGGTGCCTGCCTTGCCGCGAGCCGTCAACGGGGTCACCCGGCTCGTGGTCACGCCGACGAGGTCCACGACCTGCTCCCACCCGCCGTTGGAGCCGGCGGGCGTGAGCCCGAGCGCCTCGAGCTGCGAGATGAGGAAGCGGCTGGCGAGAGCCTCCCCACGCGTCCCCGGGCCTCGCCCTTCGAGGGCGTCCTCGGACAGGAAGCGGCCCGGCGCGGCGATCGCCGCCTGGGTGATCGTCGCCGCCGCGCGGTCGAGCGCCGGCCGCGACTCCGCCGCCGGTCCAGGCGCAGCGGCGCAGCCGAGCTGCGCGAGAATCCATCCACCGAGAAGCGCCGCGCTGATTGTCATTCGCCGCACGATGCGCGGACCGTACCACGGCGAGGCTCGCGTGCGGCCCCCGTTCCGTCAGTCCGAGGCGACGCGGCGCAACGCGGCCCGATCGGGTGCGCCTACCGCTCGCCGGCAGAATCGCACCAGGGAAGCGATCAACGCCTCTTGCTCCGGCACGCGGAGGACCGAGGGAGAGAGCGGACCAACGAGAGACTCGGCGATCGCGCCGACCACGGCGGCCGCCACGAGCTCGACGTTCTGCTCGGGCAGCTCCCCGGCCGCGATGGCCTGGCGGAGGAGCCCCGCCATGCGCCGGCAGTACTCGCGACGGAAGCGCAGGCGCTCGGCGTCGACCGCAGGGTCCACGGGCTCGTGCACCAGCGCCCAGGCGAGCCGACGCCGCCGCAGCGCGCGCTTCGCGTGCGTCGCGATCGCGGCCTCGAAGCGCTCCAGGCAGCCGCCCGGGGTGGCGGCCTCGTCCACGGCCGCGAGATCGCGCCGCGAGGCGTCCCGGAAGACCTCCGCAACGAGCTCCGCCTTCGAGGGAAAGTGCCGGTACAGGGCGCCCGCGGAGACCCCTGCGCGCTTCGCGACGGCGAGCACCGAGGCCGCCGCGTAGCCTCCCTCCTCGAGAAGCGCGCGCGTCGCCAGGATCAGCCGCGAGCGCGTGTCGGCCGGGCTCTCGGGCGCGCGAGCGCGCTCTCGACGCGGGCGACGAGCGCTCACGCCGCCTCGCCCAGCGCCGCGCGCAGGCTGCGATGAAAGTGCGCGATCGCCCCCTCGAACAGGCCGAACTCGAAGAACTCGTTGGCGCCGCTCGCGAGGCTGCGCTGGATCGCGCAGGCGACCTCGCGATCCTCGGCGCCCCCCGCGTCGACGAGATCGCCGCCGCGCTTCAGGCCGCACGTCGCTCTCTTCGCGATCCGAGAGCACGTAGGTGATCTGGCGCGTGCGGTCCACCGCCTCGGGCTCCATCACGACGACGATGATGCGACCCGGGAAGGTCGCCACCATCACGTTCGGGAAGAGGTGGTAGACGTAGGTCAGCTTGCCTTCGACGTTCTGCTCGGCGGCGGGCTGGCCGCGCAGCTTGTGGATCGCGCGATACGGGAACGTGATGCGGTTGTTGGGTCCGAACTGCTCGACGACGTTCAGGTTGTCGAACTGCACGGGGTAGAAGGTCTGCGCGTGCGTCGCGCGGATGTGGTAGCCCTCGAGAAAGCCCTCGACGAGGATCTTCCAGTTCACCGCGAGCTCGAACTCGCGCGCGCTCCGCAGCCGATAGCGCGGCGCGATCAGCGGGGGCAGCTCCGGCTGCGAGAGCGGCGCGCCGGCCTGCGCCTCCTGGTCCACGAAGACGAGGCCCTGCGCCTCGATCGCCTCGACCGCGACGAGACCGCGCGAGACCTTCTCCAGGCCCGGGAAGCCGTCCTCGTGCGGGACGTGCTTCAGCGACCCGTCGAGCCCGTAGGTCCAGCCGTGGTAGCGGCACACGAACGCGCGCTGGCACCCGCTCCCGGAGCCGACCTGCACCCCGCGGTGCCGACACGCGTTGCGAAAGACGCGCACCCTGTGGTCGCTCCCGCGCACGGCCAAGAGCGGTGTGCCGCCCGCCTCGCGGGCGATGAACGAGCCGACCTCCGGCAGCGCCGCCGAAGGGCAGAAGGCAATCGGCATGCGACGCAGCACGGCGCGCTCCTGGGCCCAGCGCTCCACCGACTGGTAGTTCGCGACCGGCTCGCGCCAGCTCGCCTGGCTGCGATCGGTGGTCTCGTGGTCGATGTGATCGAGGACGCGCTGAACGACGGTGGGGTCGTCGGCCAGCCGAGTCGTCGCGGCCATCGGAGCCTCCTCGTGGGCGGTGAATCGGCGTTCACATCCTAGTGAACGAAGATTCACTCGGCCAGCGAGGGGCGCGCGGGGCTACGGGTGGATGCGGAGCTTGAAGTGGCGTTCGAAGGCGTCGTAGTAGGCGCTGTCGTCGACGAGGGCGCCCATCGCCACCCATTCCTGGTCGGGGAGGGCCCGGCGCCCCTCGATCATGCCCTCGGCGCCCCACGACACCGCGTAGCGCAGGCGCGGGTGCGGGGTGGTGATCGCGTCGTGCACGACGGCACCGACTTCGAAGGGGTCGGTCGCCTGGGCGATGCCCACGGCATAGAACTGGAACAAGCGCCGGTAGTGCGCCTCGTACGCGCCCGTCTGATTCGGGGCGTCGACGTTTTTCGCGAAGATCGCCGACTTCGTGATGCCCGGCTCGACGATCGCGACGCGGATGCCATGCGGGGCGAGCTCCTGGGCCAGGCCCTCGCTCATGCCCTCGAGCGCCCACTTCGACGTCACGTAGGGCTGCTGGCCGATCGCAGCCACGCGGCCCACGACGGAGGAGATGTTCACGATGCAGCCGCTGCGGCGCGCGCGCATCTGCGGGAGCACCGCCTGGATGCAGCGCACAGCGCCGTAGAAGTTCACGTTCATCACGTCGGCGTACAGGCTGACGGGACACTCCTCGGTGACAGCGTTCCCGCCGACCCCGGCGTTGTTCACCAGGTTGTCGACGCGGCCTGCCTCTTGGAGGATTTTCTCGACCCCGCGGCGCACCGAGTCGTCCACGGCGACGTCGAGCACGACGAGCTCTACCTCGACGCCGGCGGCGTCGGCCATCGACTTCAGCTTGGCCGCCTTGTCGAGAGAGCGGACGGTGCCGTAGACGGTGTGACCCTGGCCCGCGAGGTGCACAGCGGTCGCGCGGCCGATGCCGGAGTTCGCGCCAGTGACGACGGTGACGGGCTTCACGGTGAGCCTCCCGCGCTCAAAGAGCGCTCGTTCATTGGTCGACGTGGGCGACCGCGTAGCGCAGCGGTTCGGACGAGACGGTGATCAGACCGTCGAATGGCCCATCGAGCTCGAGAATCAGGAAGACCGACCCGGCCACGGAGAGCGCGCACACGAACAGCGCGGCCAATACCGTGGCGTTCCGAGGAGCGAACAGCCCGAAGCTCGTGAAGGTGATCGTCAGCCAGAACAACAGGATCGCGAGGAAGGGAGCGGGCGCCGAGCCCGCGATCGCCGCGATGACCATCCAGCGGGAGTCCAACAGCGCCTCACAGCGCTCGAGGGCGCGAGCCTTCAGCCAGCGCTGCTCCGCGTTCTGGGGCGCTAGGGCGCGCAGCTCGCCCGCGAGCTTCTCTGCGAGTCTTCCGGTCTCGCCGGGGTCGAGCTGTGCAGCCTGGTCGGCTTCGGGCCAGAGGGTCGCGATGCGCTGGACCATGGCGAGCTTCAGGGAGTCCCGGATCGGCTGAGTCTCCCCTCCGTAGCGCGCGAGGGCGCGATCGAGCGAGAGCACCTGAGCGGCGGTGGCTTCGATCCCGTTGTCCAGCCTGTCGAAGGACTCCTTCGCCGATGCGGTCACCAGGCCCAGGATCAGGGCGGTGAGCGTGGCGATCAGGCCGGCGCCTACGTTGATCGTTGTGCGCGAGTCTCCGGTCAGGTGTTCCTCTGGCAGGACCGTTCGCAAGAACATTCCCAGCAGCACGCCGCCGAAGGTGCATGCGAACACGAGAACGGCGACCCCAGTCGCGTTCAACGTCGGCCCCCCGGCCCCGCCGATCCTGTGAGGTATCCGAGCGTCGCGAGCTCCCGCATGTGCCGCCCTCCGAGCAGCAGCGACGAGGCGAGCGCGCCGCACAGACACATGAACATGTCCCACTGCGTGTCCCAGACGTCGCCCTGAGTGCCCAGGAAACTCTCGGCGGCCTCGCCCCCCAAGAGGGCCGCCCACCACTCGGTGAACTCGTAGAACGCGCTCGCGGCGAGCGTGACGCAGATCGCGAGGGAAGAGAGCCAGCGCCCGGGCCGCAAAGGAGAGGTCCGGACCAGCACCTCGCGCGCGACCAAGACCGGCGTCACGCCCTGCATGAAGTGACCGAGGCGGTCGTAGTGATTGCGCGCGAAGCCGAACAGTTCCTGCACCCAGAAGCCGAGGGGGACGAGCGCGTAGGTGTAGTGGCCGCCGAGCATCAGAACGAGCGCGTGAAAGAACATCAGCCGATAGACGAGCGGCGTGAGCGGGAAACGCCGCCGCGTGGCGACGAGGATGACCGCGGCGGTCACTGCAGGGACGACCTCGAGCACCCAGGTCAGACGGTCGTAGGGCTCGATCCCCGAGACGACTAGCGCCACGCAGCCCAGGCCCAACAAGACGAGGGGCTCTCGATCGGCCTCGCGGTCGCTCACGCGTGTCTCCCCTCGCGGCGAGTATCGCCCGGCGCGAGGGCGCTTCCCAGGTGAGAGAAGCCGCGCAATCCTCGGGTCCCCACGCGAGGAGGGCTCCCGTGTCCCTGCAACCGACTCCGACCGCCGTCCACATCGGTGCGAACGACCTCCCCTTCGTCGAGATCGGTGGGGGCAACAAGTTGAAGGTCCTCCAGGTGAAGAAGGGCGAAGGGCTCTGGATCATCGAGAACGTCTTCCAGGCCGGGTTCGAGGTGCAGACGCATCGCCACACTGGGCCGGTTTGGGGATACACGTACAGCGGCGCGTGGAAGTACAAGGAATACGACTACGTGAATCGCGCCGGGTCGTTCCTCTACGAGCCCGCAGGCTCGATCCATACGCTGGAGTGCATCGAGAACGAGACGCGCGTGTTCTTCCACATGTACGGCGCGAACCTCAATCTCGACGCCGACGGGAAAGTGGACTCGGTCGCGGACGGCCCGATCACCCTGGAGTTCTACCTGGCGGCCTGCCAGGCCCAGGGCCTCCCCCGCCCGAACGTGCTCGTCGAGTAGCTTCGACCCTGCGCGGCCCGATTCGAGTCGGGCTGTCGGTTCGCCGATGCGTCGGGCGTGCAGGACCCGAACCTCCGTCGCGAGCGCGACCCGCTCCTGATCGCAGCCGCCCTGGTTGCGCTCGCGATCGCCGTGCTGGTCTCCTTCGAGAGCGCGGGCTGGGTGGGGCGCACCTTCCCGGGCTTCCTCGTGCTCGAGAACCGCGTGATCGCATCGGCCGGGCTCACGAGCTGGCCCGATGCCACCGCGAGCGTCTTCCAACAAGAGGTCGTCGCAGTCGACGGCGTTCGCGTCAAGAGCGGGCGAGACGTCGCCCGCCTGGTCGCGGCGGCCCCGGTCGGCGCCCTCCACCGCTACACGCTGCGAGACCGCCACGGTGTGCGCGAGGTCGAGATCCCATCCCGCCGCTTCGAACGCACAGACTGGAGCCTGCTCTTCGGCACGTACCTCTTCTGCGGCATCGGGCTCTGCGGCATCGCCCTCTGTGTTCGATATCTGCGGGGAAGTGATCCGGCCGCGGGTGGGATGTTCGTCGCATTGTTCGCGGCTGGCCTTTGGGCCTAACCGCAGTCGACCTCTACGGACCGCACCGACTATTCCGCATTCACGCCTTCTCTGAGTCTCTTCTGGCCGCCTGCATTGTCCATCTAGCCTTTGCCTTCCCCGCCCCGAGAGGCGAGAAAGGTTCGGCGCTGCTGCCCGCAAGCTACGTGCTTTTGTCGCCGCAGTAAGCGCGTTGAATCAGATATTGGCTGTACGAGCCGCACTCGCTATCGGTTTACACACTCGGTGGCGCAAACTTCATTGGGCTTGGCCCTCCTTGTCTTCGTTTGTGTCTTGGCTCGCGATTGGTTTGTCGTGTCCAGCTTCCAGACACGGCAGCGCCTCAAGGTAGTCTCCGTCGGGAGCTCCCTTGCCCTAGCGCCCGCAAGTTGTTCTCGCACTCTCTCGCGTCCGCGACAGGGAAGCGAAGCTCCGCAGAATCTGCTGGCCTTCAGCGGAATGCTTCTCCCCGCTTCGCTGGCCTACGCGGTGCTTCGCCAGAATCTACTAGGCGTCGATGAGATGCTGCGCCGCGTCTTGAACTACGTGGTACTCACCATCGCAGTGACCGCCTTGTACGGCGGGTTGGTCTTCGCTTTCGACACCCTGCTTCCGCGCGCGCCTCAATCCGGTCTGAGTGCGTTCTCGCTCGTGCTCGGCCCGGTCAGCGTGCTCGCGCTGCTCCCGCTGCGGGACCGGCTGCAGTCGGCGCTCGATCGCGTGTTCTTCCGAGCGGCGTGGGACTTCCGACGAGTCGTGGGGACGGCCAGCGCACGGCTGGCGTCCGTGACGGATCTAAAGGTGATCGCGCTGGAGATTCGGCAAGCCGTTGGCGAGACCCTTCATCCGGAGTGGCTCGCATTCCACGTCCGAAGGGAGAACGGCGGGGAGCTCGCGTGTCTGGGGCCCGCCTGCCCGGACTCGGCTCTTGGACAAGAGTTGCTCTCGCTCGCCGAGCAAAGCGTTCTTCCTCAGGATGGCCGCGGAGGAACGCTGGTCGTGCCGTTTCGGGCAGAGAGCGGTGTGGTCGCCGCCTTGCTCCTCGGTCGACCGCTCTCCGGCTCTTTGTACGGAGGCTACGACCGGGGATTGCTTCATACGCTCGCGAATCAAGGGGCCCTGGCGGTCGAGAACGCCCGCGCGCTGGAGCAGCTTCGTGAGCTCAATCGGGATCTCGAGAACAAGGTGGAAGACCGCACGAGACACCTACGTGCCGCGCTGCGGGAGCTGCGCGAAACCCAGGCCCAGCTCGTCCACCGCGAGAAGATGGCATCAGTCGGCCAATTCGTGGCGGGTATCGCCCACGAGATGAACAACCCGCTCTCGTTCATCGAAGGCAATCTTCACTTCATGGAGAGCTACGCCAACACTCTCGCCGCGGCGATCGAGCGGTATGAGGCGGAGCTCGCGAGCGCGGGCGCAGGGGCTCGAGCCGACGAGATCCGGCGTGAGCTCGACATCAACCACGTGGTAACCGACCTGAAGGGCGTGCTGGAGGGCTGCGGCGAGGGCGTCGTCCGCACCGCGGGCCTCGTCCGCGACCTGAGAACCTTCTCGCGCGTCGATCATGCGGAGCTGATGCCGGTCGACCTCCACGAGGCGATCGATTCCACGCTGAACCTGCTCCGGGGCCAACTCAAAGAGATCGAGATCACGCGCGCCTACGGAGAGCTTCCACCCGTGGAGTGCCTCGGCGGCCAGATCAATCAGGTCCTGATGAACCTGCTTGCAAATGCGGCCGACGCGGTGCAGCCGGGCGGCCATATCGTGGTTCGAACGGAGACCCTGCCTGGCGAGCGCGTGGCGTTCGAGGTGCAGGACGATGGCTGCGGGATCGCCCCGGACTGCCTCGAGCGCATCTTCGACCCCTTCTTCACCACCAAGGAGCCAGGCAAGGGCACCGGGCTGGGCCTGTCGATCAGCTACGGCGTCGTCATCCGGCATGGCGGAACAGTGACGGTCAGGAGCGAGCTTGGGCGGGGTTCTTGCTTCCGGGTTGAGCTTCCGGTCCGCTTCTCCCCGCCGGACTCTGGCCTGGAGTAGCCCCTTCGGGGCCTTGTGCGCCCTCAGCGTTCTGCCGATGGCCTTGCCATGGAGAGTCGCGAGTCGTCCGCGCGAATCGCGGTCGTCGACGACGAGCCGCGCAGCCTCGAGCTCCTCGTCCGTACGCTCCGGCGCCTGGGCACGATCGAGCCCTACGGCGGCGCGGAGCTCGCCTGGACGGCGATTCGGGCGGCCCCCCCGGACGTCGTGATCTCCGACCAGCGAATGCCTGGCATGAGCGGGGTCCAGCTTCTCGCAAAGGTCGCAGAGCTCGACGCCTCGATCGGCCGCGTCCTCCTCACCGGCTACGCAGACATTGCCGCGACGATCGATGCGATCAATCAGGGTCGCGTCCACGCCTACATCAACAAGCCGTGGTCCCCCGATCAGCTGTTCGTCTCGATCCGAACCGTCCTCTCGAACACCCAGCTCGAGCGCGAGAACGCTCGCTTGCTGACACAGCTCGTCGAGAAGAACCAGGCGCTCGAGGCATCGCTCTCCTCCCTCCGCGTCGCACAGGGCAAGCTCGTCGAGCACGAGCGGCTCGCGGGAATCGGCCGAATGATCGCGATGGTCGTCCACGATTTCCGGAGCCCGCTCGCCATCGTGCGGTCTGCTGTGAGCGAGCTCGCTCGCGACATTGCCCTGCCGCCTGGCGAGGCTCGCGATCTCGCCATCTCCGCGTCCAGCGAGATCGAGCGCATGGTCCGCATGTGCAACGAGCTCCTCGACAGCGTCCGCGCGGGCGAGTCTACGACCGAGTGGGACACGGTCCCGTTCGACGTGTGGCTCCAAGAGGTCTTCGCGCCTCTAGCCGAGAGCGCCGGGGCCAGCGGCGTCACGCTCGAGACGCAGCTCGAGAGCGCGGGGCTCGTGCGCGTCGACAGCGAGAGGATGCGCCGCGCCTTTCTCAACCTCCTTCAGAACGCATTGGAAGCCATGCCCGAGGGAGGCCGGCTGCGGATCGAGACGCATCGCGACGGCGACTCGATCTGCGCGCGAATTATCGACTCTGGCCGCGGCATCCCCGAGGAGATTCGAGATCGAGTATTCGAGCCCTTCGTTACCGCCGGAAAGCGGGGAGGCTCCGGGTTGGGACTCGCGATCGTAAAGAAGGTGGTGGACGACCACGAGGGGTCGATCTCGGTCGCCAAGGCGGACGGAGGGGGCACGGTCTTCGAAGTCCGACTCCCCCGTCACTTCCCGAATGAGAACGCGTAGCGGAACGTCAGAAACACGCGACTAGGCCGACCTGGCTGGGGCTCCCAATAACATCTCGCGAGCCCCGGCGTCGCGAACTGACCTGGGATCGGTACGCAGTCCCGGTCGTGCGCGTACTGCCCAAACAGCGTGGACCGTGGACCCGAGAACCAGTCTGCGCCGGCGATGATCGAAAACGAATCCGTAGCCTTCCACTCGAGAGACGAACGCAGGAGCAAATCGCCCTCGTCTGCGCCGACGATCGCAAAGAACTGCGGCAGCACGGTTTCACCCCTGAAATCGAAGCGGAGCAATAACGAGAGATAGGTTCGCCAAGGATCCAGAGAGAGCTGGCTGCTATCTCCAAAGACTCCGAACTCGATCACCTGCGCATTCGCGAACAACGGGCCCCAGCCGTTCCAGTCGAGTCCGACTGCAAACTGAAGGTCCTCGCGTCGGACGTATCCATCCGAGTCCGAAAGATCATTGACGACAAATCCGCGTCCAGTAGCTTACGGCCCCTTCGCTCCACAATGCGAAATCTCCGAGTGGCGCGGCCGCGGAGAACCCGACGTGTGCGAATTCGCTCGTGCTCGCTACGGATTCGATTGCCTAGATAGATCTTCCTGGCCAAGGTTACGGATTCCATTCGCCGAGTTACCAGGGGCCTCGGATCAGGACGATCCCAGTAGTAGAGAGCTGTATCGACACCGTGAATCGTCCTTCCCACGCGGAAGCCGTACCCCGTCGCCTTGCCGGTCCAGTCCCGCGGCTGGTCGGTCGTCTGCGAGAGGATCAGTACGTCTCCCAGGGGCTCCTGAACACGCGCAAGCCGCGGGAGGAACCCCTCAGAGACGGGTCCAGCGCAAATTCACTCTCAAAGTCAGGCAGCGAATCGGGCTCGAAGTCAGGGAAGGCAAGGCCCTGGAGGTCCCAGCCGTGCGCTGATACATCGAGGCGAACGCCGAAGACTGGAGTTCGTGACGGTTGAAGTCATCGAGGATGAACTCTCGAAGGTCCTGGGCATTTACGATGTCAAGTACTCGGAGTCCGAAGGATTGCCCCCAAACAACTTGCTGCTTTCCGACTCGGAGGTTGCACCATTGCCGAACCGAGCTGAGCCTGAGCCTCCAGGTAAAGTTCACGCAGCTCGGCCTCGAACTCTCGGCTCCCGCCGACCTGCCAACGATCAATCGGATCCTGGCCAAGGTCTGGAGCAGGTCCCACTAGGCGGCCTGCCGGATCCAAGAGGAGCCAGCCGTCGGCGTAGGCACGAATCCCGCGCGTGAGCGGAACGTCTGCTTCAAGCTCAATGCGATTCTGGGACTTCTGAACGCGATGCGGTTCGTAGACTCGGACGGCGGTTGAAGACTCCAGCGTTACGGTGAGCTCGCTTGCTCCAACTGAGCAAGGCAGAATCACCCCGCACGCCAGCGTCGCAAAGCGCCCCCAGAGAGCCAAGCGCGTTAAGGGTGCGCGCCGAGTTGCAACGCGTTCGTGCCAAAGAGCGCGTCGGAGAGCCCTAGCTCGTGGTGAACCTCCTCAATTTCGACGACCGTGCGGTGGCCTGTCCGCAGAGTCTGCATCTGTAGTCGCTTCCAATCCCAGATGCCGTCCACGCTCTGCCAGTCGAGAAGAAGCACCTTGCTCTCCTTCCCCTTCCGGTCGTAGTACACAATACGCGAAGTCGTCGCCGACGCCGGATTCACCCACAACACACGCTTCGAGTACGGGAACGCCGAATCAATCGGCGTCGCTTCGACGATGTGGTGAAGCGCACCGTTGACGATCTCGGATCGAAGAAAAACAAACCGGTCTTCGTCAGCCGTTCGCTCAGCCAGGTCTTCATACGCAAAGTCAGTCCCGAAGAACGACTGCCCCCGATCCCCGCCAGCTATTCGACGGACCTTACGGAGAGCAGGAAGGTAAATCCACCTATCGTCATCGCGGCTTGCGGCCACGTAGCTCACAACCAGGAAGGCGGTATCCGCGAGATCGGGTGGCGAATCAAATACGGCGATTCGTTTGCTGAAAGTCTGACTGGTACCGCCGCGATAGTCCTTCCAGTACGTCCGGAGAGTTCTCACTCGCTCCGAGCCTTCACTGCGAATCAGTCGCCAGGTCGCGACCATCTCCTGGTCGGCTCCTCGCGGGCGCGCGTCCAGTTGGCGCATGAGACCGTTGGGATCGATCGCCTGCGCTTCTCTTGCTGCCACCAGTGCCAAAGCCGAAGATGCGAGGCGAGCTTCAGTCGGCCGTTCACTGCGATCGCAACTGGCGAAGAACGTCCGCCAAGCCAAAGAGAACGGGGCCGACCTGTTGACGGTCGAAGTACCCCTGCATCAGGCGACGGCGCGCAATCGTCTCAGGTCTTTGCGGCAGCAGCCGCAGCTGGTACGACGTGCAACCCATCATCGCATATGAGTCGGCCAGCTTCGGCGCAAGGAAAGCATACAGCCACTCAAGCTCGTGATGTCGCATCCCCCGCATAGTCATAGCGATCAACAGCAACATCGGAAGACGCTGGCCACCTCTGTGATGTGGCGAGATCGCAAGGCGTCCAAGCTCGCCGAGTCGAGACCTATCAATGTCTGGATAGACGAAGTCAAACAGCTTCTCAGTAAGGAATCCCTTTGGCGACGGGAGAGTGAGTCGCGACGTCCCTACGATCTCACCTCCGCATTCGACGCCAAAGACAAGTGAACCGTCATCGTACTCATCTACCAGTAGACCGTGAGCGAACTCTCGGAGATCGACGAGGTTCGCGTCTCCAAACACCTCGGACCGAAGTTTGAACGCAGCATCCCTTTCGTGTTGAGTCCCAAGCAAACGAGCGCAATATCCGCCCAGCTCCAATGGCTTATCCAGGGGGGCCTCGAACAGTGAGATCAGCGCGTTCACGCGGTGACTCCTTAGACAATCGCCGGCAGGTGACTAGCGATCCAAACATGGTCCAGACGTCGGCGGTGAGGTAAGCCGGCCCTGGATCTGCACCCCTCGCGAAACACAGTCGAGGATTACTTCCTTGGCAGTGACTTCGAAGGGAGGCGTATCGAGCAGGCGGACTCGCAGTCTGTCCCTCTCCTCCCACTCGATTACGCTGGCCACCGCGCCGCCGGACGTATGCAAGATGGCGGCAGACCCGACCTCCTCGGGGTACCAAGCCACCAGTTGAGCAGGCGTAACAACAAGGTCCATTGCTAGACAGAGAAACATCGTGAATGACATGAGGCCGCCCATCTCCATGATGCTCCTGAAGTCCGAGAGCAATAGGACGCTGAAACCTGCGATGACGGCGACGCTCGTCAAAATTATGGGTCTACCGATCGCAAGCATCGCTTGGACCAACGATCCGCGACGCGTTCCATTCTCAGCTTCGCCCCGTTCCACCGCGGCCAACAGATGCACCGTGCTGTCGACGCCCACACCAAGGGCGATCGCAGACACCAAGGACGTCGTATCGTTTAGCGGTATGCCGAAGCCGCCCATTACGCCGAGATTCATCAGAATCGGAAGGCCATTCGGTAGAATCATTAGGGCACCAGCCTTGAATGATCGGAACCCGACTACCACAGCCAACAGAATTACAACCAAGGCCCCCGCAAAGCTCCTTACCTGCTCGCGGGACAGAGTGTCTGCAGCCTTCGAAAGCAAGATCTCGGTGCTTAGGACTGACTCCGGATCGGAGCTCTCAGGGAAGTGCTTGGCGACCAGTGCAAGCATCTTTGTACGAAGGAGTTCGCTCTCGGTACTCGAGGAGACCGTCGCACGAGTAACGATCCTCACTTGGTCGTAGTCGGCAGACACCAAGTCGTCGAAGGCTTGCGGGTCGCCCGCGGACGAATGGAGAAGCAACAGCTGGGCCACGGCCTCGCGAGAGTCTGGAATGGCCTCGAAACGAGGATCATTCCCGTGCAAAGCCCGATTCATGAGCGCGATGTACTGGGCGATGGACATCGTCGTGTCGATTTCAGGGAGTGCTTCCAAGTCGCGCTGGAGTTTCAGAACGCGCCTTAGTCTCTCAGGCTCAAAGAATCCCTCGAAACCTGACCGAAGGAATACGTTTCCGAGAACGTCACCAGATAGATGTGCTCTGTAGAAGTCCGACGAGACGCGGAACCGAGAGTCCTGTGCAAAGCGCTTCGGACCGCTTGAGTCCACCTTGATCTGCGTCGCAAACCCAGCAGCAATCGCGCCCGTAATCAGCGCCGCCACAACGGCCGACCGCGGCCGACGCAAGGACACGCCCGTAAAGGCCGCCAGACAGGCGAAGCCACCCAAGACTAGCTCCGAAGACTGCGCGGTCTCGGCTGATGGGAGCGACCGCAAAGCAAGCCGGGAGACCGACGAGCCCCAACACAACAATTCCAAGCACACCCAGCGCCAAATCTAGACCGAAACCTCGAACGATCGGGACGCTCGAGAAGACTAGAGATGCGAAGCCGATTGCAGTTGTTGCGGACGCAACGGCAACAGGCATTCCGTACTCGTCCAACGCCGCCGCGGCGGCATCGCGACCTACCTTTCCGGCGTCGACTTGTCTCTGAAATGCTGCAGCAAAGTGCATTAGGTAGGCAGTCGCGAGCGCTAGCAGGATCGTCGGGGCAGTTGTGGCCATCGCCGTCAGAGGCTGGCCAACCCAGCCCATTGCGCCGAGCATCCACACTACGGCCATGACCGCGGCACTTAGGATCAGAGCCCCGGATTTCCACGAACCGGTGCCGAGCCGGAGCAGCAAAGCCATGACGAGAAGCGTGACCGGGAGGAGAAGAGCGAGGTCACGCTGTATCGCGCCCCCAATTTCCGTCTTCATAAACGGGTGCCCGGCCAGATAGTACGGGCGCGTGCCGAGCTCTGATCTCAGGATCTCATCAAGCTGCGATATGAGCTGAACGCGCGCGCGCCCGTTATTCGACTCGTCTTCGAGGTGAACCGCGATTGCGGCGGTTGATCGGTCTCGAGATATCAGGAAACCAGTCCAAAGACGATTGGCCTCGACACGCTCCCGGATGTATGCGATCTGGGCGGCACTGAGTTTGTGCGGGTCGCCATCCCTGGGAAGGACGGTGTCGACCCGGAGAACCTCCCCAATGCCCACGATGTCATCGCTGTTTGCGAGCGAGTCGACTTCTACTACGCCTGGAAGCGACTCGATCCGCTCCGTCAACCTTTGCTGAGACGCGAGAGCCTCTCGGTTTAGCGCGTCGCCGTACGGGATTGCGACGGCTACTACCTCGTCGTTTCCGAACACGGCCTTCATGTCGTCAAAGGCAATCCGGTCGGAGTCGCCGTCGACGATCATCGTCTCGATCGACGAATCCACACGGAGGCGCGGAAGTCCGGCAAAGAGGAGGACTGTGAGAGCGCCGACGAGGATGAGCGCGACGTGCGGATGACGAGCTACCGATTCAAGCCGGATCATGCCTAACGTCGGTCACGCGTTGAGGGCGCTTGGAGCGCTGCGAGGACGCAGGGGATCGAAGTCTTGGACGAATTGCTGATGGAGGATTTGCGCTCCCAGAACCAACACTAGGTTCCATTCGAGTTGCGCATGTCGAAGTGTCGTTGGCGATGACGTCGAGAGTTCCTCTCGTAGAGTCTTGACTGCCTGCGGAGAGAAGAGGGCGCTGGCACGCAGAGACAAGTCTCCTAGGAGATCCTCGACGAACTCGGGAGCTGGGTCCGAGAAGAACCAGCGCTTAAGGGGCGTATAAAACGGACGCTTGGTTCGATTTAGGACTGAGGGTGGAACCATGTTGCGGGCTGATTCTCGCAACAGTGCCTTCTCTGCCAATCCTCGCATCTTGAAGGCCGGTTCAAGCCGCGCAACGAACTCAACGACCTCGTGATCCAGGAAGGGCACGCGGGCTTCAACGCTGGCGGCCATTGAAGACCGGTCTCCAATTGGAAGGATCCAGCTGGCGAGGCGACTCTCGATCTCGAAGGCGAGGCTGGCGTCGAGAGGGTTCAGGTCCATCACGTCATCTGCAACGAGTGCACGGAGACCCGCTGGCGCGGTCGCTGGAGCTCTGACTTTGCGGCCGCCAACGGCAAGCAGCCCTTCGCGGTCGAGGTTGTGCGAAAAAGTGGTCCACACATCGAACCACGGCGGGTAGAGCCCGAAGAACTCCGCTTGAACCTGCGCCGAACGCTCGTGATTCTGGGACATCAGCTCAGCCGCGCCTTCGAGCTTTCCCAACCACTTGTACAGCGTCCTATACGCCGGCCCCCGGAGAGAGCGGAGGCCGGGGTGGTCGAAGAGGCGGCGCATCTTGTCGGCGCGGAAGCAGTCGTAGCCGCCGAAGATTTCGTCGGCGCCTTCGCCGGTGAGGACGACCGGGAAGCCTTGCGAGCGCGCGGCCGAGGCGAGCAGCGAGAGCGGCAGCGCGAGGGGGAACTGGAGCGGGAGTTCCATGTGCCAGATGACGTCGGGGTAGTAGTTGGCGACATCGGAGCCGCACACGAGCAGGTGGTTGGGCGCGCCGAGGAAGCGGACCATCTCGGCGGCGTGCGAGCGCTCGTCGTGCTCCGGCGAATCGAAGCCGATCGAGAAGGTGGTCGGCGGATCTCCGGTGACTTCCTTCACCAGCGCCGAGATCAACGACGAGTCGATGCCGCCGGAGAGGTAGGTGGCGACGGGCACGTCCGCGCGCAGGTGGTCGTACGTCTTGCGCAGCAGGAGCTCGCGCAGCTCCTGCGCAGCGTCGCGGAAGCTGACCTTGCGATGCTCGCCCATCGCCGGGAAGCGCACGCGCCACCAACGGCGCGGAGCCGGCACGTCGCGGCCGGGCGAAACCGTGAGCAGGTGGCCGGGCCGCAGCTCGCGCACGCCGACGAACATCGTGCGAGGCGGGCACGGGTAGGAGAGCGAGAAGAGGTCGTCCAGGGAGTCGCGATCGATCTCGCGCGGCACGAGGCCGCTCGCGAAGATCGCCTTGATCTCGGACCCGAACAGCAGGAAGTCTCGCGTCTCGGCGATGAAGAGCGGCTTGATGCCGAGGCGATCCCGCGCGAGCAGGAGCTCGCGCCGCCGCTCGTTCCACACGGCGAGCGCGAACATGCCGCGCATCTTCGCGAGGGCGTCCTCGCCGTGCGCCTCGACCAGGTGGGGGACGAGCGTCGTGTCGCAGGTATCCGCGATCGCGTGCCCGCTGCGGCGCAGCTCGGCACGCAGCTCGTCGTGGTTGTAGAGCTCGCCGTTGTAGACGCCGACCACCTGGCCATCGCAGCCGTAGACGGGCTGGTGGCCGCCCTTCAGGTCCACGATGGCGAGCCGCGCCGCCGCGAGCTGCACGTCCCGCCCGAGGTACTCCCCGCTCTCGTCCGGGCCGCGGTATTGGATGGAGGCGAGCATGCGGCGCAGCACGCTGGGCGGCGGCAGGGGACGATCCCCTTTCCGCAGAATGCCGACGATCCCGCACATCTGGTCTGCTCGCCCCCGCAAAAAGCGTCAGAGATCGCTGATATACGCCAGGGGGAGAACCGACTTCAACCGCCCATGAGGGCGATTTGCGCCTCCAGGGCAAGCCTCCTTGCAGATCAGTGCGGGCTCCGGCACCCAAACGCGTTCGAAGGCCCAGGCCGCCCCGCCGGGCTCCCTAACAAATGCGAGCACTAGGCCCGCGCCCGGTCGCCCCGCGGAGAGGGCCAGCGACGATCGCACCGCCCGCGACTTCCGGGGCCGCCCCGTGCAGGCCGCCAAAAGCCGAAACCCGACGGCGCCTCGCTCCGCTCAGCCCGTGCGGACGGCCGATCCCCCGCATCCCATCTCCGGGCGGGGGCGAATCCCCACTGCGTGGTACTCTCGTGATTCATCCGGCACCCCGGGCCGGCCAACCAGGAGAATCGAAGTCATGCGGATCCCTGTGCTCGTTGGAGCTCTGGTCGTGGCCGGGCTTTGGCTCGGCGGATCGGAAACCGCGTTTGCGAAGACCAAGGACCCCTGCCGAAAGGCGGACGCCAAGCTCGCGAGAACCGGGCAAGGGGACACCGATGGCGACGGCTTGAGCGACTGCCGCGAGCGCTCGCTCTTGCACACCTTCCCGAACGATCGGGACAGCGATGACGATGCGATGGACGATGGCGAGGAGGTTCACCACGGCTGTGATCCCCTCGATCCCGACAGCGACCACGACGGTGTGGACGACGGCGAGGACGACACGCCGGCGCTCCACCAGGAGGTGAAGGCGCTGCTCGATGCCGTCTCCTGTCCGCAGGCGGAGACCGCAGGGTCGATCACCGCGCTCGGGATCAGCGCGGCGCTGAACCAGGACACCGAGTTCGAGGATGCGAGCTGCGCGGAGCTCGCGAGCCTGCTCGGGAGCGGAGAGAGCGTGCTCGTGGAGATCGAGGTGCTCGAGGACATGCTCGGCGCCCTCACCGCGACCGAGGTCGAGCTCAAGCGACCCGACCTCGACGATCACCACGAGGACGGCGACGACGACGATCAGGGCGAGGACGAGGATTAGGAGCCTGACCCAGGAGTGGGACAGGTCGCCCGGACGCCGATGCATCGCCGCCGACGGCGTTGCGCTCCCTGCGGCGTAGCTTCAGCTACGCCTCGGTCGCGACGCCTTGTCAGCGGCGCGCCTCGACGCCCGGGCTCAACTGCCCATCCTGGGTCAGGCTCCTAAGCCCGGATCACCGCCTTCGCGAGCTCGCTCGTGCCCTTGATCGCGTCGGGACCGAGCGCGAAGGGGAACGTCACCAGCCGGTGAACGCCGAGCTCGGCGAACTCCTTGACCGCGGCGAGCCCGCCCTGCCCCGTCCACATCGAGGTGATCTCGATGCTGTCGTAGTCGCGGCCGAGCCGCGCGCAAACCGCCTTCAGCTCGCGGAGCATCGGCGCGAGCTCCGCCGGGCTCCCGCTCGGCGCGTACCAGCCGTTCCCGTGCTTGGCGATGCGCTCGTAGATCTTGCCCTTGCTGCCGCCGATGATCAGAGGGAGCGGACGCTGGACGGGTAGCGGGTGGCTCTTGAAGCCCCGCCAGTGCACGAACGGGCTCTCGTGCGCGACGACCTCCCCGGACCAGAACTTGCGCATCGCGACCACGTAGTCGTCGAAGCGTGCACCGCGGTGCTCGAAGGGCGTGCCCATCGCCTCGAACTCCTCGCGGAGCCAGCCGATCCCGACGCCGTACATGAGGCGGCCGTTCGAGACGAAGTCGAGGCTCGCGGCCTGCTTCGCCGCGAGCAGCGGATTGGTCTGCGAGAGGATGTTCACGCCGGTGCCGAGCCGGATCGTCTTCGTCGCCGCCGCGATCGCCGCCAGCGCGATGAACGGATCCACGAAGTTCGTCTCGGGCGTCGTGTCCATCTTGCCCGTGGCGTTGTACGGATAGCGGGACTTGTAGTCGAGCGGGACGATCACGTGCTCGAAGGTCCAGACCGACTCGAAGCCGCACGCTTCGACGTGTTGCGCGAAGCGCACCATCTGGTCGACGTTGGCGACGCCGATGTTCACGGGAATCAAGCCGAACTTCATCGGGCTCTCCTCACGCCGCGAGCATCCGCTGCCGGCGATTCACGAGCCAGTACGAGATCGCGAAGCTGACGAGCAGCACGGTGCCGAGCGCCGCGCCGAAGGGCCAGTTGCGCGCGTTGCCCTTGAACTGGTTCTCGATGATGTTGCCGATCATGTCGATGCGGCCGCCGCCCAGGATGTCGTTGACCGCGTAGATGCCGAGCGCGGGCACGAACACGAGCAGCACGCCCGCCGCGATGCCCGGCGAGGTGAGCGGCACGATCACCCGCGAGAACGCGCGCACGGGGCCCGCGCCCAGATCGAGGGCCGCCTCGATCAGGGCGCCGTCGAGCTTCTCCACGCTCGAGTAGATCGGGAGAATCATGAACGGCAGGAACGTGTAGACCAGTCCCACCAGGACGGCGCCCGACGTGTAGAGCATCTCGAGCGGCATCACGATCAAGCCGGCCTGGAGCAGGAGCGAGTTGAGCAGGCCCTGGCTCTTCAGGATCGTCACCCAGGCGTAGGTGCGGATCAGGAAGCTCGTCCAGAACGGCACCATCACCGCCATGAGCAGCAGGTTCCGCCAGCGGTCGCTGGCGCGGCCGATCAGGTAGGCGACGGGATAGCCGGCCGCGAGGCAGATCCCCGTGGTGATCGCCGCGTACACGATCGAGCGCACGACGATTCTCAGATAGATGGGATCGCCGACGCCGGCGTAGTTCTCGAGCGTGAAGTCGAGCACCACGCCGCCGAGCGCTCCGCGGCTCGCGAAGCTGTAGACGAGCATGATCAGCGCTGGCGCGACGACGAACGCGAGCGCCCACAACACGAGCGGCGCGAGCAGCAGATAGGCGACGCGGCTCGGCGCGCGCTGCGCGCCGGCCGCCGCCGAAAAGCTCGTCGCTTCCTGGCGCATCAGCCGCCGGCCTGGGCCTTCGCATCGGTGAAGAGCTTGTCCACGTCGGCGGCGAGCGGCCCGATGTCGCGGAAGGTCGCGAGCTTCGGATTGCCCGGCGGATAGCTCGCGGTGTTGGCGAGCTCCTCCGGGCTCAGGAGCTTGCGCGCCTCGAGGTTCGGGTTCGTGTAGGGGAAGTCGGCCGAGATCAGCTTGCTCACCTCGGGGCGCAGGATGTAGTCGATGAACAGGTGCGCCGCCGCGGGGTTCGGCGCGTTCTTCGGGATCGCGAGGCTGTCGATGAACATGTGGCCGCCCTCCTTCGGGAGGGTGTAGGTGAACCTCCCGGGCGCCTCGTTCTCGAGCAGCGCTGCTTCGCCCGACCACACGACGCCGAGATCGACGTCACCGTTCAGGAGAGCCGTCTTCGGGCTGTCCGAGTCATAGACCTTCACGAGCGGGAGCCAGCTGGTGAGGATCGGGCGCACCTTCTCCAAGTTCTCCTTGTTGACGGCGTCCGGCCCCAGGCCGGCCGTCGCGAGCGCCCAGGTGACGATCTCGAGCGCGTCGTCGAGCACGACGATGCGGCCCTTGTACTTGGGCTGGAACACGTCGGCGTAGCCGAGCACGGGCTCCTTGATGCGCTCGGTGTTCACGACGATGCCCACGGTGCCCTGCATCCAGGGCACGCTGTACTTGAGCCCCGGGTCGTGGGGCTGGTTCTTGTACTCCTCGCCGATGTTCTTCAGGTTCGGGATCTTCGAGTGGTCGAGGGGCAGGAGCTGGTCTTCCTTCACCAGCGCCTCGATCGTGTACTCGGAGGGCTGGATCAGGTCGTAGCTCGCCGCGCCCGAGACGAGCTTCGCGAGCATCTCCTCGTTGGAGGCGTAGGTCTCGTAGTTCACCCGGATGCCGGTCTCGTTGGTGAAGCCGTCGAGCACCGACTGCGGCACGTACTCGGACCAGGCGAAGAGATTCAGCTCGCCGCCGGGCTTCGCCGGAGCGGCGGCCTCCGTCGACGCTGCGGGCGTCTCTTCCTTCTTCCCGCAGCCGAGCGCGAGCGTCAACGCGAGCATGCCGAGCAGGGGGCGGATCGAGCGCTTCATGAGCTCTCCTTTTCGCGCCGTCAGGCATTCCTGCGGCGCAGAGCCTCGGTGATGAACAGTGCCGTGACCGTGATCCCGATCAAGACGGTGGAGATGGCGTTCAGAGAGGGATCGAGCCCCTTCTTCACGCGACCGAAGATTTCGAGGGGCAACGTGCGCGTCCCCGCGCTCGCCGTGAAGTACGTGACGATCAGCTCGTCGAGCGAGAGGGTGAACGACATCAGCGCGCCCGAGACGATCGCGGGCATCAAGTAGGGAACGAGCACCTTGGTGAAGGCCTGCAACGGGGTCGCGCCCAGATCGAGGGCCGCCTCCTCGAGGGCTGGATCGAGGCCGGCGAGCCGCGCCTGCACCGAGGCCATCACGAACGGAAAGCAGAACGTGACGTGGGAGATGACGATCGTGGCATAGCCGAGCTTCATCCCGACGGTGACGAAGAGGACCAGCAGGCTCACGCCCAGGATCACTTCGGGAACGATCATGGGCAGGAAGACGAGCGTCTCCAGCAGGCTCGCCGCGCGGTAGCGGTAGCGGAAGAGCAGCCAGCCGCCAGCGGTGCCCAGCCCGACGGAGATGACCGTGGTGAAGATCGCGACGATCAAGGTGTTGTAGGCGGTGCGCACGAGCACGCTGTCGCGCAGCAGCGCCCCGTACCACTCCCACGTGAAGCCCGTCCAGACGATGTTGAGCCGGGACGCGTTGAACGAGAAGAGAATCAGGATGACGATCGGCAGGTAGAAGAAGAGCAGGACCAGCCCGGTCCAACCGGCGAGCAGGCGATTCATCAGCTTCATGGCGCTGGCGCGCTCGCGACGAGGGTGGGCGGCACGGGGGCGCAGCATACCGCGCTCGCGGTGCGCGGCGCGCGCCCGCTCAGGCCCAGGCCGCGGTCGCTGCCTCGAAGGTGCCGACGTGAACGGCGACGATCTTCGACACGTCCGGCGTGTAGCCGCCGGCGAGCACCCAGGCGAGCGGCAGACCCTCCCGGCGAGCCCACGCGAACACGCGCCGATCTCGCTCGCGCAGATCGTCGAGGTCCAGTGCGAGCGGCGAGTAGGGGTCTTCCTGGTAGGGGTCGGCGCCGGCCTGATAGAGGAGCAGATCGGGCCGACCCCAGGCGAGGATCGCCGCCATCCCGCGCTCGAGCGCCTCGACGAGCACCGCGCGGCCGCTGCCGTTGGGGAGCGCGATCGAGACGTGGTTTCGGCCGTCCTCGTGCTGCAGCACGGAGACGTCGCGGTAGGGCTTGTTCTGGAAGTAGTCGTTTCCGTAGATGGAGCAGTTGAAGAGCCAGGGACGCGGCGGGCAGAGCGACGCCGTGCCGTTGCCGTAGTGGAGGTCGAGGTCCAGGACGGCCACGCGGCGCAGGCGTCCTGCGGCGCGCAGCGCCTCCGCCGCCACCACCAGGCCGTTGAAGGTGCAGAAGCCCTCGCCGTGGTCGGCGTGGGAGTGATGAAAGCCGCTCGCCAGCGCCGCGGCGAGCCCGGTCTCGAGGGCGCTGCCCGCCGCGGCGAGCAGGCCCCCGTTGGTGAGGAGGACCGAGGGCCAGAGCGCGGGCGACCACGGGAACTTCTGCGACTCGGCAAGCCCGCGCGGCTCTCCGCCGCGGACGGCCTCGACGTAGGCCCGCGTGTGGACGCGCAACAAGTCCGCCTCGGCGATCGGCTCGGGCGTCTCGAGGCGCACGTCGGCGCGGCGCGAGACGGCGTCGGCGACCAACTGGAACTTCCGCATCGGCATCACGTGGTCGCCGATCGGCGCCGCGAAGCCCGGATGATGGAAGGCGGTGATCTTCGCCATTGCGGGACCCCGTGCTGCAGGCGAGCGCGCGCTGAGCCAGTCTATCCGAGAGCGCGGCAGAGGGGCGCCGCGAACCTAAGCGGCGGGTCCCAGGAGCTGGAACGCCGCGCGGCTCGCCGTCCATGTGCGCGCCGCTGCGCGCAGCGGATCGATCGCGTGGGGCGGGACGTGCGCGCCATAGACGGCATAGATCGACTCGACGACTGCGGCGACCTCCGCCGCCGGCATCTCGCCCTCCCCTTCGCGTCCCACGCGTCGCACCACGAGCTCGAGCGAGATCGCTCGCGGGGAGGCGCTGGCGAGTACGTCGGCGGAGCGGAAGTCCGGCTGCGCGTATGGCGCGACCTCCGGGTCGATCTTCCGAAACCCCGCGCGCGTGTAGGAGCGCAGCCGGCCGCGACGGACGGCATCGTCCGGGCCGGCCGGCTCCATCTCCGCGACCAGGATGACGGGATGCTCGGCGTCGAGGCCGCACGCGCGGGCGATCCTGCGTGCCGCCGAGAGCGGCAGCGCACGCAGCCACCCCGCGAGACCCGTTCCCCGATCGCTGGGCTCCACCAAGGCGTGCGACAGGTGGACGACCACGGGTCCTGCGACCGGCCGATGATCGTGCCCAAGGCGCACGACGGCCGTGTGGTCGCGCACGGCGACCAGGTTGTCCGAGCGGCGGAGGACGAGGAGCTCGTAGGCGAGCGCGCACGACCCGACGGGGCGCGTCGGCTCCCAGGCGATGCGCTCGCGGATCACGCGCTCGGTCTCCATCTCGCCGCGTGGGCCGAACTCCCCCCAGAGGCGCTGATACGCGACGGTGAACTCCGGATCGGCCGCGCTGCCCACCCGGTGGATGCGGAGGTCGCTCCAATCGCGCTCCGCAACCGATCGATCCCCGGGCGCGAGGTCTTTGGGTTCGAGCTCCACGCGGGGCGTGCTACCTGGGGCCGACGCACCGCGCAAGCGCAGCGTTTGTTTCCTGCGGCGGCTTCCCGCGGCGTAGGATGCCCTCCGCGCTTCCCCATTAGGAGGTATCCATGCGCCGTTCCATGATCATCGTGCTCGCCGCGCTCGCGTTGTTCGCGGGCGCCTCCGCCTCGCTCGCCCAAGAAACCCGACCCTACAGCGAAGGCCGCGTCGTGAACGTGTCCTACATCAAGGTCAAGCCCGGCCAGTTCGACGCCTACATGAAGTACCTGGCCACGACCTATAAGCAGCTCATGGAAGAGCAGAAGAAGGCCGGCTTGATCGTCGAATACGCCGTCTATGGAGCGCAAGCGCGCTCGCCCCAGGACCCCGACCTCGTGCTGACCACGACGTACGCGAACTGGGCGGCCTTCGACGGCCTCGAGGCGAAGATGGACGCGATGCTGGCCAAGGCCTTCGGCACGCGCGAGAAAGCCAACCAGGGGCAGATCGATCGCGAAAAGATGCGCGAGGTGCTCGGCGAGGAGAACCTGCAGGAGCTCGTCTTGAAGTAGCTCCGGGATCGACTGACGGCGCTACTTCTTCTCGACCGTGACCTTCTCGATGCGGCCGGTGAAGCGGTTGTTGCCTTCGGCGTAGTCATCGGTGACGGTCGTCTCGTTGTCGGTTCCCACGTCGACGCCCTCATCGGCGGAGTAAACGAAGGGCATCGTCTGCGGGACGCGCGCCTCGCCGACGGAGGCTCCGTCCACGCTCAACCGACTCGCGCCACCCGAGCCCGGCTTGCCGCCGTCATAGACGAACTCATAGTGCACGATGTGCTTGCCGGGAGCGAGCGCCTGGGGCGAGGTGACCGTCGTGCGCTCGAGGCCACCATAGTTGTAGACGTGGCTCACGCGGCCATCCTTCATGTAGAGGCTCCAGCCTCCGAAGCGGCCCGCCTGCGCGATGATCACGCCGTCGGCGCCGCCCGACGGAACCTCCACCGCGGCCGTGATCGCATACGAGCTCCCCTTGATGTTGATGAAGGCGTTCTCGGCGATGCCGGTCATGCCGTCGTACAGGGTCAATGACTTGCGCGGCCCCATCAGATCCGGCCGCCCCGCGATCGCGGCGTTGAAGCGCTCGACGCGGCGGTCGTCGAGCGGAAACACGTGGTTCGCGACCGCCTCCTTCACGAAGAGCTCCTGGAGCTCCTTCAGCTTCGCGGGATTCTTGGCCGCCAAGTCATCCGCCTCGCTGAAATCCTTGTCGACGTTGTAGAGCTCCCAGCGGTCCTGATCGAAGGGCGGAAGCGGCGCGTTCGCCAGCCAGGGGATCGAGTGGCGCGTGGCCGCGACCCAGCCGTCGTGATAGATCGCGCGATTGCCGAACATCTCGAAGTACTGCGTCGTGTGGCGATCGGGTGCCTTGGCATCGGCGAACGTATAGACCAGCGAGACTCCGTCCATCGGAGTCTGCACCGTCCCGTCCACCGACGTGGGCTGGGGCAGGCCCGCCGCCTCGAGCACGGTCGGTGCGATGTCGATCACGTGACTGAACTGCGCGCGCAGCTCGCCGCGCGCGCGGATGCCGGCGGGCCAGTGCACGACCAGCGGGTTGCGCGTTCCCCCGAAGTGGGACGCGACCTGCTTGGTCCACTGGAAGGGCGTGTCCCCGGCGTGCGCCCAGCCGATCGAGTAATGCGGGAAGGTACTCGGCCCGCCCCACTCGTCGATTTTCGCGAGCTGCGAGGAGACGTCGCTCACGATCCCGTTCAGCGCGAGCAGCTCGTTGTAGGTGCCGTCGGGTCCGCCTTCCGCGCTCGCTCCGTTGTCTCCCACGATGTAGAAGACCAGCGTCTTGTCCAGCTCGCCCATGTCGCGCAGCGCCTGCACGAGCCGACCGATCTCGTGATCGGTCTGCTCCGCGAAGCCTGCGAAGGTCTCCATCTGCCGCGCAAACAGCCGCTTCTGATCGGCGGAGAGGGAGCTCCAGGCCGGAATCTCGGGCGGACGCGCCGTGAGCTTGGTGCCCTTCGGCACAACGCCCAGACGGAGCTGACGCGCGAAGGTCTCCTCGCGCAGCTTGTCCCAGCCCTGGTCGAACTTGCCCTTGTACTTCTCGATCCATTCCTTCGGCACGTGATGGGGTGCGTGGGTCGCCCCAGTCGCGAAGTACATGTAGAAGGGCTTGTCCGGCGTGAGCGATTGCTGGTAGCGCACCCAGGCGATCGCCTGGTTCGTCATGTCGACGGTGAAGTGATAGTTCGGGTCGTGCGGAACCTCGACGCGTGTCACGCCATCGTAGATGGCGGGCGCCCACTGGTTCGTCTCACCGCCGATGAAGCCGTAGAACTTGTCGAAGCCCGAGCGCGTGGGCCAGCGATCGAACGGACCCGAGACCGAGGCCTCCCACGGTGCCGTCTCGTGATACTTGCCGAAGGCCGCGGTGCTGTAGCCGTTGAGGCGCAGGATCTCGGCGAGCGGCGTCACACTGTTGGGTCGCACGCCCGTGTTCCCGGGGAACGCCGTGGCAAGCTCCATGATGGCACCCGCGTTGTTCACGTGATGGTTGCGGCCCGTGAGCAGCGCAGTGCGCGTGGGCGAGCAGAGCGCGGTGGTGTGAAAGCGGTTGTAGCGGAGGCCCTCGTTCGCGAGCTGCTGAAGGGTCGGCATCTGCGCCGGCTCCGCCGAACACGCTCGACTGACCGAAGCCGATGTCGTCGATCAGGACGATCAGGACGTTGGGAGCGCCCGCCGGCGCCTTCACCTCGAAGCGGGGGGGCGCTTTTGCCTTGCGGGCGTCCTGCTCGGTGATCGGCGCGACGGTCGGCTCGGGAACGGGAAGGATGGTGCGGTCCAGGGCAGCCTGGGCATCGGCCTGGGAAGAGAGCCCGAGTCCCGTGAGGACCAGGCCCACCGTTGCCAGCCCTCTGAGAATTCTCATGCGCCCTCCATCGTCTTCGAAGGCGCAGCCTACCCCGGCCCCCGCGGGCCCGCCTCGGGCTGGCACGAGATTCGCGCGAGTGCTTGATTCGCGGCATGAAGCCCTTCGACCTCGCCGACTTGCGGCGCCTCGACCAGGCGCACCACCTCCATCCCTTTACCGACCACCGCGCGATGCATCGTGCGGGCACGCATCTGATCCGCTCCGCGCGCGGCTCGACCGTCGTGGACGAGGACGGCCGCGAGCTCCTCGATGGCCTGGCGGGCCTTTGGTGCGTGAACGTCGGCTACGGCCGCGAGGAGATCGCGCGGGCAGTCGCCGAGCAGATGCGCGCGGTGGCGTTCTACCCCTCCTTCTTCAACACCACGACCGAGCCGACGGTGCGGTTGGCGGCGCGCCTGGCCGAGCTCGCGCCCGCGCGGCTCAACCACACGATCTTCAGCAACTCGGGTTCCGAGGCCAACGAGACGGCGCTGAAGCTGATCCGCGGCTACTGGAAGCTCCGCGGGCGCTCGAAGCGCACGAAGATCCTCGCGCGCAGCTTCGCCTATCACGGCGTAACGCTCGCGACGACGAGCATGACGGGGCTGCCGAGCTGCACCGACCCGTTCGATCTGCCGCTGCCGGGCTTCGTGCAGGTCCCGGGGCCGTACGCGTACGGAAGCGGCAAGAGCCTGGAGGAGTTCGGCGCCTGGTGCCTCGCCGAGACGGAGCAGACGATCGCGCGCGAGGGCGCGGAGACGGTCGCGGCGCTCTTCGCGGAGCCGATCCAGGGCGCGGGCGGTGTGGTCGTACCGCCGCCGGGCTACCTCGCCAAGCTTCGCGAGATCTGCAGGCGCAACGAGATCCTGTTCGTGGCGGACGAAGTCATCACGGGCTTCGGCCGGCTCGGCGCGTGGTTCGCCTCCGAGCTCTGGTCGCTCGATCCGGACCTGATGACCATGGCCAAGGGGATCACCAGCGGGTACGTGCCGCTCGGGGCAACGATGGTGAGCGACGAGATCGCGGCGGCGCTCGAAGCGGGCGGCTACCTCGCCCACGGCTTCACGTACACCGGCCATCCCACCGCGTGCGCGGCGGCGCTCGCGAACCTGGACATCCTCGAGCGGGAGAGCGCTCGTCGAGCGCGTGCGCGACGACGTCGGCCCGGCCTTCCAGCGCGCGATGCAGCAGCTGGCCGATCACCCGGCCGTCGCCGAGGTGCGCGGCTACCAGCTGATCGGCGCCCTCGAGTTGCGCCGCCCCGCGCGGGGGCCGTACGCGGGAGCCGCACCCAACACCCTCGGCCTCGCCGCTCACCAGCTCGCGCGCGAGGAGGGCGTGATCGTGCGCGGCATCCGCGACCTCGTCGCGCTCTCGCCGCCGCTCGTGGTGACCCACGACGAGCTCGAGCGCATGTTCGGCGCCCTCGCGCGCGCGCTCGATCGGCTCTGGGGCTAGGGCTCCCCCTCCGCGATCACGTTCTCAGGGTATCGCGGGAGTCCATCGGCGATCGTGTGCCACGGGGCGTTCGCACTCACCCAGAAGTGCGCAAACGGACGGCGCTCGGGGTCCGAGTCGAGGGTTCCGAGGCGCAGCCGCCGAAGGTCGGGCTCATCGACGTCGCCGGCTGTAGATCGGCGAGCCGCAGACTCGGCAGAACGCGCGGAACTTCCCGGGCGACGACTCGTACTCGGTGAGGAGCTCGGCTCCAGCGCGTGACCGCGAAGTAGTGCGTCCGAGCGGGCGCGTTCGCCGCGAAGGCGCTCCCGTTCGCGCGCTGGCACATCTTGCAGTGGCAGTAGGCGGCGGGCCCGAGCTTTCCCGTCACGCGATAGCGAATGCCGCCGCACAGGCAGCTTCCTTCGAGCATCGTACTTCTCCTATTGCCACGGAGAGCCTCGACCACGGCGAGAGTCTACGTTCTCTTCGTGGACGCGGACCGCGCGCAGCATCGGCTCGCCTCGATCCTCTCGGCCGACGTGGCGGGCTACAGCCGCCTGATCGCACAGGACGAGGCAGCACACCGTCCGCACCCTCTCGGCCTTCCGCGAGCAGATCGCTGCCCTGGTGAGCGAGCACCGCGGGCGGTTGGTCGACTTCACGGGCGACAACTTCCTCGCGGAGTTCCCGAGCGCACTCGATGCGGTCCGCTGCGCGCTCGAGATGCAACGCGTGCTCGCAGCGCGCAGCGCGACGTCGCCCCCGGAAGCGTCGGCTCGAGTTCCGCATGGGCGTGCACCTGGGCGACGTGCGTGCCGAAGGCGATCGGATCTTCGGAAACGGCGTGAACGTGGCCGCGCGCCTCCAGGCGCTCGCCGAGCCCGGCGGCCTCTGCATCTCGGACGCGGTCCGGCAGGAGGTCGCCGCGAAGCTCGCGCTCTCGCTCGAGGACCTGGGCGCGAAGGAGCTCAAGAACCTGCCGGAGCCGGTGCGCGTCTTCCGCGTGCACGTCGTCCCGGCCCGGCGAGCAAGCGTCCTCGGCTGCGCACGGGCCTCCTCGCGCTTGGCATCGTCCTCGGTGTCACCGCCGTGGCGCTCTACGCGAGCTGGCCGCGCCCGCTGGGTCTTCTCCTCGACTGGAGTGGGCTCGGCCAGCCGCTCGTGAATCCACCCCTTCCGGACAAGCCCTCCCTCGTGGTGCTGCCCTTCCAGAACATGAGCAACGACCCCGAGCAGGAGTACTTCAGCGACGGGATCACCGAGGACCTCACCACCGACCTCTCGCGGCTGCGCGGCGTCTTCGTGATCTCGCGCAACTCGGCCTTCACCTACAAGGGCAAGGCGGTGCGCGTCGAGCAGGTCGGCCGCGAGCTCGGCGTCCGCTACGTCGTCGAGGGCAGCGTGCAGAAGGCCGGCGTCGCGCGTCCGCGTCACGGCCAGCTGATCGATGCCGCGACCGGCCATCACGTCTGGAGCCAGCGCTACGACCGCGAGCTGGCGGACGTCTTCGCGCTGCAGAGCGAGCTCGTGGACGACATCGTGACGAGCCTGCCGAGGCAGATCCGCGAGGCGGAGATCGCGCGCGCGCGGCGCAAGCCGCCGGGCGACGTGAACGCCTACGACGCCTGGCTGCGCGGCACCGCCGTCGTTCCGTCTGCTCACGCGAGCCGGCAACGAGAAGGCGCGGCAATGGTTCGCGCGCGCCTCGAGCTCGATCCGGCCTACGCCGACGCGACGGCCATGCTCGCGCAACACCTACGTGACTGCCGCGTGCTCGCCTCTGGAGCGACGACCCCGCGCCGCTCGCGCGAGCCCGAGAGCTCGGCCGCGCAGGCCCTCGAGCTCGACCCGGAGAACCCCGTGGCCGCACCAGGCGCTCGGCCTGGCCGGCGCTCGCGCGGGCGACGCCGACGAGGCGCTGCGTTGGCACGAGCCGCGTCGTCGAGCTGGACCCGAGCTACTTCGCGGCCCACCTGGCCCTGGCGCTCGATCTCGGTGCGCGCTGGGTCGTCGCGCGAGTCCGTCGCCGCTGTGCAGCGGGCGCATGCGCCTCGACCCGCTCGCGATCGGGAACACGCATGGTCGCTCGCGACGGCGCAGCTCGCGCGTGGGTCGGCTACGACGAGGCCGGGGCGCTTGCTGGAGCAGCGCGCGCGCGGAGAACCCCGACGCGATCCCGCCGCGGCTGCATGCTCGTCGGCATCTACACCGAGCAGGGACGGCTGGATGACGCCCGCGCGGCCGTCGCCGAGATTCGGGCCGTGAACCCGAAGCTCACCGCGGAGCGCGCCGCCGCTCTCGTGATCCCGGATGACGTTCGCGAGCGAGCTATCGAGCAACTCAGGCGCGCCGGCCTTCCGTGAGCCGCAGGACGGCGAGAGCTCAATCTCGGCGGTAGAAGGCCTCCCGCTCGCGCGAGGCGTGCACGATCGGGATGTCCTCGGGGGCGAGCGCGGGCATGCGGCGCTTGCGCGCCAGCGCGCGCTCGATGTAGGGGGCGAGCTCGGCCGCCTTCTTCGCTTCGCGCTCCTCTCGGCCGGGGACGAACTTGGGCAGCACCTCGCTCCCGAATAGCTCGAGGCTCTCGCAGATGTGCTCGTGGCGGTTCCTTCCGCCCTGCTGAAGGAAGATGATCTGGTCTACGCCGCTCCCGTCGTAGTCGCGGATCATCGCCGCGTACTGCTCGGGCGTACCGATGCCCGGCGAGCCGATGGTCGGAAGCTCGCGGCCCTTCAGCTCCTCGTACTCCTCCCACAGGCGCGTGTGCCCGGGCTTAATGTCGTTCGCGACCAGCGCGTTGATCGCGTAGCGGAAGAAGCCGAAGCCATCCTGGCCGCGCCTGCGGGCCTCGGCGGGGTCCGGGTGCAACGAGAAGCCGGCGACCACCGCGATGTTCGCGTTCACGCGGTGGCCGAGCGGCACACATTCGTCCGACTTGATGATCGAGTAGTAGGTATTCGCCCAGCTGCGCGCCTCGTCGGGATCGACGAAGATGAAGGCGAGCGCCCCCAGGCCGTTTCGCGCGGCCACCTCGATCGTCTTCCGGTTCGTGCAGGCGATCCACATGGGCGGGTGCGGCTTCTGGAGCGGCTTGGGGACGACGTTGCGGCAGGGCATCTCGAAGCCCGGCCCCGCGTAGCCCGGATACGGCTCCATCACCATCATGTTCGCGATCTGCTCCGCCGCCTCGAGCGAGAGCGCCCGCTTGTTCTTGGCGGCGATGCCGAAGGCGTGGAGCTCGAGGCGCGTCGCGCCCTCGCCGATGCCGAACTCGACGCGCCCGTTGGAGACGAGGTCGAGCATCGCGATCGCCTCGGCGGTGCGTGAGGGGTGGTTGTAGTTCGGGATCACGTGGCGGATGCCGAAGCCCACGCGGATGCGCTCGGTCTTGGCGGCGAGCGTCGCGAGAAAGACGTCCGACGCCGAGCAGTGCGAGTACTCCTCCAGGAAGTGGTGCTCGACGGCCCACGCGTAGTCGATGCCGATGCGGTCGGCGAGCTGGACCTGCGCGATCGCCTCCTGGACGAGGCGGTGCTCGGCGTCCTCTTTCCACGGCTTCGGGAGCTGGAGCTCGTAGAAGACCCCGAAACGCATGCGCGTCTCCTTCGCGTCGTAGTTTCGCGCACCGGGGGGCGCTACGCTTTCTGCATTCTCAGCTTGGGAGGCCCGCATGGCCCAGCCTGCGCAGGTAGACACGTCCCCCGACGAGCTCGGCTTCGATCCGGATGCGCTTCGCGCGCGCTACCGCGAGGAGCGCGACCGGCGCCTGCGCCCGGACGGGAACAATCAGTACGTCGAGGTGAAGGGCGACTTCACGCCACTACCTCGACGACCCCTACGTGACGCCGGGCTTCACGCGCGCCCCGCTGCGCGACGACATCGACGTGCTGATCATCGGCGGCGGCTTCGGCGGGCAGATCATCGGCGCGCGCGTCTGCGCCAAGCGGGCGTCAGAGAGACCTCCGCATCATCGAGAAGGGCGGCGACTTCGGCGGCACCTGGTACTGGAACCGCTACCCGGGCGCGCAGTGCGACATCGAGTCCTACATCTATCTGCCGCTCCTCGAAGAGACCGGCTACATCCCCAGGGAGAAATACTCCTTCGCTCCCGAGATCCTCGAGCACGCGCGGCGCATCGGCGAGAAGTTCGATCTCTACCGAGCGGCCTGCTTCCAGACCCGAGATCTCGGACATTCGCTGGGACGCGGACGCGCGGCGCTGGATCGTCACGACCAACCGCGACGACCGCATGCGCGCGCGCTTCGTGGTGATGTCGAACGGCCCCTTGAACCGTCCGAAGCTGCCCGCCATCCCGGGCATCGACAAGTTCCGCGGCCACACCTTCCACACCAGCCGCTGGGACTACGGCTACACGGGCGGCGACTCGACGGGCGGACTACACAAGCTCGCAGACAAGCGCGTCGCCATCATCGGCACCGGCGCCACCGCGATCCAGTGCGTGCCCCACGTCGGCAAGCACGCCAAGCACCTCACCGTGTTCCAGCGCACGCCGTCCTCGGTGGACGTGCGCGGCAACAAGCCGACGGATCCCGCGTGGGCGAAGACGCTCGCGCCCGGCTGGCAGAAGCAGCGCATGGAGAACTTCAACGTGCTGGTCACGGGCGGCCAGCAGGAGGTGGACCTCGTCTCCGACGGCTGGACCGACATCATCCGCAACCTGGGCTCGATCATCGCGGTGCGCCGCTCGACCGAGATGTCGCCCGAGGAGATGGGGCGCATGCTCGAGCTCGCGGACTTCAAGAAGATGAACCAGGTCCGCGCGCGCGTGGACTCGATCGTCAAGGACAAGAAGACCGCCGAGGCGCTGAAGCCCTGGTACCGCCAGTTCTGCAAGCGGCCGACCTTCAACGACGAGTACCTGCCCACCTTCAACCGACCGAACGTGACGCTGGTGGACACGAAGGGCCGCGGCGTCGACGCATTCACCGAGCGCGGGCTCGTCTTCGACGGCGTCGAGCACGAGGTGGACTGCATCATCTTCGCCACTGGCTTCGAGGTGGGCACCGCCTACACGCGGCGCGCCGGCTTCGAGATCTACGGCCGCGGCGGCCTCACCCTGACGGACCACTGGTCGAAGGGCCTGCGCACGCTGCACGGCTTCTACAGCCACGGCTTCCCGAACTGCTTCCACATGGGCCTCACCCAGAACGGCTTCACGGCGAACTTCCCGCACATGCTGGTCGAGCAGGCCGATCACATCGCAGCGATCCTCGAGCGGGCGCGAGCCCAGAAGTCGCAGTGCGTCGAGCCGACGGTCGAGGCGGAGGAGGCGTGGGTCGCCACGATCCGCGCCAAGGCCGTGCTCAACCAGGCTTTCCTGAATGAGTGCACGCCCGGCTACTACAACAACGAGGGGCAGCCCGGAGAGCGCGGCGGGATCGCCGGCGAGCAGTACGGCGGGGGCCCGATCGAGTTCTACGACCTCGTCCGCAAGTGGCGGAGCGACGGGGGCATGGACGGCCTGCGGTTCTCCTGAGGAGACGTCCGTCGACTAGCCGGCGAGCTCCGCTTGCCGGCGCGGTGAGCGCCCCGTGAGGCGCGTGTAGACCTGATAGCCGAGCCAGCGAAACGGCTCGGGCGGCATCGGGAGCAGGCGCTTCTGGTAGAAGGGGAGCGCGCGCCACGGGTCGTGATGCCCGTCGTACAGGTCCGCGAGCACGCGGCCGGCGAGGAGCGCGAGGGCCAGCCCGTGGCCGCTGTAGCCGAGCGCGTGATAGACGTTGCCGGCCGGGCCGCCCACGCCCATCGAGCAGACGCGGTCCAGCGTGAGCGCGATCGGCCCCGACCAGGCGCGCTCGACGGGGGCGTCCGCGAGCGACGGGAAGTAGCGCGCGAGGGTCGTGCGCAAGAAGGGCGTCGCGCGCTCCGCGGCCCCGGGCCTCGCGATCGGGTCTCCGCCCAGCGCGTAGGCGTAGGCCGGATTGCCGCCGCCTCCGAGAAGCAGGCGGTCCCCGGGCGTGCGACACGCGAAGGCGATCCGGTCGAGGTCGTCGCTGAAGGCGTCCCAGCTGCCCCAGCCGGCAGCGGTCCAGCGCGCGGCGTCGAGCGGCTGCGTGGCGATCACGTGGGAGTGGAGAGGCAGGAGGCGCCGCCGGAAGAAGCCCAGCGCCGGCGTGTAGGCGTTGGTCGCGAGCACGAGGGCGCGCGCCCGCACGCGCCCGCGCGCCGACTCGAGCGCGATCTTGGTTCCCGACTCGGCGACGCGTACGCGCGTGTGCTCGTGGAGCGCGACGCCCGAGGCGACCAGGACCGGGCGCATCGCATTCAGGAGCGCGAAGCCGTTCAGGCGACCCGCCAGCGGATCGAGCACGGCGCCCGTGGCGCCCGCGATCCCGAGCCGGCTGCCCGGCACGACCTCGCACGGAATCCCCAGCGAGCGCAGCTGCTCGGCGCGGGCGGCGGCGGCCTCGGATCGACGCAGATCGGTGTAGACCTCGAGGCAGCCCTGGCGGCGGAACGTGCCGGCGGGCGCGTAGCGGCGCGCGAGCTCTTCGGCGAGATCGATGCCCGCGCGCGTCGCGCCATGGATGCGCAGCGCCTCCTCGGCCGTGCGCGGCTGCACGCCATTCAACCAGTTCAGCACCTGGCCGCCGTTGCGGCCGCTCGCGCCCTGCCCCAGTACGCCGGCCTCGAGGAGCGCGATGCCGAGCTCGGGATGGCGCGCGCGCAGATGCCACGCCGTCGAGACGCCCGTCAGCCCGCCGCCGATGATCGCGACGTCGGTCGTGATCTCGCGATCGAGTTGTCCCGCGGGGTTCTGTGCAGGCGCAGCAGCGCGCGCTTCGTCCACCCAGATCGCGTGGTTCGGGTCGTCGCGCTGGTCGCTCACGCGCCTCCCCCCCTAGAGTCCGGGCTCCCCTTCGCCCTGGACCGAGGCACGCGATGAGTCACGGAAAGCTGGTGCACCTGTGCCTCAAGGACCTCTATTCCCAGGACGTGGTGGAGATGATCGAGCGCGAGACCCGAAGATACGAGGTCGAGGCGATCGAGGATCCGGCCCATCCCGACTTCGCGCGCGCCTTCCAGATCCTGTGGGACGCCTTCGGGTCCGCCGGCGAGATGGAGCCCGAGGCCGTGATTCGCGAGATGCTGCTCGAAGACTCCACGGTGCCCATGCCGAGTGGGAGCTTCGCGCGCTTCTTCCTCTTGGTCGCGCGCGATCGCGCGACGGGCGAGATCCGCGGCGTGCGCGACGGGCGCGTGTTCGTGAACCAGGCGTACGAGCCGGACCTCTGCGTCGTCTACCTGTCCCACATCTTCATGCTGCCCGAGGCGCGCGGGACCGTGCTCACCTACTGGCTGCGCATCGCGCCGCTCGATCTCGCGGTGAGCTATCTGCACCTCCTCCACCAGCGCGGTCTGATCCGACTCCCCGAGCCCGAAGCCCCCGGGCACTACTACGGCATGCGCATGGACCTGGCCGCCGAGGTCGAATTCTTCAGCCCCGAGGACCAGCTCTCGCTCCAGCGCGTGCTCTTCTACGGCCGCGGGGGCTTCGACGCCGTCGACCCGCGCCACTTCCCCTACCGCCAGCCGGACTTTCGCGATCCCCGCCTGATCGCCGAGACCGGCGACCGGCCGGTGCCCTTCATGCTGCTCTTGCGCCGCGTCGGGCGCGAGCGCGAGGCGCGCCTTCCGCTCGACGAGGCGCGCGCGGTGATCCAGCTTCTGTACGACGATTTCGCAACCTTCTGCGAGCCGAAGCATCTGGCCACGAGCCTCGATATCGTGCTCGGGCGCCTCGAGGATCGGCGCGCGAGAGGAAAGAAGGACGTGGCCCTGCTGCCGCTGCCCACCGGCCCCCGCGACCTGAAGCGCTTGAAGCCGCTGTTCCGGCTCGACGCCTTCCGGCGCCATTACGGCCTGAGCCCGGTCACGCAGCACGTGCTCGAGGGCCCCGTGGCCCAGGCGGTCGCGGCCAATCCCCACTGGCTCGACCAGGAGCTCGCGCGCATCGCCGCCGAGCTCGGCAAGACACGGCGCTGGGTCTACGCGAGCCGCGACCGCAACTTCGACCCTGACGCTCCCCCGGAGCCGCCCTCGGAGACGCCCCCGTGAGCAATGCAGCCGAGACTCCCGTCATCGCCGTCGAGCACGTCACCAAGCGCTTCGGGGACTTCGTGGCGGTGAACGACGTGAGCTTCGAGATCCGCCGCGGTGAGTTCTTCTCGATGCTCGGGCCCTCGGGCTGCGGCAAGACCTCGATGCTGCGCATGATCGCGGGTTTCGAAGACGTGACGAGCGGCGTGCTGCGGCTCGACGGGGTCGACGTGGTGGGCGTTCCGCCCTACCGGCGCGCCGTCAACACCGTGTTCCAGAACTACGCGCTGTTCCCGCACTTGTCCGTGTTCGACAACGTCGCCTTCGGGCCCCGCATCCGGGCGCTCGAGAAGCCGAAGCTCGAGGCCCGCGTGCGTCAAATGCTCGAGGTGGTGCGCCTCGCGGAGTTCGCCGACCGCAAGCCGAACCAGCTCTCGGGCGGCCAGCGCCAGCGCGTGGCGCTCGCCCGCGCGCTCGTGAACGATCCCAAGGCGCTGCTCCTCGACGAACCGCTCTCGGCGCTGGACCTCGCGCTGCGCCGACAGATGCAGATCGAGCTGAAGCGCATCCAGCGCGACGTCGGCATCACGTTCGTGTTCGTGACGCACGACCAGGAGGAGGCGCTCACCATGTCGGACCGCATCGCCGTGATGCGCGCGGGCCGGCTCGAGCAGGTGGGCACGCCCGAAGAGATCTACGACGCCCCCGACTCGCCGTTCGTCGCGCGCTTCATCGGCAGCGCCAACCTGATCCCCGTGACGGTCGAGCGCGCGGACGACAGCCGCGCGAGCCTCGCGCTCCCGGGTGGGCGGCGCGGCGAGGCACCCACCGGCGGCAAGCGCTTCGCGGCCGGGAGCGAGGCGCTCCTCATGGTGCGGCCCGAGCGCCTGGAGCTCTGCTCGGGCGAGCCGAGCGAGGGCCACATCGGGCTGCCCGTCACCTGCATCGACGTGGTGTTCCAGGGTGCGCTGCTGCGCTGCGCCCTGCGCGACGAAGCCGGCGGCGAGCTCGTGGCCTATCTCGAGCCCGCGCATGGCGACGCAAAGCCCGAGGCCGGCGCTCGGCTCTGGATCGCCTGGCGAAGCGGCGCCGCGCGCCTCCTGCATGGGGAGGCGCCCGCTCCGGCGGCATGAGCAGCCGAGAGGCAGAGTTCACGGGCTCGATCCCGGCCGCCTACGAGGGCTACCTGGGACCGCTCCTCTTCGCGCCGCACGCGGCGAGCTTCGTGGAGCGCCTCGATCTCAGCGGCGTGCGCGCCGTCCTCGAGCTCGCCGCCGGAACCGGGATCCTGACCCGGGCGCTCCGCGCGGCCCTCCCGCCGGCGGCCGCACTGACGGCCACCGACTTGAACGCAGCCATGCTCGACCACGCGCGCGCGCTCGCGGGCGAACGGGGCATCAGCTGGCGACCGGCCGACGCCCAGGAGCTCCCCTTCCCGGACGCGAGCTTCGACCTCGTCGTCTGCCAGTTCGGCGTGATGTTCTTCCCCGACAAGGCGCGCGCGCTGCGCGAAGTGCGGCGCGTGCTTCGCCCGGGCGGACGCGTGGCCTTCAGCAGCTGGCGGTCGCTTGCAGAGAACGCGGCCCCGCGTGTCGCGCGCGACACGATCGCCCGCTTCTTTGCCTCCGATCCGCCGGCCTTCTACGACCTCCCCTTCAGCTTCCACGACGAGGCGCAGATCGCCGAGCTGCTGCGCGCCGCTCGCTTCGAGGAGATTCGCTTCGAGCGCGTCGACCTCGCCGGCGAGAGCCCGTCGGCGGCAGACGCGGCGCGGGGCTTCGTGACGGGGAATCCGGTCTGGCACTCGGTCTCCGAGCGCGCGACCGCGCCGGCGGAGGAGGTCATTGGGGCGGTCGCGGCGGCCTTGGCTGCCGAAGGCGGCGCGGCGCCGTTCCGCGTGCGGACTCGCGCCCTGTCGGGTGCGGACTCGCGCGCTCGTTACCCAGGCCCGAGCGGCAGGTTGAGAGCTTCTCCGCGAGACGCCGCGCCACGGACCGCGAGAGAGCTTGGGGCACGATGTCACATGGAGACGCCTGTTGGCGGACGGCGATGGTCCTCTGGGGTTCCCCGTCCCGGGCATGGAGAGTGCACCGGCTTCGTTCCGTCACTCCGAGGAGTCCGGGCCGTATGTCTCACGTCTCGATGTGCGAGATTCCGGATGAAGCTCTCATGCAGCGATACGTCAGCGGCGACTGCGATGCGTTCGACGAGCTGTTCCGGCGCTACGAGCCCCGTGTCTACAGCTTCTTTCTCAAACGCTCCGGATCGCGCGAACGCGCCGAGGATCTCTACCAGGAGCTCTTCCTCAGGATCCATCGAGGCCGGGAGTCGTACGATCCCCGGCGATCCTTCGCGCCCTGGTTGTACAAGATCGCCCACCGTCTCCTCGTGGACGACCATCGCCGCGCCTATCGCACCCATGAGATCGCGATCGGCGATCCACAGCCCGTCGGGCGGTGGGCGCACCAAGCGGACGAGGCGGCGAGCCGCCAGCTCCTTGCTCGCGTTCTGGCGATGCTTTCCCCCGAGGAGCGCTACGTCCTCATCGCTGCAAAGCTCGAAGGGGTCGCGTATGCGCAGCTCGCGGAGCCGGCTTGGGAGGTCTGCCGAGGCCGTCAAGAAGTTGGCGTCGCGCGCGATGCAGCGCGTGCGCGAAGCAGCCGCGCCCGCTGTCTCCCCGAGTCGCTAGCCGCGAACCTCGCGCACTCGGCGCTTGGAAATCCCATGGTTGACGAGCAGACGCCCAGCGAACTGCGCGCCGGGGTTCGCGCGGGAATTCTCGCCGCGGTGGAGCGGGATGCGGAGCTTCGAGGCGGCCGGACCGCGAGGCTGCTCGCGGCGGCCGGTGCGTTGGGCGTCCTGGGAGCGGTCGGGATCACGCTGATGATCTCGGGGCACCCCTTCGGTCACCACCCGCCCTGGCATGTCGTCGTCGTGACGGCGACCTGGTCGGGCCTCTTGGTTGTGAGCCTTGCGCTCATCTTCCTCGGGGTTCGCACTCCGTCCCTGCCCCTCGCACGCGCGGCCTGCACCGGAATCGTCGGCGCTCGGGATCGCGGGGATCTGCGGCGCCGCTTGTCCCGACCAGCACTTCCTCGAATGGTGGGCCGGGACCAACTTCGGGGCCAAGTTGAAGGCTGAAGGCGGCCTCGCGCTCGCCGCGCTGTGCCTCGGCATCGTCTCCTCGCTCTTCTTCGGGCTCGTCGCTGCAATGGTCGGCTTGGGCAGCCGCCTGAGAGGTCCGATCGGCCCGGCGCTGCCCGCGGCGATGCTGCTCTTGCTGCTCTCGCCCGGGATCGCGCTCCAGTCCTTCGGCACGTCGTGGGGCGTATTCGCGAGCTGGCTACTTGGGAGCGCCGGCGGAGCCTACGCGGGTGTGGCGCTCGCCATCGGAGCACGCCGATCCCGGCCAGCTGTGAGCTCCAGCGGGTGACGAAGGAGAGCGCAGGCGCTTCCTATCGCCGCGAGCTGCGGGCACTACAGATCGAGCTCGTGAAGCTCCAGCGGCACATCATTCGGCACGGTCACAAGCTTCTCGTGATCGTCGAGGGTCGCGACGCGGCCGGCAAGGACGGCGTGATCAAGCGGATCGTTCGGCACCTGAGCCCGCGCGAGACGCGCGTGGTCGCGCTGGGCAAGCCCTCGGATCGCGACGAGCACTCCTGGTACTTCCAGCGCTACGCGCCCCACCTCCCGTCGGCGCAAGAGCTCGTACTGTTCAACCGCAGCTGGTACAACCGCGCCGGCGTCGAACGCGTGATGGGCTTCTGCAACGAGGCCGAGCTGGAGCAGTTCTTCGAGGCCGTCGTCCCTTTCGAGCAGATGCTGGTCGATTCCGGCATCCAGCTGTTCAAGTACTACCTGGACATCTCGAGGGCCGAGCAGGGCAGGCGACTCGAGAAGCGCCGCACGGACCCCCTGCGGCAGTGGAAGCGAAGCCCGATCGACCGGGTCGCTCTGCGGCATTGGAAGGCCTACAGCCGCGCGCGCAACGAGATGCTCGAGCGCACCCACAACCCCGTCACACCCTGGTGCGTAGTGCGCGCCGATGAGAAGCGCGCGGCGAGGCTCAACTTGATTCGACATCTCCTCTCGCGTGTCGAATGCCCCGACAAGGACGAGCACATGGCATCGCCCGACCCGGCTGTAGTGTTCGCCTACGACGCGGCCTGCGTCCGCGATGGACGGCTAGCGCGCTGAGCCGCCTGGCGGCCAGCGTGCGACGCTACTTCGCTAGGTCTTCGTGACTCTTCGCCAGCGCCTCGTACTCCGCGGCGAGTTGGTCGGAGAGCGCAGCGGTCTTCTCGCAGTGCTCCTTCATCGCGGCCACCGTGGTGAGCTTGCCGGTGTAGTGCTTCGCCATTCCGCGATGGCGCTCCGCCTCCTTGCGCTGCTCCTTTGCCTTGCTCCGGTAGAATTTGGCGAGGGCCGCGTGCTCCTGCGGCGTGTCCGCTGATTCCACGAGAAGCTGCACGACGTCATCCGTCGCTTCGTCCGCTCGCGAAGCGCTTGGCAGCCCCGCGAGACCGTGGACGGTCAGGAGCCCTGCAATGATGAGCGATGTCGAACGCAAGTCTTTCTCCCCTCTGGTGGACAGGGCCCCGACGCCGGGGCGCCCTCGCCCTTCGGTCTTGCACATACGGGGCCACCCCTGACGCGGGGACAAACGGGGTGAAGGCTGGGCCGCTTTCGACTCAAGCAGGTCGAGGACGGCCTGCATCACGTGTGCTGCGGTTCTCCCACGGGGGAGGGTTGCCTAACGGTTGCTTTGGCTCCGGGCACGCGACGCCTCCTGTCTGCGCAGCCCGATCACCTTTCGCGCCTCGAGGACGATCAGCGGAACTGCCCCGAGAGCAATCTGCGCCGCGCACTGAGCGAGCGTCAGTGGAGAGGTCCCGAACACGCGGGCGACGTGCGACTCGTGGTGGATCAGGAGCTGGAGCGAGAAGCTCACGACCACGATGGCGAGCAGCCGGAGATTCGAGAACAGGCCGATCTCGGAGAGCGGGCGCGTCAGGCTTCGCGCACCGAAGGAACGCAGCAGCTCTGCGAACACGAGGGTGGAGAAGGTCGCGTTGCGCGCGAGCTCCACCGGCGCGCCGCTGCGAAGCTCGTAGGCAAAGGCGCCCAGAGACACCGCTGCCGTCAATGCACCAGTAAGCAAGAGCGTCCGCAACGAGGCCCCATCGGCGAGCTGGGCAGTCGCCGGCCTGGGCGGTCGGGTCATTGCACCGGGCTCGATCGGATCGGTGGCAAGCGCCAGAGCGGGAAGCCCGTCCGTGACCAGGTTGATCCAGAGCAGCTGGATCGGGAGCAGCGGGACCGGAAGACCGACGAGCCCGGCAACGAGCATGAGGGCGAGCTCGCCCAGGTTCCCGCCCAGGAGATAGCCGAGGGTCTTCGAGACATTTTCGAAGATGCCTCGGCCCTCCTCCACGGCCGCGACGATCGAGGCGAAGTTGTCGTCCGCGATCACCATGTCGGAGGCCTCCTTCGCGACCTCCGTTCCCGTGATCCCCATCGCGACGCCGATGGAAGCCTCGCGGAGCGCGGGCGCGTCGTTGACGCCGTCGCCGGTCATCGCGACCACGGCGCCGCGCGCCTTCCAGGCGCGGACGATGCCCAGCTTCTGCTCGGCCGTGACGCGGGCGTAGATGGCCACGCGCGAGACTCGCCCGCGCAGGGCCTCGGGCGAGAGCGCCTCGAGCTCGGTGCCGACGAGCACTTCGTCCCCGCCGCCGAGCAGGCCCAGCTCGGCGCCGATCGCGCGGGCGGTCGCTGGATGATCGCCGGTGATCATGACGGTGCGGATCCCCGCGCGGCGGCACCGGGCCACGGCCTCGCGCGCCTCGGGTCGCGGGGGATCCTGCATGCCCGCAAAGCCGAGCAGGGTCAGCGATGCCTCGGGATCTCCGACCGCGTGCACTGGCAGGGGGCGCTCGGCGATCGCGAGCACGCGGAGCGCTTCGGATGCAAGCTGCGCGACCGCTTGCTCGAGACGTGCGCGTTCGCGCCCGTCGAGTCGGGATGACGCCTTTGCTCGTGTCCACGAATTCGCAGCGCGCGAGCAGCGCCTCCGGCGCACCCTTCGCGTAGGCAACGAGCCCCGGGCCCTTTCGACGCACCACGGACATCCGCTTGCGATCGGAGTCGAATGGCAGCGTCTGCACGCGAGGCTCCTCGCGCTCGATCGACTCGCGTTGAATCCCTGCCTTCGCCGCGGCCACGAGGAGCGCCACTTCTGTCGTGTCGCCGGCAACGCGATACGCATCGCCGGCCGTGGCGATCTCAGCGTCGTTACACGCCGCCGCCGCCCAGAGGAGAGAGCGCGCCTCCCGCCGGCCATCGCGCTCATCTGATCCGAGCACGCGTCCACCCACGCCGTAGCCCTCGCCCGTGACGTGGAAGAGGCCCTCCGACGTCACGAGCCGCCGCACCGTCATCTGACCGACCGTGAGCGTTCCCGTCTTGTCGGTACAGATGACCTGTGTGCTGCCCAGCGTCTCGACGGACGGCAGCCTTCGCACGAGGGCGTTGCGTCGTGCCATGCGCTCCACGCCGAGCGCGAGGGCGACCGTGACCACGGCGGGCAGACCCTCGGGCACCGCCGCCACGGCCAGACTCACGGCGCCGAGGAAGAGCTCGAACGGGGCGCTGCCGCGCAGGTACCCGAGCGTCGAGACCAATGCGACGACGCCAAGGCAAGCCCAAAGGAGCTGGCGGCCCACGACGTCGAGCCGCTGCTGAAGCGGTGTCTGCTCCTCCGCCACGCCCTCGAGCAGGTGGGCGATCTTGCCCACCTCCGTTTGCATTCCGGTCGCGACCACGAGCGCGCGTCCCGAGCCGGCGGAGACGCTCGTCCCGAGAAAGACCTGATTGCGGCGATCGGCGAGGGGGGTCACCGCGGGGAGCACCGCGACGTGCTTGCCGACGGGCTCCGATTCGCCGGTGAGGGGCGCCTCGTTCACGCGGAGCTGGGCGCAGGCGACGAGTCGGGCGTCTGCCGCCACGAGATCCCCGGCCTCGAGCACGAGCAGGTCGCCGCGCACGACCGCTCGCGCGGGGATCAGCTCCGAGCGGCCGCCGCGGAGCACCCGGGCACGCGGAGCCGTGAGGCGCGCGAGGGCGACGACGGCTCGCTCCGCGCGCGCCTCCTGGAAGAGGCCGATACCGGCGTTCAGGACAACGATCGCGAGGATCGCGCCGCCGTCGAGCCACTCACCGAGCGCAATCGACACGATGCCAGCGCCGATCAGGAGCCAGATCACCACGCTCCCGAGCTGGCGTGCGAGGAGCCTGAGGAGCGAGACTCGCACTGCAGCGCGAAGCTCGTTCGGACCCTCGCCTGCGAGGCGACGTCGCGCTTCCTCGCGGGAGAGGCCTTGCTGAGGGTCCGTCGCTAGCGCGAGGCCCGCATCCTCCGCCGAAGCTGCATGCCAGAGAATTGCCTCGGGGCCCGCCATCGAAGGTCGCTCATTCGCTCGAGGCGGCCCGGAGGGCGCGCGCTCGCCAGATCACGTAGAGCGCCGGAATCACCGCGAGCGTGAGCAGAGTCAGAGACAAGAGCCCGCCCCAAAGCGGCGCCGCGATGCGCTTGGCCACGTCCGAGCCGATCCCGGTGTCGAGCATCAACGGCACGAGGCCGACGATGTTCATGCCCACGGTCATGAGGAGCGGGCGCGCGCGGCGACTGCCGGACTCGAGGGCCATCTCGATCAGGTCTGTCGAGGTCCTCGAGTCGGCCGGCGGCCAGCCAGCTCCGGTAGCCCTCGTCGAGGTAGATGACCATGATGGAGCCGGTCTCGGCTGCGATTCCCAAGAGGCCGATCAGGCCGACCCAGACCGCGACGGAGGTGTTGAAGCCAAGCGCCCACAGCAGCCAGATCGACCTCGCGCGGGTAGCGCACGTTGATGCTGTAGCGCTCGCGGCCCTCGATCGTCGTCGTCGACGTCGATGCCGCCGATCGCGGTCTCGACGACGTCGAGCACGTCGCACCGTGCAAGGCCGTAGCGCGCGATCGCCTCGCGGTCCGGCATGACGTCGATGAAGAACCCGCCGAGCTCGCGCTCCGCGTAGACGCTGCGTGTGCCGGGGACGTTGCGGAGGACGCGCTCGAGCGACTCGGCCGGTGATCTGCGATGATGCTCGAGGTCGGTGCCGAAGACCTTGATGCCGATCGGCGTGCGGATGCCGGTCGACAGCATGTCGATGCGCGCCTTGATCGGCATCGTCCACGCGCCCTGGATGCCGGGCGTCGCTGCGGCCCGGTCCAGCTCCGCGATCGAGCGTGTCGAGGGTCACGCCCGCGCGCCAGCTCCTCGCGTGGCTTCAGGGCACGATCACGGTCTCGAACATCGAGAGCGGCGCCGGATCGAGCGCCGTCTCCGCGCGGCCGGCCTTGCCGAAGACGCTCTCGACCTCGGGCACCGCAGCGAGGCTGCCGGTCCTGCCCTGCAGGAGCCGCTTCGCCTCCTCGATCGAGATGCCCGGCACGGTGATCGGCATGTAGAGCAGGTCGCTCCTCGTAGAGCGGCGGCATGAACTCGGAGCCGAGCCGCAGGAACGGGATGGCCGTCGACCGCGAGCGCGATGGCGCCGACGCCACGAGCCGCACTTGCGCTGCACGCAGGCACCAGCGAAGCACCGGGCGGTAGCGCCCGATGAAGATGCGGGTGATCGGGTTCTCGTGCCTCGGGTCGAATGCGGCCGCGCACGAGCAGCACCATCAGCGCCGGCACGAGCGTGATCGAGAGCAGCGAGGCGAACGCCATCGAGAACGTCTTCGTGTACGCGAGCGGCCGGAACAGCCGGCCCTCCTGCGCCTTGAGCGCGAACACCGGCAGGAACGCGATCGTGATGCACGAGCAGCGAGCCGAAGATCGGCGGGCCGAGCTCCTTCGCCGAGGCGATCACGACGCGCGACTGCCGATCGGCGCCACGGCGCTCGGCCTCCTCGAGCTTCCTGTGCGCGTTCTCGACGAGCACGCACGCGGCGTCGACCATGTCGCCGAGCGCGATGATGATGCCGGCGAGCGACATGATGTTGGTCGTGATGCCCGAGGCAGCAGACATCGGGATGAAGGCGACGCCGTACCGCGATCGGCAGCGTGATGGCCGCGACCAGCGCCGAGCGGAAGTGGAAGCAGGAAGACGACGATCACGAGCGCACGACGATCGCCAGGACCTCGATGAGGTTCGTGCTCAGCGTGCGGACCGAGGCCCGGATCAGGTCCGAGCGGTCGTAGGTCGGTGACGACCTCGCACGCCCGGCGGCAGCGAGGCTCCGACCTCCGCGAGCTTCGCCTTCACGCGCTCGATGACGTCGAGCGCGTTCTCGCCGTAGCGCATGACGACGATGCCGCCGACGGCCTCGCCCTTGCCGTCGAGCTCGGCGAGGCCGCGGCGGATGTTGCCGCCGAACTGGACGCGGGCGACGTCGCCGAGCGGATCGGCGTGCCCGCGGCGTCGGTCGCCACCACGATCTTCCGATCGCCTCGCGGCTCTGGACGTAGCCGCGGCCGCGCACGACGTACTCGTGCTGGGCCATCTCGATCACGCGCCCGCCGACGTCGGCGTTCGACTGCGGATCGCGCGGCCACGTCGGCGATCGAGAGCCCGTAGGCCTGCAGCCGCTCGGGGTCGATCTCGACCTGGTACTGCTTCTCGAAGCCGCCGACGCTCGCGACCTCGGCGACGCCGGGGACTGAGGCGAGCCAGTAGCGCAGGTGCCAGTCCTGGAACGATGCGCAGCTCTGGAGGTCGTGCTTGCCGGTCTCGTCGACGAGCGCGTACTGGAACACCCAGCCGACGCCCGTCGCGTCGGGCCCGAGCTGCGGGCGCGACGCCCGCCGGCAGCCGGCCCTGGAGCTGCGCCAGGTACTCGAGCACGCGGCTGCGCGCCCAGTAGAGGTCGGTGCCGTCCTCGAAGATGACGTAGACGAACGACATCCCGAACATCGTGAAGCCGCGCACGCGCTTCACCTTGGGCGCCGCCAGGAGCGTCGTCACGATCGGATAGGTGACCTGGTCCTCGACCAGGTCGGGGCTGCGGCCCATCCACTCGGTGAACACGATCACCTGCGTGTCGGAGAGATCGGGGAGCGCGTCGAGCGGCGTCGTGCGCAGGGCCCACGCGCCCCAGAGCGCGAGCGCCCCGACGCCGAACGCGACGAACCAGCGGCGCGTCGCGCAGAGCTCGATCCAGCGGGCGAGCATCTAGCGTGCGCTCCGTGCGCCGGGCCGCTCGCGCCACGCAGGCGACTCTCGGAGTCGAGCAGGAACTGCGCGCTTACGACAGCTCGCTCGCCGGAGGTGAGCCCATCGAGAACCTCGTCGTAGCCCTCCCCCTTCCGGCCGAGCTGGACCTCGCGCGGCTGGAAGTCGCCTGCGCCGACCTCTCGATGAAGACGACGCGGCGAACGCCGGTGTCGATCACCGCCTCCTCGGGCAGCGCGAGGACCTCACCGAGCGGCCGCTCGATACGCACGGTCGCGTACATGCCCGGGGCGCAGCGCGCCGTCGGGGTTCGGCAGGTCGAAGCGGACCTGCAGCGTGCGGGTCTGGGGGTTGAGCGTCGGCTGCAGGAATACGACCGCGGCCTCGCGCGCGCCCGGTACCGCTGCCACGTCGATCTTCGCGCGTTGGCCGATCGCGCGAGGAGGGGGATCTCGTCCTCGGTCACCTCGGCCCACACCCAGACGTGCGAGAGATCCGAGACCGTGTACAGCTCCATCTCCGGCGAGATGAACGTGCCCTGCAGGACCGACTTGAAGGTCACGTACCCGGCGATCGGGGAGTGGAGCACGACGCGCCGCTTGGGCTCGCGAGTTCGCTCGAGCTCTCGGACCTGCGCGTCGCTCACGTCGAAGAGGCGCAGCCGGCTGCCGCGAAGCCTCGAGCAGCTCATTGCGCAGGGCCGGCTGGGCCTCGGCATCGGTCGGCGGCAAGCGACAACAGATACTCGCGCTGGCTCGCGAGGAGCTCCGGGCTGTAGACCGCGAGGATGGGCTCCCCAACGCGGACGGCCTCTCCGGTGAAGCTCACGAACAGCTCCTTCGACCCAGCCGGAGATCTTGCTCTGGATGCGCCGCACCTTGCGCTCGTCGGCGCTCACCAGCCCAACGGTCCGGATTTCCCGAGAGAGCGGGCGGACGGCGACCTCTGCCGTCCGGACGCCAAGCAGCTGGCGGCGATCGTCGGGCACCTCGACCTCCGACATCGCCGGCGACGCGGCGCTCGCCGAGCCGTGCCCTTCGTGTTCGCCGGCGGGCGCCACGTGCGACGCGTGTTCGCTCGGATGGGCCGACTCGCCGCGGCCACAACCGTGACCCGCGGTGACGATCAGGGCGGCGATCGCTCCGAGGGCTGCGCCGCGGGCGGTCACGGCAGGTCCTCCAGCGGTTCTCCGAGCGGCGTCGTCCCGGTCAGGGGCCCCATCTCCGCCTGGGCTCCGAGCAGACGAGCGACCTCCTCCGCCTCGCGAACCCGGTAGTCGAGGAGCGCCACGAAGGCGCTGAGCGTGGTGACCAGATCGACGCGGCCCGCTGCGTACGACGCCTTGGCCGACTCGAACGTGAGGGCAGCGCTCGGGATCAGGGACTCCCGGTAGAGCGTGAGCAGGCGCTGCGACGCTTCAGCGGTTGCGTGTAAGTCCGCCAAGCGAGCGGCGACGTCGAGCTCGACGCGGCGGCGATCCTGCTCCGCGGCGCGCTCTGTGTACGCGGCTTCGGCGACGGCGCGGCTCTGCTCGCTGCGAAAGTAGAGCGGGATCGACATGCGGAGTCCGACTTCCCACTCGGGAAGGAGCTGCTTCTTGTCCGTGTAGGCAGCCATCAAGGAGAAGTCTGGGAAGTACTCCCGGCGCGAGAGCGCCAGCGCTTCGTGCGCCCGGGTCCACTCCTCGCGCGCGCCGCGGAGGGCGGGGGACTGACTCTCCGCCATCGCTCGAAGTTCGGCGACGCTTTTGGTCTGGATGGGAGCGTCCTGCGCAGCAGGCGGAGGGAGCTGCTCGGCAGCGTCCATCGCCAGAAGAGCGGCGAGCTCGGCTTGCGCGCTCGATCGGTCGCGACTCAGCATCGCGAGTCGCTCCCGGATCGCGTCGCGCTCGAGCCGGGCGCGCAGCACGTCCTGCTGCTCCGCCTGTCCCACGCTGTAGCGGGCGGCCGACTGCGCGATGAGCGCCTCGAGAAGCCCGAGGCTCTCCGAGAGCGCGCGATCCGGAGCGATCGACGGCGACCAGATCGGCGTACCGCATCCCGACGCGCGCAAGCACCATCAGCGCCGTCATGCCGCGCATCGCCCGCTCCTTGAGTGCCTCGCGCTCGGCGACCTCGCGGCGCAGCGCGCGCTTGCCCGGAAACGGGATCTCCTGCTCCACCCCGACCTCGACGAACGAGAAGTCAGAGCGCCCGTAGCTGATATCCCAGTCCTCGTTGTGGTACCGGACGCTCAGGGCAGGATCCGGGAGCGCTCCCTCCTGAGAGGGGCGCTGCTCCATGGATCGCCAGCGTGCCTCGGACGCCTGGATCTCCGGGTTGTGGGTCCGCGCTCGCTCGAGCGCCCAGGCGAGGTCGATCTGGCTGGGAAGCGGCTCGGCGACCGGCTCCGCGGCAGCGCGAAGCGCAGCGAGCCCGGCGAGGGCAAGCAGACAAACCACCCCACCGGAACGCCCCGCCGGCCACGACGCGACCCACCTCGAGCCCAAGACCACTCCTGCCCGTGGTGGAAATACGGGCCGGCAGGTCTCGCGGGGACAGTCGGCTGGCCGCCAGGGCGCTCTGCGCCAGGTCACCCGATTGCCTTCCGCCCCGTATTCGGGGGAGCTCGTTGGCGCGGAGCTCGTTTCGGGCACCGCGGAGATGCACATGGCCGATGAAGCGGTCACGTTCGAGCGGCTGATGCGCCTCATTCGTGCGCACCACCTCGGAGTGCTGTCGACTCTCGACGCCCATGGGGCGCCGCACGCGGCTGCGGTCACCTATGCCGCCTCGCAGACTCAGCCGGTGCTCTATGCGATGACGCGCTCCCACCTCGCCAAGGCCCGCAATCTGCAGGCCCACCACGAGATCGCGTTCGTGATTCCTCTCGAGCGGCGGCTTCTTCGCTTCGTTCCACCGCCCACGATCCAATTCCAGGGGACGGCCGAGATCCTCGTTCCCGACCACCCAGAGGCGCGCGACACCTATGGCTCGTTCCTCACGGGCCGCGCGATCCTCCAGATGTACGCGGCCATGGAGCGCCGAGGCGACAAGAGAGCCTGCTTCGTGCGAATCAGGCCCGGGCCTGTGATGCTCGCCTACGGCGTCGCCGTCCCGATCTGGGAGCTCGTGCGCCACATGGGGCGCGCCATCGCGCGCGTCGACGTCCCGCAGTCCTGAGTACGCCAGCTCGGGGCCGCCTCGGGCCTCCAGCGGCGCTTGCACTGCTACGGCTGCTTCGCTTCCTCGTCGTGGAGCTTGGCGAGCGCATCGTACTCGTCCGCCATCGCGTTGCTCTGGGCGGTGAGCTTTCGGCAGTGCGATTCCATCTGGCTGCGGTGATGAAGCTTGCCGCCCGTGTAGACGCGCCCCATGGACCTGTGACGGTTGGCCTCGGCGCGCGCCTCCGCGGCCTTCGCCCGGAAGTACTTCGCGACCGCGGCATGGTCCCCGGGCGTGTTGGCCATCTCTACGACGAGCTCTTCGACCGACACGGGCTCCTCGTCCGCCTGGGTCGAGCCCGGCAAGAGAGACGGGAAGGCGGTCAGAGCTGCCCCCAACACGAGCGCCGTCGCAGTCCGGTGATGCATGCGTACCTCCTCACCAAAGAATACGGAAGCACCCCTGTACTCGTGACGGGAGTACGCGCAACGGTGATTCCGCGCCCCGAGCGCGGTCAGGTGGGGAAGTCGATGCGCCCTGGGAGCAGGCGCTCGATCATGGCGCGGGGAGACCCATCTCTCGCCGTGCTGGCGCCGAGGGTGAGCAGCATGTCGCCGTGGAGCGCGGCCGCGACGATCGCGGCAAAGCCGGGCGCGTCGCCAGGATCCTTCAGGATCTCCGCAGAGGTCGCGCTGGAGTGCGGCCTGAAAGTCGCGATGCGAGCGAGAGCAGCTCCTGACGCAGAAAGGCCGCGTGCGGTGGAGAGGTGAAGATCCAGCTCAAGAAGGCGCGAATCGTGCCGCGCTGCTCGCGAATGAACGAATCGTAGACGTCGATGCGTTGCAGGAGGCGCTCGCGCGGATCGCCGATCTCCGCGCCCGCGCTCGAGCGACTCGCGGAACGGCACGAGGAAGTGGCGGCAGGTCTCGCCGAACAGCGTCGCCTTGTCCGAGAAGTGCCAGAAGATCGAGGCGCGGCTCACGCCGGCGCGCGCCGCGATCTGCGACGTGCTCGTGCGGTGATAGCCGCGGGTCGCGAACAGCTCCATCGAGGCGCGCAGGATCTTCTGCGCGTCTGCGCCTTGCGGTTCGCGGCGCCCGCGCTGCCCGCGCGCGGCTCGAGCACGGCAACCTCGCTCACGCCTCGCGCTCCCCGACCCGCCGCGCCTCGTAGCGAGCGAGCGCCCAGAGCGGGAAGTAGACCCGGTAGAGCGCGTATTCGAGCAGGGCCGTCTGGAAGAAGAGCCCGGCCGGATCCTCGCGCGGCCACGCGCCGTCGGGCTGTTGGGCGCCCAACAGGAAGCGCGCCCCGCGCGCGAGCGCTTCCCGGTCGGGGTCCTGCGCCTCGAGAAGGGCCATCAGCGCCCAGGCCGTCTGGAGGACTTGCGATCGGTCGTGCTCGACGTACTGGCCGCGCAGGCAACCGCTGTGGTGCTCACCCCAGCCCCCGTCGGGCCGCTGCCGCGCGCGCAGCCACGCGCACGCGCGTCGCAGCGCCGGGTCGTCGGGCGCTGCGCCGGCCGCGCGCAGGCCGCGCACGCCGAAGAGCGTCCCGTAGACGAACTGCACCCCCCAGACTCCGCGCCACGACCCATCGCGCCGTTGAAGCCTCCGCAGCCGCCGCTCGGCGCGACGGATCGCACGGCCGACTTCCTCCGAGAGCGCGTCCGGATGGCGCCGCCGGAATTCTGCCAGCGCTGCGAGACACGAACCCGTGCACTCGACGTAGGAGTGCTCGGTCATCGACTCGCCGAACATTTCGGCAGGGTTCAGCCACTCGAGCCCCAGCCGCGTGCGCCGCGCCTCGTAGCTCCCGAAGCCGCCGTCGGGGTTCTGGCAGCGCAGGAGGAAGCGCACCGCGGCGATCTCGTGGTCGCGGCCGAATGCCTCACCGCCCGCTCTCGCGAGCGCGTCGAGCGCTTCGGCGGTGCAGTCGCTGACCGGCCAACCATGCCAGACGCCAGCAAAACAGAATCCTCCGCGGGGGTCGAGGCGAAAGGCAGACCGGTGACCGCTCCCGGTCTGACGAATCTGCTGCGTGCGCAGGAAGGCGGCGCCGCGCTCGAGCGCACGCGCGGCGCTCGGCCCAGGCGGCGCCTCGGCCAGCGCCTGCAACGCGAAGGAGGTGTCCCAGGTCGCGCTCCGCGCGCCGGCGATGCGCAGCCCGTGGCTCGCGTCACACCACATCCAAGCGTCGAGCCGCTGCGTGGCGCGACGCACGTCCTCGTCCTCCGGCGAAGCCGCATGCAGCGCGAGGATGCTGAGCAGCCCGCTCACGGGGGAGAGCGCCGTGTAGTCCGTGCTGCGCAGCTCGAAGCGCAGGCGCTCGCCTAGCTCGGCCAGCACGCGGGCGCGCAGCCGTGGACGCGCATGCCGGTCGTACAGCCCGAGGAGCCGGTAGACGGCGCGCAGCGCCAGGCTCGGCGGCGTGACGAGCTCGGCGCGCCGGAGCCGGTAGCGCGCCGCGTCCCAGGCCGCGGGTCTCCTGCCGGCGGGATGAAGCTCGGCGCGAATCTCGCGCGTGCGCTCCGTGTCGGGAGCCGTGAAGCGGCGCGCGAACAGCGCCGACATCGCGAGATAGATCTGCCGCGTGTGACAGTAGAAGCGCGACGGGTGGACCGGGAGCCAGCGCGGCAGCGCGAACAGCTCGGGCACGACGGGCGGGACGCCGCGCCAGTCGAAGAGACCCACGAGCGCGAGCCAGAGCTTCCCCCAGCTGGGGATGGCGAGGACATCCTCTCGGCGAATGAAGGCGAGGCCGCGCGAGAGGAGCGGGGATTCGGGCGCGGCGCCCAGAAGGCGCGCGGCCACGTAGACGAGCGTCGTCGTGAACAGATAGGGCGGCGACACGGCGTGCAGACCCCAGAGCCCGTCCGGGAGCTGGGTGTCCTCGAAGTGGCGCAGGAGCGCGGCGCGGCGATCGGGTGGGATCCGGAGACCGATCGCGTGCGCAAAGAGGACGTACTGCGCCGCGAGCATGGGGCACCAGATCACCTCGCCCTCGAAGCTGCCATCCTCGCGTTGCTCCGCGGCGAGGCGAGCAACGGCGGCCTCGAGCGCGGCGCGCGCGCTCGGGAGCGTCGCCTCCGAGACTGCGCGAGCGGGCTCGCTCGCCCGGGCCTCGCGGCGCAGGGCGCCCGCGACGAGCCAGCGTCCGCGTACGGCGAGCTCGCGCCCGACCTCGAGGGCGCCCGCGAAGTCGCCCCGGCCTGCGCGCCGCGCGGCGACCCCGCCGAGCGCAGGCGAAGCCACGCGCGCGAAGGTGGCTGCGAAGGCGCCGAGCTGGCCCTCCTCGGCGGCCAGGATGCGCATGCTGCGGGCGCGCTGCGCCGGGCGCCGCCGCCAGAGCGCATACACGCCGCGGCGGATGGCGCGCGCCGTCTCGCTCTCGGCCGAGAAGGCCTCGTAGAGGGCCCCAGCGAGAAGCTCCGCCGCGCGCACGCTCTGGCGCCGCCCGCGCTCCCAGGTCGTCTGGTCGGGCGAGCGCGCGAGCTCGACTGCATCGCAAAGGCCGAGCGAGAGGCCCACGGCGGTCAGCGGGTGCTGGAACCCGACCGCGTCTCCGACCAGCGCGAGCCCCGCCCGCCCGTAATCGCTCCGCGGCCGCACCGCATTGATTGCCCAGGCGAGCTCCCCAGTCTGGAGCTCGCGCTCGAAGGCTTCGCGCAGTGAAGCGGGGAGCGCGGCCCGGTAGGAGGCGATGAGCCAGGCGCGATCCGCCGGAGCCGCGAGCGGGACGTCGATGCACAGCCGCACCGCGTCGCGCGAGATTCGGTAGGCCAGCATCGGTCCGGGCCCGCCCAGGAGGACGTGGCCGAAGCCTTCGCTCGGGAGCTCGACGTCGCGCAAGCGGAGTCCCGCCATGCGCGAGACGACCGCGCGGTCGTTGGCGAGCCCGAGCGCGGTGCGAACGCTCGACTTGCGGCCGTCCGCCCCCACGATCAGGGCCGCGCGGACCCGCACCCCGCGTGAGCGCGAGGCGCTCTGGACCGCGAGCGATCCCGGCTGGATCTCGAGCGCCCGCGCGTGCGGCTCGTAATGGATCGCGGGGTGGTTGGTGGTGTGCTCGCGCAGCAGCTCGACGAGAGAGGCGTGCTCGCCGCTCCAGCCGCGCGCTTCGTCCGCATAGGGAAGAGGGATGGCCGCGCTCCCGTCCTCGGGATGGACGGCGAAGCCGAGACCGGATTCGCACGGAGCGAGGGCCGGCAGGTCGATGCCCAGCTCGCGCAGCGCTCGGACCCCACGCGGGTGAATCCGACTCGCCGGCGAGCCGCTGACAGGCCTTCGGGTTGGCCTCGAGCAGGAGGACGCGGGCGCCACGTTGCGCCCAAGCGAGCGCGGCCGCGCAGCCGACCGGACCCGCGCCCACCACTGCGACGTCGAAGCCGCTCTGCTCCTCGCTCAACCGCAATGCCTCGCTTCGAAGCGATTGCGGTCGAGCCCCCGCCCTGCGCGTCGCCTCGACGCGCCCGGCGCCCCCGCATGGCGGCACCGTGTAACAGGCAAGTGTGCGGGCGAGCGAGGATCACCTGGACTTCTGGACCGATCGGGTGCAATCGGTCAGCGGAACGCGTCGCGGGGGGAGAGAGGCACAGCGAAGCTCGCGCGCCGGGGGGGCCGGGCCTTGCTGTCGCTGATCCACGAGCCGTCTGCGCTGCGCGAGCTGCCGCGCGAGTCTCTGGGGCGAATCGCCGCGGAGCTCCGCGGCCACCTGATCGAGCTCGGCGCCCGCGTGGGCGGACACTTCGCCGGGAGCCTCGGCGCGGTCGAGCTCACGGTGGCCCTGCACGCCGTCTTCGACACCCCCAACGACCGCATCGTCTGGGATGTGGGTCATCAGGGTTATGGCCACAAGGCGCTCACCGGCCGCCGCGGGGCGCTCGAGCGCATCAAGCGCGCCGACGGTCCCGCAGGCTTCCTGCGCCGCAGCGAGAGCCCCTACGACGCATTCGGCGCCGGCCACGCGGGGACCTCCGTCTCCGCCGCGCTGGGCATGGCCGAAGCGTTCGCGCGCACGGGGAGCGAGCGGCGGGCGGTCGCCGTGATCGGCGACGGCGCGGCGACGGCGGGCATGTCGTTCGAGGCCCTGAACCACGCCGGCCACCTGCGCTCGCGCCTGCTGGTCGTCTTCAACGACAACGGCATGTCGATCGCTCCGAACGTGGGCGGGCTGCACCGCACGGGCGGCGTGCAGGCCTACGTGGAGGCGCTCGGCTGGCGCTACCACGGCCCGGTCGACGGCCACGATCTGGACGCCCTGATCGATGCGCTGCGCGCGCTCCGGCGGTCTCCGGGCCCGGCGCTCCTCCACGTGCGCACGCAGAAGGGCCGCGGCTACGCCCCGGCGGAGGCCGATCCCTATCGCTGGCACGCGACCACCGCCTTCGACGTCGCGAGCGGCGAGCGCAAGGCCGCCAAGGCGCCGCCGAGCTGGACGCACGCCTTCGCCGCCGCGCTCGAGCGCATCGCCGACCGCGACCCGCGCGTGGTCGCCATCACCGCCGCGATGCCCGACGGCACCGGCCTCGACCGCTTCGCGCTCGCGGCATCCGGACCGGCTCTACGACGTCGGCATCGCCGAGCAGCACGCCGTGACCTTCGCCGCGGGCCTCGCCGCCGAGGGCCTGCGGCCGGTGTGTGCGATCTACTCGAGCTTCCTCCAGCGCGCCTTCGACCAGATCGTCCACGACGTCGCCCTGCAACAGCTGCCCGTCACGTTCGCGCTCGATCGCGCGGGGCTGGTGGGCGCCGATGGTCCGACGCATCACGGCGCGCTCGACCTCGCCTACCTCCGCGCGGTCCCGAACCTGGTCGTGGCCGCCCCGCGCGACGAGAACCAGCTCCAGCACCTGCTCGCGACGGGCATCGAGAGCGGCCGCCCCTTCGCTCTGCGCTTCCCGCGCGGCTCGGTGGTGCCCGCGACGCTCGACCCGGACGCGAAGCCGCTCCCGATCGGGCGGGGCGAGCTCCTGCGCGAGGGCGGCTACCTCGCGCTGGTGGCGCTGGGCAGCACCGTGCCCACCGCGCTCGCCGCCGCCGAGCGCGCTGGCCGAGCACGGCGTCGAAGCGTGCGTGATCGACGCGCGCTTCGTGAAGCCCCTCGACGCAGAGCTCCTGGAAGCGGTCGCGCGCCGCACGCGGCGCGTGATCACGATCGAGGACCACGCGCGCGCCGGTGGCTTCGGCAGCGCGGTGCTCGAGTGCCTCTCCGATCGCGGCGTGCCCGCGACCGTCGAGCGGCTGGGGCTTCCCGATCGCTTCATCGATCACGGCGGCGTCGAGGACCAGTGGCGCGAGGCCGGCATCGACGTCGCGGCGCTGGTCGAGCGCGCGCTCGCCCGCTGCGGCGAGGGCGAGGCGCACAAGTGACGGCGCCCGCCGAGCTCGACCTCGCCTACCGCCACTGCGCGGAGATCGCGCGCCGCAGCGGGTCGAGCTTCCTCGCCGCGTTCTGGATGTTCCCGCGCGAGCAACGGCGCGCGCTCCATGCGATCTACGCTTTCTGTCGGCTGGCCGACGACATCGCCGACGACGAGAGCGTGCGCGGCGATCGGGCGAAGCTGATCGGCGCGTGGCGCCGCGTGCTCGAGGACGCCTACCTCGGGAAGTCGGATCATCCGGTCGGAATCGCGCTGGGCGACGCCGCCCAGCGCTTCCGACTGCGCCAGGAGTGGTTCAGCGATCTCCTCGCGGGCGTCGAGGCCGATCTGCGTGGCGAGCGCTTCGAGCGCTTCTCCGATCTCGAGCACTACTGCTACTGCGTGGCCTCCACCATCGGCCTCTTGGTCGTGGCCGTGCGGGGCCTCCGCGGGCCGGCCGTCCACGAGTGGGCCGTGACGCTCGGCATCGCCGTGCAGCTCACCAACGTGCTGCGCGACGTCGGCGAGGACGCCCGCCACGGCCGCGTCTACCTCGCGGCGCGAGGATCTGCGCCGGCTGGACGTCCTCCCCAGCGAGCTCGCGGGCGGCGAGCTGACCGAGCCGATCCGTCTCCTGCTCGCGCTCTACGCCGAGCGCGCGCGCATCCGTTACGAGCGGGCCGAGCGGCTCCTCCCGGTCGAGCTGCGCCGCGAGGCGAGGCCGGCCCAGGCGATGGGCGCCATCTATCGCGCGCTCCTCGAGAACCTGCAGCGCGCGGGCTTCCCGTGCCTGACCCGCACGCTGCGGCTGCCGCGCCACGAACGGCTCGCGATCGCGGCGCGCGTCTGGCTCGGCGCCGAGGGCCACGCATGAGCCGGGTCAGTCGCGCGCAAGCTCGAGCACCTGGATCTGTGCGCAACCGGGGACGTGCAGTCGCGCCGCACGACCCTGCTCGAGGAGGTCCAGCTCTTCCATCAGGCCCTCCCCGAGCTGAGCGCGGCCGAGGTGGACCTGTCCGCGAGCCTGCTCGGCCACAGCCTGCGCGCCCCGATCGTGATCTCGGGGATGACCGGCGGCGCCGAGCGGGCGGGCGAGATCAACCGCGCGCTCGCCACGGCCGCCCAGAAGTACGGGCTCGCGATGGGGCTCGGCTCGCAGCGCGCGATGTGGCTCGACCCCGAGCTCGCGAGCACCTACCGCGTGCGCGAGGTCGCCCCCGACATCCTGCTGCTCGCGAACCTGGGCGTGGTCCAGATGCGCGACGCGGGCCCCCACGCCGCCGCCGAGCTCGTGGACGCGGTGCGCGCGGACGCGCTCTGCGTCCACCTGAACCCGGCCCAGGAGCTCGCGCAGGACGAGGGCGATCGCGACTTCCGCGGCTGTCTCGCGGCGATCGAGCGGCTGGTCGCGAGCCTGCCGGTGCCGGTCGTCGTCAAGGAGACGGGCTGTGGCCTCTCGCGTGCGACGCTCGCGCGCCTGCACGCGAGCGGCGTGCGCTGGGTGGACGTAGCGGGCGTGGGCGGCACGAGCTGGCCCGGCGTCGAGGCGCTGCGGGGCTCGGCGCGCCAGCGCGCCGTCGGCGCGGCGCTGCGCGAATGGGGCATCCCGACCGCAGCCTCGCTCTGCTACGCGCGCGAGCTCGGCTTCGCGGCGATCGCGTCCGGCGGGATCCGCGATGCGCAAGACGTCGTGCGCGCCCTCGCGCTCGGGGCGCGCGCCGCCGGCCTGGCGCTGCCCTTCCTGCGCGCCCACGCGAGCGGCGGCCTCGACGCCGTCCTCGCGTTCGCAGAGCAGCTCACCGAGACGCTGCGCGCGCTCGTGCTGCTGGTCGGCGCCCGCAAGCTCGAGGAGCTGCAGAGCGTTCCCCGCGTGCTCGGGCCGAGCCTCCGCGCTTGGGTCGAGGCGGCGGGTTGAGCGCGGAGTCGGGAGCGAGCGCGCTCGTCGAGTGCCCTGCGCTCGCGGAGGACGCGATCCTCTCTCGCGCGCGCGGGGAGAACTTTCCGGTCGCACTGCGCATCCTCCCGCGCGCGCTGCGCGCGGATCTCGTCGCCCTCTATGGCTTCGCGCGACTCGTCGACGAGATCGGCGACGAGGCGCCCGGCGACCGCCTAGCGCTCCTCGATGCCGTCGAGGAGGACCTCGCGCGTGCGTATTCCGGCACGGCGGGCCATCCCCTACTCCGCCGCCTCGCCGCGACGATCGAGCGCCACGCGCTCCCGCGAGAGCCCTTCCACCGCCTGATCGAGGCCAACCGACTCGATCAGCGCCTCGAGCGCATCGACACCTGGCAGGAGCTGCTCGACTACTGCGCGCTCTCCGCGAACCCGGTGGGCGAGCTGGTCCTGCACCTGATCGGGCGCAGCGGAGCCCGAGCGCGTGCGGCGCTCGAACGCCGTCTGCACCGCGCTCCAGGTGATCGAGCACTGCCAAGACGTCGCAGAGGACCTCGCGCGGGGCCGGGTCTACCTCCCCGCCAAGGATCTGACCGAGGCCGGATGCGGCGAGGACGAGCTCGCGCGAGCGCCCGCCTCGGACGCGCTCCGCCGCGTCATCGCGCTCCAGATCGCACGCGCGCGAGCGCTGCTCGGGGCAGCGCCCGCGCTCCTCCGGGGCCTGGGCGGACGCCCGCGCTGGATGCTCGCCGCGTTCGCAGCGGGGGGCCTCGCCGCGTGCGACGCCTTCGCGGCGGCGGGCTACGACCCGAACACGCGGCCGGTGCGCGGGCAGCGCAGCGCGCTCCTCCGCCACGTCCTGGCGCTCGGCTTCGCGCGGGGCGCTCGCGGGGCTCGGCCATGAGGCCGCACATCCTGGTGGTCGGCGGCGGGCTCGCCGGGCATCCAGGCCGCGCTCACCTGCGCTGGAGACGGCGCTCGCGTCACGCTGCTCGAGGCACGCCCGCGCCTGGGCGGGGCGACCTGGTCGCATCCACACAGAGGCCTCGGCTTCGAGATCGACAACGGGCAGCACGTGTTTCTGCGCTGCTGCGAGCACTACCTGGGGTTCCTCGGCGAGCTCGGCGTGCGGGACCGCGTGCACCTGCAGCCGCGCCTCGAGGTGCCGATCGCGCGGCCCGGTGAGCCGCTCGCGTGGATCCGGCGTGCGCCGCTGCCCGCGCCGGCGCACCTCGCACTGAGCCTGCTGCGGCTCCCGGCGCTCGCGCTCGAGGAGCGCCTGCGCGCCGCCTGGACGGCGCGCCGCTTTGCCTCGCTCGACCCCGACGACCGGGCCCTCGACGAAGTCGCGCTCGGCGGCTGGCTGCGCGAGCAGGGCGAGAGCGAGCGAGCGATCGACGTGCTCTGGGATCTGCTGATCCGCCCGACGCTCAACCTCTCGGCGCGCGAGGCCTCCCTCGCGCTGGCGGCGCGCGTTCTGCGCACCGGCTTCCTCGACACCGCGCGTGGCGCCGACGTCGGCTGGCCGATCGTCCCGCTGCGGGCGCTCCACGCGGAGCCGGCCGCGGTCGCTCTGCGCGCGCGCGGCGTGCGCCTCGAAACCGGGAGCCGCGTGGACGGCCTGGAGCTCGGCGAGGCGCCTTCGGTCTGGGTGGGCGGAGAACGCAGGGCCGCCGACGCGATCGTGCTCGCGACTCCGCACGAGAGCGCCGCGCGTCTGCTCACGCGAGTCGTCGTGGAGCCCGCGCTGCGCACGCGCCTCGAGGGGCTCGAAAAGCTCGCGCACTCGCCGATCGTGAACCTGCACGTCGTCTTCGATCGGCCCGTGATGGATCAGCCGCTGCTCGCCGTCGTGGGAAGCGAGCTCCAGTGGATCTTCGACCGCACGCGCAGCGCCGGCCTCGCGCGCGGGCAGTACCTGACGGCCCCGCTCTCCGCCGCCGATGCCTGGCTCGGCGAGTCGTCCGAGCGCCTGCGCGCCGTATTCCTGCCCGCGTTCCACGCGCTGCTCCCGCGCTCCCGCGCGGCGCGGGTCGAGGCCTTCGCCGTAACGAGCGAGCCCACAGCGACCTTCCGCGCGGCGCCCGGCACGCGGCGCGTGCGGCCTGCGCCGGGCACCGAGATCGCGGGAGTCTTTCTGGCCGGCGCGTGGACCGACACCGGCTGGCCCGCGACGATGGAGGCCGCCGTGCGCAGCGGCAAAGCGGCGGCACAGGCCGCGCTCGCGGCGTGTGCGCGGCGGACCCGCGAGGCCGCATGACCCACACCGCCGCGTCCGACGCGACCCTGCCCCCCTCGCTCGCGGAGGCGCGCTCGCTCGTCACGCCCGCCCTCGCCGCGGCGGCCGCCACGCTCTCTCCCGAGCTCCGACGCGTCGTCGAGTATCACTGGGGCTGGATCGACGAGCGCGGGGAGCCGATCTCGGGGCGCAGCGGCAAGCTCCTGCGGCCCGCCCTCGCGCTGCTCTCGGCGCGTGCGGTCGGCGAGCCCGCCGAGCGCGCGCTCGCGGCCGCCACCGCCCTCGAGCTGACGCACGATTTCACGCTGCTCCACGACGACGTGATGGACGGCGACCGCGAGCGACGCAAGCGGCCGACGGCGTGGGTCGTCTTCGGCATCGGGCCTGCGCTGTGCGCCGGCGACGCGCTCGTGCTGCTCGCGCAGCGCGTGCTCCTCGCGGACGCGAGCCGGGCGCGCGCTGCGGCGCTGGCCGCGCTCGGCGGCGCGACCGAGACGGTGATCGCCGGTCAGGCGCTCGATCTCTCCTTCGAGCGGCGCTGCGACGTAACGGTTCCCGAGTACGTGCGCATGGCGTCGATGAAGACGGGCGCGCTGCTCGGCTGCGCCGCGTCGCTCGGCGCGCTCCTCGCGGAGGGCCCCGCGCCGGCCATCGCCGCGCTCTCCGAGTACGGCTGCGCGCTCGGCCTCGCGTTCCAGGCCGTGGACGACTGGCTCGGCATCTGGGGCGATCCGAAGCGGGTCGGGAAGCCCGCTGCAAGCGATCTCCGGCAGCGCAAGGCGTCGCTCCCGCTCGTCGTGGGCGCCGCCTCGTCAGGCGACGCGGGGCGAGAGCTGCGGGAGCTCCTGCGCGGTGAGGCTCCGCTCAGCGAGGCCGAGATCGCGCGAGGCGTAGCGCTGCTCGAGGCGACCGACGCCGAGGAAGCGACGCTCTCCCTGGCGCGGCGTGAGCTCGCCCGGGCGCTCGCCTGCCTCGAGCAGGCGAAGGTCGCCGGCGAGGCACGCGACGCCCTCGAGGAGCTCGCCCACTTCGTGGTCGAGCGCCAGCACTAGCCGCGGCCCCCGGCCGCGCTCGCTTAGAACTCGACGCCGATGCTCCCCATCGCGGCGGGGTACCAGTCGTCGTGCTTGTTCGCCGCCGCGAGCGTGTCGCCGAAGTAGAAGGCCTTCACGGAGGCGCCGAGCGTCCACGCACCAGCGCCCTCGGGCATGAAGCTCAAGGGGATGCTCGCCCCCAGGCCGAAGCTCAGATAGCCGAACGTGTCTTCCTTGCCGCTCGGCCGCTCGTAGTAGTTGTCCACAGCGAGGCCGATCTCGAAGGGCACCGTCAGCGCGAAGCCCCCCTCGGTCTCGAATAGGGTGGGCTCCACGCCGAACTGGATGCCCGTTCCGCTCTTCGCCCCGAACGAGGTGCCATTGGTCTCGACGGCCACGTTCACCCAGGGCGCGAGCGCGAAGGGCAAGACCTCGCTGTCGTCCCACTCGAGCTTGAAGTTCAGCTCCTCGACCGGTGGACTCCACGCCCCGTTCGGGCTCGTGTAGAAGTAGTAGGTCGTGGTGAGCGTGAGGCCCCCAGCCAGACCAACGGACACCAAGGGGTAGTAGTCCGCCTCGTAGAGGCTGGTGGGCGATTCGGACGCGAGCGTCTCCTCGCTATGAATGCTGAGCCAGGTCCCGAAGCCGATCGTGACGTCTCGGATCAGCCCGTCCTCCGACCCATAGGCGCTCAGGTAGAGCTCCCCCCACGGCTGGGCGATGATGCCGTCGCGCTCGTTGAGGATCCCGCGGAAGAAGTAGACATTGGTGAGATCGAGCTGGAACGCGCCGGAGAAGGGCGTGCCCTCGACGGCGGCTGCGCCCCGGGGTCCGAGGATCAGGCCGGCAGCGAGGGCAAGAGCGAGTCGAGCGGAATGGCGCACGGGGACCTCCAATCCCCGCATCTTCCCGACCCGGGCGCCCTCCCGTCAAGCCGGCCCGGCTGTGGCAGCCTCCGGGTGTGGCGGCCCGCATCTCCGATCTGCACGTCGCTCGGGAGGCTCCGCTGCCCGCTCCGCGCGACCTCCTGGCCGAGCTGCCGGTCGGCGAAGGCGAGGCGGAGCACGTCGCGCGCTCGCGCGCCGTCGTGCAATCGATCCTCTGGGGTCGCGACGAGCGGCTCCTCGCGATCGTCGGGCCCTGCTCGATCCACGAGCCCGCCTCGGCCATCGAGTACGCGGGTCGCCTGGCCGAGCTGGCGCCGAGCCTCGCCCGGGAGCTCTTCCTCGCCATGCGCGTCTACTTCGAGAAGCCGCGCACGCGGCTGGGCTGGAAGGGCCTCATCTACGACCCCGATCTCGACGGGCGGGGCGACATCCACGAGGGCCTGCGGCGCGCGCGCGAGGTGCTGCTGGCCTGCGCGCGACTCGGCGTTCCGGCCGCCACCGAGGTGCTGGATTCTGGTGACCCCCCAGTACTACGCCGACCTCGTCAGCTGGGGCGCGATCGGGGCGCGCACGGTGGAGAGCCCGCTCCACCGACAGATGGCCTCGGCGCTCTCGGCGCCGGTCGGCTTCAAGAACGCCACCGATGGCGACGTCTCGATCGCGGTGGACGCCATCCTCACCGCGGCGCGCCCGCACACGTTCCCATCGATCTCGCTCGACGGGCGCGCGATCGCCGTCACCACCACCGGCAACCCCGATTGCCACCTCGTGCTGCGCGGCGCCGGCGACCGACCCAACTACGACGCGGAGAGCGTGGCGGCCGCGGCGGCGCAGCTCGCGCGAGCCGAGCTCCCGCCGCGCCTGATGATCGACTGCAGCCACGGCAACAGCGGGAAGGACCACCGCCGCCAGCCGACGACCGCGCGCGAGGTGGCGGCGCAGCTCGCAGCGGGCTCGCGCGCGATCTTCGGGGTGATGCTCGAGAGCCACCTCGTCGAGGGCCGCCAGGAGATCACCGCTGGCCGCAGCGGGCTCCGCTACGGCCAGAGTGTTACGGACGCCTGCATGGGCTGGGAGACCACGCGCGCGCTGCTCGAGGAGCTCGCCGAGGCCGCCCGCCAGCGCCGACGCGCACGGTAAGCTGTGGCCGTGGACGCCATCCGCTTCGAGACCGAGCCCGCGCGCTATCGCCACTGGCGCTTCGCGCCGGCCGGCGCGGTCGCTCGGCTCACGCTCGACGTGCCGGACGACGGCGGCCTCGTGCCCGGCTACGCGCTCAAGCTCAACAGCTACGACCTCGGCGTCGACATCGAGCTCGCCGATGCGCTCCAGCGCCTGCGCTTCGAGCACCCGAGGTGCGCGCGCTCGTGATCGAGAGCGCGAAGCCCCGCATCTTCTGCTCGGGCGCGAACATCTACATGCTCGGCAGCTCGACCCACGCCTTCAAGGTGAACTTCTGCAAGTACACCAACGAGACGCGGCTCTACCTCGAACAGCTCTCCGCAGGAGAGCGGCATGCCTTCGCTCGCCGCGCTCGGCGGGACCGCCTCGGGCGGCGGCTACGAGCTCGCGCTGGCCTGCGACGAGATTCTTCTCCAGGACGACGGCTCGAGCGCGGTGAGCTTGCCGGAGCTTCCGCTGCTCGCCGTGCTGCCGGGGACCGGCGGGCTCACGCGGCTCGTCGACAAGCGGCGCGTGCGCCGCGACCTCGCCGACGCGTTCTCGACGCTCGCCGAGGGCGTGCGCGGCAAGCGTGCGCTCGAGTGGGGCCTGGTCGACGAGATCGCGCCGCGCGGGCGCTTCGTCGCCGCAGTCGAGGCGGCCGCTGCGCGGCTCGCGGCGGGCGCGCGCGAGCGCGCGGGCCCCGGGGTCGCGCTGCCTCCCCTCGCGCCCGAGCGCGCGCGCGACGGCGTGCGCTACCGCTACGTGACCCTCGAGCTCGAGCGAGCGCGGCGGACCGTCGTGGTGACCGTGTGCGGCCCCGAGGTCGCGCCGCCCGCCAGCGCCGAGGAGGCGCGCAAGGCAGGCGCCGAGCTCTGGGCGCTGCGCGCCTTCCGCGAGCTCGACGACGCGCTCCTCGATCTGCGCTTCAACGAGCCCGAGCTCGGGCTCCTGCTCCTGCGAACGCGCGGCGACCCCGAGGCGGTGTGCGCGTGGGACCGCGCGCTGGCCGAGCTCTCCGCCGACGGACTGGTTCGCGCGCGAGGTCGTGCTGCAGATGCGGCGCACGCTCACGCGCCTCGATCTCATGGCGCGCTCGCAGTTCGCGCTGATCGAGCCGGGCTCCTGCTTCGCGGGCTCACTGCTCGAGCTCGCCCTCGCGGCGGATCGCAGCTTCATGCAGGACGTGGCGGACGGACCGCGCATCGCGCTCTCGCCGCTCCAGTTCGGTCCCCTCCCGATGTGGAACGGGCTCACGCGCCTCGAGACGCGCTTCCTGGCCGAGCCCGAGCGCGTGCAGCGGCTGCGCGGGCGAGCCGGGCTGCTCTCGGCCGAGGATGCGCGCGAGGCCGGGCTCGTGACCTTCACGCCCGACGAGATCGACTGGGACGACGAGCTGCGCGTCGCCCTCGAGGAGCGCGCCGCGTTCTCGCCCGACGCGCTCACCGGCCTGGAGGCGAACCTGCGCTTCGCGGGCCCGGAGACCCTCGAGACGAAAATCTTCGGGCGCCTCTCCGCCTGGCAGAACTGGATCTTCCAGCGACCCAACGCGACGGGCGCGGCGGGCGCGCTCACGCGCTACGGATCCACCCAGCGCCCCGAGTTCGACTGCACGCGCACCTGAGCGCTGCGAGGACGGCATGAGCCGCATCGATCTCGACGCCCGCATCCCCAACAACGTCGAGCTCGCCGAGGACCGGCGCCTCCAGCGCGCGCTCGAGGAGTGGCAGCCGAAGTTCCTCGACTGGTGGAGCGAGATGGGCCCCGAAGGCTTCCAGGCGAAGGACGTCTATCTGCGCACCGCCGTCGGCACGGACGCGAAGGGCTGGGCGAACTTCGACTACGTGAAGATGCCCGACTATCGCTGGGGCATCTTCCTCGCGGACGCCGTCCCCGATCGGCGCATCGGCTTCGGCGATGCGATGGGCGAGCCCGTCTGGCAGGAGGTGCCCGGCGAGCACCGCAACACGCTCCGCTCGTTGATCGTGACGCAGGGCGACACGGAGCCCGCGAGCGTCGAGCAGCAGCGCCTGCTGGGCGCCTGCTGCCCGAGCCTCTACGACCTGCGCAACCTCTTCCAGGTGAACGTCGAGGAGGGTCGCCACCTCTGGGCGATGGTCTACCTGCTCCACACCTACTTCGGGCGCGACGGCCGCGAGGAGGCCGAGACGCTGCTCACCCGGCGCAGCGGCGACGCCGACAACCCGCGCATCCTGGGCGCTTTCAACGAGCCGATCGACGAGTGGCTCTCGTTCTTCATGTTCACCTACTTCACCGATCGCGACGGCAAGTACCAGCTGCTCGCGCTCGCGGAGAGCGCCTTCGACCCGCTCTCGCGCACCACGCGCTTCATGCTGACCGAAGAGGCGCACCACATGTTCGTCGGCGAGACGGGCGTCCAGCGCATCGTGCAGCGCACCGCCGACGTGATGCGCGCACGACCCGACGCCGATCTGCGGGCGCAGGGCCTGATCGATCTGCCGCTCCTCCAGCGCTACATGAACTTCTGGTACTCGATCTCGCTCGACCTGTTCGGGAGCGAGATCTCGAGCAACGCGGCCTCCTACTTCGCCTCCGGCATCAAGGGACGCGCGCGCGAAGAGCAGTACACCGACCACCGCGCCCTCGAGGCGACCCTCTCGATCGACGTGCCGCGCGACGGGGGCCTCGCGCGCCAGGAGATCCCGCTGCGCAACGCGATGAACGAGGTGCTGCGCGGCGAGTACATCGCGGACTCGCAGCGCGGCGTCGACAAGTGGAACCGTGTGCTCGAGGCGGCGGGCCTCGAGACGCGCCTCACACTCCCGAGCTCGCGCTTCAACCGCGAGCGCGGCATCTACGCCGGCCTTGCCTTCGATCCGGACGGCAACGCGATCTCGCCAGACGACGTGGCAGCGCTCGCCGCGACGAGTGGCTGCCGAGCGCCGCGGACCGCGCTTACGTGGCGAGCCTGATGACCCGCGCCGTCGTTACGCCGGGCCAGATGGCGAGCTGGATCGCGCCGCCGCGCACCGGCATCAAGGGCCGCCCGCTCGACTGGGAGTACGTCCGGATTTAGGGAGGGCGCCATGCGCGATCCCGGCTACCCGGTCTTCGACGCCGACAATCACCTCTACGAGGCGCCCGAGGCGCTGATCGACTATCTGCCCCGCAAGCACGCGCGCGACATCCAGTTCGTCGAGCGGAAGGGTCGCACCAAGATCGCGGTCAAGGGCCGGCTCACCGAGTACATGCCGAACCCGACCTTCGAGCGGGTCGCGCGGCCCGGCGCCCACGCGCCCTTACTACCGCGGCACGAACCGCGCAGGGAAGACGCTGCGCGAGATGACCGGCGAGCCGATCGCCTGCGACCCGGCCTTTCGCGAGCCCGGGGCTCGGCTCGCGCTGCTCGACCAGCTAGGCGTGCGCCGCGCGCTCATGTTCCCCACGCTCGCGAACCTGATCGAGTACACGGCCAGCGACGACCCGGACCTGACCCACGCGGCGATCCACGCGATCAACGGCTGGCTCCACGATCGCTGGAGCTTTCGATTATCAGGGACGCATCTTCACGGCGCCCGTGGTCACGCTGCCGATCGTGGAGGGTGCGCTCAGCGAGCTCGAGTGGGTCCTCGCCCGGGGAGCGAGAGCGATCCTGATCCGCCCGGCGCCCGTGAACGGCCTGCGCGGAATGCGGTCGATCGCGGCTCCCGAGTTCGATCCGCTCTGGGCGCGCATCCAGGAGGCGGGGGTGCTGGTGTGCATGCACGCATCCTTCCCTCCCCTCACTCCCTACTACGAGCAGTGGGAGCCCGGCCGCAGCGACAGCGCCTTCGAACCGACCCCGCTGAAGCTGCTCTTGCTCCAGCATCGCGAGATGGAGGACGCGCTCGCCGCGATGATCTGCCAAGGGCTCTTCAACCGCTTCCCGCGGCTCAGGGTGCTCTCCGTCGAGAACGGTGCGGACTGGGTTCCGCACCTGCTGCAGCAGCTCGAGATGGCGCAACGGCGCATGCCCCAGGAGTTCGCCGAGCCTCCCGTGGAGGCCTTTCGGCGAAACGTCTACGTGAATCCGTTCTGGGAGAACGACGTGGCCGAGCTCGTGGAGCTGATCGGCGCGGAGCACGTGCTGTTCGGCTCGGACTACCCACACCCCGAGGGCATGGCCGAGCCGCTCGAATACCTCGACCATCTCGACGCCATGCCCGGGCTCGATGCCCGCACCAAGCGCCGGATCATGAGCGAGAACGGCCACGCGCTGCTCGGCCTGAGCCCGGCTTGACGGCTCCGCCGCCCGCCCAAGCGCGCCGCTTCCTGCACTGTTGTTATTGTTGTGATGACCTCGAGCAGGCGACGCGCTTCCTGGTGCTGGGTTTGGGGCTGCGCGAGGCGATGCGCACTGCGCTCGGTCCCTCAGACGGCGCGATCCTGGGCTTGCCGGGCGAGGTGGTCAGTCAGGCGGCGTTCGTCACCGACTCCCGCGGACCGCGCACGAGCCCTGCCCTCGAGGTCCAGACTTGGCTCCAGCCGGCGCCGATCGGGCTTCCCTACGCCTCGGCGGAGCACGTGGGCATCCAGGCCGTCGGCGTGGCGGTGCCCAACTTGACGGCGGGCCTCGCGGCCGCCGCGCGCGGCGGCGCGCACCCCATCGGTCGCTCGCGCGAGAGTGCGCTCCTCGGGGGCGGCGCCGGCCTGGTGCGCGATCGCAATGGCATCACGTTCGACCTGGTGCGCTCGCGGGACGGCGCAGCCACGGAGAGTCGCTTGCGCCATCTGCGCGTGAGCTGCCGCTCGCTCGACGCCTCGGTCGCCTGGTACGAGCAGCTCGGCTTCGCAGCTCTCGAACGGGGGCGCGAGGACGCCGCGCCCGGCGATCTGTTCGGTCTCGAGCGGACCGTGAGCTTTGCGTGGGCGCGCCTGCGACTCCCCGACGAGCCCATGGAGCTCTTGCTGCAGCAGTGGATCGACCCGGTCTCGACGGGCGCCCCCTACGCCCAGCCCAATCACCGAGGCCTCTATCGCGCCGCGCTGGCGGTCGACGACACGCGCGAGACTGCGCGCGACCTGGCCGCCGCCGGCATCGAGCTCCTGCGCGCCCCGCGCAGTGTCGCCCTCGCTGGAACGACGCGTGCCCAACCTGTGGATCGCCTTCCTGGGCGATCCCGACGGCATCCCGATCGAGCTGGTCGAGCGCCCGCGCAGCGCGTTTCGCTAGGCGGCGTCAGCCGAGCGACACCCGCACGCGATGCGTCGCGCCGTCGTCGACGAGTGAGAGAGCCGTCGGGTCGCCCGACGTCACCGCGCCATCGAGCTCGAGCCGAGTCACGCCCCGGCAGACGCCGTGCGCGTTCTCGACGGAGATGTGGTAGCGGGTCGAGCGATAGCGGAAGTCGATTTCGAACCCGCGCCAGCTCTTCGGCACGCACGGATCCAACCGAAGCACCGCTCCTTGGAGCTTGAACCCGAGAATGGCCTCGAGACCGACGCGGTACATCCACGCTGCGGAGCCGGTGTACCAGCTCCAGCCAGCCCGGCCGACGTGGGGCGGCTCGCTGTAGACGTCGGCGCTGACGACGTACGGCTCGGCCTTGTAGCGATGACTGGCGGAACGCGTGCTCGCGAGGCGGATCGGGTTCAGGAACGAGAACAGCTCGGCCGCTCGGTCCCCGTCGCCCAGCATGGCAAAGGCGAGCACCGACCAGAGCGCGGCGTGCGTGTACTGGCCCGCCGTTCTCGCGAATTCCTGGCGGGTAGCCCCGGATGTATCCGGGATCGAGCGTCTCGGAATCGAACGGCGGCGTGAAGAGCAGCACCAGCTGATCCCTTCGGCGAACCAGATGCTCGTCCACGGCGGCCATCGCGCGCGCCGCGCGCGCGGGATCGCCGGCGCCGGAGATCACCGCCCACGACTGGGCGATCGAGTCGATCCGGCATGCCTCGCTCGCCTTGGACCCGAGCGGCGTTCCGTCGTCGAAGCTGCCGCGCCGATACCAATCGCCGTCCCAGGCCTCGCGCTCCAGGGAAGACCGGAGCTGCGCGGCATGCCGACGCCACGTCTCGGCGCGCACGCGCTCTCCGCGGGCCTCCGCCAGAGGTGCAAACGCGACGAGATCGGCATACAGGAACCAGCCCAGCCACACGCTCTCGCCCTTCCCTTCGTGGCCGACCCGGTTCATGCCATCGTTCCAGTCTCCGCCGCCGAACAGCGGGAGCCCGTGGCTTCCGACCTCGAGACTGCGGTCGAGCGCTCGAGCGCAGTGCTCGAAGAGCGTCGCGGAGTCGCGAGAGACAGTGGGCTGGAAGTACAGCTCGTGCTCGCCGTCGCCCAGAGCGGGCCCTTCGATGAAGCTCACGCTCTCGTCGAGAACTCGCGCATCACCCGTGACATCCAGGTACTGGGCGACTGAGTACGGCAACCACAGGAGATCGTCGGAGATCCGCGTGCGCACCCCTTGGCCCGACGCGGGCAGCCACCAATGCTGGACGTCTCCCGCGCTGAACTGCTGCGCCGCCGCGCGCAGCAGATGCGCTCGCGTCAGCTCGGGGCGCAGCGACCGCGAGCGCCATGCCGTCTTGCAGCTGGTCGCGGAAGCCATAAGCCCCGCTCGCCTGATAGAACGCCGAGCGCGCCCACAACCGGCATGCGAGCGTCTGGTAGAGCAGCCAGCGGTTCAGCAGGAGGTCGAAGGATCGATCGGGCGTCTTCACCTGGACCGTCTGGAGCAGATCGTCCCAACGCCGGGTCACTTCGCGCAGGGCCGCGTCGAGGTCGGCGCTGCGGTAGCGAGCGATCAAGGAGCGCGCCTCCACCGCGCTCTTCGCTTGACCGATGAAGAAGCGGAGCTCGGCCCGCTCGCCCGGCTCGAGCTCGACCGAGGTCTGGAGCGCGCTGCACGGATCGAGCCCGGCGCCCACGCGATTGGACAGCCCCGCATCGCCGGCGAGCGCTGCCGGACGCTCCGCAACCCCGTTGCGGCCGAGGAACTCTGTCCGGTCGCCGGTCCAGGTGAGCTGGCGCCCCCCGAGATTTGCGAAGGCCACGCGGTCGCTGGGGCCCGAGTCGAAGGAGTTCCGTGCGAACATCGCACCCGTCTCCGCATCCAGCTCCGTCACGAGAGAGTGCGCGGTCGCCTCGCGAGACGCGCCCAGCGCCCACTCCAAGTAGACGGTCACCGAGAGGCGTCGAGATCGCCCGGACCGATTCTCGATTGCAAAGCGAGAGAGCTTGATCGGGTCGGCTTCCGGGACGAACTGCAAGAGCTCGAGCCCGATGCCGTGAGAGCTGTGCTCGAAGCGGCTGTAGCCCTGCCCGTGGCTCGCGACGTACGGGCCGGTCTCTTCGCGGATCGGGAGGGCCGTGGGGCCGAAGAGCGCTCCATTGTCCTCGTCACGGACGTAGATGATCTCGCCCGGCCGGTCGCCGACGGGATCGTTCGACCAGGGCGTGAGCTGGTTCTCGCGGCTGTTGCCCGCCCACGTGTAGCCGCCCCCCTCGACCGACACCTGGAAGCCAAACGACGGGTTCGCGATCACGTTGATCCAGGGCGCAGGGGTCCACTGTCCCTCGCCGAGGGTCGTCACGTACTCTCGTCCCCCCGCCGCGAATCCACCGAGACCGTTGAAGAACTCGAGCTCGGGTCGCGCGGCCTGGGTCGCTCCGTCGCGGCGCGCGGGTCGCGGCGCGAGCGCGAGCGGCGGCGCGGCGGCGGGCCGAGGCACCTCGAGTCGCTTGACCTGCTCGGCGAGGCTCCCCCGCCGACTGAGCAGCACGGCGCGCGCAACCGTGCGCAGCGCGTCGCGGGAATCGTTCGAGATCAGCTCGCCGCGCAGGACGAACACGCCTCCACGCGTGCTCCCCGCATCGGCTTGCGGTCGCGAGGGGCTCGCCCGCACCATTCCTTCCAGCGACACCTGCAGATCCTGTACATAGGACGGGGGCCGCTCGTTCAGGATCACCAGATCGACCGGCAAGCCCTTCATGCGCCAGTATTCGTGGGCGCGCAGCAGCTGGCGGACGATCTGCAGATCCGCGACGTCGTCGATGCGAACGAGGACGATCGGCAGGTCTCCGGAGATCCCGTGCGCCCAGATCTGCGAGGGGCTCGCGCGAGCGCGGCTCAGCACCTCTGCGGACGGACGCAGCGTGGGGTCGGAGTAGAGCACGCGGTTCGCGAGACGTTGGAACAGCTGCGCCTCGTCTGGATCGATGCCGAGGTGGTGGAGCTCCACCTGAGCTTGCGTCCAGGCGAGGGTGAGCACGCGATCGAAGGCGATCGCGTCACGGTGCTTGTCGGCGAGATCGAGGGCAGCGCTGCGCGAGGGCGCGACCAGCGTCCAGAACGCTACGCGCGCCGTGATCCCGGGTTCGATCCGCACTCTGCGACGAATGCTGAAGATCGGATCGAGTACCGCGCCGACGGAGCCGGAGAGCGGCCGGCCATCGACGACGGAGATCGGCGCTCGGATGGCTTGGCCACGGCCGAGAAAGCGCGCGCGGTCGGTCTCGAACTCCGCGGGGCCGATGCTCTCGCCCTCCACGACCGCGAGGTGCGCCGCCCAGATGCACTGCTCATTGGGCGAACGCGGCCGGCGAGTCGCGAGGAGCGTGGCGCCGTCGGCGACGAACTCGGTCTGCACGAACAGCTTCGAGAAGGCCGGGTGCGCCGCATCGCTCGCCTGCGGGGCCAACACCAGCTCGGCGTAGGAGGTCAGCTCGATCTCGCGCGGCCGGCTCCCGAGGTTCGCGATCGACACGCGGCGAACCTCGCCATCGTCCTCGGAAGACACGGCCACCTCGAGCGTCGTGACGAGTCCGCCGTCGCGCCGCACGACCTCCGCTCGGCCCTCGGAGAATGCGACTTCGTAGCGATCGGGCTCCGCGCCGCTCGGCTGGTAGCCGGCGGACCAGACTTCACCGCTCGCCATGTCGCGCAGGAATACATACGAGCCCCATGCGTCGCAGGTCACGTCCTCGCGCCAACGAGTGACGGCGAGCTGGCGCCAGCGGCTGTAGCCCGAGCCCGCTGCGGTGATCATCACTGCATAGCGTCCGTTCGAGAGCAGGTGCGTCCGCGGAGTGAGGTCGTGCGGGGACTGGAACCGCCGGAGCAGCGGGAGAGTGAGATCGCGCACATTGGGAGCCGCCGTGACCTCTTCGGCGCGCGGGCGCGAGACCGCGACGTTGCGCGGGGTTCGCTCCTGCAGCAAGAGCTCGGTGGCCTGGATCATGGGAATCGCGTGAAAGCGCGCGCGCATGACGCCGTGGTTCAGCGCGTTGTCGATCGCGACGAGCGTCATGCCTTGGTGATGGGCCATGAAGGCGCGCACGATCGAGACCGTCTCGCCCTTGGCGAGCCGCGTCGCGGTGTAGTCGAGCGCCTCGTAGCAGCCGTATCTCCCCAAGGCGCCGGCGGCGTGTAGGCGCGCGAAGTTCTCGACGGCAGCCTGCGGATCGACCATCGCTGCGAGCGCGGTTGCGTACGGAGCGATCACAGCGTCCTCGCTCAGCCCCCGCTTGAGCCCCAGCCCGGGCACTCCGAAGCTCGAGTACTGATAGGTGAGCTCGAGATCGCGCGCGTTGTAGGCCGACTCCGAGACGCCCCAGGGCACGCCCAGCTCAGCTCCATACTTCTCTTGTCGGCGCACGATCAGTCGGCTGGTGTGCTCGAGCAGGCTGTTCTTCGGCGCGCGCATCACCAGCGAAGGCATCAGATACTCGAACATCGATCCGGACCACGAGATCAGAGCGGAGCCGCTGTCCACCGGAGTCAAGGAGCGTCCCAGCCGGAACCAATGGCGCGCGGGAATGTCCCCCTTTGCGATTGCGACGAAGCTCGCGAGACGCGCCTCGGAGGCCAAGAGGTCGTAGCAGCTGGGATCGAGACTGCCGTCGACGACTCGATAGCCGATCGACAGGAGCTGCCGACCGGCGTCGAACAGGCAGTCGAACTCCATGGCTGCGAACGTTTCGCCAGCGACGCGGGCGAGGGCAGCCAGACGCCGCTCTAGCGATCGGGCGGCGAGCCCAGAGCGCTCGAAGGCCGCCGCGAGCGCATCCGCTCGACCAAGCGACTCGGCGCCCGGCAAGAGCCCCGCGCGTCGACGGGCCAGCGCAGCGAGGGCGACGTCGCAGAGGTCCGGAAGGGCAGCCAGGGATGGGACCACCGAATCGAAGAGTGGCCCGAGCTCGTCTTCATCGCGGAGCAAGCGGGCCCAGGGCAGCACCAGCTCGAGGTCGCGCGCATGCCCTCGGATGCTCGAACGAACCGCCTCGGCCCACGCCAGAAGCTCGGCGCTGGCGGCGTCGCCCCGCTCGCCGCTGAACGTTCGGGCAATGTCGGTCAGGGTGTCGGAGAGCCCCTCCAGCTCCGAGAGTCGTCTCGCGAGCGAGGCAGGGGCGGCCGGGGCGGATTCGAGCGCGGCTGCGATCGCATCGATCGCATCGCGCAGCTGCTTCCGCGTGACGGTTTGCGTGCGGCGATCGTCAGCGAATGCTCCCAAACCTTCGCGTGCGAGATCGAGCGCGTCGCTGATTCCGGTCGCCCACTGCGAGGCCACGACCGGCCGAGCGATCATCTCGTTGCAGGCGCTCTGGAGCGCGAGCAGGTGCCCCGCCAGGTTTCCGCTGTCGACCGAGGAGACGTATTTCGGATGCAGCGGCCGGAGGTCCTGAGTGTCGTACCAGTTGTAGAAGTGGCCATGGAAGCGCTCGAGGCGCTGCATCGTCTCGAGGGTCGCGCCCAGGCGTTCGAAGGTGTCGAGGGTCCCGAGCCAGCCGAAGTCGCGCGCGGACACCACCGAGAGCAGATAGAGGCCCAGGTTCGTGGGGGAGGTCCGGTGCGCGACCACGGGCCGCGGCTCTTCCTGGAAGTTGTCCGGCGGAAGCATCTGCTCTGTCGAGGTCACGAAGCTCTCGAAGAATCGCCAGGTTCGGCGCGCGATCGCGCGGAGCGCGCGCACCTCGGAGGCGGACAGGGCCTCCCTCTTCGCGAGCGAAGGCGGGGAGCTCGCCCACCACGCGACGACCGGCGAGAGCGACCAGAGCAGCAGGAAGGGAACGGCGAGACCCAGCGAGCCTTGGTTCCGGGTCGTGACGAGAAGCGCCGCCGCGAGAGCGAGCACGCCGCTACCGGCCATGCGCCGCGCAAAACCGCGCAGCCCGAGTCGGGGGCCGAGGCTCGCCTGCGCGGCCGTCACCCACTCGAGCAGTCGTCGGCGGCTCACGAACACGCGAAACAGCGTGCGCAGGATCGCGTCGCTCATGAGCCATGCCTGGTGCGCGAGAAGGGTGAGCAGGAGGCCGATCTGCGACAGCGCGAGTCCGAGATCCCCGCCGATGGCGCGGAGATGGCTCCGCTTCGAGATGCCTCGGCGGCGGGGCACGATCCCGGCGAGCAACGGGAGGACCGCCGGGACCGCGAGTGTGCCGAGAATTCCGGCTGTCCAAGCCGCGGCAGACTCGAGCGGCAGCGTCCAGCCGACGACCAATGCGGAGAAGCCAGCGGGCGCGAGCAGCGTGCGGCGCAGATTGTCGATCATCTTCCAGCGGCCGACCCGCGGGATCGCGGCTCGCTCGGGAGGCAGCGTGGGCCCCCGTGAGCGAGGTCCGGTGCCGAGCACCCAAGGGAGCAGCTGCCAGTCACCGCGCGCCCAGCGGTGCAGGCGGCTCGCGGCGACGTCATAGCGCGACGGGTGCTCCTCGAAGACCTCGACGTCCGAGGCGAGGCCCGCGCGCGCGAAGATGCCCTCGAAGAGATCGTGACTCAGCAAGGAATTCTCGGGAATCCGCCCTTCGAGTGCGGCTTCGAAGCTGTCCACCTCGTAGATGCCCTTGCCGCTGAAGGAGCCCTCGCCGAAGAGATCCTGATAGACGTCGGAGACCGCAAAGGCGTAGGGATCCATGCCCCCGGGTCCGGAGACCGCGCGCTGGAAGAACGATCCGTCGCGGCCCATGGGCAGGGCAGGCGTGACACGAGGCTGAAGCACTGCGTGCCCCTCGACCACACGGCCTTTCCCCGCGTCGAAGCGTGGACGGTTGAGCGCGTGAGCCATCTTGCCCACGAGGCGCCTGGCCACGCCGCGGGGCAGTCGTGTGTCGCTGTCGAGCGTGATCACGTAGCGAACGCCAGGCGGAACGGCGGGCGGGCGGCCGTCAGTTCCCAGAAAGGTCGTGTCCGTCGCTCCCCGCAGCAGGCGATTCAGCTCGTGCAGCTTCCCCCGCTTGCGCTCCCACCCGATCCACAGGCCCTCCCCTTCGCTCCAAACCCTGCGGCGATGAAGGAGCAGGAAGCGCTCGCCATCCGGCGGGCGTGGCCCGTAGCGCTGGTTCAAGCGCGCGATCCCCTCCTGCGCCGCGGCCCAGATTTCGGCGTCTCCCTCGGCGCTCTCCGTAGCGGAATCCGTCCAATCGGAGAGCAGGGCGAAGCGGAGCTCCTCGTCCGAGTTTCCGAGCGCATGCACTTCCAGGCGCTCGATCTGCTCCTCGAGCTCCGCGTGGGTCGTCAGCAGCGTCGGCACGGCGACCAGCGTGCGCAGCGCCACCGGCACGCCGTCGCGAAGCTCGAGCTCTGGCAATGCCCGCGCCCCCAGACGCCGGGTGAGGTTCGCGTTCACCAGCGTGTTTGCCGCTTCAGAAACCGGAAGGATGGCGAGCAGCCCGAGCAGGACGAGCGCAACGCCAGCGACCCCCGTGTTGGCGATCGCCAGCAGCAGCAAACCGAGGATCACGGCACTCACGGCCGCGATCGATCCGACGTAGCCGGCTGTCCCTGCGCGCCTCGCGCTGCGCGCCAGCCAGGAGGCAAACGTCGCCCGCGAAGAGAGCTCCCGCTCGAAGGCCAAGCGTCCTCTCCCGATCAGGAAGTAGCCGGGCTCGCGCTCGCGGGCGGAGTCGCCGTTCGCGACTGCTCCCGACTCGCCCGTAGAGCGCTGCGCGACTTCGATCACTCGCCGAGCGATCTCGACTTCGGAGCTCCCCGTGCCGCGCGCGAGCTCCTCGATCGCGTGCCGATAGCGATCGCGCGTCGCGAAGGTCATCTCGGCGAAGCGGCTATTGGCCCGCAGCACCTCGTCCACGGGGCTCACGCTCTCGAAGAACTCCGCCCAGTCGAAGGCGGAGATCAGGCGCATGCTCGTGATGACGTTGCGGACCGTCACGTTCATGGCCCCTTGCCGCTGGTGCTCCTCGCTGACGAGCTGGTCGGCGGTGGTGCCCTGGGCGGCCAAGCGCTCGTCGAGCCAGGCGAGCGCGGGTGTCACCATCGGATCGTGATCGCGCAGCCGTTGGATCAGCTGCACGACGAACTCGCGCGGCAGCGTCCGGCGATCGAAGCCTCGCAGCGCGGCGGTCGCTAGCGCGAGCTCACGGTCGCCCGAGCCCAGCAGCCGATCGGCGAGTGAATCGGCCTGCTGCCGCGCGACGCGGCCGCTGACGATCTGCTCGGCGGCACGCCGGATGTTCTCCACGAGCACGATGCGCAGAGTGATCGCGACCGCCCAGAGCTCGCCGATCGTGAGCGGCTGCACGCGCTGGTACGCGCGCACGAAGCGGCCGAGCGTCGGCGGGTCGAAGTGGCTGTCGGTGTGGGCGACGAACGCCCAGGCCACGCCGAACACGCGCGGATACCCGCGCAGAGGCCCGTCTGCCAGCTTGGGCAGCTGCCGGTAGAAGTTGGCCGGCAGGTCGTCGCGAATCTCTCGAATCTGCTCCTCGACCACGTGGAAGTTGTCGATCAGCCACTCCGCTGCCGGCGTGATGATGCGCTCCTCGCGGATCGACGCCCCGATGTCGCGGTAGGCAGCCAGGAGCACCCGCCCGTTCTCGCGGAGTCGCCTGGCGAGCTGGCGACCTCGGCGAGCGCGCGTCACGCCCTGGGCGGCCGCGAGACTCTCGGCGTGCTGCTCGAGACGCTCGGCGCTGAAGAGCTCGGAGCGAATCGGGTCTTCGCTGTCGCGGCGGAGCCGCACCGAACGCCTCCAGAGAGCTCGCAGGGTGGACTCCTTCGGGCGCTACTCACCGGGCCGCTGCGAGCGGAGCCGAGCTTCTCGCCGAGTTCGAGGGCTCAGCCTAGTACTTGCAGGGACGCGGCGCCTCACGCGGACGAGAGCCGCCGCGGAAGCGGAGTCGCCTTCGACGCTCTGCGCGCGGCCTAGGGCTGGGGAGGCGTCACGTATTCCCGCGCGCGCTGCGCCTGGCCGCCCAGCCTTCGCCGCATCTCGGACCCGCTGTGGGGCGTCAGCAGAAGGGCGAGGCCCCCGCCCACGGCGACGCCAACGCCGAACCAGCTCGCGCCCTGCGCGATGCGCGCCATGCGGTTTCTACGACGCTGCAGCCCCACCCAGCGCAGCAGCTCCGCTGTACTCGGCGCGTGGGCCGCGAGGGTGGCGAGCGAGCTGATCGTGCTTCCCGGAATTCCGTTGGTCATCTCAGGTCCTCCTGCGCCGCTCGAAACCTCGGCGCGCGTTCGAGAATGACGTCGCCCAAGCGCGAGCCCGCGGCCCGCGCACCGACTCCCAAGAGCAGCGTGAGGGCGCCGCGTGAGACTCCACCCCCGAGCGCAAAGCCCACGCACAGGGCAGCGAGTACGGCCAACATCGGCTTCGCCTCGATCTCTTCGCGAATTCGCTCCGTCAAACGCGCGACGTCCTCTGGCAAGCTGTGCGGGGGATTCGCTTCGCCACACTGGCTCGTTTCGGGTTGAGCCGGCGCTTCGCTCATTCGGCGTCTCGGACCAGCCGAGCGATCACGAAGCCGAGCGCCGCCGCGGCCAGGACCGCCGTGACGGGGTGCGAGCGAATCAGATCGCGCGCTTGGGCCTCACCGTCGGCGAGGGCGCTCGCCCAATCGAAGTCTGCGGGACGCCCGCCGCGCGGGTCCGTCGGTTGGCTCGCCTCCACCTGTCCTCCTCTCAGTGCGCTGGGTGCGCACGTCCCCCGAGCCAGAGCCCGAAGGCCAAGGCGCCGAGGACGCAAACGAACGGTTTGTCCTGGATCCAGCGCCTCGGGTCGACGGTCTTGCGCGTGGCCGTCCCCAGCTCCGCCAGGGCGACGCGCAGCTCCTGCTCCTGACACTCGACGCGGTGCCGCAGGGTTGTCAGCGCTCCATCGGCCTGGGTCATGAGGGGTCCCCGACCTTCTCGACACCGCGGCGCAAGAGCGCGAAGAGAGCGCACGCGAGAGCCATGTGAACCCCGCCGACGCTCATCTCCACGGCGAAGCGCGGATACTCGCGGGCGAGCGCGTCGATCGTGCCCGCGACGAAATAGAGCCAGCCGACGAGCGCAACGATGCCAGCCAGTGCGAAGCCGAGGCTACCGCGCGCGAACACTCGCGCCTCCGCCACCCCCAGCTCGAGACGCCGCACGATCAGCGCTTCGCCCGCTTCATAGACTCGCCCGACCGCCTCGCCCAGGCCGGCTTCTCGTCGCATCGCGGGGGGAGGCCTCTCGAATCGCGCGCTGCCGCCAAGCGAAGAACCTCCCACTGGGAGAGAAGCAAGCCCCGTGCCGCTCAGTCGCCGGCTCCCTGCACTCCTCGAGAGGTCCCTCGGTTCGCGCGGCATGTCCCAGGCCCGGCGAACCGTCCGTTTCTACAAACGACGTCGGAGTCGGGCACGCGGCTTGATGTGGCAAGACCCACAGCTCTCTGGGGAATCGTGGAACGCTGGTTTGAGCTCCCGACGAGCCTGGCCCAAGCGGTCGAGCTACTGGCCGGCCGCGCAATGCTGCGGCCGAAGCTCGGCGCTGCCTACTTCGAGGGTGGCCGGCCGCTCGTTGTGCCCGTGGCCCTGATACACGTTCAGTCGGTTGTAGAGCGTCTTCAGGCCGATGCCGAGCGACTCCGCCGTCCTCCGCTTGTTGCCGGCGAGCGCCTCCAGCGTGGCCAGGATCACGCGCCGCTCCACGTCGGCGAGGGGGGTGCCGACCTTGATGCGCACCAGGCTCGCCTCGCCGTCGCCGACTGCATCGGAGATCTTCACGGGCGGCAGTGCGTTCTGGTCGATCGATTCGTCCGCAACGATCGCCGCGCGCTCGATGGCGTTCTTCAGCTCGCGCACGTTTCCGGGCCAGGAGAGCGCCTGCAGCCGCTCCAGCGCGCACGGGGTGAATCGCTTGGTGGTCCCTTGCCGTGCGTTCAGCTCATCGAGGAAGTGCTGCGCGAGGAGCGTCACGTCCGCTCCCCGCTCGCGAAGCGGTGGAAGATGGATCGGGAAGACGCTCAGGCGATAGAACAGGTCCTCACGCAGCACGCTCTTGGCTCGGGCCTCGAGCGGATCGGAGTTCGAGGCCGCCACGATGCGCACGTCGATGCGCGTCGCCTCCGTCGCCCCAACGCGAGTCACCGCACCGACCTCGAGCACGCGCAGCAGCTTCACCTGGAGCTCGAGGGGCATCTCGGTGATCTCGTCGAGGAACAGCGTGCCGCCGTTCGCGCGCTCGAAGTAGCCGACGCGCCGGCGGTCGGCGCCCGTGAAGCTCCCCTTCTCGTGCCCGAACAGCTCGCTCTCGATCAAGCTGGGCGCGAACGCACCGCAGTTCACCGCCGAGAAAGGGTCGAGCGCGCCTGTCGCTCAGGCGATGGATGGTCTGGGCGACGAGCTCCTTGCCGGTTCCGCTCTCGCCGGTCACGAGGACGGGCGCATCGGTCGGGGCGACGCGCTGGATCAGGCGGTGGACTTTCTGCATCGCCTCGGAGCGGCCGTCCATCGCGCCGAAGGGTCCAACCTCGCGCAAGTGGGAGCGCTGCTCCCAGACCTTCGTCTCCCGCACCTCGATGCGGCCCAATGCGCTCGTCGTCCTATCCCGCATGCGACTCCCGAAGTGGAAAGTCGATGCATCCGGGCGAAGCGCCTCTGCGTCGCACCGATAGCTCTCCGTCGTCATATCTCACCCCCTGGGCTTCGCCGGCCGCACGCGAGCTCGAGCAGCCCGAGGCGGCACGAGCGCCTTGCACGTGTTCCGTCGGTCGCCCCATCCTCGCGCGTCGGCGCGTGGGCGACTCTCCTACGATCCAGGGAGACTGGGCACCGAGAGCGGGTAAATCACGACTCGAGCGGCGTCAGGCCCTCGCGGATGGCGTATTTGGTGAGGTCGGCCACGCTGTGAATGCCCAGCTTTTTCATGAGGTTGCGGCGGTGCGTATCGACGGTGCTGGTTGCGACGAAGAGGCGCTTGCCGATCTGCGGCGAAGTGAGCCCTTCGGCGAGGAGCTGGAGCACCTCTCTCTCCTTCGGAGACAGCAAGACTACGGTCACGACATTGGGGCGCGCGGCCCCGCGGAGGGAGGCTCCGACCACGGCCTGGGTCACGTCGGGACAGAGATAGCTCTTGCCCCGGAGTGCAGCGTCGAGCGCCCGACGCAGGTCGTCGTAGGCATTGGCCTTGAGGACGTAGCCGCAAGCGCCCGCTTCGAGGATTGCGCTCACGTAGCGACTGTCCGAGTGGCTCGAGAGGGCGATCACCTTCACTTTGGGACACTCGGCTCGGATCTGACGGGTGGCTTCGATGCCGTTCAGGTCCTTCATGGCGACGTCCATCACCACCACGTCCGGAGCCAGGCTGCGCGCGAGGGCCACCGCGTCTCGGCCGCTCGCGGCCTCCCCCACCACCTCGACCTGCTCATCTCCCTCGAGGATCGACCGAAGTCCCTGCCGCATCAGCTCGTGATCGTCGACTAGCAGAAGCCGAACTGTCACTTGCCACCTCCCCTTCGGGTCGCGAGGGGCACACTGGCGACGATGCGGCTGCCGATGCCGCCCGGACCCGCTTCGACGGCGAGGGTCCCGCCTAGCTGTCCGAGGCGCTCGCGGAGTGCCAGGAGTCCGAAGCCGCCCCGACTGGTCGAGACATCGAGTCCGAAGCTGCCCTGACTGGCGTGGCGACCGAAGCCGACTCCCCGGTCCTCGACCGCGATCCGCGCCATGGCGCCTTCGCTCCAGATCTCCACACGCGCCTCGTCGACGCCCGCGTGCCTCTTCACGTTGATGAGAAGCTCGCGGATCGCCCGAAAGAGCGTGACCCGGGCGGCCTCGTCGAGCGCAAGCTCCCCACTGCCGACGACCTTCACCGCGAGGCCGTAGCGCGCGCCCAGGTCGTCGGCCAGCCAGCTCGCCGCGGCGACGAGCCCGACATCGTGAAGCAAGGGCGGGCTCAGCTGGAAGCTCAAGGAGGTGATCCCGCGGCGCGCCTGCGCCAGGATTTCCGACAGCTCCCTGAACTTGGCGTCCGCCCCGGTCACGGAATCGGAGAGCGCGCGAAGCTTGACCGAGGCCAGCGACAGCAGCTGGCCCGCGTCGTCGTGAAGGTCGGACGCCAGCTTGCGGCGCTCCTGCTGCTCTGCGAGCGACACCGCCGACGCCGCTCTTCGCAGTGCGTGCTCGGCGGCGCGAAGCTCGGTCACGTCGACGAGCGCCAGGTTGAGCGTCCCGTCGGGCCCGAGGCGTCCCGAGCCGACGAGCTGCGTGTCGATCGCGGTGCCATCGTCGAGCGAGAGCTCGAGCTCGAGACTCCGTCGCTCGCTGCTCTCCGCGAGGGCGCGCCGCGCGAAGTGCCAGCGGTCCTGGTGTCCCTCGGCGACGAAGCTCGAGAGCTTCCGCCCGAGAAGCCGCGCACGGGGAACCTGGAGCAGCTCGGTGGCCCGAAGATTCGTCGCCACGATCGCTCCATCGGCATCGAGCGTGACGTAGCCGATCGGCGCCGACTCGTAGAGCAGCCGATAGCGCTCCTCGGACTCCTCCGCGGCGAGCTGAGCCTCCGAGAGCTCCCGATTCTGGATCTCCAGCTCGACGCGGTGGACCTCGAGCTCGTGGACGAAGCCCCGGATCTCATCCGGCGTGAGCTTCTCGAGATCGACGGCGGCCCCGCCCGCCAGCTTGCTCTCGGCGAGCTGGCGGACCGAGGGAGCCCGTCGCGGCTTGGCGCTTCTCATGCCTCCCCTTCCCCTCCGCCCGTAGCGGGCGCTGGGCCCGCGTCCTGGATGCCGAGCACGATCAGGGAGGGCCTCTCGTCGTCCTGCATCGAGACCGGGCGGCCGCTCAGAACTGTACGCTTGCGCCCGATGTGCGGGAACTCGTGGACGACCTCGAAGCCATCGAAGGGAGCTCCACTGCGCAGAGTTGCCTGCAAGAGGTCCCGGAGCCGCGGGCCGCTCCACTGGCGGCTGCCAAGCTCGTCGAAAGGCTGCCCCTCGGTCTCCCCGGGCTCTGCGCGGAATGCGCGATAGAAGGAGCGATTCGCGCGCACCACGCGGAGGGTCGAGTCCAGGACGAGCAGCGGCTCGCGGACGGCATCGACGATCCCCTCGGCCAGCAAGCGCGCCGCCTGGATGCGCTCCGCCCGCTTCGTCTCCGTGATGTCGATGAACGTGACCACGAGACCTTCCACGGCGTTGCGCGCGGTCCGATAAGGCCGAATCCGCACCGTGTACCAGACCCCGCCGGGCGCTGGCGCCTGCTTCTCCAGTCGGGCGCAGACTCGCGAGCACGCTTCCCGCGTCGGCGAGAAGGTCGGGATAGTCGAGCAGGGTCGCGAGGTCGGCCAGCGGGCGCCCCACGTCGCTGTCGATCAGCCGGGCGACGCTGCGGGCCTGGGGAGTGAAGCGCTTCACGCGGAGCCGGTCGTCGAGAAAGATGGTCGCGATCTCGAGGTTGGTCATCAGGTTCAGGAGATCGTCGTTCGCCTGCTCGAGCCCCTGGAGCTTCTCCGTGAGCTGGGCGTTCACGGTCTGGAGCTCCTCGTTCAGGGATTGCGTCTCCTCCTTGGAGGTCTGCAGCTCCTCGTTGCTGCTCTGGAGCTCCTCGTTGCTGCTCTGCAGCTCCTCGTTCGCAGACTGCACCTCCTCGTTCGCCGAGGCGAGCTCCTCGTTGGCGGCCTGAAGCTCCGAGACGTTGACTTGCAGGTCCTGCCGCATGTGGTCGAGCTGCTCTTCGAGCTGCGCCCGATCGGGTCGGCGCCCCTTCGAGGACTGCGTGCGCTTTCGGTGATTGCTGGGCAGAGCCGGGGCCGGCTCGAAGGAGACGAGCAGCAGCGGGCTCGGCAGACGACGGCCTTCGATGCGCCCCACGGTCAGGCGCAGCGAGCGCCAGCCCCCTTCCGTCTGCAGGCGCACGTCCTTCTCGATGGTCGTGGCGCCGGCCTTCGTGATCTCACGGAGCGCCGACACCAGCGGCGCCCGCAAGCCTTCGCGCGCCATGTCCACGACGTTCAGGTTGGCGCGGCCCGGGGCGAGCTCGAGATAGGGCCCTACGTGTCCGTGGGTCTGTTGGATCTGGCCCCGGAGATCGACGACGACCGCCGGCGGTCCGAAGCGCTCGGCGAGACAGGTGCGCAGCGTCTCCGTCAGATCGAACTTGGTTTCTTTGGCAACCGTGGGCAGGGCCGCCGGGTGGGGCGCGGGCGCTGCTCGCGGCGTCCAGCGGAAGGGTGGCCGAGCCGCGACGGAGTCGTCGCGCCGGAAGAGCTTCCAGCGTTTGTCGAGCGTCGAGAAGAGCTCCGTCGAGCCGCCGACATGCTCGCTCGCGCCGAGCAGCAGCAGGCCGCCCGGGTTCAGGCTGTAGTGAAAGATGGACAGCAGACCCTGCTGCGCCCTGGGAACCAGATAGATCAGCAGGTTGCGACAAGAGATCAGATCGACCCGCGTGAACGGCGGATCGTGGAGGGCGTCCTGGACGGCGAATACGATCAGAATCTCGGAGCTTCTTCTTGGCTCGATAGGTGTGCTCCTCTTCGACGAAGAACTGCTCCAGACGGCGTGCCCCGACCGCGCCTGCGATCGTCTTCGGATACCGCCCCGCGCGAGCGGCCTCGATCGCCGTGGGGTCGAGGTCCGTCGCGAAGATCTGGACTTCGAGATGCTCGCCGTGCTTCTCCAGCGTCTCGAGCACCAGCATCGCGATCGAGTACGCCTCTTCTCCGGTCGCGCATCCCGGCACCCATACCCGGAGCCGGCGATCGTCCGCCCGCGCCATGATCAGCCGCGGGAGCCCCGACTCGGCGAGCGCCTGAAAGGCCTCCGGATCCCGAAAGAATGCGCTCACGCCGATCAGCCAGTCGCGCCAGAGCGCGTCGATCTCGTCGTCGTGTCCTTCCAGGTAGCTGGCGTAGTCGGCGAGACGTTCGATGCGATGGAGGTCCATCCGCCGCTCGACTCGACGAAGCAGCGTGTCGCGCTTGTACGCGGTGAAGTCGTGATTGCCGCGCACGCGAATGAGAGACAGGATCCGCTCCATCTCGGCCGACGAGACCCCGGACGTCCCGCACTCGCGACCTGTCGCTCGGACGGCGCGAGCGTACTCGAGGAGCCGTGCGGGCATTTCGCGGATCGGGAGCACGAAGTCGAGCGCCTGGGCTGCGATCGCGCTCTCGGGCATGCCGTCGAACTCGGCCGTCTTGGGATCCTGCACCAGGCAGAGACCGGACTCGCCGTGGATCGCCGCCAGCCCGAGCGTGCCGTCGCTCCCCGTGCCGGAGAGGACGATGCCCACGGAGCAATGGCCTCGATCCTGGGCAAGGGCACGGAAGAAGTGGTCGATCGGTAGAGGCACGCGGCTCGGCTCGCCGATCGGCTCGATCGCGAGCACGGCATCTTTCACGGCCACCGAGTGGCCGCGCGGCACGACGTAGACGTGGTTGGACTCGACCGGCGTGTTGCCCTCGAGCTCGCGCACTGGCATCGCCGTGTTCTTCGCGAGGATCGCCGGGAGCAGGCTCTGGCCACTCGAGGCCTGGTGGCTGACGACGACGAACGCGAGGCCTGGCTTCGCGGGCAGCGCCCCGAAGAGCTCGCGAAGCGGCGTCAGCGAGCCGGCGGACCCGCCTACGCCGACGATCACGAGTGCCTCGCCTGGCGAGGAGGCCGGATTGGAAGGCGCGCGACCGGAGCCCGTGTCGCGCTTCCTGGACCTACTGCGGCGCGCCGCGGAGGGAGCGTCTCGCCTCGACCGCGGGATTGGCTTTGCCCGAGCCCCGCGCGCCCTTCCTTCTGGCCGTCATGGGTCCATGCTATCAGACGAGGCAGACGCCCGAGTTCGTGGCTGTTAGAGCCGACCCGTCACCAGAAGCACCGCCACGACCACGAGCACCAAGCCGAGGCCGCCGGTCGGGAAGTAGCCCCAATCGCGACTGTGCGGCCAGGTGGGGAGAGCCCCGATCAGAAACAGGACGATCAGCACGATCAGAATCGTTCCAAGCATGGGTTCACCTCAATCGAGCTTGTCTTCGAGATCGTCGCCCGCGTCCTCGAGCTTGTCGCCGACGTCCTCCATCTTGTCGCCCACCTCGTCGCCCATCTCCTCGACGGCCTCTCCGACGGTGTCGGGCTCGTCGTGGCAGGCGGCGAGCGCCGAGGCGAGGCCCAGCGCGGCCGCGGCCGTCAGCGTTGCGAGGCTGTTTCCGGCGAGCTTTGCTTGCGCGCATGAGGTTCAGCTCCCGGCCCGATGCAGCTCGAGGTCGTCGACGATCGATCTCACGCCGGCGGTGCTGCGCGTCACCGTGAGCGCCGTCAGGTGATCGCTCTGGCTCGCCACCTTGCCCGTCAGCCGAACGACGCCGTTCTCGGTCGCCACTCGGACGTCGGAATCGGACAGAGAGGGGCGCGCCTCGATCCCCTTGCGCACAGCAGCCGTCAGCTGGTCGTCGCTCTCCTCGACGCGCGCTGCCGCCACATCGGGAACGACCTGCAGCTCATCCGCGACGCCCTTCACTCCGTTGATCTTGCGCACCTCATGCACCGCGCGCGTCTTGTCTTCGGCGGAGTTCACGGTTCCGAACAGCGTCACGACGCCATTGTCGGTGTCGACGTTCACGCGCGTCGGAGAGAGCCCCGGGTCCAGCAGTAGGCTGAGCTTCACCTTCGTCGTGATCCACCCATCGGAGGCGGCATCGGTGCTCGCATCTGCCAGCTCCTGGTCCTGCCAGATCTCGCGGTCGGCGAGCTCGTTCGGACTCTGGATCTCACTCGCGACCCGTCGCACGCCGTCGACGCCGCGCGCCGTCGCGATGGCGCGACGATGAGCGCTGAGCGTCTTCGCGTTCCCAGCGAGGACCACGACGCCCGCGTTCACGGACTTCGCCTGAATGTCGCTATCCGCGAGGGCCAGGTCGCGCTTCAGAGCATCGCTCACCGCCTTCAGGATGGCGTCGTCCGCCACGTTGCTCGCTTCGCGCGCCGGAGCCGGCACGACCGCCACGAGATTTCGCACGTCGGCCACCCCATCGATCTCTCGCACGCGGCGCTCGGCCTGGGCCTTCTCGGCGTCCGAGTTCACCTTTCCGTAGATCGTCACGCGCGCATCGAAGGTATCGACGTGGATTGCGAGACCGTTCACGAGATCGTCGGTCAGAAGCGCCGTCTTCGCCTTGGTGGTGATCCAGGCGTCTGACGGTTGCTCGGCGAGCGTAGGTGCCGCCAAGAGCAACGCCGCCATCAGGCCCGCAGTTCGTAGGATGTTCGAGTAGATGCTCATGTTCAGAGGTTCCGTGTGAAGTCGTCGAGCTGGCCTTCCGCCTGCTCCTTGGTGATGCCGTATCGCTCCTGGATTTTGCCGACCAGCTCCAACCGCTTGCCGTCGACCAGGTCGAGGTCGTCATCGGTGACCTTCGCCCACTGCTGCTTCAGCTTTCCTTTGAACTGCTTCCAATTGCCTTCGATCTGATCCCAATTCATCGAACTGCTCCTTCGAACGCGACACGTGCGTCTGGAAGACGTGCAAAGCACGGATCGTGCCAACGCCGTCGATGGGCGAAGCGCCGCGTCCTCGTCTTGCAAGCGCGAAAGGTCGACGCCGCCGCGCGACGGGACGGGGTCCTTTGTACAAACCGCGGAGCTGGGCGCTGCCTCGCGCTCTCAACCCAGCGCCGCGGGGCCGCTCGCCCGCGGCCCGGGGCGGCGCCCATCGGAAATGTCCAGCATGAGAGGGCCCACCACACACGGCCCATGCCAGCACGGGCAGGCGCTCGGCAGGAGCCGACTGGGCTGGCCCGTCGAGCATTCGTAGCTGCAGCAACCGTCGTACTCGGCGAGGCCGGCACAGTGGCAGCCAGGGTTGCGACAGTCATGCAACGTCATTGCTTCCGTCTCCCCTTCTTGCTGTTGTGTCCGTGGGGAGAGCCGTCACTCGGTCCTCACGCTCACGTGAGGCGCCGTCGGCTCTGCCAGTACGATCTCGACACGCCGATTCGCCTGGCGGCCGCTGTCCTCGTCGTTCGAGGCGACCGGCATCGACTCGCCGAGCCCTCGCGACTCGACGCGCGAGGCATCCACGCCTCTCGACTCGAGCAGGGCTGCGACCGCCTCTGCTCGTCGCTGCGAGAGACGCTGGTTGTAGTCTTCGCTGCCGACGTTGTCGGTGTGCCCCTCGACGGCGATGCGTCGGTCCGGGAACTCGTTCAACAGCCCCGCCACCTCCCCCAGCGCGCGCGCTGCGCCGGGCAGGAGCGCGGCGCTGTCGAACGCGAACAGCACGTCGCTCAGGCTCATCACGAGACCGCGCTCGGTCTGCTCCGCCTTCAGCTCCGCGATGCGCTGCTCGAGCTCCCGTGCGCGGTCGATTGCCGAGGCGGCGACGCTGCGCGCCGTCTCTGCATCGGCGCGGTTCTCCGCGGCCTCGGCGCGGGCGACATCCGTCTCCTGCTCGCGCGCCTCCAGCCGGGAGGCGTCGCGCTGTTTCCCGAGCTCCTCGATCTGCGCCTGGAACGCCCCGAGGTCCCCCGCCGCCTTGGCGATCTCGATCCGCTGCTGGGTGAGGTAGGCGAGGTGCTTCAACTCGTCGCGCTCTCGATTGCTCGTAGCCTCCAGCCGCTGCAGCGACTGCTGCGCGTCTTGAAGCTGAATGGGTGCGTACTGGAGGACGCGCGGATCGCGGGCCACCTGCTCGTACGCACTTCTCGCGGCGTCGACTGCGGGCGGCGGCGCGCTCACGCACGCAAGCGCAACGGGTAGGGCGAGCCAGCCCGCGTTCAAGAGTTCTCTACGGAGTGCCATGATCGATCTCCTCTTGCATCGCACCAAGCGTCTGCTGTAGCTCCCCGACGGCCTTCTCGGCCTCGCCGCGCCGCGCCTTCGCGAGCGCAAGCCGCGCGTCCACTTCCGCTTCCTCTGCCGCACGACGCGCCGGGTCGTAGTCCTTCTCGCTGATGCTGCGCTCGGCAGCAGCAAGCTTCTCGCGAGAGAGCTTCAGCTCGAGCGCGGCATACTGCGTTCCCCCGCTCCGCTCTGCCTGCTCGAGCGCCAGGTTCGCCCGCGCGATCTCCTCCCGAGGCTCGGGTGTCGATGCACAACCGAGCGCGATGAAGGCGAAGCCGTAGGCGATCGCGGTCACTTCCTTGTTCATGCGTTCTCCTCGTTCCGACGGGACGAAGAGCAAGTCGCGTGCCACGGCGGTATCGCACCGCGACCCGCGTTCGGCCTTGGCATCGCAAATGCATAGACCTCGGGTCTCCACGAAAGAGGTCCCGCCATGACGACGCCGTTCTGTTTCGACCCTGACGCTCGTCGATCTCGTCGAGGCGGTCTGCGACGCCGCGGAATCCCCCGAGGAGGGGGCCGCGGTCGTGAATCACCTGCTCCGAACGGGTCGGATCCGCTTGGGCAATCGTGCCCATTCAAGACCGGCTGTGTGCCTGAGGCCCTTTGTAGAAACGCCCGGGTCCATCAGCGCCAGGAGCCCCAAGTGAGCTTCCTGATCGAGCCCCTCCCGTATGCGAAGGACGCCCTCGCACCGAGCTTGAGCGCCGCCACCATCGAGCTCCACTACGAAAAGCACCACAAGGGCTATCTCGAGAAGCTGCGGAAGCTGACGGATGGAAAGCCCGAGGCGAGCCGCAGCCTCGAAGACCTGATCCAGACCGCGAGTGGAGAGCTGTTCAACAACGCGGCGCAGGTTTGGAATCACAGCTTCTACTGGCGTTGCATGCGGCCGCGCGGAGGCGGGCAGCCGAGCGGGGCGCTGCTGCGATCGCTCGAGGCCGCATTCGGATCGTTCGGGGACTTTCGCAAGCAGCTCGCCGACGCTGCCAACGGCGAGTTCGGCTCCGGCTGGGCGTGGCTCGTGCAGAGCCCGACCGGACGACTGCGCGTCTGCAGCAGCGACGACGCGGAGAACCCGTTGCAGGTCGGCGCCCGCCCGCTGCTCGCGATCGACGTCTGGGAGCACGCCTACTACCTGGACTATCGGAACGAACGCGCGCGCTACGTCGAGGCGTTCCTCGGCCAGCTCGCAAATTGGGACTTCGTGGCCGCGAACTTGGACGCGGCAGCGAAAGAAGATCGCTAGTCGGGAAGACCGGGCGGATCTCGGTTCAGGTGAGCCCGAGCGTGGCGCGTCCGTTCCGGTTCGTGCCGAATTGCTTTACGAGCCGAAGCAAGCGCTCCGCGGCGCATTCGTCCGTCGGAGCCGGCGCGCACAGCGCGCGCTGCAAGAGCTCGCGGGCGTGGACCTCGGTCAGCGCTCGGCTGCCGACTCGCTCGCCGGAAACGCGGTAGAGCTTCGCGAAGTAGTGATCGTAGAGGGCGTCGAAGTCGGCCCGGCTCCCGGCCCGGGCACGCGCCAGACTCGAGGCTTCGCGCTCGCAGGTGGCTCGGTAGGGACAGTCCGGGTTGCGGAGGGCGCAGGGATCGCGGACCACCCGGTGTGCGCCCTCGGGGCTCGGTCGTGTCGGAGTCGATGCCGCACCGGTGACAGATCGTGTCTGCTCCTTCGCGTTGCGCGCCCGCATCCGGGCCAGGTGGTACTCACGGTTGCGCTCGTACCACGCGCGCAAGGTTCGGGTCTGGCGCTGGCGGAAGCGCACCCGCGCGCATACCACGCAGTACTCGCGCTTGCCGCGCTTGGGCTGCACCAGCTCCCGGCCGCAACCCGGCGTCAGGCAGTGGGTGGGGCGGACGGAGACCGGGACGCCTACTTGTTGCAGGTGCATCCAAGGCTCGAGCGGGTGGCCGGTCTCGAGCTCCTGGAGCGCATCGTGTCCGAACTCCACCCGCGCGCGGCGATCCATGGGGGGGTCTCCTCGCGGCGCCTGCGAAGCAAGAACGATGCCTCGTCTCCGTCGGAGACAGAGACCTCGCGAGACCGGTGTGCCACGGCATGTTCTTCGCCTCTTGGCGACACCAGTCTGCGTTGGCACGGATTTCGCAGACAGGCTCCTCCAGGTTTCGAGAGGAGACGTCATGCTCAACTGGGCAATTTCTTTTCTGGTGATCGCGTTGATCGCGGCCTTTCTAGGCTTCGGCGGCATCGCTGGCACGGCCACGGGGATCGCCAAGATCCTCTTCGTCGTGTTCCTGGTGGCGTTCGTCATTTCCCTGATCGCGGGGCGACGAGGCACGGTGACCTGAGGGGCTCCCCCGTCGGGCTCGGTCGACGGTTCACCCATCCAGGAGAGGACTGATGCGCAGTCGACGTGCTGGGCTGCGGGATCGCGTCCGCTACGGGATCGTGTGCCCGGGCGACCATGCCACGGCAGCAATATGGGCAGCCGCTCCCACGGGAGGCGACTGCGAGCTCGCGGCGATCCAGCCCGCGGATGCCAGCTTCGATAGCTACCGCGCGCTGCTCGCGGATGAAGCGATCGACGCGGTCTATCTCGGGTACCGAGCTCCCCTGCTGCTGCGCTACGTCGTGGCCGCGCTCGAGGCCGGTGTTCACGTCTTGTGCGAAGAGCCACCGGCCGCGAGCCCGAACGAGTGCGAGGCCATGGTCCACGCGGCGCGCTCGCACAAGACCCCACCGATCGTGGTATGCCGTGAGGCGCTGTCTCCGGTGCACCGAGCGGCCGCGGAGCTGGCGCGCTCCGGCCTGCTGGGCGACTTGCGGGTGTTCAGCGCGGTCGCGTGCTCGAGCGCGGCGAGCGCGGACGTTCTCGCTGACGCTTGCGTGAGCCAAGCGCGCCAGATCTTTCGCGACGAGCCGTGCGAGGTGCTCGCCACGACTCGGGAAGAGCTGCCGGCCACCGTGAGCGTTGCTCTCCGCTTCCAGGGAGAGCGCCTCGCACTGTTTGCCTACGGCTTCGACCCTTGCGCGTCATTCTGCTACGACGTCGTCGGCAGCCACGGCCAGCTGCTGGTGGATTCCGCACCCGCGAACAATGGTCACGACGAGCTCTACGCCACGATCGCGGGCGTGACCAGGCGACACCGTTTCTCGCGCGCGGACGCCCTCGCCGCCGAGCTCGCCCAGTTCTCGGCGCGCGTGCTCGCGAGGGACGCGCAGCCGAACGCGCGCGAGGCACTGGCGAACACCCGGATCCTTGCGGCGATCGGACGCGCGAGCCGCCAGGGCTCCGGGGTTCGACTGAGGAGCCTACAGCGTGGACGCGCTCGGATGGCGTTCAGCGGCTCCGATGTCCCGCCCCAGATCGTTCTCAGAGGGCGCGGAATGCCTGGCACACGCCTTGGCCTCCTCGCGCGACCCACGGCCCCCAACTAGGCGCTCGCGAGGCTCAGTTCTTGGAGTCGTCCTTGGAGGCGTCCTGGATCGCATCGCCGGTGGCCTCGATGTCCTTCCCGGCGCCATGGACGGTGTTGCAGGCCGAGAGGATGCCGATGCTGACGAGCGCGGCGAGGGTCAGAGCGGAAGCGAGGCGCTTGGAAACTGCCATGGTCGAGACTCCTCGATCCGGTCCGACCGGATCTGCGTTTTCCCGTATACAAAGCAAGCGACGTGCCATGCCGTACGGATCGCGCAACCTTCCGGCCCCGCGCTGTTCAGACAATTGTAGAAACGGGCTCGGCCGGCCGCGCGCCCTCGAGGCGCGGGTCGGAGTACGATGTGGACGAGAGCGGCCTCGAGCGCGTCGACGTGACGAACGTCGCCGGCTAGTGCGCGATGCCGATCTCGTTTTGACCCCAATCGAAGGCGGAGGTGTGGCATGGCCTGGGACTTCGAGACCGAGCCCGAGTTCGAGCGCGAGCTCCAGTGGATCGAGCGCTTCGTGCGCGACGAGGTCGAGCCCCTCGATCTCGTGCTCGGCGAAGCCTACGACGTGAGAGAGGGGAACGCGCGCAAGGTGATCCCCGCCCTGAAGGACCGCGTGAAGGAGCGCGGCCTCTGGGCGTGCCACCTCGGTCCCGACCTCGGCGGCCCGGGCTTCGGCCAGATGAAGCTCGCCCTGATGAACGAGATCCTCGGCCGCTCGCGTTTCGCGCCGCTGGTGTTCGGCTGCCAGGCGCCCGACTCGGGCAACGCCGAGATCCTCGCGCACTACGGGAGCCCGGCCCAGAAGGAGCGCTACCTGAAGCCGCTCCTCAACGGCGACATCGTCTCCTGCTACTCGATGACCGAGCCGCACGCCGGCGCCGATCCGACGCGCTTCACGACCCGCGCGGTACGCGACGGCGACGACTGGGTGATCAACGGGGAGAAGTGGTTCTCCTCGAACGCGCGCTACGCGTCGTTCCTGATCGTGATGGCGGTGACCGACCCCGACGTGAGCCCCTATCAGGGGATGTCGATGTTCATCGTGCCCGACGGACGCGCCGGGCGTCGAACATCCTGCGCAACGTCGGCGTCGGCTTCGAGCCCGCGCACGCCGCGAGCCACGCCTACATCCGCTACGAGAACGTGCGGGTGCCGGCGGATCATCTGCTCGGCCGACCGGGCAGCGCGTTCGTGATCGCGCAGACGCGCCTCGGCGGCGGCCGCATCCACCACGCGATGCGCACCGTGGGCCAGCTGCGCAAGGCCTTCGACATGATGTGCGAGCGCGCGCTCAGCCGCGAGACCCAGGGCGAGCGGCTCGCCGACAAGCAGATGACGCAGGAGAAGATCGCCGACAGCTGGATCGAGATCGAGCAGTTCCGGTTGCTGGTGCTGCGCACGGCCTGGCTGATCGACAAGTACAAGGACTACAAGCGCGTGCGCAAAGACATCGCGGCGGTGAAGGTCGCCATGCCCAAGGTGCTGCACGACGTGGTCTACCGGGCGATGCACCTGCACGGCGCGCTCGGCGTCTCGGACGAGATGCCCTTCGCGCGCATGCTGCTCGGCGCCGCGACCCTCGGCATCGCCGACGGCCCGACCGAGGTGCACAAGATCACGGTCGCGCGCCAGGTGCTGCGCGAGTACAAGCCGAGCGACGGCCTCTTCCCGAGCGGCCACCTGCCGACGCGCAGAGCGGCCGCGCGCGAGCGCTTCGCGGAGCTGCTCGAAGGAGAGATCGGGAACCTGTGACGCGTTCGCTCAGGACTTGAGGCGTTCGAGCCAGGCCGAGCACGTCGGCCTGCACAGCGTCGCGATTCAGCTCGTTCAGGAGCTCGTGCCGCGCCTCGGGGTAGTAGAGCGCAGTCACCGAGCGCCCCGCCCCGCGCAGGCGGCGCTCCAGCTCGCGCACGGCCGTCGCGTTGTTCGATGCGGCGTCGGCCTCGCCCGTGATCAGTAGGACAGGGAGTCGGCCCGGAATCCGGTCGATCGCCGGCTCGCTCATCGCCCCGTCGGCCATCCGCAGGATCTGGTCGACATAGCCGTTGCTGAGCGGCCACTGGTCGCCGCAGAACGGGTCGGCGACGTAGGCGTCCACCTCGGCGGGGTCGCGGCTCAGCCAGTCGAAGCGCGTGCGCGCAGGCTCGAAGCCCGCGTTGAAGCCCGAGAGGAGATCGCACGGCGCGTCTCCGAGGCCCGCGGCGACCGCGGCGCGAATTCCCGTCGGGAGCTCTCCCTGGGCATCGAGCGGCCCCGTCGATCCCGAGAGCACGAGGCCCGCGAGCTCGCGCCCGTGCAGCTCCGCGTAGGCCTGCGCGATCAGGGAGCCCATCGAGTGGCCGAAGAGAACGACGGGCACGCCGGGATGCGCGCGAGCCGCGTGCGCGGCGAGCGCGTGCAGGTCTTCGAGCAGCCCTGCGACGCCGCGCGCGCCGAGACGGCCCGGGCCGGTGGAGGACCCGGTGCGACCGTGGCCGCGATGGTCGATGGCGTAGGCCGCATAGCCCGCTTCGCCGAGCGCGGCAGCGAAGCGCGCGTAGCGCCCGGAGTGCTCCGAGGCTCCGTGCGCGATGAGCACGACCGCCCGGGCGGGGCCCGCGGCGCCCCAACTGCGATGGAAGATCTCGCAGCCGTCCGCGGCTCGAAGCCAGTGCTCTTGCATGACATCCCCTCCCGGCGGTGGTCCGGCCAGACTCTGGCATCTCGAGGCTCCGGCCGCCGGGCTGGGTGGTTTCATGGCAGACTGGGGATCCCGAGAATCCCGGAGGCCGCTATGCGTGTGACCGTGCTCGGAGCCGGCTCGTGGGGCACGACCGTCGCTGCCCTTGCGAGCCTCAACAACCCGACCACGCTGTGGGCGCGCGATGCGGAGGTGGCCGAGGCAGTCCGCACGCGCCACGAGAACCCGCGCTACCTGAGAGGCTTCGAGCTCCCCGAGCGACTGCGCGCGACCGCCGACCTCGAAGAGGCCGTGCGGAGTGCCCAGCTCCTCGTCGTGGGCGTCCCGACCTCGAGCTTCCGCAGCGTGCTCGAGCAGGCCAAAGTCTTCGTGCATCCCTGGATCCCGGTGGTGAGCCTCTCGAAGGGATTCGAGAAGGGATCGCTGCGGCGCATGACCCAAGTGATCGGCGACGTGCTGCCGGGTCACCCCGCGGCCGCGCTCACCGGGCCCAACCTCGCCAAGGAGATCCTCGCCGGCAACGCCGCGGCCTCGGTGATCGCGACAGAAGACCTCGCGGTGGCTGCCGAGCTCCAGCGCATCTTCGCCTGCGGGCTCTTCCGGGTCTACCTCAACCACGACGTGCTCGGCTGCGAGGTCGGCGGATCGCTGAAGAACGTGATCGCGATCGCGACCGGCATGGCCCAAGGGCTGGGTGTGGGCGACAACACGCGTGCGATGGTGATCACGCGCGGCCTCGGCGAGCTGACACGTCTCGGTGTCGCGATGGGCGGCGAGCCCGCGACGTTCGCCGGGCTCGCGGGCCTGGGCGACCTGATCGCCACCTGCATCAGCCCGCAGAGCCGCAACCGCACCGTCGGCGAGCAGCTCGGCAAGGGCAGGAAGCTCGCGGAGATCCTCGCCGAGCTCGGGATGGTGGCGGAAGGCGTGAATACCGTCGCGACTGCGATCGAGCTCGCGCGCCGCCACTCGATCCAGCTCCCGATCTGCGAGGCCGTCCACAAGACGGTGAGCGGCGAGGCCTCGGCGGTCGACGCCTACGCGGGCCTCCGGCGCAGCCAGCCCGGACACGAGTTCGACCCCGACCCGCACCCGAGCTGATCCGAGCTCACGCCCGAAGAGCGGCCACCAGCGCGTCGAGGAGCGGCGACTGCGTGGCCAGGATGCGACGGCGTGCCTCGCTGAGATCGAACCACGCGGCCCGGTCCACTTCGGGGAAGGAGGCTCTTCGCCCGGAGCCGCGCGGCCACTCGAGCTCGAAGGTGTTGCTGCGCAGCTGCGCCACATCGGCGTCGCCGCGGAGGGCCCAGGCGTGGACGACCTTGCCTCCCGCCTGTCGGACCTGGCCGAGCGGAAGCGTGGCACCCTCGCACCGAAACCCGGTCTCCTCGGCGAACTCGCGGCGAGCAGCCGCGAGCAGGTCTTCGCCCTCGCTCACCTCGCCCTTGGGAATCGACCAGGCGCCGAGGTCCTTGCGCGCCCAGAAGGGACCGCCCGGATGAACGAGCAGCACCTGGAGCTCGCGCGCGGCGAACCGATAGAGCAGAAGGCCCGCGCTGACCCCCGGCATGCGAGCTCGGGCTAGCGCGGATCCAGGCGCACGAAGTAGCGCGGCGGGAAGCCCGTCAGGAAGCGGAAGATCGGACCCAGCGGGTGAGCGCCGTTGACGCGATCGTGCTCGGCCCCCGCGACGGGTACGGCCCGATAGTCGGCCTGCTTGCCGTCGATGGTGGCGCGCACGTCGGGGTTCGCGAGCGCGCGCCGGTACCAGGCGCGGGGCCAGTGGTTGGCGGCAACGTAGAGCTTGCCATCGGTCTCGAGCTTCGAGACGACGCGGTCATGAGAGGCGCCGCTAGGCTCGAACGTGGTGATCACGAGGGTCGTCCCGCCCGACGGCTGCAGATACCCGATCATCGACTCGAAGGCAGCGACGAGGCCCACGTAGACTGCGATCACGATCGCGAGGATCTTCACGAGCTTCATCGGCGGTCTCCCAGCGGGTGCGCCGGCAGCATGCCACGACGCAACACCGTTGTGTACCCTCGCGGACGTAGGAGGCGACCATGAACACGCGCGGCGTCTCGCACATCGGGCTCTCGACCCTCGACATGGACCGCACGCGGACGTTTTACGAGGAAGTGCTGGGCTTCCCGGTCGTCACGGCGGAGCAGATCGACTTCAAGGAAGGCGGGCGCATCCGCCACGCCTTCTTCGACTGCGGAGGCGGTCAGCTGCTCGCCTTCATGGAGCCGCGCGGCGTACCGGGGCTACCGGCAGAGTACGAGACGGGCATCAACCGCGGCCTCGGCCTGCCCGACATGTTCTACCACTTCGCCTTTTCGGCGGAATCGCTGGAGGCGCTCGCGAAGAAGCGCGCCGAGCTGATCGCGAAGGGCGTCAAGGTCACACCGATCGTCGACCACGAGTGGGCGAAGTCGATCTACTTCAAGGACCCGAACGGCCTCCTGCTCGAGTTCGCGGTGCAGACGCGCGAGCTCACCGCGGCCGACGTCACGGCGGGCCGCCGCTTTACGGCGAGCCTGCGCGGGCCGTCGCCCGTCACCGACTTCCGCGACGCTTAGCTTTCGTCTCCAGCCTTGCGGAGCAGAACCACGCCGAGCAGGAACGGCAGGATCCACGGAATCGCCGGGATCCCGACGATGAAGGCCGGGCGCAGGTACCACGCCGTCGCGAGCTCAGGAAACGCGATCCCCCTCCCAACGAGCAGCGCTAGCGCGGCGAGGGCGATCACCGCGCAAGCGCGCGATCCGCTGCGCCCGAGCCACCCCACGCGCCCGAAGGCCAACGCGAACGACGCAGTGGCGAGATAGGTGAGGACGCACGCGACGAAGAGCACGACGTCCAGCGGATCGCCGAGGGGCGCGAGCCCGGAGGACTGACCGTCGCGAACCCGCGCCAGCCAAACGCCCACTGCGAAGCAGTTCCAGATCAGATACGCGGCGCCGCCGAGCAGGCTCGCCGCGAAGCCGAGGCTCGAGTGGAGCCGCTCCCCGGCCACGACGAGCGCCTCCTGGGCAAGCACGAAGCCGACCGTGATGGAGACCGAGCTCGACAGCAGAACCAGGTAGCGCATGTAGTTCTCGGGGGGCGTCGCGTACGCGGGTGGCCCGATTCCCACCCAGAGGAGACCGATGACCGCGAAGGGAGCGCAGAGCAGCCCGCCCGCGACGGCCTGCCGACGCGCTTCCTCCGCGCCGCCTCGCAGTGCGCGGAGACCCAACACCCACGCCGCGAGCACGACGGCCGCGAAGGCAACGGCCCCCACCGCGTGATGCGCGCCGACCTCACGCAGATACCGCGGAGCGGCCAGGCCGAAAAGGAGGAACGGCGCCGCGCACAGGAAGAGAAAGCTCACGCGTCGGGCGTTCGACTTCATTGCCGCCTCCCTCGCGTAGGCTGACGCGCGCGGCGGCCCGGGCGCAACTTCTCAGGCGCGAGCGTTTCTCCTGAGCGCCAACAGCGCGGCCAATGCCAGGACGAGAGAGCGCCCGGCTCGGGGACGAAGGTGATCGCGGAGCCACCGAGCTGCGGCCCGTCGACGTCGCTGAGACCGCCGAGCGAGGTCTGCGCGCGTCGTGAGCATCGGGGCGGCCTGAGCACCGTTCGCTCCGAGCGCGATCGGGCCGAGCAGGAGGAGGAAACCACATGGCGTCCGCCGCCTCCTTCCATACACGGCAAGGCCCGCGAAGACCCGGAGACCCCGGCTGCACGACGTCGTCGGCGTCGATGCAGATCTCGAGCTCCATCCGGTGCTCCGTCAGCTGCTGGCGCGATCCAGGGCCGCGACGTCCGCGCTCGCGAGGGAGACCCGCGCGGCCCCCATCAGCTCGTTCAGCTGCTCGACGCTCGTCGCGCTCGCAATGGGCGCCTCGATCTTCGCCATGAGCCAGGCGAGGGCCACCTGCGCCGGCGTGGCGCCGCGAAGCTTCGCGACATCGTCGAGCGCGGCCAGGATGCGGGGCCCGCGGCCCTCGAGGAGCTTCTTCATGCCGCCGCCGCGCGGGCTCTTGCCGAGATCGGCCGCCGAGCGGTACTTGCCGGTGAGGAATCCGCTCGCGAGACCGAAGTACGGAATCACGCCGACGGCGCGCTCGCGACACAGCGCGGCGAGCTCCTGCTCGAAGCCGGTGCGCTCGACCAGGTTGTAGTGGGGCTGCAGCGTCTCGTAGCGCGGCAAGCCGAGCCGCTCGCTCGTCTCGAGGGCCGCGCGCAGGCGCGCCGCGGTGTAGTTCGAGGCGCCGATCGCGCGCACCTTGCCCCCGCGCACGAGCTCTGCATACGCGCCCAGGGTCTCCTCGAGCGGCGTACTTGCGTCGTCGGCGTGCGCCTGATAGAGGTCGATGTAGTCGGTCCCGAGCCGGCGCAGCGAGGCCTCGACCGCCTCGGCGATCCAGCGCTTGGAGAGGCCCTTGTGGTCTCCGCCCATGTCCATCCCGCACTTCGTGGCGATCACGACCCGGTCGCGCTGGCCGCGCGCGCGCAGCCAAGATCCGATCACCGTCTCCGACTCGCCGCCCTTGTGCCCCGGGATCCAGCGGGAGTAGACGTCCGCGGTGTCGATCGCGTTGAACCCGCCGGCCACGAACGCGTCGAGCAGGCGATGGGAGGCCGCCTCATCCACCGTCCAGCCGAACACGTTTCCGCCCAGGACGAGCGGCGCCACTTCGATTCCGGACCGCCCGAGCGCTCTGCGCTTCATGGAGCTTCCTTTCGTAGTCACCCGAGAGCGTACTAGCTCCAGCTGATCGACTTCACCTCCGTGAAGTCCTCGAGCCCGTGGCGGCCCCACTCGCGGCCGATTCCGCTCTGCTTGAACCCCCCGAAGGCGCCGCCCTGCGCGATGCCCGCCAACGCCGCGCCCCAGCCGGGGCCCTGGCCCGCTCCGCGACCGGGCGCGCCAGCGCCGGCGCTGGCGATGCCCTGGGCAGTCACGCTCCCGGTGCGGATCTGGCGCGCGACGTTGAACGCGCGCGCCGTGCTCGCCGCGACGACGCCTCCTGCCAGCCCGTAGATCGAGTCGTTCGCGATGCGGACCGCGTCCTCGTCGCTCCCCGAGTAGGGGATCACGGTCAGGACGGGGCCGAAGATCTCCTCCTGGGCGATGCGCATGTCGTTCTTGCCCACGAACACCGTCGGCTCGAAAAAGAAGCCCTGGGCAGGCCGCGCGGGGCGCTTGCCGCCGGTGATCAAGGTCGCGCCCTGCTCGAGGCCGGATTTGACGTAGCCCTCGACCCGCTCGCGCTGCTGCTCGCGGATCAGCGGCCCGAGCACCGTCGTCGGGTCGCGGGGATCGCCGATCTTGATGCTCGGGGCCAAGGCCTTCACGCCCGCCAGATACGCGTTCATCAGGCGCTCGGGCAAGAGCAGCCGCGTCTGGATCGCGCAGCCCTGCCCGCAGTGCACGAGCACCGCGCCGAAGCCGATCTTGGCCGCGAAGTCCTCGGTCACGTCATCGAGGATCACGTGTGCGCTCTTGCCACCGAGCTCGAGCTGGACGCGCTTGATCTGCTCCCCGGCCCTCGACATGATGCGCCGCCCCGTCGCCGTCGAGCCCGTGAACGTGATCATGTCGATCTGCGGATTCCCGCTGAGCTCGTCGCCCACCTCGGCGTGGCCGGTGATGACGTTCAACACGCCGGGCGGGAGGCCGGCCTCCTCGGCGGCCTTCGCGATCTCGAAGGCGTCGAGCGGCGTCCACGGGTGCGGCTTCAGCACCACCGTGCAGCCCACGGCGAGCGACGGAAACACCTTCACCACGTTCAGCATGAAGGGGAAGTTGAAGGGTGTGATCGCCGCGACCACGCCGACCGGCTCGCGGACGAGAGCGCTGCCGGCCATGCCGCCCTGGCCCCCAGTGGGCGGCGAAGACTCCACCCAGTGCACGAGGTGCTGCGCCTGCTCGGCGTTGTAGCGCGCGATGCCGAGGGTTCCGCCCACCTGCACGGCGTCGACGATGAAGCCCGTCGCGCCAGTCTCCGCCACGACGAGCTCGCGCAGCGCCTTCTGCCGCGACTCGAGGATCTCGACCATGCGCAGCAGCTTGGCTGCGCGCTGCTTCGGCTTCAGGTACGGCCAGGGTCCCGAGTCGAAGGCGCGGCGCGCCGCTGCGATCGCGCGGCGCGCGTCCTCGACGCTCGCTTCGGCGACGCTGCCGATCTCGCCCTCGGTGGCCGGATCGATCACGCCGATGCGCTTGCCGTGCGCGCCGCTCGTCCACTTTCCGTCGATGAACAGGTCGTAGGTCCAGGGAGCGGGCATCAATCCTCCGGGCTCTCGGGGCTCTGCTGCCATCTTTTGTCAGCACGCCCTCGGGCTCAGAGCGTAGAGTAGGGATGGAGGGGCGTCGTCGTGAAGCTCTACTACTGCCCGAACACCCGCGCGTTCACATCGCTCTGGATGATGGAAGAAGTCGGCGAGCCGTACGAGCTCGAGCGCGTGGACATTCGCGCGCCCGGACACCCGACCGAGGCCTACAAGGGCATCAATCCGATGGGCAAGGTCGCCGGCTTCTCCGACGGCGAGTGCGCGATGGGTGAGACCGCGGCGATTCTGCTCTACGTCGCCGACAAGTTCCCACGCAGCGGTCTCGCCCCAGCTCCGCTCGATCCGCGGCGGGGCCGCTTCCTCCAGTGGCTGATGTTCAGCGCGACCACGCTCGAGCCCGTGATGGTGGAGAAGATGCGCGGCACGCCGCCCACGAGCTTTCAATCGGGGTGGGGGGACTACGACCGCGCCATGGCCGCCCTCGAAGGCGCATTGACGCCGGGGCCGTGGCTGTTCGGCAACCCATTCACCGCCGCCGACCTCTACCTCGCCTCGTCTCTCGGCTTTGGAATGCAGTTCGGCATGATCGACAAGAGCTCCGTCTTCGAGCGCTTCGCGGAGCGCGGCGCGGCGCGCCCCGCGTTTGCGCGCGCCCAAGCGATCGAGGCCCGCGGCTAGCGAGGCGGGCCCTCAGAGCCGCGCCAGGACCTCCTCCGCGAGCCAGCGCTTGAAGGGCGCATCGGGCCCCGGCAGGGGGACGGGATGGCACACCACGATCGCGGGTGCAGGGACCTCTGCGAGAGCGCGTCGGAGCTGACTCGCGATGTCCGCCGCCGTCCCGAAGAGCGAAAAGCTCGCGGCCACGTCCTCGGACAGGAACTCGACACACCGCCCCGCCGCCACCAGATCCTCGGCGTGGTGGAAGTCCGGCCAGACCTGAGTCTCGAGCTCTCCGATCGGCGGGCCGCCCCAGGCCAGCCCAGCCTGCTCGAAGAGCGCGGGGCTGTATTCGTAGAAGCCGGCGGCCATCGCTCGGGAGATGGCGCGAACCTCGGAAGCCTCCTGCGAGGTGACGAGATGGAAGACCAGTCCGAGCGCCGGTTCGTCGGGCGGACGTCCGGCCTCCAGGGCGCCGGCGCGCACGTTCGCCACCGCGCTTCGCAGATTGGCCGGGTGCCGGCCCACGCGCAGGAACACGCCGTCGGCGACGCGCCCCGCCATGCGCAGGGTCTTCGGCCCGCCGGCGGCGAGCCAGACAGGGACGCGGCGCGAGCGCTGGAGCCGCGCAGGGCGGGCAGCCCCGAGCTCGAGCGGCTCGCCGGCCAGGAGGCGGCGAATGAATGTCGTCGCCTCCTCGAGCTCGCGAACGCTCGCGGGCTTCTCGCCGAGCCAACGCACCGCGGTGTCGCCCACCCCGTAGCCCAGGAGCGCGCGGCCGCCGGAGATCTCGTCGAGGGTCGCGACCGAGCCCGCGACGACCGCGGGGTGCTTCAGCACGGGGTTGTCGATGAACGGGCCAAGGCGGATGCGAGACGTCTCGCGCGCTGCGAACGAGAGCCACACGTAGGGATCGCGAAGCGCGAGCGGGTTATACGGGTTCAGTGCCACTCCGAAGCCTAGGCTCTCGCTCTGCTTCACATCCGCGACGAAGCGCTCGAGCGTGCGCCAGTCGAAGCGGTTGACCGCGAAGCTCGGAGTCGAGACGCGGGCCACGCGCCGCTCAGCGCGGCGGAAGTGTGGGGCGGATGTCGCTCTCCAAGAACTCGATCACGGCGCGCGAGAAGCGGTCGTTCTGATCGCCAGCCACCATGTGGGCCGCGCCGCTCACGTCGGCCAGCTTGGAACCCGGTATTTTGGCGAGGAAGTCGCGCACTCCCTCGTCGGTCACGACGTCGGAGAGCTTTCCGCGCACGAGCAGCGTGGGCACGCGGATGTTGGCGAGCGCGAGGTCGAACAGACCCTGGAAGTCCGGAGCCGGCACCTCGACGCCCCGACGATCCATGAAGCGTGGGTCCCAGTGCCAGTGCCAGCGGCCGTCGGCCTTCTCGCGGAGCACCTTCCTCAAGCCTTCGGGATTCGGCGTGCGCTTGCGCTGCGGGGTGTAGGCTGCGATGGCCGCCGCCGCGTCGTCCAGGGTCGCGAAGCCCCCGAGCCCGGACATCATGAAGTTCTTGATGCGCTCGATGCCGGCGGGATTGCTGCGGTGCGTGATGTCGACGATCACGAGCCCGCTCGAGACGACGCGGTCGCTGTTGCCCTCGGCGAGGATCGCCGAGACCCCGCCGAGCGAAGCGCCCACCAGCACGGGCGGCCGGCCGAGCTGATCGCAGACCGCGATGCAGTCCGCGCCGAAGCTCGTGAAGGAGTAGTCGCCGTTCGCCGCCCAGCCGCTGTCGCCGTGGCCGCGCAGGTCGAGCGCGATCGTCCGCCAGCCGTTCGCGGCGAGCGCCTCCGCGGTGTTGCCCCAGGCGTGACGCGTCTGGCCACCGCCGTGCATCAGCAGGACCGGCCACGCGTCGTCTTCACCCCAAACGTCGGCGACGAGCGAGAGGCCCTCGAACCCTTCGAAGCGCGCGAGCTTGCTCTGCATCCGCTCTCCTCAGCTCCGCTCGCTGGCGGGCAGCGGCCACAGCCGCGAAGTCGGCACGGCGCCATCCACGCTCACGCGGCGGTGCGTGAAGACCCAGCGCTCGCCCTCCGGCTCGAGCTCGTCCGCATAGCGGCCCCAGTGGTCGGGACCCTCGGGACCGAAGACCGCAAAGTACGAGAACGCCCGGGCGCGATCGCGCGCAGCGAGCTCGATGCGGATCGACGAGACGTGGTGGCGGAGCACGACGGGAGCCCCGCTCGCTGCGGGCGCGCCCGCCTGCGTGCGCTCGCGGGTGGCGCCTAGCATCCCGCGGATCTCCTCGCGACCGCGATAGCGTCGGCCGCCTTTGATCTCGAGCACTGCGTCGGCGCGGAAGAGCAGGCCAAAGGCCTCCACCTCCATGAACTCCGCGCGCCACGTGTACTGCGCGAGCGTGTCGCGGATCGCCTCGCGCGCTGCGAGCTGCCAGTGCTCCATCGCATCCTCGTCAGGCGAAGCGCTTCAAGTTGTCCGCGGCCCAGCGCTCGATCGGGTCGAGATCGTCGTAGTCGAGGAACTGCAGCATGAAGCGCTGGCAGCCCGCCTCGATATACGCGTGCAGGCGGTCGATCCCCTCGTTGCCCTGCGCCCAGCTGAAGGGACCCATGAGCGAGCGCTTCAGCGAGCGTCGATCTCGGCCGCGCGCGTCGAGGAGCTCGTCGAGCTGCTGGTTGCGCGCGCGGTAGGTCGGCGGGTCCAGGTAGACGCCATTCCACTCGTCGGCGTAGCGCGCGGCGAGCGGGAGGCTGCGCTTCATTCCGTTTCCGCCGATCAGGATCGGCGTCTTGCGGCGAGGCCGCGGCAGGAGCACGGCGTCCTTCACGGCCAGCCGCTCGCCGCGGTAGGTGACGGGCGCGTCGCTCGCGAGCAGGCGCGTGGTGATCTCCAGCGCGTCCGTCAGCGTGCGAAACCGCGTCGGAAAGTCGTCGAACGGAACTCCGTAGTTCTCGTGCTCGCGCTGCTGCCAGCCCGCTCCGAGGCCGAGCACCAGGCGGCCGCCCGACAGGTCGTCGATCGCCGCAGCCTGCCGCAGAGTCATGGTGGGATGGCGGAACGTGACGGGCGCGACCAGCGAGCCGAGCTCGATCCGCTTCGTCTTCGTCGCCGCGTAGGTGAGCGAGGTGAAGAGCTCGAGCGAGTCGAGATCGGGCGCGGCGGGGTTCGTGAAGTGATCCGAGCGGAATACGCACTGATAGCCGGATCGCTCCGCCATCTCGAGGACGCGGGTCCAGCGCTCCCAGTTGAGCCCCATCTGTCCTTCGACCATGAGTCCGATTGCTGCTTTCATGCCGCTCCTTCCCCCAGGCCCTCAGGGCCGCATGCTGTAGCTGCGCGGGCCCACGAGCCCGCGCAGCTCAGCCTGGATCTCACGAATCCAGGCGGTGAGCCGCGGGCGCGTCTCGCGCGGATCGATCAGCTCGTGCACGCCGAACTCCTCCGCGCGTGGGAACACGGACTGGGCCGCCGCCATCTCGTCCTCGAGCTCGCGGCGCCGCTTCTCCGGGTCGGGGGCCGCCGCGATCTCCTTCGCGAACGCGAGCTGCACGCCGCTCTCGACGGGCAGCGCCCCGCTCGCGAGCGAAGGCCACGCGAGCACCGTGCAGCTCGGGCCGTAGTGGATGCCCTGGGCCACGCCGAACGACCTGCGCAGCACGACCGCGAGCCACGGCACGCGCGTCTGCTGCACCGCGAAGAGGGCCTCCATGCCGTAGCGGATCGTCCCGGCGCGCTCGGCCTCGGGGCCGATCAGGAAGCCGGGCTCGTCGACGAAGCTCACGATCGGGAGGTGGAAGGCGTCGCAGGTCTCGACAAAGCGGCGCAGCTTCTGGGCGCCGTCCGCGGACATGCCGCCTCCGTAGATGTTGGGGTCGTTGGCGATCACGCCGACCGATTGGCCCGCGAGGCGAGCGAGCCCGGTGACCTGCGTGCGGCCGTAGAGCGGCGCCAGCTCGAAGAAGCTGCCGGCGTCGACGATCGCCTCGATCAGGCGCCGCACCTTGTAGGTCTTGCGGCGATCGCGGGGAACGAAGCCGAGCAGCGCCTCGTCCGCGCGCTCGGCGGAGTCGGTGCAATCGGCCGGCGGTGCGAGCTCCCAGACGGACTGCGGCAGATAGCCGAGGAAGCGGCGAATCTGGCGCCAGGCGTCCGCTTCGTCGCTGGCCACGTTCTGGACGACGCCGCTCCGCAGGTGGACGTCGGCGCCGCCGAGCTCTTCCTTCGTGAGCTTCTTCCCCAGGGCGCGCTCGACCAGCGCGGGGCCGCCCGTGAGCACCACCGCGGTGTCACGCGTCATCAGCGAGAAGTGGGAGGCCGTGAGCCGACCCGCCGGGAACCCCGCGCAGGGGCCCAGCGCCGCGCACACCACCGGCACCTCGGCGAGCGCCTGCATCGCGAGGAGATTCATGGGCGAGGGTGCGGTCAGGTCGTAGCCCGAGCGCCCGCGCGACCCGTAGGCCCCGGAGACGCTCGCGCCGCCGCCCTCGAGGAGACGCACGAGCGGCATGCGGCGGCGGATCGCGAGACCCTCCGCGTATTGGATCTTCTTCAGGCTGGCCGGGCTGTACGCGCCGCCCTTGATCGTGAAGTCGTCGCCCGCCACGACAGCGGCGCGCCCGCCGAGGGTCGCCACGCCCGCCACGATGTTCGTCGGCGAGAACCCCCCCGAGCCGTCGACCTCGCCCGCAATCTGGCCGAACTCTTCGAACGATCCGTCGTCGACCAGGGCGTCGATGCGCTCGCGCACGGTGCCGCGGCCCCTGCCCTTGTGCTTTGCGACCGCGTCCTTCCCGCCGAGCGCGCGCGCCGCGCGCCGCCGCGCTTCGATCTCGTCGACCTCGTCCTGCCAGCTCATCGGCGCGACACGGTAGCGTCTAGGGGAACTTGAAGGAGACGGGCATGGAGGCTCCCCCGAGCGGACCTTTCGATCTCTCGCGCAGCGTGATCGGCCTTCAGCGGGGCGGCAGCGCCTGCCTCATACCGAGCGGTCAGGGCCCGCCCATGCGCATCGACGGCCTCACGATCGGTGTGCCGCGGCTGACGCGCGATGCTCCCCACGCCGGCGAGATGCACCCGGATGGCGACGAGCTCCTCTACCTGATCTCGGGTCACATGACCGCAGTGCTAGAGGAGGCCGCCGGCGAGCGCCGCATCGAGCTACACGCCGGCGAGGCGCTCGTCGTGCCGAAGGGCGTTTGGCATCGCCTCTACCTGCGCGAGCCGAGCCAGCTGCTCCACATCACGCCCGGCCCGGGCGGCCAGCACCGTCCGCTCCCCAGCTGAGCTACGCGTCGCCGCTCTTGCGCAGCATCTTTTGGACCTCGTTCACGTGGAGCTGCTCGGCGCGGATCATCTGACGCGCGAGCTCCTCCAGCGAGATGCTCGTGCCCTCGGCGAGCGAGAGCAGCCGCTCGTAGAGACCGATGCCCGCCTGCTCGTGGACGATCAGCTCCTCGAGGATGCGGTCGACGGTCTGATGGTGCGCGCCGACGAGCTTCCCGATCTCGAGGGAGACCTTGCCTCCGAGGCTCGTCACCTCCTCGCCGGCCTGGCGCGCGTGCACCATCGCCTCGCTCACCTGCGCCTGCATCCAGTCGATGATGGGGATGCGCGCGTGGCCAAAGATCATGAGCGAGTACTGCGTGTAGCGGACCATGCCCGCCAGCTCGTGCTCGACGATCTCGTTCAGCACCTGGATCGCCTGGCCTCGGTCGAGCTTCATGGGGTCGCCTCCCGGCTCGCTCCCCCCGACCGCCCCATCGACCCGATCATCCCACTCCGGGCCGCGCCTGGGGCGAGATTCTGCATCCCTCCGTCGCAAGCGAGTTGACCCCGGCCGCCCGCGCTCTCATGATGGCAGCCCCGGTCAGGAGGACGCGCGTGCGGCTCTCCACGCAAGATGCAGGCTTCCTCTACGCAGAGACGGCGAGCGGGCCGATGCACGGCACCTCGATCGCCGTCTTCGAGGGCGAGCTCCCCTTCGATGCCGTGGTGGAGAGCCTGGCGGCGCGCCTTCATCTGATCCCCCGCTACCGGCAGCGGCTCGCCTTCGTCCCCTTCAACTTGGCGCACGCGAAGTGGGTGGACGATCCGGACTTCCGTCTCGAGAACCACGTGCTGCGCGTGAGCCTGCCGCCGGGGAGCACGCTCGCCGACGCCACACGCCGCGCGCTCGAGCTCGGCGAGCCCCTGCTCGATCGCCGGCGCCCGCTCTGGAAGACCTGGATCCTGGAGGGCGTCCCGGACCGCACCGTGATGGTCTCGCTGGGACACCACGCCATGATCGACGGCGTCTCCGGCGTCGATCTGCTCACGGTGCTCATGGACCTCGAGCGCGATGCGAAGCCGCCGCCGCCTCCCCAGCACGCGTGGGATCCCGAGGAGCCGCCGGGCTCGCTCTCGCTGATCGAGGAGGCCTTGCGCGAAAGCTTCGAGAGCTTCGCCGAGCGCAACCCCTTCGCGGGGCCGACTCCGTTCGCGCCCGGCAGCGGACCTGGCCGCGCCGAGCGCGAGGAGCTCCTGCGGCGCGCCAACGACGTCGTCACGCGCCTGATGACTCGACCGGTGATCGGCGCCCCGTGGAATGCGGCGGCGATCGGGCCCAAGCGGAAGCTCGCGGTGAGTCACCACGAGTTCTCGCATTTCCGCGCGATCCGCAACGCCTTCGGCGGCACGGTCAACGACGTCGTGCTGGCCGTGATGACCGAGGCGGCGGCGCGCTACCTCGAAGCGCACGGCGAGAACACGCGCGAGCAGTGGCTGCGGGTGATGTGCCCGGTGAACGTCCGCCGCGACGACGAGAAGGGCACGCTCGGCAATCGGGTCTCGGGCATGTTCCCGACGCTGCCCGCCTGGCCGATGGATGCGGTGAAGCGCCTCGCGACGGTGTCCGAAGAGACGCAGCGGTTGAAGGCGAACAAGGAGCCGCAGGCCCTCGAGCTGCTGATGGAGTCGAGCAGCTCGCTCGCGCCGATCGCGATGGCGCAGACGCTGCTCGTCGGCACCCCCTTCGATCCGACCACGTGGCTGGCGCAGTTCCCGCCGCCGATCCCGCGGCTCCCCTTCCGCCCGCCGCACTTCGGCTACAACTTCGTCGTCACCAACGTGCCGGGCGTGCAGGTGCCGCTCTACCTCGTCGGCCACAAGCTGCTCGAGCTCTGTGGGGCCATGATGCTTGGCGGCAACGTGGGGCTCGGCGTGGCGGTCACGAGCTACGAAGGGCGCCTCAGCTTCAACTTGACCAGCGACGCGCGCCTCCTGCCGGACGTCGAGCGGCTGCGCGACTTCGCCGACGAGGTGTTCCGCGAGCTCCTCGCGCGCGCGACCGAGGCGAAGAAGGAGCGCGCTGCCTAGAGGCGGAGCGGCTCGTCCACCCGGTCGGAGAGGCCCTCGAGGTCGTAGGACATGATCAGAAGGTCGCGCGGCGCCCCGCTGCGATCCTCGACGTAGTCCGCGAGCACGGCCTCGGGTGTGAAGCCCAGCCGCTTGAAGGCCGAGCGCGCGCCCGCCTGGTCGGTGGTCATGTGGGCGGAGAGCTTTCGCAGGCCGAGCGCTCGGGCCACGTCCACGATCTGCGCGGTCAGGTTGCGGCCCAGGCCCAGGCTCCGGTAGGCGGGCCCGACGTTCACGCGGATCTCGCCCACCCGGCGCGTCCAGCGCGCGGCGTTGCGGTGCACGCTCGCGTAGCCGGCGAGCCGGCCGTCGTCGACGGCCACGAGCGAGAGCGTGAGCTCGGAGGCGATCGCGCGGATCCACTCGTCCACCACGTCGGGCTGCGTCAGATCGACGCGCAGGAAGAGGAGATCGTCCTCGGGGAGCCCGCGCGCGAACGCGAGCACGCGGTCGCGATCCGCGGCCGTCATGAGCCGCAGCTCGAGGCTGCGGCCATCCGAGAGCGCGATCCGACGCGGGAAACGGTCGGCCAGGGCGGCAAGGCTCACGGGCGCTCCCTCCCTGCGCCCACCCTATCACGCAAGCGTCCGTCGGAGGGAGCTTTTCCGCCCGCGCCCGAAACGCCCTAGAATCAGGGGCCCGAGAGGCGGTGCCCCATGTCCGACCGAGAACGCGACAAGGACCCCTTCCAGCGCTTCCGCGAGTTCCTGGACCGCGCCGAGCGCGAGCTGAACGATTTCTTCGCCGAGCGCAGCACGCGAGACGATGCGAACCGCAGGCGCGCGCGCTTCGCGGACGTCTCCCTAGACGCGCAGAAGCGCATCGCCGAGCTTTGGGCGCGCACCTTCCACGGCATGAACCTGCCGACGCGCGACGACGTGATCTCGCTCGGCAAGCGCCTCGCCGAGGTCGAGAGCGCGCTGGTTCGCATCGAGGCGGCGGTCCGCAACCTGGCGCAGGCGAAGGCCGAGGCGCCGGCGCGCGAGGCCGCAGCGCCGAAGCCGCGCGTGCCGCGCACGCGCGTGCCTCCCGCGGGCGCGAGCCCGCCGCCGCAGAGCGCCGAGGAGGGTGCTCGGTGAGCGCCGCCCCCGAAGCGAGCCTGGGAGACAAGATCCGCGAGGAGATCGAGCGCACGCTCCAGCGCGGCGTGAAAGGCATCCGCTACCTGCGCGACGACCCGCCGGACGTGGGGCTCACGCCCAAGGATCTGATCTACTCGCGGGGCACGCTGCGCCTCTATCACTACGCGCCGAAGGCGAGCGAGCTCTATCGCACGCCGCTCTTGCTGGTGATGTCGCTGGTCAGCAAGCCCTACATCTTCGATCTAACGCCCGGCCAGAGCCTGATCGAGTTCCTGCTCGAGAAGGGCTACGACGTCTACATGATCGACTGGGGCGAGCCGCGCCCCGACGATTCCGGACTGCGCCTCGAAGACTACGTGCTCGACTTCCTGCCCGACTGCATCGGGCGGGTCGCCGAGGACAGCGGCGAGCCCGACGTCTCGCTGGTCGGGTACTGCATGGGTGGCCTCTTGGTCACGCTCTACGCGGCGCTCCACGCGGACGGGCCGCTGCGCAACCTGGTCTGTCTGACGACGCCCTTCGACTACGACGGCATGGGCTACGACAAGATCTGGTCGGACCCCGCGCACTTCGACATCGATCGCGTCGTCGACACGCTGGGCAACATCCCGCCCGAGATGATCACGCGCTCCTTCGAGATGAAGCGTCCGGTCTCGAAAGTGGCGGGGCGCATCCGCCTCTGGGACAACATGTGGAACGACGAGTTCGTGCGTTCCTACCGCGTGTTCGACCGCTGGGCGCAAGAGCAGATCCCGTTCCCCGGCGAGTGCTTCCGGCAAGTGACCAAAGAGCTGCAGTGGAACAACAAGCTGAAGAAGGGGGAGCTCCGCCTCGACGGGCGTCGGGTGGACGTGAAGGACATCAAAGTGCCCTTCCTCCACGTGATGGCCGAGCACGACCACATCGTGCCGTTCGAGGCGGCGAAGGGGCTCCAGGACGCGGTCGGCAGCAAGGACAAGCACTCGATCGTGCTGAAGGGCGGCCACGTGAGCCTGATCTCGGGGCCGAACGCGGTGCGGCGCATGTGGCCGGCGCTCGACGCCTGGCTCGCGGTGCGCTCCACATGAAGATCGACCGCGAGTACCCGCGCCCGGTGAAGACCGACGCCGGAAGCGTGAGCGTGCGCTTGATGAACGAGAAGGACCGCGACGCGGTGCTGCGGCTCACGCGCTCGATGCCGGAGCACGACCGCCTGTTCCTACACCGCGATGCGACGCGCGAGGAGGTGGTGGACGAGTGGATCGCGCGAGCTCGCGAGCGGGCGAGTCGGCGACGCTGCTCGCCGAGCGCGGCGGGTCGTTGGTCGGCTGCGCCACGGTGCAGAGCGAGCGCGATGCGTGGTCGGCGCACGTGGCGGAGCTGCGCGTGCTGGTGGCCGCCAGCGAGCGAGGGCGCGGGCTCGGGCGCGCCCTCACGCAGGAAGTGTTCGCGGCGGCGCTCTCGGCGGGGATCGAGAAGCTGATGGTGCGCATGACGCCCGACCAGAAGGCGGCGCTGCGCACCTTCCAGGGCCTGGGCTTCCGGCCCGAGGCGCTCCTCCAGGAGCACGTGAAGGACCAGAGCGGCCGCAAGCACGACCTCCTGATCCTCGCCCACGACGTGGCGCAGTTTCACGCGCTGCTCGAGGCCTACGGGGTCACCGAGGCGCTCGGCGAGTAGCCCATGCGCGTGCGCGGCCTCGCGATCGACCTCGACGGCACCCTGCTGGGGCCCGATGAGCGGGTGAGCGAGCGCAACCAGCGCGCGATCGCCCGCGCGCGCGCGGCGGGCATCCACGTGATCGTGGCGACCGCGCGCTGGTACCACCTGGCGCAGCGCGCCGCCGTGCGGCCGCTCGGCCTCTCGGGCCCGGTGATCGCGTGCTCGGGCGCCGAGGTGCGGCGGCTGCCCGAGGGCACCGACCTCTTGGACCTGCGCCTCCCGGCCGAGTTCTGCCAGGAGCTCTACGCGATCTGCGACGAGCAGCCCTGCATCGCCTGGTGCCCTGTCGACGACGAGGTGCTGATGAAGATCGAGGGCGACGTCAGCGAGGAGCTCGCCACGCCCGAGATCCGCCGCGTCGCGAAGCTCACGGGGGCGAGCTCGACGCCGGCGCGCATGGCGCTGATCCTGGGCCGCCGCATCCGCCGCCGCGTCGTCGAGGAGCTCGAGCCGAAGTGGGGCGGACGCGTGCGCTTCGTGAACTCGATCACGACGCAGGGTCAGGACAACCTCACGCTCACGGCCACCGGCGCGGACAAGGGCGTCGCGCTGGGCGTCGCCTGCCGCGACCTCGGCATCTCGCCGAGCGAGGTCGTCGCGTTCGGCGACGCCGACAACGACATCGAGCTCTTCGCCGCCGCTGGCGCCTCCTACGCCATGGGCCAGGCGAGCGAGCGCGTGAAGGCCGCCGCCAGCGCGGTCACCGCCAGCAACGCCGACGACGGCGTCGGCCGCGCGATCGAGTCGCTGCTTGGGGACGCTGGGAGTTAACAAGGGGACGCTGGTTAACCAAGTCCGACCGTGGTGGCGATTCCGAAGCCGTCCCCACTTGGTTAACCAGCGTCCCCTTGTTAACTCCCAGCCGTCTCACGCCGGGTTGGCGAGGGGGAGGCGGGCGCCGCGGCGGCGGGCGTCTTCGGCCACGCGGCGGGCGCGGCATGCGTTGCGCAGCTCTTCCATCTCGAAGCGCAGGGTGCGCGTCGCCGCGTCCACGTCGGTGCCGGGCAGGAAGCGGATCGGGTGGCCGAACTGCACGTGCACGGGTCCCGACTGCATCTCCTTCGAGTCCTTGGGCAGGAGCCGGCGCAGGCCGTCCATGTAGATGGGGACGACGGGGATGTTCTTCTTCAGCGCCAGGATCGAGGGGCCGGGCTTGAACTTGCCCATCTTCCCGGTCGTGGTGCGCGTGCCTTCCGGGAAGATGCCGATCGAGCCGCCGCGATCGATCAGCGTCTCCGCGTAGGAGAGCGTCTTCGATCCGCCGCCGCGCTGGATCGGGAACGAGCCGTAGGCGAGCGAGCGCCACCAGCCCTGCTTGTAGAGCTCGCGCCGCCCCTTGATGTACCAGCGGTCGGCTGCGGACCCGAAGTAGATGTTGCTCCGATAGCGCGCCGGCAGCGCCTCGACGAAGGCGAACATGTCGAAGTGGCTGGCGTGGTTCGCGATGAAGATCGCGGGCCCGCGCAGTGCCTCGAGCCGCTCGTGCCCCTCCACCACGAAGGGCTTGAAGTAGCGCCGCGCCCAGCGCGTCGAGACGATCGGCCGCACGGCGGTGCGGAAGGCGCGCGCCGGCCACAAGACCTGCCAGCGATGCGGACCGGTCGTCTCGGTGGTCTGGCTCAGCAGGCGCGCGAAGAGCGGCGTATCGATCGCCGGCGCGACGATCCGCCGCACGCCGCGGGCGCCCTCGACCGCGGAGCCCAGGAGCTGCGCGGCGACGTTGTTGGGGAGCTCGACGATCGCGCAGAAATCGTACTCGCCCAGCACCGCGTACTGCTCGATGACTTTGCCGTTGGCCGCCGCGACCTCGCTCTCGAGCGAGCTCTTCTCGCGCATGCGCTCGTGGATCCCACGCCGCCCCTCGGCGGTGAGCCGCGAGAGCACGACGTAGCGCGGCACTCAGCCGCCCACAGGCTTCTGCAGGAGGTCGGTGAACTCCGAGACCTTTATGGCGGGCAGCGTGGTCACCTCGATGGTGCCGCGCGCGCCGAGCTCGACCGAGATGCGCGCGATCACCTCGTTGCTCGCGGCCTCGACCACGTTCACGAAGTCGAAGGGCCCGAGCACCGCGTACTGGGCGGTCACGCGGCCGCCCATGGTCTCGATCTCCTTGTTCACCTCCCCGAGGCGCCCGGGGCGCTGCTTCAGGGTCTTGCGCCCCTCGTCGGTGAGGCGGGACAACAGGATGAAGGTGGCCATCGGCGCTCCTCCTCCGGCGTATCATACGAGCGAGCGGGGCTCGGAGGGCAAGGAAACGCGCGCCGTCGTGTGGAACGACCGGGGACGCCTCGACGTGGTCGAGCGCCCCGTCCCGGACCCGAAGCCCGGCTGGGCGCGCGTGCGAATGGCGGACTGCGGAATCTGCGGCACCGACCTGCACTTCTTCCGCGGCGACTTCCCGAGCCCCGCCGGCCTCCAGCCGGGACACGAGATCGGCGGCGTCGTGGACGTGGTCGGTGAGGGCGTCGCGCTGGCCGAGGGCACGCCCGTGGCCGTCGAGCCGCTCGTCGGCTGCGGCCATTGTCCCGCCTGCGCCGCCGGCGCCTACAACCGCTGCCCGGAGCGGCGTCTTCTCGGCGTGAACGGGCGCGGCGGCCTCGCCGAGCAGCTCGTGGTCCCGGCGGCGTCCCTTCACCCGCTCCCGGCCCCTGTGCCCGCCGAGGCGGGAGCGCTGGTCGAGCCGCTCGCGGTCTGCGTGCGCGGCGCGCGCCTCGGAGGCGTCGGCCTCGGGAGCCGCGTCGCCGTCCTCGGGGCCGGCACGATCGGGCTCCTCTCGGTGCTAGTGGCGCGGGCGGCTGGCGCCGCCCGAGTCGTCGCGACCGCGCGGCACGCGAGCCAACGCGAGCGCGCGCTCGCGCTCGGCGCGGACGCGGTCTTCCTCACGGCCGACGAGGCCGCGAAGTCGCTCGCACCCTTCGCCATCGACGCAGTAATCGAGACCGTCGGCGGCACGGCCGAGACGATCGGCGAGGCCGTGCGCCTGGTCCGGCCCGGTGGCACGGTCGCCATGCTCGGCGTCTTCGCCGGCGACCCGAGCCTCCCGGGCCTGCTCTTCTCGACCAAGGAGGTACGCCTGGTCGGCTCGAATTGTTATGCGCGCGCCGAGGCCCGCAGCGACTTCGCCATCGCCACGGATTTGCTGGCGAGCCGGCTCGAGGCGGTCCGCTCGCTGGTGACGCATCGCTTCGCGCTCGAGGACGTGAACCGCGCCTTCGAGACCGCGCGCGACAAGGCGAGCGGCTCGATCAAGGTGGCGCTTCACCCGTGACGGGCGCGCCGCGCGTCGGCCTGGTGCTCGGGGGCGGCGGCGTGGTCGGCGGGGCCTTCCACGCCGGCGTGCTCGCCGCGCTCGAGTGCGCGCTCCACTGGGACGCGCGCAAGGCCACCGTGGTGGTCGGCACCTCGGCGGGCGCCATGAGCGGCGCGCTCCTGCGCGCGGGACTCGCGCCGAGCGATCTCCTCGCGCGGGCGACCGGCCAGCCGCTCTCGCCCGAGGGAACGCGCTTGACGGCCCGCCTCGGGGCCCCGCCGGCGCCGCCGCGCCTCGACTTCGACCTGGGTCGCCTGCGCAGCGGGCCCGCGGCGCCGCGGCTCCTTGCGGCCGCGGCGCGCTGGCCCTGGCGCGTGCGCCCGGGGGCGCTCCTCGCCGCGGCGCTGCCGGAGGGCCGCACGCCGACGGACGCGCTCGCCGGCGTCTTCAGCCAGCTCTTCCGCGAGGGCTGGCCGAGCGCTGCGCTCTGGCTCTGCGCCGTCTCGCTCCGCGACGGGCGGCGAGCGGTCTTCGGGCGCGGGCCGGAGCCGCCGCCCGCGGTGGGCGCCGCCGTGGCGGCCTCGTGCGCGATTCCCGGCGTCTTCGCGCCCGTCGAGATCGCGGGGGTGCGCTACGTGGACGGCGGCGTGCACTCTCCGACCAACGCCGATGTCCTGCGCACCGAGAAGCTGGACCTCGTGCTGGTGAGCTCGCCGATGTCCGCCAGCGGCCGCGGGCAGGGCGCGCGGCCGGACGTCGGGATGCGCCAGTGGAGCCGACTGCGCCTGCGCGCCGAGAGCGCGCGGCTTCGCGCCGTGGGGATCCCGGTGGTGCGCTTCGAGCCGACGGCCGAGGACCTGCGTGTGATGGCGCTCGACCCGCTCGATCCCGAGCGCCGTGCCCCCGTCGCGCGACACGTCTTCGAGCGCACGCTTGCGAGCCTCGAAGGCGACGAGCTCCGCGAGCGGCTGGCCGCGCTACGTCGATAGGCAGGAACGTAGGAGGGCGCGCGTGCGCTCGCGGTCGCGGGGGGTCCGCGTGAACTCGGTCGGGCCGAAGTCGGTGACACCGGCCTCCGCGAGGCGACCGATCCCGTCGCGCACCTCGTTCTCGCTCCCGATCAGAGCGACCTCCGCGGGCCCGGAGACCCCTTCGCGCTCGAACATCGCTCGGTACGAAGGGAGCTCCCCGTACATCGCGAGCGTGCTCCCGATCTGGGCGCGGACGGCCGCTGCTTCATCGGTCACGCACACCGGCAACGTGGCAACGACGCGGGGCGCCGAGCGCCCGGCTCGCGCCGCCGCCTCCGAGATCTGCGGCACGATGTGCTCGCGCACCGTCCGAGGCCCGACCCAAGCGAGCGTCGTGCCGTCCGTCAGCGCGCCGGCGATTGCGAGTGCCTGGGGCCCGAGCGCAGCGACCAACACCGGGCAGCGCGGCGAAGGCGCCTGGAACACCTGCGCGTCGCAGGAGAGAAGCTCGCCGTGGAACGAGACCTTCCCGTCGGAGAGCAGCGGCGCCAGGATCGAGAGGTACTCCCGCAGGTGTCGCATCGGGCGCTCGAACCCGATCCCGAGCTGCGCCATGAGCGGCGCGTGCGAGAGACCCACGCCCAGGCTGAGGCGCCCCCCGATCGCCGCGTGGACGGTGAGCGCCTGCCCCGCGAGCGCCATCGGATGGCGCGGGAAGGTGGGGACCACGGCCGTCCCGAGCTCGATCCCGGCCACGCGCTGCCCGACCAGGCCGAGCACCGTCAGCGCGTCGAAGCCTCCCGTCGGGAGCTCGGCCAGCCAGTAGCTCGCGAAGCCGTCCGCGGCGGCCTGCGCCGCGTGCGCTGCGATCGCGTCCACGGACGCGCGCTGCACGAGGCCCGTTCCGTTGATGCCGAGGCGCATCAGGGCGCTCCCTTCTCGCGCGCGCGGCCGCGCGCGAGCGCGATGCGCGAGACCTCCGGGTTCCCGCGCTGCCAGGTGACGATGAGCGCGACGCGCTGGAGCTTCCAGCCCGCCGGCGTGCGCACGAGCTCGTTCGTGTAGTAGCCACCGATCGTCCAGCGGTCCCCGTCCGGCCCGGGAAGGTCGCTCGCACCCTCGCGCGCGACGAAGTGCTCGGCCTGCATCGAAGAGACGCACGTCGCGGTGTCGCCGCGCAGCGTGTGCACGTGGTTGCTGCTCGTGTGCTGCGTTGCGGTGAAGCCGAGCGAAGAGGCGCCGCGCGTTCCGTACCCAGTCGTCTGCACGGTAGGTGCCCGGCCGGATGCCCACCGAGCGAGAACTCCATCTCGATCTCGTCCGTGAAGATCGAGCGGTAGAGCGCCCAGTCCCGGCGATCGAGCCCGGTCGCATACGCGTGCACGACGTCGCTGATCGCCGCACGATCGGCGAGCTCTGCGAGGGCCAGGCTCACGAGGCTCTCACCGCGCCGGTGGCGACGTCGATCTCGACCGGCCGCGCAATCGAGAACGGAAGGCGGCCGGGCCGCAGGAAGTTCACCTCGTCGGCGCGGGTCCGCGCGTACTCGGGCGTGGCGCCCGCCGCGCGCACCGCGTCCAGATCGTCGAACCACGACACCGGCACGCCATCGAACGCGGGCTCCCGCCCGGACTGATAGATGCCCAGCCGTGTGTGCGACTGCACGTAGCGGCGCTGGCCTGGGATCGCCGCCGCCAGCCGCGCGTGCGCCTCGCGCCAGTGCTTCTGGAACTCCTCCGGCGAGAGGTCGGGGCGCTTGCGGAGGCCCGAGATCAGCTTGACCGCGTTCGGCGGCGGCACCCCGTCGAGAATCACCACCTCGTCCGTCAGGACGACGCGCATGCTCGCGGCGTCGATGAAGTTCGCCTCGTCCGCCCGCACGGCCGCGTACTCGGCGGAGCCCGCGAGCTTGCGCATGGCATCCACGTCGTCGAACCACGCCTCGGCCACGCCGTCGAAGTCGGGCTCGCCGGAGCGGTAGCCGGAGGCGAGCGTGTGGTTCTGCACGTAGCGGCGCATGCCGCGCTGCTTCACCACGAGGACCGCGTGCTGGCGTGCTCCAGTGGCGCTGGAAGTCCGCGACCGAGATTCCCGCTCGGCGCTTGAAGAACGCAACGAGCTTCACCATGGCGTGTCCCTCCTAACGTCCCGTAGGCCGGTACATCCGAATCGGGCGATGCTGGGTGATCCAGTCGCCCTGCTTGCTCCACGGGCGGCCCGCGAAGGCGCCGCCGTCCACCACCTGCGCGTGCCCCGTCACGAAGCTCGACTCGTCGCTCGCGAGCCAGACGGCGGCGCGCCCGATGTCCTCGGGATCGCCGACGCGGCCGAGTGGCTGCCCCTTGGCGAGCACGCGGCGGAACTTCTGGAGCTGCTCCTCGGTCACGTCGGGTCGCCCGGCGGCGAGGGGCGTCGCGATCACGCCCGGGCAGATGCAGTTCACGCGGATGCCCCAAGCGCCGAGCTCGAGAGCCACCGAGCGGGTCATGTGGATCACGGCCGCCTTGGCGACGCTGTAGAGATGGGGCGAGTAGCCGGCCTGGAGCCCCGCCACCGACGCCGTGCTGAGGATCGAGCCGGAGCCCTGGCGGCTTCATGACGCGGGCGGCGTGCTTGATCCCGAGGAACACGCCCTTCACCAGCACGTCGAAGGTGATGTCGAAGTCCTCGACGGTGGTCTCGTCGATCGGTCCTAGCGCACCGCCGAAGCCGGCGTTGTTGTAGATCAGTCGAGGCGCCCCCAGCGCGTCGACCGCCTCGTCCACGGCGCCCTTCACGTCCTCCTCGCGCGTCACGTCCACGCGGCGGAAGGCGGCGGAGGCGCCGAGCTCGCTCGCGAGCTGCTTCCCCTGCGCCTCCTGCATGTCGGCGATCAGCACGCGCGCGCCCTCGGCGACGAAGAGCCGCGCGCTCGCGGCTCCGATGCCGCTGGCGGCGCCCGTGATCACCGCCGCGCGCCCCTCGAGCCTCTTCATGCCCTGCCCTCCTGGAAGAGCTCCTGGAGGAGCACGCCCGCCTCCTCGAGCTTCAGAGTCTCGTCCGCCGGCGCGCCGAGCCACTCGGCCAGCACGGCGCGGTTGTGCTCGCCGCGGTACGGGGCAACGCCGCGCACGCCGCTCTGCGCGTCCGAGAAGCGATAGGGCGACTGCACGACGCGGCGCCTCCCGCCGCCCCGATCGTCGAGCTCGGCGGCCGTGCCTCGCGCGCGCGCCGTGGGCGACGCGAACGCCTCCTGGGTGGAGCGCACGTCCCCCCACGCGATGCCCACGCCGTCGAGCGCGGCCGTGAGCCCCGCGCGATCCGGGAAGCCGAGATAGAACTCGGCCGCCGCTCGGCGCCGCAGCCGGATCTTCTCCTCGAGGGGGGCGCCCTCGGGCGTCGGGTCCTGGACCCCGAAGTGGCGCGTGAGCACGCGCCACAGGTTTCGGAACTCGCCGCTGATCATGATCGGCCCGCCCGGCGCGTCCCACACCTCGCCGCCGCCGCGGATGATGGGGATGTCGTCCAGCACGAAGTGCGCGTAGTCGTCGGTGGCGAGCATGGCGTCGAGCATGGCGATGTCGACGTGCTGGCCGCGGCCGCTGCGCTCGCGCAGATAGAGCGCGGCCAGGATTCCCGCGAGCCCGTGCAAGCCGGCGTTCGTGTCCGCGATCGAGAGCACGGGATCGGTCGGGTGAGCCCGGTCGAAGGCGGCCTGGCGCGCGACCGTGCCGGCCTCGGCGTGCAGGACCGGGGCATACGCCGGGCGGCCGGCCTCGGGCGAGTCTTGGCCGAAGCCGCTGATCGAGAGCATCACGAGCCGCGGGTTCACGGCGCGAGAGCCGCGCCCAGTCGAGGCCGTGGCGCTCGAGCACGCCGGGCCGGAAGTTCTCGATGAGCACGTCGGCGCGGCCCGCGAGCCGTCGGAAGAGCTCGGGGCCGCCGGCCGCGGTGAGGCTCAGGCAGACGGTGCGCTTGCCGGCGTTCTGCTGCGTGAAATAGCCGGAGAGGCCGTGGCGCACGGCTCCCCAGCCGCGCGTGATGTCGCCCTCGGGTGGCTCGAGCTTCACCACGTCGGCGCCGAGATCGCACGAGCATGCGCCCCGCAAAGGGCCCCGAGAGGACGCGCGAGGCGTCGAGCACGCGCAGGCCGGCGAGGGGGCGCTCCATGCGCGCTCAGTGCCCCGGCCGCGATTCCGCCGTGGCCGAGGGCGTCGCCGTGGTGCGCATCGCGTACTTGGAGACGTCCACCTCCGGCAGCTCGATCTCGCCGCGCGAGCACCGCTTGCTTCCACTTCTGGTGCTCGGGCTCGCGTGCGTGGAACTCCGGCATCACCTCGCTGGCGAAGAGCTCGAGGCTCGCGCAGATGTCCTCGTGGCGTGTTCTTGCCCGCCTGGTTCAGCAGGATCACCTGGTCGATGTTCGACTCCTCGAACTTGCGCAGCTTCGTGCCGCAGCGTCTCGGGAGAGCCGATCAGACCCGAGCGGCGCTGCTTCTGGCCCGCCGGCGGTCTCCTTCCAGCCCTGGTACTCCTCCCACAGGTTCACCGAGCCCGGCGCCGACCGGGCCGTGCTTGCTGTAGAAGCGCAGCGCGAACTGGAAGAAGGTCCAGCCGTCGGCCTTGCGCAGCGCCTCCTCGTCGGTCTCGGCGCACATGAAGCCGCTGACCACCGCGATGTTCGGGTTCGTCGGTAGTCGGTGAGCTTGTCGAGGCGCTTCACGAAGGCGTTGTAGTAGGTGTGGACCCAGGCGTGGGCGGCCTCCGCCGACACGAACTGGAAGCCGAGCGCGCCCATGCCGCGCCGCCCGGCCATCTCGATCGTCTCGAGCTGCGAGCACGCGACCCAGAGCGGCGGGTGCGGCTTCTGGTACGGCTTCGGCAGCACGTTGCGCAGCGGGAAGTCGAAGTACTCGCCGTGGTACTCCCAGGCCTGTCGCTGGTGAACATCGGGATCACCGCGCGCACCGCGTCCTCCCACACCGCGCGCTTGTCGCGGAAGCGGCGATCGAAGGGATGCAGCTCGGTGACGCTCGAGCCCTCGCCGATGCCGAGCTCGACGCGCCCGTGGCGAGAGCAGGTCGAGCGTGCACACGCGCTCGGCCACGCGCGCCGGGTGGTTGGTGGTGAGCTGGACGATGCCGTGCGCCGAGGCGGATGCGCTTGGTGCGCTGGCTCGCGGCGGCGAGGAAGACCTCGGGCGCCGAGGAGTGCGAGTACTCCTCGAGGAAGTGGTGCTCGACCTCCCAGGCGTAGTCGTAGCCGAGGCGGTCGGCGAGCTCGATCTGCGTCGAGCGAGTTGCTGCAGCAGCTCGTACTCGCTGCGCTCGTGCCAGGGCCGCGGCAGCTGATGCTCGTAGAAGATGCCGAACTTCATCGACTCCCCTCCTCGGGCGGGCCGGGGGGAGTCGGGATGCTGGGCCCCGAAGGATCAGCCAGCAGACCGCCCCGGCTCGGCGTTTGCCGACGCCGAGGAAGCTTGGCACAGGGGACGGAACGAGAGCCAGGCTAGTCGTCCGCGCGCTTGGCGGGCGGAGCCGGCGGCTCGGCCGGACGGGGCGGACGCGCCGCCACCTTCTCGCGCGGACTCGGAGGCGCCGCGAGCTCGTCGGCGAAAATCTCGAGGCCGAGCGCATCGCCCGCGGACATCTCGACGGGGGCCGGGGTCTTCTCGTCTGCCGAGACCGCGGCTGCGCTCAACAGGCCCACTGCAAGTGCCGAGGCCAGGCTCGCTCGTCGAATCGCCATCGCGCGCTCCTCATCGGCGGGCGGATCCCGCGTCCTCGTTGCATCGGGCGATGGTGGCTCCGACTTGAGTCTCGTCGGGGATTCCCCCCCGGCCCCAAAAGCGAGCCCCGTCTTCGATGTGCGCAGCGCTTGCCGGTGGAGAGATCCCTCGGCCGCTTGACCGGCCGCCATCCCCTGTGACGTAATACGGACTCGCCGGCCGAGCCGCCCATCAGGAGCGCCCCCCTTGCAGCGCGCGCGATCTCTCTTGCTGTCGCTTGCCTCCCAGTCCGCCGCGATCGCTCTCGCCACGTGGGCAGCCGGCCAGACGGTCGATGCGCCCGCCGCGGTCCCCGCCGATGGCCCTTCCTATCTAGTGACCGAGCTCCCGCTCGAGTACATCGACCCGAATCCGCAGTTTCCCGCGCCCGCCGATATGGCGAACACGCGCGTAGAGCTGGGTCGCGTCGCGGATGGCATCGCGGCGCCGCGCGCCGACACGCCGCTCGTCAGCTTCCGACTCGCCGACCTCCCGGGCATGGGCCTTCAGCGCATCTATGCGAGCGGGCTGCGGGCGATCGACCAACAGCTCGTCTTCGAGTTCAACCGCCGAGACTTCCACGCAATCGTGGTGTCCCCGCTCCCCGACGACGTCGAGCGCGGGACGCGCCGCGATCTCCGACCGCAAGGCCAGACCCGGCTTCGCCTGGGCGTCTACGCGGGGCGGGTGAAGGACCTGCGGACCTTCGCGACCGGCGAAGAGTTCGAGGGCCAGTCCGAGAAGCTCGACCGCCCCGAGCACGCCTGGATCCGCGAGGACTCGCCGATCCAGCCGAACACGGACCAGGACCTGGTCCGCAAGGACCAGCTCGACGCCTACCTCGCGCGGCTGAATCGCCAGCCCGCCCGGCGCGTCGACGCCGAGATCTCGCCCGCGCGAACCGCCGGCGGCGTGAACCTCGACTACATGGTCGCGGAGAGCAAGCCGTGGTGGGTCTACGCCCAGGTCGAGGACACCGGCACGGAGGAGACCACCGAGCTCCGCGAGCGCTTCGGCTTCGTGCACTCGCAGCTCCTGAAGCGCGACGACGTCCTGCAGCTCGACTACATCACCGGCGACTTCGACAAAGTGAACGCGGTGGTCGGCTCCTACGAAGCGCCCTGGAAGCGCGGCGGTCGGCTGCGCGGTCGCGTGTACGGCAGCTACAGCCAGTACGACGCCTCGGTGCTGGGCTTCCCGGACGTGTTCAACGGCAAGCAGTCCGTGTTCGGGGCTCAACTGATCGCCAACGTCTTCCAGCACGAGGAGCTCTTCCTCGACACGCTCGTCGGGCTTCAGTGGGAGAACGTGGACGTCACCAACGACCTCGGCGGCACGCAGGAGTCCGAGGACTTCGCGCTCGGCGTGTTCGGCGCGCGCCTCCAGCGGCTCGGGCTGACTTCCTCGCTCGGGGGCGAGCTCACCGCGCTGCACAACTTCTCGGGCTTGGCCGGCACGAATGCCGACAAGCTCCAGCTCCTGGGCCGCTTGGGCGTCGACGAGGACGACTTCACGGTGCTGCGCTGGGACTTCGACTTCGGCTTCTTCCTCGAGCCGCTGTTCTCCCCGCGCTCCTGGCGCGACCCCGCCGCGCTCCAGACGAAGTCGCTGGCCCACGAGATCCAGCTCTCCTTCTCAGGGCAGAACAGCCTCGGCGACCGGCTGATCCCGCAGCAGGAGCTGGTCGCGGGCGGCCTCTACACGGTGCGCGGCTACCCCGAGGCGGCCGCGGTGGGCGACAACCTCGAGATCGTCTCGGCGGAGTACCGCGTCCATCTCCCGCGCTTGCTGAAGCCCGGAGGCCAACCGAAGCGGCTGCCGGTGCTCGGGGGCTTCCGATCGCGGCCGCAGTACCTGTACACCTTCCCCGACTGGGACCTGATGTTGAAGGCCTTCGTCGACTACGCGCACGTCGTCCCCGAGGATCCCGACATCGCCGAGCTGACCGAGGACCTCCTCGGAGTCGGCGTGGGCATGGAGCTGCACGTGCTCCGCTACCTGAGCGCGCGCGTCGACTACGGCGTGGCCCTCAAGGATGTGGTGCTGGCCGACGGCAAGACCCACGAGAAGGGGGACGACGAAGTCCACTTCTCGATCACCCTGCTCTACTAGCGCGGGCGGAGATCACCATGCGGACTCGCTCCTACTCCCTGCCCTCCCGCTGCCTCGCGGGCCTCTTGTCGGGGCTGATCGCGCAAACTCTGGTCCCGGGCGTGGCGTTCGCCGGCCCGCGCGGCGAGCACGTCGCGCACGGCCAGGCGTCGTTCTCGCGCGACGGCGGCGTCACCTCGATCGTCGCGAGCGACCGCGCGATCATCGACTACCGCAGCTTCGACATCCTGCAGAACGAAGCCGTCCAGTTCGTCCAGCCCGACGCCACCGCGCGCGTGCTGAATCGGATCCGCGGCGCCGACCCCACGCACATCGACGGCAGCCTGACGGCGAACGGCCGTGTCTACATCGTGAACCCCTCCGGGGTCTACTTCGGTGGCCAGGCGGTGGTCGACGTGGCCGGTCTGTACGCCGCCGCCGGAGCAATCAGCCAAGAGGACTTCCTGGCGCGGCGCGACCGCTTCACGAGCCTGCACGGCGAGGTGGTGAACCTGGGCAGCATTCGCGGCGAGATCGTCGCGCTGCTGGGTGGGTCGGTGGCCAATCACGGAAGCATCGTCTCCCCGGGCGGCCTGATCGCGCTCGTCGCGGGCAACGAGGCCGTGCTCGTCCCGATCGGAGATCGCGTGCGCGTGCGCGTCGCGGGCGCGGCGCCCGCCGCGCTCGGCAGCACTCCCGGCGTGGAGAACACGGGGCGGCTCGACGCCGGAGACGGCGGCGTGAGCCTCGCCGCCGGCGACCTCTACTCGCTGGCGATCTCGCAGACGGAGAGCGGGTCGATCTCGGGAGGCGACATCGAGGTCGCGGGCGGAGCCGGAAGCACGCTGCGCCTCTCGGGCGGCCTGGACGCGACGGACGCAGCGTCGGGGGCGACGGGCGGCTCGATCACCCTGACGGGCGAGCGCGTCGCGCTCGTGGGCGCCGCGCTCGACGCATCGGGTGATGCGGGCGGTGGCAGCATCCGCGTGGGCGGCGACTTCCACGGCGGCGGCGAAGTCCCGACCGCGCAGCGCACCTACGTGTCGGCGGACAGCGAGCTGCGCGCCGACGCGCTCACGAACGGAAACGGTGGAAGCGCCGTGGTGTGGGCCGACCAGGTGACCGGCTTCTACGGCCACGCCAGCGCGCGCGGCGGCGCCCAGGGCGGAGACGGCGGAGCGATCGAGATCTCCGGCAAGCAGGGCCTCGTGCTCGCGGGTACCGTCGACACGCGCGCTCCGGCCGGACACACGGGCTCGCTGCTCATCGATCCCACGAACGTCAACGTGAGCGACGGTCCGGGGGGCGCGGAGGATGCGCAGCTCGACGCCGATCAGCCGAACGGCGGCGATCCGGAGGGGGAGATCCTCGCCGCGGACGGCGGCGCCGTGGACTTCGAGATCTCCGAGGAGCGACTGGAGGCGCTGAGCGCCGACACGAACGTCAACCTCGAGGCGACCAACGACATCACGGTCGCGGACCTGAGCGACGACGTGCTCGGACTCCAGACCGACGCCGGGAACTCGGTGACGTTCACGGCCGATGCGGACGCGAGCGGCGCCGGGGCGTTCTCGATGAACGCCGGCGACACGATCCAGACGGCAGGAGCGGACCTCACGATCTCGGGCGCGGGTCTCTCCTTGGGCGCACTATCCACCGGCGCCGGCGCGATCGCGCTCGACTCGGGCGCAGGCGCCGCGACGCTCGGCGGGTCGGTCTCCGGCGGGTCGCTGACCGTCGCCGGCGCGAGCGCTCAGGTGAACGCGAACGTCACGACGACGGGGAACCAGTCCTTCCAGAGCGACGCGACGACGCTCGGCGGAAGCGGGTCGCGCACGCTCGCCTCCAGCGCGGGCAACATCGAGCTCGGCGACGCGGGCACCGACACGCTCGCCGTGAACGTGGCGACGACGGCCTCCGCGCCCGCCGGCGCGGTGGACCTGAACGCCGCGACCTCCCTCGCCGCCAATCTGAGCCTGGGCGGCGCCACGCTCACGGTCGACGGAACGGTCGACGACGACGGCTCCGCGCCGACGTCGTCCAGCCTCGGGCTGAACGGCAGCACGTCCGCCAGCATCGATGCCCCGATCGGCGGGACGACGCCGATCACGAGCCTCGACGCCACTGGCGCGGGCTCGCTCGACATCAACGATCCGGTCGCGGCCGCGGTGATCGACGTGAACGTCGCCGACGGCGTCAACGTCGCGACCACGCTCACGGGCACGACTTCGGTGTCGCTCCACTCAGGCAACGACGGGAGCGGCGACCTCGACTTCGCGGCGGCCTCCGAGGTCAGGACGCCGAGCGCGACTCTGATCGCTGGCGATGGCCCGACGGCCTCGGGCACGCCGGCGGCGATCACCAATCTCGCCAACCTGGCGCTGCGCGGCGCGGCGGGGGGCGCGACGTCCCCGGGCACCCTCGTGCTCGCGCAGGACGCGGACCTCGCCACGGGCGACCTGGCCTTCGGCGGAGCGCTTCCGGCGAACGTCTCGCTCACCTCGCACGAGGGATCGCTCACGGTCGATGCGGCGATCGACACCGATGGCTCGGGCGCGAGCTCGCTCTCGCTGGCGGCCGCCGATGATCTCGCGATCGACGCCGACATCACCGACTCGGCGACGGGCAGCGTGGACGTGCTCACCTTCTCGGCGCACGCCGGAACGGATGGCTCGGGCAAGGTCACCTTCGGCGCTCCCGGGAGCCAGGTCTGGGCGCAGAGCTCGAGCCTGCGCGCCGGCGATGGCACCGCCACCGCAGCCGCCCCGAACACGACCCTCGTCGATCTCACGAACGCGACGCTCCTGGGCACGGGCGGCACCGCCGCGCCGACGTCTCTCGTGTTGCGCCAAGACGAGTCCGTCGCCGATGCCGTGGATCCGACCGTGTTCGGCAACGCTCCGGCCGCCGTGAACCCGTCCTTGCCGACCAACTACACCCTCCAGTCCGATGAGGGCACCGTCACGGTCGCGAGCGCGGACCGCGTCAACACAACCCCGGGTGTGAATCTGATCGTCTCGGGAGAGACGGGCGTCGTCCTCGCCGACGGGCTCGACCTGGCGACGCTCACCGCGAGCGCGCCGGGCGCGGGCGCCGGCATCACGTTGAATGGGGATGTGACCACCTCGGGCGCGCAGACCTACAACCAGGCCGTCGCGCTCGCGGGTCCGACGAACACGCTCACGGGCACGAACGTGAGCTTTGCGAGCACCGTGAACGGCGCCTCCGCGCTCGCGGTGAACGCCTCGGGCACCACGACGTTCGACGGGGCCGTGGGCGTCACCAGCGTCAGCACGGATGACGCCGGCTCGCTGGCCATCAACGCCAACGTGACGACCACGGGCAACCAGAGCTACGCCGACGACATGATCACGATCGGGGGGACCGGTCCCCGCACGCTCTCCTCGACGGCTGGCGACATCGCGCTCGGCGACGAGGCGACCGATGCGCTCACGGTGAACGTGGCGACCACGGCCTCGGCAACCGCCGGCCTCGTGGATTCTGAATGCCGCTACGACACTGAACAACAATCTCACCTTGACCGGCACTACCGTAAACGTCGACGGCACGGTCAACGAGGGCGGCGCCGCGACGTCGTCGAGCCTCGTCTTGAATGGCAGCGGCGCGACCACGATCGCCGCGGCGATCGGTGGCTCGGCCGCGCTCGACAGCGTGACCAGCAACGACGCCGGCTCGCTGGCGATCAACGCAAACGTCTCGACGAGCGGCAACCAGAGCTACGCCGACGACACGATCACGATCGGCGGGGCGGGTCCCCGCACGCTGTCCTCGAGCGCTGGCGGCATCTCGCTCGGCGACGAGGCGAGCGATGCCCTCACGGTCAACGTGGCGACCACGGCCTCGGCAACCGCCGGCCTCGTGGATTTGAACGCCGCGACGACGCTGAACAACGATCTCGCCCTGACCGGCACCACCGTGAACGTCGACGGCACGGTCAACGAGGGCGGCGCCGCGACGTCGTCGAACCTGGTGCTCAGCGGCAGCGGCGCGACCACGATCGCCGTAGCGATCGGTGGCTCGGCCGCGCTCGACAGCGTGACCAGCAACGACGCGGGCTCGCTGGCGCTGAATGCCAACGTCACCACGACGGGCAACCAGAGCTACGCAGACGACACGATCACGATCGGCGGGGCGGGTCCCCGCACGCTCTCCTCGAGCACCGGCGGCGTCACGCTCGGCGACGAGGGGACGGATGCGCTCACGGTGAACGTGGCGACCACGGCCTCGGCGACCGCGGGCGTGGTGGATTCTGAATGCCGCGACCGCCCTCAACACCGACCTCACCCTGACCGGCGCGACCGTGAACGTGGATGGCACGGTCAACGAAGGCGGCGCCGTGACGTCGTCGAATCTGGTGCTCAACGGCAGCGGCGCGACCACCGTGAGCGCCGCAATCGGCGGCTCGGCCGCGCTCGACAGCGTGACCAGCAACGACGCGGGCTCGCTGGCGCTGAACGCCAACGTAACCACGACGGGGAACCAGAGCTACGCCGACGACACGATCACGGTCGGCGGGGCGGGTCCCCGCACGCTCTCCTCGACCGCCGGCGGAATTACGCTCGGCGACGAAGCGACCGACACACTGACGGTCAACGTGGCGACCACGGCCTCGGCAACCGCCGGCCTCGTGGATCTGAACGCCGCCACGACCTTGAACAACGACCTCACCCTGACCGGGACGACCGTGAACGTGGACGGCACCGTCAACGAGGGCGGCGCCGCGACGTCGTCGAACCTCGCCCTGAACGGCAGCGGCGCAACCACCGTGGCCGCAGCGATCACCGGAATCGACAGCGTGACCACCAATGCGGCGGGCACGACGGCATTGAATGCCAACGTCAGCACGAGTGGCGCCCAGACGTACAACGACGCCGTCACGCTCGGCGGCCCAACCACGACGCTGGCCGGGACGAACGTCAACTTCGCGAACACTTTGAGCGGCGCCTCCAACTTGACGATCAACGCGTCCGGCACCACCACGTTCGGCGACGTGACGTCTCTCACGAGCATCATCACGGATGCGGCGGGTACGACTGCGATCAATGGCCCCGGCATGGTCACCACGACCGGTGACCAGACCTATCACGACGCCGTGACGTTGGGCAACGCGACCACGCTCCTCACGGGCGCCAACGTGAACCTGGCGAGCAGCGTGAACGGTGCCTCGGCGCTCACAGTGAACACTTCCGGGACCACTACGCTCGGCGGCGTCGTCGGCGGCACGACGGCTCTCACCAGCGTCACGACGGATGCGCCGGGCACCACGGCCATCAACGGCGGCGCGGTCACCGCAACGAACCAGACCTACAACGATGCGGTCACGCTCGGAAGCGCGAGCACGACCCTGACCGGCACGAACGTGACGGTCGCCAACACGGTGAACGGAGCTTCGGCTCTGGCCGTCAACGCCTCGGGGACGACAACCTTCGGCGGCGCGGTGGGCGGAACCACAGCGCTCACCAGCGTCTCGACGAACGACGCAGGAACGCTGGCCTTGAACGGGAACGTCTCGACGACGGGTAATCAGAGCTACGCCGACGACACGATCGCGATCGGCGGAGCCGGCCCCCGCACGCTCTCCGCGACCACCGGTGGCGTCACGCTGGGCGACGAGGCGAGCGATGCGCTCACCGTGAACGTGGCGACCACCGCCTCCGCTCCGGCGGGTCTCGTGGACCTGAACGCCGCCACCACGCTCAACAACGACCTCAGCCTGGTCGGCTCGACCGTCAACCTGGACGGAGCCGTCAACGAGGGGGCGGCTCCGACCTCCTCGGACCTGAGCGTGGCCGGAGGCTCGATCCTGGTGAGCGCGAATCTCGGCGCGGCGACAGCGCTCGACTCCATCAACCTGGACGTGACGGGCACGGATCCCATCCAGAACGTGATCGAGTTCGCGAGCGGCGCGACCACCGTCCGCGCTTCGGGAGCGCTCAGCTTGAACGCGGACGGCCGAGCCGCCGCGCCGCTGAACGCGACGATCTTCAAGCGCAGCGGGAATCTCGCCCTCAACGGCGCCACGGTCACGTTCGGAGCGCGCGACAAGGTCACCGTGGTCGGGAACCTCGCCATCACGGGAACGGGAGCCGTCAGCGTCCCCGATCTGAATGCGCTCGGCCTCACGATCGACGCAGGGACGTTGACCGTCATTCCTCGCGGCGGAGCTCCGACGGTGAACGGCAACGGCGACGATCTTGGCGCCGACTTCGTCGCGAACTCGATCGTGATCAACGCCGGCAGCTTCTCCGGGGCATCGCAGTCCCCGGTCAAGGCCGGCGTGCCGAACGCGGGCGGGAGCGGCGAGCTCGTCATCAACGGGTCGACGACCCCGTCCGGCCCGTTCGTGCCGGTCGCGGTCTTCTCGAACACGTCCAAGGCGGTGGCGGCGGCCGACTTCGTCGCGACGGTCTCCGGTCAGCCCAACGTCGTGGTCGACCTCGAGGCCGGCGGGCCCGCGCGCGGCTCCCAGCGGCCTCCGCCCAATCCGCTCGCGATCCTGATCGCGAAGCCGTCGGGCGGCGTGAACGCGGCCGCGACCTCCGAGAAGCCGCTGCGCGAGAGCGAGGTCTCCGCCTTCCTCGAGTGCGATCCCGAGGACTTCCAGTGCCAGGAGAAGGCCGTGGGTGCGGCCCGCGCGCGAAGCGCGGAGGCGCAGGACCTGCGCGCCTCGTACGCGAAGCTGTTCGGCGTGAGCGGGCCCGCCGCGGCGACCCAGGCGACCCCCGCTGAGCCGGTCGGTCCGAAGGCGGCGCTGAAGCGCGCCGTCGACGCCTACCGGGCGCAGACGGGGCAGGACCCGACCGGCGTCGCGTTCCGCCAGTTCTGCGAGTCGGCTCCCCAGCACGCGGATGCGCTCCAGGTGCTCGACAACCTGCGCAACCTCTTCCGCGGCGCCCGCGCGCTCGGCCAGACGGGCGAGGGCCTCGGCAACTTCAAGCAGCAGCAGCTGAACCAGGTGACGCCCGAGGGAATCAGCTACGAGGCGCTCGACGCGGCGATCGAGGCGGGCGGGCTCTCGGCACCTACCGAGTCGGCGCCGACAGGGTCGGCGCCGAGCGGGGGCTGATCACTCCGTTGTGCTCCCCAGATTGGGTCTGGCACGCGGCGTGCTCTGTCGGAGGGCGTGTCGAGCTTTCGCCCGCCCTTCTGTCCCAACCCCACGTGCGTATTCCACACGAATTCAACGGGTTGGCGCTTCCGCAAGACCGGCTTTTATCTCCGCTTGGCCCCGCCCCAGCGCATCCAGCGCTACCGCTGTTCACGATGCCGGCGTTCGTTCAGTTCACAGAGCTTCTCCACCACCTACTGGCTGCGTCGCCCCGAGCTCCCGCGCCTGATCTTCGGTCGCCTCCTCGCCTGCTCGGGCTACCGCCAGATCGCCCGGGACCTGGGGATTTCACCAACCACGGTCCTGCGCCAGACCGAGCGCCTGGGTCGCCACTGCTTGCTCTTCCACGAAGGGCTCCGCCCGAAGGCAGGGCCCCGGGAAGAACTCGTAGTCGATGGCTTCGAGACCTTCGAGTACAGCCAGTACACGCCCGTCCATTTCAACACCGCGGTCGGAGCGAGCTCGCACTACGTCTACGGCTTTACCGACAGCGAGCTGCGCCGCAAAGGGCGCATGACCGTAAAGCAGCGTCTGCGACGGGAAGAGCTCGAAGCCCAGTTTGGTCGACCCGACCCCCGCTCGATCGAGCGCGAGATGGCGGCTCTGGTCTCGCTGGTCGCGCCGGGGAACGCTCCGCTCACGATCCACTGTGACGAGCACAAGGCCTATCCCCGCGCCTTCGCCTTACTCCAGGGCCGCCCGCTCACTCGTCTCACTACTCACTCCAAGGTCGCCCGCACCCCGTACAACCCGCTCTTCCCCGCCAACCTGTTCGATCTGCTGATCCGCCACTCGAGCGCCAACCACAAGCGCGAGACGATTGCGTTCTCGAAGCGCCGCCAGAGCGCGGCCGAGCGCCTCTGTGTACTGATCGTGTGGCGCAACTACCTGAAGCCGTTCTCGGAGCGAAAGCGCGACGCGACCCCCGCCCAGCGGCTGGGCCTCCTAAGGCGCAAGCTCAGCGTGGAGGAGGTTCTCGCGGAGCGGCTCTTCCCCACCCGGGTCGGGCTGCCCGAACGCTGGGCGGACTACTACTGGCGCCGGATCCCCACCCGCCGCATCCCCAACGGACGCATCCACAACCGCAAGTACGCCGCCTGAAGCACGAACTCTCCGCGTCGAAGGCCCGCGCTCGCTCCCCTCGAAACACAATCTAGGGAGCACAACTCACTCCGAAACGATGCGAACGATCTGCCAGCCGTCCGGCCGCTTCACGAGGTCGGCGGTGGCGGTGCCGTTCACGAACTCGGCGGTGCGGCCGTCGGAGGTCTTGCCCGCGATGCGCTGCTTGAAGCGCAGCTTCCCCTGCTGGCCAATCGCCTGCACCCGCCCGAGCGGCGTTGCGACCACGAAGAGCTGCTCCACGCTGCCAAAGAGCCCGCGCATGCCGTTCTCGGTCTCGGGATCCATCCGGTACACCGCCCGCAGGCGCTGCAGGTCCATTGCCTCGAGCGCCTCGGCGTAGTCGCTGAGCAGCTGAGCCGCTTCGTCGTCCACGGGGGCGAACTTCTGGCCGACGACGGCCTCGAAGTGCGACGTCGTCGTCGCCGTCCCATCGCTCGCCGTGACCTGCACCGCGTATGTGCCCTTCACCGAGGCCGTGAGCGAATACTCGCGGCCCTGCACTCGCCGAACGGCGCCATTCGGCTCGGTCACCGTGAACTCGATCGCAACCGGGTCGCCGTCCGCATCGCTGGCGCTCGCGCGCAACACCTTCGTCTCGCCGAAGGCGAGCTCGAGGGTCCCCTCCGGCGCCTGGAGGACCGGGGGACGATTCTGCGCGCGGGGACGGCGAACGGTGGCGCCGATCCGGCGCACGTCGCTCCGCTCGCCGCGTGAGTTGGTGCCTACCACCTCGATCGCGAACTTGCCGGGCGCCGACGGCGCGAAGACGAAGCGCTCGCCGGAGGAGCGTTGGCGCTCGCCGCTCGGCAGCACCACCGTGTACTCGAAGCTCGCGCCCGCGTCCTCGGGCGAGAGACGCGCCGTGAACTCGGTGCGCTGCCCCACGTCCACCGCGAGCGGGCCCAGCGGGAAGACGGTGAGCCGCATGGGCTTCGGCGTCGGCGTGACGTTCGCTGCGGCCGTCACCGTGGCGGCGATCCGCACGGGCTCCGACTGGGCTCCCCCCGCGTCGCGCGCCCGCACCTCGATCGCGTACGCGCCCGCGACGCGCGGCTCGAAGCGAAGGCTCGCGCCCTGCGTCCGCGTGCGCGCGCCCGCTGGATCGATCACCTCGAACTCCGTCGTCACCGGATCGGAGTCCGGATCGCTCGCCCGCGCCGCGATGTCGCGCCTCTCGCCGACCGCGAGCGTCAAGGGCCCCGGCGGCTCGACCTGGTCGACCACGGGCGGACGCTCACCGGACGGGACGGAGAGCGCGAGCATCTGCTTGCCCAGGCTGTAGGTCCCGTCGTATTGGCGCGCCGCCTCGGCGAACTCGCCCGCCGCCCAGGCCGCGTCGGCCTCGGCGAGCCAGGCGCGGAAGTCGCGGTCCTTCTGGGGCGGGACCGTGCCCCTGCGCCGATCGAACTCGCCGAGCAGGGCGCGCGCGGCGCTCCGACTCGCTTGCTCGCTCGCCCCGGGCCCGCTCGCCCCGGGCCCAGCCGGCGCCTCCTCGCGTCGCGCGGGCTGAGTCTCCGCGGGGACCCAGGCGCGGTAGCCGAGCGCGAGCGCAGCAACGACCAGCGCAGCGGCCGCCGGCAGGAGGACCCAACGGCGGGAGCGCCCCGGTCGCGCCACCTCGGCGCCGCCGCGGCCCTGCGCGGCTTGGAGCAGCGCCTGTCGCATCTCCGCGGCGTCCTGGTAGCGCTCGTCGGGCTTGATCGCGAGCGCCTTGCGGATCACGGCCTGGAGCGCCCGCGGCGTCCTGCGGAACTTCAGCGCAAGCGCGGTGCGCGTCGCCTCGAGCTGGACGTAGTAGCCGAGCACGTCCTGATAGCTCTGCGTCGGAAGGTCGGGCAGCCCCTCGTAGGGATGCTGCCCCTCGAGGGCCTCGAACAGGCAGATCCCCAGGGAGAAGACGTCGCTCGCGGGCCGTAGGCCCCTGGCGCGCAGCTGCTCGGGCGACGCGTACTTCACCGTGCCGATGAAGGTCGAGAGCTGCGTGATGTCCGCGTCTCCAATGACGGTCACGTCGCTGTCCTGGGCCCGGCGCGCGATGCCGAAGTCGATCAGCTTGACGCCCGACTCGGTGATCTGGATGTTGGGCGGCTTGATGTCGCGGTGGATCACCGAGGGGCGCTGCGCGTGGATCCGCGAGAGCCCCGCCAGAACCGCCTCGAAGATCGCGACGACGCGCTCCACCGGCAGGCCCGCGCGGCTCTCCCGCAGGAGCTTCTGCAGGTCGCTCCCCGTCAGGAACTCCATGACGTAGTAGCGGTTGCCGGTGGCCGGATCGGTGCCGTGCTCGTAGATGCGGACGAGGTGGGGATCGTCGAGGGGCGAGAGGATCTCGACCTCGCGCAGGAAGCGCATCAAGCCTTCCCCCTGCGCGGCCTCGGGCTTGAGCATCTTGAGCGCGCGGCGGACGTTGAAGAGGTTCTCGTCCGCGACCTCGAAGACCCACGAGAAGCCGCCTTGACCGATCATGCGCCGGATCGGCCAACGGCCGACGCGCTGCAGCTCCTCGGGGTTCACGGGGTCGGCTCGTTCGGGGCGGGGGCCTGCTCGGCGGGCGGCGCTCTCGGCGGGAACGACCGTGACCGACGCGGGGCTCTTGAGCCCGACCAGCCAGAGCAGCGCCGCCACCAACAGGAGCGACACGAGGAGCGCTGCGATCAATGCGAGGCGCAGGCGCCGCTCCCGCAGCGTCGCGCGCCTTGCGCTGCGCGCTCGCCCAGATCGCGTCCACGTCGACGTCGGCGAGCGAGACGGCGCGCGTCTCCTCGAGCGCGCCCCGACCGGCGCCGCGCGCGCCGCGTACTCCTGACGCGTCGGCTCCGAGTCGTCGAGCTTCCCGCGCGCCTCGCCGAAGCCCGAGGATCTAGCACCGTCACGTTGTCGGTGCCGCCGCGCTCGTTGGCGCGCGCCACCAGCGTGCGGACGGCCTCGGGCGGCGCCTCGCGCAGGAGCACGTCCGCCATCTCGAGATCGTCGACCAGGTTCCAGAGGCCGTCCGAGCACAGCAGGAAGCGATCGCCGTCCAGTACGGCGTGCTCGGCGCAGTCCACCTCGAGGTCCGCGCGGGCGCCGATCGCGCGGGAGAGCTCGTTGTGCGGATGCGCGGCGCGCCTGCTCGGCGGTGAGGCGCCCCGCCCGCACGAGCTCGCCGACGATCGAGTGGTCCTGGGTCAGCTGCTCGATGCGGCCGTCGCGCACGCGATACGCGCGGGTGTCGCCCACGTGCGCGATCCAGGCGCCCGTCCTGCCCACGAAGAGCAGCGCGACGCCGGTCGTGCCCATGCCGCGGAGCTCGGGTCGCTGCTGCGCCTCGTTGCGGACGCGCGCGTGGGCCGCGTCGAAGGCGTCGCGCAGGAGCTCTTCCGGAGCGGGCCCCCCGCGCGTGAACACCTGGCCGATCGTCTCGACCGCGAGCTGGCTCGCGATCTCGCCGCCCTGATGACCGCCCATGCCGTCGCAGCACACGAGCAAGCGCGCGGCGGGCGTCTGCGAACTCGCCACAGGCGTCCTGGTTGTTCTTCCGCTTGCGACCGACGTCGGAGAGCGACGCGCTGACCGGCCGCAAGCTCATCTCTGATACACCAGCTCGACGTCGGCGATGCGCACGCGATCGCCGGGCTTCAGCACGCGGGTCGATTGAACGGCGATGTCGTTCACGAACGTGCCGTTTCGCGATTCGAGATCGCGGATGCGAGCTTCGGGGCCTGACGACGTCGATCTCGGCGTGTCGGCGCGACACCGTGTCCTGCGTGACCACGACCTCGCTCTCGGGATGCTGACCCACACGGTTCAGCCCGCGCTGCAGCTTGATCTTCTTGCCGCGCTCGGGACCCCCCGAGTGGACGAGATAGCCCGTCCGGCGCATGTGGATCCACCAGAATGCGGCGCCGCCGAGCGCGGCCGCGAGGAGCGTCAGCAGGACCCAGCGCAGGATCCCGCCGCCGAGATCCGGATAGCGAACCGTGCGCTCGTCGCGACCGTCCCCGGCCAGCACCTCGAGCAGGTGCGAGGCCCCGTCGAGATCGGTGCGCACGCGCAGGACGTAGCTCTTCATCAGCTGACGCCAGACGTCCGCGTAGAAGCTCGTGAGCGGCACGGAGGGGTCGGCGCGCAAGTACTCGGCGCTCGTGCCCTCCGCGATGCGGCGCAGGTTGTCCAGGCCCGCGTCCCCGAAGCCGGTGGGGTAGGCGATCGTGTAGACGAGCACGCGGCCCTCGCCGCCGCCGGCCCCTTTGGCGAGCTCCACCACCTCGGCGAGCGAGTGCTGGCTGCCTCCGTCCGATCCGTCGGAGAACACGATCACCACGCCGCGCCGCGGCAGATCCGTCCCGCGCCGCAACATCTCGACGGCCCGGTAGATGCCGTCGTAGACCCGGGTCGGGGCGGGCTCGAGCTGGGCGTCGAGCCCGTCGATCGCGCGCCGCACCTGGGCCCGATCCGCCGTGAAGTTCGCCGCCTCCTTCACGTCGCCGGCGAACGAGACGACGGCGACGCGATCCCAGTCTCCGACCCGCTCGAGCAGGGAGAGCGCGGCCTTCTTGATCTCGGGCAGCGGCTCGCGCATGGTCGGGCTGGTGTCGAGTACGAGCACGACCCCGAGGCCGCGCTTGGCGGTCTCGAGCAGGTCGGCCTCGACGTCGTCGGGCGAGATGCGGCCCTCGTCCTCGCGCACGACGAAGTCCTTCGCCTCGAGCGTGCCGACGGGGGCGCGACCGCTGGTGAGCGCGCGCACGTAGAGCTCGACGGCGTCGCCGTGCGGCGGAACCCAGGCGTCGTCGACGTAGAGGGTCGCGACGCGCTGGCTCTTGAGATCCGCCGGCTGGGCGAGCGCCGCGCTCGAGGCGGCTGCGAGCGCAAAGGCGAGCCCGAGCCCCCGAGCCGAGATCACGGAACGACCAGCAGCACGAACGTCGAGGGCTTGGTGGCCCCGAGCGTCACGCGATCCTTGTCCTGGAGGGTTTCGTGCGTCTCGACGGGGACGTCGTTCACGAAGGTCGCGTTCTCGGCGCGAATCGGCTGGATCACGAAGTAGCCGTCCTCGGCGGTGAGCCGGACGTGCTCGCGCGAGATGGTGCGGGCGTGATCGGGGAGCCGCTCGCTGTCGGGCCGACCCTGTCGACCGATCACGTTCTCGCCCGGATAGATGCGACAGATGTGGCCTTCGATGGGTCCGTCCACGCAGACCAGGAGCGCCACGAACTTGGCCGTGCCGAGCTTGGGGACCGCCCCGATCACAGTGGCGCCGTCGTCCTCGGGAACCGCGCGGGGCACCGGGGTCGGCGCCCGCGGGGCCGGAGGCGGCGGAGGCGGGGGGCTGTAGACGGGCGCGGGCCTGGGGGCCTCGTACCGGGGCGCCGGCGGGGGCTCGGGGGCGGCGACGGGCTCGTCTCCCCAGCTCGGAGCCTGCGGCGGAGGAGCGGCCTCGGGCTCGCGCGGGATCACCCGGGTGTAGTGGCTCGAATCGGTGTCGTCGGCGTCTCCGCCACCTCGCCGGGTCGGCTTCTTCTTGCTCCCGAACAGCCCGTCGAGGAGTCCCATCTCTCGATCCTCCTGCCCGTTCGCGATTATACGGGCTCGACTGCCGCGAAACTGCGCAGCCCGGTCGTGCACGCGTGCTCGGACAGGGGTGGCCCGCCGCGGCCCGGGCGTGTCGCCGAGGGGTTCTCCCCGCGGACCGCCCGTCCGAGTCAGAAGTACGCCGCATGACCGAGGCCGCCGAGCCGCCCCGCCGGCAAGGCGCGCGACCGAGGCATAGCTGAACCCTACGCCGCAGGGAGCGCAACGCAGCCGGCGGGGATGGATCGGCGGCCGATCTCGGCGTACTTCTGACTCGGGGCATGACGGCACGTCCACCTCGGCCTGCGTCTGGGCCGTCACGCGCTCCACGCGGTCCGCCAGCCGAACCCGACTACCGCGCTGATACACCTCCACGACTTCGAAGGTGGCGATCACGCGGCCGGCCTCGACCAGACGGCCGCGCATCCCCGCCGTGATGCCGGCGTTCTGCCCGCCTTCGATCGTCGCGAACTGCGTGGCCCCCTGCGCGGTCGCGAACTCGACGACGCGCGTGGTGAAGACGTTGAAGGCCGGCGGCGGGGGCGGCTTGGGCGCCGGCGCCGGAGCCTTGCGCGCGGTGAAGGTCGCGCGCACCTGATAAGCGACCGCGGCCGTCGCCTCGGGCTCGAGGCCCACCCAGAGCAGCCGCGGGCCCGCCGCGACCGTCTGCGCGGGGAGCTCGAGGCGCGTACGGCCCCCCGTGCGGATCGGCTGCACGCTGGCCGCGTTCTTCGCGTCGGTGAGCGCCACGAGCACGTTCGTGAGCGCGGCGCCGCCGGCGCCTTCGACGGCCACGCGCAGCGTGCCGGGCTCGCGCACGTTCAGGAGGTACCAGTCGTCGCTGTCGCGCGCGGCCCGATCGAGGGAATCCCCGTGCAGCGCGCCGAACGCGAGGGGCGACGGCTGCGTCGGCGTTCCGTCGGGATCGGGCGGCGGAGGCGGCGGAGGCGGCTGCACCGGCGCAGGCGGCGGCGCGGCAGCAGGAACCGTCGGGCAGCCGAGCAACGCGAGCGAGAGCGCGCATGCGGCGAGGCCCAGGGCCCGTTGAAGATCGCTCATGGCTGTCGCAGTCCTTTCTCGTCGAGGAACAGATCGAGCGAGCCGCCCGAGCAGCTCGCCGGGACGGTCAGCTTGCGGGAGCCGATCGAAGCTCCCCGGGGCGCGATAATAATCTGCCACGACGCCCAGCGAGCGCGTATTGCTCGGGACCGGGTCGACGAGCGTGCGGGTCTCCCCGGGCACCACGCGCGCCACGATCGGCTCGCCGGCCGCGCCCTGCGGCTTCGCCCCGGAGAGCAGCGAATCCTCGCTCGCCTGCTCGAAGGCGAGCGCGCTCGTGAGCGGCAGGATCAGGAGCCGCACGACGTGGGGCTGGCCGCCGTAAAAGTTCGCTTTCGGGCTCGCCTGCACGCGCAGGCACAGGCGCGGCGCCGTCACGTCGACGTCGGTTCCCAGATCGCCGAGCTCGCCCTGCTTCACTTCCGCCTGGATTTGATAGGAGAGCTTGCCGCGCGTCGAGCCTTCGGCGTGGAGCCAGGCAAAGTAGTCGCCGGGGGTGACGGCGACGCGCGCGCCGAAGCGCTGCCGGCCGTTGCTCTGGGTCTCGGCCACCGGCAGCTGCTTCCCGTCGGCGAGCGTGATCACGAGGGGCGTACCGATCCCTTGACCGGCCGCCAGCGCGACGGTGACCTCGAGCGTACCGGGGGTCGCGGCCGTCACCCGGTACCAGTCGCCACAGTCCCCTGCCCCGCCGTCGCAGTCGAAGTCCCCCATCATCGGCGCGATCAGCGCCAGGGGAGCGGCCTTGTCGGCCTTCGCGAGATCCGGATCTTTCTTGGGGCCGCAGCCCAGACTGAACAGCAGAACGCACGCGACGCAGAGCGTCCCCATGCGCGACCCGAGTCGGCCCACGGCTCCCTCCCTACTCTTGGCTCGTGGCTGAGCGCGGGAGCGCCCGCGACGCCACCTCCTTGAAGCGGATGATGTCCTCTCCCCCGCGGCGCTTGTAGCGGGCCTGCACGCGCAGGTCGGAGCCCAGGGAGTCGCGCACGGTCCATTGATAGGTCCCGTTGCCGACGCCCTGGCCCTCGCTCAAAAAGTTGGCCATCGCGAACTGGCCGCTCCACTCGCGCACGAGCTCCTCTTCGCGGCCATCCGAGCTGCGCACGCGCACGCTGAGCTGGACGAGGTCGCAGTCGGGCGTCCACGAGAAGACCTGCTGACCCGCGCCTTCGTTGTATTCGAAGCTCTGCACGTCGCGCGTCGCGCAGGAGAGCGCGAGCACGCGGGAGAGCACGAACACGCCGTCTGCCCCCGAGACCTCCGAGGGCGAGCCCTCGAGGCGCACGCGCAGCACGCCGGTCGGGAGGGCGCCGCCGCCTCCTCCTCCGCCCGCGCCTCCCCCGCCGCCACTGCAGCCGCGCGCCACGTAGTCGGCGAAGCGCTCCGAGACCGGCAGCGCGCGATCTTCGAGCAGGGGCCGGGGCCCGGAGCCCATCCAGAAGGGGCCGAGCTCGTTCTGGCGGAAGCTGTCCAGCGCTCCCCCCGGCCCGCACAGCCGATCGTACTGCTCGGGCGAGAGCGGCGGCGGGAAGCGCGACACGATCTGGTTCGCCCAGCGCAGATCGATCTCCTTGGCCGCGGTCTGCAGGACGGCCGAGAATCCGTTCAGCACCGGCATCTCGAGCAGCGTCTGCAGCGCTTGCTTCGCGGTGCGGTCCGGGTCGTCGGGCGGAATGGGAATCAGCGCCTTGATGTCCTCGATGGCCTTCTTGTACGGCGTGTCGACCCGCTCGCCGACCTTCTTGGCGGTGTCGAACGCGAGATTGGGAACCCCTTCCGCGCGCTCGACCTCCTCCGAGACGGCATCGAGGGCCGCGAGGTAGCGCTTCCAGGGCGCGACCTCTTTCTCGTCCTGGGAGTCCTCGCGCCGCACCTCGTGGAGCGCGCGCACCCAGGCGGGCGCCTCGCCGCGCCAGAGGCCTTCGATCTGCGTGTTCTCGATGGCGGTCTCGAGCAGACGGATGTACGGCGAGCCGCGCACGTTGCGATCCGGGAGCGGCGTGCGCGGGACCGAGACGAGAAAATTCAGCCAAGCGTCTCCGTAACGGCGCGCGTAGTCGTCTCGGAAGCGGGCGACGCTCGACTCCGCCTGGGCGTTGCTGCTCTCGAGGCTCGAGAAGACGCTGCCCAGCCAGCGCTCGAAGAACTTGCGCGTGTAGCAGGCGGGCACGCTGACACCGGCGCTCTCGGGCGGCGCGGGCAGCCCGAAGTCCTTGGCGCGCACCGGCTCGCCGACGTCTGCACGCTCTCCGCACCACGCCTCGAGCCGGCCGATCTCGAGCAGGCCCGCCGCCTCGTCCTCGAAGCGACGCCGCTCCTCCTCGATGCGCGTCTGGAGCTCGACGTCCGGCGCCCAGCGGACGAATGCCGTGTAGCCCGACGCGAACGCCGCGCGCGCGGTCGCGTTCTCCTGCACGGGGCCGTAGCGCTCGATCCCCGGTCGAATCGCGTCGTCGGCCCCGCGCGCCGTCAGGAAGCTCACGTCCGCGACGAGGTCGAGCAGCGCGGCGAACGCGCTCGGCTCGCGCGACTGGACCTTTCCGAGCAGCTCCGCCTTCGCGGGCCGCTCGAACTCGGCGCCGAAGGAGAGCGCGAACGCCTCCTTCGCGCGACGGATCCCGCGCCCGGCAGCGCTGCCCAGACCGAAGGACCGCCACGGGCGTCCCGCCGAGCTCTCGGCGTCTTCTACGCGCGCGCGCAGCTGATCCTGCGCCTCCAGCGAGTGGCGCTGCGAGATCGCATCCTCGGTCGCCGTGCGCAGCACCGAGATCGTCTTCCAGTTGTTCCAGAACGACGCGCCCCACAACCCGACGCAGACCAGCGAGAACACCCCCGCGACAGCCAGGAGCACGGTGCGCGTGCGCGGCCCCACCGTGTCGGTCGCGACCGCGAGCGATTGCTCCTCGCCGTCGAGCATGAGCTTCCGGAACAGATCGCGCGTGAACCAACCGCCAGGCGACACGCTCGTATCGACTGCGCTCGCCGCCCAGCGTTGGCCGAAGCGCTCCAGCACCGGCGAGACGAGCGCGCCGCCGCGCACGGCACTGGTGACGTACACGCCGCGCAGGAACGGGACCTCGTCGTAGCGCGTCGGCTGGAAGGCGCGGCCCACGAAGGCCGCGAGCGCGCGCGAGAGCTGGTTCAGCTCGTGGGGCAGCAGGAAGACGCGGCGCGCGCGCTGCCGATCGGTCTCGCGCACGAGCAGCTCGGGGAGCGCGCCCTCGACGCGCTCGCGGATGCGCAGGATCGCCTCGCGCACGGTCTGTGCGATGTCGTGCGGATAGCGGTCGCGGTTGGTCCAGCCGAACGTCTCCCCGAGCCGCGTCGCAGCCAGACCCGCGGCCTCGGCGAAGCCCTGCAGGCGGTCCGCCTGGGTCGCCACGAGATAGATGGGAGCGTCGACGCCCAGAGTGTCGGCGATGTCGTTCACGTGGCGGCGCAGCTCGGAGGCCGCCTCTTCGAGCTCCTCGTTCGAGCGGCCGAAGAGCTCCGGAATCGAGACCGCGAGCACGACGCCCTGGATCGCCGGGCGCGGACGATGCTTGCGGATCAGCCCGAGCAGCGTCTTCCAGTCCTGGTGGTCCCCGCCCGCGTGCGCCGCGGTGAGGCGCCCCGCGGTGTCGACGAACACGGCCTGATTCGTGAGCCAGAGGCTGATGCTGCTGGTGGGTCCGCCCTCCACGAGCGACTCGACGGCGGAAGGCAGCTCGACGCCGCTCGCGCGCAAGAGCGCGGTCTTGCCGGCCCCGGGCGACCCGATCACGAGATACCAGGGCAGAGCGTCGAGCTTACGCGCCACGACGACCGCGAGCGCTTTGCGGAAGCGCTCCTCGAGCGGCGCGCTGCTGTGTCGCTCTTCGCGGCGCCCGACCACCGTCATGGAGTCGTCGGCGCCGGTGCCGCGCGCGCCCCGCTCTTCGCGCTCGCGCGCGTACATCGTGTAGACCAGGTAGATGAGGAGCGCGATCAGGAGCACGATCAGGGTGACGACGACGTAGACCCACTGGTTCAGGAAGAAGCCGACCACCCCGGCGGTCGCCCCGGTGACCAGGACGGCGCCGGTCGGGATCGCGACGCGGGGCGTGCGGAGGCGCTCGAAGAGCTTGCGGGGCTCGGGCAAAGACGACTCCTCAGCCCGGCGTCGGGAGCGGGACGCTGCCTGCGCGCAGGAACAACACGCCGAACAAGATCAGGAACACCAGCGCGAGCCCGCCGGCTACGGCCAAGAGGCGCGGCACGAGACGGCTCCCCTTCGGCGAGAGCTCGATGTCGACCTGATAAGCCGTGGGAGTGAGCCGCTTCTCGCGGTTCAGATCGAGCGAACGCTCGACGCGCCGCAGCTTCTCGAGCGTGCGTTGGATGAGGGCCGCCCGGTCGCCGTCGCGCCCGGCGTAGTCGCCCTGGAAGCCGAGCGCGAGGCAGTAGAAGTAGACCTCGAGCGCGGCCGCGTTGTCGGGCCGGAGCCGATCGAGGCGCGTGAAGAACTCGACGCCGGCGCGCGAGGTGCCGAAGAGCTGCGCCTGGAGCGGCTCGCGCTCCCACTCGGCGGCCCCGCGCCAGCCCGACGTGCTCACGATCTCGTCGATGAAGGCGACGAGCGCGAAGCGCGCCTCCTCGACGTCGCTGGGAGGCGCCGCGCTCGCCTGGGAGCTCTTCGCGAAGGCGTCGACCAGGCCGAAGAGCTGCGAGCGCAGCTCGCCGGTCGAGGGGCGTTCGCCCTCGGGCGCGTCCCGGAACAGGAGGACGGCGGCAAACACGTCGCCCGCCGCGCGCGCGAGCGCCGCACCCTTCATCCGGCCTCCGGCGAGAGCGCGACGTAGAGCACGACGTTCGCGTTGGTGAGCTTGCCCAGGTGCAGCGCGAAGCTGAACTCGTCGCGCACCTTGGGCCACTCGCGCCCGCGCGCGTCGAGCTTGAAGTAGGTGAAGCCGGCCATCGCCTCGATCTCCGTGGGCGGGCCGGGCAGACGCTCGATCGGGAGCCCGGGCAGGTTGAACTTGACGAGGGGCGTCACGCCCTTCAGCGAGCTCGCCTTGCCGTGCTGGGCCACGAGGTCGCTGAGCTCCTTCAGCTCGATCGGCGCGCGCACGGCCAGGTAGAAGGCGTTGCGCGGATCCACCAGGCGCACGTTCAGCGACTTGGTGAGATAGGCCTGCGTGTTGGGATCGAAGGTCAGCGGAAGCTTCTCGAAATTCTCCGGCGCGAGCCGGTCGAGCTCCGCGGAGATGAAGTCGAGCAGCGTCTTGAAGCAGAGATACAGGTTCTCGTGGTCGTACTGCGGGAGCTCGACGGCCTCGTCGAGGCGGTACGAGGCGAGCGCGCCCGCGAGCTCGACGAGATGGGTGTAGAGCGCGAAGGGCGGCGTCTCGCCGGTCGAAGCCAGGTGGCGGAGCAGCGGGGCGAGCCGCGCCAGCGTGTAGCGCATGAAGAGGCGCGGCATGGTGTCGGCCGAGACCGTGCGCGTGAGCGCGGCCGCCGCGCGAACCCGCGCGGCGACCTGGCTGGTCACGCGCGTGAACTCGTCCATCAGGAGCGGGCTCGCCTGCAGGGCGAGCAGCGGCGGCACGAAGCCCTGAGCCAGGACGTACGGGCGTTGGCTGTCGTCGCTCGCCTCGATCTCGGCGAGCTTGAAGACCTCGTAGAGCCCGAACTCGTTCTCCTCCCCGGAGAGCAAGAGGCGCAGGTTCGGCTCGAGCACCTCGATCGGCGTGGGCGGGCCGCCGCGATTCAGGTCGGGCAGCTCGGTCTCGGCGAGGCGGTTGCGCGCGCTCGAGGCGCCGCTCTCCTCGGTCGCGAGATTCGGGTCCTGGGGGCTCCAGGACCGCAGCGCGAGGTAGACGGAGATGCGGTCCTGGCCCTTCGCGAAGGTGCGGCTCTCGATGCGAGCGTTCCCGGGCACGCGCACGACGCTGCCGTCCCGCAGCACGGCTTCGAGGCGGTTCACGACCACGCGGTTCTCGGAGAAGGCCTCCTCGTCGAAGGCCAGCTCGCGCACCCCCCAGTGGAACGGATTCAGCGACTGGAGGTGGTAACGGAGGCGCGCGTCGGCCGAGAGATCGAGCTGCTGCAGGTGCTGCGGCCGGAGGAACATGCCCTCCATCCAGGCGACCGGATTCAGCTTGCCGGAGGACATGAAGCTCCCGGATCGGGCGCCGCACGCGGGCCCGACCCCTGGCGAGGAGGCGATTCTAACCCCGCGGGCGTCGCGAACGAAATGGGAAACCAGAGCCAAGCCTGTGGAATTCGACCCAGCTGCGGGTGAGTAGCCCCGCGCGCGCGGCAGGTAGCGCCCTCGCGCAGCCGGCCGAAACGCGCGCGCAGCTCTCGCGCAACTGCGACGCCCGATCCAGCTGGGCCGCGCGCGCTCGCGCGCGCGCCGTTGACAATTGCCCCCGCAGGTCCGTAGCGTGGACCGACCTAACGAGCGGCGCGCTCCCCTGCCCCGCCCGTACTGGGAGGCGTCATGGTCGATCAGCCCGCGGAGACCCTCTCGCTCGCCGAGTTCGGCGAGCGGCGCCAGAAGACCGAGGCGGTCTCCCGCTGGGTCCGCGAGCGGCTCGAGCAGCACCTCGAGATCCTCCGCCAGCCCTTCGACCCGCGCCGCGTCTTCGGCCGCACGGCCACGGCGACGAGCGGCGGCCGCATCGACGTCGGCGCCGCGGATGCCGCGCTCGCACAGCTGACCCAGCGCTACAAGCAGGCGTGCGGCGCGCCCTTCACGCTGCGCGCCGAGCTCCCGCCCGAGGTGATCGCGAGCATCGACACGCAGCTCGTGGTCTACCCCTACGAGTACCCCTACAAGCTCGCGAGCGGCGGCGAGACCAAGACCATCAAGATCACGTCGCCGCTGCGCTTCGTGCTCTCCTACGCATCGCACTACACGCTCGCCCTGCTCGATCGCGTGCTCGCCAAGCAGGAGGAGCGCCGAGAGGACGAGGTGCGCCAGTTCGTGGTCAACGCGCTCGCCGTCGCCGCCGTGCTCGAGCGCAACCCTGCGCTCGGCCAGATGTTCCGCGACCTACGCTTCGAGGTGGGCTCGGTGACGCGCGAGGGCCTCGGGAAGCTCCCGCTCGTGACGCTCACCTCCCACCTGCCCACGATCCGCGCCACCGACGACGTGATCGCGGGCGTGACGGGCATCAGCGGCGTCGCCGCCTTCATCGAGCTCCTGCCGCGCGACCCGCTCGGCCAGCTCCGGGATCCGCTGCGCGAGGAGATCGCCAGCAAGCTCACCTGACGGGCGCTGTCAGCGTTGGTGCAGCCACACCACGGGCGCGATGATCGTCAGCGCCAGGATCACGAGGCCGATCGCGAACACCAGCATCACCCCGAGGTGGATGCCAAAGATCGCGGCGGAGAGCGCCAGCCGCTGCGCGCCGCTGCGATCCGGTCCTGCGTCGCGCACCTCCCAGTGATGGAAGAAGCCGAAGCCGATCCGCACGTCGAGCGAACGCTCGACGCGCTGGATCAGCGCCGGCTCGACCGTCCGCAAGAACACGCGGAGATAGAACCATTCTGCGGCGAGCACGCCCACGACCAGGACCAGGGCGAGCGGAAGCGACATCATGCGCTGTCGATTCGGCACGCGGCGATCCCTTCCTGAGCGTGAGCGCGCGGAGACGCTGCTCGAGTCCTCATGTGGCGGTCCCGATGCGTGGGTCGCCTCCGCTGCCGCCGCCGAGCGGAGTGCCCGGCGAAGACGGCGAAGGAGTCGGGGCTCCATCGGCCGGCGGGCCGTCGACCGCGTCGTGGATGCCCGAGTCGACCGCCTCGCCCGTCTGAAGGCCTTCCTGCAGCTTGTCCACGCCCACGCCGACGAGCTTTTCGATCAGCGTCGCGGTCGCCTGGGCGATCGGTCGCTCCGCCACGTTCTCGACGATGTCCTTCAGGATCTCCCGGGCGGCCGCCTCACCGACCTCCTCCCCGGTCTCGCGCGCGAGCGCCTCCACCGTCTCCTTGGCGGCCGCCCGCATCGCGACCCCGAGCACGCCCTTCACGACCGCCTCGCCGAGGGCCCCGCCGAGCTTCGACGCCACGTAGCTCACCGCCACGTCGATCAGCGTGGACACGAGGCCCGCAATGAAGTCGCCGAGCGTGAGGCCCACGACCACCGTGTTGGGACAGATCACGATGTCGCTGGGATAGTTGCAGGGGTCGTTGCAGGCCTGATTGAGCCCCACCGGACTGAACGGGATGACGTTGCAGGCGGTGGGCGTCGCCGCGCCGTCCACGTCGATCTTGACCGTCGACGCGGAGAACATCGGCTTCGAGCCGCCGAAGCCGATCACCAGCGGGATCAGCACGTTGTTGGGCGGAATCCCGATGTGGGGCACGACGAACCCGCTGTCGTTGCCCTGACCGATCAGCTGGAAGCCGAAGGGACCGATCACGGTCTTCGACCACTTTGCCTTGATGGTGAGCCCGAGCAGCGTGTCCATCGAGATGTGCGGCGTGATCACGGGCACGACCGAGGGCGGATTGACCGAGGTGTGCGAGCCGATGCCGACGAAGGTGTGCACCGTCAGGTGGGCAACGTGCATCATCGGGCGACGCTCCAACGCATGGCGGCGAGCTCGTGGTTTCCGTAACGGCGCCGCGCCTCGCAGCTCGCCGCGTAGACCAGCACGACCCGCTCCTCGTCGGGGCGCACGATCACCGCGTTGAGCCGGGTGCGCGCCGCGCGCGTGTCCGAGGAACCGAGCGAAATTCGCACCGACGGGAGCCGTCCCGGCAGCCGGACGCGGCGCTCGCGTTGGCCGGGAAACACGTGGCGCAGCGTGAGCTCGGCGTCCGGGGCGAGATCGGCGATCGAGAGCCCCGGCGACGCGCCCTGCTGGAAGCGCGGGTCGAAGATCACGTCCCACGAGCGCCGCAGCGACAGGATCTCGCGCGGCGCCCACCCTCGGGCCACCTCCGGGATCGACCCCGCCGGCGCCACGTGCTCCGGCACGAAGCCGAAGTACGCGATCCGCGGAAACCAGGCGGGATGCACCCAATCCATGCAGGCGGGGAGCGGGGCGCCGAGCCAGCGCAAGGGGTCTCCAACCGCGAGCCGCTCGGGGGTCACGGGGTCGAAGGGGAACTCGAGGTTCGGCACCCGCAGCGCGTCGATACTCTCCGCGTCGGCAGAGATCAGGAAGCCCCGGCCCGTTGGGTTGCGCGGGTAGTGACAGGGCGTCGACGCGGCGAGCCCCTCTTCGTGGCGAGGCTCCGCTGCGCGCAGCGTGTCGCCAATCGGGTCGCCCAGCCGCGCGAGCCCGACGCGGTCGCAACCCCCATACGCACGGTCGTAGCGCAGCGGCAGGCGCTCGAACGGCTCGGGCGGCGTGAAGCGCAGCTGGCCGCCCTCGAGGACTGCCCGGCGCTCACCGATCGCGCGCACGGTGCGCGAGACGGCGCCCGTCTTCAGCTCCGCTTCGACGGTCGCTGCACGCCCGTGGGTGTAGACGTGGCCTTGCACGACGAGGTCGGTCGCGGGCTTGAAGGCGAACAGGTCACTCTCGGTGCGCGGCGGCGACCCGAGCGCCCCGGCTTCGTCGCCCCAGGGCAAGGAGTCGTCCTCGATGGGCACGGCCTCGTCGAGCCCAATGCACTCGCCGGTGGGTCCGATGCGAAAGGCGCGTTTCCAGACCAGCGCCACGAGATCGCGGTCGCCGGGTCGTCCCGAGACCAGCCGCTCGGTCGCGGTCCCGGGAACAGCCGCGTAAATGGCCTCAGCCAACGGCGACCCCGTGCGCCTCGACATCCGGCCAGCGCACGTGGTAGCTGCTCGGAGCGGCCGCGGGAGCCGCGCCCTCGCGGAGCACGGCGATGCGCCGCTCGAGCGGGACCATCCGGTAGCGAAACGTGCACTTGTATCCCAGGACGACGCGCGACTCCTCCGGCAGGACGACGATCGACTCGAGGTGCGCCGGGAAGACGTAGGGTCGCTCCGCAAGCTGCACGTAGACGTGATAGCCGAGCGCGGGCAAGGAGAAGCGCAGGCTCTCGCCGCGAGGCCGCACGTGCGTGATCTCGATCTCCTCTCCGGGCGCAGGAGCCGCCTCGAGCACGAGCCGCGGATGCGCGTTGTTGAAATAGGCCGGCTTCAGCTTCACGATGCGAGGCGCCGGGCCCGAGAGGTCGTACTCCGCCGCTCGCTCGATGCGCAGCGCCGAGTCGCGCGTGCAGGGAGCGGGGCAACGAGGCTCCGGCTGGTCCTTGAAGCTGCGCACGAGCCGGGCGGGGTCTTCGAGGTTCGGCAGCAGCTGGCCCTCGGCCTGTGCTGCCTCCATGTAGAAGCCGCGCCCGGCCGGGTTGGCGGCGAACGGCATGGAGCCGGTCTCGATCGACAGCTTCCCCCCGTAGGCGCGCTCCCACGTGAGCGGCATCGCGTCGAACGGCTCGGGGCGGCTCGCCACGAGCTCCACGCCGCTGCGCACCCAGCGACGATCCCCGAACACCGCGATGTCATGGCGCAGCGATCCCACGCGAATCGAGAGCGTGAGCGAGCTGGCGGTGTTCGCTTTCGGATAGGCCTTGCCGAGCACGATCAGGTCGACCCCTGTGCGCAGGAAAGGTGTCTCTCCGTCGAGCTCTCCGAACTCCGTCTTCACCGGCTCGCCGCCCGCGGGCCAGCCTCGCGCGTCCGCGAGCAGCGCGCCTTCGGCGCAGCGGAACGCGGCCTTCACGGCGACCCCGCCGAGCAGGTGATCCTCGGACTCCATCGTGCTCACGAACACCGCCGAAGCGGAGCTCTGGTTCCAGAGGTCCACGACGCCCTCAGCAGTTGAGCCGGATGCGCTCGCCGCGCAGGCGCACGTCGTCGTTCGCCTTCAGGTTGACGTTGCCCAGGCGCGCTCGGACATTCTGCACCCGCGCGGTGCTGGTGAAATCTCCGGCAACCTCGATCGACGCGTCGGCGCCGCTCTCGATCGAAACGCCCTCGCGCCCGCTGATCGCGACACGCCGGGCTCTGAGCTCCAGAGCGTCGTTCGCCTCGATCGTGAGGCTGTCATCGAAGGTCAGCACCGGCCCGCTCGGAGTGACGCGCACCGAGAAGGAGACCCTCCCGTCGGGAGCGAAGAGCGTCACGACGTCGGCGTCCCTGCGGCGATCGAGATGCAGTCGTTGCCGCCCGACCAACGCCACGCGAAGGCCGCCGCGTGCGCGCGCGACCGGGGCTCGCGGCTGTTTCGCCTTCCTCGCCATCTTGCCTCCTCTCGGGGTCAACAATTCAGCTTGATCAGACCCGCGGTGACCTCGACCGTAGCCGGGCCCACCTTCACCGTGCTGCCGCCGACGGTGATCGTGACCGTGCCGGTGGCCTCGATGCTCAGGGCGCCGTTCACGGTGAGGGAATCGTCTCCGAAGGTGTTCACGGTTCGCGTCTTGTACATGCCGAGCAGCACGGTGTCGACGTTGTGGGTCTCCTGACCCTTGACGGTGATCGTGCGATCCGCGTCGTAGTTCTCCGTCGCATTGCCCTTCACGTGGATGGTGGTCGTCCCCGTCTTGACGTCGAAGCTGTAGTTCCCTTGTTCGACGACGTGCGTGTCGTCCTTCTTGATGGTCGTGCTGCGCTTGCCACCCACGGAGTGGCTCTCGTCCGCCTCGACCGACGTGGAGAGATTGCGCTCCGCGTGGATCGCAATCTCCTCCTTGCCCTTCTTGTCCTCGAAGCGGATCTCGTTGAAGTTGTCGGGCGTCCCATCCGGCGTGCTGCGCGTCTTGATGCCGCTCTGGGTCTTGTTCGCGGGCAAGTCATAGGGCGGCTTGTACTTCCCGTTGTAGAGGCGCCCCGTGACGATCGGGTGGTCGGGGTCGCCCTCGATGAACTCGACGATCACCTCCTGGCCGATGCGCGGCCAGAAGGCGGCCCCCCAGTTCTTGCCCGCCCAGTTCTGCGAGACGCGCACGCGGCAGGAGCTCTCGTGCTCCCTCTGCGACTCGCGCTTGGAGTTGGGGCCCGAGCGGTCCCAGAAGAACTTCACCAGAACGCGCCCGAGCTCGTCCACGTCGATGTCGTCGTCGGACTGCGCCGGATCGATCTTCCCGCGGTCGTCCTTCCCAACGACCAGCCCTGTCTGCGGCCCCTGCACGATCGGCTTGGGCGTGACGAGCGGCGCACGGAACGGGCCCGCCGCACGCACGGCCGAGAGCGAGTTGAAGTACGTGCTGACCCCGTCTCGCTCGAAATTCTGCGTGACCGAGTGGTGCACCGTCGTGAGCATGTACTTGTCGTTCAGCGCGGCGTGGAAATGGTCGGTCAGCTCGAAGACGTGCCCCGCGGCGAGACCGGGCGCCGAAGTGGAGCCCGAGTGGCGGGCCGCAGAGGCCTCCTCGGCCTGCATGCGCAGCATGGCGCGCCGGTCGCTGTCCGCGATCTCGAATTGCTCGCTCGGGAAGTCGAAGACCTCGAAGGCCGCGTTGTTGGCGATTTGTCGACTGGTCAGCTCGGTGGAGGAGATCACGGTGCGGTCGGGGACGTTGTATTCCGCCGTCGCGAACGCCCCCGAGTGGAGCTCGCGCTCGGCGAACCAATTCTCCACGTCTCGGCGGGCGAGGTCGCCGGCCAGCATCGACAAGGAGTCCGGAGACGTCGAGGGCAGCTGCTTCGAGCCGTCGCTCACGATCAGCGTGTGCTTCTTCTCCTCGTGCTGGAAGAAGTAGAAGAGCCCTTCCTCCTCCATCAGCCGCGACACGAAGTTGAGATCCGTCTCCCGGTACTGGACGCAGTACTCGCGCGGCTTCTGGGCGGAGGGCGCCGCGATGTCGAAGAGGCCCTTGAAGCCGTGATCGTTGAAGATCGTCTCGAGGATCTGCGGGACCGTCTGGTCCTGGAAGATACGGCAGTCGATGTTGCGGGAGAGAAGCCACATCCAGGGCACGACTTCCGCGCGATAGGCGAACAGCGACCCCTCGACATCTCCCTGGGCGAAACGCGAGACCAGCCCGTGGAAGAAGCGGCTGCTGCCCGTTGTCGAGGTCGATGGAGACCAGCAGGGGCTTTCCCAGCAGCTCCTCGGGACGGATGTCGCCGCGCGGCGAGAGGAGGTCGAGCTCGACCTGGAACAGCCGGGACACCGCCTCCACCGCCGACATGCGAGCCACGAGCAGCTCGTTCGCGCCGAGCGGCGAATCCACCTTGCAGAAGCGGGTGTCTTGCGTGTGCATCGTCGATCCGATCTCAGTAGTTGGCCTTGAAGGACGGCATGCGCTGGAAGTTCTGCAGGAACTTGGGCACGTCCAGCGTGAAGAACAGACCCACGGGCCGCGGGGTCTCGTCCGTCGGCTTCGGCTGCCCCGGAATCTCGTCGCTTCGCAGGATCTTGACCTTGAAGCCCGGCACGCCGGGGATCGGGATGTCTGCGCCGAGCAGCTTGTCGAGGGCCAGCTTCCGCCCTTCCTGGTTCGAGAGCAGGCCTGCCACGGCGCCGCCGCCGATCAGCGCGCCCGTGGTGATCACGGTCGCCTTCTCGGCGGTCGAGAGTGACCGCCAGTCCTTTCCGCCGATGCGCTCCAACAGGTCGAACCCGCGGCCCACGCTGCACTGGTACTGCGGCATCTTCTGAATCCCACCCAGCACATCCGAGACGTCTGCTGCTCGGGGCTTGGGCGGCTCCTCTCCGGGCCTGGGCGGCTTGGGGGGATCGGGAGGCTTCGCGCTCGGACACAGCGGGATCGGCGTCGTGGCGAGCGGCCGGAACACGGGAGACGTCGCGGGATCCGTCGCCGTCGGTGAGAGCCGCGGCCGGATCAGGGATTCGAGATCGAGCGCTTGCCAGTTTGGATTCAAGGCGTAGGTGCGGGCGCGCCCCAGGTCGCCCTCCATCAACATCCTGCCCATCCATGCCTGCAGGCGCGGATCCAGCTCGAGGCGTAGCTCCTCGCCGAGCCGCCGGCTCGGCGGTTTGCTGTTGAGCCCGAAGCTCGAGGTGTAGCTGTCGCCCATCGCTCAGCTCACCTGGATCTTGAAGCCCGCGTCGTCGAGCCCGACCTGCACCTTCGCGAAGGGTTGGCCCTCGGCCATGCGCGAGAGGAACTCCGCCGACATCTGCGGCAGCAGGCCGTGCGTGAGGATGTGGTCGATCGCGCGAGCGCCGCTCTCGCTCTCGGTGCAGCGCTTGGCGACGTGCTCCACGAGCTCCGCGTCGTAAACCATCTCGACGCGGTGGTTCTCGCGGACGCGCTTCACGATCCGACCGAGCTGGAGCTGGATGATCTTGCGCAGGTTCTCGCCGGCGAGCGGGTAGTAGGCCACGGTCACCAGCCGCCCGAGCAGCGCCGCCGGGAACGCCTTCAAGAGATCCGGCCGGATCGCCTCGACCAGTGCCTCGGGCAGCGGCGCCGTGTCGGGGTCGGCGCACAGCTTCGAGATCGTCTCGGTGCCCGACGTTCGTGGTCAGCAGGATCACCGTGTTCTTGAAGTCGATCTCGCGGCCCTCGCCGTCCTCGAGCATGCCCTTGTCGAAGACCTGGAAGAAGAGCTCCATCACGTCGGGGTGCGCCTTCTCCACCTCGTCGAGCAGCACCACCGAGTAGGGCTTGCGGCGCACCGCCTCGGTGAGCACGCCGCCCTCGCCGTAGCCCACGTAGCCGGGCGGCGAGCCCTTGAGGCTCGAGACGGTGTGCGCCTCCTGGTACTCGGACATGTTGATCACGACCGCGTTCTGCTCGCCGCCGTAGAGCGAGTCGGCGAGCGCCATCGCGGTCTCGGTCTTGCCGACGCCGCTGGTGCCGGCGAGCAGGAAGACGCCGATCGGGCGCGCGGGATTGTCGAGCCGCGCGCGCGAGGTGTGGATGCGCCGCGCGATCGTGTCGAGCGCGTGGCGCTGGCCGATCACGCGCTCCTCGAGCTTGTCGCCGAGCGAGAGCACGGTCTTGATCTCGTCGGCGAGCATCTTGCCGACGGGGATGCCGGTCCACGAGGAGATCACCTCGGCGACGGCCTGGCCGTCCACCTCGAAGAGCACGAGAGGCTCTTCGCCCTGGAGCGCGCGCAGCTCGGCGCGCTTCGTCCTCGAGCTCGCGCCGCAGCGCCTCCGCGGCCTCCGGCGGCGAGCGGGGCCTCGCCCTCCTTCGGCTGCGCGGTCAGCTTCGCGCGCAGGTCGATCGACTGGGCGACGAGCGCCTGCTCCTCGGCCCAGCGCTTCTCGAGTCGCGGCGAGCTCGGCCTGCGCGCTCGCCTGCTTCGTCTCGAGCTCGGCGATGCGCTCGCGGTGGTCGGCGCCCGTCGCGAGCTCGCGGCGCAGCGCCGGAGCTCGGCGGTCGAGCACGTCGAGCGACGCGGCGCAGGTCCTCGATCGCCGCGGGCGTCGCCTGCTGCGCCCACCGCCACCTTCGCGCACGCGGTGTCGAGCACGCTCATGCACTTGTCCGGGAGCTGGCGCGCCGGGATGTAGCGGTGCGAGAGGCGCACCGAGTCGACCACGGCCTCGTCGAGCATGCGGACGCGGTGGTGCGCCTCGAGCTTCGGCGCGACGCCGCGCATCATCGCGATCGCCGCGGCCTCGCTCGGCTCCTCGATCTTCACGACCTGGAAGCGCCGCGCGAGCGCGGCGTCCTTCTCGAAGTACTTCTTGTACTCCGCCCAGGTCGTGGCGGCGATCGTGCGCAGCTCGCCGCGCGCGAGCGCGGGCTTGAGCAGGTTCGCGGCGTCGTTCTGGCCGGCCGCGCCCCCGGCGCCGATCATGGTGTGCGCTTCGTCGATGAACAGGATGATCGGCTGCGCCGAAGCGCGCACCTCCTCGATCACCCCCTTCAGACGGTTCTCGAACTCGCCCTTCACCCCGGCGCCGGCCTGGAGGAGCCCGAGATCGAGCCTGCGCACCGCGACGTTGCGCAGCGGCTCGGGCACGTCGCCGGAGGCGACGCGCAGCGCGAAGCCCTCGACGACCGCCGTCTTGCCGACGCCCGGCTCGCCGGTGAGGATCGGGTTGTTCTGGCGGCGGCGCATGAGGATGTCGATCACCTGGCGGATCTCGGCGTCGCGGCCGAGCACCGGATCGATCTTCCCGCTCTTGGCCTGCGCGGTGAGGTCGACGGTGAACTGATCGAGCGCCGGCGTCTGTCCGCCCGCGCCCGCCTGCGGGCTGCCGGGAGCCGCCGTCTCGCGCTGAGCGCCCGTCGCGAGCGACAGCACCTCGCGCGTCTCGGGCGAGGGCTCGACGATCTTCGCGAAGTCCTTGGCGAGCGCCTCGACGTTCACGTCCTCGAGCACGTTGCTGATGTCCACGAGCCGGCGGCGCAGGCGCGCATCGGAGAGCGCGGCCAACAGGATCGCGCCCGAGCGGACGCGCGCGATGCCGTAGTTGATCGAGCACAGCACCCAGGCCTCGCGCACGAGGTCCTCGATCGCCGGGGTGAGCTCGGGGCGGCCGCCGCTTCCCGTGCGCATGCGCGCGATCGCCTTCGCGAGATCGCCGAGCACACGCCGCGAATCGACGTCAGCGGCGCGCAGCATCAGATGGAGATCGCCGCTCTCGGTGGACTCGAGCAGCTTCGCGAGCCAATGCTCGAGGTCGACCTCGTAGTGCGTGCGCGAGGCGGCAAGACCCACGGCGCCCTCGAGCCCGCGCCGGCTGGTGTCCGTGAGCTTTCCGATCAAGGATCGCAAATTGAGGCTCATGCAGCTTCCTCCAGCATCTTGGAGCCCGGAATCGCGCGCTCGAGGGCGAACACCTCGGACGCAAAGACCGCGTCGTCCGCATCGGAGAGTCGCACGCCCTCGCGTGCGCCCAGCCACGTAGTGCGCCCCAGTCGGCAACGACTCTGCAGCGAGAGCTGGAGCGGCGGCACCTCATCACGGCGCAGCACCGGCTTGATCTCGAAGGTCTGCTCGCCCGTGACGGACAGTCGCACCAGGTCGAACAGCGCAGCGAAGGCGCTCTCGCCCGGCATGAAGCTCTCGTACTCGGCGAGCGAGAGGGGGCCCAGCCGCACACGGAAGCGGAACTCGGAGAGGCGCACACGCGAGCCGAGCGCGAGGTCGTTGCCCAGCCGCGCGAATGCCGCGCCGAGGCGCGAGCACTCCTCCGCGTCGAGGCCGTACCACGCGGTCAGGAACTGCTCGATCTTCGCCGGCACGCCGAAGTAGCTCTCGATCACGTTCTCGAGCGCGACCGTCGGAAGGGGAGCCATCGCCAGCAGCCCGGCCCGCGCGAACAGCGCCTCGTCGGGCAGCGCGAGGCGGTCGCGCAGGCCCTGCGTCGCGAGCCCGAGGATCCCGCGCAGCGCTTCCGCGAAATAGTCGTGATCGCCCGTCTCGCGCGCCAAAGTGACCGAGTACTTCGCGAAGGCGCGGTAGTAGAGCGAGGCCATGCGGTGGTTGAAGCAATCGAGAAAGTCGCGCAGGACGGGCTCGCCCGTCTTCTCCTGGTCGAGGATCTGCTCGATGTACGGAATGGGGAGGGAGCCAAAGCTCCCGGGGGTCGCCGCCCCCAAGAAGGCGACCGTCAGCTCGGGCGGGCCGGCCGGCTCGCGCGGCGGCGTGATGCTCACGACGTCGGAGCGCGGGAAGACGAGCGAGACCTCGCCGCGCAGGCGAACGACCTCTCGGTGCGGCTCGCCCTCGCCGCCCAGGGCCTCCCGCTCAGGAGCTGCGCGGTGGAGCAGGCGCACCGCTTGGAAGAACTCGAAGCGGCGCGCCTCGGCCTCCAAGCGATCCCTCAGAGCAGCTGTGTCTCGCCCGCCCGCGGCGCCCATCGCATCAGCATCCCGTCCCCTTGGCGCGAGCGCGCCAGGGTCTGTGTGAAGGAGTTGACCGACGTGTAGAGCCCGAGAAAGCGCTCCAGCACGCTCGCAAAGAGAAATGCGCCGCCACCGGGGAAGGCGTCCTCGTCGATCCGGAGCTCGACCTCGACGCCGCGCGCGAACGCCCCGGGGCTCACGCGGCGCACTACGCGCCGGGAGCGCAGGCCGGTGCAGAGCGGCGATGCGTTGGCGCGTCGCCGGGGAATCGGTGAACTCGTAGAGCTTCAGGATCTCGCGCAGCGCCTCGAGGGCCTCGTTCTGGGGCGTCCCGCCGGCGTGCTCGTGCACCGCGACGTCGGCGAGCGAGAAGTGATTGAGCGCGAGGTGCGAGACCAGGCGCCAGCGTGCACCCTGCCCGAGCGGCGGCCGGATCGTGGCGGTCGGCTTGCGCAGGCAGCGGATGCCCGCGATCTCGGCGTGCTTCTCGATCTGGAAGTCGTTCGCGCCACCGGACGGGAGATGGGCCGGCAGGTCGCGATTGGAGCACAGCGTCCGGACGGTCAGCACCTCGGCGCCGAGCGCAGCCGGCTGGAGGTCTTGGTTCACCGTCGAGAGGAACACGTCGGTGCCGACGTCGCCCTTGCGCAGCGACGGGCGTCGAGTGGAGTGCCAGTACGCGACGCCCGTCTCGCGCGGCGTGCCATGGCGCAAGGCGTAGAACGGCTGATAGGTCCGGACCTCGCGCGAGCCCGGGCGTCGCGCTGGTCACGCTCTTGATCGAGTGGATCTCGTACGAGTGCGGCGCCCGGGCGTCGGCGGTCACCGGGTACTCGACGCTGAGCTCCGTCACCGAGATCGGATCCGCGGTGTGCGGGAACAGATTGATCGCCGGCGTGCAGCCGAGCCTCAGATTGTCGGGCGCCGGGCGGGCCGTGATCTCGGCCAGCGGCTGCCGCAAGCAGGATCGAGATCTCGAGGCTCTGGTGCGGCGCCGTGGCGGCGGTCGGCAGGCCGGTGATCTCGACGAACGAGAACTTCGGCTCGAAGGCGAAGTACTCCTGCAGCAGGCGATAGCCGGGGAAGGACTCGAGCGGGTAGTCGAGCAGCGCCTCGCTCCGCTCGAAGCCCATCGGGCGAATGCGGCTCGCCGGAAGGAGGACGGGAGGGGCATTGCCTCGCTGGACCAGGGCGCCGACGGGCTCCCGGGCGAACATGCGATAGAGAGCGTCCGTGAGCGCAGGCTGGGCATCGACGAAGAAGGCCAGCCGGTCGACTCTCAGCTCCTCGAGCTTCACGCCTGGCAGCGCCTCGAGCCGAATGCGCAGGACGGAGCGCGCCTCCGGCTGGGAGCCCGGAGAAGACCGGAGCGGGCGCGAGCTCGACCGCAGCGACCTCGAGCGGCCAGAGCTTCAGGTCGAAGCAGGTCGTGAAGCGGCAGCGCACCCCCTCCACCGGACGCGCGTACAAGAGCGATCCCCGCTCGATCACGGCTCCGCCTGGCGTAGCGCCCAACGCTGGGATCGAGCGAGAACTGGACGACCGTCGCGCGAGGGGATCGGGCTCAGCAGGTGCGGATAGAGCAGGCCGAGCAGCGTGTCGCTGACCTCGGAGAAGTCGTCGTCGAGCCGCAGCTGGATGCGCGCGGCCATCATCGCGAACGCCTCGATCAAGCGCTCGACGTGCGGGTCCTCGCACTTCGTCGGCTCGAGCAACAGTCGTCCGGCGACCTCCGGGTACTTCTCTGCGAAGGCCCAGACCATCTTGCGGATGAACTGCAGCTCGCGGTCGTAGTAGGAGAAGCAGCGCGTCGCGCATCTCAGAGCGCCCCGTCCACGTGGAACTCGCCCGTCGCGGTCTCGACGCTGCTGTCGAAGTAGATCGGCTCGCGGATCGGCTCGACGTGCAGGGTCGCCTCGATGCGGAAGCGCATGCTGAAGTCGTCGACGCCGGAGATGGGCAGGATCGAGACACGCACCGTCGCGGGCACCAGCCGCGGCTCGAAGGTCCGCACCGCCGCCGCGATCTCGTTGCAGACCCGACGCGCGTCCGCGGAGCTGCGCCAGGAGACGTTGCTGAAGTCCGGAATGCCGTAGGTCAGCACCGATGCGCGCGCCTCGGTCGAGCTCCTGGAGGCGCTCGTCGCGGGCGAGCACCGACTTGCTGTTCAGCAGCCACTCGAGGTCGCGCGCGACCGAGGCCTTCAGCTCGCGGAGGCCGATCGCGGGGCTCGAGCGTCCGAGCCGGCTCGAGTCAGGCGATCCAGGAGCGTAGGGCGCAACAGGGCATTCGAGTCGCCACGGGCCATCAGGTCCCGACCTCGAGCGAGCGCACATCGAGCAGGCTCCACTCCTGCTCGCTGGCGCCACTCGCCGTGAGCCACACCTTCTGGCCGACCCCGCGCGCCGCGATCCCCGACTCGTCGCGCCACTCCGTCACGCGCCCCAGCCGGAGCCGATCGTCGGGGTCCGCTGTGGCTTCCGGCGTAGAGCGCCGGCAGGAAGACGTTCGCCTCGTTGCCTCGCGCATCGAGCAGGCGGGCCGGCGCCCAGAGCAGGTCGAGGATGCGACTCGGGCGGCGCGAGCTCGAGCCGGCGCACCTGCTCGAAGCCGAGCCACAGGCAGCGACCCTGGGCGAACACCTCGACGAACGGCGCGCCGAAATCGTCGGTGTCGCGGATCTGGGTCGAACGGGCGCTGGTCGAGCGTGCCTCCCACTGGAGCAAGGCCCGCGTTCGACTCGTCGAGGCAGCGGGTCGCGCCCGCCAGGTCGCCTGCGCCGCAGCCGCCCGAGCGCGTCGGCGCGCAGGCCGAGCGCCGGGCTGGCGTCGGGCGCGAGCAGCGGCCGCGCGCGGCCCTGCCAGACCTCGCGCCGCTGCGCTTCCGCGGCGAGCAGCCCGCGGCAGACCAGCGTGCGCATCTCGACGGCGCCTTCGCGAGCCACCGCGCCGAGCGCCTCGAGCTGCCGCCCCGCGCGCTCGAGGTCGCCCTCGAAGGCGAGCAGCGAGAACAGCAGGAAGCGCGCCTCGACGTCCTGGGGTCGAGCGCGCACCTCGTCGGTCTGCGCCTTGACCGAATCGGCGAGGCGCCCAGCGTCGAACAGTTGTCTGAGCGTCGTTCGACGGCCCCATGGCGCAGACCGAACGACGTGGTCGCCGGCGCGACAGCCGAGCCGGCGTGCGAGTTCAGCCTCCCTTGTTCTCGACGACGCGACCAGTGGCCCTTCACGTCGCCGGCCGCCTTGCCGGTCTTCTGGTCGGTGGCCGTGTAGATGAGCTCGATCTTGCCGTAGTTGAACGCCACCTCCTCGCAGAGGAAGCTGACTCGCCGCCTTGGCGAGCTTCCGCCGGGCCGAACGGAGGACACCAGCACGTCGGTCATCTTGTATTCCATGTACTTCTGCTTGTCGCCGGTGGCGCGGCAGAGCTCGCAGCGTCACCTCTTTGATGTGAGTTCCGTTGCAGCACGTTCAACCAGCAGCTTCGGGGAGGCCTTGTCCAACGTCTTCACGATCGTGAAGTCCTGGAAGTCGGCGCGCTCCGCCCGAGCGCGCGCCGCCGCTGCTCGAGGAGCCGGTCGCCCGCTGCGCGACGCCCCAGCTGTACGACAGGATCTCGATCCAGCTCGTGTGCTTCGAGTCCTGCGATTCGCCGGGGATGCCATCCACCTTCAGGAACGCATCGAACATGGCCTCGGGGCCTCCTAGTTCGAGATGTCAGGGAACGCGCCGCGCCCTCCTGCGGCGCGAACTCAGCTCACTTCGCCGCCTGGGGCAGCTCCGCCACCAGACGCAGCGAGATGTTGAGCTCCTCGAGCTGGAAGTGCGGGCGCAGGTGCGCGACCGCCTTGTAACAGCCGGGCCGCGCCTTGTCGTCGACGACCTCGACGTGCGCCTCGCGCAGCGGGTACTTCGCCTTCGTCTCCTGGCTCGCGTTGTCGTCGATCGTGACGTACTGCGTGATCCAGCGGTTCAGGAAGTTCTCGCAGTCGCTGCGCGACATGAACGAGCCGATCTTGTCGCGGCAGATCGCCTTCAGGTAGTGCGCGATGCGCGAGGTCGCCATCAGGTAGGGGATCTGGCTCGAGAGCTTGGCGTTCGCCGTCGCCTCGGCCTTGTCGTACTTCTTGGGCCGCTGGATCGAGTTGCCGCCGAAGAACGCCGCGTAGTCGGTGTTCTTGCAGTTGAGCAGGCCGATGAAGCCGAGGTCCGAGAGCTCCTTCTCGCGCGTGTCGGAGATCAGCGTCTCGGTGGGCATCTTGGAGGCGATGTCGCCCTCCTTCGACTTGAACACGTGGATCGGCAGGTCCTCGACCAGGCCGCCGCCCTCGGGCCCGCGGATCGCGACGCACCAGTGGTGCTTCGCGAACGCCGCGGTGAGCGTCTGCGCGTACTCGTAGGCCGCGTTGCCCCACAGGTAGTCGTCGTGGGCGCCGCTCACGTCCTCCTCGTAGTCGAACGCGTCGACCTCCTTGGTCTTGCGGCCGTAGGGCAGCCGCCGCAGCACGTGCGGCAGTACCATCGCGACGAAGCGCGAATCCTCGGAGTCGCGGAACGACAGCCACTTCGTGTTCTCGGGGTTGTTCTTGTCGAAGATCTTCGCGACGTCGCGCGGGTTCGGGCATCTCCGTGAAGCTCTCCATGCCGAACATCTGGGCGCCGGCGGCCGTGACGAACGGCGCGTGCGACGCCGCCGCGACCGACGAGAGCTGCTGCAGCAGCTCGACGTCCTGCGGCGCCCTTGCCGAACTCGTAGTCGCCGACCAGGCAGCCGAACGGGTCGCCGCCGTACAGGCCGAACTCGTACTCGTAGACCGCCTTCCAGAGCGCGCTCTCGGTGAACTCCGCGGCCGCCTGGAAGTCGCGCAGCAGGTCCTTCTTCGCGACGTTGAGCACGCGGATCTTCATGCTCTCGCCGGTCTCGGTGCTCATCACGAGCTTGTGGAGGCCGCGCCAGGAGCCCTCGAGCTTCTGGAAGTCGGCGTGGTGCAGGATCTCGTCGAGCTGCCGCGAGATCACCTCGTCGATCGCCGCGATGCGCGCGTTGATCGTCTCGGTGACGCCTTGCGCGACGACCGATGCCGGGAGTCATGAGCTGGTCGACGAGGGTCTGGATCAGCTCGGTTGCGCGCTCCCGCCCCGCGTCGTCGCGCGGGCGGATGCCCGTGTCGACGATCTGGTCGAGCAGGCTCTGCCCGTCGAGCTCGGTGACCTTCTCGACGGAAAGCTGCGACGCCGATGCCTTGGCCATGATTACTTCTCCTTCCGAGCCCTTGTCGCCGCCCAGGGCGGCCAGCTTCTCGCGCACGTCCGGCTTCGAGATGATCGCCTCGAGCAGCTCCTCGAGGCGGTCGTTGCCTTCGGTGCGGGAGAGCAGGTCCTTCAGCTTGTTGCGCACCTCGAGCAGGTCGTTCAGCGGCTTCACCTGCCGGACGACCTGCTCGGGCTCGAAGTCCGCGAGCTTCTTGAAGTCGAGCTCGACCGAGAGCTGGCTGCCGTCGCCCTTCAGCGTGTTGTCCACCTTCATCGCGACGCGCGGGCTGCATGGCTCTTCAGCACGTCGTCGAAGTTGTCGCGATCGATCTCGACGAACTTGCGTTCCTTGAGCTTCGCGAGCGGCTCCTTCGGACTGCCCGAGAGGTCCGCCATCACGCCCACCACGAACGGCAGCTCCTTCAGCACCATCGCGCCGTTCTTCTCGACCTCGTAGGTGATGTGGACGCGCGGCGGCCGCACGCGACCCTTCTTGTCGAATACGCTCTCGCTCGGCATCCTGGTCTCCTCGGTGGTTCCGGCTTAGCTCGAGCTCTCCGGGGGCGCTCGGGCGGCTTCACGCCGAGCGTCTCCCAGATCTGCGTGAGGGCGTCGTTGTTCTTCACGACGTCCAGCAGCAGCTCCTCGAACGACATGTTGCCCCAGCGCACGGCGCGCTCGATCAAGCGCGAGACCGGGCTGTGGGGCTCGGTCTGGCGGAAGAAGTACGCGACCTCGGAGAGGCGCATCAGCGCCTCCGGCGCGGGTCGCGATCGGCCCGGAGACCGCGCGCGCCCGGTCGCGGCGACGGGCGTGCGCGCCGACGTCTCTGCGCGCCGAGGGCTTCGCTCCTCCCTCACTCGGCAAGCGCGTCGCGAGCCACTCGCCGACGTCGGAGACGAGCGAGCGCAGCTCGAGGAAGCTCGGCGCGTCGTCGCTGGGAAAGCGTTGCTTCGCAGAACGTCTCGAGCGCTCGGATCTCCTGCAGCGCAGTCCGTGGCGAAGCGCGTGCTCCGCGCGCAGGCGCGCCACCGGCGAGGCCGCGGCCGCGGCCTTCCAGCGCTCGCTCGTCACGGCGCCCGCCGCCTTCAGCTCCTCGAAGCGCGCCGTGTTGGAGGCAGCGGCCTCGTCGACGCGCTGTGCCTCGAGAAACGCGGCCCACGGCAGCCACTCCTCGCGCCGATCCCCGTCGCCCAACAAGCCGATGGCGCGCACCGAGGGCAAGAGCCCACGCGCGGCTGCAAGCCAGTTGAGCGCCGCGGCGCGCCGCGCGTAGCTCGGTGTGTCTCCATCGGGATCGGGCTGCGGATGAACCGTTTCCCAGTGCCGCTCGAGCAGCTGCCGAACGAGGCGGAGACCGTCGAGCAGGCCGGCAAACCCCTCGGTGCGGCCGAGCGCCTCGCACAGCCAGCCGGCGAGGCGGAGATCCTTCGAGCTGTTCGACAGCGCCTGCTCACACGCGCGGCGTGCGGCAGGCCAATTCGCGACCTTGCCGCCGCCGTCGTCGAAGGCGGGATCGACCTCGCGACGCAGCTCGTCGATCGTGCGGAAGGTGTTGTCCTCGGCGATGGTGCGCAGGTCCGGGCCCGCCGGCTCGAGGTCGGAGATCGGAGCGAGCAGCTTCTCGAAATCCACCATCAGCGAACGCTCCGCATCCATCCTGTAGGTGTGCCTACACGCCCTGCAGGTGGCGGCCACGGGTCCCGCTGGGACAGGAACCCCAAAGGGCATTCTCCTGCCGAACGCGGTGCAGGGTCAAGAGACTTCCCGCTCCAAAGGCTTCCAGGTCGGCCGGCAAGCCCACACTTGCACGGGCGCTGCCGGCCCCCTTCACGTGGCTTGCACCGGGACCGCGGGTACCCGCAGCACCGACACCGTTCCATTATCCTCGATGTCCGGCTCGGTGCGCGCCGCGTACTCCGCGAGCGGGATTCCCACCCCAGCCGGGAACAGCCCACGGCTCGCGTCTGCCAAGAGGCTCACGGCCCCCGCCCTCGCCCACGCCTGCAACATCCGCTCGTGCGAATCCCCCTCGTAGAAGATGTCGGCTCCGAGCACGACCTCGCCGGGCCGCGGGGCCAAGGCGCGCGCCTGCCCGATTGCAGCGTCGAGTCGAACGCCATTGCGCACCGCATTTCGCCGCGTCGCCTCGACGGCGAGCGGATCGCGATCGATCCCGCGCACGTGAGCCGCTCCCGCGAGCGCCGCTGCGATCGCCGCGATTCCCGAACCGAGCCCGACGTCGACGACCGGGCGTCCCCTCACCAGCTCGGGGTGATCGAGGACATGTCGGGCGAGGGCGAGCCCTCCAGCCCAGGCGAAGGCCCAGTGGGGAGGAAACCCCAGGCCGGGAAAGACCTCGTGGACCGCCCAGAGCCCCTCGCGGCGAATGGCGCGGCCGAGGGGGGACGTCCGGTCCACGAGCTCCAGCTCGATCTCGGGACAGAACGAGGGCCGAACCGGCCGGAGCGAGGACCAGAGCTCGGCCTCCCCTCATCGCCGCACGCGCATCCCTTCCCTCGCGATCTGCGGCCCGGCATGATGGCTCGGCGAGATCGCCCCGGGAGACGATGGCGCACGAGTGGGTTCGCTGGCAGGGAACGCGGCCCGCAAGCGCCGTGGCGGACCCTCCGCCCTTCGTGATCGGCGTCGTCGGGGATTTCTCGGCGGAGCGGCGCGGCTCCGCCGACGGCCGCGCGTTCGTGGAGGTCGATCGCGACAACCTCGATTCGCTCTTCGCCGAGCTCGCGCCCGAGCTCGGCTTCGAGCTCGAGGGGGCCCGCCCCTTCAGCTTGAGCTTCGCGTCGTTCGAGGACCTTCGCCCGGAGACGATTGCCCGACGAATTCCGCGCGCCGCGTCGCTGCTCGAGGCACGCCAGCGGCCACTCGACGACCCAGGACTCGCGCGTCTGCTCGAGGAGACGGGGGTCGGAGCGCGACCCGATCCCCCAGTCCGCCTGGCGAGCGAGCGACACGAGACGACCTCGGGCCAGGAGCTGCTCGAGGAGCTCCTGGGAGAGAGCCGCGCTCGACCACCCGCCCGACCCGCGAGCACGTCCGACCCCGTCATCGCGCGGCTGGTGCGGGCGATCGCCGACTCCGCCCCGGGCGGCTCCGCTCGCGGGTCGAGCGAGCGCCGTCGCCAACTCGATCGAGCCATCGCGCACGACGTGCGCGCGGTGCTCCAGGACGCGCGCTTCCGCGCGCTCGAGGCCTCCTGGCGCTCGCTGCGCGATCTGGCTCGCCATGCGGAGACCGGCCCCGCGCTCCGACTGCGCGTGCTCGACCTCTCGCGCCGAGGGTTGCAGGACGAACTGCCCGCCGTGCGAGCGGCGTGCGAGGACGAGCGAGCGCCCGTCGATCTCCTGGTCATCGATTTCACGTTCGGGATGGGCGCCGCGGATCTCTTCCTGCTCGGAGCTCTGGCCAGTCTCGCCGAGCGCGCAGACGCGGTGGTGTTCACGGGCGCCTCTTCGGCATTGTGCGATGCGGCCGCGTCCGGAGCGCTTGAAGACACTGCGGCGTGGCGAGGTCATCCCGGCACGGCTGAGCGCGTGTACGTGTTGGGACCCCGCGTTCTCGCCCGCCCGCCCTACGGCCCCGCATGGGACACCGTCGATGCGTTCGAGTTCGACGAGGCTGCGGAGCCTTGGGAGCCGGAGCTTCTGTGCTGGACCAGCGCCGCATACGCGGGCGCGCGTGCGGTGTTGGCTCGGCTCCAGGGAACGACCGCGCGGGGCCCGGTCGAGATTCTCGAATCTTCCGCAGTTCGTGACGAGCGCGGGGAGCGCGATCGGCCCCGCCGAGCGGCAGCTCGGCGAGCGCGAGCGAGCGCACGTGCGGCAGGCCGGGCTCGTCCCTGTGCTGGGAGCACAGCAGCTCCGACAGCCTCTGGATCGACCTACCGCCTCGGCCGCAGAGCGGGAGGCGCTGATGGCCCTGCCGCCGATCCCCGCACTCGACTTTGCGGCGACCGCGCGCCGGGTGCTCGACGCCGCCGGCTACACGGATCGCGAGATCATCGCGCGGCTCGGCGGCCCCGATCTCTCCCTCCGCGAGCGGCCGCGCTTGCTGCGCGCGACGCGCGCGGGCACCCCGCTGGACGTGTTGATCCGGCTCTTCTTGCTCGCGACGACGTCTCCCGAAGAGAGCGTACGCGCGGCCCTCTCGCCTTCGCGTCTCGAGGACTGGGTCGCGGCAGGCTTGCTGGAGCTGCAACCCGAGGGAGTGCGCGCTCGCTTCGTGGTGTTCGCGGATCTGGAGATGCGCGTGCTGTCCGACCTGCGTCGCCACAGCCTCGACCCCAACTACGTGGTGGGTCTGGGCCGCAGCTCGAGCCTCGGGATTCGCGCGACGCCACGGGCAGCGGTGCGGCGCGCCCTCGATCTCGGGACAGGCTCCGGAGGAGCGGCCCTGCTCCTGGCTCGCCACGTGGAGCATGTGGTCGCGACGGACATCAACCCCCGCGCGCTCGGCCTCGCGGCCTTCAATCTCGCGCTCAATGGACGCGCCAACGTCGAGCTGCGCCAAGGCGACCTCTTCGCGCCCGTCGCTCGCGACAAGTTCGACCTGATCGTCGCCAATCCGCCCTTCGTGATCGGGCCGAGCAGCGGGCTCCTGTACCGGGACAGCGGCCTCGAGGGGGACGCCTTCGTCGAGCGCGTCGTGCGCGGGGCCGGCGAGCACCTGCAAGCGGGCGGACACTGCGTGCTGACCGCCCATTGGATCGAGACCGCGAAGACCGCGTGGCACGAGCGACTCTCCGACTGGGCGGCGGGCACCGGCTGCGACGTCCTGTTTGCGCGGATGGAGTCCGTGAGTCCCCCGCGCTACGCGGCCTCTTGGCTGATCGAGTCCGCAATGGCGGACGGCGAGGGCTACGAGGCCGGGTGGGAGCGCTGGGTTTCTCATCTCGAGCAACGCGAGGTCGAGGCCGTCGGCTCGGGGCTGATCGTCCTGCGCAAGACGAACCAGGCGGCGCGCGCGTGGTTCCTCGAGGCATTCGAAGACATCGACCAGGACGGGGGCGACGCTCTCCTGCGCTTGCTCGATGCCCGATCGCTCGTGGCTTCCACGAGCGACCCGCAGTTCCTCGCGCTGCGACCTCGCCTCGTGAGCGGCGTCCGACTGGATCAGACCGCAACGGCGGGGGAGCAGGGCTGGACGCTCGAATCCTGTCATCTTCGTCGGCGTCGGGGTCTGCATCTCTCCGTGCAGGCGAACACGCCGGTGGCCGCCCTGATGAGTCGCGCGAACGGCGAGCGCACGGTCGCGGAACTGGCGGCGCTGGCGGCAACCGAGCTCGGAGCGGACCCGGCCCGGGTCACCTCCGAGACCGCTCGAATCGTACGCGGCCTGCTCGAGCGCGGGATGCTCGAGCTCGGGTGACCGGCGCTCGCCTCCGCTCAGAGGGAAGTGGCCTCGTGGCGCCGCCTAACCCACCAGAATCCGCCGTTGTGTCGCTGTAACTCGACCGCGCTGATGTACCGCATCGCGCGTCTCGCATTTCGCCCTGGGTCCACGACATAGAAAATCTGCCCTTGGCCAGGCGTGCCCTCGACGCCAGCGAGCACCATATAGTGGCCCCCGTAGCTTGCGTCTGGCGCGGCGGCGAGGGCCCGACCTCGGCTCCACCCGTGACAGCCCTTGCAAAGGAAGATCACGAGCCGCCCCTCGGCGACGAGGCTCGCGGCCTCGTCGAACGAGACCCGCGAGCCCTCGAAGTCCGGCCATACCTGCTGGAGGTCTCGGATCATTGGATCCCCGGCTGTGCCGCTCGGCGTTCCGTCCCTCTTGTAGGCTCGGCCGTGCTTCTCGGCATACTTCGCGACCTGATCCGGGGTCACCGCCTCGCACGCGACTGCGCGTCTGGGGTCATTCATCAGGTATTGAATGACGATTGCGAGCGACGTTGGACCGCAGCCGCTCTGCGCGATCGTCGTACTGCCGGGGCGGTCTCCATACACGACTCTTCCCCAGCGTGAATCGAACTGCTCGTAGCGAACGAGTACGAGCTGGCGGTCCTCCTCGCTGCGAAGAGCCTTCAGCAGCTCATCCGCAACTCCATCCTCGCGCATCGACGAAAGCTGTGTCCCGCTCGGATGCCCGGCGGGATAGCGAAGCATCCACACCCCGCCGAGGCGACTCACGCTGTAACCGAACGCCGACAGCTTCTCGGCGATGTCTCTGGCTCGTTGGGGGAGGTCCGAGGGAATCGCGCTCATCACCATCGCGGGTCGCCCTCCAGCCGGGAGCCTCGCTTCCTGACGCGATCCTATGGGCTCCCAACGGCACGGGTCAAGCCGCTGAGCCATCGAGGGGCCGCCGACGAACCGCCCAGAGGACGCGCGTTTGGGTGATCCGTCACTTCGGCACGTCCACCTCGACGACCGTCTGGCCCGTGATGGGAGCGGCGAGCGCGCCCTGGATCGCGATGCGGCTCCCGGCCGGGTAGACGTCCACGACCTCGAACGCGCCGATCACGCGGCCGCCCTCGAGGAGCCGACCCTTCATCCCTTTGGCGAGGCCTGCCTTCGCGCCCCCCGCGATCGTGGCGAACTGCTTGGCCCCCTGCCCTTGGCCGAACTCCACCACGCGCGTGGTGAAGGTCTCGACCACGGGCGGCGCCGGAGGCTTCTCGACCGTGGGGCGCGCGGCCGCGCGCGGCCTTGTGCTCGGCGCGCACGGTGTAGGCGACGCGGTCCGAGGTTCCCGCCTCGCTCCCAATCCATAAGAGCCTCGGGCCCGCCGCGACCTGGGGCTGGAGCTCGACTCGGGCGCGGCCTCCGCTCCGGGTGGGGTTCCCTGGGAACTGCCCGCCCAGATCCGTGAGCGCCACGAAGAGCCCGCGCAGCGGGGCCCCGCCCTCGCCTTCGACCACGACGCGAAGCGTTCCGGCCGAGGGCACGTCGAGGCGGTACCAGTCGTCGAGGTCGCCCGCCTCGCGCTCGAGCGTGTCGACGTGCGGCGCGCCGAGCGCCAGCGGGCGCGGAGACTGCGGCGTCCCGTCCTCGTCGGCGGTCGGCGGTGGGGCGGGCGCTGGGGCCACCGTCGGCGGAGGCGCGACCTTCGCCGGCGCCGTCGCACAGGCGCCGAGCAGCGCGACCGCGATCCCAGAGAGCCAGCCCGCGGAGACCTTCATGCGCTCGCTCCTTCCAGCAGCTCGCGCGGCAGGTCTACCTCCCGGGAGCGCAGGAACTCGCCCAGACTTTTGGCCTGGGCGTCGTTACGCGTCGAGGATGCCACGCCTTCGCCCAACAAGCCGACCACGACGAAGTTCAGCGCCCACAGGTTCGGGAGCTCGTAGCGCCGCACCTCGAGACCGGCGATCTCGGGCATCAGCTCGGCGAGGCGCGCGGGGGTCAGGAAGGCCTCGAGCCAGGCGTAGGCCGGCGCGCTTCGCGCCCACAGGCCGACGTTCGCGTTGCCGCCTTTGTCGCCCGAGCGCGCTCCGAAGAGCACACCGAGCGGGCGGCGCTCGGTGGCCCCACCGGGCGGCGCGGGGAGCTGCGGCCGCGGCCGCGCGATCTCGGGCACTGCGCGCGCGGCGCTTGGGGGAATCGCCACCTCGCGCCCGTCGTCGTGCACCACGCGCTCGTGCACCTCGTCTGCCGGGACAAGCGCCGGCCAGTAGACGCCGAACTCGCGCTCGGGCGTGGGCGGCGTAGTCGTGTAGATACCCGGATAGCTCGCCAGCAGGAGCTCGGTCGCGGCGTTGGAGAACGCGCGGCCGACGACGCGCGGGTCGCGGCTCTTGGCGTGCACCGTCAGGAACGCGCTCGCCTCGTCGTTCGTGCGCGCATCGCGCCGGTCGCTGCGCACGAGCGAGAACTCGAGCGCGTCGAAGCGCTCGGCGCCGCCGAGCTTCGTGAGGAGGGTCTCGCGCGCCAGCGCGGCCTTGGCCTCGATCTCGAGGCCGGTGAGCACGAGCGTCATCTCGTTGCGGTAGCCGCCGACGTAGTTGATGCAGACCTTGAGCTCGCGCGGCGCCGGCTCGCCGCGCACGCCCGAGATGCCCACGCGATCCGGGCCTAGCTGGCGGAGCTCGATCGTGTCGAAGCGCGCGACGGCATCCGGGTTCGCATAGGCGGGCGGCCCGAGCTCGTAGAGGAGCTGCGCGGTGACCGTGCCCACCGACACGTGTCCGTCGCTCCCCGCGTGCTTGGTGATCACGCAGCTCCCGTCGGCGACCATCTCCGCGATCGGGAAGCCCGGATTCACGAGCCGCGGGATCTCGCGGAAGAAGGCGTAGTTCCCGCCCGTGGTCTGGGCGCCGCACTCGAGCACGTGGCCGGCGACCACGGCACCGGCGAGGCGATTCCAGTCGTCGCGCGCCCAGCCGAAGTGCCAGGCGGCGGGCCCCACCACGAGCGAGGCGTCCGTCACGCGCGGACACACGACGACGTCCGCTCCGCCGGCCAGCGCCTCGACGATGCCCCAGGCTCCCAGGTAGGCGTTCGCAGAGAGGACGGGCGCCTCGAGCTCCGAGAGCGGGATGCCGCGGTCCATGTGCGTGAGGGCGTGGCCCTTGCGCTGGAGCTCGGCGAGGCGCGGCAGCAGATCGTCGCCAGCGACGTGGGCGACGCGCGCCGAGAGCCCGAGCTTCGCGGCGAGCTTGCGCAGCTGCTCGGCGAGGCCCGCGGGGTTCAGGCCGCCCGCGTTCACGACGATGCGGACTCCTCTCGCCCGCGCCGCGCTCCAGATCTCCTCCATCTGACGCAGAAAGGTCGTCGCGTAGCCGGCCGACGGATCCTTCGCGCGCGCCTTGTGCAGGATCAGCATGGTGAGCTCGGCGAGATAGTCCCCGGTCAGGAAATCGACCTCGCCGCCCTCGATCATCTCGCGCGCGGCCGAGAGGCGGTCGCCGTAGAAGCCCGAGATGTTCGCGATGCGGAGGACGCTCGAGTCGCTCATGGGGCTCCGCTCCCGCCAACCGGGCGCGCGAGGTAGCGCTCGATCGCTGCGTGCGCGTTGAAGAGCATGCGTTCGCCCAGCCGGTGGGCGAGCCCGGAGCGCCGCACCACTTCGAGCACACCGGGGTTCAAGCCGGTGAGCCAGAGCTCGTAGCCCTGTTGGGCGAAGCGCTCTTCGCCTTCGATCAGCATCAGGAGCGCCGAGTACTCGATGTCGATCACGCGGGAAAGGTCGAGCACCGCCACCTGCGGCTCGTGCTCCACGATGAGCTCGCGTAGCCGGTCCGCCACGCGCTGGGCGTTCACGAAGAAGAGGGGTCCTTCGACGCGCGCGAGCAGCAGGCCCCGGAAGGTCTCGTCGTCCGGATGCTCGGGCGAGAGCGCGCGCAGCACGTCGCTCCCGCGCCGACGGCCGAGCGCGTACACCTGCGGCCGCACCATCTGTGCGAAGAGCCCGAGCAGCGAGACCACGATGGCGACGAGGATGCCTTCCAGCGTGCCGAAGACGAGCACGCCCAGACAGGCGACCAGCGCCCAGCGGAACTCGAGCGTGCGCACCGCGCGAATCGCGGCGAACTCCGCGGGCTGGATCAGGCCCACCGAGTAGACGATCACGACCGCGGCGAGCGTCGCTTGCGGGAGCAATCCGAGGACGGGGGCGAGGAGCAGCATGGTGAGCAGCGCGACGCCCGCGACCACCAGCCCCGCACGCTGCGTGCGAGCGCCCGCCGCGCGCGCTACCGCCGTCTGCGACGTGCCACCGCCCGCGGGCATCGCGCCGAGGAGCGCGCCGCCGAGGTTCGCAGCGCCCGTCGCGAGCAGCTCGCGCCGCGCGTCGATCGGAGGATCGCTGCGGACCGCGAACGCGCGGCCGGCCGCGATCGTCTCGGTGAAGCTCATGAGCGCGATGCCGATCGCTCCGGGAAGGAGCTGCTCGACCAACGAGAGATCCGGCAGCGTGAGCGGCGGCAGCCCCTGCGGGATCTGGCCGACGGTCGCGACACCGCGCGCGGCGAGCCCCAGCCAAGCCGAGGCGGCGACGGCGCCAGCCACCGCGACCAACGGCGCCGGCAAGTGCGGCCACAGTCGTTCCATCGCGAACAGCAAGACGAGCGTGGCGGCCGCCACGGCCACGGTGATCGCCGAGGCCTCGGGCACGTGCTGCACCACACCCAACAAGTCTCGAAAGAACCCCTGCTTGGCGAGGTGCACGCCGAGCAGCTTCGGGATCTGGTCGAGCACGATCACGAGCCCGATCCCCGCCTTGAAGCCGGTGAGCACCGGCGCCGAGATGAAGTCCGCCGCGAAGCCGAGCCGCAGGAACGCCGCCGCGACGAGCAGCGCCCCGACGAGGGCCGTGAGCGTCGCCGCGGCGATGAGCAGACGACCCGGATCGGCGTCCGGCACGACGAGGGCGAGGTCCGCACTCGTGAGGATGGCGAGCGTCGTCGTCGAGCTCACGCTCAGCACGCGCGAGCTTCCGAGCAGGGCGTAGATCAGGGTGGGGAGGAAGGCGGTGTAGAGGCCCACCGCAACGGGGAGCCCCGCCACGGTCGCGTAGGCCATCGCCTTGGGCAGGACCACGCTGGCCGCGATGAGACCCGCGACTAGATCGAAGCGGAGTCCTCCGGAATTCGCTTGCCCTGCGCTCACGTTCCCCCCGCGCTCAGCTCCGCCCCGAACATAGACCGGGCGCGAGCCGATCTCAGCGACACTTCAGCGCAGAGGGTCTCGCCGCGCTCCACCCGGTTGGGCGCCCTGATAGACGTTGAGGCGGTTGTAGAGCGTCTTCAAGCTGATGCCGAGGGCGTTGGCGGTCTCCTGCTTTCTGCCGTCGAGGGCATCGAGCGTCGCCAGGATCAGACGACGCTCGGCATCGGCCAGGGACGAGCCCACGCGAATGCGCAGGGTGCGTTCCTCGCCCAAGACGGCCGACGTCGCCGACGGGAGCGCCTCCAGGTCGATCGTCTCGTCGACGAGGATCGCGGCGCGCTCGACCACGTTGCGTAGCTCGCGCACGTTTCCCGGCCATGCGAGCGTCTGGAGATGCGCGAGCGCGCGGGGCGCGAAGCGCTTCGTCCTCCCGTCTCGCGCGTTCACGACCTCCAGGAAGTGCTCGGCGAGCAGGCTCACGTCTGCGCCGCGCGTCCGCAGCGGGGGCAGCTCGATCGGGAAGACGTTTAGTCGATAGAGCAGATCCTCGCGCAGGCGTCCCTCCGCCACGGCTGCGGCGGGGTCTCGATTCGAGGCGGCGAGCACGCGCACGTCGACCTCGATCGACTCGGTCGAGCCCACGCGCGTGAGTGCGCCCGTCTCGAGCACGCGCAGCAGCTTCACCTGCAGCTCCAGGGGCATCTCGGTGATCTCGTCGAGCAGGAGCGAGCCGCCGTGCGCGCGCTCGAAGTAGCCGAGCCGGCGACGCTCGGCGCCCGTGAAGCTCCCCCGCTCGTGCCCGAAGAGCTCGCTCTCGACCAGATTGGCCGCGAGGGCGCCGCAGTTCACCGCGAGGAAGGGCTGTGCGCGGCGATCGCTGAGCCGGTGGATCGCCTCGGCAACCCCCTCCTTGCCAGTCCCGCTCTCGCCGGTGATGAAAACGGACGCGTTGGTGACCGCGACGCGCTCGATCAGCTCGAAGACCTTTCGCATCGACTCCGAGCGCCCGACCAGCGCGCCGAAGTGGCCGAGATCGCGCAGACGACCGCGCAGCTCGGCGACGGTGCCGCGCAGCGAGCGAGTGCGCTGGACGTTCGCGAGCGCGCTGCGCAGGCGGGCGCGATCGACGGGCTTGGTCAGATAGTCGAGGGCGCCCCGCTGGAGCGCCCGCACCGCAGTCTCCGCCGTCGCATCGCCGGTGACCACGACATAGTCGGGGCGCCCGATCGCCTGGGGGTCGCCGAGCAGGTCGAGCCCGCTCCCGTCCGAGAGCGTCAAGTCCACGAGCACGGCGTCCACCGGCGTTTGCGCCAGCAGCGCACGCGCGCCCGCGACGTCGAAGGCCTCGTGGGGCTCGAAGCCCTCTCGCGCGCAGAGAGCGGCGAGGGCCGCGCGCAGATTCGCGTCGTCCTCGACGACGAGGACCGCGGGTCGGGGCGCGACGTCGGAGTCGTGGGCAGCGCTCAGGGGATCCCCCTCTCGTCCGGCAGCGCGCGGCGCGCTGGACGCGCGCGCAGCGCGACGATGCGTTCGATCACGGCGCTCGGCTCGACGGGCTTGGCCAAGTAGGCGTCGAACCCGGCGCCGAGAATTCTTGCCCGCTCGCCGACCCCGCGGAATCCGGTCACGGCGAGCGCCGGGAGCGAACGGAGCGGCTCGGGGCTCTCGCGCAGCGCCCGGATCAGCGCGAGACCATCGCGATCCGGAAGCCCCACATCGCTGACCAATACGTCTGGCGGACTCGCAAGCGCGCGAAGCGCCTCCGCCATCGAGCGCGCGCGCCGCGCCGAAGCGCCTGCGCGCTCCAGCGCCGCGGCGAGCGCCTCGAGCGTGGGCTCGTCGTCCTCCACGACCAGCACGTCGACGCCCTCCAGCGCCTTTCGGGAGGGGACGCCTCTCTGCGGCTCCTCGCGCAGCCTCGGCAGCTCCACGCGGAAGGTGGCGCCCTGGTCCGCGCCTGCACTCTCCACGTGCACCGCACCCCCGTGCAGCTCGACCAGGTGCTTGACGATCGCCAGGCCCAGTCCGAGGCCCCGGCCCCCGCTCCCTTCGCGCCGACCGCCTTGCCAGAACTCGTCGAACACGTTCTCCAGCTGGGCGGCCTCGATGCCGCGACCGGTATCCTTCACCGCGAGGCCCCACGCCTCGCCCTGCTCCGTCAGCTCGACCTCGACGCGCCCGCCCGTCGTGGTGAACTTCAGCGCGTTGTCGACCAGGTTGTGCACGATCTGGGCGATGCGCAGGGCGTCCGCCGAGCACGGCGCTGGCTCGACCGCGGCCCGGAAGGCGAGCTCGATCCCGCGTTCCTTCGCGATCGGCCCGAAGTGATCGACGGCGGTCCGCACCGTCGCCGCGAGATCGATGCGAGCCGCCTCGATCTCGAGCGTTCGCGCGCGAATGCGCGAGGCATCGAGCAGGTCGTCCACGAGGCGTGTCTGGGAGCGAAGCGCCGCCTCGATCGCGTCGAGCGCGCGCGGGACGCTCTTGGCATCGGCATCTTCGCGCAGCAGGCTGGCCCACGCCTGGACGGCGCTCATCGGCGAGCGCAGCTCGTGGGAGATCACCGAGAGGACGCGATCCTTCGCGTCGTTCGCGGCCTCGGCCTCGCGCTGCGCGCCGCGCGCCGCGGCCAGAATCTCCTCCCGCTCGACGAGCCCCTGCATGCGCTCGGTCGCGTCCACGATCACGCCCACGAAGTGCGTCAAACTCCCCGTCACGTCGTGCACGGGAGCGATGGAGAGCTGATTCCAGAAGGCTTCGCCGTTCATGCGGTGATTGCGCAGCAGGACCGAGCAGGCCTCCTCGTCGCGGATGGCGCGACGTAGCTCTTCGAGCGCCGCCTGACCGCGCGCGTTCGCATTCAGCAGCCGGCAATTGCGGCCGACGAGATCGGAGGCCGCGTAGCCGCTGATCTTCAGGAACGCGGGGTTCGCATACACGATCGGGTGGTCGGACCGGCGCGCGTCGGTGATCACGATCCCGTTCTGGGTGGCGGCCACGGCTCGCTCGTAGACGCGCAGCGCCCCTTCCGAGCGCTTTCGGCTGGTGACGTCCTGGAGCACGCCGATCAAGTGGCGCAGCTGACCGGCCTCGTCCTCCTCGCGAACGAGGCGAACGTCGGCGTAGAGGACCTCGCCGGACTTGGTGCGGAAGCGGCGCTCGACGGCGTAGTCCTGAATCTCGCCGCGCCGGAGGAGCTCCCACTGGGTGGCGTCGAGAGGGAGATCCTCCAGGTGGCTCACCTCGGCGAAGGTCTTCTCGAGCAGCTCCTCGGCCGAGTAGCCCAGCATCGCGCAGAGCCGATCGTTGGCGCGCAGCCAGCGGCCGTCCGGGGCGACGTGCGCGATGCCGACGGAGGCGCGCTCGAAGGTGCTCCGGTAGCGAGCCTCGCTCGCCGCGAGCGCGGCGCGCGCCTGGTCGCGCTCGGCGTCGGCGAGCTTCAGCGCGCCGTAGGACACGAGCGCGATGCCGACGAGCGCCGCGGCGCAGGTGACGGCGAGCAGAGCAGCGCCGAAGCGGGCGTCGTACCAGCCCGCGCGCTCGCCGAAGGACGCCAGCGCACCCAACAACGACGGGACGAGGATCGCCCCCAGCAGCCAGCGGCGGAGCTCGCTCCCGGCCTCGGAAGGATTCCAGCACGGCCGCGACGACGCCCGTGGTCGGGCTCAACGCGAGGGCGCCCAATGCGGCGAGGATCAGCGTCGCGCTCGTGTGCGCGGGCATGCTCGTCGCGAGCACGCGATAGAGGCTCTCGATCCCGTACAGGTGGCCCAACAACCCGACGAAACCGACGGCTCCCGCGAGCAACGCAGCCGCCACCGACGCGCGCGGGCGCGCGGTGAGGAGGAGCGAGGAGCCCAGCCCGAGCAGGCCGACGCTGGCGAGCACCGACCCGCGCAGCTCCGGAGCGAGCGGGCTCGCCAGGGCCAGGCCGAGTGAGGGAGCGAACGGCGAGAGCGCGAGCGCGGAGAGCAGCGCGACGCACGCGCCGATCCCCCGCCCGAGGAGGTTGAGGCTGCGATGCGCGCGCGCCGAGAGCAGCAGGCCGACCCCGACTCCCGCGAGACCGAGCGCCGTCGTGGCGCGCATCGCGAGAATGTCGGGCACCCAGCTCTCGCGCCCGAGGAGCTCGAGCCCGAGTCCTGTCATGGAGGGCGTCGCGATTGCGAGCACGCACGAGCCGGCGAGGGTCGCCGCGCTGCGGCCGCGTCGCGTGACGCTCTCAGGGGTCGCGGTCTTCCCCATCGGAGCTCTCTCTTCGGGTTCACCCTAGCGCGCGATCGAGCGCGGGCTCAAGCCTCCTGGGACCCAGGGGGAGCTGCGTCGACCCTCTCGAGCGCGCGCACGCGCCAGCCCGCGTGGGGATGCGTGGCATCCTGATAACGCGGACACGGAGGGAGCAGCGCGCGAGTCGGGTGGTCGTAGCGATGGCCGCAGTCCACGCACTCGAGGAGCCCGGCCTCGACCAGCACGCCATACCCATAGACCCCTCGCCGCTCGCGCTCCATGCCGGGCACCACCTCCGCACAGGACACTCGAGAGCTGTCGCGTGGGCTTCGCGCCCCGCCTTCACCCCTCGCGCGGAGCCGGCTCCGCCGGAGCCGCGGAGGGCTCAGCGGAGCCAGCGCGGTCGGCGGCGGGCGCCTGCCCAGCGGGGGGCGGCGCGCCGACCGCCGGCGCATCCGAAGGTGTGATGGAGATCTCGTTGTTCACGTTGCTCACGCCGTCGACTCCTCCGGCGAGCTCCTCGGCGCGCGTGCGCTCTCGCTCGCTCCCGACCACACCCACGAGCGTGATCTCTCCATCCATCGAGCTCACGCTCAGGCTGTAGTTACGGAGTGCTTCGTCGGAGCGGAGCTGCTGGCCCACGGCATCCGCGATCTCGGAGTCGGTGGGCGGAGCCCCGCAGCCGGCGGTGAGCGCCGTCACCAGGAAGAGGGACTGGATCGGAAGGTTCATTCGGCCCATGAGAACTCTCCTCTGCGGGCCTGATCGTGAGCGACCGGAGCCCGCGCTCGACTGGAGCAAGTCTCGTGCCCGTCGGCGGAGCGCGAGCGCGTGAGCCCGCACGTCCTGCGCGCCTGGAGTTTCTACAAACCTCTTTGCGTGCCCACCTCCAAGGCGCTCGAGCGGACGAGTCGCGATCCGGCACGCGACTTGCTCGTGCGTCCCGCTGCGGTCGCGCCGAGGCGCGTCCGAACGGAGGCGCCAATGAACTGGAGAGAGACGCTTCGCCCACTGGCGAGTAGCTGCATCGTGTTCCTCGCAACCTGCCCCATGTCCGTCGCGTGCCGAACGACGCAACCGATCGCGGTGCAGGTGGATGACGCCTGGATCACCGCGAAGGTGAAGTCGAAGCTCGCGAGCGACCCCCAAGTCAGCATGCTCGATGTCTCCGTGCAGACCGAAGAGGGTGTCGTGACGCTCACTGGGCGCGTGGACGACGAGACGGCCCGACGCGAGGCCGTCGCCCTGGCGCACGACACCGAGGGCGTCGTCCGAGTGCGCGATCTGATCTCCGTCGGCGCCATGGCGCAGCCCGCCCAAGCGCCGCACGAGGACGCGTCGGGGGGTTCCCATGACCGCGCGATCTAGTGCGCAGCTCCTCCTGCTCGCGGCATGGACCGCACGCCGCATCACGCGCGAGGAATACCTCGCGCGCAAGCGCGAGATCGAGAAGCGCTCTGTCGTCTACTGAGGCGCGCGTGAGAGAATCCGCTGCGCGGATCGCGGCGCCAGCGCGCGAATCGCCGTCGCGCGTGGAGCCCTGAGCGTTCGCCAGTCGCCGAGGATCCCTGCGCCCTCGGCCGCATCGCGATCTGCCCCTTCCGCGCCACCTGCGATCGCGATGCGCTCGCGTGGCGCTACGCGCGCGCTGGTGACCGCACCGCCTTCGATGCCCTCTACGAGAGCTGGTTCGTGAGGACGTACCGGATCGCGAGCGCGAGGGTCGAGAGCCTCGCGATCGCCGAAACCTGCACCCGAGACGTGCTCGCCCTCGCCTTCTGCCTACCGGCGCCCCTCGAGGGCTGTGCGGCGGCGCACGTGCTCGGACTCTTGGCAAAGCGTCTGCGCTGGGAGGAGGAAGGCCAATGACGGCGCGCAGTGTTCGTGTTGCGAGCGTGGCACAGCGCTTGCGTTGTCGAGATCGTGGCCTCGCGAAGGCCCGGAGGAGGACAGGTCATGGAATGGAGTGGTCAGCATCGCAAGACGCCCGCAGGTAGCCTGACGCTCGCCGTCGTCACGGGGCTCGCCTTGACGGGCGCGGGTTGGGCAACCGGGCTGCTCGACTTCGGGCGGCCCGACCCGCCGGGCCTTCGTATGGACTCTGTGCTCGAGCCGGCGCCGGCGGCGATCGAGGACTGCAACCGGCACGCCGCGCTCCCGAAGCGCGACGCCGGACGCGTGATCGGAGACGCGGTGGTCGGCAACGCGATCGGCGGAACCGCGGAGAACGCGCGCACCGAATCGGCTCGCGCCGCCTACGGCGAGTGCATGGCCAGGCGAGGCTACGCGGGGTGAAGGGAGGACCCGCGCACTGCCGCACTCAGTGGCCGCGCGGACCCCCGTGCCGCGGATCCTCGCCGCGACCGTGGCCGCGATCATCCCCCGTTCTCTCACCCCGATCGTGGCCGCGGTCGTCGCGGCCCGGATCGCCATACCTGTCCCGCGAGCCGCAGCCGCAGTGCGCGGCCTCGACGATCCAGCGGACGCGCTCCCGGCGGTCGAGCAGGCCCTCGCGAACGTAGTGCTCGGACTGCTGCGCCACGCAGCGCACGTGGGAAGCGGAGCTGCCCCAGCCGCGGCGAGAGCCGCGCGGCCCCTCGCACGGGCAGAGCTGGTCGATGGCGCAGCCTGCCGCGTCGACGAGCTCCCCCGGCGGCGTGCCCTGGCAGTGGTCGTCCGCGTCGCTCACGCCGTCGCCATCGCCGTCGAGATCGCAGGCGTCGCCCACGCCGTCTTGATCCACGTCGCCCTGCGAGGGATTCGCTAGGCCCGGGCAGTTGTCGAGCGCGTCGTCGATGCCGTCGCCGTCCACGTCCGGATCGCAGAGGTCGCCGAGCGCATCGCCGTCGAAGTCGAGCTGGTCCGGGTTCGGGACGAGCGCGCAGTTGTCGGCGACGTTCGGCGCGCCATCGCCGTCCAGGTCCGTGTCGCAGGCATCGCCCAACGCGTCCCAGTCCAGGTCGAGCTGGTCTCCGTTCGCCACGAAGGGGCAGTTGTCGAGCTCATTGGCGGCGCCGTCGCCGTCCAGGTCCTGATCGCAGGCGTCGCCGCGCCCGTCGCCGTCGAAGTCGAGCTGGTCGGGATTGGCGAGCGCCGGACAGTTGTCAGGACCGTCGAGCACGCCGTCGCCATCGTCGTCCGCGTCGCACGCGTCGCCCATGCCGTCGCGATCGAGGTCGGCCTGATCCGGGTTCGGGATCAGCGGGCACGAGTCCAGGTCGTCGGCCACGGCGTCGCCGTCGTCGTCCGAGTCGCAGGCGTCGCCCGCCCCGTCGCCGTCGAGATCGGCCTGGTCCGTGTTCACAAGCCAGAGACAGTTGTCGCTCGCGTCGACGACGAGGTCGCCGTCGGCGTCCGGATCGCACGCGTCGCCCAGCCCGTCCCCGTCGAGGTCTGCCTGGTCGGGATTGGCGAGGCCCGGGCAGACATCCTCGCTGTCGGGGACGCCGTCGTCATCGCCGTCGACGGGCGCGTCGTCGCCCAGCGACGCCACCCACGCCTCGAGCTGGCCGCTGGGATTCACGCCGTGCCCGGCGATCGTGCGCCCGTCGTCGGAGATGCCGGTCGCGGAGGAGAGCATCCAACCGCCGAGATCGAGGCCCGCGTCCTCGAGCACCGTCTTCAACGGCCGGAGGCCGTTCGCAGCGTCCCAGAGGAAGGCCTCGCGGCCGCGCGCCGTGGTGCTCCAGCCCACCACGGTGGCGCCGTCGCCCGAGACCGCGAGGGCGGAGCTGCCGAACGCGCCGCCAGGGAGATCGCCGAGCGGGACCATCCCGACGCCCGCCTGCCAGCGGAAAGCTTCCTCTCCCGAGGTCGAGAAGCTACGGCCCACGACCACCGCGCCGTCCGCCGAGACGTCGCTCGCCTCGCTGAAGTACGTGCCGCCCGGAAGATCGCCGAGCGGAACCAGGCCGGTGCTCGCGGTCCAACGGAAGGCCTCGTCCCCGGACGCCGTGCTCCCGCGCCCGACCACGACGCTTCCGTCCGCGGACGCGCCGCGCGCCTCGCTGCGGAAGAGGCCGCCCGCGAGATCGCCGAGACCCGTCATGCCCGCGCCCGCGCTCCAGACGAAGGCCTCCGCGCCCGCCGCCGAGCGACCGAGGCCGACGACCACGTTCCCATCGGAAGAGATCGCGAGCGCGCGGCTCAGGAAGCCGCCGCCCGCGAGATCGCCGAGGCCGACCGGGGCGGCGCCGCGTTCGCAGCGGAAAGCCTCCTCGCCCTGCGCGGAGTTGCTGCGCCCGACCACCACGGCGCCGGCTTGCGACGCCGCGTCGGCCTCGCTGAAGACGGTGCCGCCGGAGAGATCGCCGAGCCCTCGCATGCCGGTGGGGCCGTCCCAGCGGAAGCCCTCGCTCGTCGAGGCCGAGCTGCTGATCCCCACCGCGACGCTGCCGTCGGGCGAGAGGCCCAGGGCCTGGCTCGTGGAAGCGCCGCCCGGGAGGCGGCCCAGACCCGTGAAGCTCGGGTCGGCGGCTCGTGCCGGCAGCGCGACGAGCGCGACGCCCAGCGCGAGCACCCGGAAACCCGGAAAATCGTTGGCTTCGGGTGACTTCCCTCACAAGGGAACTCATCGGTCCGGACGAGCGGCCGGCGCGTGGCATCCGTCACGGCACCGCCGCGGCAGGAGCCCGGCAGACGGCGTGACAAGAGTGCGAGACACCGTCCGAGGCGAGCGACCGGGTCCTCCGCAACCGGCTTCTCGGTGGCAACCGAGAGGCAACGCCTGCCGCGATAACATTCGGAGCGCGTGACGAGCCTCTCCCCCGCCGAGCTCGCGAGCGCCCTCGCCCTGGTGGGCGTGGTCGTCCTGATCGCCGCGCTGCTCTCCGGCTTGGTCGAGCGCAGCGGCATCCCGCAGGTCGCGATCTTTCTCGCGCTCGGGCGCCGCGCTGGGGCCGGCGGGGGTTGGCGCGCTCGAGGTCGGCCTCGACTCGCCCGCGCTCCACATCGCGGCGACGCTCTCCCTCGCGCTGATCCTGTTCACGGACGCGCTCAGCCTGAATCTGCGCGAGGCGCGCGAGCACCGCGCGCTCGCGTTCGTCGCGCTCGGACCGGGCACGCTCCTCTCGGCTGCGCTGTTCGCGCTCGCGGCCTACTTGCTGCTGGGTTTCTCGGCGCCCGCCGCCGCCATCCTCGGCGCCGCGCTCGCCTCCACCGACCCCGTCCTCTTGAAGGGGCTCCTGCGGCGCTCCGACCTCCCGGCGGCCGCGCGCCACAGCCTGCGCCTCGAGAGCGGGCTCAACGACGTGGTGCTGCTCCCGATCGTGCTCGTTGCGTTGACGCTGCTCGCCCACCGGCGAGCTCGGCTTGGCCACAGCCGCGCGCCTGGCGCTCGAGCTCCTGCTGCTCGGGCCCGGCCTGGGCGTGGCGGTCGGCCTCTTCGCGCTCGCGACGCTCGACCTGGTGCGCAGGCGCACCGGCGTGCGCCGCGACTACGAGTCGCTCTATTCGCTCGGCATCGCCTTCGCGGCCTACGCGGCCGCGGAGTCGGTTCACGGGAGCGGCTTCCTGGCGGCGTTCGCAGCGGGGCTCACGATCGCGGCCCTCGACGTGGAGCTCTGCGACTGCTTCCGCGAGTACGGCGAGACCACCGCGGAGCTCGCCCTCCTCCTCACGTTCGTCCTGCTCGGGAGCTCGCTGATCTGGACCGGGCTCTCGTTCGCCACCGGCGCGACGGCACTCTTCGCAGCCTTCGTTTTGGTCGCGCGCCCCGTCCTCTATCTCGCGGCCTTCGCGCCGATGCGGATCGAGCCGCGCGCGCGTTGGCTCGTCGCCTGGTTCGGCCCGCGCGGCCTCTCCTCGCTCCTGCTCGCGCTCCTCGCGGTGTTCGCCGGGACGAGCGAGGGCGCGGAGATCTTCCGCGTGGCCTGCCTGGTCGTGCTGCTCTCGATCTTGCTCCACGGCGGGTCGCTGGTCTGGATCGATCGCGGGGGGCGAAAGCCGAAGCCCGCGGCGACGCCGACGTCCCCCGCCGCGCCGGTCACGACGGTCAACGCGCCGCCGCCGCTCGCGGGCGTCGGGGTCGCGGATCCCGAGCGCATCACGATCGACGAGGTCCGCGCGCTCCTCGCGGTGGGTGCCCCGGTCGTGCCCGTGGACGTGCGCCGCGACGATGCGCGGCTCGAGAGCAGCGTGCAGGCGCGAGGCTCACGGCGCGTCTCGCCGAGCATGGCGGTGCACGACGCGCGCGCCCTGGCCCTTCCGACCGACGCCTGGCTCGTTCTCTACTGCACCTGCCCAGCGGAGGAGACGAGCGAACGCGTGACTGGCGAGCTCCAGCAGCGCGGCTGGGCGCGCGCCCGTGCGCTGGTGGGTGGCTTCGAGGCCTGGCAGCGCGCCGGCCTCCCGCTCGAGACGAAGCCCGAGTGAGCGCTGCCGTGGCTTCCTGCCACGGCGCGAACGACCCCGCCCTCGCGGTAGGATCCACCGTTCTGGAGGAACCCATGGACTTCGACATCCCCCGCGAGCTCGCCGCCTATCTGAAGGAGCTCGACGAGTTCATCGAGCGCGAGATCAAGCCGCTCGAGAACTCGAACGACAACATCCGCTTCTTCGACCATCGCCGCGAGGACGCGCGCACCGACTGGGAGCGCGGCGGCCTTCCCAACGAGGAGTGGGAGGCGCTGCTGCGCGAGGCGCGCCGGCGCGCGGACGCTGCCGGCCACTACCGCTATCCGCTGCCCAAGGATCTCGGGGGCAAGGACGGCACGAACCTCGGCATGGCGATCATCCGCGAGCACCTGACCGCCAAGGGACTCGGCCTGCACAACGATCTCCAGAACGAGCACTCGATCGTCGCGAACAACGTGGGCGTGCTCCTGATGATCGCCTACGGCACCGAGGCCCAGAAGGCGGAGTTCACCAAGGGGCTGCTCGAGGGGACGACGGGCTTCGCGTTCGGCATCACCGAGCCGAACCACGGCTCCGACGCCACCTTCATGGAGACGCACGCGGTGCGCGACGGGAGCGGCTGGCGCATCAACGGCGAGAAGACCTGGAACACGGGCATCCACAAGGCGCCCTATGACCTGATCTTCGCGCGCACCGGCGGCAAGCCCGGCGACGGCAACGGCATCACGGCGTTCCTCGTGCCGACGACTTCCCCGGGCTTCAAGGTCGAGGAGTACCTCTGGACCTTCAACATGCCGACCGACCACGCGCGCATCTCGCTCACCAACGTCTGGGTGCCGGACGCGGCGATCTTCGGCGGCGAGGGCCGCGGGCTCGGGGTCGTGCAGCACTTCTTCAACGAGAACCGCATCCGCCAGGCGGCGGCGAGCCTGGGCGCTGCGCAGTTCTGCATCAACGAATCGGTCGCCTACGCGCGCGAGCGCAAGCCCTTCGGCAAGCCGCTCGCCTCGAACCAGGGCATCCAGTTCCCGTTGGTGGAGCTCCAGACGCAGTGCGAGATGATGCGCGCCTTGATCCACAAGACGGCGTGGCAGATGGACACGTACGGCGTCTTCTCGGCCTCCGACAAGGTCTCGATGTGCAATTACTGGGCGAATCGGCTGTGCTGCGACGCCGCGGATCGCGCCATGCAGGTGCACGGCGGCCTCGGCTACTCGCGCCACAAGCCCTTCGAGCACATCTACCGCCATCACCGGCGCTACCGGATCACCGAGGGCGCCGAGGAGATCCAGATGCGCCGCGTGGCCGGCTACATGTTCGGCTTCATGAAGCAGCGCGCGCCCAAGGGAGTGGTGGAGGAGTAGACGATGCGAGTGTTCCGCGACCGCGTCGCCGTGGTGACCGGTGGCGCGAGCGGCATCGGCTTTGCCACGGCGCAGCGCCTCGCGGCGGAGGGCATGCGCCTCGTGCTCGCCGACGTGGAGGCCGCTGCGCTCGAGCGCGCGACCCAGGAGCTCGAGGCGAAGGGCGCCCGCGTGCTCGGAGTGCCCACCGACGTCTCGCGCGCCGAAGACGTGGAGCGGCTCGCGCGCCGCACGCTCGAGCACTTCGGCGCGGTGCACGTCGTATTCAACAACGCGGGCGTCGCCGTGACCGGCGCAGCCTGGGAGAACACACTCGCGGACTGGGAGTGGGTGCTCGGCGTGAACCTCTGGGGTGTGGTCCACGGGGTCCGCACCTTCGTCCCGATCCTGCTGCGGCAGGACGAGCCGGGACACGTCGTGAACACCGCCTCCATGGCGGGGCTCACCTCGAGCCCGGGGATGGCCGTCTACAACGTCACGAAGCACGCCGTCGTGACGCTCTCCGAGACGCTCCACCACGATCTCGCGCTCCAGAATGCGCGCGTCGGCGTCTCGGTGCTGTGCCCCGGGTTCACGCGCACGCGCATCATGGCCTCCGCGCGCAATCGCGAGAACGAGGGGCGCGTAGACCCGCCCAATCCGGCGGCGAGCGAGCTCGGCGCCCGGATCGAGCTGGCTCTGCGACGCGGCGTCGATGCGGGCATCCCGCCCGAGGAGGTGGCCGGTCTGGTGTTCGAGGCGATCCGCGACGAGCGCTTCTACGTGCTCCCGGCGCAGCCGGAGGTTCACGAGGCGCTACGCGTGCGCATGGACGAGATCCTCGCGCGGCGAAACCCGGCCACGCCGCGCGTGCTGCTCGAGCGCTGAGGCCGTTGGCGCAGGAGCGTGCCTGGCGGAGGCCCTCCACGAGCGAGCTCGTGGCGCGCATGCTGCAGACGCCCGAGCTGGCGGCCCAGATCCAGGCACTGCCCGCCCCCGTGCTGGGGGCGCTCGTGGAGCGCATCGGGCTGGAGGACGCAGGCGAGCTCGTCGCCTTCGCGACGACGGAGCAGCTCGCCCGCGTCTTCGACACCGATCTGTGGCACAGCGAAGCGCCGGGAGAAGACGAGCGCTTCGACGCCGGGCGCTTCGGCGTGTGGCTCGAGGTGATGCTGGAGAGCGGCGACGCGCAAGTCGCCGCGCGGCTGGCCGAGCTCCCGGAGGATCTCGTCACCCTCGCCTTCCACAAGCAGCTCCTCGTCTTGCGCGAGCGCGACATCCACGCCGAGCTCGAGGCCGACGAGGACCCCGAGCGCCTCGACAAGCTGCTCTCGGATTCCTTCTCGGAGGAGCTGGGCGAGTACCACCTCTTCTCGCGCGCAGACGAGAGCTGGGACAACGTGCTCGCGGCCCTGCTCGCCCTCGATCGAGACCAGCCCGAGCTCCTGGAACGCCTTCTCGCGCGCTGCCAGCGCATGAGCGCCGAGCAGGTGGAGGCGAGCGGGGGCCTGGCGGAGGTGTTGAGCGCCGGCGAGACGCTCGAGATCGATGTCGCCGGCGAGCGCGAGGATCGGCGCGCGGAGGCGGGCTACGTGGCGCCCTCCGCCGCCTCGGCGTTCCTGAAAGCCGCGCGCGGCGCGGAGCCCTCGCGCGAGCGCGATGCCTCGACGCGCGCGTACTTCCGGACGCTCGCGCGCAGCTCCGCTCCCGCGGCGAGCGAGCCGGAGCGCGGCGCGCGAGCCGGCCGACCGACCTCGTGCGCTTGCTCGGAGAGGCGGGCGTCGTCGAGGTCGTGGAGGCGCGCCCGCAGCTCGCGGCGCCCACGGCCGAGGAGACGGGCGCGCCCGATCCGCTCTTCGCGCGCGCAATGCGGGCGCTCGCAGAGCTCGATCCCGAGCGCTTCGCGGAGCGCAGCGAGGAGCTCGCCTACCTCGCCAACGTGCTGGTCGCGGGCTGCCCGCTGCGCGGGGGGCGCATGCGCCCGGCGGAGGCCGTTCAGGCAGCGCTCGCGATCTGCAGCCTCGGTCTCGAGCTCCGGCTGCGAGAGCAGCCGGCGGAGGAACCCGCCCAGGCACTCCGGTCGGAGCCGGCCGATGCCCTCTTCCGGCTCGCCTGGCAGCGCCTGCAGCGCGAGGTCGTGGACCGCTCGGCCCAGGTGGCCGCGAGCTGGCTCACGCGGGCAGCGCTGCGCGCCGAGCCCGACGATGCCGCCGAGCTCCTCGCGGCCGCGCGCCGCCTGCGCGCCGAGCTCGCGGCCGGGGCCCCCTGGCGCGCCGCCTCCGAGCTCGACCGCGGCCTCGCGCTCGACCCGGATCGCGTCGAGGCCTTGCGCCCGCTCCTGGCGCAATGCCCGCTGCTCTCGACCGCGCCCCCGCGCTTCATCGCGAGCCTGGCGGATCTCGCCACAGCGATTGCCGCGCTCGGGGCCTAGGTGGAACCACTCTCGTCGTTCGGATCGCGGGCGTGGCGCCGCAGCAGATCCGAGAGCGCCGCCCGGCTCGGCTCCGACATCTCGAGGATGGAGGCCGCCGTGCGCCAGGTCTCGTCCGCTCCACGCTCCGTGTGTACGACGCGGCCCGCCCCGCGCACGGGCCTAGTTCCGCCGGGAAGCTCGAGCTCGAAGTCGATGAGCGCGCCCGCCGCGACCGGATCGGGCGTCGTGAAGAGGAGGCCCCCCTCGCTCAGGTTCACCGTCGTGAGCGACACGCTCGCGGGAGCGGTGGCGCGGAAGCGACCCCGGACCGCGAGCTCCGTGCGCCCGAAGGAGCGCTTGCAGCGCCCGTAGAGCTGCACCTGGTTCTTCCCGTTCGCCTTCGCGGTGTAGAGCGCGCGGTCGGCGTGTCGCACGAGGTCGGCGGCGTCGGTCGCATCCGCCGGCGCCGTCGCGATGCCGAAGCTCGCGGTGACGCCCTCGAGCTCCGCGCTCGCGTCGGCCGCGAAGCTCTCGATCGCGCCGCGCGCGCGCTCGGCGACCACGCTCGCGTGGGCCTTCGGCGTGGCAGGCAGGATCATCGCGAACTCCTCGCCGCCGTACCGCGCGGTGAGGTCCGACTTCCGCGAGCTCTGCTTGATCAGCCGGGCGACGGCCACCAGCACCTGATTGCCCGCTTCGTGGCCCAGGCGATCGTTGTAGGCCTTGAAGTTGTCGAGGTCGATCATCACGAGCGAGAGCGGCTGGCGCGTGCGCTGGCTGCGCTGCAGCTCCTGCTCGAGCGAGTCGCGGAAGATGCGGTAGTTGTGCAGGCCGGTGAGCTCGTCGCGCGACGCGAAGGCGCGCGTGCGCTCGAAGAGCTGCATCTCGATGATCTTCGGGTTCTCGAGCTTGCGGTTCACCTCGACGAAGTAGCTGACCAGCGCGACGCGCATGTCGACGGTCTTGCCTTCGGCGCCCCGCATGCGCGAGCGGTGCTCGCGGATGCGCTGCCAATGGTCGCGCGCCTCGGCCGGTTCGAAGCGCAGGTGCGAGAGCAGGTGGATCAACTCGCCGTAGACCGCGTCGCCATGGCGCGCGCAAAGAGCGTCCAGGGCGCGGTCGAACGCGGCGCTGCCGGGGTCCTTTGCCGTGAGGAGGCGATACACCTCCTCCACGAGCTCCGCCGCGGGCGCCTCGACTTGTTGGGCTTCCTGCATCGGCCGTCTTCCCCTCCTGGCCCGAGGCCGGCCGACCTCCCAGAGTGCATCGGCCGACCGCGAGCCGGACCCAAGAGGAGATGCGGCGGCTACCGCTGGATGAAGATCGGCGGGTCGAGGGGTGGGCAGCCGTCGACCACGACCGTGTACTTGTACTTGACCTGCTCCCGCGGGTCTCCTGTTCCGGAGGGCGGGGCAGAGTCGCTGATCGGATTCGCGCGAGTCTTGCACTCTCTTCCAACGCAGGGCTCGTTCGCGATGCCAGCGCTTGCCAGCGGATCGAAGTGGACTCGGAACGCGCGCTCCCCGGCCCAAAGCAACTGATCGCCCTTGGCAACGCAGGTGCCGCCGCGCAGCCCGGTACAAGCCGCCGTCGGCGCAGGGGTCACGCGCGCCGGGCATCCGGTCCGGGCGTCCGATCCGATCCGAAGCTCCTGCGTGGTCGGCGGCCCGGGCGGCCGCATGCCCATGCAAGCCGTAGTCAGCGGCGCGATCCCGAGGCACAGCAACAACCAAGGGATGATCCGTCCTCGCATGGCTCGATCCTCCGGGCGGACCTTTCGGTCCGCCATCCTCACCCCGGCACCAGACGCTTGAAGCGCGGGCGCTCCCAGAGCGGCGCGAGACCGCGATCGACGGAGAGCAGCTTCGTCGGGTAGCCGAGCTCGACGGCGCGCTCGATGGCAGCCTGCGCGGCGTCCGACTCCCCGAGGCGCGCGTAGACCAGCGCGGCTTCGTAGTGGCGATAGGTCTCGAGCGGCGCGAGCGCGAGGGCGCGCGCGCAGAGCTCGCGCGCGCGGGCCGCCTCCCCCGCTTCGGCGCAGTAGTGCGCCAGCAGCGCGATCGTCTCGGAGTCGTCGGCATCGACTGCCAGGGAGCCTTCCGCCAGCCGAATCGCCTCGGCGTTGCGCAGCCGCGCATCGCTCTCGCGGCCGGGCACCTGGCGGAGCGCATCGGCGAGCACCCCGCGCGGTCGGTGATCCTCGGGCGCCAGCGCGACGGCTCGCTCGAGCGACGCTGCCGCCTCGGAGAAGCGCTGCTGGTAGTAGTACATGGTGCCGAGATTGCTGTAGGTGAGCGCCGTCGGGGAGAGCCGGATGGCCTCCTGCCAGGCGTCCGCCGCGCGCTCCAGCTCCCCGAGCATGTAGAAGACCGAGCCGAGGTTCGCGTGTCCCGCGGCGTTGTCGGGGGTCAGCTCGATCACGCGCCGGAAGGCCTCCTCGGCCTCCTTGAAGCGGCCGAGCGAGAAGTGGAAGCCGCCGAGCACCTGATAAGCCGACCAGTTGCCGGGCTGCAGATCGATCGCCTCGCGGAAGGCGCGCTCCGCGTCCTCGCTGCGGCCCTGGCGCGCGTACACCTCGGCGAGCGCCTGCCGTGCGTCGGCGGAGTACGGCTCGATGGCCACGGCGAGCTCGAGGGCCCCGAGCGCCTCCTCCACGCGCCCCGACTGCAGGTAGAGGCTTCCCAGCGCCACGCGCGCCTCGGCCGAGTGCGGGTCGAGCTCGATCGCCCGCTCGCCGGCGCGTCTCGCCTCCTCGAAGGACTGGGTCGACCGGCTCGTCCGGAAGCGCGCGAGCTGCGCGCGGCAGAGTCCGGCGTACGCCGGGGCGTAGCTCGGATCGAGGGCGATCGAGCGCAAGAACAGCCGCGTGGCGTGCTCGAGATTGAACGCGTCGTTCGGCCGATTCAGATAGCTGCGGCCCTGCAGCGCGCACTCGTAGGCCTCGAGGCTCGCCGGGCGCGGGCTCGCGAGCCTCCCCTCGGCGTCGCGCGACAGCACGACCTTGAGCTCGCGCACCACGTGGCGAGCGATCTCGTCCTGGATGGCGAAGATACCGTGCAGCTCGCGGTCGTACGTGTCGGACCAGATGTGAAAGCCGCTCTCCCCGTCGATCAGCTGGGCGGTGACGCGCACGCGCTCGCCGTCGCGCCGGACGCTCCCCTCGAGCACGTGCCTCACGCCGAGGCGCTGGGCGATCTCGCGAATGTCGGCGTCGTGATTCTTGAAGTAGAAGGAGGACGTGCGCGCCGCCACGCGCAGCTCGCCGAGCCGCGCGAGCAGGTTCAGGATCTCCTCGGCGAGGCCGTCGGCGAACGCCTCGCTGCCCGCGGTCTTGCTCATGTCGACGAAGGGCAGGACCGCGAGCGAGCGAGTGACGCTCGGCGCCGGAGCGGTCGCCTCCGCGTCGCCGAGGATGCGGTGGACCCGCACCGGGTGGGGAATGTTCTTGACGGCGCGCTCCCCCAGGTCTTCGCAGCGCAGCTGGAGCGTCCCACGCAGCTGCTCCCGCACCGGGCCCGAGACGTAGATGCTGCCCGGCTCGGCGAGCGCCTGAAGGCGTGCCGCGACGTTCACGCCGTCCCCGTAGATGCGTCCGTCCTCGACTCGGATCTCCCCGAGGTCGATCCCGATGCGAAGCTGGAGGCGCTGGGACGGCGGGCGCGCGGGGTTGCGCGCGGCCAGCGTGGTCTGCACGTCGACGGCGCAGCTCGCGGCCGCGGTCGCGGTGGGAAACTCCGCGAGCAGGTTGTCGCCCGTGGCGTCGACGAGCCGGCCCGCGTGGCGCGCGGCGAGCTCCGCCACGCTCGCCCGACATTCGTTCGCGAGCCGGACCGTGGCGTCCTGATCCTCGGCCATCAGGCGCGAATAGCCCACGATGTCGGCGGACAGGATTGCCGCCAGCCGCCGCGACGGGCCCGAAGGGGACATGACCTCTCCCTGAGAGGCCTAGCGATTCTACTCCGAACCTCGTCTCAGGGCTGGATTTCGAGCCCCGCGAGATCCCCCTTGGCGCGCCAGTCCTCGAGGATCTTGAAGAAGGCGATCGAGCCGGCGCCGTACTGGGCGTTCTGCCCGCTCCGCTCCCCGGGCTTGCCCTCGTTGTTGTAGTAGCCCGGCGTGCAGGCCTCGAGGAACTCCCGGCCCAGGATCGCGAGCTGGATGATCGTCTGGACCCACGCCGCCTCGGCCTCCGCGGAGACCTCGATCGTGCGCGCTTTGCTCTCGATGGCGCGCTCGATGATGTAGGCCAGGTGCCGGCTCTGCTCGTCGAGCGCGTGCGGGTAGTTCACGGTGAAGCCGGTCTGCGCGTTGCCCATGATGAAGCAATTGGGGAAGCCGCGCGTGTGCATGCCGTGGAGCGTGGCGACACCGTCCTTCCACTTCTCGGTGAGGGTGAGCCCGCCGCGCCCGACGGCCTCGTAGCCTGCGCGGCGGCTGTAGTCGGTGCCCACCTCGAAGCCGGTCGCGAAGATCAGGCAGTCGACCTCGTACTCGCGGCCGTCCACCACCACGCCCTTCTCGGTCAGGCGCTCGACGCCGCGGCCCTGCGTGTCCACGAGCGTCACGTTCGGCCGGTTGAAGGTCTCGAGATACTCGTCGTGGAAGCACGGGCGCTTGCAGAACTGTCGGTAGTAGGGCTTCAGCGCCTCCGCGGTGGCCGGGTCCTTCACGATCTCGTCCACGCGCCCGCGGATCTGCTCCATCTTCTGGAAGTCGGCGAGCTCCATGGTCTTGCCGATCTGCTCGGGCGCGACCCCGCTCTTGCTCTGCTGCACCAGCAGCAGGAGGTTGCGGATGATGTCGGTCCAGCCGTCGCTGACCAGGTCGACCTCCTGGAAGCCGCCCGAGACCAGGATGTTGAAGTTGTCCATCCGCTGGCGCTGCCAGCCGGGCTTCAGGCTCTTCGCCCACGCGGGATCGGTGGGCCGGTTCGCGCGGAGGTCGATCGAGGACGGCGTGCGCTGGAAGACGTAGAGGTGCTCGGCCATCTCGCCCACGTGGGGCACGCACTGCACCGCGGTCGCGCCAGTGCCGATGATGCCGACGCGCTTCCCGCGCAGGCCCGTCAGGTTCCCGTCCGAGTCGCCGCCGGTGTAGCCGTAATCCCAGCGGCTCGTGTGGAAGGTGTGACCTCTGAAGCTGTCGATCCCGGGGATCCCCGGCAGCTTCGGGCGGTTCAGCGGCCCGTTCGACATCACGACGAAGCGCGCGCGCATGCGGTCGCCGCGATTGGTCGAGACGATCCAGCGCGCGGCGCTCTCGTCCCAGCGCAGCTCCGTCACCTCGGTCTGGAAGCAGACGTCGCGGTAGAGGTCGTACTTCTCCCCGATCGCGCGGCTGTGAGCCAGGATCTCGGGCGCGTGGGCGTACTTCTCCTTCGGGACGTAGCCGATCTCCTCGAGGAGCGGCAGGTAGATGTACGACTCGACGTCGCACATCGCGCCCGGATAGCGGTTCCAGTACCAGGTGCCGCCGTAGTCTCCGCCCTTCTCGATCATGCGGAGGCTCTGGACGCCGGCCTCGCGCAGGCGCGCGCCCGCGAGGAGGCCGCCGAAGCCGCCGCCGATCACGACCACCTCGACCTCGTCCGTGAGCGGGGCGCGCGTGAAGCCGGGTGCGACGTAGGGATCGTCCAGGTAGCGTGCGAAGTCGCCCTTCACCTCGACGTACTGCTCGTTGCCGTCCGCGCGGATGCGCTTGTCGCGCTCGCGCCGGTACTTCTCGCGCAGCGCGTCGGGGTCGAAGCCGAGGTCGGGGGTCGGGGCTGCGGGTTCGGCTTGGCTCATCGCGACAGGCTCCAGCATGAGGGGCCGGCGGGTGCCGACTCGAAGAAGTGGCCGGACAGTTTAACCCAGGCGCGCGCTCACTCCGGGGGCCGGCGCGCGAGCAGCTCCGCCGATGTCGTCTCGTACGCGGCCGCGAGCTCCAGGAGCTCGGCGTCGCCCCGGGGCTTCCCGATCAGCTGGAGGCCCATCGGAAGCCGCCCGCTGGGATCGAAGCCAGCCGGGACGCTGATCGCCGGCAGGCCGGCGAACGTCGCGTGGAGGGTCACCTCCATCCAGCGGTGATAGGTGTCCATGGCGCGCCCCGCGATCTCCTTGGGCCAGCGCTCCTTCGCGTCGAAGGGCCACACCTGCGCGACCGGCAGCGCGAGCGCATCGAAGCGCTCGAAGAGCGCGAGCACGTGGGCATGGAAGGCGCTGCGCACCGCGCTCGCACTCATCAGGTCCGCGGCCGAGACGCCCTGCGCGCCGTCGTACTCCCAGAGCGCCTCGGGCTTGATGCGCGCGCGCGCGCCGTCGCGTGCGAGGAGAGCGCCCACGCCCGGTGCGACCAAGACGCGCCGCCACACGAGCCAGGCCTGCCAGAGGAGCTCGTGGTCGAAGCCGAGCGGAAGCGGCTCGATCGCGGCCCCCTCCTGCTCGAGGCGCGCGAGCGCGCCCTCGCAGACCGCGCGAATGCCGGGCTCGAGCGCGACGCGCCCGCCGAGATCGCCGAGCCAGCCGATGCGCCGGCCGCGCGCCGACGCCCCGGGCGAGCGGCACGAAGCGCGCGCCCTCCTCGCCGATGGAGAGCGGGGCGCGCGCGTCGTAGCCGGCCTGGATCTCGAGCAGGCGGGCCACGTCGCGCACCGTGCGGCCCATCGGTCCCTCGGTCGCGAGCTGGCCAAGCCAGACCTCGGGGCGCGGCCCGCCGGGCACGCGCCCCTGGCTCGGCCGCATGCCGTAGACGTGGTTCCAGCCCGCCGGGTTGCGCAGCGAGCCCATGAAGTCCGAGCCGTCGGCCACCGGGAGCAGGCGCAGCGCCAGGGCCACCGCCGCGCCGCCGCTGCTCCCGCCTGCGCTGACGCGCGGGTCCCAGGCGTTCCCGGTCACGCCGAAGAGATCGTTGAAGGTGTGCGAGCCCAGCCCGAGCTCGGGCATGTTGGTCTTGCCGATCACGATGCAGCCAGCCGCCTTCATGCGCGCGACGAAGAAGCTGTCGTGCGCCGGGAGGAAGTCCCTGAGCAGCGGGCTCCCGAGCGTGGTCGGGAAGCCGACGGCGTGGGCGGCGTCCTTGATCGCCTGCGGAATCCCGTGGAGCCAGCCGCGCGAGCGCCCGCGCGCGAGCTCCGCGTCTCGCTCGTCCGCCTGGCGCAAGAGCGATTCCTCGGGCGCCAGATTCACGATCGCGTTGAAGCGCGGGTTCAGGCGCTCGATGCGCGCGAGCGTCGCGGCCATCACCTCCCGGCACGAGACGCGGCGCGCGTGGATCGCGCGCGAGAGGGCATCGGCATCGAGGTCGGTGAGGCATGCGCTCTCGGCCATGGGGCGAGCGTACAATGGTCCCGCCCGACGAGGGGCAGCCTCGGAGGACACGCGACGACATGGACTCGACAGACACTCGGCCCGAGACCGACACGTTCGGCGTGATCCAGGTGGATGCCACGCGCTACTGGGGCGCCCAGACCGAGCGCGCGCGGAGCCACTTCAAGATCGGGTGGGAAAAGCAGCCCGCCTCCGTCGTTCGCGCCCTGGGCGTCGTCAAGCGCGCCGCGGCGGAGACCAACATGGCCCTCGGACGCCTCGATGCGAGGATCGGCGCCGCCATCGTCAGGGCCGCGCAGGAGGTCATCGAGGGCAAGCTCGACGACCACTTTCCGCTGGCGGTGTGGCAGACGGGCTCCGGCACGCAGTCCAACATGAACGCCAACGAGGTGATCTCGAATCGAGCGATCGAGCTCCTCGGCGGAAAGCTGGGCTCGAAGCAGCCCGTCCACCCGAACGACCACGTGAACCTGAGCCAGTCGTCCAACGACACCTACCCGACGGCGATGCACATCGCCTGCGCGGAGCAGCTGACGCAGGCCCTCCTGCCCGCGCTCCGGAAGCTCCATGCCGCCCTCGCCGAGAAGCAGCAAGCGTTCTCGGGCATCATCAAGATCGGGCGCACCCACACCCAGGACGCGACACCGCTCACCCTGGGCCAGGAGTTCTCGGGCTACGCCGCGCAGGTGGCGAGCGCGATCCGGCGGATCGAGACGACGCTCCCGGGGCTCATGGAGCTCGCCCAGGGCGGAACGGCGGTGGGCACGGGTCTCAACGCGCCCAAGGGCTTCGCCGATCGCGTCGCGGAGCGCATCGCGGCGATCACCGGGCTCCAGTTCGTTTCCGCGCCCAACAAGTTCGAGACGCTCGCGGCACACGACGCGCTCGTCTTCGCGCACGGGGCGCTCGGCGCCGCCGCGGCCGCGCTCTTCAAGATCGCAAACGACATCCGCTTCCTGGCGAGCGGACCGCGCTCGGGCCTCGGCGAGCTCGCGCTCCCCGAGAACGAGCCGGGCTCCTCCATCATGCCCGGGAAGGTGAACCCCACGCAGTGCGAGGCGCTCACCCAGGTTTGCGCCCACGTCTTCGGCAACCAGGCGGCCCTCACCTTCGCGGGGAGCCAAGGCCACTTCGAGCTGAACGTCTTCAATCCGATGATGGCCTACAACTTCCTGCAATCGGTGCAGCTGCTGGCCGATGCCAGCGTGTCGTTCACGGACCACTGCGTCGTGGGCATCCAGGCGCGCACCGAGAACATCCGGAGGAACCTCGAGCGGTCGCTGATGCTCGTGACCGCCCTCGCGCCGAGGTACGGCTACGACCGGGCCGCAAGGATTGCGAAAGCGGCCCACCAGCGCGGCACGACGCTGCGCGAGGAGGCGCTCGCGGACGGGATCCCGGCCGAGGACTTCGACGCCCTCGTCCGACCGGAGAAAATGATCGGTCCCGACGACTAGCGCCTGGGCACCACCTCGAAGATCCAGAGCGACCCAGACGTTATGGCCGCGAGCGGGATGGGCTGGCTCACGTACTTCCGCCCGAGCTCGGCGAGCACGGGCTCGAGGATCGGCCCGTCCTGAATGCGGACCAGGCTCCGCTCGTAGAGCTTCCCGTCGATGCGCAGGATCACGCGCCCATCGCGCTCCGCCTCGAGCGGCCACTTCTTCCAGATGCGCCCCATCGCGCTCGTCATGTACCCGCACGGAATGAAGACCCGGCCTTCGTGGTAGAGGACCCAAGTCGTCCGCGAGCGCACGGGGTCGAGCGACTGGAACTCGAGGGTCGGGATGTCTCGGACGAACGACCAATCCGGCTCGGGGCCGCTCTGCAGCTCGCCCGTCCGGAAGGCTCCGCCCGCGATGATCCCGAGCGGCCCGTCCGCGAAGCGCGCCCCGATCAGGATGCCCGCGATTGCGATGACGACGACGAGCACGAGGACACCGACGATCCGCAGCAGAAGTCGCATCTCGATTCCCCCTCGAACGCCCGCGCGCGAGGGCGGTAGTCTACCCCCCCGCGAGGTCCCGATGCAGAAGGCAGAGCTCGACCCCGAGGCCGTGAAGAGGCTCCAGGCACAGGTCGCCGCCGACTTCGCGGGGGCCCTGACCAGCGCGCTCGCCTACCTGGGGGACCGATTGGGTCTCTTCGCGGCGCTGTCCGACGGCAAGCCCCGCACGCCCGACGTGCTCGCCACGGAGACGGGCCTCGTCGAGCGCTACGTGCGCGAGTGGGCGAGCGCGCTCGCCGTGTCCGGGTACCTCGCGTACGACGCCGCGGCCCGGACGTTCCGCATGACCGCCGAGCAGGTGGCGTTCCTCGCGGATCGCGAGAGCCCGCTCTATGCCGGCGGCACCTACCTCTACGCCCAGGCGTGCACGCGCCAGTTGACCGCCCTGATGGAAGCCTTCCAGCGGGGTGGCGGTGTCGACTTCGGTCGCTTCGGTCCCGAGATCAGCGAGGCGATCGAGAAGCTCTACGCCAACAGCTATCGCGACGGCGTCGAGAGCTGGATCGCAGCCGTCCCCGAGCTCGCCGCTCGCCTCGAACGTGGCGGGCGCGTCGCCGACGTCGGCTGTGGGGGCGGGAGAGCGCTCTTGGCCGTCGTGGCGCGGTTCCCCGCGTCCAAGGGCACCGGGGTCGACCTCGATGCGCCGTCGCTCGAGCGCGCGCGCGCCGCGGCAGCGTCTCGAGGTCTCGAGAGCCGAGCGCGCTTCCAACAGCTGGCCGCGGAAGACTTGCCCGAGCGCACGTTCGATCTGGTGACCGCCTTCAACTGCATCCACGACATGCAGCACCCCGACGCCGCGCTCCGCGGCATTCGGCGATCCCTGGCGAGTGACGGCTTCTTCCTCTGGTCGGAAGCCCCGGTGTCGGACGAGCTCGCGGAGAACACCGGCACCTTCAGCCGGCTCGTCTACGCCGCCAGCTGCATGCACTGCATGACGGTGTCTCTGGCAGGAGGAGGCGCTGGACTCGGCACCGCGATCGGAGAGCGGACGGTACGCGAGCTCGCAACCGGAGCCGGGTTCAGCAGCTGCGACGTCCTGCCAGTCCGGCACCCGCAGCACCGCATCTACGTCTTGAGGCCGTAGGGAGCAACATGACGGACTCCACTTTCAGCGCGCCTCTCGCCATGCCGGCCTACCGCGATCACGTGCTCTATCAGGTGATCGACGCCGCGGGCATCCCCTCCGTGCGCGCCTGGCAGTTCAACGGCTGGACCACGGGGGGAAGCAGAAGAGCGTGCGGGCGACCGTCGCGCGCTTCCCGTACCTGGTCGAGGGCCGCAACAGCGACGTGGACGTAGCCAGCCTACGCTAGGAGCCCACGTCGGGAGGAGCCATGGAGAAAGTCGCGCGACCCGCGGTGCCCACGCCGCAGCACTTCATCGACGGCCAGCTCGTGGCGTCGCGCTCCGGCGCCACCTTCGAGGTGGTCGATCCCGCCACCGAGGAGCTGACCACGCGCGCGGCGCGCGGCGAGGCCCAGGACGTCGACGCGGCGGTGCGGGCGGCCAAGCGCGCCTTCGACGACGGCGCCTGGTCGCGGGCCAAGCCGTCCTTCCGGCGCAAAGTGCTCTCCAAGGTGGCCGACCTGATCGAGGCGCGCTCCGAGGAGATCATCAAGCTGCAGTCGCTCGAGATGGGCGCGCCGATCGGCCCGCCCATGGCCGGCCCGCACCCGATGGTGGAGCGCTCGGCGTGGAACTTCCGCTTCTTCGCGCAGGAGCAGGAGCTCGCGGGCAACGAGTCGTTCAACCGCGACGACAGCCTGCTCACCTACACGATGACGGACCCGGTGGGCGTCTTCGGGCTGATCACGCCGTGGAACGGCCCCTTCATGCTCTCGACCTGGAAGATGGCGCCGTGCCTCGCCTACGGGAACAGCGCCGTCCACAAGCCCTCCGAGCTCTCGCCGCTCTCGATCCGCGTGCTCTGCGAGATCTTCAACGAGGCCGGCCTGCCGAAGGGCGTCTACAACGTGGTGCTCGGCTACGGGAACGAGGCCGGCGTGCCCCTCGTCGAGCACCCGGACGTGGCCGGCGTCTCCTTCACGGGCTCACCGGGGACCGCCCGCGACATCTCGGCGCGCGTAGCGAAGTCGCTGAAGCGCACCTCCTTCGAGCTCGGCGGAAAGTCCGCGAACATCCTCTTCGCGGACGCCGATCTGAAGCGCGCGGTGCCGGCGGCGGCTGCCTCGATCTTCATGAACGCCGGGCAAGCCTGCGTCGCGGGCTCGCGCATCCTCGTCCAGCGGCCGATCTATCAGGAGTTCCTGAAGTCGTTCGAGAACGCCGCCGCCGCGTGGAAGGCAGGCGATCCCTTCGAGCGCACGACCCGGCTCGGGCCGCTGGTGCACAAGCGCCAGTACGACCGCGTCACGGGCTACCTCGAGCTCGCGCGCAAGGAGGGCCGCATCCTGTTCGGCGGCGGCCGGCCCGAAGGCCTCGCCAAGGGCTACTACGTGGCCCCGACGGCGATCGTGGACGTCGAGAACAGCGCGCGCGTCTGTCAGGAGGAGATCTTCGGCCCCGTGGCGGTCGTGATGCCGTTCGACGACGCCGATCACGCGCTGCGCATCGCCAACGACTCGAGCTACGGCCTGGCGGGCTACATATGGACCGAGTCGCAGACGACGGCCCACTACGTGAGCCATCGACTCCAGACGGGAATGATCTGGATCAACGCCGGCTTCGAGCGCGACCTCCGCCAACCCTTCGGCGGCATCAAGAACAGCGGCAGCGGGCGCGAGGGTGGCGGCCGCAGCCGTGAGTTCTACACGGAGACGCGCTTCGCCTCGTTTCCGTTGAAGCCGCGCTGAGTGTACGATCCGCGCCACACGCAAAAGGAGCCCCCATGGCCACCTCGTTCTACGACCTGAGCGTCGCCTCCTATCTCCAGATCCTCGGCGCCGCCTCGGGCTTTCTGGCCAAGGGTCGCGAGCACTGCGAGAAGAGCGGCATCGATCTGGCGCAGGTCGTCGAGACGCGGCTCTACGCGGACATGCTGCCGTTCCGCTTCCAGGTCATGTCGATCGCCCACCATTCGCTGGGAGCGATCCAGGCGATCGAGTCGGGCACGTTCCGCCCGCCGTCGGGTCCGCAGGACCTGAACTACGCGGGTCTGGAGAAGCTGGTGGCCGATGCGCGCTCGGGCCTACAGGCCTACAAGCGCGAGGCGATCGACGCACTCGAAGGGAAGGACGTCGAGTTCAAGATGGGCGAGCGGGGCATGCCCTTCGTGGCCCGAGACTTCGTCCTCTCGTTCTCGTTCCCGAACTTCTACTTCCACACCGCGACGGCCTACGACATCCTGCGCATGAAGGGCGTGCCCATCGGCAAGCGCGACTTCATGGGGATGCCTCGCATGAAGCGGTAGGCGCGGGCGCAAGCGGGGACGCTGGTTGACTAAGTGTTGACCTCGCGGGGAGTTCCCCGCGAGGTCAACACTTAGTCAACCAGCGTCCCCAGGAAGTCCAGCACGGCTGCGTTGAAGGCCGCGGGCTGGTCGAGATTCACCGCGTGGCCGGCGTTCGGGAAGACGAGCTTCTTGGCTCCCGGAATCTTGGCCGCCATGTAGTCCGTCGCGTTCAGGAAGGGCGCGTCGTTGGCGCCGGCGATCACGAGCGCCGGAACGGCAACCGTCGGCAAGCTCTCGATCACGGACGCATCTCGCTGGGTCAGCATCCCGCGCGCGGCGCGGACCAGGCCCTCGGCCGAACGATGGTGGCTGGCTCTCACCTCGGGCGACGCCCCGGGCATTCCGGCCAGACCGTCCTTCTCCAGACGATCCGCCGTCTCGAGCGCGAATCGGTTCCAGCCTTCGCGGGCCTGCGCACTCCGGAACCCGGGCCCGGTGTCGATGATCAACAGCGCTCGAACTCGCTCGGGATGCGCGCGGTGAAACGCCAAGCTCATGTAGCCCCCGAGCGAGAGGCCGCCGACGATTGCGGTCGGTGTGCCCACCGCGTCGAGTAGCGCAGCCATGTCGGCCACCGTCGCCGCTTCGCTGTACGCCGCCGGATCCGGCGGGTAGTCGCTCCGCCCGTGTCCGCGCATGTCCCAGACGACCAGCTTGTGCTTGCGGCCGAGCGGCTCGATCTGGCCCTTCCACATCTCCGACGTGGCGGAGTAGCCGTGGCTGAGCAGAACCACCGGCCCCGAGCCGTACACCTCGTAGTGGAGGTTCACGCCATCCCGAGTCAGCGTCGCCATCGAGGTGCTCCTTGCGCGGGTCGATCGCCGCCAGGAAGGCTAGACCAACTCCCTTGCAGGCTTGCGAGCGTGCCTGGTCCCGAGTCAGGCTCCCACCATGCCGAAGCCTGCCCAGCCTCTCGTGATCCACCACATCGAAGGGCGCCGCTCGGAGCGAGTCGCCTGGCTGTGCGAGGAGCTCGGGCTGCCCTACGAGCTGCGCTTCGTTTCGGGCGACGTGATGGGCTCGCTCGTCGAGCTCGAGAAGGCGCACGGGATGCGCATGGCGCCGATCCTCGAGGACGGGTCGATCCGCCTGGTCGAGTCGGCGGCGATCCTCGAGTACATCCTGCTGCGCTACGGCGAGGGGCGGCTGCGGCCGACGCGGCAGAGATGCCCGCCTATCTCCAGTGGCTTCACTTCGCCGAAGGCTCGGGGATGTTCCGCGGGATGATCGAGCGGATGATTCTCGAGCTCGCCGGCGAGAACCCGCCTCCCCAGATCGCCTTCATCTACCTGGGCGGCAGCCGCAAGGTTCTCACGTTCGCCGAGGACACTCTGGCGAAGCGGCCCTACTTCGCGGGCGACGCGTTCACCGCCGCGGACATCATGATGCACTTCCCACTGCGCCTGGCGCCGCTCGCCCTGCGCCGCGTGACGTCGGTGACGCCGCTATTCCACGACGATCGCCGCGGGCTCGAGGAGTTTCCGCACGTGAACGCGTTCCTCGACCGCATGGCTGCGCGGCCAGCCTTCCAGCGCGCGATGCAGCGCACGCTGCCGAACGGCCCGCCGGCGATGTGACTACGTCGGACGGCGCTTCACGAGCAGGTTGACGACGCTGATTTGCACCGGCTCGCCATTCTGGTTGAGCGTCACGGTCCGCACCTTGATCAGGCCGTCGGCGGGGCGCGACTGCGACGGCCGCACCTCGAGCACCTCGCTCTCGACCCGGAGCTCGTCCCCGGGCCGCACCGGGCGCGGCCAGCGAAGCTCGTCAAGACCCGCTCCCACGACTCCACCCACTGGGTCGAGCTCGCCCTCGACGATGAGGCGCATCGTCATGGCCGCGGTGTGCCAGCCGCTCGCCACCAGACCCCGGAAGAGCGTGTCGCGCGCGCGAGCCTCGTCGAGGTGGAACGGCTGCGGATCGAACTCCGCCGCAAAGCTCTTGATGCGCGATGCCTCGACGCTGAGCCGGCCCGAGCCGAACTTCTGCCCTGGGGCGTAGTCCTCGAGATATCTCGGGGCCAACGCTACTGGCGCTCGAGGTAGGCGGCGGTCGACATCCCCCCGGCTGTGCAAACGCCGACGATCGCGCGGCGGCGACGCCGGCGGGCGAGCTCGAGAAGTGTGGAGCCGAGGTACCTAATGCCCGACATGCCATAGGGGTGACCCAGCGGCACCGCACCCCCGTTCACGTTCGTGATCTCCCACGGCGTCTCGAGCTGCGCCTGGTTGTAGAGCGTGGTCACCGCGTACGCCTCGTGGAGCTCCCAGAGATCGACATCCGACAGGGCGAGCTGGTGGTGCTTCACGAGCTTCCGAATGGCGGGTGCGATCGCGATGCTCATCTCCTCTGGCGGGACGGCCGCGAGCTGCATGCCTCGGAACAGCCCGAGAATCGGCAACCCGCGCCGGGCGGCGACGTCGGCGTCCACGAGGACCGCGGCCCCAGCGCCGTCCGAGAGCTGCGAGGCGTTGCCGGCCGTCGTCGTCCCGCCCGGATACACGGGCTTGAGCGCGGCGAGGCCGGCGAGCGTCGTGTCGGGGCGCGGGCCTTCGTCGCGAGCGAGGGTGACCTCTTCTTCGCGAGTCGCCTTCGTCGCCTTGTCGGTGATCTTCATCGTCGTCGTGATCGGGACGATCTCCTCGGCGAACTTGCCCGCGGCGGCCGCCGCGGCGACGCGCGCTTGGCTCTCCACCACGTAGGCATCCTGGGCCTCGCGGCTGATCCCATACTTCTTGGCGACGAAGTCCGCGGTCTGATTCATCGTCCACCAGACGGCGGGCATGCGCTGCTGTAGCGGCGCGTAGAAGAAGCCATTCAGGTTGAGGTTGAACTGGACGAGGCTGATGTTCTCGACGCCCGCAGCGATCGCGATGGTGGCCTCACCGGCTGCGATCCGATTCGCGACGATCGCCGCCGCGCTCAGGCCGGAGCCGCAGTAGCGATTGATGGTCATCCCGGGCACGGCGTTGCCGAAGCCGGCCTCGAGCGCGGCGTTGCGCGCGATGTTGTGGCCGGTGGCGCCTTCCGGAAGACCGCAACCGACGACGACGTCTTCGACCTCGCCGGGGTCGATCCCGGCGCGCTTCACCGCATGGCGCAAGACGTGCGCCGTCAGCGGGATGCCGTGAGTCGCGTTGAGGGCGCCGCGCACGGCGCGTGCGATGCCGGTGCGGCAGTAGGAGACGACGGCGACGTCTCTCACGAGGTTCGCGCGCCCCACGCATTCCAGTGCGTGATGGTCTCCGGCCCCGGTCGCGCGGCGCGCTTGAACTCGCCCTTCGCATAGGCCACGGGCAGCAGCGCAATCTGCATCACGTCAGCGGGGATCCCGAGCAGCTCTGCGGCCGCCTTCTCCTGAGCGAGATGCAACGTGGTCAGCGCCGAGCCGAGGCCGCGCGCGCGCAGCGCGAGCTGGAAGCTCCAGACCGCTGGATAGATGGAGCCGAAGTAGCCCGACCAGGCGACGCTCGGCGTGCCCTCCGGCGGTCGCCCCGCCACGCACGGGATGACGTGCACCGGCACGCGGGCGAAGTTCTCCATCAGGTACAGCGCGCTCGTGAAGACGCGCTTCGACTGCGGGTCCTTCGCGGTCTTCTCGGCTTGCGTGAGATAGCCCTCGGCGCCCTTGCGGTAGAGGTCGGCGAGGGCCTTGCGCTTGCCCGCGTCGTCGACGACGAGCCAGCGCCAGCCCTGGCTGTTCGAGCCGGTGGGCGCCTGCTGGGAGAGCGCGATGCACTCGAGCACCACGCTGCGCGGAACCGGCCGGTCGAGGTCGAGGCGCTTGCGCACCGCCCGCGTCGTCGCGAGCAGCTCGTCGGTCTGCGAGAGGTCGAACTTCATCGGAGGGCTCCTTCACCCAGTCGGAATAGCTCACCTACCCAGCGCGAACACCCACAGCACGCCGCCCTGCGGCACGCTGACGCGCTCGTTGAGCGGTAGCTTGGTGTTGAGGGCTTGCTGGATGCGCTCCGCGTCCACTCCCCAGCCGGAGAGCACGGCCACGTACTGCACGCCATCGATCTCGTAGGTCGTGGGGACGCCCACCACACCCGAGCTCGTGCGCTGTTGCCAGAGCACCTCGCCCGTGCGCGCGTCGAAGGCGCGGAAGAAGCGGTCGTTCGTGCCGCCGGCGAAGATCAGGTCCCCGCCCGTCACGAGCAGCGGCGCCCACAGGTGGTACCTGAAGGTGTGCTTCCACTGCTGGGCAGGCTTGCCGTCGATGCGCCACGCCTGAAGCTCACCGATGTGGTCCTTCGCGCCGGCGGGGAGCACGAAGTCGATCGTCTCGGTGGGAATGGTCAGCTCCGTGCCCGTATAGATCTGACCGGGCTCGTACGTCGGCTCGAAGGGGTTGAGCATCGCGCAGAGGTTCTCGTTCGCAGGGATGTAGAGCAGCCTCGTCCTGGGACTGAAGACCGCGGGCGGCCAGTTGGTGCCGCCGCTCAGCGACGGGCAGAAGGTCGCGGGCTTCCCGACCGCCGGCTTCTTCGAGAGGTCGTACTCGGGCCGACCCGTCGTCGGGTCGAGGCGCGTGATCACGTCGTTGTGCACGAAGGGAAGCGCATCGACGAAGCCGATGTGGTCCTTCGTGCGCTCGAGGAACCACAGGTAGCCGTTGCGGCCGGGGTGAACGAGCCCGTGGACCGTGCGACCACCGCGCTCGTAGTCGAGCAGGAGCGGCGTCGAGACCTCGTCCCAGTCCCACGAGTCGTTCCAGTGATATTGGTGAAAGCCGGCGATGCGACCGGTCTCGATGTCGAGGGCCAGGACGGAGTTGGCGTAGAGATTGTCGCCCGGGCGCATATCGCCGCTCCACGGGCCGCCGTTGCCCGTGCCCCAATAGGTGAGCCCGAGCTGCGGGTCGTAGGCCCCGGTCACCCAGACCGGCACGCCACCCGTCTTCCACGTGTCGCCGGGCCAGCTGTCCGCGTGGGGCTCGCCGGGCGCGGGGATGGTGTAGGTCTTCCAGGCGAGCGAGCCGCTCTCGGCGTCGAATGCGGCGATGAAGCCGCGGATGCCCATCTCGCCGCCCGAGACGCCGACGAGGATCTTCCCCTTCACCGCGAGGGGCGCGAGCGTGCAGTAGTAGCCGTGCGTGTAGTCCTCGACTTTCTGCTCCCAGACCACCTTCCCGGTGCGCGCGTCGAGCGCAACCAGCATCGCGTCCACCGTCGCGAGGTAGACGCGGTCGCCCCAGAGCGCGACGCCCCGGTTCGTGGGATGGAGCTGCACCAGGTCCTCGGGCAGCTCGCGCTCGTAGCGCCAGAGCTGCTCGCCCGTCCGCGCGTCGAGGGCGATCACGTGGTTCTGCGGCGTGGAGACGAACATGATGCCGTCGTTCACGATGGGCGGCGCCTGGTGCCCCTCGCGCAGGCCCGTCGCGAAGGTCCACGCCGTGGTGAGGCGCTTCGCGTTGTGGGTATCGATGCGATCGAGCGGGCTGTAGCCGTTCGCGTCGTAGGTGCGGCGGAACATCAGCCAGTTGCGCGGCTCGGGGTTCTCGAGGCGCGCCTGCGTCACGGTCGAGTAGGGGCGCTGCGTGTCGGCGCCTTCTTCGCTCGCAGCGGGCCCGAGCGCGAGCAGGGCCGCGATCCATCCGAGCACGACTCGTCGCTTGGGCGACATGCGCCTCCTCTCAGGCAGGGGTGAAGCCGACCTTGCGCGTGAAGCCGCGCGCGACACGCAGCTCGTTGCCCTCGCTGCGCAGGGGCAGCATCGCGAGCGGCTTGGTGGACGGCCCCTTCAGGACCGCGGCGGCATCGAGGGCGGCGTAGATCGAGCCGTGACACGGACAGACGAGCTCGCTCTTCGCGGCGTCCCAGCCCGTGACATCGCAGCCCGCGTGGCTGCACATCGCGGCGTAGGCCACGATGCCGTCGCTGGCATTCTCCGCGGTCCGCGGCGAGAGCGCCGCCGCATCGAGTCGGACCAGGCGGACCTGGTTGAGCCGGGAGCCATTCCGCAGCTCGCCGCTCGCGGCGTCCATCGGCCAGGCCGCGATCGGCTCCGCGCCGAGCACGACATCGCCGGCGCCGATCGCCTGGCCCGCGCGCTCGCCTGCGGCGAACGCGAGGCGATCCCCCGGCTGCGGGCCGAGATTTCGCCGCGGGGCTCGCGGGCTGCGCGAGCGCGGCGAGCGGCGCCAGACACGCCGCCGCGGCCATGCCGCCGAGCAAGCTGCGGCGCGTGCAGACGACGCCAGGCTTCGCCATCGCGGAATTATGTGGCGGTGCGCGCGGGGGCGAAAGCTCCGCATCCGTGCCAGTTGACAACGGAGGCGCGCGGGCTGAGGCTGTCCCCCACCCCGTATTGGAGATTCGCAATGCGCGTAGTCGGTACCGTCGTGGAAGAAGGGTCGGGAAGGCCGCTGCAGGGGCTCCAGGTCCGAGCGCTCGACAAGGACCTGCTGTTCGATGACAAGCTGGGCGCCGCGATCACGGATGCCGCCGGCAAGTTCCGGATCGACTACGGGTCAATCAACTTCGGCTTGTTGGAATCGAGCCCCGAGCTGTACGTCCGCGTCTTCGACGCGACCGGGAAGAAGCTCCTCTACACGTCGGTGAAGTCGATTCGAAAAGATCCGCAGGTCGAGGAGCGCTTCGACATCAAGATTCCGAGCGCCAAGCTCGCGTAGTCGACGCGAGAGTTTGCCGCTCGACGCGATCTTCGTCGGCGACTTCGAGCGCGTGTACGACCCGTCGATCGGCGAGACCGAGCCGTGGTACATCAACGACCACACGTTCGTTCGCGACCGGACCGGCCTCTGGCACCTGTTCGGCATCACCCACGCCGAGCCCATGGCGCCCTTCGCCGAGGTCCACTTCGCGCACGCCACAGCGCCCAAGCTCCACGGACCCTGGACGAAGCAGCCCTTCGCGTTGAGCGCGGAGGCCGACCACCACGAGGTCCAGCTGTGGGCCCCCCACGTGATCGAGCACGACGGCCGCTACTGGATGTTCTACTGCGCCGGGGGACCGGCGAAGGACCGCTATCGCATCCACCTCGCCACGTCCGAGGACTGCTGGACGTGGCAGCGTCATCCGGCCAACCCGATGGTGGTGGACGGCTTCGAGGCGCGCGATCCGATGATCCTGCGGGTCGATGGCCGCTGGATCCTGTTCTACACGGCCACGTCGGAGCCCGCCGGCGGAAACTTCGTCGTTGCCGCTGCGCAGTCGACCGACCTCGTTCACTGGGCCGGCCGCACGATCGTCTACCGAGATCCCATGTCCGGCACGATGGCCGGCCCGACCGAGTCCCCGTTCGTCGTCGCCTCGAACGGCCGGTACCTGCTCCTGATCGGCCCCGACTGGGCGGGCGTTCTCGCCGATTACAAACGAACTGGATCGCTCCTGACTGATTCGTATCGGCGCACGCGCGTGATCGCGAGCGACGACCCGTTGCACTTCGATCTCGGGCACCAGATCGGCACGATCCCCGCGCACGCCGCGGAGATCGTTCCGGGCGAGGACGGGCGAACCTGGGTCAGCCACTGTGGCTGGGGTCAAGGAGGCGTCTACCTCGCACCATTCCGGTGGAGCCGAGCTTCAGGCGCCCGGATGGTCGCGCCGGCCTGATCGGCGGAGCGATACAGCGCGTCGACGAGCCGATGCGCGACAACCGCCTCGCGCAGGGGCAGCGCGGGCGGCGTCTCGCCACGCACGGCCTCGAGGAAGGCCGTGGCCGGGTTGAAGAGCGGGCTCCCCGCCAGTGACGCCACCTCGCTGGAGGGTGCGATGCCTCGCTCCCGGCATGCGCGCACGAGCGCGTCGCCCGCCAGGCTCTCCAGCGGGGAGCCTGTGAACTGCCAGCGGATCGCTCCGCTCAGGTCGCCGTCGAGCGCGACGTACAGGCGCTCGCAGAAGAGCTCGATGTAGCGGAGGCTGGGGCGCTCGAGGATGTCGTGCCAGACCGAGGTCAGCGAAGCCACGCCTCCGCCCGCGAACTCGAGCCGGGCCACTGCGACATCGTCGATCGCGTCGTAGCCGTGGAACTCGCGGACCACGGCGCTGACGGCATCGACGGGACCCCCGAGACAGCGCAGGATGTCGACGTCGTGGATCGAGTGCTCGAGCAGGGCTCCGCGCCCCGCGATCGCCGGGTCGATGCGCCAAGTCGAGCCGTACGTCCCCTGATTGGGGATGTACTGGTCGTCGCGGAACGAGACGGCCTGCAGCCGACCCGCGCGCTCCTCCTGCACTAGTGCTCGCGCGAGCAGGAACTGTGGAACGAATCGGAGCACGAGGCCGACCTGACTCACCACCCCGGCGGCCTCGACGCACTCGACAATCGCCTCCGCCTCCCTCGCCGACTTCGCGAGCGGCTTCTCACAGAACACCGCGAGCCCGCGCTCGGCGGCCGCGCGCACGAGCCGGCCGTGCTCGGAGGTCCAGGCGGTGACGTACGCGACGTCGACCGAGTCGAGCAACGCCTCCTCGCTCATCGCCTCCGCGCCGAGCCGAGCTGCGAACGCCTCGGCGCGTGCGCGATCGGGATCGTGAACCGCGGTGATCTCGTGGGCGACCGAGCTCGACCTGAGGAGGTGCCCGTGCATGCGGCTGATCAGCCCGGCGCCGAGGAATCCGATCCGGGGCTTCATGGGGACAACCTACGGCTTCGCGTCGGCGCGCGCCTCGGCATAGAATCGCCTGGGCGAAACACCAATTTGGAGCCGCGATGCCCAAGGCCTACTGGATCTCCTGCTACCGCTCGATCAAGGACCCCGCCAAGCTCGCCGCCTACGCGAAGCTCGCCGGGCCGGCGATCCAGGCCGCCGGCGGGCGCTTCCTGGCGCGCGGCGTCGCCGCCAAGGCATACGAGGCGGGAGTCCAGCAGCGGACCGTGCTCGTCGAGTTCCCGAGCCTCGCGCAGGCGCTCGCCGCACACGACGGCGCCGCCTATCAGGAGGCGTTGAAGGCACTCGCCGACGGCGTCGAGCGCGACTTGCGCCTCGTCGAGGGCGTGGACTGAAGCGCGACCTACGCTGCGGCCTTCACGAGCCGCTCTAGCTCGGGCAGCCGCCGCTCCAGCGCATCTGCCTTCTGCGAGCCGAGCTGCACGACGAGGCGGTCGACGCCGAGATCCGAGAACGCCCGCAGCGTCTCGGGTGATGCTTCGCGGGGAGTGACGACGATCTCGAAGCCTGCGCGCGATCGGCCCGCCGCCGCGAGCGCGCGATCCAGGTTCTTCAGGAGACCCGCCGTCAGCTCCGGCGTGAGTGCGAAGCCGTACCACCCGTGACCGAGCTCGGCGGCGCGGCGCAGAGAGCGCGGCGCATGACCGCCGACATAGATGGGGACGTGCGGCTTCTGCACGGGCTTGGGGTCCAGCCGGCAAGGCGCGAGCTGCAGGTGCTTGCCCTGAAACGACGCGACCGGCTCGGTCCAGAGCGCGATCATCGCTCTCAGGAACTCGTCACACCGCTCGCCGCGATCCGCCCAGCCGTAGCCGCAAGCGATCACCTCTTCCTTGCACCAGCCCACGCCGACCCCGAAGTCGATGCGCCCGCCGCTGAGCCAGTCGAGCGTGGCGAACTCCTTCGCGGTGTAGATCGGATTGCGCTGGGGCACGAGCGTGATGCCCGTCCCGAGCCGCAACCTCTTGGTCGCGCTCGCGAGGAAGCCGAAGGTGGCCACCGTGTCGAGCATGCCACCGCCAGCAGGCACGGGAATGCGTCCGTCCCGCGAGCCGGGGTATGGGAATTCCATCTTGTCGAAGAGCACCACGTGCTCTCCCATCCAGAGGGATTCCATCCCCGCTCCCTCGAGCCGCCGGCCGAGGTCCACCACGAGCTGCGGCGTCGCCAGCGGGGACATGAACGTCGCGAACACGCCGATCTTCATTGCTCTCCCGATCCGTGTGGGAGGCTCCTCGGAGCCTCGGTCACATGGAACGACGCTTTGGATGACGCCGCAATCGGCGGTGCCGATCCGGCAGCTAGCGGGTTAGGGGCTCGATTCCCCTATCCTCGGATCGCACGCTGTGCTCAAGCGATCGTGGAGGCGCACATGACCCGACGTCAGACGCTCAAGGCCGGGATGTTCCTCGCGCCGTTTCACCCGCTGGACGAGGATCCGACGCTCGCACTTCGACGCGACATCCAGCTCGTCGAGTGGCTCGACGAGCTCGGGTTCGAAGAGGCCTGGATCGGTGAGCATCACTCGGCGGGCTACGAGATCATCTCGTCGCCCGAGCTCTTCATCGCGGCCGCGGCGGAGCGCACGCAGCACATCAGGCTGGGCACGGGCGTGGTCTCGCTGCCCTACCACCACCCGCTCACGGCGGCGAATCGCATCTTGCAGCTCGACCACCAGACTCGCGGGCGCGTGATGTTCGGAGTCGGTCCCGGCTTGCTGCCGTCGGACGCGATGATGCTCGGCGTGCCCGTGGACAAGCAGCGCGACCGGATGGTCGAGTCCATCGAAGCGATCGTGCGCCTCTTCCGGGGCGAAACCGTGACGATGGAGACGGAGTGGTTCAAGCTGGTCAACGCGCGCTGCCAGTTGCTGCCGTACACGAAGCCCCATCCAGAGATCGCGGTCGCGAGCTCCTTCACGCCGTCGGGCGGTCGGCTCGCCGGCAAGCATGGCTTCGGCATGCTGTGCGTCGCCGCGACGAGCCCCAATGGCTACGACGCACTCTCGGTGAACTGGGCCGTAGCGAACAAGATCGCCGCGGAGCACGGCAGGGCGATGGACCCCGCGCGCCTCCGGCTCGTGGGCCCGATGCATCTCGCCGAGACGTGCGAAGAGGCGCGCAAGCAGGTCAAGTACGGCTTCGAGAAGTACCAGCACTACTTCTACAGCATCAGCCGACAAGGCGTCGACGAGCTGCAAGGCAAGGACCCGATCGATGCCATGGTCGAACGCGGCGCCGCCGTCGTGGGCACGCCGGACGATGCGATCGCACAGATCAAGCGGCTCGAGCAGAAGATCCCGGACTTCGGCACCTATCTGTTCCTCGCGCACAACTGGGCGAGCTTCGAAGACACGAAGCGGTCCTACGAGCTGTTCGCGCGGCACGTGAAGCCAGTCTTCAACCACGCGAACGTCGCGCGCAGCGAGTCCTTGGAGTGGGCCCGCGATCATGGCGACGAGTTCATGAACGCCGCGCTGCAAGCCGCCGGCAAGTTCGTCGAGAAGCACCAGCGAGAAGAGGCGGAGAAGGAGAGACGCCGCGCCTCGTGACGCGGCGGGAGCCTTGGAACCCAGGGGCGGACCGAGAACAGCAACGGGGAGGAGCGCGCGATGCTACCGGTGGACGTGGACGAGCGGGTCGAGTTCCTATCGCCGGGCTGGGTTGCCGCGGCCGAGGCGTTCCTCGACAGCGAGGTCGCGGGGCGCCCGGCGCTGCGCGCGGCGCGCCTGACGCTCTGCGAGGTCTTCTCCGATGCGCCGCCGTCGCTTGGCGCGCCGGGCGATCGCGCCGCGTGGGGCTTCCGGCTCGCCGACGGGAAGGTCGAGGTCGCGGCGCGCGAGATCCCCGATGCGGAGGTGCGCGTCGAGGCCGACTACCAGACCGTGCTCGCATTGGCTCAGACCGTGTACGCCGCGGGGCCCGAGGCCGTCGCGCGCGCCCACCGCGAGCTCGCGCACCGGTCGGGCGCCAGCGCGATCCGCGTCTCCGGTCGAATGCCAACGGATCCTGCCGTCGCGGCCCTGCTCTCAGACCTCCACGACCACCTGGCCGCGCGAACGGTCGAGAACCGCGACCACGCCCACCGCGCGCGCCGGCTCGGCCTCGAGCGCCAGGTCGCCGAGCTCGGCGAGCGCGGCTACACCGTGATCGAGCGCGCCGTCAGCGAGGCCTTCGCCGACGAGCTCCGCGAGCGCGTGGAGAGCGAGGTGCGCGCGCACCACCCGTTCACGACGAACGGACTCTTGCTCCGGCACCGCGTGTTCGAGGAGGTCGCGCTCCATCCTTTGGTCCGGACGGTCGCCGAGAGCGCCGTCGGCCAGGGCATGCTGCTCGGCGCGATGTCGGCGACCTACAAGGAGGCCGGCCGCGGGCTGATCGACATCCACGCCGACTACCCGCTCGTCAGCGAGCCGTACCCCGAGTTCGGCCTGATCGCCGTCGCGTGCTGGGCGCTCGAGGACTGGACGCTCGAGGCGGGACCGACCTTCGTGATCCCGGGCAGCCACCGTCACCGGCGGGCTCCGCGCCGCGACGACTCGCGCGCGGGCGGGGTGCCGATCCTGATGCCCAAGGGCTCGGTCGCGCTCTGGGGCCACGGGGTCTGGCACTGGCAGGGCGACCGCAGCGCGCCCGGTGCGCGCGTCGCCATCCACGTCACCTACAACCGCGTCTTCGTCCGTCCGCTCGACGACTACCGCGCGCTCGACGAGGCCGCCTTCACCCGCAACCCGCCGGCGTTCTCGACGCTGATGGGCCGCGACGACCCGTTCGGCAAGAGCAGCTTCACCGGCCACGACGGCCGCCGCTTCGCCTACGCTGGGCGCATGCTCCATACCTGAGGTGAACGAGGAACCCATGTCCCATCCCATGAAGAGCGCGAGCGCGATCTGCGGCCTCGGCATCACCGAGATGGGCCGCGTGTACCGCGACGCCGAGGATCTCGCCGCCGAGGCCGTCCACCTCGCGCTCGCCGACGCCGGCCTGCCGAAGGCCGATCTCGATGGCCTGATGATCAACGCCGGCGTGACGAACGGCGTGAGCCTTCCGCTGCACCTCTCGCTCGGGCTGCGCGAGCTGAACGTGCTCACCTTCGTGCAGGGCTACGGCTCGAGTGCGGGGCAGATGATCCAGTACGCGTCGATGGCCGTGGCCAACGGCCTCGCGAGCTACGTGTGCTGCGTGTTCGCCGACGACCCGCTGAAGGAGGGCACGCGGACGGGCGACGCCTATGCGGGCGGCGGGCGGCGCAACGCGATGGCGGCGCTCTGGTCGGTCTACGGCTTCGCGGGCGCGCTTCCGCTCTACGCGCTCGCCGCGCGCCGGCACATGGACCTGTATGGCACCGCGCAGGAGCAGCTCGCGGCGATCGCGATCGGCCAGCGCAAGTGGGCCGCCATGAACCCGCGCGCCACCAAGCGCGAGCCGCTCGACCTCGCGGGCTACAACGCGTCGCCCTGGGTGGTGGAGCCCTTCCACGTGCTCGACTGCTGCCTCGTCTCGAACGGCGCCGTCGCGGTGATCGTGACGACGCCCGAGCGCGCCCGGGATCTCGCGCAGCCGCCGGTCTACGTGAGGGGCTTCGCACAGGCGCACAGCAACGACGCAGGGCTCACCGGGATCGACTCAGGCGTCCACACGCCGGCGGCGAAGTCGGCCCCGCGCGCGCTCGCCATGGCGGACGCGAAGCTCACCGACGTCACGCAGTGCCAGATCTACGACTGTTACACGTACACGGTGCTCGTGACCCTCGAGGACTACGGCTTCTGCAAGAAGGGCGAGGGCGGCGCGTTCGTCTCCGACGGAAAGCTCGCGCCGGGCGGCGCGCTCCCGACGAATACCGGGGGCGGTGAGCTCTCGGCCTACTACATGTGGGGCATGACGCCCGTCGCCGAGGCGGTGATCCAGGGACGCGGCCAGGGGGGCGCCCGGCAGGCGAGGAACGACCTGATCCTCGTCTCCGGCAACGGCGGCGTACTGAACTACCACGCGACGCTCGCGCTCTCGCCGCACGCGTCCTGAAGCAGCGCGGAAGGAACGACCATGTCCGAAGCGACCTCCTGGCTGCCGGCGCCCGACGACGCGAACCGGCCCTTCTTCGACGGCGCGCGCGCCGGCGTGCTGCGCCTCCAGCGCTGCAGCGAGTGCAGCGGCTGGATGTACCCGGTGCGCAAGCGTTGCCAGCACTGTGGCTCGACGAAGCTCGGCTGGGCCGACGCCTCCGGCCGCGGCGTGCTCTACTCGCATGCCCAGCTCCGGCGCGAGTACCACCCGCGCCACCGCGGCCGCCTGCCCCTGCTGCTCGCGCAGGTCGATCTCGAGGAAGGCGTTCGCATGAGCACGAACCTCGTCGGCTGTGCGCCGGCGGACGCGCGTGCCGGCATGCGCGTGCGCGTCGCATTCGAGACCTCGCCGGCGGGCGAGGCGATCCCGGTGTTC
>CAVQTC010000016.1:0-351535 GCA_963716275.1 uncultured delta proteobacterium | reverse complement strand
TCCGGATTGGTGGCGAGCTCGCGGACCAAGTTGTTGGGGTGAGGCAGGTTCAGGATGATGAGCCGATCGACCGCCTGGGGCGCGGTGCGCGCCACCTGCCAGGCGACCATGCCGCCCCAGTCGTGCCCGACCACGATCGCTCGCTCGACGCCGAGGCTCCGGATCACCGCCAGCACGTCTCCGACCAGGAGCGGCATCGCGTAGCTCTCGACCCCGCTCGGCGCGTCGCTCTGGTCGTAGCCGCGCTGGTCGATCGCAACGGCTCGGAACCCGGCGTCGGCGAGGGCCGCCATCTGATCGCGCCACGTGTACCAGAAGTCCGGGAAGCCGTGGATCAGCACCACGGCGGGGCCGCTGCCCAGGGAGGCGTAGTGGATCTTCACGCCGTGCGAGTCGGCGCTGCCGTGTTGAACGCGATCCCAGACATCGGGCTCGCCGGCCCGAGCGGCGCTCGCGGCGAGAAGCACGGCGAGCGCGAGTGCGGAGAGCTTCGGCACGGTGCAATCCCTCCTAGAGGACGAGCGAGCTTCCGCGCGAGCGCGGCGCCGGGCAGCCTAGCGGCGCTACGGCGCCCGGTGGCATCCTCGCGCGCTCGCGAATGCGAAGGAGCGCCCGATGCCCATGCCCAAGGGAATCGCCATCGTCGACCTGATGCTGGGCTTCCCGATCACCGACCACGGCGCCACCTACGACTTCCTGCGCCAGCAGGCCCGCGACAAGTGGTCGAAGGAGAGCACGCTTCCCGGTCGAGTACATGTTCAAGGGCGTCCCCTACGACTGGGGCAAGGGCCGCGACCCGATCGAGGTCACCCTCGAAGAGATGGACAAGTGGGGCATCCGCTGGGCGCCGGCCGGTGTGCTCTCCGAGACCGGACGGCGCGCGCTGAAGGAGGCGCCCAAGCGCTTCTATCCCGACGCTCCAGGTCGACCCGAACGACGCGATGGAGGCGGTGCGCGCGATGCAGCGCGCCCACGACGAGTTCGGCATCAAGGCCGTCTCGACCTTCCCGGCCGGCCTCACCCCCCAGGTCGCCATCAACGACAAGAAGTTCTACCCGCTCTACGCGAAGGCTTCGGAGCTCGACGTCGCCTACTTCATCAACGCGGGCGTGCCCGGCCCGCGCGTTCCCATGGATTGCCAGAAGGTCGAGTATCTCGACGAGGTGTGCTGGTACTTCCCGGAGCTGCGCATCGTCACCATGCACGGCTGCGAGCCCTGGGAGGACCTCGCCGTGAAGCTGATGCTCAAGTGGCCCGGCCTCCACTACTGCACGAGTGCGTTCGCGCCCAAGCACTACCCGAAGGCGATCATCCAGTACGCGAACACGCGCGGAGCCGACAAGATCCTGTACGCCGGCTACCACCCGATGGGGCTCTCGCTCGAGCGCATCATGAGCGAGATGCCGGGCGTGCCCTTCCGCGACCACGTCTGGCCGAAGTTCCTGCGCGAGAACGCGCTGCGCGTGCTGAAGCTGGAGGGGTGAGCAGAGGCGGCTCCTCGCCCCCAAGGCTGACCCGATACTCCTCGCACCTGCTTGCTGCGCAGGCCCACCGACGGTCGTCGCGGGAGGCGCGCTAAGGTGAAGTCCTTGGGGAAGCGGAATGGACAAGCCGCGCATCTTCCTCGGCTCGTCGGGAAAGCAGGCAAAGCTCCTGCAGGCGCTGACGCGCGGCCTCGAAGAGGTCGCGCACGTGGATCCCTGGACGACTTCGTTCCAGCCCGGGACGAGCACGTTGGAGCGCCTCGTCGAGCTCACGCGCGAAGTCGACTTCGCCGCGTTCGTGTTCGCGCGCGACGACTGGACGACGAGCGGCGCGGCCACTCCGACGGACGGGTCCGCTCAGGCGTCTCCGCGCGACAACGTCGTGTTCGAAGCCGGTCTCTTCGGAGGAGTCCTCGGCATGCGTCGCACGTTCATCCTCCACGCGAGCGGCGCGAAGCTGCCGAGCGATCTGCTGGGCCTCACGTGCGTCCGCTACGGCGACGCGACGACCGCCGTCGAGGTCCGGACCCTGATCCAGAAGCTCCGCAACGCGATCGAGAACGAAGGGCGCCTTGCCCGCATCGAGGGCCTGTGGTGGCAGTTCTCGCTGACGCAACGCGGTCCGCACGAGCCCTCCGCCGTGAGCCTCCTGCGGATCTCGCGCGATCGAGACGGCGCGCTGGAGCTGAGCGGCCGTTCCTGGCAGGAGAGCGGCGCGCTCTCCGCGAGGTACCGGAGCGAGGCTGCGAAGGAGCGGAAGGACCCCGCGGGCATCTTCTACTACTGGAAGGGAGAGCGGCCGCTGGACCCGAACGCGCCGCAGCTCGACGGAACCGGGGAGATCCGGCTCGAGTCGACGGGTCGTGCGGCCGGCTACTTCACGACACGCGCCGACAAGCAGCCGAAGGTGAACCAGCGGACGGCGGGGGTCTACGTGCGCGCCGATCCCGCGGACACTGCCATCCTCGATGGCCACGACGATGGACTGCGCGCCCAGTTGATCGCAGAGCGGCTCCGACAGTGGAAGTCGATCCGGGGTGCGTGACGGGGCCTTGGAGCCAGTCGCCGTCTGCGGGCTCATCAGCTCGAACGCAGAGCCCGCTGCATTGCGTCGGCCGAGCTGATGATCTCGTAGACCTCGAACTCCGCGAGATCACTCCACTGGGCCTTCCAGGCCTCGAGGAGCGCCGGATCGGCCGTCTCCATCACCTGATAGCAGCGACGCAGATCCGACACGACCCAACTGGAGACGTAGGTCAGGCCTTCCGGGGCAAGCCGCCCCCGATCGCGGAAGCGCTCGTAGACCGGTCGAGGATCACCGTCGCGAAAGTGCTCGATGACCATGTAGGACTTCCGGGTCGATGTCCGATCGTCCATCGTGTATCCCGTCAACCCTCTGAGAGTTCGCTGGGTTTCCCTCACGATGCCCGATGCGCTCGGCGCCTCTTCCTCGACCCCATCTGGCCGAGGTTCGTGCGCGACCCCGATAGGCGCTTCTTCATGTCGCGGTAGGCGGTATCGATCAGGCTCGTCAGGGCCGCGGCGTCGACATCGCGTCCTGGACCGAGCTTCACGTGGCGCATGAACCTGCCCGTACCTTCCAGGAGACCCTCCGGATCGGCAATCTCGGCGCCGCGAAAGAACCCGACGTTCACGTGAGCCCGAAACGCGTTGACGTACGCGAATGCCGCGTCCGCGACACACGCGGTGGGAGCCCCGTCGTGGAGCAGCTCGAGCACGTCGTCGCCGCAGCCGCGCATGACCTCCCACCACCTCCGCGCAATCGATCCCAGCTCGTCGGCGTGTCGCTCCAGCCAGGCTTCGATGGCGGGATCTCGCTTCACTGAGCTCGGGAATTGCAGGAATTTGTTCATTGGACCCCTTCCGAATGCCAGCTCAACACGCGGAGAGCGCGCAGCGTGTTCCACCGGCTCGGCCGGCCCTCACCCTCGTCGATTTCGACTGGCATCGAGCCGGAGTGCCGGGTCTCGAGCGGCCAGAGCCCGTCGCCGTCGCGCTTCGATCCGACGCGCTCGATCGCCTCGTCCACCCGTTCGTCGGGCGCGACGCCGGCGCTGCGCAGGTAGTCGAGGCCGCGCAGCACGTCGTAGTGCCACCAGGTCGGGAATGCGAAGCGGGTCCAGGCGGCGCCTCCCTTCCTGTCGACCTCGATCACCTCGCCGGTCGACCGCCGCCGAAAGAGACGGCGCTCGAGGAGGTACTCCTGCCCGCGGAGGCGGGCCTCGGTCACCGCCGGGCTGCTCCCGGCGCAGAGCTCGTGCTCGAGCAGCGCTTCGAGCACGCAGATCGTCGTGTTGAACGACGAGCGCGTCGAGCCGTTCTCGGCCTCGCAGTTCCAGCCGCCGTCAGAGAGCTGCTCGCCGAGCAGCCGGTCGACGATCCCTCGGACGTCCTGGCCGAAGTACGCGCCGACCGCGCACACCTGCCCGTTGATGCAAGGCTCCACCTCACCGGCGAAGAAGGCGTTGCCGTCACACTCCGGCGGACCGCAGCCCTTCCAAGTCACGCCGTCCCGGACGAGCCCCACCGCGCGACGCGCAGCGTCGCTCTGGGGATCGAGGCCCAGATCCCGCAGCAGCATCAGGACGTGCATCGTGGAGTCCCAGCCGCGGTTCCACGCAGCACCGCCCCAGCGCCCGTCGGCCCCTTGCAGCGCGAGCAGCCGGGCGCCCACGCCCTCGGTCGCGACCCGCGCGCGCTCGGCCGCGACTTCCCCCGCGGACGCGCGAGTCAGGTCCCGCATCACCTGCCAGCGAATCGAGGGATCGGAATCGAGCAGCCACGGGATGACTGATCTCTGGCTGATGACGCTCCCTCCGTGGGGGACGCTCCTCGAGAAGCTTACATCGTGGTTCGAGGATCGTGTCGAGTGCTTCAGCCGTGGCGGGCTGCGATGAAGAGCGCGTCGCGCTCCTCCCCCGGCACCCAGCCCGAGCGCCCCACCGTCTGGAGCGCGCGGCGCAGCGCGGCGATGTCCTTGCGCGCGAAGTCGTCGAGCATCCGCAGCTGGAGCTCGACCTGCGCGGCCTCGCGGCGCGCGCTCGCGCTCTCGAGCAGGCGCTCGAAGAGCAACGCCAGGAGATGCATCGACTCACCGGCGAGGAACGCGTTCGCCGCCGGGGCGAGCTCCAGACGGCAGCCGGCGAAACGCCTCGAGCCGCGCGCCGCGCCGGAGCGGCACTGCCGGCAGTCGCGACATCGGCTCGCGGTGCCCCAGATGACCGAACAGCGCGACCAGCGCATCGAACGCCGCGCGCGCCCGCAGGCGCGAGCGGAAGCAGCCGTGCCAGCGCACGCCCAGGCTGCTCCACTCCTCGGGGGTGGACGTGAACGCGAGCAGCACGCGCCCGGCCTTGTCTCGGTCCACGGCCAAGCGCGGGGTAGAGGAACGCGAACGCGCCGTCGACGTTGAAGGGCGGCCGCAGCGTGCGGATCAGCTCGTTCTCGAGCAGCAGCGCCTGCTTCTCGCTCTCCTGCGGACGCACCTCGAGCGATGCCGCTTCGCGCACGAGCGCGCGCATCTTGCGGTGTGCCTTGCGGCGTGAAGCGTTTCGATAGCCGGCCAGCCGCCGCCGCAGGTCCTTCGCCTTGCCGGCGTAGAGCACGCGCCCCTCGGCGTCGCGGAACAGATAGACGCCGGGGCTGCGAGGGATCTCGCGGAGCCGCTCCGCGCCGAACTTCCGATCGAAGAGACTGACCGCCACGCTCCGAACGCTAGGCCTGGGTGATCGGGAGGTCACTGGCCTTAGTTCCGCCCTGCCGACTACGACGCACCCAGGCGCCACAGATGGAGGTCGAACACCCGCATTCTGAACCATTTCCGGCTGGCGGCGTCACGGACTTGACTTGGGCTCGGACGGAGAGCGCGCGCGAGTGAGAAGGACGTCGCTTCGAGCGAGGAACAGGCCTGTCGGATGCTCTCCTCTGCCTTCGAGAATTCCCGCCGCCACGACGCAACATATTGGTCGTAGTCGCCGTTTGGCGTCCCGAGCGCCCTTCGCGCCTGGCTGTCGAAGATCACCACGGTCTCGCGATGAAACAGCCACAGAAGCTTCGTGGCGGCCGAGAGCAGATCCGTGCCGCCGTAGATACGCCCGAGCCTGCGGCGCAGCGAGCTCACGACGTCCGTCACGTTCGCAGAAGTGACGGTCCGAAACGGCGCCTGCTGGAGGACGGCCAGAGCCGGAGCAAGCCGCTCGTGACCGCGCCCCGTATCGAATGCCTTGCGCATGGTGCGGGCGACCTTGAAGTAGCCCGCCGCCCCCTGCAGTCCCTGGAGCCGCCGAGCGGCGTCCTCGCTGGACACCGCGGCAACAAATTCGCGCTCTTTGGAGAACCAGTACGAGCCGTACTCCCGCGCGCACTTCCCGATCGATACAGCCATACGCTATGCCGGGATCTCGCCACCAGCGGGGCCGTAGAAGACGCGCCACAGGGCGAGGTCCTGCGTAGCCGGCTCGTAGTGATGCTCAGTTCCCGCTGCCACGAACAGGATGTCGCCCGACTCGAAGGGATCGCGCTTGCCGTCGTGGACGAGCACTCCACGCCCACGAATGATGACGTAGATCTCGTCTTGCGCGTGAGGCGTCTGTTGGTTCGGAGCTACAGGCAGAGAGAGCCTTATGTCGAGGGTGCCGCGCTGCAAGACGAGCGCTGAACGTTCGCCTCTTGCACCGGGGACACCCCTTTGAGCCTCGGCAAGACGGATGACACCACTGCGCTCCGTCGTGTTCATGCTCCCGCTTCTCCTTGCTCAAGCGTCCGCGCCCAAGCCGAGACGGCGCGCCTCAGTAGAGCGTGGATTTGATGCGTGCAGGCAGCTCCCGGTCGTAGGCAGCACCGTCGATCCTGCCCGCGGTGGCGTCGTTCAAGATCCTGCCAACCGTCGGGAGACTCCCGCGCGCGACGTGACGTTCAGGGTTCCAAAGGTCGCTGCGTACGACAGCCCGCGAGCACTGGAAGTACGCAGCTTCGACCGTCACCACGAGGACCAGCTTGGGCTCGACTCCCCGCACTTGGAAGCGGGAAAGCGTGGCCGGGTCGGCACTGACTCGCGCCCGGCCGTTCACGCGCAGGGTCTCCCCCAGACCCGGAATCAGAAACAGAAGCGCAACGCGCGGATCTACCATCAGATTGCGCAGACTGTCGATGCGATTGTTACCTCGACGGTCGGGAATCAGCAGCGTCTTCGAATCCATGACCTCGACGAAGCCGGCCGCATCCCCTCGCGGTGAGGCATCGAGCCCAGCTTCACCCGCGGTGCACAGTACGAAGAACGGGGACGCGGCGATCCAGGCAGCATAGTTGGCGTCGACGTGGTCGAACTCCTTGGCGAGCGATGCCTCTTTCGGGGCATCGAACAGGCCAACCAGAGCGGATTCGCTTCGAATGTCGAAGCTCGGGTCGGGTGCTTGCATGGTGCGTCCTTTGCCGCCGCCCAACGGTCCGGCGTCTTGTTAGGCAGCGCCCCGCCGAGCGCGCGCCGCAACCCCCCGCGGAGTAAGACCGCCGAGCACCGCAGCGACGAGAAGGAGCGCGGCGACGTCTCCTGGGCAGGTGACCGTGCTCCATGGGATCGACGAGGGCCTGCACGGCCATGATTCCACCGTGGACCACGCTCGACCAGACCGCGAACCAGATCAGGCTGAGGTGCGCTTCGGGGTCTCGCGAAGCCCAGAGCAGAAACACTCCGAGCGTTGCATAGATGCCCACGATCATTTGCTCGTACTCGTGCTGGCTGGGTTGCCAGGACCAGCCGGACGGCCAGACCACCATGAGCGGATAGACGAGAAGGAAGGCGATGCCAAATGCGACTAGCGCAATGCGAAGCAGTTGCCCTCGGTCTGCCATGTCGGGCACCTCCTGAGACGCTCGTGGCGCGACCCTACGGATTGTCGCTCACCGGCGGGCGATGGCCTGTTCCTTTGCGTACGTCTTCGAATCACAGGCGATTTCCCAGAGATGACCGTCGGGGTCGGCGAAGTAGCCGGAGAAGCCTCCCCAAGACGTCGGCTGGGCAGTTCGCGTCGATGTAGCGCCGGCTCTGATCGCGCGGTCGAGGAATGCGGTCACCTCTTCAGAAGAGCTGACGAAGCGGGCGATCGTCACTCCGGGGAATCCCTCACCCAATGAAGAAACGCCAGCATCCTGCGCAAGTGCCTGTCGCGGAAAGAGCGCCAGCTGGGCGTCACCGAGATCGAAGAAGGCGATCGTCTCTGCCTCGTAGGGCACTCGCAGCAGGCCGATCCCCACCTCGTAGAAGCGGATGGACCGCTGCAGGTCTTGCACACCCAACGTCACGATCGTCGTCGTTGAAGCCACGGCTGCCCGCATCGGCAATCAGCTGCCGGCCGCAAAGCTACCACGCGCGTTCGGGAGGCCGCGGGATGGCCGCGCCACGACTGCCGCTGTCCGTCAGCGCCTGGCCGCGCTGAGCGTGACGCCGTCCACCCAGACGGTGCCGGCGCCTTCCACGACGACGTTCAGCTTGGCGAGCCTCGCCTCCTGGCCCTTTTCGAGGAAGAAGGGCGTCTCGTGCGTGCTCCACTCGGTCGTGCCCGAGACGACGGAGTGCAACGCGCGCGAGAAGAACTCGCCCATGCCCGGCACGCTCACCCACATCTCGAGGTAGGCGCGGCCCGAGACGTTCTCGCTGCGCAGCTTCGCGCGGTAGGAGATGCGCTGGAGTCCGGGGGCGTCGATCGGCACATCGGCGATGCGCACCACCGTGCGCTCGCCGGTCGCGTCGATGCGCAGCGAGCCGCGCCCGTCCAGCGAGACGGCGGGGTCGATGCTGACGCCGGACTGCGTGATCACGCTCTTCAGCGAGTCGAGCCCATCCGCATAGAGCGCGAGCTCGGGCGGCGCCCCGCCCGGATTGCACGCGAGCGCAAACAGCGCGCACAGGGCGGCGAGCAACCTCACGCCTCAGCTCGCTTCGCGCGGTCGCGCAGCGCACCCACGCTCGAGAGCGTCGAGACGCAGTAGGGCACGAGCAGCGTGAGGGCCATCTTCGTGAGGCGCCCGCGGTCGACGTCGCCGCGCAGGATCGCGTCGCCGTGGTTGATCGAGATCAGGATGGCGCCCACCACCACGGCGTAGCCCAGCGCGCGGCGCACCACGGCGGGAGAGCGCGCCAGCGCGAGCCAGCCATTGGGTAACTCGCTCACTTCGCCGCCCGGGCGGCGACCCAGCGCTCCCAGTGCGCGGCCCGCTCGCGCCGCTCGGCCCTGAAGTTGGTCACCTCCAGGCGGATGCCGTCGGGATCGCTGAAGAAGGTCGCGTAGTAGTCGGGCGCGTACTCGGGGTAGTAGCGCGGCGGCGAGGCATCGATCTGCGCCGCGCGCAGCGCGCCGCGCCACGCGGTCGACGGCGCCCTCGTCGGCCACCCGGAAGCAGAAGTGGTGGAGCCCGGGCGCGTAGGGCTCGTGGGCGGGCGTGCCCGGGCGCGCGGGCCGCAGCGTGAAGCCGAACGAGCGGTTCACGTAGTGGAGGTGGGGCTCGCCCGCGAGGGGTGCGGCGATCTTCACGTGCTCGAGCGGCCCCACCAGCGCGCGGTCGTAGAAGCGCTCGCTCGCGGCGAGATCGCGCACGCTCAGATAGACGTGGTCGATGCCGAGCACCGGCTCACTCATCGCGCGACCTCGAAGCCGGCCTTGCGCGCATCCCAGGTCGCCGGCGTGATGCCGCGCTCGCGCAGCTTGTACTTCTGCACGCGGCTGGTGGGCGTCTGCGGCAGCTCGGGAAGCAGCTCGACGTAACGCGGCACGAAGAAGTACGGCGCGGTCTCGTTCACGAAGCGGCAGAGCTCCTCCGGCGTGGCGAGCTGGCCGGGCTTCAGCACCACGCACACCTTCATTTCCGCCTCGGCCGCGAGCTCCTCGGAGACGACGGCGTGGGCCGCGCACTGCTGCACCGCGGGATGCGCGCCGAAGGCCGCCTCGACCTGGAAGGAAGAGATGTTGCGCCCCTTGTAGCGGATGAAGTCCTTCTTGCGGTCCACGAAGAAGAAGTTTCCCTGGGCGTCGCGCCGCGCGAGGTCGCCGGTGTGGTACCAGAGATTGCGCCAGGCGCGGACCGTCGCCTCCGGATCGTGGAAGTAGCCGTTGAAGATCGCGAAGGGCTCGCTCGGGCGGACGCAGAGCTCGCCGGCTTCGCCCGTCGGCGTGGCCTGGTCCTGATCGTCGAGCAGCGCGAGCTCCACGCCCGCCGCGGGCTCGCCCAGCGCGTTCTCCGGGTAGCTCTTGCCGGGCTTGCGCGCGAGCAGACCCATCACCTCGCTCTGGCCCATGCCCTGGTGGATCTCCTCGATCCCGAAGCGCTCCTTGAAGGGCCCGATCAGGCGGTCCGGCATCGGCACCATGCCGGCGCTGCGCACCGGGTTGTCGCGGTCGTCCGGGCGGGGCGGCTGCTGCCAGAGGAAGATGTGCATGGCGCCCAGCGTGAAGACCATCGTCGCGCCGTAGTAGCGGCAGCGGTCCCAGAAATCGGTGACCGAGAAGCGCGGGTCCATGGCGACCGGGACGCCGCACACGAGCGCGCGGTAGACGTTCGCCACCCATGCCGCCGACTGATAGAGCGGGAGACAGCTGTAGATCACCTCGCCCTCGCGCAGCCCCGAGTTCGCCGCGCCGTCGAGGGCTGCGCGGATCCAGACATTGTGGCTCTGCATCACCCCCTTGCTCTTGCCGGTCGTGCCCGAGGTCCAAAGGATGGCGGCGGTGTCCCCGTAGAAGAGCTCGCCGTCGTCGGGCTCGCCGGCCGGCTGCCGCGCGAGCTCTTCGAGCGGCACGGCGCCCGGGAGCGCGCCGGCTCCGCCGCGCACGATCACGCGCTCGAAGGGCAGCGGCCCGAGCGCCCGCGCGCGCTCGAGCAGGTGCGCGTCGGCCACCAGCACGCGCGCGCGCGCGTCCACCAGCGACTCGCGCAGCCACTCGCCCTTGTAGTCGGTGTTGGTCGGCACCCAGATCGCGCCGAGCTTGTTGAGGCCGAGCGTGGTCCAGATCCAGTCCGGGCAGGTCTCGAGCAGGTAGGCGACGGTGTCGCCGCGGCGCACACCCAGCTCGCGGAACGCGCGCGCGCTCGCGTTGGCGAGCTCGTTCACGCGCCCAAAGGACCAGCGCTCCTCGTTCCAGCGCAGGAAGAGCGCGTCCGGAATCTGCTCGGCCTGGCGCCGCAGCGCGCGGCCCAGGAGGCGCTCGCGGATGTCGCGGAGGTCGAGTCGGTTCACCGGGCGGGGTCCTTCAGCTCGATCAGGATCTCGTGATAGGGCTTCCGCCCGACGTTTCGCGCGCGCTCGACCCCGCCTCGCTCGATGTAGAAGAACTGGCCCGGCGCGACGTCGGCCTCGAGGTAGTCGCGATAGGGGCCCCGGCTGTCCGGCTCGGGGACCACCGCCATGCGATCGCCGTCGATCTGCACGAGGATGTGATCGAGCTCGTGGCGATGCGGGGGCCCGGTCTCGCCCGGCGGCATGCGCATCTCCCAGATGCGGACGCGCTCGTTCTCGAACAGGAGCTTGCTGGCGATGGCGGCGAGCTCGCGCGACATGAGAGGCCTCCTAGTAGCGGCGTTCGACGTCCACGAGATCCCGCGCGAGCAGCGGCCGGCCGGCGCGGAAGCGCGCGAGGTTCTCGAGGAACGGCTCGAGCAGGAGCTCGAGGGCGCCCGGCATGCTCCACGAGATGTGCGGGCTGAGACGCACGCGGGGATGACTGTAGAGCCAGTGGCCCTCGGGCGGCGGCTCCGGGTCGGTGACGTCGAGGGTCGCGCCCGCCACGCGGCCGCTCTCGAGCGCCTCGCGCAGCGCGTCCTGATCGACCAGCGCTCCGCGCGCGATGTTCACGAGGTGGACGCCCGGCTTCATGCGCGCGAAGGCCGCGCGGCCGATCAGCTTCCGGGTCTCGGGCGTGGCCGGCGCCGCGATCACGACGTGGTCGGCGCCGGACAGCAGCTCGTCGAGCGACGCGGCCATCGTGACACCGGCGACCTCGCTGGGAAGCGCGCGGCGCCGGAACGCGCGCACGCGCATGCCGAAGGCGAGCGCGCGCTTCGCGACCTCGTGGCCGATCCCGCCGAAGCCCACCAGCGCGAGCTCGCGCCCGTAGAGACCCCCGAGCCCGCTGATCTTCCACTGCGCCGGTGCGCGCACGAAGGAATCCGGGAAGCGCTTCTCGAAGGCGAGCAGCGCGGCCATCACCCACTCCGCGATCGGGATGCCGCTCCCGCCGCGCGAGCAGGTGAGCGGGACCCCGGCGAGGGCTTCGAAGGGGAAGGCGTTCACGCCCGTGCCGTAGGCGTGCACCCAGCGCACCCCGCGCTGGATCAGCTCCGCGAAGTTGGGGCTCGCCCAAGCCTGGGTGAGGATGACTTCCCCGCGCGTGTTCGGGTCGATGGCGCCGCGCTCGGGAACCTGGACCACGGCCACGTCGGGGAAGCGCTTCAGCACCGGCCCGAGCAGGGTGACGGGGACGTGGGAGAGGACCGTGAGCGCGGCGCTCACGCGCGCGATCCGCTGACGATGCGCTCCACCAGGAGCGCGCGCTGCACCTGGCGCGTGGCTTCCGTGCGCGGGAGCTCGGCCACGAGCTCGAGGCGGCGCGGGCGCTTGAAGCCCGCGAGCGAGGCGCCGCAGTGGGCACGCAGCGCCTCCAGCGTGGGCGGGGGACCGGGGGCGGGGACGACGACGGCGCAGACCACTTCGCCCCATTCTGCATCGGGGACGCCGATCACGGCCACCTCCCGCACCCCGGGCGCGCTCGCGAGCGCCGTCTCCACCTCCGCCGGCGACACGCTCTCGCCTCCGCTGCGGATCACCTCGCGCTTGCGGCCGATGATCGAGAGGTAGCCCTCGGCGTCGAGCGCGCCGAGATCGCCCGTGTGGAACCAGCCCTCGGCGAGCGCCGCGCGCGGTGGCCTCGGCGTCCCCGAAGTACTCGGTGAGCAGGTAGGGGCTGCGCACGAGCAGCTCGCCGTCGGCCGCGATGCGAAGCTCGCCGCCGGGCGGGGGCTGCCCCACGCTGCCGGGCTTGCGCAGGACGTCCGCGTGGGCGAGCGCGGCGGCGGTGCCGGTCTCGGTGGCGCCGTAATAGATGCGCAGCGTGCAGCTCGGGAAGCTCTCGCGCAGGCGGCGCACGAGCTCGAGGGGCACGGCGGAGGTGCCCGTGTCGAGCTCGCGCAGGCTGCCGAGATCGCGGCCCCGAAGCCCATGCTCGAGCAGGCGGGTCCAGATCAGCGGTATCCCATAGAAGTGGCTCGCGCGGTCGCGCTCGATCGCGTCGAGCAGCGCTTCCGGCGTGGGCTGACGGCACGAAGCGGATGCCACCGCGGGTCTGCCAGGCCGCGAGCGCCAGCGTCCAGGGCGCCATGTGGAACATCGGGAACATGCACACCGTGCGGCGCGGCTCGTCGCGAAAGACGCCCTGGAAGCCGCGCAGCCAGCTCGCGCGATGGGAGAGCAGGACCGCCTTCGGACGCCCGGTGCTCCCGCTCGTGAAGAAGAGCACGTGCCCATCGCTCTCGGTCAGGGCTGGCTCCGAGAGGTCGCCGGCGTCGGCGGGGAGCGCGCCGAGCGAGAGATCGAGGCCGGGCGCTCCCGGGGCTGCGAAGTGCGCGAAGCGCGCGCCGAGGGAGCCAGCCAGCGGGGCGCCGGCGAGCGCGCGAGCGGCGTCTGCCACGAGGAGCGCCGGGCGCGCGAGGCGCGCGACCTCCAGCGCCTCCGCCGCGCCGAGGCGCGCCGAGAGCGGCGCGAAGATCGCGCCGAGCTTCGCGCAGGCTGCGAAGAGCGGGACCAGCGCGAGGTCCGTGTCCGCCCAGCACACGACGCGGTCCCCATGGCGAACGCCCTCGGCGCGCAGCGCTCGCGCCGTCCGATTCGCGGCGCGGTCGAGCTCCCGATGGGTGAGCGCCGCGTCGTCCAGCGCCGCCGCGGGGCGGTCGGGCACCACGGCGGCGTTGCCCCGGAACACGTCGCCGATCAGGAGCTCCTGGCCGCCGGTGCTTGCACCCATGCCGCGGACGAGAATACCATTCTCGGCGTGAGGAACGCTATTCCTTCCCGGCCCAAGGCGGGAGCGTGCCCCGAGCGCGCTGGAGCGCGCCGTGGAGCGCGCCCTCGCCGGCCAGCGCGCGGCCTACGCCGCCGAGGCCGAGCGCCTGGTGCGCGCCACGCTCGACCTGATCCGCGAGCGCGGCGAGCTCGAGCCGCCGGTGGCGGCGATCGTGCGCCGCGCGCGCCTCTCCAATCAGGCCTTCTATCGCCACTTCCGCAGCAAGCACGAGCTGCTGGTGGCGGTGCTCGACCAGGGCTGCGCGCTGCTCGCGGACTATCTCGGCCAGCGCATGGCGCGGGCCGCGTCCGCGGAGGCGCGCGTGCGCGAGTGGATTCGCGGCATGCTCGCGCAGGGGCTCGACGCGCGCGGCGCCGAGGCGACGCGGCCCTTCGCGCTCGCGCGCAGCCAGCTCGCGCGCCACTACCCGGAGGAGGTGGCGCGCTCGGAGGCGCGCCTGCGCGCGCTCGTGCGCGAGGCGCTCGCGGCCGCGCGCGCGGCGGGCGAGCTCCCGCACGCGGAGCCCGACGCGGACGCCGAGGCGCTCTACCACCTCGCCATGGGCTGGCTCGAGGCGCGCCTGGTCGAGGACGGACCCGCCTCGCGCGCGCGCGCGGCGCGCCTCGAAGCGTTCGCCATGAGCGGCCTGCGCGCGGGCGGCGCAGCCGAGCCGGACGTGTGCGTAACAGACCGAGTGGAGCGGGAGCAGATCCTCTTGACCGGGAATCGGCGGCCAAGGCGTGCAGCTCGCCGCCCAGGTGATCGCGCGCGCGGCGCTGCGCGAGGGCCGCCACGTGATGAGCCTCGGCACCTACGGCGGGACGATGCGCGGCGGCAACACCGACTCGACGCTGATCGTGGGTGATCGCCCGATCTCGGCGCCGCCCATCGTCGCGCGGAGCTGGGCGGGCGCTGGGCGCTCATCCCCGTTACTGGGAGCCGCTCAAGGACAAGCTTCGCGCGGGCGGCGTCGCGGTGTGGAACGCGGACCTGTTCGGGGAGAGCGCCGATCCGGGCGCAGCGCAGGCTCTGCCCGTGCACGCCACCGCCCTCGCGAGCTCCGTCGGCTCGCCCCAGGCCGCGGCGCTGGTGCTCGTCGGCGCCCTCGCAGGCGCGACCGGCCTGGTCGGCCTCGAGGCGCTCGTCGCCGCGATGGAGGAGGCGCTGCCGCCCTATCGCCGCGAGCACGCCGCGAAGAATGCCGAGGCCCTGCGCGCGGGCTTCGCGGCGGCGCCGGCCGAGCTCGCGCGCGCCTGGAGCGAGGCATGAGCTCGACCCGCGGCACGGTGGTGATCGCCGAGGAGCGCTGCAAGGGCTGCGAGCTCTGCGTGCCGGCCTGCCCGCCGCGCGTGCTGCGCATGAGCGAGCGCCGCAACGCGATGGGCCTGCGCGTTCCGGAGCTCGTGCCCGGCTGCACGGCCTGCGGCGCATGCCTGCTCGTGTGCCCGGACTTCTGCTTCGAGGTCTACAAGTACGACGAGCCCCTCGTCGCCGGAGAGGCCCCGTGACGCGCCGTCTGATGGAGGGATCGGAGGCGATCGCCGAGGCGGCCATCGCCGCGGGCTGCCGCTTCTTCGCCGGCTACCCGATGACCCCGTTCACCGAGCTGCTCGAGCACTTCGCCGCGAAGCTCCCCGCGGCGGGCGGCGCGTGCATCAACGCCGAGAGCGAGCTCGAGGCGGTGGGCATGGCGTGGGGCGCGGTGGCGACGGGCGCGCGCGCGGCGACCGGCTCCACGGGCCAGGGCCTCGCGCTCATGCAGGAGTCGTTGTCGGAGCTCGTGCGCGCCGAGCTCCCGCTGGTCGTGTTCAACCTCGCGCGCGGCCAGTTCGACTACTTCCAGGCAACGCGCGGCGGCGGCCACGGCGACTATCACATCCCCGTGCTCGCGCCGATCGACGTCGCCGAGGCGACCCTGCTCACCCAGGAGGCCTTCGATCTCGCCGAGCGCTGGCGCAACCCCGTGCTGGTCTACGGCGACTACCTGCTCGCCCACACCGCCGAAGCGGTCGAGCTGCGCGCGCTCCCGCGCGTGGAGCACGACAAGAGCTGGGCCGCCGATGGCACCGGGCGCGCGCGCGGCGGCCCGCGCCACGTCTCGCCGATCGGGATGCACGCGGGCTCGAAGCACGTGGACGCCGAGGTGTTCTGGCAGCGCCTGCAGGCGAAGCACGAGCAGATGGCGGCGCTGGAGACGCGCTTCGAGGCCGAGACCGTCGAGGACGCCGAGCTCCTCGTGGTGGCCTTCGGCTCGCTCGCGCGCTTCGCGCGCCACGCCGTGCGCGAGCTCCGCCGGGAAGGCGTGCGCGTCGGCTACTTCCGGCCCATCAGCCTGTGGCCCTATCCCAGCGAGGCCCTCGCGCGCGCGGCCGCCGGCGTGCGGCGCGTGGCCGTGCTCGAGCAGAACGGAGGGCAGATGATCGACGACGTGCGCCTCGCCCTCGCGGGCCGCGTGCCGGTGACGGCGATCGGCGGCATTTCCACCGATCCCCACGGCTTTGGCATCGGCGCCCTCTTCGATCCCGAGGGCGTGCGCGCGCGCATCGCGGGCGCGCTCGAAGCGCGAGGCGCGGCATGACGGAGAAGATCGTCCCCACGCAAACGGCCCCCGCCCGCGCCGCCCAGCGCACCGGCGAGTTCGCGCCGGAGCTCCAGCTCTCCGTCGATCACGATCTCTGCCCCGGCTGCGGCGAGCCGCTCGCCCTGCGCTTGATCCTCGAGCTCGCCGCCGAGCTCGGCTGCGCCGAGCGAGCGATCGGCGTGGTCGGCATCGGCTGCTACACCGCGCTCGGCAGCTCGATCGGCGTGGACATGATCCAGGCGCTCCACGGCCGCGCGCCTTCGCTCGCGACCGGCGCGAAGCGCATGCGCCCCGAGACGTTGATCTTCACGCTGCAGGGCGACGGCGACATGGTGAACGAGGGCCTCCAGGAGGTGATCCACACCGCCGCGCGCGGCGAGAACGTGACCTGCGTGCTGCTCAACAACGGCGTGTTCGGCGAGACCGGCGGCCACATGACGGCGACGACGGTGCTGGGGCAGCGCACGAAGAACACGCTCGAGGGCCGCGACGCCGCTCGCCACGGCCACCCGATCCAGCTCCCGGAGATGATCGCGCCACTCGGCGGCGTGGCCTACGTCGCGCGCGGCTCGGTGCACGATGCGAACGCGATCGTGCGCACGAAGAACATGCTGCGGCGCGCCTTCGAGGCGCAGCTCGCCGGCCAGGGCTTCTCGCTCGTCGAGATCCTCACCATGTGCCCGACCGGCTGGTTCGTGCCGACGGCGCGGGGTCCGGGCTACCTCGACGAGGTGATCGCGCCGGTGCACCGCGTCGGCGAGCTCAAGAGGAGCTGAGCGTGGCCGCGCTGGCCGCGCTCGTCGGCCAAGGGCCGCGCGGCGGTGCTGGTGATGGAGATGCAGCGCGGCGTGGTCGGCGACCTCGCCGCGATCCCGCTCCTCGCCGAGCGCGCTGCGCGCCGCGGGGACCGTCGCGGCCACGGCGGGACTGCTTCGCGCGGCGCGCGCGGCCGGCCTCCGGGTGATCCACTGCCACGCGGCCTTCCGCGCGCGACCGCGCGGGAACGCCGCGCAACGTCCCGCTCGTGAACCGGCTGCTCGAGAATCCCGAGCACATGGTCGTCGGGACGCCTGCGGTGGAGAGCCTCCCCGAGCTCGGCCCCGAGCCGAGCGATCTCGTGATCCAGCGCTTCCACGGCATGTCGCCGTTCCTCGGGCACCGAGCTCGACGCCTTCCTGCGCGCCGAGGGCGCGACCACCGTGATCGCCACCGGCGTCTCGCTGAACGTCGGCATCGTCGGCCTCGCGATCGAGGCCGTGAACCTCGGCTACCACGTCGTGATCCCGCGCGACTGCGTCGCGGGCTACCCTGCGGAGTACGGCGAGGCCGTGCTCGCGAACACGCTCTCGCGGCTCGCGCACCTCACGACGAGCGAGGCGCTGGCCGAAGGGTGGCGCTCCCTGCGCGCGGAGCGCTTCACCGCCCAGACGTAGACGCCCGTACCGGCCAGCACCGCGACGACCACGCCGGTCGCGGCGATCGCGATGCGCCCAGGCAGGCCGAACACGTGGCCGCTGTGGAGCGGAAACTGGAGCTGGAAGAAGACGTCGCCGGCGCTGCCCTCGCCCGCGAGCTCGGCCGAGACCAGGCGACCGTCCCGATCGCTCAGGTAGATCCAGGACGCGCCGAGGCCGACCTCGGGATCCTCCCCCGGCCCATCACGCCGACGCCGTAGCCGCCGGCCTCGGGCCAGTGGAAGACGTAGGTGGGCTCGCTCGGCCAGCCTCGCGCGACCGCCATGCGGCGCGCCTCGGCAATTGCGTCGCCGAAGCCGAGCCTCGGCTCGGCGCTGGGCGGACCCTGCGCACGTCCCGCCTCGACCGGTGTGGGCGCCAGCGTCGAGAACCACCCGACCACGGGCCGGAACAGCTCGCTCCGAGAGGTTCATCGCCACGCCCGAGATGGCGAGCACGAGCAGCACGACCCAAGTCCACAGGCCAAAGGCCTGATGCACGTCGCGCAGGAAGCGGTAACGGCTGGCACCGGTCTCGATGCGGAATGCGCGCCGCCAGCGCCGGAAGAATGGTCCCCCGCGCGGGAAGGTGAGCGCGAGCGCCACGAAGCAGTCGAAGACCCAGGCGAGCGCGACGAGCCCCATCGCGATCACGCCGGCCTCTCCCGGGACGTGCAGCGAGTAGTGGAGCGAGTAGAGAAACGGGATCACGCGCTCGCGCTCGAAGCAGCACTCACCCCAGGTTCGGCCGCCGAGCACGCGCCCATCCGCCGGATCCACGAAGAGCTGGTCGAAGCCGAGGACGTAGGGCTTGCCGCTCTTCGGATCGAGCCGCGGCTCGACGTCCACCTCGAGCGAGTGCCCCGGCGCGCGCTCCAGTGGCAGGCGGCTTCTTCCCGCTCCACGAGGAGGGGCGGCGCATGACGATCGGCTATCGCGCGCGCTTCTGAGGTCCTCACGACCACCGACGGCGCGCCGGTTGCCGGAAGGCCGATCGGGCCTACGATCGCTCATCGACGTCCAGAAGTGAGGTGAACCTCATGGAGGCCAAGATGAAGATCGACATCGGCATCGACAAGAAGCATCGCGAGGGGATCGCGGAAGGGTTGTCGCGCGTCCTCGCGGACTCCTACACGCTCTATCTCAAGACCCACAACTTCCACTGGAACGTCACCGGGCCGATGTTCCAGACGCTGCACCTCATGTTCGAGACGCAGTACAACGAGCTCGCCCTCGCGGTCGATCTCGTCGCCGAGCGCATTCGCGCGCTCGGCATTGCGGCGCCCGGCACGTACACGCAGTTCGCCCAGCTCTCGGCGATCAAGGAGGATGAGGGCGTGCCGGAGGCTCACGACATGATCCGGCGACTCGTAGAGGGCCACGAGACCGTGGCGCGCACTGCGCGCGAGGTCTTCAAGACTGCGGACGCCGCGAGCGATCAACCGACCTGCGATCTCCTCACGCAGCGCATGCAGGTGCACGAGAAGACCGCGTGGATGCTGCGGAGCCTCCTCGAGTAGCGGGGGCGGCTCATCCACGCGCCGGCTGAACGGCGGGCAGCACCTCGCTCGCGAGCAGCTCGAGGCTCGGCCAGGCGAGCTCCGGCGGGAGGCCGCCGCAGAGGGGCTGGAGCATGAGCGAGCCGTTCTTGCGGATCAGCGCGACGGCCTCGTCGGGGGTGAGGATGCGGTAGGAGCCCTGCTCGGCGCGCAGCGCGTCGACCGTGAGCGCCCCCGACTTCGTGATCGAACCCATGCTCTCGAACCAGCTCGCGTACATGGCTGCGTCGTGGAGCATGTAGGGGCCGATCTCGCGCCAGGCGCGCTCGACGTCCGTCGCGACGAAGCAGGTCATCGGGACGTCCCCGACCGGATTCACGAACGGCCGGGGCTTGGTGCCGTACTCCGCGCAGGCCTTCCGGTAGAGCTCGTCGAGGGCCGCGTTCCCGCCCATCGTGAGCATGCCCATTCCGAAGCGCGCGGCGCGGCGGACCGCCTCCGGCGAGTTGCCCCCCATCCAGAGCGTGGGTCCCCCGGGCGTCGTCGGGCGCGGCGTGACCCGCACGCGGCGACCCTCGTACTCGAAGGCCTCTCCGCTCCACGCGCGGCGCAGCGCGGCGAGGCACGCGTCCATCCTTTTGCCGCGCTCCTTCATCGCGCGCCCGAACATCGCGTACTCCTCGGGCCGGTAGCCGAGCGCGCAGACGTACGACACGCGCCCGCCCGAGACGATGTCGAGCACCGCCATCTGCTCGGCGAGCTCGATCGGGTCGTGCAGCGGCACGAGCAGCGCCGCCACCTGGATCGGGAGTCGCGCGGTGCGCGCCGCCATGGCCGACGCGAGGATCAACGGCGCCGGCAGGTAGCCGTCGCTCGCCGCGTGGTGCTCGGAGACCATTGCCATCGCGCAGCCGTGCTGCTCGCCCCACGCCGCCATCTCGAGCGCCGCCCGATACAGCGCGGCGCTCGTCGCGTCTCCGTCGCGCAGCCGCATGTCGAAGCGCAGCACGTACATGGGCGACTCAAGATCCCCGCGACGGCGTGAACTCGAGCGGCAGCGCGGAGAAGCCCCGCACGTTGGTCGAGTGGACGCGGCGCAGGCCGCTCGTCGTCACGCGGTAGTCGGGCAGCCGGCGCATCACTTCCTCGAGCGAGACGCGCGCCTCGAGCCGCGCGAGCGCCGCCCCCAGACAGAAGTGGATGCCGCGGCCGAAGGCGAGGCTCTCGCTCGTGTCGCGGTGAAGGTCGAAGCGGTCCGCATCCGCGAACACGCGCTCGTCGCGATTGGCCGAGCCGATCAGCAGCAGCACCTTGTCGCCGCGCGCGATCTTCCGGTCGTGGAGCTCGATGTCCACGGTGGCCGTGCGCGCCATCAGCTGGGTCGAGTTGTCGTAGCGCAGGGTCTCCTCGATCCAGGGCGCGATCAGCGCCGGGTTCGCGCTCACCTCGGCGCGCGCCGCGGGGTTCCGCTCCAGCCAGTAGAGGGCGTTCGCGAGCAGCTTCGTGGTGGTCTCGTTGCCCGCGATGATCATCAGGTAGCAGAAGCCGATGATGTCCTTCTCGTCGAGGCGGTCGCCGTCCACCTCGACGCGAAGCAGCGCGCTCGCGAGGTCCTCGCCGGGCTGCTTGCGGCGGCTCGCGACGAGCTGGAAGAAGTATTGGAGGAGGCGGGCGGAGGCCTCCACTCCCTGCTTGGGCACGCCGCGCACGCCCTCCTCGCGGTGGAGCACGAGGTCGGACCAGCCGCGCAGCATGTCGCGGTCGCTCTCCGGGACCCCCAGCATCTCGCTCACCACGTCCATCGGGAGGCGGCCCGCGAAGTCCGCGACGAACTCGCACGCGCCGCGCGCGGCGAAGCGATCGATGTAGGCGCTGGCGAGCGCGCGAATGCGTGGCTCGAGCTCCGCCACCCGGCGCGGCGTGAAGCCCCGCGAGACCAGGCCGCGCATGCGCGTGTGCCGGGGCGGGTCCATGCCCAGGAACGACAGCACGAGGCGTGAGATCCACCTTCAGCTCGCTGATCTCGAGCGAGATGCCGCCGCGGTTGCAGAGCCGCTCGACGTCCTTGAAGCCTGCCACCACGTCGTGGTGGCGCGAGAGCGCCCAGAAGCCGATCTCGTCGTTGCGATAGAGCGGCGCGCGCTCGCGCAGCGCGCGGTAGACCGGGTAGGGGTCCTCGTGGAAGGCGTAGGCGAACGGATCGAAGTGGATGGGCTCAGCCGCGGACATGCGGGTGGACCTCGCGCTCGTAGAGGGAGAGCATCGCCTCGGCGCGCCGCGGATCGATGCCGGCGAGGAGCGGGTTCAGATAGAAGACGCCGTCCTTCCCGAGCGAATCGGCCAGGGCGACGGTCGCCTCGGGCGTCAATACCTGATAGCTCGGGTTGCGTCGCACGCTCTCGGGCGTGAGGTCGCCAGCGTAGGGGCCCGTGAGACGCCCGTAGGCCTCGAGGGTCCACTCGCTGTAGGAGCGGATCTGGTGGAGCACGTGGGGGAGAAGGAACTCCCAGTCCTTCTCCGGACTATTTGAAATCCACAAGAAAACTGGCCCCTGCTTCGGATAGGGCCCGGGATCCGGCTTGCCGAGCTTCGCGCACTCCTCGCGATAGGGGGGCCACAGGCGCGGATCGAGGGGCGGAAACCAGCCGTCGGCGATGTGCGCCGCGCGGCGCGCCGCTGCGGCCGAGCCGCCCCCGAGCAGAATGGGCGGCGGCGGATCCGGCTTGGGCGTGACGTGGCAGCGCCGGCCCCGCCACACGAAGGGCTCGCCGGTCCACGCGCGGCGGAGGAGCTCGATGCCGTCGCCGATCGCGCGCCAGCGCTCGGCGAGATCCCGCCCGAACATCTCGAACTCGGCGGGGCGGTAGCCGCCGCCGACGCCGAGCAGGAGACGGCCGCCGGTCGCGAGCTGCACCACGGCGGCGTCCTCGGCGAGCTTGATCGGGTCGTAGAGCGGGAGCAGCACCACCGACGTGCGCAGCCGGATGCGGCGCGTGCGCGCGCCCATCGCGGCGGCCAGCACGAGGGGCGAAGGGTCGTAGCCGTCCGGCGAGGCGTGGTGCTCGCCCAGGCCGACGATGTCGAAGCCGAGCGCGTCGGCCCAGGCCACCTGGTCCAGCGCGGCGGCGTAGAGCTCGCGCGCCGGCGCGCCGAAGCTCGGCGCGCGCATGTCGTAGCTGAGCACGCGCTCCAACCGGCTAGGCCTCGCGATCGGCGATCGTCGCGTACCAGTCGAACTCGCTGCGCCGCACCCAGCCCGGCATGTTGGTGCGCTTCTGCAGCCGCTCGATCATCGCAGGCGTCAAGCGTCTGGTTCTTCGCCATCTGCTGGAAGACCTTGCCGGCGTTGGCGTGGTCGAAGAAGTCGCGCTGCCAGACCCACTGCTGGTTCCCGCCGTAGCGGAACCACGAGCCGCCCGTGCCCGCGATCTCGTAGGGCCGGCCGTCGTCGCCCTTCACGGGCGCGAGCTGGCGCCAGATGCCGATCACCTCGCCCCTCTGGTCGTCGATCAGCGTGCGGACGTACGGGTACGTCCACTTCTCGAGGCCCTCCATCTCGGTGCCGAACACCCAGTCGAGGATCTGCTGGCGGCCGCGCGCGACGAACTCCCAGCTGCCGCCGTTGTTCCAGCTGTAGAGCGCATCGGGGGCGTAGAACTGCGCGAGCGGGCCCCAGTCGCCGCTGCGGCCCGCCTCGTCGTTCGCCGCCACGAAGCGGCGGATCATCTCCTCGAGCTCGGCGCGGGGGAAGGGCATCGGGTCGCCTCGGAGTCGCGGGCTGTGTGACGAACACTCACCACGAGGCCTAGCACGAGCGGACCTCCCGTTCGACTCCGCGCGCCTCCGGCTCGCTGCGCGCGGCGAAGCGCCGCTTGCTCAGTCTTCGACGCGCAGCGCGCGCGTCGGACAGTACTTCACGGCGGCGAGCACGGCGGCGCGCTCTGCCTCGGGCGGGCTCTCGGCGAGCACGGTCACCGTGCCGCGCTTCTCGTCCACGTCGAACACGGCGGGCGCCTCGCTCTTGCACGCGCCGTGTCCCTGACAGAGATCGCGGTCCACGTGGATGCGCATCAGGGCCGCATCACCTGGCCGCCGTCCACGTTCACGACCTGGCCGGTGACCCAGCTCGCGGCGTCCGAGAGCAGGAAGAGCAGCGTCGCCGCGAGGTCCTCGGGCTTGCCGATGCGCGCGAGCGGCAGCCCCGCCACCATCGGCTTGATGAAGGCGTCGGGCACCACCGAGTGGAGGGCGCCGGTGTCCGTCGGCCCCGGAGCGATCGCGTTCACGCGGATCTTCTGGGGGCCGAGCTCCCGCGCGAGGCCCTGGGTGAGCCCGTTCAGCGTGAGCTTCGCGAGGCTGTAGAAGCCCGCGGACATCCAGGCCGCCGTGGAGGACTGGTTCACGATCGCGCCGCCGCCGCGCTTCCTCATGTGCGGCACGCAGGCGCGCGCGCAGAGCAGCGCCCCGTTCACGTTCACGTCCATGAAGCGCGTGTAGTACGTCCAGTCCACGTCCATGTAGGGCGCGAGCTTCATGCCGCCGAAGATCGCGGCGTTGTTCACCAGGAAGTCGATGCCGCCGAGCTCGGCCGCCGCGCGCTCGGCCAGGGCGCGCGTGCTCTCGGTCGAGGCCACGTCGACCTCGACGTAGAGGGCGCGCCCGCCCCCTGCGGCGATCTCGCGCGCGACGCGCTCGCCGGCGTCCTTCTGGATCTCGGCCACGACCACGGCGGCTCCCGCTCCGGCGAGAGCGCGCGCGTAGCCCTCTCCGATCCCCCCGCCCGCACCCGTCACGATCGCGACTTTCCCGCGGATTCCCGGTAGCTCCACCCTCGACTCCTTCAGGCGACCCTTTGCCGCCGCTGATAGCGCACGCGGAAGGGCTGGCGCGGGCGCACGACCATCGCCGAGTAGTCGTCGACGTAGCTCTCCGGCGCATCCACCAGCGCGAACTCGAAGCGTCGCAGCAGCACCGAGAAGATGGCCTTCTGCTGCATCAGCGCGAAGTTCGCGCCCAGGCAGCGGTGCCGGCCGCCGCCGAAGGGCACGTAGCCGAAGGGGTGCTTCGCATCCTCCTCGCGCGGCGGCGCGAAGCGATCGGGATCGAAGCGCTCGGGCGCCGCGAAGCAGCCCGGATCGAGGTTGGAGAGCGCGATCGACATCGCGACGATCCAGCCCTTGGGCACCACGAAGTCCTTGTAGGCGAGATCGACCAGCGCCGTGCGCGGCAGCCAGATCAGCGGCGGGTGCAGGCGCAGCGCCTCCTTCACGGCGTTCTCGAGCTGCGGAATCTCGCGCAGCGCCTGATAGCTGACCTCGCGGTCGTCGGCGTAGAGCTTGTCGAGCTCCTCGCGCACGCGCGCGAGGTAGTGGGGCGCGCGCAAGAGCTCCGCCAGCGTCCACGCCGCGGTACCCGCGCTCGTGTGGTGGCCGGCGAACAGCGTCGAGATCAGGATGCCGCTGATGATCGCCGGCGGGTAGCGGAGTTGGCCGTCCTCGCGCTTCAGGGAGAGCAGGATGCCGAGCAGGTCCTTGGGCGGGTCGGCGAGCGCCAAGCGCCGCTCGATGATGCCGCCGATCAGCTCGTCCAGCCGCCGCTTCGCGCGGTCGCGCATGCGGAAGTTCTCGATGTCGATCCCGGAGTTCAAGTAGCCGACGCCGTCGGTGCCGAGCTCGAGCTCGAAGTAGCGGCGCGCGAACTCGGGCGTCAGCTCCTCGCGGAAGGGCTTGCCGATCAGACACGCGCTCGAGGTGTAGATGGTGAGCTCGGCGGTGAGGTCGAGCAGGTCCACACTGCCCGCCTCGCCGAGCGCCTCGGCCATGCGCTCGGTCTCGGCGGCGATGATCTCCGCGGACTGGCGCAGGTTCGCGTCGCGCAGCGCGGGCGAGCGGATCATCTCGCGGCGCTTCTCGGGCGGCGCGTCGTAGACCACCCCCGCGCCGAAGATCGGCCGCATCAGCTCGTTCGAGGTGGGCTGCGGATCGAGCACCTCGTCGGCCTGGCGGAAGAAGGCCTCCTGGGCCTCGGGCCCACACACGAAGGCGACGTCGCGGTCGAGCAGGCGGAAGCGGCCGAGCTCGCCGCACTCGTCGCGCAGCCGGCGGAACAGGCGCAGCGGATCGTGGCGCAGCGCTTGGAGCTGGCCGAAGCGCCGGCCGCCGCCGGAGAGCTCGGGGATCGCGCGGGCCACGCGGCCTCCAATTCGAGGCGCGCAGGCTATCACAATTTACATTTCAACTGAAATGTTTTCGTGATAGGGTCGCCGCTCCAGGAGGACGCCATGCGCGCTGCCTACGTCGGCCTCGGGAACATGGGCGCGCCGATGGTCGAGCGGCTGATCGCGCGCGGCGTCGAGACCGCGGTCTACGACCTCGCGCCGACGGCGATCGAGGCGCTGGTGGCGAAGGGCGCGCGCGCGGCCGCTTCGCCCGCGGCCGCCGCCAGCGGCTGCGACGTGATCGGCGTCTGCGTGCCCGAGGACGACCACGTGCGCGCGGTGCTGCGCGGCGCGAGCGGCGTGCTCGCCGGCGCAAAGCCCGGCGCCGTGGTCGCGGTCCACAGCACCGTCCTGCCGAGCACCGTGCAGGAGCTCGCGGCCGAGGCGGCGCGCTCGGGCGTGGGCCTGCTCGACGCCTGCGTGACCGGCGGCGCCGCGCGCGCGCGCGAGGGCAAGCTCGTCTACCTGGTGGGCGGCGACGCCGAGCACGTGGCGCGCATCCGGCCCTATCTGGACGCCTGCGCGGAGCGCGTGGTGCACGCGGGTCCGGTGGGCAGCGGGGCCAAGCTCAAGCTCTGCATCAACCTGATCACCTACCTGCAGTGGACGGCGGCCTACGAGTCGATGGCGCTCGCGCGCGCGATCGGTCTGCCCCAGGCGGTGCTCGAGGAGGCGGGCAGAGCCAACGGCCAGCTGACCGACCTGATGATCCAGTTCCTCGCGCTGCACAAGGCGCCCGAGGCGGCGCGCAAGAGCGAGCCGATGCAGAAGATCCTGCGCGGCCACATGGGCATCGCGGAGAAGGACCTGGCCTGGACGCTCCAGCTCGCGCGCGAGGCCGGCGTCTCGCTGCCCGGCACCGCGCTCGCCGCGCAGTCGATGGCGCGCGTGTACGGCGTCGAGGACCCGGGGCGGCGGTGAGGGGCGCGGCTCCGGCCGGCGGCGGGCGGCGGCGCGCGGTCAGCCCGCGCGCGCGCAGGACGCAGGCCGAGCGCACGGCGTCGACGCGCAAGCGCCTGGTGGCCGCGGTGCACGCCTGCATCTCGGAGCGCGGCCTCGCCGGGACGACGGCCAGCGAGATCGCCGAGCGCGCCGGCATGACCTGGGGCGCGGTACAGCACCACTTCGGCGGGAAGGCCGGGATCCTGGCCGCCGTGCTGGAAGACTCGGTCGCGCAGCTCGACGCGCGGCTCGTGGACCTCGACGCGCGCCAGCCGCTCGCGCGCCGAGTGGCCTCCTTCGTGGAGCGCGCCTGGCAGCACTTCGCCAGCGCGCAGCACCGCTCCACGTTCGAGATTCTGCTCCACTTCGGGAGCCGGCCGGCCGCCGCCTCGCCCCCCTGGCAGGGCGAGCTGCTGGTCGCCTTCGACGAAGTGTGGACGCGCGTATTCCCGGACGTGGCGCTCCCGCGCCGGCGGCGCGCCGCGCTCGAGCACTACACGGTCGCGGCGCTCTCGGGGCTCGCGGCGCTGCGCCTGCTCGAGCCCTCCCAGCCGGCGCGCGACGCCGAGCTCACCCTGCTGCGCGACACGTTGCTGCGGGAGATGCGCGCGACCTAGGAGCCCGACCCAAGATGGGGAGCGAAGCATTCGCCGCCGAGACGCGCCGCCAGCAAGGCGCGGTTCCCTCGCGTAGCGCGGGTTACGCCGCAGGGAGCGCAACGCAGCTGGCGGCGATGGATCGGCGGCGAGGCGAGCTTTCCCATCTTGGGTCTGGCTCCTAGGCTGCCGCCCTTCGAGAAGGAGGGACGCGTGGGAGCGCTCAGCGGACACGTGGCGTTGGTGACGGGAGCCGGCCAGGGCGTGGGCCAGGGCATCGCGCTGGCGCTCGCGAGCGAGGGCGCCGCGGTCGCCGTCGCCGGCCGCACCGCGAGCAAGCTCGCGGACAGCGTGAAGCAGATCGAGCAGCGGGGCGCGCGGGCGGTCGCGATCGCCGGCGACGTGCGCGAGCTCGCCGACGTCGAGCGCATGCGTCGCCACCACCGTGCGCGAGCTCGGCGGCCTCGCAGATCCTCGTCAACAACGCGCAGATGGTCCCGCTCGGGACGCTCCTCGACGTCAGCGACGCGAGCTTCGCCGACGGCTTGGCGCTCGGGCCCGCAAGCGACCCACCGCTTCATGCGCGCGGCGCACCCGCACCTCGAAGCGGCGCGGCGGCGTGATCATCAACCTCGGCACCGCGGCCGCGCTGCGCCACGACCCGATCGGCTACGGTTGCTACGGCGCCGTGAAGGAGGCGATCCGCACGCTCACGCGCGCGGCGGCCGTCGAGTGGGGCGGCGACGGCATCCGCGCGCTGAACGTGATTCCGCTGGCGGAGTCGCCGGGCTTCGCGGGCTGGAAGGCAGCGCGCCCCGAGGAGTACGCCGAGTACTGCCGCGGCATCCCGGTCGGCCGCGTGGGCGACTGCGAGCGCGACATCGGCCGCGTGGTCGCCTTCCTGTGCAGCGAGGCGGGCAGCTACGTGAACGGCACGACGATCACGATCGACGGCGGCCGCGACTTCCTGCGCTAGAGGGGACGCTGTTGACTAAGTGTTGACCTCGCGGGGAGCCCCACGAGGTCGACACTTGGTCGACCGAGCGTCCCCGAGCGTCTTCTCCATCTTCTGGTGCGGGATGCCCGCCTCCTCGAAGATCGGCCCCACGCTCCGCCAGCCGAGCTTCTCGTAGAAGCCGACGACGGCGGCCTGGGCGTGGAGCACGAGCTCGCGCTGGCCCTCGCGAAGTGCGTGCGCCTCGACCGCGTCCATCAGCTGGCGCCCGAGGCCGCTCCCGCGCAGCTCCTTCAGGACGGCCACGCGCTCGACCTTGCGCTTCGCGCCGTAGGGCCGCAGCCGCGCACAGCCGACGGCCCGGCCGGCTTCGCGCGCGAGGAAGTGCGTGCACTCGGCGTCGTGCCCGTCGAGCTCGTCGGCTTCGGGCACGCCCTGCTCCGCGATGAAGACGATCCGCCGGAGGGTCACGCTCTCGGGCGGAACAGCCCCGGCGTGCTGCTCGATGACGAAGCGGGTCATGGCGCCATGCTCGCGCGCCGGGGCGCGGTTCGCGACCCTCCCGCTCGTGAACTTCTTCGGCCACGCCTTCCTCGCCGCCGAGCGCCGCGCCGACGCGACGTTCGTGCTGGGCGCCATGCTGCCTGACCTGGTGGGCTTCGCGGGCGAGCCGGCCGAGCGCTGGCTCCAGCACGCTGCGGGCGACGGCGTGCGCTTTCACCGCGCGACCGACTCGGTGTTTCACCGCGCGCGCGCCTTCGGCGCCTTCTGCAGCGGGCACGCGGGCGCTCTCCAGCGGCGCGGGGTGCGGCGCGGGCCGGCGCTCGGCGTCGCCCACGTGGCGGGCGAGCTCCTGCTCGACGGCTGGCTCGCGGGCGAATGCGGCGAGCCGGAGCTCTACCGCTGCGCGCTCGCCACGGCGCCTGCGCTGCTCGGGGCGGGGGCCTCGGACGCGCTGCTCGCGGTGTGCGCGCGCCTCGCGGCAGCGCCCGTGCCCAAGGCCTACGCCGATGCCGTTTTCGTCTGCGAGCGCGTGGTGCGCGCGCTGGCGTCGCGCCCGCGTCTCGCGCTCTCGGCCGCCGAGCAGGAGCTCCTGCCGAGCGAGCTCGCGCGCGCGCTCGCCGAGACGCCGGGCTGGGCGCGCGACGCGCTCGCCGAGGTGCGCGCAGCGCTCTAGCCAGCGCCGCGTAGCCGCGCCGCGACGAGAGTCTGCGCTGCGCTCCAGACTGCGCAGATCAAGAGCCCCCCGGCTTCGCGCGCGACCTCGTCCTGCGCGGCCAGCATGTGCCAGTGCGTGAACGCCGCCTCGCGCGCCGCGAGGAGATCGGGGAGCGCGAGCGCGGCGAGCACGGCGAAGATGCCGAGCGCCGCTGCGTTCGGCACGAAAGGCGCGCGACCGAGCGCCGCTGACAGCGCGAGGGCGAGCGCGAGGCCGTAGATCGCCATCCAGTACAGAGGATCGGGATCGTTGTACTGAACGGCGACGGAGAGTGCGAAGAGCGCCGCCATTCCCCCTGCGGCGACACGAAACGCCGGGGGCACCACCTAACGCGGCTTCCCGAACGCTCCCGCGTCGCGCAGCTCCGCCAGGCGCCGCGCGTCGTAGCCGAGCACGTCGCGCAGCACCTCCTCGGTGTGCTGACCCACCGTGGGTGCTTTCGTCGGCTCGGGCAGCGTCTCGCCTGGGAACTTCACCGGATAGGGCAGCATGTCGGCGCCGCAGCGCTCGTGCGCGTAGAGCGGGAAGCGATCCCGGAACTGCGGGTCGTCCACGATCGACTTCGGCGTGTTCACCGGCGCGACCGGGAAGTTCTTCTCCTCGCCGAGCCGGATCCACTCGCGCGAGGTCCTGCCCTTGAAGACGTCGCGCAGGATTGCCTGGAGCTCCCGGTTGCCGCGCGCGTGGTCCGCGTACTTGCTGCCCGGCCAGCGCTCGAAGAGCTCCGAGCGCCCGATGCACTCGCAGAAGTTCTTCCAGAACGCCTGCTCCGAGGCCATGAAGAGCACGTGTCCATCGGCGGACTCGTAGAGCTGGTAGCGGACGCCTTCCTTCATGCCGGCGGTGCCGGGCGCGCGGCGCACGTAGCCGTCCGCCTTGTTGCCCGTGACGACGTCCTCGGGCCGCCGATACGCGAGCCAGCTCTCGATCCGATACCAGTCCATGTAGGCGGTGGCATCGGACTGGCCGATCTCGAGCTCGCAGCCGACGCCCGTCTCACGCGCACGGATCACGCCGGCGAGGATGCCGAGCGCGCCGAACATCGGGCCGGCGTGCATGCCGATCGAGGCGTGCTCGGGGATGTACGCAAATCCTTCGGCATCCACCTCGGCCTTGATCGCGCCGCCCCAGGTGTCGAAGGCGATGCCGTGCGCGGGGAGATCGCGGTAGGGCCCGGTCGCGCCGTAGCCCGAGATGTTGCAGAAGACGATCTTCGGGTTGAGCTTGCGCAGCTCCTCGAAGCCGAGGCCACGCGCCGCGAGCGAGCCCGGCCGCATCGCCTCGATCACCACGTCGCTGCGCTTCGCGAGCTCCTTGTAGAGCTCCACGCCCTCCGGCGTGCGCAGGTCGAGCACGAGGCTCTTCTTGCCGCGGTGCACGTGGAGGTGCAGCAGCGAGACGCCCTCGACGATCGGCCAGGTCATGTCGCGGATGTAGTCGCCGGCCGGCGACTCCACCTTGATCACCTCGGCGCCCAGATCCGAGAGGTGCGTGCCGATCGCGCCGGGCCCGAGCAGCGAGGACTCGAGCACGCGCAGGCCAGCCAAGGGCGCGCGGGCGGCCATGGGCCTAGCGGTCCAGCACGTCGGCGGCGACGAGCTCTTCGAGGTGGCGGGTGTCGTACCAGGTGAGCTGCAGCTGCTTCGCGCGCCGGAAGTAAAGCTGGATGTCGTACTCGATCGTGAAGCCGACGCCGCCCCAGACCTGCTGGCACATCGCGGTGGTGTTGCGGAAGGTGTCGCACGCGAACAGCTTGGCCATCGGCGCGAGGCGCGCGATGTCGCCACCCGCGTCGTGGACGGCGGCAGCCTCGTAGGTCAACACCTTGCTGCCGTCGAGGTTCGTCACCGCGTCGGCCAGGTAGTGGGAGATGGCCTGGAACGAGCCCAGCGGCTTGTCGAACTGCTTGCGGTCCTTCGCGTACTGCACGGTGATGTCGAGGGCGCGCTGGCAGCCGCCGTTCGCGAACGCGGCCGCCGCTACGATCGCCTCGCGCATCACGCGCTCCCAGATCTTCCAGCCCCCGCCCGAGGGCCCGATGCGCGCGGCGTCGGGCACGCGCACGCCGTCAAACGCGAGGTCGTACTGCGTGTCGGAGGCGAGGCTCTTCATCTGCTTCGCGGAGATGCCCGCAGCGCCCGGATCGACCAGGAAGAGCGAGATGTCCTCGGGCGCCTCGCCCGTGCGCGCAAGCACCACGAGCTGGCTCGCATGGCTCGCGAAGGCCACGTGGCGCTTCGCGCCGCTGAGGACGTGCGCGTCGCCCTGGCGCTGCGCCCGCAGGCCGACGCCGCGCGGCCCGAAGCCGCCGTGGGGCTCGAGCCAGGCAGGCGTCACGATCGCGTCGCCCGTCGCGATGCGCGGGAGCCACGCGCGCTGCTGCGCCTCGCTCCCGCCGGCGACGAGCGCGGCCGCCGAGACCAGGCTCGAGACGAACGCGGGCGTCGGCGCGAGCGCGCGGCCGAGCTCCTCGAACACCACCGCCGCGTCGAGCAAGCCCTGGCCGGCGCCGCCGTGCGCCTCGGGAATGCGCAGGCCCAGCACGCCGAGCTCGCCGAGCTTCTTCCAGAGATCCTCGGGATAGCCGCGCGGGTCGTCCTCGAGCTTTCTCACCACCGAGATCGGGCAGAGCTCGCCGCACACGCCGCGCACCATCTCGCGCAGGGCCTCCTGCTCTTCGCTGAAATCGAGATTCATGGCATTCCTCTCAGGGGCGCCAGGCGTCGCCGCGCCGCTTCCAGGGGTTGTCGCTGGCGTCGCCGGGTACCGCGATGCGCGCCGTGCACTCGGTGGTGGTCTTCTCGCCGACCGTCGACCAGAGCGCGAGGTCGACCATGGCGCAGCCGGTGGCGTCGCGCTCCGCGCGCTCCACGCGGCCGTGGAAGACGAGCGTGTCGCCCGGGAACACGGAGTCCCGCATGCGGAACTTGATGCGCGCGAGCCGGCCGTGCGGGCCCGTCCAGTCCGTCAGGTAGCGCTCGAAGTAGGCGGCGTTGTGGGGCGTGTTGACGAAGACGTGGCGCGTGCCGTTGCGCTCGACGGCGAAGTCCTTGTCGTGGTGCATGGGCCGCCAGTCGCGGCTCGCGAGCGCGCCGAGCACGACGGTCGTGGGCGTGATCTCGACGGCGAGATCGGGCAGGCGCTCACCCACCGCGATGTCCGCGAGGGTGCGCTTCGCTTGCGTCATCGCTTCCTCCGGTAGCCGTAGCCCGTGTAGGTCTCGAGGGCGACCCTCTCGCCGCGCTGGTTCTCGTAGTGCACCTCGAGCTCCCAGAAGTGGCCCACGCCGAGCTTGGTCTCCTTGAGGGGCGAGATCGACGTGATCACTTGATGCGTCTTCAAGCGATCGCCCACCCGCACCGGCTCGTAGAACGTGATGGCGTTGTCGGTCATCACGGCCTCGGGAACGCCCAGGCGCTCCTTCAGGTCGAAGTGGCACTGCAGCGGGACCACCCCCTCGGTGCGGCCCGGCGACCAGTGATGGGGCCGGAACCAGACCGAGATCATGCTGGGCGGCGCGATCGGCCCGCCGGTGATCTCGCCCGCGACCTTCTCGTCCCAGAAGATCGGGTTGCGCGTTCATCACCGACGCGCAGGACGTGAAGATGTAGCCGCGCTCCACGTCGAAGTCGCCCCACAGCTCGTAGCGCTTCTGGCCGATCCAGGCGCGCACGTCGGCCGGAATGTCGGACACGGTCTTCTCCTCTCCCCGCGCGGTCACGCGATGATCCCGAGATCGCGCAGCGCCTCGATGCGCGCTGCCGAGAGCCCGGCTTCGCGCAGGAGCGCGGCGCTGTCGGAGCGCGAGGCGTCGCGGGCCTCGAAGGGCTCGCCCTCGCGGTCCATGCCCGCCAGCACGGGCCCCACCTGCTCGAAGCGCCCGCGATGGGTGTGCTCGGCCTCGCTGAACGCGCCGCGCGCGAGCAAGTGGCGATCCTTCACCACCTCTTCGATCGAGTAGACCGGCGCGACGCAGGTGTCGTGCGGCGCCAGGGCCTCCACCCAGTCGTCGCGATCGCGCGTGGCGAAGGCCGCCGAGAAGGCGGCGCGCAGCTGGGGCTGGGCCGCGTCGTCGTATTGCTTCTCGGCGAGCGCATCGCAGCCGAGTGCCGCGCACAGGTTGCGGAAGAAGTGCCCCTCGATGGCGGCCACGGCGAGCCACTTCGCGTCGCGACACTCGTAGGTGTCGTAGAACGCGTAGCGGCCGGTGAGCACGTCGTGGCCGGGGCCCGGCTTCTCGCCGGTGGCCAGGAACTCGTCGATGTAGAGCGACATCAGCGAGAGCACGCCCTCGGTCACGGACACGTCGAGGAACTCACCGCGCTTGCTGCGCGTGCGGCGCTGGAGCGCCGCCAAGATCGCGATCGCCGCGTGCATACCGCCGGCGGCGCTGTCGGCGATCGTCGCGCCGGGCAGCGGCGGCTTGCCGCGCGCGCCCCGCCCGGAGGTGTGCAGATAGCCGCCGAGCGCGAGGTAGTTGAGGTCGTGACCGGCCCAGCCGGCGGCCGGCCCGCTCTGGCCGTAGCCGCTCGTCGCGCAATAGATGATGCGCGGGTTCGCGCGGCGCGCGGCCTCCCAGCCGACGCCCAGCCGCGCGGCGACGCCGGGCCGGTAGCTCTCGACGATCACGTCGGCGATGCGCACCAGCTTGAGGAAGGCGTCGCGCCCCTCGCGCTCCTTCAGGTCGATGCGCACCTGCTGGAAGCCGCGCCGCGCGCTGTAGGCGTAGAAGGCCGGCTCGACCTGGACCCCCGCGCGCCGCGGCGGCGCGCCCACCTTGATCACGCGCGCTCCGTAGTCCGCGAGGATGCGCGTGCAGCGCGTGCCGGGCCCGACGGTGGAGAGATCGAGCACCGTGATGCCCGCGAGCGCGCTCGGGCCCGCGCTGCGCGGCCGCGCGGTCGGGCGCGGGCGTTTGCGCGGGCGCGTGGCCGGCACCTTCTTGCGGCCCGGCACGATGCGCTTGCGGGGGTTCATGGCGGGCTCGCGTCCTAGAAGTTCTTCCCGAGGCCCAGCAGCCGGCGCGCGATGATGTTCTTCTGAATCTCGCTGGCGCCGCCGCCGATCGTCTCCACCACCGTCGCGCGGTAGGTCCCCTCGAAGCGGCCCGCGAGGGGCGCCTCGGGCTGATCCACGCGCAGCTGGCCCTCGGGGCCCTGGATGTCGAGGGCCACGTTGGCCTGGCGCTGGGAGAGCTGCGTGGCGAACAGCTTGTACTCGGAGGCCTGGGTCGTCGGGGGCTTCCCCTTCCCTCCCTCGCTCTGGATCGACGCCCACACGAAGCGCAGGGAGTGGCAGCGCGCGACCTCCGTCTCCGTCACCAGCCGCGCGATCTTCGCGCGCACCACCGGATCGCTCGCCAGGCGCTCGCCGTCGCGGGCGGCGCCGCCGCGCAGCCAGTCGCAGGTGAGCACCACGCGCGCCTCGATCGGCGCGAAGGTGAACATCGTGAAGCGCTCGAGATCGAGCGCCTCGGAGATGTACTGGAAGCCGCTGCCGCGCTTTCCGACCAGGTACTCGTCGGGCACGAACACGTCGTTGAAGAAGACCTGGTTCGTGATGTCCTTGCCGATCGTGGGCATGCCCTGGATCTCGAGGCCCGCGGCGTTCATCGGCAGGAGGAAGAGGCTGATGCCGTCGTGCTTCGGCTTGTCGAGATCGGTGCGCGCGCCGAACCAGTACCAGTCGGCGAAGTGGGCCGAGGTCGTCCAGATCTTCTGGCCGTTCATGCGCCAGCCGCCGGGAACCTTCTCGGCCTTGAGCTGCATGTTGGCGGCGTCCGAGCCCGCCTGCGGCTCGCTGTAGCCCACCGCGAACTCGACCTCGGCGCGGATGATCTTGGGCAGGAACTCCCGCTTCAGCTTCTCGCTGCCGTGGCGGATCAGCGTCTTGCCGATGATGCCGACGCCTTTTCCGATCTGGGGCGCGCCGCGCCGCGCCAGGGCCTCGTTCAGGATGTACTCGTAGACTCCCTGGCGCTCTTGGCCGCCGTACTCCTTCGGCCACGTCATGCCGAGCCAGCCGCGCTCCGCGAGCTTCTTCATGAAGGCTCGCCGCTTGGCGGTGTCCACCAGCTGCGAGAAGTTCTCCTTGGTGAGGTCCATGACCTCGGGGTCGTGGTTCTCGTCCAGGAACTTCTCGACCTCGGCCGAGAAGGCGCGCTCTTCGGAAGTGAACTCGAAATCCACGGGGCCTCCTGGCGCCCGAGGGCCGGTCGGCTGGGTCCTCGGGCGCCTGGGCACCATATACGAGACGCACCGTCTTGTAAATAACCCCGCGGGATTTCGTCCAGAAGGGTCGGGAAGGCGCAGCCGAAGTGCCCGGAATGCTGTAGGAAATGGCGCCCTTGCAGGAGCCTCCATGAAACGGTCCCTCTCTCGCGCTGGACACGTGTTCGCCGCGCTGTGCCTGATCGCTGCGGGCGGCCTCGGCTGCGCCAGCACGCCCGCCAAGCGCGACTGGCGCGTGATCGAAGGCCACTCCTTCGTCATCTACACCGATGCCGACGCCGAGGACGGCCGCGCGTTCTACGACCGGCTCGAGAGCTTCCGCGCCGCGGTGCGCTGGTACACGGGCCTGCGCCGCGAGGCGAGCGCGAAGACGCGCGTGATGCTCTTCAAGAGCAGTGCCGCCGCGCTCCCCTACCTCGTGTCGAAGGACGCGGGCGGGTGGGCGAGCGTCACCGCCAGCGGGAATCTCGCGGTCGCGAAGCTCGAAGGGCGCCAGAAGCAGCTCGACGAGCAGACGGTGCGCCGCGATCTCGTGCTGCTCATGCTCCAGGACGCGCAGATGCGCACGCCGCGCTGGTACGCGGAGGGCCTGGCCGAGCTCGCCTCGGCCTTCGACATCCAGGACGACGGCGTCACGGTGGGCAACATCCCGGTCGCGCTAGCGGGCTTCGACGCGCTGATCGCGGACGAGAAGAAGGGCCACACGCCCGGCGCTCTGCTCGGAGAGGAGCCGATCTCGAAGTACACCGTCGAGGATCGCGCGCGCGTGTGGCTCACCGTGCACTACCTGATGGTGGGCGGCGACGAGCGCAAGGAGGCGCTGCAGGGCTACTTCCGCGTGTGGCTCAAGGGAACCCCGAGCCCGGAGGCGTTCAAGAGCGCCTTCGGCCAGAGCCCGGAGGATTTCTTCCGGCTCGAGGTCTCGCGCTACGGAACGCGCTCACTGCGGCTCGGAAAGTTCTCGCCCCAGCTCGCCGTGGACGCGAACCCCAGCGTGCGCGACGCATCGCAGGACGAGATCGAGCAGCTCACCAACGAGGTGGAGCACGCGGCGCAGCGGATGCGCTAGCGCGCGACGAGCGCCTGCAGGCGGAACGCCGGCCAATCGCCTCGCGGCCCGCGCTCAGGCGTCGAGCACGTTCTCGCGACCGCGCGCGCGGAAACGCTCGCGGATCGCCGCCACCTGGTCGAGGCCGAGCCGGGCGTAACTCGCATCGGTGCGGCGCCACACGGGATCCGCGCACTCCCAGCGCTGCTTGCGCAGCTCGCGCTTCAGGATCTTGTTGGTCTGCGTCTGGGGCAGCTCCGCCGAGATGCGCACGTAGCGCGGCGCCTGCTTCGTGCCCAGGTCGGCCTGGCTCCCGAGGAAGGACGCGAAGTCGGCCGGATCGAACTCCGCGCCGGGCCGCAGCACGAGCGCCGCCATGAGCGCATCGCCGACTTCCTCGTCCGGGACGCCGTAGACGGCCGCGAGCGCGACGGCGGGATGGCGCGTGAGGATGCGCTCCACGGGGGCCGCCGCGAAGTTCTCTCCGTCGACGCGCAGCCAGTCGACGTCGCGCCCCGCGAAGTAGAGGAAGCCCCGCTCGTCGCGGTAGCCGAGGTCGCCGGTCCAGTAGATCCGGTTGCGCACGCGCGCGGCGTTCGCTTCGTCGTTGTTGTAGTAGCCCTCGAAGATGGCCGCGCTCTGCACGTTCGCGATCTCGCCGATCGCCGCGTCGCCGTTCAGGAGCTTGCCGCTCGCGTCGAAGCGCGCGGTCGGCGTCTCCTGCCCGGTCTCGGGATTCAGGATCACGGTGCCCGGCGCGCCCACGCCGAGCGCGCCGGGCGGCATGCCGGGCACGCGCACGATCGAGACCGCTCCCTCCGTGGACCCGTACGAGTCGAGCACCTCGCAGCCGAAGCGCGCGGCGAAGCGCGCGAGGTCGTGGTCGGCGCCCTCGTTGCCGAAGGCCAGGCGCAGCGTGTTGTCCGCGTCGTCGGGCCGCTCGGGCGTCGCGAGGATGTAGGTGAGCGGCTTCCCCACGTAGTTGAAGTAGGTGACCCCGTACTTGCGCACGTCCGGCAGGAAGCCCGACGCCGAGAACTTGCGCCGCAGCACCATCGTCGCGCCGCTAAAGACCGAGGGCGCCCAGCCCGCCATCAGCGCGTTCGAGTGGAACATCGGCATCACGTGATACGACACGTCGTCGGCCGTGAGGCCGCGCATGCTGGCGAGCGTGCGCGCGATGCCGCCCAGGCGGAGCTGCGAGCAGATCGCCGCCTTGGGTTGGCCGGTGGTGCCCGAGGTGAAGATCAACAGATAGGGCGCGAGGGGAGCGAGCTCGATCGCGGGCTCGGGCGCGCCCGCGCAGGCGGCGCAGGCCTCGCGCCAGCGCGGCGAGTCGACCGAGAAGCGGCGCTCGGTTGGCATCGGCAGCGCGAGCCCTTCGAGAAGCGGCGCGTAACGATCCTCGCTGATCAGGATCTGGCAATCGCTGTGCGCGATGTCGCGCTCGAGCTCCGCCCCGCGCCGCGTGGGGTTGATGCCGACGAGCGTCGCGCCCGCGTAGGCCGCCGCGGCCAGCGCGAACGAGAACTCGGGCACGTTGTCGAGCAGCACACCGACGTGGAACGGGCGGCCGCTCGGGCGCAGCGAGAGGAGCAGCGCGGCGCGGTCGCGCGCGAGCTGGTCGTGCTCGCGCCAGGTCCACGAGGAATCCTCGAAACGCAGGCCCACGCGCGCGTCCTCGCGCCGGGCGCGGAACAGGTCGCGCACGCTGGGGGGCGGCGTGGTGAAGCTCGGCGTGGACAAGGGCTCAGGCCGTCCGGATCGGAATGCGCGCGAAGCCGCGCACGTGGGCCTGATAGGTGCGCTCCAGGCCCGCGGCGTCCACCTCGTAGCGCGGGAAGCGCGCCGCGATCTCCTCGAGCGCCACGCGCGCCTCGAGCCGCGCGAGCGACTTCCCGATGCAGACGTGCTGGCCGTAGCCGAAGTAGAGCTCGCGCTCGGGCGTCCGCGCGACGTCGAAGCGGTCCGCATCCGCGAACTCGCGCTCGTCGCGACACGCCGCCCCGGTCACGAGCGCCACGCGCGCGCCGCCCGGAATGGTGACGCCGTGCCAGGTGGTGTCGTGCTCCGCGACGCGGCCCTGGAACTGCGAGGGCGCATCGAAGCGCAGCACCTCTTCGAGGGCGCGCGGGATCCCGCTCGGGTCTCGCCAGAGCCGCTCGCGCTGATCGGGGTGCTGCCAGAGGAAGACGAGGGCGTTTCCGATCAGCTTCGCGGTGGTCTCGGCCCCCGCGGCGCCCAGCAGGTTGCAGAAGGCCGCGATCTCGTCGTCGCCGAGCCGGCGCGTCTCGCCGTCCACGTCGTCGTAGTGCGCTCCGGCGATCACGCTGATCAGGTCTTCCTGCGGGCTCCGCTTCCGCTCGGCGATCAGCTCGCGCACGATTGCCTGGGCGCGCAGGATGCCCGCGATGGCCTGGGTTGGCGGCAAGTGCGTCTCCGGATCGCGCGCCAGGCTCGCGTCGATGTGCTCGCGGAAGATGTCGCGCGCCTCCTGCGGAATGCCGAGCAGCACGCTGATCACGTCCATCGGGAACTTCACGGCGAACTCGGTCTGCACGTCGAAGGCGGGCGACTCGCGCAGGCGGTCGAGATACGCGCACGCGAGCGCGCGCACCTCGCCCTCGAGCGCTGCGATGCGCCGCGGCGTGAAGCCACGGCTCACGATGTTGCGCAGGCGCGTGTGGCGCGGCGGGTCGAGGCCGATGATGGAGAACAGCTCGCCCGGGATCTGGCCGCGGTTCTCGAGCGTCGGCCCGAGCCGCGAGCTGAAGGTCTTCCAGTCGAGCGTGGCGCTCCACACGTCCTCGAAGCGGAACAGCGCGTAGAAGTCCATCGCCCCGTTGTAGGCGCAGGGCGCGTGGTCGCGGAACCAGCGGTAGCTCGGGTACGGATCGAGCTGCATCTCGCGCGCGTAGGGGCTGTAGATGCGCTCGGCCGCGGCCATCGCCGAAGTGTCGCAGAGGCGCGCGCCCGGCGCAGGACGCGCGCCCTCCCCGCCCCAAGGACCCGCTACGATGCGCGGCTCTCGCGCGACAGGAGAATGCGATGGGCAAGCTCGACGGACGCGTCGCCGTGATCACGGGGGCGGGGCGCGGCATCGGCGCCGCGGTGGCGGAGGGCATGGCCGCCGAAGGCGCCTGCGTGGTCGTGAACGACCTCGGCGTCTCCCTCGACGGGAGCGCCGCGTCGGCAGGGCCCGCGCAGGAGGTCGCCGAGCGCATCAACCGAGCGGGCGGCAAGGCGGTCGCGAACAACGCCAACGTGACGAGCTTCGCCGAGACGCGCGAGCTCGTGCAAACCGCCGTGCGCGAGTTCGGACGCCTCGACATCCTCGTGAACGTCGCCGGCATCATCCGCGACGCGCTGATCTGGAAGATCAGCGAGGAGCAGTGGGACGCGGTGATCGCGGTCCACTTGAAGGGCACCTTCAACACCACGCGCCACGCCTCCGAGTGGTGGCGCGAGCACCGTGGCGGCCAGTTCCGGCTGATCAACTTCGTCTCGGGCTCGGGCCTCTACGGCTCGCCGGTGCAGCCCAACTACGCCGCCGCCAAGATGGGCATCGTGGGGCTCACCTTCTCCTGCGCGAACTCGCTCGCCCAGTACGGCGTCACGGCGAACTGCATCGCGCCGGTCGCCTTCACGCGCATGACCGAGAGCTTGCAGGGCAAGAGCACCCTGATGGACTACAGCCCCGACAACCCGCGCATCTCGGTGGCCAACGTCGTGCCGCCCGTCATCTACCTGGCGAGCGAGCGGGGCGCCTGGCTGAACGGCCGCATCGTACAGTGCGGCAACGGGCGCATCGGCCTGTTCTCGAACCCCACCATCACCCGCGAGGTGGTGACGGATGGCGTCTGGAACCTCGACGTCGCGATGGACGAAATGGAGAGCGCCTTCCAGGAGGCGCTGCTGCATCCGAACCCGTTCCAGCGCCCGCGCGGCTGAGCGGGCGCGCCGCGGCTCAGATCCGCTCGGGCTCCGCGGCCGCCGTGTAGAGCAGCCCCAGCGTCGCAGCCGTCCCGACGAACACCAGCAGGTTCGGGACGGGCAGCCACCAGCCAGCGAAACTGAGCGGTCCGTAGAGGGAGGCGCTCAGCTGGATCGCCCAGGGCAGCGCCAGCCAGAACAGCGGCAGCGCGCGCCAGCCGCGCATCAGGGCCAGGACGACCAGCAGACCATGCACGACGAGCAGGGCTTGCAACGCGCTCTCCACGAGGGGGGTTGCTCGGGAGTGCCCGCGCGAGCCCTCGGGGTGAGCGAGCGCCGTGCTCGCATTTCGCTGCACACGAGTTGCCGGCTCTTCGCGCCGGTCGCGCGCAGATGAGCAGCGGCGCTCCCCTCTCGCGTGATTGGCTCCCGCCGTGTCGCCGCCTGCTCCATCTGCGCCGCGACCGCGCGGCTCTTCGCTCTAAAAGTTCTTCGCGAGCCCCAACCCGCGGCGCGCAATGATGTTCTTCTGGATTTCGCTCGTGCCGCCGCCGATCGTGTCGACCACCGTGTAGCGATAGCTGCGCTCGAAGCGGCCGGCGATGGGCGCTTCGACCTGGCCCGGGCGCAGCGCCCCGTCGTGGCCCATCAGGTCCAGCGCTGCGTTCGCGACGCGCTGGCCGGTCTCGTTCATGAAGAGCTTGTACTCCGAGGACTCGACGGTCGGAATGCGGCCTTTCAGCGCCGCGCTGATCACGCGCCGCTGGAGGTTCCGCGCCACGCGCGCCTCGGTCACCACGCGCGCGATGCGCTGGCGCACGCGCGGGTCGTGGGCGAGGGGCTCGCCGTCGCGCGCCGCGGCGCGCACCCAGTCCAGCAGCGCGGCGACCTTCATCTCGAGGGGTCCGACCGGCATCATGGCGAAGCGCTCGAGGTCGAGGGCCTCGCTGATGTAGACGAAGCCCGCGCCGACTCGGCCCACGACGTAGTCGTCGGGCACGAACACGCCGTCGAAGAAGACCTCGTTGGTGCGCTCGTCGCCGATCGTGTGGATCGGGCGCACGCTGAGGCCCGGGTGGGCCATCGGAATCAGGAACAGCGTGATGCCCTCGTGCTTCTTGGTCGCGTCGGTGCGCGCACCCACCCAATACCAGTCGGCGAAGTGCGCCGAGGTCGTCCAGCTCTTCTGCCCGGTGAGGCGGAAGCCGCCCGCCACGCGCTCGGCGCGGAGCTGCATGTTGGCGGCGTCGCTCCCTGCGTTGGGCTCGCTGTAGCCGATCGCGAACTCGATCTCGCCGCGCATGATCTGGGGCAGGAACTCGCGCTTCATGCGCTCGCTGCCGTTGCGGATCAGCGTCTTGCCCACGATGCCCACGCCCTTGCCGGGCTGGGGCGCGCCGTGGCGCGAGAGCGCCTCGGTGAGAATGAAGTCGTAGATGCCCGAGAGGCCGCGGCCGCCGTACTCGGTGGGCCACGACATGCCGAGCCAGCCGCGCTCGGCGAGCTTGCGCATGAAGGCGCGCTTCGCGGGCGTATCGACGGTCTGGGAGAGCTGCTCGGGCAACGCGTCCATCACGTCCGGCGAGTGGTTCTCGCGCAGGAACGCCTCGACCTCCGCCTCGAAGGCGCGCTCCTCGTCGCCGAGCTCGAAGTTCACGAGCGCTCCTCGCGCAGCGCGCGGCTCGCGCGCTCCCGGAGGGCGCCGCTCGCGCGCTCTTCGTTCCGCATCGACTCCTCCATGCCGTGCTCGGCGCCGAAGGCGAGCGCCGCTCGCGCGGCCGCGAGCACGGCGGGATCGTGGGCGGCGAGCGTCGCGGCCAGCTCGCGCGCCTCGGCGAGCAGCTTCTCCTGGGGGACCACGCGATTCACGAGGCCGATGCGCTCCGCTTCTGCGGCCGAGATCGTGCGCGCCGAGAGCACGAGCTCGCGGGCGTGCGCCGGCCCCACCAGCCGAGGCAGGAGGTGCGTGCTGCCCAGGCCCGGCAGGATGCCGAGCTTCACGAACGCGAAGCCGAGCTTCGCGGCGTCCGAGGCGAGGCGGATGTCGAGGGGCAGGAGCATCGTGACGCCCACGCCGATCGCGGCGCCGTTCACTGCGGCGATGGTGGGCTTCGGATAGGCGAGCAGCTCGAGCGGCAGCTTGCGCAGGAAGTCCTCCTCGCCGAGCCGCGGCCCGCGCGAGGCGTTCTGCCCGGCCTGGTGGGCGCGCAGGTGCTCGAGGTCGACGCCCGCGCAGAAGGCGCGCCCGGCGCCGGTCACGATCACGGCGCGCACGCTCGCGTCCGCGCGCCACGCGCGCAGCGTGGCCGTGATCTCCTCGCCCATCTCGGTCGTGTAGGCGTTCAGCTTCTCGGGCCGGTTCAGGGTGAGCGTGCCGATCCCGTCGCTTACCTCGCTGACGATCCAGGCGGGCAAGCGCTCAGTCTCCCCGGTACGGAGCCCAGCGCGGCTTCCGCTTCTCGAGGAAGGCGCGCGTGCCCTCGGCCATGTCGGGGTGATCCGCGTGGGCCTCGAGCTCGCGGTGGGCGACGTCGAGGCCCTCCTCGAGGCCGTGGTCGAGGCTCTTCCAGATCGCGCGCTTCGTGCGCGCGAGCGCGGTCGGCGAGGAGCGCGCGATCGTCGCCGCCAGCTCGCGCGCCCGCTCCATGAGAAGCGCTTGGGGCACGACCTCTCCCACCAGCCCGATCTCCAGGGCCTGCTGGGCGCTCATGCGCTCGGCGCTCCCGAGCAGCGCCATGCGCAGCACGCGGTCGAGGGGGATCTTGCGCGCGAGGCCCGCAGGCTCGAGCGCGGCCACCAGCCCCACCTCGCAGTGCGTGTCGAAGAACGTCGCGTTCTCGGAGGCGATGACGAGATCGCCGTCCGCCACGAAGTGAAGGCCGCCGCCCACGCACATCCCGTTCACCGCGGTGACCACGGGCTTCCAGCACTGGTTCTGGAGCGCAGTGATCTGGCTGTAGGGCGCGTCGCGGCGCGCGAGCTTGGCGAGGTGCTGGCTCTCGCCTTTCGCGGTGGAGCTGATGTCCCAGCCCGTGCAGAAGGCCTTGTCGCCCGCGCCCGTGAGGATCGCGCACACGATCTCGCCGTCGCGGCTCACCTCGCCCCACAGGCGCCGCAGCTCCTGCGTCATCTCGTAGTCGAAGGCGTTGCGCGCTGTGGGATTGTCGAGGGTGAGCGTCGCGACGCCGTCCGCTCTCTCGAAGTGCACGCGTCCGGCCACGCTCACTCCCTCGCGAGGATCGCGATGCCACAAGCCGTCGGGTGACCGCCGATATTGTGGGAGAGGGCCACGCGCGCGCCCGCGACCTGGCGCTTGCCCGCCTTGCCGCGCAGCTGCTGCACGTTCTCGTAGAGCATGCGCACGCCGGTCGCGCCGGTCGGGTGGCCGAACGCCTTGAGCCCCCCGTCGGTGTTCACCGGCAGCGCGCCGCCGAGCTCGAAAGTACCCGCGTGGATGTGCTCCTTCGCCGCGCCTTTCTCGATGAAGCCGAGATCCTCGTAGCTCAAGAGCTCGGTCAACGTGAAGCAATCGTGGACCTGGGCGACGTCGATCTCGTCCATCGGTCTCGCGATGCCCGCCTGGGCGTAGGCGTCGGCCGCGGCCCAGCCCGTCGGCTTCCAGGAGAGGAAGTCGTTGCCCGGATCCTTTTGCGGGTTCGGGCCCGCCACCACCGTCACCGCCTTCACCAGGACGCGGTCCTTTTGTGGCGCGAGATCCGCGCGCGTCACGATCGCGGCGGCGGCGCCGTCGGTCTGGGCGGCGCAGTCGTACAGGCCGAAGGGCCAGGAGATCATGCGACCGCCCAGCGCCTCTTCGACGGTGATCTCGCGCTTCAGGAAGGAGTTGGGCGCGAGGCAGCCGTTCTTGTGGTTCTTGACCGCGATGCGCGCGAGCTCCTCGCGGCCGGCGCCGAACTTCGCGAAGTAGGTGGCGGCGCACAGCGCGAACCAGCCGGCTGGGGTCTGGGGCAGATCGCGCACGCGGTCCATCATCACCGACGGACCCGACACGCCACGGTCCTTGGGCTTGTCGTAGCCGACCACCAGCACGGTGTCGTAGACGCCCGCGGCGATCGAGATCACCGCCATGCGGAAGGCGTCGGTGCCGGTGGCGCAGTAGTTCGAGACCATCGTGACCGGCTTGCCGAACAGCTTGAGCGCGTCGCTGCACTCGTGCGGGCCCTTGTTCGAGTAGATCGAGCCCGTGAAGACCGCGTCGATCTGGCGCTGCGGGTCGTCGATGCCGGCGTCCGCGTAGGCCTCGTAGGCCGCGTCCACGATCATGTCGGAGGGCGCGCGGTCCCAGTTCTCGCCGAACGGGCAGCAGCCGACGCCGATCACGGCGGCCTTGTCGCGCAGGGCGTCCTTGCGCATCTCAGCGCTCCTCGGGCAGCGGGCTGCCCTTCCAGTAATAGTTCGGGCGGCCGCCCACCTGGTGGATGCGGCGGAACTCGAGCTCGACGGGCAGCCCGATGCGCACCGCCTCGGGCCGCACGTTCACGAGCTGCAGGTGCACGCGCGCGCCGTCGATCTCCGTGACGGTGACGACGGTGGGCGGATCGGGCGTGGGATAGAAGAAGTCGAACGTGTAGGTCTGGACGGTGCCCACCCGGTCCGAGAGCCGCACGCGCTCGAAGTCGTCCTTGGCGAAGCAGCGCTCGCACACGCGCTGGAGCGGGAACTGGACGGAGCCGCAGCGGTTGCACTGCTGTCCTTTGAAAGAGATGTCCTCGTCGCGCTCGCGGAAGTGGATGGTGGCCGAGAGGCCGGCGTCGCGGCCCGGGGCGTACTCGCGCGCGTCGAGCCCACGCGCGCGCGTGTAGCGGTCGTAGCTCGCAACCGAGCGCCGGCGCGCGAGGTGCCAGGCGAGGCCGCGGCGCGGCTCGAGCTTCTCGATGCGGTCGTTGACGGAGAACGCGAGGGCGCTGGCGCCGTCGCCGTAGGCGGCCACCAGCACGCGGTCGCCGGGCTTTGCGCCCTCCAGGGCCGAGACCAGGAGCAGCGGCGCGAAGGCGGCGCCCGCGTTGCCGAGCCGGCCGAACGCGGGCTCGACCAGCGCGCGCGCGTCGAGCTCCGAGGCGCGCGCGGCGGCCTGATGACTGCGCGCGTCGGGCGCGTAGAGGGCGATGCGCGAGAAGTCGCCGGGCGCGGCGCCGAGCTTTCGGCACAGCCCCGCCACCGCATCCGCGATGGCGGGCGCGTAGCCCTCCTGCACGACGAAGCGCTCCTCCCAGCTGTGCACGAAGGAGTCGCCCTCGCCGCGCCACACGTCGACGATCTCGTCGGCCAGGGCGTGGCTGCCCTCGAAAGTGGCGAACGCGTCGGCGCCTCCGAGCAGGAAGGCGGCCGCGCCGTCGCCGAAGCTCTGCTCGAGCGCGGAGCCCGGCGCGCCCAGGCGGCAATCGCTCGCGATCACGAGCGCGCGCTGCGAGGAGCCCGCGGCCAGCGCATCGAGGGCGGCGTGCAGCGCGTCGCAGCCGGCACGCAGCGAGCTCGAGACGTCCAGGCTGCGCACGTCCCGGCGCAGGTCGAGGGCGCGCGCGATCAGCGCCGCGCCCTGCTTCTCTTTGAAGGGGTGCGTGGTCGAGGCGAACAGCAGCGTGTCGACGCTCGCGCGATCGAAGCCGCGCAGGCAATTCACGCCCGCGCTGACGGCCATCGTGAGGGCGTCCTCGTCGTTCCAAGCGACGGAGCGCTCGGGCCCGGCGTCCTTTGCGCTGCGCCCCGCCATCACCGAGAAGCCCAGGCGCGTGGGCGGGACGTAGGCTCCGTAAGAGACGATTCCGGGCATCGGGGACCTCACCGGGATTTACGGAACGCATCGTATCGTAACCCGCGCCGGGAGACTGCGCGAGCTGAGCCACAGTTGGCACTCTCCGCCCGCCCTGCGGCAGAACTGGAGGGGAGATGAGCAGCGAGCTCAGCGCGAGCCAGACGGCCTGGAACCGCTTCGCCGACCGCCTGAAGGAGATCGGGAACAAGATCACGGGGCCCACCGGTGCGCGCAGCCCGCGCGAGCGCGCCGAGGGCTACCGCTACCTCGTGCGCCTGCTCTCGGCGGGGCATCAGCTGGACATGGAGGGCGATGCGCGCTTCCCCGTGATGGGCCGCATGATGACCGCGATGCGGAAGTTCAAGGGCGACGGGCCGGACACGCTCTACCACGAGGCCAAGATCGACGCGAAGCGCCGCTACGAGCTCGAGGTCGAGCGCGGCGACGACCTGTTCTTCGCGGCCACCGTCTACGGCGCCGACGAGCGCGGCGCGACCAAGATCGTCGCCAACCTGTTCGACCACGAGATCGCGTGGGAGGAAGGCGGGAAGACGGCCCGCATCCACGTCTCGGCAGAGCGGCCCGCGGGCGAGCGCAACTGGCTGCGTATCGACGGCGGCGCGCCCGTACTGTTCACGCGCCAGTACTTCCCCGAGCCCGTGTCGGCGGTAGATGCGGGACGCTACCGCGAGGCGGTGCTGCGCGTGCGCTGTCTCGACGCGCTCCCGCCCCTCGAGCCCTACAGCGAGGAGGCGCTCGCGGCGGGGCTCGAGCGCCTGCTCAAGTTCGTCGACGAGACCAGCGACGTCTCGATCGGGCTCTCGGTCTTCGCACAGCTGAACATGATCGAGTACGACAAGACCGCGGCCGGGAAGCGCGTGGACATGACGCACATCCGCGACGGCGAGATGATCGTCGACCTGCCGCGCGACGACGCGTACTCCGCCGCCGACCTCGCGCGCCTGGTCGATCCGCGGCTGATCGCCAACAACCTGCCCGGGCCCGGAATTCATTATCAGGGCGCCTGGTACCGGCTGCGCGACGACGAGGCGATCGCGATCGAGGGGGCGACCGTGCCCTGCCGCTACTGGTCGTGCCAGATCCTGACGCGCTACCTCGAGTCCGGGGACTACCGCCACTTCCGCATCGCGCTCAACGACCGGCAGGTGAAGACGCGGCCCGACGGCTCCTTCACGATCTACGCGTGCGCCCAGGACCCGGGCGTCGACAACTGGATCTCGACGATGGGGAGCCCCAGCGGCCACATCGTGCTGCGCATGCTCCTCCCCGAGAGCCCCATGCAGGCGCGCTTCTCGGTGGTGAAGCTCGCCGAGATCGGGCGGGGGGCGCGATGAGCGACGCGGGCGCGCGCGTCGCGATCGTCACCGGGGCCTCCTCGGGGATCGGCGAGGCCTCCGCGCGCGCGCTGGCGCGCGCGGGGTTCCGCGTGGCGCTGGTGGCGCGGCGCGCCGAGCGCCTCGAGGCCCTGGCGAAGGAGATCGCCACGCAAGGCGGCGAGGCGCTCGCGCTGCCGACGGATCTGGCGCGCGAGGACGCCACCGCGGCCGTCGTGACGCGCACGCTCGCCGCCTACGGCCGCGTGGACGTGCTGCTCAACAACGCGGGCTACAGCCCGGCCGCCGCGCTCGAGCAGCTCTCGCGCGACGAGATCCGGCGCGCCTTCGAGGTGAACCTCTTCGCCGGCCTGCAGCTCGCGGGGGCGGTCACGCCGACGATGCGCGCCCAGGGCGGCGGGCGCATCCTCAACATGAGCTCGCTCGCCGCGACGGCGCCCGCGCCGATCGCCGTGCCCTACAACGCCAGCAAGGCTGCCATCAACCAGGCCACGCGCTGCCTGCGCCTCGAGGTCGCGCCCTGGAACATCCACGTCTCGCTGATCGTGCCGGGCTTCGTCGACACCGACACCTTCGACAACTCGCGCGCGACGTCGGCGCAGCTGCGCGCCGACCCCAACAACCCCTACCAGAAGCTGATGCTCGCCCTCGACGACTACGCGCGCGCGAGCCAGAAGACGGCGCTCCCGCCCGAGGCCGTGGCGCGCGTGATCGTGCGCGCCGCGACCGCCCGGCGCCCGCGCGAGACCTACTACGTCCCCTTCAGCGCTCGCCTCCAGAGCGGCTTCCTCGTCGCGCTCCCCGAGCGCGCCCGCGACGCCCTCCTCCGCCGCGTGTTCGGGAGCGCTGGTTAACAGCGGGGACGCTGGTTAACCGGCGGACCCCTTGCGCATGTCCGGCCGCTCGACGCCGGTTAACCAGCGTCCCCGCTGTTAACCGGCTTCAGCTCTCGCGCTCGCGCGGGATCCCGAAGCGCGCGACGTAGGACGCGAACTCCGCGTCCACGCGCTCCGCCTCGAGGCCGAAGCCGGCGAGCGTGTAGCGGTGGGCGCCGTGCGCATCGCGCGGGTGCGCGGCCAGGTGAGCGCGCATGCGCGCCTCGGCGGCGTCGGTGAGGCGCAGGCCGAAGTGCGCGTAGACGCGCCGCACGCAGCCGAGCGGGTCGGAGACGATCTCGGCGTACTGCAGGTCCAAGAACTGCTTGGCGCGCTCGGGGCGCGCGTCGCGCGCCGCCATGCCTTGCGCGAGGAGGCGCGACCAGAAGCCGAGCTGCTGGGCGCCGAGCCGCTGCGGATCGACGTCGTCCGACGAGATCTGGCGCAGATGCAGCTCCAGGCTCGCGACCGAGGGAATCAGGCGGCGCGGGTCGCGGTGCGTCTGCACGATCATGGCGTCGGGGTAGGTGTCGAGCAGCGCCGCGATCGGCCCGACGTGACCCGGCGACTTCAGCACCCAGCGCTCGCGCGCGTAGCGCGACTGCAGATGCTGGAGGAAGCGGCGATGCCACGCGTAGGCGGGCCGCATGTCGGCCTCGAGCAGCCACTCCTGATAGCTCGGCACGTCGAAGGTCATCTCGAAGCGGATGCTGCGGAAGGCCGAGGCGGTGAGGACGATGCACTCCTGCGGGAGCAGCGCGCCGATCGGGTGCACGGCCTGGACGCCCGGCGCGAGCCGCTGGATCTGCCGGAAGCGCGCCTCGGTGCGCGCGATGCGCGGATCGCTCGCGTAGGTCGCCGCCTCGGCGGGAGGGCAGGGGTCGTCGGTCTCCCAGGAGAGCGGCGCGCGCGCGACGGGGTCCTCCGCCAGGAGGCCGTAGAGCAGGGTCGTGCCCGTGCGCGGGAGGCCGAGCACGAAGAGCGGGCGCGCGATCTGCTGGCTCGCCACCTCGGGGTGGCGCTTGCGCCAGTCGACGAGCTGGAGGCGGTGGCTCAGCAGCTCCAGGATCTGGCGCCGCGCGAAGTAGCGCCCGAAGGCGGTGAGGCGCGCCTGCGCCTCCAGAGAGGCGAGCAGCGCGCGCAGGCCGGCCCGGAACTCCTCGTCGCCGAAGTCTGCGAGGCCGGTGGCCCGCCGCGCGGCCGCGAGCAGCCGCTCCTCCGCCAGCGAGATGCCGCGCACGCCCACGCGCGCGAGCCCGCGCCCGAGCGCATTCGCCGCGCGCAGCGGGAGCGGTCGGAACGGACGGGGCAGAGGCGGCGCGCTCACGCCGCACAACCTACCTCGCGTCCGCGCGTCGCGCGGCTTGGCTCAGTTCGAGCTGTGGACGGAGCCCGCGCGCAGCGCCGAGGACGGCGTGCCGGAGCGACCGCTGCGATGGACACTGCCGGTCGCACCGCTCCGCACTGGGCTGGCGGCGTCGGAGCTCTGGCTGGAGAGCGCGCCCTGCACCCACTGGCGCTGGCTCGTGAACTCGAGCTCCGGCTCGACGCTCGTGCGCGCCTCGCCGCCGCCGCGCGCGAGGAGCCCGTAGCTGGTCTCCCCCTCGAGGCGCGGTCGGTTGCTGGGCTTCACCGGCTCGTAACGGCTCTGCATGTGGGAATCGTCCCAGACGGCCGCGTCGCTGCTCGCCGGCGTCGGCGCGGTCGGCGCCGGCGCCCCCCTTCGGCTCCTCGGCATGCGCCGCGCCCGCGAGCCCGAGCGCCGCGCCCAACCAGATCCCCTGCCACTTCCAACGCTGCATCGTCCGCTCCTCCACTCGCGAGATGAGTGCCGAGCCGCGCCGCCGAGGTGACGCACGCGCGTGTGCAACGCGCGCGCAACTCGATCCGTCAGCGCGCTGCCGCGGCCGGGCTCGCGAAGGGGTGGTCGGGAGCATTCTCGGGGAACTGCGGCAGGCCGTCGGCGATCTCGTCCCAGGCGGCCCGATCGGACACGTAGATGTGTCGGCCGGGCCGGATGCCCGGATCGTCCTCGAGCGTGCCCGCCGGGATCACCGCGTAAGGGCGGTCCGCGCGCGCCTTCGGCAGGCTCCCGCCGCAGCGCGCGCAGAAGAACTGCGTGAAGCGCAGCGCCTCGGGGATCTTGTACGAGCGAACGAGCTCCTCGCCGCGCAGCCAGCGGAAGCGCTCGCGCGGCAGGAACAGATTCGTGGCGTGGGCGGCGGCGTGCGCGCGCTGACAGCGCGTGCAGTGGCAGCACCAGATCTCTCCGGCGAGGGGCGCGTCGAGCTCGTAGGCGACGTCTCCGCACAGGCAGGCGCCGCGCAGCTTCGCCTGCCCGGGCTCGCGTCGCGCGCGATCGCTCGCGAGCTCGACACCTCCGCTCGCCGAGCCGGCGCGCGCGCGGTACGGGCCGCGCGATCTCCCACCAAGGCGCTCTCGATTCCGCGAAGATGTGCGCGCTCGCGCGCACGCCCGGGTCGCCCTGCAGGACGCCGCCGGTATCGCGATCTCGCCCTGCCACGGCGAGGGCACGCGCGAGCCGCACGCTCCGCAGAAGGGCCGCGCGCTGCCCGGTGACGACTCGTACGCGACCACGCGCTCGCTCCCACGCGTCCAGGCGAAGCCCTCGAGCGGCCCGCCGCGAACGTCCCGAACGCAGTGCCGTGCGCCTTGCGACAGATCGAGCAATGGCAGTGCGTCAGCCAGCGCAACGGCGCCGCGACCCGGAAGCCGACGCGCCGCACAGGCAGCCCCCGGAGAGCTCGTCCGCGCTCATCGGCGACGTGCTCCGCCACGATCTCGCAGTGATCCTCGCGCGTGCCGAAGGCCGCCTCCAGCACGAGCGCGCGCTTCAGGTAGTAGTGCGGCGGCATCTCCCAGCTGAAGCCCATCCCACCGTGGATCTGGATGCACGCGCGCGCGTTTCGCTGCGCGGCCTCGCCCGCCACGATGCGCGCGGCGGAGACGGCGCGCGCCGGGTCGCCCACCTCGGGATCGTCCGCGGTCGCGCCGGCCGCGAACACCGCCGCGCGCGCGGTCTCCACGCGCACGTGCATGTCGGCGGCCAGGTGCTTGATCGCCTGGAACGAGGCGAGCGGGCGGTCGAACTGCTCCCGCTTCTTCGCGTAGTCCACGGCGAGCTCGAGGGCGACCTCGGCGATGCCGAGCTGAAGCGCGGCGAGAGCAACGCGCCATCGCGCCAGAGGCGGGCAGCCTCCTCGGAGCCCGCGATGCGCTCGCCGCGCGGGAGCGCCGCCAGATGGCGCACCGGCGTCAGCGGATCGAGCGGGAGTCCCGACGTCGCGCCCGGCGAGCGCACCGGCCGAAACCCGGTAGACGCCGTCGCGCCGCAGCACGAGGAGCGCGTCGAGCGCGCCCGCGTGCTCGATCAGCACGGGCCGGTTGCCCGGATGCGTGTCGTCGAGGCCGCCCCAGATCTCCTCGCCGCTCGCAGCCGCGGGCGAGGTGCGCGCGGCCAGGTGGCTCCACACGAGCGGGCCGGGCACGAGCCGGCGTCCGAGCTCCGCGAAGACGATGGTCGCCTCGGCGAGGCCGAGGCCCACGCCGCCGCGCGCCTCGGGCAGGCAGAGCGAGAAGACGCCCATCTCCGCGAGGCGCGCCCAGCCCGGGCGCGCAACCGGCGAACGCGCGAGCTCCGCGAAGCGATCGAAGGCGTACTCCTGCTCGCAGAACGAGCGCATGCCGCTCTGCAGCGCGAGCTGGTCCTCGTCGAGGGCAAAATTCATCGGGGCTCGCGCGGCATGCCGAGGATGCGCTCGGACACGATGTTGCGCTGGATCTGGCTCGAGCCCGCAGCGATCGTCAGCGAGAAGCTGTTGAGGAAGGTGTCGACGATCTCCTCGACCGGGAGCCCAGCGACGGCCTCGCGCGCGAGGCCGGCGCGGCCGAGCAGCCGGAAGCCCAGGTCGAAGACGCGCTGGTTCAGCTCGCTGTAGGCGAGCTTCAGCGCCGAGCCCCCGAGGCCCGGCACGCCCGTCTTCTGCAGCTCGCCCAGCTGCCATTTCATGAGCGCCCAGAGCGCGTCCGCCTCGGCGGCGAGCTGGCCGACCTCGCGGCGCAGCGAGCGATCCTCCCAGGCCGCGGCGTCGTCCCGCGTCAGCTGCTGCGCGAGCCGCGCGGCGTCGGCCAGGAACTGCGTCAGCTCGATGATGTCCGCCGCCCAGGCCGTGCCGCGCTCGAAGCGCAGCGTCACGTTGGTGATGCGCCAGCCGTCGTTCTCCGCGCCCACCACGTTCTCGCAGGGAATGCGCACGTTCTCGAGGAACATCTCGCTGAAATCGCTCTCGCCGCGCAGCGTGGGCAGCGGCCGGATCTCGATGCCCGGCGTGTGCATCGGCAGGATCATCCAGCTGATGCCCTTGTGCTTGGGTGCGCTCGGGTTCGTGCGCACCAGGAGCTCGCAGAAGTCCGCGCGCTGGGCGAAGGAGGTCCAGATCTTGTGGCCGCTCACCACCCAGTGGTCGCCCTCGCGCACGCCGCTCGTCTTCAGCGCCGCCAGATCGGAGCCGGCGCCCGGCTCCGAGAAGCCCTGACACCAGACCTCCTCGCCGCGCAGGATGCGCGGCAGGTGGCTCTGCTTCTGCTGCTCGGTGCCCTCGGCGATCAGCGTCGGCCCGCCGTGGCGGATGCCGACGAAGTTCATCCCGACGTAGGGCGACTTCGCGCGCGCGAGCTCCTCGTAGTAGATGAGCTCCTCGGTGAGCGTGGCGCCGCGGCCGCCGTACTCCTTGGGCCAGTTGACGCCGGCGTAGCCCGCGTCGTAGAGCTTGCGCTGCCAGCCGAGATCCCACGCGCGCCGTGCATCCCAGTCGTGGCGCGCCGGCGGCGCGCCGTGCTTCGGCACCTCGGCGGCGAGCCACGCGCGCAGCTCGCGCCGGAACCTCTCGTCTGCCTCGGAGTAGCGCAGATCGATCGTTCTCCCCGGCCCGCGGTGGCGGTGCGAACGGGCGATGATATCCCGCCGGCGCCGAGCCGGAGCACGCCTTCGCTCACGTCTCGGCTCGAGACCCGACGCCGGCGCCCGGCTCGTCCAGGGAGGGCTTCCCGGAGCCCTCCTCGATCCGCCCCAGCAACCGCAGCAACCCGTCGAGGATCGTGAACGGGTGCGGCGGGCAGCCGGGGATGTAGAGGTCGACCGGCACGACCGCGGCCGCGCCGTCGTGCACCTCCGGGTGGTCGGCGTAGGGGCCGCCGGAGATCGCGCAGGCGCCGACGGCGATGACGAGCTTCGGCGGCGGAACCGCGTCGTAGGTCTTCCTGCAGCGCGAGCGCATGTTCTCCGTGACCGGCCCGGTGATGAGCAGGCCGTCGGCGTGGCGCGGCGACGCGACGAACTGGATGCCGAAGCGGCCGAGGTCGAAGACGACGGTGCTGAGCACGTTGACGTCGGCCTCGCAGGCGTTGCAGCCGCCGGCGCTCACCTGGCGCAGCTTGAGCGAGCGGCCGAACAGGCGCCGCAGCCTCTCGTCGAGCGCGCGCGACGCGCTGCGATCACGGCCGTCGCGAGCGACCAGGTCCTCGCGCGTCGCGCGTCGCCAGGCGGTAATCGCTGCGTGTAGGACGATGGCGCCCTCCGGGCAGGCCTGCGACGCAGTCGGTGCAGAAGAGGCAGCGCCCGAGGTCGAGCGCGAGCCGCCGTCGGCGCTCGCGCGCAGAGCGCGTCCGTCGGGCAGGCCTCGACGCAGGCGCGGCAGCCGTCCGGGCAGCGCTCGGGCGATCGACGACGCGGCAGCCCGCGAAAGCGATCGGGCAGCGTCGGGCGGCTCGCTCCGGGAAACGCGACCGTCCGGTGGCCCTGTCTGCAGCTCGCGCGAGGAGGATCTTGCAGCATGCGTCGCCTCCTAGAGGTCGTGTCCGCAGTAGGACAGGTTGAAGCTCTTGTTGCAGAGCGGGAAGTCGGAGATCTGCTGGTCGCGCAGCGCCATCGCCAGCCCGGTCCAGTTGTGGAACGAGGGATCGACGATCTTGTAGGCGGAGAACGCGCCGCCGCGTCGTCGGTCATGGCGACGTGGCAGATCTCGCCGCGCCAGCCCTCGACGAGCGAGACGCACGAAGCGGTCCGGGCGCGGCGGCGGGCACGTCGCGCGCGTGCCGCGCCGCGCGGCAGCGCCTGGAGCTGCGTCGCGCACGAACGTCGACCGAGCGCTCGATCTCCAGCCAGCGCACGTAGGCGCGCGCGAAGACGTCGCCCGACTCGCCAGGTCGAGATCGGGATGTGGGCGAACTGGAAGATGCCCGGCGGGATGGATCGTGCGCACGTCGCGTCGCAGCCCGCAGGCGCGCGCCGCGGGGCCGACCAGCCCGAGCTCGCGCGCGACGTCTCCGCGGACACGCGCCCGGTGTCCTCGAAGCGCGCCTGCACCGACGGCGGTGTTCCAGAGCAAGCTCGACGGCGCCCGTCGACGTCGCGATACGGCCGCGTCGAGGCGCTCGCAGCAGCTCGGTCGATCGCGCGCCGGCTCGACGTCGAAGCCGACGCCGCCGGGCCGCACCAGGCCGCGGCCGAAGCGGCTGCCGCACAGGAGCGCGGTCAGGTTGAGGAAGTCGCCGCGCAGGCGGCCGCAGTACGACGGCCGTCGGCAGGAAGCCGACGTCGCCGGCCAGCGCGCCCGAGGTCGCCGGTGTGGTTGGCCAGCCGCTCGAGCTCGAGCGCGATCGCCGCGCAGCGGCTGCGCGCGCGGCGGCGACGCGGCCCGCCGCCAGCGCCTCGAGCGCCTGGCAGTAGGCCGTGCGCGTGGCCGATCGTCGTGTCGCCGGCGAGCGTCTCCATGTAGTGGATCGGTCCGCTTGTCGGGCCCGCCGACCAGCGCGCGCTCGACGCCGCGGTGCTGGTAGCCGAGCGAGATCTCGAGGTGGAAGACGTGCTCGCCGTGGCACTGGAAGCGGAAGTGCCCGGGCTCGATGACGCCGGCGTGGACGGGCCCGACCGCGACCTCGTGGATCTCCTCGCCCTCGACGCGGTAGAAGTCGGTGACGCCGACCGATCGGCGTCTCGCCGGCGGCCGCTCCCAGGCGTCGTGGCCCGGCGCGATACGAGCGGTGGAAGCGCACCGGCTTGAGCCAGGGATGGCCCTCGGGCACGACGCCCCACTGCTCGGCGATCTCGCGCTCGAAGAGGTGCACCTGCGGGCACTCCGGCGTCAGCGACGGGAAGGCGTCTCCGATCGACGCGTCGTGCGCGCACCTCGAGCAGCGCCCTGCGTCGTCGGCCGCGAGCACCGCGTACAGGTCGACGCCCTCGCTCCGTGCGGACGCGCCGAACAGCGCCGCGATCGCGCCGCCCGCGCCGCGGCGCCTCGATCACCGCGGCGCGAAACGCGTCGAGCGCGAGCCGCGGGACGCTCGTCGCGCGGACCGCGGCTGCCGTTGCGCAGCAGCGCGAGCGGCTGGCCGCTCATCGGCTCGCCTCCAGGAAGCGCGCCGCGTCGCGCAGGAGCGCGTCCAGCGGCGGGCGGAACGTACAGCCCGAGCAGGAGCACCAGCGCGAGACAGGACCAGCGATCGGGCGCGACCGTGCCGAAGCTGTCGCGGAACTCCGTTCGGCTGCATCGCCTGCGGCGGCTCGCCCTGGACGACCGCCAGCACCGTGGCGCCCATGCCGATGAAGACGACGAACAGCAGCACCAGGAACAGCGCCGCCGACGACGAACTGCCCGCTGTCGATGGCGGCGCGCAGGATCGTGAACTCGCTCAGGAACGGGCCGAAGGGCGGCGAGCCGGTGATCGCGAAGAAGCCGGCCAGGAAGAGCGCCCGCCGACACGGGCACGCGCCGCAGCGCGCCCCCGACACGTCGATCCGTGATCTTGCTGCCGTAGGCGCGGTGGATGTTGCCGGCCGAGAGGAACAGCACGCCCTTGGTCAGGCCGTTGTTGATGAGGTGGAGCAGCGCGCCGAACACGGCCGCGCCGCCGATGCCGATGCCCAGCACCAGGATGCCCATGTGCTCGACGCTCGAGTAGGCGAGCATGCGCTTGAAGTCGCGCTGGCGCGCCATGAAGACGCCCGCGACGCGCCATCGAGAGCAGCCCGATCGACGATCATGAGCTCCCGGGCGAACGCCGCCTCGCCCGCGGCGCTGCAGATCTGGTAGAAGCGCAGGAGCGCGAGGAAGGCGCAGCTCGTGAGGCCGCCGGCCAGGAGCGCGCCGACCAGCCCCGGGCGCCTCGCCGTAGGCGTCCGGCTTCCAGGTGTGCATCGGGCGCGAGGCCCATCTTCGTGCCGTAGCCGACGAAGAGCAGCACGAAGGCCGCGTGCAGCCACGGGCGCGAGAGCTGCGGCGCCTGCGCGCACCAGGTCGTCGAACAGCAGCGACGTGTCGAGTCCCGCGCGTGAGCGCCGCGTAGGCCAGGAAGAACGACCCGAGCAGGGCCAGCGCGATGCCCACCGAGCCGATCAGCAGGTACTTCCAGGTCGCCTCGAGCGAGCGCGGGTTGTGGTTGAAGTAGAGCAGCGGCGCGGACGCGAGCGTGGTGGCCTCGATCGCCACCCACATGAGGCCGAGGTGATGCGACACGGTGATCAGCGTCATCATGCCGAGGAACGACGAGCAGGCACGCGCAGAAGACGCGGTTCGGGCGCTCCGGTCGCAGCGCCGAGATAGCCGGGCGCGTAGAGCGAGCAGCAGGAAGAAGAGCAGGCTCAGGAGCGCGAGGATCAGCCGCGCCGAGCGGATCGAGGAGCAGCCAGCCGCCGAGCGCGCGGACGTCCGGGCGGCGAACGGCGCGAGCGCGACGAGCGCCAGGTGGACCGCCCCGCCGAGCGGGCACGAGCCAGGGCCGCCAGCGCTCCGAGCGGCACGGCGAAGCGCGACGAGCGGCGAAGAGCGAGCGGGACGAGGACCAGCGCGAGCGCCATCGCTCACTCCCTGCAGCGCGTCGAGCCGCGCCGTGTCGAGCGAGGCGAACTCGCGGTTGATGTGGTTGATGATGATGCCGATCACGAAGACGCCGACGAAGAGGTCGAGCAGGACGCCCGACCTCGACCAGGAACGGCATCGCGTCGAGCGAGCGTGAGGCCCATGATGAAGATGCCGTTCTCGAGCACCAGGTAGCCGACCACCTGGGTGATGGCCTTGCGGCGCGTCGTCAGCAGGATGAAAGCCGGTCAGCACGGTCGCGAGCGAGGCCGGCACCAGGAGCGAGCCCGACGTGCTCCGGTGCGAGCGGCAAGCTGCGCGCGAACAGCCAACGCGCCGCCCGTCGCGGCAGCGCCGAGCAGGAGCGACGGGATGAAGCCGACGAGCGGCTCGATCTCGCGGCGGATCGCCGCCTCGCGCATCGCCCGGTGCAGCATGCCCGGGATCAACGAGCCCCTTGATCAGCGACCGCCGCGACGCCGAGCAGCGGCGGGCGCGAACGTCGAGGCCGCCGTGGACGACGACGGCGAGCAGGCCGAGCAGCGCGCCCTGCAGGGCCGAGCCGTTGATCACGGCGCGCAGCCGGCTCGTCGCCGAGCAGGAAGAAGTTGAGCAGCAGGACCAGGACGAGCAGCGGATCGACCAGGCGATGCTCATCGGCTCACCTCGCCAGCAGGACGACGCCGAACGCCGACAGCAGGCACGCGGCCACCAGCAGGCTCGGGACCTGGAGCAAGCGCAGCCGCGCCATCACCGACTCGACGACGCCGATCGACGACCGCGACCGCGCAGAGCATGCCGCCGACGAACGCCGGCCAGGCGAGCCACGCAGCGCTCGGCGCCGTAGCGGCAGCGCGATCCGCACCACCAGCGCGCCGAGAACACGAAGAGCTTCACGCGCGGCGCCGTACGAGGATCATGCCGAGCGCCGGCCCGCCGTGGTCGAGCACCATGACCTCGTGGATCATCGTCAGCTCCAGGTGCGTGTTCGGATCGTCGAAGGGGATGCGGCGAGTTCTCGGCCAGGAGCACGATGAACAGGCTCACGACGACTGCGGCGAGGGCCGCGCCCGCGGTCGTCCAGATCGCAGCGAGCTGCGGGCCCAGCATCCCCGTGAGCGAGAGCGACCCGGAGGCGCGCGCGAGGACGAGCAGCGCGAGGAAGAGCGCCGGCTCCGCGAGACACGAGAAGGTGACCTCGCGCGCTCCGCCCATGCCCTCGAACGAGGAGCCGGTGTCGAGCGCCGCGGCGACGGTGAAGAAGCGCCCGAGCCCGAGCAGGTAGGCGAACAGGATGAAGTCGCCCTCGAAGCGAGACCGGAGCCGCGCGACCGCCGAGCGGAACGAGCAGCGCCGCCAGGAGCGCCGTCGACGAGCCCGACCACCGGCCCGGCGCGGAACACCCAGGTCGTGGTGCGGCTGAAGACGGAGCCCTTGCGGAGGAGCTTCGCGAGGTCGTAGTACGGCTGCAGCCAGGGCGGCCCGACCCGGCCCGCGAAGGCGGCCTTGGTCTTCTTGATCACGCCGAGCAGGAGCGGCGGAAAGAGCAGCACGAGCGCGACGTGGATGACCGACATCGACCCAGGGCAAGGCTCACCTCCACACGAGCAAGAAGACGACCGTTGCGACGATGTAGAGCAGGTAGAGGTGCGTGCTCCCCTGCTGAATGGGTCGGAGCCATCCGACGGCGCGTGTAGCGGCCCTCGCCGCGGGCGAAGAGCGCGGTCGAGCACCATGTCGGGCACGTGGCTGCGAAAGCGGCGCCGCGCCCGGGAAGACGCCGCGCAGCGCCGGCCCTTCTCGCTCGGGACGCAGGAGCCACGCCAACAGCCCGACCAGTGTGTCCGCGAACGACGACGACGTGTACTGGGCGCGGGGGCTCTGCATCAAGGGGGCGCAGTCCCAGGTCGGGACCCGTGGCGCCTCTCTCGTGCGAGCCGTGAGCCACATCCCGGCGGCTGCGCACGCCGCGAACAGGGCCGAGCTCGCCCAGGCAACCGCGCGGAGCGGCGCGAGCTCGCCGAGCGAGGCGGCTGGGACCGCGCCGCGCCCATGCGCGCACCGCCGCATCCAACGCGGGCGCGACGAGCGGTGCCCCGATGCCGATCAGCGCGCACCCGAGCGCGAGGACCGCCATCGGGACGAGCATCGCGCCGCCCGCCTCGTGGGCGGAGTCGACGTCGGACGAGCGCGGCTGTCCCAGGAACACTGCGCCGAACACCTTCACGAAGCACGCGATCGCGAGTCCGCCGACGAGCGCCAGCGCGGGCGCCGCGAAGGCGCCGGCGAGCCAGACTTCGGTCCGGCAGGCCGCTCGCGCTGCGGAACAGACCCAGGTAGACGATCAGCTCGCTGACCAAGCCGTTCAGCGGAGGCAAGCCGCAGATCGCGACGGCTCCGATCAGGAAGGCGAGCGCGGTCGCGGGCATCCTCCGCTGCAGGCCGCCCAGCCGATCGATCTCGCGGGTGCCGGTGGCGTGCTGAACCGAGCCTGCGCTGAAGAAGAGCAGGGCCTTGAAGAGACCGTGGTTCCAGATGTGGAGCAGAGCTCCCGCCATGCCGAGCACGACCAGCTCCGGGCGAGCCGAGGAGCGGCCGAGCAGCGCGACGCCCAGCCCGAGGCAGATGATCCCGATGTTCTCCACGCGGTGATACGCGAGCAGCCGCTTCAGGTCGTGCTGGCCGATGGCGCACAGCCGACCCCGAGCACGCTCGAGAGCACGCCCAGGGCGAGCAGCGCTTCGCCCCACCAGAGCGGCGGTGCCGCGCAGAGCGATGCAGACCCGCGACGAGCCCGTAGATGCCCATCTTGATGAGCACGCCCGACATCAGCGCCGACACGTGGCTGGGCGCGTTGGCGTGGGCGCTCGGCAGCCAGACGTGCAGCGGCATGATGCCCGCCTTGAGGCCGAAGCCGAGCAAGCGCGAGCACGAAGACCGCGTCGGCGACGGGCGTCTGCATCGCGAGGGACCAGCCGGCGAAGTCGAGGCTGCCGCTGGCTGCGAACAGCACGGCGAACATCGCGAACAGGCAAGCGTGCCGAGCCGCGTCGCCAGCAGATAGAGGTAGCCGGCGCTCGCGCACCTCGGGCTTGTCGTCCTCGGTCGTGACCGCGAGGAATGCCGCGAGCGCCATCACCTCCCAGCCGATCAGGAACAGCACCGCGTTGCGGGCGACGACCAGCAGCAACATGCCGGCGGTCGCAGCACCGTAGGCAGCCTGCAGCCGGCGAGCGTTCGTTGGGTGGGCTCGCTCCGACCAGTACTCGAGCCCGAAGACCGCGCCGAGCGCAGCGATTAGGGAGATCTGGACGACGAACACGCCCGACAAGGCGTCCATCCCGATCAGCAGACGTCCGCCCGGAAGGCTCGAGGGCAGCTCGAGGCCGGCGGCGCTCGCGTCGGGCAGGAAGCTCAGACAGCCCGCCAGGAGCCCGCACACGCCGGCTGCGACCATCAACGCGACCGAGAGCCGCTCGCGCGCGCGCGCGACCTTGCGAGGCAGCCAGCCGGGTGCGCCGCTCACGGCGGCGAGCAGCACCGCGACGATCGCGAGCCGCTCGCTCACCACGCCCACCAGCTCCGCAGGGCGGACCAGGAGAGCCCGAGTACGGCTGCGCCTGCGATGTAGACGAGGTAGATCTGGAGCCTACCCTGCTGCAGCCAGCGGAGGCGGGCGAAACGATCTCCCCAGCGGGTCAGCGCGGGCTCGTAGACGGCGCGCGTCAAGGGATCCTCGTGGCGAGCGTGCCACGCCATCGAGGCTGGGAAGAGGCCTCGAGGCGGCCTCGACTCCCGCTGCGAAGAGCGCAGCGCCGCGGGAAGCAGCCGATCGGCCAGCAGCTCCGCGAACGAGGTCGCGGTGTACTGCATCCGAGAGCGAGGCGCGCTGTACGCGCAGCCCCAGGTCTCGCCCCTGGCACCGGCTCGGGTCCGAAGCAGGAGGAGCGAAGCGCCCACGAAGAGCGCCGCGAAGAGGACCCAGTTCGCCGTCGCGAGCGGCTCGAGCGCCGCGCGCAGGGAAGTCTCGGCTCCCTGCGTTCCACACAGCTCACCCAGCAGAGGCGCGAGCGCGCGGCTCGCCAGGGCCGGCGCGAGCGCGAGGGCGACGCAGACGGCGCTGAGCAGGGCGAGCGGCCCCGCAATCTCCCAGCTCGACTCGCGCGCCTCCCGGGCGCTCTTCGAGCGCGGCTCCCCGAGCAGCGCGACGCCCACCAGGCGAACGAAGCAGAGCGTCGCGAGCCCGCCGACGAGTGCGAGCGTGGCGATCGCCGCCATCGGTGCGAGGCTCGCCCAGGCAGAGGCCGCCAGCGCAGCCGAGGCCAGACCGCGGTAGATCGCCCACTCGCCGAGCAGGCCGTTCAGGGGCGGAAGGCCAGCGATCGCGACGGCCCCGAGCAGCATCGAGACGCCCGTCACGGGCATCCGCTGCAGCAGGCCTCCGAGGCGCTCGAGATCCTTGCTGCCGGTCGCGTGCAGGACGCTGCCCGCCCCGAGGAACAGGAGGCCTTTGATCGCACAGTGATTCCACACGTGCAGCAGGCTCCCGCCGAAGCCGAGCGCCGCCAGCGAGGGAGCCCCGCGGCCCTTGGCCCAGAGCCCGAAGCCGAGGCCGAACAGCACGATGCCGACGTTCTCGATCGTCGAGTAGGCGAGCACACGCTTCAGATCTCGCTGCTGAAGCGCGAGAGCAATTCCCGCCAGCGCACCCAGGAGGCCCAGGGTCATCAGCGCGGTGCTCGCGCCGAGAAGCGGCGGGAGCAGCTGGAGCACGCGCAGCATGCCGTACACACCGAGCTTCACGAGGATGCCGGACATGAGCGCCGACACGTGCGAAGGCGCAGCCGCGTGCGCCTCGGGCAGCCAAACGTGCAGCCCCACCACGCCGGCCTTGATTCCGAAGCCGACGAGTACGAGAGCGAGCAGTGCGAGCGAGGTCTCGCGCGAGAGCCCCGTCAGCTGGCGAAACGAGGCGAAGTCCATCGCCCCGCCGACCTGCGCTCCCAGGACGAGGAATAGACCCATGAGAGCCAGCACGCCGACGTGGGAAGCGATCAGGTAGGTGAAGCCGGCCCGCCGAACCTCGAGCTGGGCATGGTCCGCGGAGATCAAGACGTACGCGAGCAGCGTCATGCTCTCCCAGGCCGCCAGGAAGAGCAGCGCGTGGCGCGCCACCAGGACGATCGTCATCGCGGCGAGCAGCAGCGCCAGCACCGCACCCGCGGTGGCGACGTGGACGCCCCCGTGGCCCGCCAGATAGCGCCGACCGAACACGGCGACCAAGGCGCCGAGCGCGAACATGGGGACCAGGAAGAAGGCGCTCAAGGCATCGATCCCAACGACGAGCGCTCCGCCCGGCACCTGCCAGACCGCGCGCAGCTCGCTCGCCTGCCCCAGCGCGAGCGCCTCGGCCGATCCGAAAAGGCCGAACCCGCAGGCGACCACAATGCCGAGCACCGCCCCGGCCCCGGCCAGCCGTTCGCGACGCGCCAGCAGCAGGGTGAGCAAGGAAGTCCCCAGGAGCATCGCCAGCGCGATCAAGACCGCGCCGAGCGGGCTCACCGAGCGCTCTCGGCCCGCGCGTCCGAGCTGGCATCGATTCGAGCGGCTTCGAGCTCGAGCTCCTCCGAGCCGGCCCGCCGGCCGATCGCCGCGGCGAAGCGCGCGTCCTGAAGCGCGTGAGCGAGGCGCGCGAAGATCTGCAGGTGCGCGTTGACGGTGGGGCTCACGATCATGAACACCGTGCGGACGGGCTTCCCGTCGGGTGCGCCGAAGGGCACCGACTTGTCCAAGTAGAAGACGCCGACCGAGCAGGGCTCACCAGGCGCGACGACCGGGTGGCGCACGTGGGGAACCGCCACGCCTTCCCCGATCGCAGTCGAGGCCGACCGCTCGCGCGCGAGCAGGGCCTCCGCGATCAGCTCGCGGTCGGCGTTGGGAGGGAGCGCAGTAAGCTCCACGACGCTCCGCAGCACCGAGGTCCGGTCCTCGCCGGGCAGGTCGCGGTGCACGCCGCCTCGCCGCAAGGCCTCCGCCAGACTGGGCTCGCCGGACTCCCGCTCGCCGAGGTCGAAGCCGCCGAGCGAGATCGCCATGCGTCGGCTCGCGGCCCACTCGAGGAGCTCCGTGCGGTTGAAGCGGACCTGGTCCTTCACACGGCGGTGAGGAATCTCCTCCTCGTCGACCCAACGGTAGATCTGACGCTCGGAGGTATTCAGGAGTGCCGCTGCTTCTCGGGCCGTAAGGGCCATCGTGAGTTCCCGGGCGCTGCGAGATCGAGCGCCAGGGGCAGGACCCTTAGCCGATGCGTGCGACTCCTGCGAGCCCGAGCAGCCGGGTCGACCGCGCGCGAGATGATCTGTTAGGTCCGGCTCAGAGCAGGCGCGCGTACTCGTCCAGCACCGGCAGCACGCGCTCGCGCGTCGCCGAGGGGAGCCGCAGCACGCACTCGGTGACGCCGACCTCGCGGTAGCGGGCGAGCTTGCCGGGCTCGGGCCGCACGCCCATCGGCACGACGTGGAGTTGCGCCGGGTCGCGCCCGCGCTCGGCGAGTAGCCGTCGCAGCTCGGGGAGCGCGCGCGCGATGCCCGCGCCGCCGATCGGCATCCAGCCGTCGCCGAACTCCACGATGTGCGCGAACAGACTGGGGCCGGGCGCCCCGCCGATCAGCACGCGCGGCCGCGGCTGCTGGAGCGGCTTCGGCCATTGATAGCTCGGCGTGAAGCGCACGAACTCGCCCGCGAAGCCCGCCAGCTCCTGCGACCAGAGCGCCTGCATCGCCAGCATCGCCTCGCGCACGTGGGCGCGCCGGCGGCGCGGGTCGACGCCGTGGTTCTCCATCTCGTCCTCGTTCCAGCCGTAGCCGATGCCGAGCACGAAGCGGCCGTTCGCGCAGCGATCCAGGGTCGCGATCTGCTTCGCGTACGCGATCGGATCGTGCTGGGCGGGCAGCGCCACCCCCGTGCCGAGCAGGATGCGGCGGGTCACGGCGGCCGCCGCGGCCAGCGCGACGATCGGGTCCGGGATGCGGAAGTACTCGGGCGCGAGCACCGGCTCCCCGGTCGGCGGCGGCGTGCGCCGGCTGGCCGGAATGTGCGTGTGCTCGGGGACGTAGAGCGAGTGGAAGCCCCGCGCCTCGGCCTCGCGCGCGAGCTCCGCCACGTCCATGGCGAGGTCGGTGGCATGAATCGTGACGCCGAGCTTCATCGCGGCTCCGGGCTCCGGGGACGTTGTTTAAGAAGTTAAGAAACCCAGAGCCGCCTTGGGGGCTCCCACCGCCCCTCGTGGTTTCTTAACTTCTTGAACAACGTCCCCATGTTCGATTCCGCCTACGAGCTCGATCACCGCTACACGCGCGCCTCCGGCCGCGTGTTCCTGACCGGCGTGCAGGCGCTGGTGCGGCTGCCGCTGCTCCAGGCCGAGCGCGACCGCGCCGCGGGGCTGCGCACCGCCGGCTTCATCTCGGGCTACCGGGGCTCGCCGCTCGGCGGCTACGACCTCGCGCTCTGGGAGGCACGCGCGCACCTCGAGCGGGCCGACGTGCGCTTCTCGCCCGGCGTGAACGAGGACCTCGCCGCGACCGCGGTGTGGGGCACGCAGCAGGCGATGGTGCAGCCGCGCCCGACGCGGGACGGGGTGTTCGCGATCTGGTACGGCAAGGGCCCGGGCGTCGACCGCTCCGTCGACGCCATCAAGCACGGCAACTACATGGGCACCGCGAAGCACGGCGGCGTGCTCGCGCTGTGCGGCGACGACCCGGGCGCCAAGTCCTCCTCGATCGCCCACCAGAGCGAGCAGGCGCTGATCCACTGCGGCATCCCGGTGCTCCACCCGGCGAGCGTGCAGGAGTACCTGGACCTCGGCCTCGCGGGCTTCGCGATGTCGCGCTTCTCGGGCTGCTGGGTCGGGATGAAGTGTCTGACCGACACCGTGGACAGCGGCGCGTCGGTCGAGGTGGGCCCGGAGCGCGTGCGCCTGGTCGCGCCCGACTTCCCGTTCCCGGCGCGCGACCACCACGTGACGATGAACAACATCCCGCTCGAGATCGAGCGCGCGCTCGTGCAGGTGAAGCTCCCGGCGGCGCAGGCCTTCGCGCGCGCGAATGCGCCTGGACCGCGTGATGCTCGACGCGCCGCGCCGGCGGCTCGGGATCGTGACGACGGGCAAGGCCTACCTGGACGTGCGCCAGGCGCTCGAGGAGCTCGGGCTCGACGACGCGCGCGCCGCCGCGCTCGGGCTGTGCGTATTCAAGGTCGCGCTGGTGTGGCCGCTCGAGCCGGAGGCGATCCGCGCGTTCTGCCGGGGCCTCGAAGACGTGCTCGTGATCGAGGAGAAGCGGCCGATCGTCGAGGATCAGCTCGCGCGGTTGCTGTACAACGAAGAGGCGCGGCCGCGGCTGCTCGGCAAGCGCGACGAGCGCGGGGCGCCCTGCGTGCCGAGCGAGGGCGAGCTGAACCCGAGCTCGCTCGCGGCGCTGCTGCGCGATTGGCTCCTGCGCCGCGCGCCTGGGGCGCTCCCGGCTCGCGCCGCGGCGGTCCCTCGCTCGCTCGCGCCGCCGAGCTCGCTCGTGCGGCTTCCCAGCTTCTGTAGCGGTTGCCCGCACAACACCTCCACCGTGGTTCCCGAGGGCTCGATCGCGCTGGGCGGCATCGGCTGCCACGGCATGGCGGTCTGGCTGCCCGAGCGCCGCACCTTCGGCGCGACGCACATGGGCGGCGAGGGGGCGAACTGGATCGGGCAGGCGCCCTTCGTCGAGCAGCCGCACGTCTTCCAGAATCTTGGCGACGGCACCTACTTCCACTCCGGTTTGCTCGCGATCCGCGCCTGCGTCGCTGCGGGCGTGAACATCACCTACAAGGTCCTGGTGAACGGCGCCGTCGCGATGACGGGCGGACAACCCATCGAAGGCGAGGCGCTCGAGGGCGAGATCACCTGCCCCGAGATCGCGCGCCAGCTCCTGGCGGAAGGCGTGAAGCGCGTCGCCGTCGTCTCCCACGATCCCACCAAGTATGCGGCGGGCTCGTTCCCCAGCGCCGTCGAGGTCCACCACCGCGACGACCTGATGACCGTCCAGAAGAGGCTGCGCGAGCTGCCCGGCGTGACGGCGATCGTCTACGACCAGACCTGCGCTGCCGAGGCGCGGCGCCTGCGCCGCCAGGGCAAGTTCGACGATCCGGACCGCCGCATCGTGATCAACGAGCGCGTGTGCGAGGGCTGCGGCGACTGCTCGGTGCAGAGCAACTGCATCTCGATCGAGCCGCTCGAGACGGAGCTCGGCCGCAAGCGCAAGATCAACCAGTCGTCCTGCAACAAGGACTTCTCGTGCGTGAAGGGCTACTGCCCGAGCTTCGTGTCGGTGGTGGGCGGCCGCCTGCGCAAGGGCGAGACGCGGCAGCGCGCCGACGACGCGGCGCTCTTCGCCGCGCTGCCCGAGCCGGTGCTGCCCGAGCTCAGCGGCCCTTACAACCTCCTGCTCACCGGCATCGGCGGCACCGGCGTGGTGACGGTGGGCGCGATCGTCGCGATGGCCGCCCACCTCGAGGGCAAGGGCGCGAGCGAGCTCGACGTGACCGGGCTCGCCCAGAAGAACGGCGCGGTGGCGAGCCACGTGCGCATCGCGCCCACGCCCGAGGCGATCCACGCGACCCGCATCGGGACCGCGAGCGCCGATCTCGTGCTGGGCTGCGATCTCGTCGTGACCACCAGCGCCGAGCACCTCGGCCAAGCTCGCCCCCGGGCGCAGCGTGGTCGTGCTGAGCTCGCACGTGCAGCCCACCGTCGAGTTCGCGACCAATGCGAACCTCGACCTCTCGCCCGAGCGGATGGAGGCCGCGCTGCGCGAGATCTGCGGCGACGCGGCCGTCCACGCGCTCCCGGCGAGCGAGCTCGCGGTGGCCCTGATCGGCGACGCCATTGCAGCGAATCTCATGCTGCTCGGCTGCGCCTGGCAGCTCGGGCGCGTGCCGGTGAGCCGCGCGGCGCTCGAGCGCGCGGTCGCGCTGAACGGGCGCAGCGTCGAGATGAATCTTCGCGCGATCGCCTGGGGCCGGCTCTTCGCCCACGACCCCGCCGCCGTGTTGCGCGCGGCGCGCCCCGGCCTGCGCGAGGCGGCGCACGCCGGGACCGCGACGCTCGCGGCACTCCTCGAGCACCGCACGGCGCTTCTCTCCGCCTACCAGAGCCCCGCCTACGCCGAGCGCTTCCGCGCGCTCGTCGCGCGCGTCGCCGAGCGCGAGGCGCGCGCGCAGCCCGGTAGCGACGCGCTCGCGCGTGCGGTGGCGCACAGCTACGCGAAGCTGCTCGCCTACAAGGACGAGTACGAGGTGGCGCGCCTCTACAGCGACGGCGAGTTCGCCGCCCAGGTCGCGCGCGAGTTCGAGGGCGACTACCGGCTGGCCGTGCACCTCTCGCCGCAGTTCCTGCCGGGCTTCCTGGCGCCGCGCGATCCCGAGACGGGTCGCGTGAAAAAGTGGGCGATCCCCATGCGGGTGATGCGGCCGGCCTTCCGGGCGCTGGCCGCGCTGCGCTTCCTGCGCGGAACGCCCCTCGATCCCTTCGGCTGGACGCGGCATCGCCGCATGGAGCGCGGCGAGATCGCGCGCTACGAACGCACGCTGGAGGAGCTGCTCGAGGGCTTGTCCGCGGAGAGCCTCCCGCTCGCCGTCGAGATCGCGAGCCTGCCCGAGCAGGTGCGCGGCTTCGACAGCGTGAAGGAGCGCCAGCTCGAGCAGGCGCTCCACAAACAGGCCGAGCTGCTCGCGGCGTATCGCCGCGCCTGAGGAGACGAGATGGGCCGGATCATCCTGCGGGGCGCGAACTTGCTCGACGGCGATCGCGCCGCCCAGCCGGGCATGACGATCGTGATCGAGGGCGAGCGCATCGCCAGCGTCGGAAAGGCGCCGGTCGCGGCGCAGCCGGACGATCGCGCCATCGATCTCGCCGGGAAGAGCGTGATGCCCGGCATCGTCTCCGGCCACTTTCACGCGTCCTACAACAACATCACCATCCAGCCCGAGCCGCTGGGTGTGGAGCGCCCCGAGAACTACCTGGCGCTGGTGGCGGCGAAGAACCTGCGCCTCGCGCTCCACTGCGGAATCACGGGCGTGATCAGCTCGGGCGCGAACGCCGGCACGATCGACGCCGACGTCTGGCTCGCGATCCAGGAGGGTCTGATCGAGGGGCCGCGCATGCTGCCCGCGAGCCGCGGCATCGATGCGGTGGGCGGCTACACGGACACCGAGAAGTGGTGGTGGAACCTCGGCAACAAGGGCGCGCAGCTGCTCTGCTCGGGGCCCGAGGAGTTCGAGCGCGCGGTGCGCACCGAGATCAAGCGCGGTGCGCGCATGATCAAGCTCTTCCTCTCCGGCGGCCACGCCGTGCCCGAGTACGAGGGCGACGACCAGCCTCTCGCGCGTCGAGCTCGACACCGTGATCCGCACCGCGCACTCGCGTGGCGCGAAGGTCCGCGCCCACGCCGCGTGGCGCAACGTGATTCTCGAAGCCGTGGCCGCCGGCATCGACGTGATCGACCACGGCGACCAGATGGACGACGAGTGCATGGAGTCGATGCTCGAGCGCGGCACCTACTGGGTGCCGAGCGCCTTCTTCACCGCCCAGATGATCTCGCCCACCGCCGCGCTCTCGCTCGCCACGCCCGAGCAGATGGCGCCGCTGCGTGACGAGTTCGAGAACGTGCTGCGCCGCGTCCAGCAAGCCCGCGCGGCGGGGCTCAAGGTGATGCTCGGAGACGACTACGGGATCATCGTGCTGCCCCACGGCCGCTACATGGAGGAGCTCGAGTTCTACGTGAAGCAGGTGGGCATCCCGGCGCTCGACGTGATCCGCTGGAGCACGAAGCACGGCGGCGAGCTGCTGGGCGGCGCCATCAAGGCGGGAATGGTGCGCGACGGCTACTACGCCGACCTGTTGGTGGTCGACGGCGACCCCTCCGCCGACATCGCGTCTCCTCCAGAATCCAGCCAAGCTCCGCGCGATCGTGAAGGGCGGACGCTTCGTGAAGGACGCGCTCTGATGCAGCGCGGAAACGCGGCGATCCGTCAGGCGGGGCCCTTCGCGAGCCGTCGGTAGACCTCCGACTCAGAGAGACCGACGATCTCGACCACCTTGCGTGGGGAGCTCCGGCCTGTGACGACGCGGGCGCAGTCCGCCTCACCGAGCGCCTCAGCAATGACTCGCTCCACAGCCGCGTTCGCCTTGCCGCGCTCGGCCGGCGCGGTCACGCGCACCTTGAGGGTCTCGCCCAGCCATCCGGCGATGCAGTCTCGCGAGGAAGCGGGGACGACCTTGACCGGCAGCCTGATGGTTGCGTCTCCTTGGACCTCGCTAGACAAACCCGGCGGCGCGCCGTCGCCCTATCCTGGCGAACCGCCGCGCCGCTCCAGCCCCTCGGCCGGCGCACTGATGGCGCGCACCGAGCAAATGAAGCCGGCTCCCATCAGGGCCACGCGCAGCCAATCGTAGATGACCCAGCGGTGCGCGAGCTCGACGATGCCGCTCCTCCCACCCGGGCCAATTGGCGAGCCGAGCGCCGCGGCATACAGCGCACCGTTCATGGGCCACATGACAACGATCGTCAGGAGAAACACCAGAAGGATCAGCCCGGCAGAGCCGCACAACCACAATCGGTACTGGAGTGGTGCGCGCCACCCGGTTACTAGTGCACCGACCGCGGCGATGAGAATCGTGGGTGTGACCCAGACGAAGAACTGACCGGGGTCGACAGGGAAGCGCGCCCCGTACGGCAGCAGGACCAGCGATTCTGGCGGCGCGGCGCTCCAAGCACCCGCGAGAACGCGCAGATCGAACAGTTTGGCTCCGACACCGATGCCCCACGCGAGCACCGCGATCCAGAGGAACAATCGGTGTACGTGGAAGCGCACCTCGCCGGCTCACCACCTTCCTCGATGTATCAGGGCTTCAGAGGAGCGTCGCCTCTGGCGGATCGACGCGCTCTCCGGGGGACGATCCTCCGGCCCCGGATAGCCAATGGCAATGGCGCCAATCGGCTGGAAGGCGTCTGGAATTCCCAAGGCCGCTCGAAACGCAGGAATGGCCTTGCTGGTAGCCCCGAGCGAGAAATAGAACGCACCGAGGCCGACATCGATGGCGGCGAGCAGGATGAGCATCGCCGAGAAGGCGGTGTCGACGAACCAGTAGGGCGCCGGGAAGTCTGCTCCGGACCGACGCCCCACCAACGCCTTGTCGGCCGCCTTGTACCGCTCGACATAGGCGGCCTCGTGAGCGAACGGAACGATCACGAGCGGCGCATTGCGAGCGCCCTGCAGCGCCGAGAAGGTCTCCGGCTGAATCGCCTGCCAGAAGGTCGTGGTCTCCGAAGGACCGGCGAACACCAGCAGCTCGAAGCCCTGCGTGAACCCAGAGGAAGGGCCGCGCTGCGCAGCTGCGAGAATGCGTTCGACCACATCCGGAGAGATCGATCGCCGATCGAAGTCTCGAACCATGCGGCGCTTGCGTAGGATCTCGGAGAATTCCACTCTCGCCTCCCCTCCGCCGCGGTTGCGCTAGCCGCGCTTGCGCACGCGCCAGACCTCTTCGCACGGCCACTGCCGCGCCCAGTCGAGGGTCACGAAGTCGTAGCGCGTGGTCGCGCCGGCCGGCGGGCGCACCTCGATCAGCTCCTCGATCTCGAAGCCGTTCGCGCGGAGAAGTCGGATCCACGAGCCGTGCGTCAGGTGAAACTCGACGCCCGGATCATTCGGCCACTCGAGGCGGAAGAGCCCGAAGGCGGGGCGCAGGAGCCGCTCCGTCGCTGCGACGCCCTGCTCGGGCGGATTGCAGAGCACCATCAGCATCGAGTTCACGAGAAACACGAGCCGGCCACCGGGGCGCAGGAGCCGCGCCGCTTCGGGCACCCAGCGCTCGGGATTCGCCCACAGGCAGGCGCCGTACTCGGAGATCGCGAAGTCGAAGCTCGCGTCGGGGTAGGGAACGCTCTCGGCGTTGCCGTGCAAGAGCGGGAACGCGATGCCGTGCTCGCGCTGCAGGCGACGCGCGGTAGCGAGCTGAGCCTGCGAGTTGTCGATGCCGACCGGCCGCGCGCCGCGGCGCGCGAGCCAGGCCGAGACGTAGGCGGTTCCGCAGCCGAGCTCGATCGTGTCGCGGCCGGCGAGATCGTCCGGGAGGAGGTGGAGCTCGGACTCGGACACGCTCCAGAGTCCCCAGCTCGGCTCCTCGGTCCAGGCTCGCTCGCCCGGCTCCACGAACTTCTCCGCCCACACGTCCCAAGCGGCGCGATTCTTGGCCACGTGCTCCGGGAGATCGCTCATCGCGGGCTCCAGGCGGCGAGCACGTCGCTCGTGCTCGACGAGCGTGGCCACGTTGCGGAGCGTGTGCTCGAAGACCTGCTCCGCGTAGGCGCGCGGGGTCCCGGCGACTGCGTCCATCGGAACCACGACCTGATAGCCGGCGTTCACGGCGTCGAAGCAGAGATTGGTGATCGCGACGTTCACCGAGACGCCGACGCCGACGATCGTGGTGATTCCCTCGTTGCGCAGCACGAAGTCGAGCTCGGTGCCCTGGAAGGGCGAGAGGCCGTGCCAGCGCGGCAGCACGGAATCCGAGGGCGCGACCGGCACCTCCGGCACGATCTCGGCTGCGGGCGAGCCGGGCAGGAGCTTCGGCTCGGCCTTCGCCATGTACGCGAAGATGCGCGCGTTGCGGTTGGCGCCGAGACCGTCGGCGCGGCGCAGCGCGGTGCAGTGGACGACGCGCACGCCGGCCGCGCGCGCGGCCTCGGCGAGCCGCCGCACGTTGGGCAGGATGCGCTGCCCTTCCTTGGCGAGCTCGGGCAGCGCGGAGAGGTCGCCGATCACCCCGCGCTGGATCTCCTGGGTGACGAGGGCGGTGTGGCGCGGCGTCAGGAGCGCGGCGAGGTCCGCGCTCACGGGATCGCGCCTTCCGCGCGCAGCCGCGCGAGCTCGGCGTCGTCCAGCTCGAGCAGGTCGCGCAGCACCTCCTCGGTGTGCGCTCCCAGCCTCGGAGTCTCGGAGAGCGGGCCCTCGCTGAGCCGCGACATCTTGACCGGATTGCCCACCACCAGATAGGGCCGCTCGGCGTCCGGCCGGGGCACCTCGATCAACATGTCGCGCAGGGCGACGTGCGGGTCGACGGCGATGTCCTCGGCGAGGTTGCTGGGGCCCGCGGTGATCCCGGCAGCGCACAGCTCGCGCGCCGCCTCGAGCTTGGTCTTGTCGGCGGCCCACGCCTCGATCGCCGGGCGGATCACGTCCTCGGTGTGGCGCGCCCAACCGACGCGATCCGAGAAGCGCGGATCGGAGAGCCACGCCGCGCGCCCGAGCAGGCGGCAGAGCCTCTCGAACATGTGCTCGCGGAAGACCGCGATCACGAAGTAGCCGTCGCGGGCGCGGAACGCCGAGACCAGCGCGGTGCTGCCCGGCCCCGCCATCGAGGCCGGCGCCCCCATCGACCACAGGAAGGGGACCATGTCGGCCATCGCGATCATCGAGTCGTACATGGCCACGTCGACGTGCTGCCCGAGCCCGGTCGCATCGCGATGGCGGAGCGCCGCGAGCGTGCCGATCACGGTGAAGAGCGCCGCGGCGTTGTCGCCGAGCGCGCCCGCGACGACCACCGGCGGCGGCTGCCCAGGCTTGCGCGTGGGCTCGTAGAGGCCGCCCATCGCCTCGGCGATGGGCGCGTAGGCCGGCCAGTCTGCGTAGGGCGAGGGCGCCAGGTTCCCGTAGCCGGAGATCGAGACGTAGACGAGGCGAGGATTCAGCGCCGAGAGCGCCGCGTAGCCGAGCCCGAGCCGCTCCATGCTGCCCGCGCGGAAGTTCTCGGCGACCACGTCCACGTGGAGCGCGAGGCGCTCGAACAGGCTCCGCCCGGCGGCGGTCTTGAGATCGATCGCGAGGCTGCGCTTGCCGAGGTTGTTGCGCAGGTAGGTCGCGCCGACGCGGCGCCCGGCCTCGTCCACCAGATAGGGATTCGACGCGCGGCCGGTCTCGCCGCGCCCGGGCGGCTCGACCTTCAGCACGTCGGCACCGAGGTGCGCGAGCAGCTGGGTCGCGAACGGGAGCGCCTGCATCTGCTCCGCCGCCAGCACGCGCACACCCGCGAGCGGCTTGCCCCAGGCGCCGCGCTCGGGATGGCGGATCTCTCCGACTCGCATCAGTCCTCCGCGCGGCGCCGACTGTAGAGTGCGGGGACACGGCCCGCCGCTATGGTGCGCGCCGTGCTGCGACCGATCGCGCTGCTCGCTCTCTCTGCTGGCCTGGGGGCGGCCGCGACCGCCGAGCCGGCGCTGGTCGCCGAGCGCATCAGCGCCCCACGCTTCGAGGCGCTGCGCGTCGGCGGACCGGACAGCGACGCGGGGATCGGCGACTACGCGCTCCAGAACGGGACGCTGTGCGCGGCGGTCGCCGCGGTCGATCACGAGACCGCCCTCTCGCCCCAGGGCGGAACGCTGATCGATCTGGGCCACTGCGGCGCGAACGACGACCAGTGGGTCACGCTGCATCCGCTCTTGAACCTCGCGCGCGAGCGCTTGCTGCCGCTCGACTCGGTGCGCGCCGAGCGCGACGCGCGGGAGGCACGCGTCATCTCCGAGGGGGTGCGCGACGGCATCCGCGCGCGCATCACCTACGCGCTCGATCTCGCCGAGCCGAGCGCGCTCCGCGTGCGCACCGAGATCGCGCGCGAGAAGGACGGGCGCCGCATCTTCGCCTACGCCGAGGCTGCCCTGCACGCGAGCGGGCAGATGCGCTCCTTCCACCTCTACCGCCCGAACCTCGCGCGCTCGCGCGGCTTCTCCCATCCCGGCACCGATCCGGACTCGATCCTCTCGATGCTGAACACGATCGTCGAGGACGACGTCCACGTGCTGGTCGGTGGAGAGGAGCTGCCTCCGCTCGCCTACGGCATCGAGACCAAGGGCGCCTGGCTCGTGCGCACGGACGGCAGCCGCAACGAGCTGCCGCGCTTCTCGGCCACGGGCGAGGACTTCACCATGATGGGAGTGCTGGGCCGCCCCTACTTCCTCGGCGGGAGCGACGGTGGGCCCGGCTACCTCGAGCTCGCGCAGATTCCATTTCTCTCGGTCGACGAGGGCGAGCGCCTCGAGCTCGAGCGCACGATCCACGTGGCAAGCCGCGCGGACGTGGCCGCGATCGCAAACACGCTGCTCCCCGGGGCCGTGCCGGTGCGCGGCCGCGTGAACGATCCCAGCGCGCGCCTGCACTTCGCGCGAGCGGATGGTGCACCCATCAGCGAGGTGCGGCCGAACGCTGACGGGAGCTTCGCCCTTGCGCTGCCGCCGGGCGCCTACCGGCTCGAGGCCTGGGGAGCCGAGGGGCGACGGGTCGAGCGCGAGATCGCGGTGGGTGCGGCCGGCGCCGAGCTCGCACCCGTCGAGCTCGAATCGCTCGCGCAGCTCGCCTTGCCCACCGGCAAGACCATGCGGCTCGTGTTCGTCGCCCAGGACGGCAAGCCCGATCCGAACTTCAGCGACGACCTGCTGGGCTTCCGCCTCGGGACCGGCAAGCTCCGACCGGGAACGGTCTCGAACGTGATCTCGCTCGCCGCGGCCGAGACCGACCCGAAGAGCGTCGCCCTCGCGCCCGGCCGCTACCGCATCTACGCCACGCGCGGGCCCGAATTCGACGTGCACGAGACCGAGCTCACGCTCACCGCCGGCGAGAGGCAGACCCTCGCGCTCGACGAGCCCGAGCGCGGCTTCAAGACGCCCGGCTGGATCGGCGCCGACCTGCACGTGCACTCGGCGCTCAGCATGGACTCGGCGCTCCCGCTCCCGGAGCAGCTCGCCGCCTTCGCCGCCAACGGCGGCGAGGTCGTGGTGAACACCGAGCACGACCGCCTGTACGACGCGCGGCCGGAGATCGCGCGCCTGGGCCTCGGCGACCGCATCGTGTCGGTGGTGGGGGTGGAAGTGACCGGCACCTTCCACGGCGGCGAGACGCCCCACACGATCGGCCACGCCAACGCGTTCCCGCTGCGCTACGAGCCCGACGCCTATCGCGGCGGCGCACCGGTCAGCGAGGGCCGGCGGCTGCGCGCGCTGTACGCCGAGCTGCGCGGTCGCGGCGATCCCTTCGTGCAGATCAACCACCCGCGCATGAGGACGCCCGACGAGGTGGGCGACGGCGCCTACTTCTCACACCTCGGCCTGGTCGGGCGCCCCTTCGACCCGACGCGCCCGCTCGCCCACGAGCGCAACCGCGTGCTGCTCGAGGAGGATCCGACGACCGGCCTGCGCGACCTCGACTTCGCGGGCTTCGAGATCGCGAACGGGAAGCGGCTCGACCGCTATCGGCTCGCGCGCGCGGACTGGCTCTCGATGCTGCTGCAGGGCAAACGCAGCGTGGCCACCGCCAACAGCGACTCGCACAGCGCCGGCGAGATTCCGGCGCTGCCCCGCAACTACGTGGAGGTGCCCGACGACTCCATCGCCGGCTTCGACCAGGCGACCTTCCTGGCAGCGCTGCGCGCCGGCAAGAGCTTCGGCACCACGGGGCCGCTCCTCTTCGTCGATCTCGCCGGCGTGCACCCGGGCGGAACTCTCCAGGGCAAGCAGGGCGTGCTGCGCGCCACCGTCCGTGCGGCGCCCTGGGTGCCGGTCGCGCGGGTGCGCGTCTACGTCGACGCGCAGCTCGCCGGCGAGCGCGCGATCGGCGGCGGCGAGGCGGTGGAGCTCCCGCTCTCGCTTCGCGAAGGACGCCTTCGTGGTGGTGGAGGCGAGCGGGCCCGCCGAGGGCCTCTACGCGACGCTACTCCCGGGCTATACGCCGCTGGCCTTCTCGAACCCGATCTGCGTGGACGCGGACGGCGATGGGGAGTGGCGCGCGCCCGGGCTCCCGGATCCCGCCCCGCCGCTCCTCGCCGACCCGCTGGCCGACTAGGAGCCCGGGTCGGCTAAGGTCCGCGACCCGAGCGAGGTGAGCGTGAGAGCAAACGACGAGAACGAGGGCGAGGAAGAGAAGCAGGAGCCGCTGCCCTTCCCGGCCATGGTCCCGGCCAAGATCGCCGAGCGGCTGTTCGAGTCGCGCACGATCCTGATCCACGGCGAGATCACCTCGAAGCTCGCGCAGGAAGTGACGGCCCAGCTGCTCGCGCTCGCCGCGGCGGGCGACGAGCCGATCACGCTCTTCCTGCACTCCGAGGGCGGCCACGTCGAGGCGGGCGACACGATCCACGACATGATCAAGTTCGTGAAGCCGCGCGTGCGCATCGTGGGCACCGGCTGGGTGGCGAGCGCGGGCACGCACATCTATCTCGCGGTCGCGAAGCAGGACCGCTTCTGCCTCCCCAATACGCGCTTCATGATCCACCAGCCGCTCGGCGGGGTCGGCGGCCGCGCCACCGACATCCGCATCGAGGCCGAGGAGATCATGAAGGCGCGCGAGCGGCTGAACCGCACGATTGCCGCGGCCACGGGGCAGCCCCTCGAGAAGGTGGAGCAGGACACCGAGCGCAACTACTGGATGTCGCCCGAGGAGGCGCTCACCTACGGCATCGTGGGCAAGCTGATCCAGAGCGCGAGCGAGCTTCGGTTAGCTCGCCAGCTGCGCTCCCAGCTTCGCGAGCTGCTCGGCGCCGCTGCCAAGGTGCAGGCCGATCTGGCGCGCCCAGAGGTAGTAGCGGTGGATCGGGTAGTCCACGTCGACGCCGATGCCGCCGTGCAGGTGCTGCGCCGCGTACGTCACGCGCGCGCCGCCCTCGGCGGCCCAGTACTTGGCGATGGCGAGCCCTTCGCCCGCCTCCTCGCCCTGCTCGAGCAGGTGCAGCGCGCGCTGCATGGTGAGGCGCATGGCCTGCAGGTCGACGTACGCGTCGCCGGCGCGCGTGTGGACGGCCTGGAAGCTCCCGATCGGCCGACCGAACTGCACGCGCTCGGTGGCGTAGCGCGCCGTGATCTGGAGCGCGCGGTCGGCGACGCCGACCTGCATCGCGCACAGCGCGAGGGTCGCACGCTGCCCGAGCCAGTCGAGGATCTCGCGTCCCTGGCCCGGCGCGCCGACGCGGTCCGCCGCCGAGACGCGCACATCCTCCAGATGGAGGTGGGGGCGCAGCTGCTCGTCGGTCGTCTCCACGCGCTCGAGGCGGACGCCCGGCGCCGTCCGCTCGACCAGGTAGAGCGTCTCGCCGCGCTCGTCGTGCGCGGGCACCAGGATCGCGTCGGCGACGTGTGCGGCCTGCACCAGCGAGCGCGTGCCGCGGAGGCGCTGGCTCGCTCCGTCGGCGCGCGCTGCCACGCGGTCCACGGGCCGATCCTCCACGATCGCGCAGCTGAGCAGCGCGTCGCCGGCCGCGACGCGCGGCAGCCACTTGCGCTTCATCTCCTCCGCGCCGAACGCGGCGAGCGGCAGCGCTCCGAGCACGAGCGTCGGATAGACGGGGATCGGGGCGACCGCCCGGCCGGTCTCTTCGAGCAGGATCGCGAGCTCCACCAGCCCGGTGCCGTTGCCGCCGAAGCGCTCCTCGAGCGCGACGCCCAGCAGGTTCGCCTTCGCGAGCTCCGCCCAGAGCTCGCGGTCGATGCGGTCCGGCGTGGCGCGCACGGCCTTCAGGCGCTCGTGCGTGGCGAGCTCCTCGAGCATCTTGCGCGCGAGGTCGCGGAGCGCCTGGCGATCTTCAGTGAGGGAGAAGTCCATGGCGTGCCTCAGCTCTTGTAGTGGGGCATGCCGAGGCCGGCCATGGCGATGATGTCGCGCTGCACCTCGTTCGTGCCGCCGCCGAAAGTCAGGATCAGGACCGAGCGGTAGGTGCGCTCGACCCGCCCGCGCAGGATCGCGCCCGGCGAGCCATCGCGGATCGCGCCGGCCTCGCCCAGCACCTCGCCGAGCAGGTGGTAGCCCTCCACGTTGAACTCGCTGGCGAACACCTTCACCGCCGAGGCCTGGGCCGGGTGCAGGCCGCCTTGGGTGATGTCCCAGGCCTGCTTCCAGTTCAAGAGCTTCAGCACCTCGAGCTTGGCCTTGAACTTCGCCAGGTTCTGCTGGACCCAGGGGCGCTCGATCACGCGGCCGCCGCCCGGGTGGAGGGTCTCGCGCGCCCAGGCGACCACCTCCTCGAAGTTCTGGGCCATGGGGCCGTAGTTGAAGAGCGAGACGCGCTCGTGGTTCAGCTGGTTCGTGATCAGCGTCCAGCCGTTGTTCTCGCCGCCCGATCAGGTTGTCCGCCGGCACACGCACGCCGTCGTAATAGGTCGCGTTGGTGCGCACGCCGCCCACCGTCCAGATCGGCGTGATCTTGATGCCGGGCGCGTCGAGCGGGACGAGGATCATCGAGATGCCGCGATGCTTGGCGGCGTTCGGGTTGGTGCGCACCGCGAGCCAGACGTAGTCGGAGTGGTCGGCCAGGCTGGTGAACACCTTCTGGCCGGTGATCACCCACTCGTCGCCGTCGCGCACGGCGCTGGTCTTCAGCGCGGCGAGATCGGTGCCGGCGTCGGGCTCGGAGTAGCCGATCGCGATCAAGAGCTCGCCGGCAAGAATTCTGGGCAGCAGGCGGCGCTTCTGCTCGTCCGTGCCGAACTTCATGATGGTCGGCCCGACGGTGCCGATGGTGAGGAACGGGAGCGGGTAGCCGGTGCGCTGGATCTCCTCGGCGAAGATGTACTGCTCGAGGGCGCCCAGCGCGCGGCCGCCGTACTCCTTGGGCCAGCCGATGCCCAGCCAGCCGTCCTTGCCGAGCTGGCGCAGCACGCGGCGGAACTCGGGCCCGCCTCCCTCGGAGCCGCGGATCTCGTCGAGCACGCTCGGGGTGATCAGGCGCGCGAAGTAGGCGCGCAGCTCCGCCGCGAGCTTCTTCTGTTCGGGCGTGAAGTCGACGTACATCGGGTCTCTCCGCGCGGGGGCGTAGGGTGTACCACAGCCTCGCGCGAGAGACGGGTCGAGTGGCGCTAGGAGCGGCGCCGGCGCAACGCCGCGCCGAGCGCGCCCGCGGCGAGCAACGCGGCGAGACTCGGCTCGGGCACGACCGAGGTGGCGACGCCGATGCCGGAGTCGCCGCACAGGTGGAGCTTGTCCGAGCTCAGCGCCTGCCAGCGGATGCCGAAGCTCGTGAAGTCGATCTCCGAGAGATTGCCGGCGAAGGACAGCTCGACGTGCGTGGTGCCGCTCTCTCCGACGTCGAGCGGCGTGTTGCCCGGCCCTCCGCAGACGAAGCCCGAGTGGTTGGCCACGCAGAATCTCCACGGGGAAGCCGGCTTCGCCAGGGAGCTTCTTGCCGAAGGCGAGAGTCCCGAAGACGCCCTCGGCGCTTCCCTCGTGGAGCGCATCCGGGTCGGTGTCGAAGCCGATGCCCGTCACGACCGCGCTCTCCCACTTCCAGGCGTTCGCCGTGTTGTGGAGCATGATATCGATCGCGACCGTGGTGCGATCCGTCTCGCTGTCGTAGGAGAACGGGGAGACCGCGAAGAGGGCGCTCGCGGTCAAGCCGGGCAACACGTCGTCGTCGCAGCGGCAGTCCACGATGCCGTTGAAGGCCACATCGAAGCTGCCGCCGCCGGCGCCGACCGTCGCGGCGCCTCCGCTGGCTCCGGCGGAGTCGTCGTCGTCCCACTCGTGGTCGTGCCAGCCCCCGTGGCCGTGCCAACCCCCGTGATGAGCGCCCATGGTCGTGGCCTGGGCGCCGCCGCCGAGCGCCAGTACCGCCGAGGCGACCGCAATTCGGGCGAGCTTTCGCATGCGTCGGACGCTCCTCGATCCCTGTCCCTATAGTGGAAGAGCGAGCCAGCCAAGTGGCGCTCGCGTGCAACGGATCCACTCCGGCGACCGCTACGCACCTGATGGGCAATTAGGAAGTACAAAGCCGTGAAAAGGGATGGAGATGTCGGGTTCCCTGGATGACCTGCTCGTGGGCCCCAGCCCAGCTCGCTTTTCGACGGTGCTGGCGGACCCGCCGTGGCAGTTCGAGAACCGCACCGGGAAGGTGGCCCCCGAGCACCGTCGGCTGGCGCGCTACCGGACCCTCGCCGTCGACGAGATCGCCGCCCTCCCGGTGGCGAGCGTCGTCCAGCCGACGGCCCATCTCTATCTCTGGGTCCCGAACGCACTGCTGCGCGAGGGACTCCATGTGATGGAGGCCTGGGGCTTCACCTACAAGACGAATCTCGTCTGGCAGAAGATCCGCAGCGACGGCGGCCCCGATGGACGCGGCGTCGGCTTCTACTTCCGGAACGTGACCGAGCTCGTGCTGTTCGGCGTGCGCGGGAAGAGCGCGCGCACGCTCGCGCCGGGCCGGCGCCAAGTGAACCTGATCCGCTCGCGCAAGCGGGAGCACTCGCGCAAGCCCGACGAGCTCTATCCGCTGATCGAGGCCTGCAGCCCGGGTCCCTACCTCGAGCTCTTCGCGCGCGGGCCGCGGCCCGGCTGGCGGGGCTGGGGCGAGCAGGCCGAGGCGTATCGCCCGACCTGGCCCACCTACGCGAACCATTCGCAACGCAGGCTCTTCGAGCGCTGACGGTCAGCGCCGCTCCCACTCGTAACGCGTGCCGCTGGCGAGCACGGTGACGCGGTGGCGCGGACCGACCAGCCCCGGATCGCGCGCCTCGTAGCCCGCGTCGCCGGCGTAGAGCATGGTGACGCCGCCCTCGACGCGGATCACGCGCGGGCGGAAGACGAAGAGCGGGCGCGCCGGACAGCTCGCGCAGCGCGTCGGCGGCGCGCGAGAACTCGGCGAGCCAGGAGAGCGTCACGAACTGCGGCGGCGCGAGCTGGAACTCGCCGCGCGTGATGCGCGGCGAGCGCCGCAACCGGCGTGAGCCAACGGTGCGCGACCATCTCGGACCCGCACACCACGACGTCGTGGTCGCCCTGCAGCGCGCCGATCAGGAACCAGGTATCGAAGCGCTTGGGCCGGAATCTCGGGGGTGATCCAGCGCGAGATCGGCGCGAGCGTCGTCGCGGCGAGATCCACGCCGGCCTCCTCGCGCGTCTCGCGCACGGCGGCACGCAGCGCAGAAGCGAGCGAGCCCGGGTCGCCAGCGACCACGTCGCCGGGCTCCACTTTGCCGCCCGGGAACACCCAGTCGCCGACGGCCGTCGCGTCCGCGCGCTTCAGCAGCAACACCTCGAGCTCGCGGCGTCGCGCACAGCACCGCGGTGCCCGACGGGCGCGGCGTCGCGGGCGCGGCGCTGCCGGGAGCGCTCACGGCTTCTCGCTGCTGACGATCCAGGTCGAGAAGTACTGCGAGCCGCCGCCGTAGGCGTGGCCCAGCGCCTTCTTCGCGCCGTCCACCTGGTGATCGCCGGCCATGCCCGCGCACCTGGCAGCGCGCTCTCGGCGAAGCGGATCAGGCCCGAGGCGCCGATCGGGTTCGACGACAGCACGCCGCCCGACATGTTCACCGGGAAGTCGCCGTCGAGCGCCGTCGCGCCCTCGTAGGTCATCTTCCAGCCCTGGTTGCGCTCGCGTGATCAGCATGCCCTCCATCCACATCGGCTCGAACCACGAGAACGGCACGTAGATCTCGGCGCAGTCGATCTCCTCGCGCGGGTTCGTGATGCCGCGCCTTCTTGTAGAGCGACTTCGCATTGTCGAGGGTCGCGCGCGGCATCACCTGGTCGCGGCCGGAGAACATCGTCGGCTCGCTGCGCATCTCGGTCGCGTGGATCCACGCGACCTTGCGCGGCGAGCGCTCGGCGAGCCGACTCGCTGCGCCATCACCATCGCGCACGCGCCGTCGGACGACGGGCAGGTCTCGAGGTAGCGGATCGGATCCCAGAGCATCGGCGAGTTCGCGACCTTCTCGAAGCTGATGTCCGGCAGCTGGAGGTGGGCGTAGCGGGTTCTTGAGCGCGTTCTGGCGGTCCTTCAGCGCCACGCGGATGCCCGGTGTCCTCGGGCGCCCCGGAGCGCCGGATGTAGCCGCGGATCGAGCGGCGCGAAGTAGCCGCCGGCGCCGGCCACGGTGGCCACCGCGAACGGGCAGCGCGATCGAGAGCGCCCAGGTCGCGTTCGACTCGCTCTGCTTCTCGAAGGCGACGGTGAGCACGCGGTCGTGGACGCCGCTCTGCACCAGGCTCGCCGCCACGATGCCCGTCGAGCCGCCGACGCTGCCCGCGGTGTGCACGCGCAGCATGGGCTTGTAGGCCGCCGCCCACCGCGTCGGCGAGGAACAGCTCGGGCATCATCACGCCCTCGAACATGTCGGGCGCCTTGCCGATCACCACCGCGTCGATGTCGCGCCAGTCGCACTCGGCGTCCGCGAGCGCGCGCTCCGCCGCCTCGCGCACGAGGCCCGGCCATCGAGACGTCGCCGCCGCGTCGCCGCGTACTTGGTCTGACCGATGCCGACACCCCGCACAGCTCGGCCATCTCAGCGGCCCTCCAGGACGCAGACCAGGTTCTGCTGCAGGCACGGGCCGGCGGTCGCGTGCGCGACGGCGCGATCGGCGCCGCCGCTCCAGATGCGCTGCGCCGCCTCGCCGATGCGCGAGAGCCCGACCGCCATGGTGGGGTTGCCCGCGAGCGCGCCGCCGGAGGGGTTCACCGTGGTCTTCGCGCCGAGCCCGAGCGCGCGCTCGACCAGGATCTCCTGGTGCGTGAAGGGCGCGGACAGCTCCGCCACGTCGAGCTTGTCGCGCCAGGCGCCGGCCTCGCTGCGCGGCGATCTCCGTCGAGCGCGAGCGCGTGAGATCGCGCACGCCGAGGTCCTGCGGCTCGAGGATGTGGGCGATGCCCGTGATCCAGGCGGGCCGCGCGCAGAGCTCCCGGGCGCGGTCGCCCGCCGCCAGCACGATGCCGGAGGCCCCGTCGGTGATGGGCGCGCAGTCGTGCTTGCGCAGCGGCGAGACCAGATGGGGCTCGCTCAGCAGCTTCGCCACCTCGAAATCGCCCGCGAGCTGCGCGTTGCGGATTCGACTTCGCGTTGCGGCGGTCGCGCACCGCGCGCTCGGCCATCTCGGTCTCGCTCACGAGGCCGCGCTCGAGCAGCAGGCGCGCCTGCAGCGCCGCGATCGAGATCGCGTCGGGCCAGAGCGGGGCGACGCAGTACGGATCGAGCTGGAGCGCGAGCGATCATCGGGAGTCGCCCAGCGACGGCTTGCCGAAGCCGTAGACGAGCGCCGTGTCCGCGTAGCCGATGCTGGAGCTTCACCCAGGCCTCGTAGAGCGCCCAGGCGCCGTCCATCTCGACGTGGCTCTCCTGGATCGGCGGCCACGGGCCGACGCCGTCGAGGCCGAGCACGAACGCGAAGGACTGGCCGGCGAGGTAGTCGGTCGAGCCCGAGCAGATGAAGTCGATCTGCTGCTGGCGAGCCCGGACTGCTTCGCGCACGTCCTGGATCACGGGCATCGAGCATCTCGACCTCGTTGCGGTCGGGCTCGCGCCGCACGGACTTGGCACTGGGCGAAGCCGACGACGGCCACGTCGCGCATCAGATGTGCTCCCGATAGGCGTCGTAGGGGGCGTCGGGCTCGCCGCTCGGCTCGAAGTAGAGGATGTTGCCCACCGAGGTGGTCCACTGCTCGCGCGGCTTCCAGACCGCGCGCACGCGCATCCCCATGTGCACTTTCTCGAGATCGCACTTGAGCAGGTGCATCAGAACGGTGTTGGCGCCGTCGAGCACGACCTGGGCGGCGATGTAGGGGAGCTCGAGCGGGATGTTCGGGCTCGGCACGCGCACGATCGAGTAGGTGACCACGGTGCCGACGTCCTTGAGCTCGACCGGCTCGCCATCGATCACGACGCCGTGCTGCGGGCAGGAGCCGCGCGTCGGAAAGTAGACGCGGCCATCTACCGGGCAGCGCTGCCCGAGCAGCTTGCCCTGCGCGATCGCGCGCAGGAAGCGCGAGGCCGACTGGCCCGCCGAGTACAGGTATTCGAGCTCGATCGGCGTGGCGAGCACCTCGACGGGGCCCGCTGCGGAGGTCGCGTCGCTCATCGGGCTTCCGGCACGAAGGCGGCGATGTCGGTGATCGCGCCCACGGTCTTCTCCGCCCAGCGCGCGCGCACGCGCATGCCCGTGCGCATCGCGCTCTCGCGCCCGGCGTCGACCACGTGGAGGAGCGGCGTCGCGGCGCCGTCGAGCTGGATCAGCGCGTAGGCGAAGGGATGGCCGAGCGGCTGCTGCTTGCGCGGCCGGGCCACCCACGCCCAGCTCTTCACCACGCCCGTGTCCTTCACGGGCACGAGCTCGGACAACGACTCGGCGGTGTCGGGGTCGTACTCCTTCGGCGGGACGAGCACGCTCCCGTCCTTGCGGCGAGCGCCCAGGATCTGGCGGTCGCGCAAGCCGGTGAAGAAGCGGCCGAGCACCGGACCCAGCGAGCGCTTGTACGTGTACGAGAGCTTGTGGGGCGCGGTCAGCGCCGGCTCGACCGGTCGAGTCATCGCTCGCAATCCCTTCGGAGGCGAGGGATGGAAACACGTCGGGTCTGGCGCGGCAAGGCGACGCGCGACGTGCTACGCGAGCGGCCTGCGCGCCTTGGCGCGCTGCTAGAGCGCGCGACGCGCGAGCTGCGCCAATCCCCCGCCGAGCGCGAGCGCGCTCGCGAGCAGTGCACCGAGCGCCGGCTCGGGAACCTGCGCGCTCGCGCCTGCAAAGACGCACGAGGGCGACGAGGGGCACGCGCTGGGGTTCACGGTCGGATCGTCGTAGTCCGCCTGGGAGTCGGGCAGCTCGTAGACGAGCTGCTGACCCGTCGAGAAGTACACCGTCATCACCGCATTCGGCGCGGCGCCGTTGTTGATCAAGACGCCGCTCACACCGCAGCACGAGTCGTCGCCGGTGTCGGGATCGATGTCCCAGGGAAAGTTTCGAATCTCCGCGGCCCCAAAGCTCGTGAACGTGACGTCCGTCAGGTCGGAGCGGACAAGCCCGTTCATATGATCGGGCTGGAGCACGGTTGCGTCGCCGGCGAGGTTCACGCTGTCGAAGTTGTAGGCCGTGTCACCGATGGTGATCTTCACCTGGGTGATCGAGGCGCTGGTCGACGTGTTCGTGAGGGTGAGCGCCGCCCCGCCCATCGTTCCGCTGAATCCGATCGTGGCGGCGCGGCCTGCCGTGGAGACGAGGACGAGGGCGAGCAGGGGAAGGAGGAAGAGGGGTCGCCGCCTCGAGGACTGGCTCACGTGTGCCGCTCCCACTCTGCGCCCCCCGCAGCGAGAGAGTGGCCAGCGCTCGGCTCAGGTGGCACGCAGTTTTGAGGCGCGCCCCCCTGGGGTCCCAAGGCGAGCAAACTGCTCCACCACTCTGGCGAAGGCCAAGTCCTGGCCGGGCTCGGCAGGCAGCCGCAGGCTGATCCCATCCGCGACCCCCGCGTAGAGGGCTTCGACGAGACTCGCAATCTCGGAGAAGCCAGCGGTGGGCACCAGGGCGTCGAGCATCGCCTCCGTGAGAAGTCCCCTCATGCCTGCCCAGTCGTTGGCGCGCGTCCTCTCGAGCAGGGCCCGCCCGACCTCTCCCCAGCCGTGATGCTCGAGGGTGGCCCAATAGGCCGGCGTCGAATATGTGAAGGCAAGCACGTCGCGCGCCGCCTCCCGCTCGCGCGCCACGCTCGCGCGATCGGGACCCGTGGCGATCAAGGGGTTCGCGATGAGGCGCACCGGCTCGGCGCTTCCCGCGGCGCGCCGCCCCAGAACGAGCCTCGGGCGCATCACCTCTCGCAGATAGGCCGCCGACGAGTTGGTCGGATGGGCGAGCGCGCAGTCTGCGACCTGGCCGGCCACCTCCGTCATGCGTGGGCCGATCGCGCCGAGCCAGATGGGGATCTCAGTGTGGTCTGGGGGCAGCGGCTCGGGCCGGAAGAACGGCTGCAGGCGCGTCAGCGAGTACGACGCGCTTCGATAGGCGAGGGGAGTTCCGTGCTGGAACGCCACGAAGCAGGCGCGCAGCGCACCGACGTAGTCGCGCATGCGAGCCGCCGGAGCGCTCCAAGGCATGCCGAAGCGCCCCTCGACGTTCCCCTTCACCTGCGGCCCGAGGCCGATCTCGAAGCGACCCTCTGACAGCTGCGCGAGGGCCCAACAATCCTGGGCGACCAACATCGGGCTGCGCGCGAAGGCGACGATCACGCCGGTGGCGACACGCAGCCGTGTCGTCGCCGAGAGCGCGAGCGTCGCCGCGGGGATCGCGTCGTATACGGCCTCGGGGACGATCAGGCCGTCGAAGCCAAGCCGCTCCGCTCGCTGCGCGTGGGCCGCGATCCTTGCGAGCGGCATCCGCACGTCGTCGACAGAGGCCCAGATTTCCACGGCTCCACCTGCCCGAGGGGCGCGGTGTAGCGGATCGGGTCGCGTCTTGGGAGCTGCGCGGGTCGGCGCTTGATGAGTTCTTGATGACGAGCCGGCTCGCCTTGACAACGCTCCGGGTCGGGGAGTCTTATTCTGGCCCGCTTGGAGGTCGATGCTCATGGACTTCGTCTACGTCGTTGGTGTGCTGGCGTTTCTCGCCCTCACCTGGGCTCTCGTTCGCCTCTGCGAGAAAGTGAGCTGACGCCATGGGTGCTTTCGAATGGATCGGCGCCGCGCTCTCGGTCGCCCTCTTCGTCTACCTGATGGTGGCGCTGCTCGCGCCTGAGAAGCTGCAATGACGGGCAACGGACTCCTCCAGCTGACGCTCTACTTCGCCGTGCTCACGGTGCTGGCGGTCCCGCTGGGCCGCTACATGGCTGCCGTGTACGAGGGGCGCGCGGGCTTCCTGCAGCGCCTGCTCGGGCCGCTCGAGCGGCTCGTCTACCGCGTGGCCGGCGTGAATCCGGACCAGGACATGGGCTGGAAGACCTACGCCGCGGCCGTCCTCGTCTTCAACGTCGTCGGCATCCTGGCGCTCTATGCGCTCCAGCGCCTGCAGGGCGTGCTCCCGCTGAACGGAGCGGGCTTCCCCGCGGTCGGGCCCGACGTGGCGCTCAACACCGCGGTGAGCTTCGGCACCAACACGAACTGGCAGTCCTACGGCGGCGAGACCACGATGAGCCACCTCGTCCAGATGTTGGGGCTCACGACGCAGAACTTCGTGTCGGCCGCGACCGGGATGGCGGTGCTCGTCGCGCTGATCCGCGGCTTCACGCGCAAGCTCGCCTCAGGGGTCGGCAACTTCTGGGTCGATCTCGTGCGCACGACCCTCTACATCCTGATGCCCCTGGCGTTGGTCGTGGCCCTCGTGCTCGTCTGGCAGGGCACGCCGCAGACCTTCCAGCCGAAGGCGACGGCGGAGCTCGTGGAGCCCACGACCGGGGCCGACGGCAGCGCAGTGACCACGCAGGAGATCGCGCTCGGGCCGGTGGCCTCGCAGATCGCCATCAAGCAGCTCGGCACCAACGGCGGCGGCTACTACAACACGAACTCGTCCCACCCGCTCGAGAACCCGACGCCGCTCTCGAACTTCGTCGAGCTGCTGTCGATCCTCTGGATCGGCGGCGCGCTCTGCTTCACGCTCGGCGAGCTGGTGAAGGACCGCCGCCAGGGCTGGGCGATCTACGCCGCCATGTCCGCGATCTTCATCCCGCTCCTGCTCGTCTGTTTCGCCTCCGAGCAGGTCGGCAACCCCGCGCTCTCTTCGCTGGGCGTCGACCAGGTCGCGAGCTCCCTCCAGCCGGGCGGCAACATGGAGGGCAAGGAGGTCCGCTACGGCATCGCGAACTCGGCGCTCTGGGCGACGGCCACCACCGCTGCCTCCAACGGCTCCGTGAACTCGATGCACGACAGCTTCAACCCCCTCGGCGGACTCGTGCCGCTCTGGCTGATCGAGTTCGGCGAGGTGGTGTACGGCGGGGTCGGCTCGGGCCTCTACGGCATGCTCGCCTTCGCGATCGTGGCGGTCTTCATCGGCGGCCTGATGGTCGGCCGCACGCCGGAGTACCTCGGCAAGAAGATCGAGGCCTACGAGATGAAGATGGCCTCGCTCGTGATCCTGTTCCCGGCCATGGTGATCCTGGTGGGGACGGCGATCGCGTGCGTGCTGCCGGCGGGCACGGCGACGCTCGGCAACCCCGGCGCGCACGGCTTCTGCGAGATCCTCTACACGTTCTCCTCGGGCGCCGGCAACAACGGCTCCGCGTTCGGCGGCATCACCGTGAGCGGCACCTTCTACGCGGTGGCGGTCGCGATCGCGATGTTCATCGGCCGCTACTGGCTGATCGTGCCCATCCTCGCGATCGCGGGCTCGCTGGCCCAGAAGAAGACCATCCCGCCCACCGCCGGAACGCTCCCCACCCATGGCCTGCTGTTCGTCACGCTGCTCGTCGGCACGGTGGTGCTGGTGGGGGCGCTCACCTTCTTCCCCGCGCTCGCGCTCGGCCCGATCGTCGAGCACTTCCAGCTGTTCGCTCACTGAGCCCCGCAACGGAGGCGACATGTCCAGCAAAGCTCAAGCTCGTCCGCTGTTCGACCCCCCGATCGTGAAGCGCGCACTGGTCGACGCGCTGCGCAAGCTCGACCCGCGCCACATGGCGCGCAACCCCGTCATGTTCGTGGTCGAGGTCGGCAGCGTTTTCACCACGCTGCTCGGCTTCCACGCGCTCTCGACCGGCCAAGGCGAGGCGCCGGCCGGCTTCATCCTCGCGGTCTCGGCGTGGCTATGGTTCACGGTCTTGTTTGCGAACTTCGCCGAGGCGATGGCGGAGGGCCGCGGCAAGGCCCAGGCCGACGCCCTGCGCGCCGCACGCCGCGACGTAATCGCGAAGTACCTCGCCGAGCCCCGCCGCGACGCGCCGCTGATCCGCATGCCCTCGGCCCAGCTCGGCAAGGGCGACTACGTGCTGGTCGAGGCCGGCGACATGATCCCCGCCGACGGCGAGGTGATCGAGGGCATCGCCTCGGTGAACGAAGCGGCCGTCACCGGCGAGAGCGCGCCGGTGATCCGCGAGAGCGGCGGCGACCGCAGCTCGGTCACCGGCGGCACCACGCGTGATCTCGGACTGGGTCATCGTGCGCGTCACCGTCAATCAGGGCGAGACCTTCCTCGACCGCATGATCGCGATGGTCGAGGGTGCGAAGCGGCAGAAGACGCCGAACGAGATCGCCCTCGACATCCTGCTCGCCGCACTCACGATCGTCTTCCTGCTCGCGACCGTCACGCTGCATCCCTTCTCCGTGTACGCCGTCATTGCCAGCGGCGCGGGCGCTCCGGTCGCGATGACGATCCTGGTGGCGCTGCTCGTGTGCCTGATCCCGACCACGATCGGCGGGCTGCTCTCGGCGATCGGCATCGCGGGCATGGATCGCATGATCCAGGCCAACGTGATCGCCACCTCGGGGCGCGCGGTCGAGGCGGCCGGCGACGTCGACGTGCTGCTGCTCGACAAGACCGGCACGATCACGCTCGGCAATCGCCAGGCGACGGCCTTCCTGGCTGCGCCGGGCGTGCCGGACCGGGAGCTCGCCGAAGCGGCCCAGCTCGCCTCGCTCGCCGACGAGACGCCCGAGGGCCGCAGCATCGTCGTGCTCGCGAAGGAGCGCTTCGCCGTGCGCGGCCGCGACGTCCAGGGGCTCGGCGCCCACTTCGTCCCCTTCACCGCCCAGACGCGCATGAGCGGCGTCGACCTCGACGGCCGGCGGATCCGCAAGGGCGCGGCCGACGCGATCGAGGCATTCGCCGAAGAGGCCGGGGGCACGCTCCCGGACGCGGTGCGGGCGGACGTGGAGCGCGTCGCGCGCGAGGGCGGGACACCGCTCGTCGTGGCCGACGGGCCGCGCGTGCTCGGCGTCGTGCAGCTCAAGGACATCGTGAAGGGCGGGATCCGCGAGCGCTTCGCCGAGCTGCGCCGCGTGGGCATCCGGACCGTGATGATCACGGGCGACAACCCGCTCACCGCGGCTGCGATCGCGGCCGAGGCGGGGGTCGACGACTTCCTCGCCGAGGCCACGCCCGAGACGAAGCTCGCGCTGATCCGCGACTATCAGGCCAAGGGCCACCTGGTCGCGATGACCGGCGACGGCACGAACGACGCGCCGGCGCTCGCCCAGGCCGACGTCGCGGTGGCGATGAACACCGGGACCCAGGCGGCCAAAGAGGCCGGCAACATGGTCGACCTCGACTCGAACCCGACCAAGCTGCTCGAGGTCGTCGAGATCGGCAAGCAGATGCTGATGACGCGCGGCGCGCTCACGACCTTCAGCATCGCCAACGACGTCGCGAAGTACTTCGCGATCATCCCGGCGGCGTTCGTCGCCACCTATCCGGAGCTCGAAGGCGCTCAACGTGATGGGCCTCCACTCGCCCCAGAGCGCCGTGCTCTCGGCGGTGATCTTCAACGCGCTGATCATCATCGCGCTGATCCCGCTCGCGCTGCGCGGCGTGCGCTATCGCCCGGCGCCGGCGGGCGTGCTCCTGCGGCGCAACCTGCTCGTCTACGGGCTCGGCGGCGTGGTCCTGCCGTTCCCGTTCATCAAGCTGATCGACCTGGGCCTGGTGGCCTTCGGTCTGGCCTGAGGAGGGTCTCGCCATGCTGGACGTGCTTCGCCCTGCGCTCGCGATCTTCGTGCTGCTGAGCGCGATCACCGGCCTCGCGTATCCGGTGCTCGTCACCGGGGTGGCGCAGGTGCTCTTCCCGTCCCAGGCGAACGGCAGCCTCGTGCGCGCGACAAGACCGGGTGGTGGGCTCGTCGCTGATCGGCCAGGCCTTCTCGGATCCCGCGCTTCTTCTGGAGCCGGCCGTCTGCACGGGCCTTGCGTACAACGCGGCGACGTCGTCCGGCTCGAACCAGGGCCCGCTGAACCCCGCCCTGCTCGACGCCGTGAAGGCCCGCGTCGAGGCCCTGCGCGCGGCCGACCGGCGGCGGCGAGCCCGTGCCGGTCGATCTGGTGACCGCCTCCGGGAGCGGGCTCGATCCGCACATCACGCCCGCCGCGGCGTTCTATCAGGTGGCGCGCGTCGCCAAGGCGCGCGGGCTCGCCACAGAGGACGTGCGCCGCCTGGTCGAGGCGCACATCGAGGGCCGCACGCTGGGCGTGCTCGGGGAGCCGCGCGTGAACGTGCTACTCCTGAATCTGGACCTCGAGGGACACTGAGCCGGCGCCCAGCGGAGAGGGGCGAGCGATGAGCGAGCCCGAGGCGCGACCCGATCCCGACGCGCTGCTGCGCCGCGTCCAGGACGAGGAGGCGCGCGCGCGGCGCGCCAAGCTGAAGATCTTCTTCGGCTTCGCGCCCGGGGTCGGCAAGACCTACCGGATGCTCCAGGTCGCGCGCGACCTCGTGATCGAGGAGAAGCCGGTCGACGTGGTGGTGGGCATCGTGGAGACGCACGGGCGCTTCGAGACCAGCGCGCTCCTGCTCGGCCTCGAGATCCTGCCGCGCAAGCAGGTCGAGTACCGCGGACGCTCCTTCGAGGAGTTCGACCTCGACGGGGCGCTGGCGCGCAAGCCGGGGCTCATGCTGGTCGACGAGCTCGCCCACACCAACGTCGCCGGGCATGCGCCACGCCAAGCGCTGGCAGGACGTGCTCGAGCTGCTCGACGCCGGCATCGACGTCTACACCACCGTCAACGTCCAGCACGTCGAGAGCCTGAACGACGTCGTCGCGCAGATCACCGGCGTGCACGTGCGCGAGACCATGCCCGACTCGATCCTCGAGCGCGCCGACGAGATCGAGCTCGTCGACATCGCGCCGGAGGAGCTGCTGACGCGCCTGCGCGAGGGCAAGGTCTACCTGCCCGAGCAGGCGCGCCGCGCCGCCGACCACTTCTTCCGGCGCGGCAACCTGCTCGCGCTGCGCGAGCTCGCGCTGCGGCGGACCGCCGCAGCACGTGGACGAGGACGTGCGCGAGTTCCGCGAGCAGCACGGCGTGGTCGAGACCTGGCCGGCCGGCGAGCGCATCCTGGTCTGCGTCGGGCCGGCGCCGAGCAGCGCGCGCCTGATCCGCGCGGCCTGCCGCATGGCGGCCGGCCTGCGCGCGCCCTGGGTCGCGGCCTACGTCGACGCCGCGGCGCTGGGCGGCATGAGCGATGCGGACCGCGACCGCCTCGAGCTCCACCTGCGCCTCGCGGAGTCGCTCGGCGGCACGGTCGTGCGCCTGTCGGGCGCCCGCACCGCCGAGGCGCTGCTCGCCTACGCGCGCAAGGACAACGTGACCCGCATCGTGATCGGCAAGCCGACTCACTCGCGCTTGCGCGATCGGATGCGCGGCTCGCTGCTCGACGACGTGGTGCGCGGCAGCGGCCCCATCGACGTGCTCGTGATGACCGGCGATCCCGAGGACGAGCGCGTGGCGGAGAGCGAGCGGCGCGCCGCCCGGTGCCGCGACGCGCCCGCGCGCTGGCTGCGCGAGCGCCGGGCTCGTGGCGGTGGCGACCGCTGCTCGCCCTGGGACTCCAGCGCGCGGTCCGCCTGCCCGACGTGGAGATGCTCTTCCTGCTCGCCGTGATGGCGGCGGCGGTCTGGCTCGGGCGCGGTCCCTCGCTGCTCGCCGCCGGCCTCTCCGTCGCGGCCTACGACTTCTTCTTCGTGCCGCCCTTCCTGACGTTCCAGGTCTCGGACGTCCGCTACCTGATGACCTTCGCGATGATGTTCGCCGTCAGCTTCCTGCTGAGCGAGTTCGTGACGCGCTTCCGCCGCCAGGAGCAGGAGGCGATCGCGCGCGAGGAGCGCACCGCGGCGCTCTATGCGCTCTCGAACGAGCTCGGCGGGGCCCGCGAGCCGCGGCGCGGTGCTCGAGGTCGTCGCGCGCCTCGCGGCACAGGCCTTCGGGGCGCAGGCCTTCGCCCTGCGACCCGACGCGACGCGGCCTGCTGCGCGCCGACGCGGCGCATCCCGCCGGACGCGAGCTCGAGAGCAACGAGCTCGGCGTGGCGCGCTGGGTGTTCGAGCACGGACGCCCGGCAGGGCTGGGCACGGACACGCTGCCCGGAGCCCGCTCGCTGTGCCGTGCCGCTCCGCGTCGAGCGGGCCAGCCGCTCGCGTGCTGGCGCTCGCTGCCGGCGTCGCTCCACGGGGCTGCGCGCAGAGCAGCGCAGCTTCCTGGAGGCGCTCGCCCGCCAGGGCGCCCTCGCCCTCGAGCGCGCGCGGCTCGCCGAGGACGCCCAGGCCGCCGCGATGCGGGCTCGCGCCGAGGAGATGCGCAGCTCGCTCCTCTCCGCGGTGTCGCACGACCTGCGCACGCCGCTCGCGGCGATCACCGGCGCGGGGACGGCGCTGCGAGACGACGCCGCGCCTCGCGGCCGACGCGCGGCGCGACCTGGTCGAGACGATCTGCGACGAGGCCGAGCGGCTCGAGCGGCTGGTGGCCAACTTGTTCGACATGACCCGGCTCGACTCGGGCCGGATCGAGCTGCGGCGCGAGTGGATCCCGCTCGAGGAGATCGTCGGGTCGACGCTCGCCCGCCTCGAGCGACCGCTGGCGGGTCGGGAGGTGCGCGTGGACCTCGCGCGCGACCTTCCGCTCGCCTGGGTCGATCCGATCCTGGTCGAGCAGCTGCTCGCGAACCTGCTCGAGAACGCCGTCAAGTACGCGCCGACGGGCCCGATCGAGATCGAGGCGAGGCGGGCGGGCAACGCCATCGAGCTGTGCGTCTCCGATCGCGGCCCCGGCATGCCCGACGGAGCTCCGCGAGCACGCGTTCGAGAAGTTCGTGCGGGGCCCGACCGCCGGAACGCGCGGCGTCGGGCTCGGTCTCGCCGATCTGCCGCGGCGTCGCCGAGGCGCACGGAGGGTCGATCTCGGCGGAGCTCCGCGAGGGCGGCGGGGCGCGCTTCCGCGTCCGCCTGCCGCTCGGCCCGCCGCCGCCTGAAGCGGATGCACGCAGCGCGGAGCCGAAGCCGTGAGCGCGAAGCGGGCCGCTCGTGCTGCTGATCGACGACGAGGCGCCCATGCGGCGCTTCCTGCGCGCGGCGCTCGCGGCGCCACGGCTACCGCCTGATCGAGGCGGAGAACGGCGCGCTCGGGCTCTCGCTGGCGGCCAGCCACAACCCCGACGTGGTGCTGCTCGACCTCGGCCTCCCCGACAGGACGGGATCGAGGTGGCGCGCCAGCTCCGCGAGTGGAGTCGCGTGCCCGTGATCGTGCTCTCGGCGCGTGGGCGCGAGGACGACAAGGTGGCCGCGCTCGACGCCGGCGCCGACGACTACCTCACCAAGCCCTTCGGCGTGGGCGAGCTCCTCGCGCGCATCCGAGTCGCGCTGCGCCACGCCGAGAGCGCCCCGGCGGGCGACTTGGCGCTGATCGAGCTCCCGGGTCTCCGCGTCGACCTCGCGCGCCGCGAGGTCAGCGTGGAGGGCCGCGAGCTGCGGCTCACGCCCATCGAGTACAAGATCCTCGTACTGCTCGCGCGCAACGCGGGCAGGGTGCTCACCCACCGCCAGATCCTCTCGGACGTCTGGGGAGCTTCCCACGTGGGCCAGAGCCACACCGTGCGGGTGCACGTGGCCGAGCTGCGCAAGAAGCTCGAGCCCGATCCTGCGCGACCGCGCCTGCTGATCACCGAGCCCGGCGTCGGCTACCGCCTGCGGGACCGCCCCGCAGCCTAGGCGCGGCCGAGGATCAGCGCGCCGGTGGGCACGCCCACGCCGCTCGTCACGAGCACGTGATCGGCGCGCGCGGGCTGGTTCACCGATTCGCCGCGCACCAGCCGCGCGCCCTCGGCGATGCCGTTCACGCCGTGGATGTAGGCCTCGGAGAGCAGGCCGCCGTGCGTGTTGTTGGGGAGGCGGCCGCCGACCTCGAGCGCGCCGCCCCGGATGAAGTCCTTCGCCTCGCCGCGCTTGCAGAAGCCGAAGGACTCGAGCTGGATCAGCACCTCGGAGGTGAAGGCGTCGTAGAGGATCGTGGCGTCGATGTCGCTCGGGCCGAGCCCGGCCTGGGCGTAGACCTGGCGCGCCGCGAGCTCCATCTCGGGGAGCGCCGCCATGTCGGCGCGGTAGAAGCTCGTCATCTGCTCCTGGCCCGCGGCGGAGGACTGCGCCACCGCGCGGATCAGCGCGGGCGGCCGGCGCAGGTCGCGCGCGCGCTCGGCGCTCGTGATCAAGAGCGCGCAGCCGCCGTCGGTCTCCTGGCAGCAGTCGTACAGGCGCAGCGGCTCGGCGACGAAGCGCGAGGCGAAGTACTGCTCGCGCGTGAGCGGCTGCCCGAAGAACGCCGCGTTCGGATTGTTGACGGCGTGCTTGCGCGTGGCGATCGCGATGGTGGCGAGGTCGTCCGCCGTGGCGCCGTACTCGTGCAGGTAGCGCTGCGCGCAGAGCGCGACCCAGGAGGCCGGCGTCAGCATGCCGAAGGGCATGTACCAGGACCAATGGATCAAGTCGCTGGTGATGATGGTGCCCGACACGCCCTGGCCCATGCGCTGGCCCGAGCGGCCGTTCAGCGCGCGGTAGACGACGACGTGCTTGGCGGCTCCCGTCGCCACCGCCATCGCGGCCTGGTGCACGAGGCCGACGCAGGCGCCCCCACCGTACGCGATGCGGCTGAAGAGCGTGAGTTCGCCGATGCCGACGCTCCGGGCGACTTCCACCTCGTCGCTCGAGTCCATCAGGAAGGTGACGAGGCCATCCACGTCGCTGGGCCGCAGGCCGGCATCCTCGATCGCGCCCCGCACGGCCTGGCAGGCGAGCGAGAGCTCGGACACGCCCGAGCTCTTCGAGTACTTCGTCTGGCCGATCCCGGCGATCGCAGCTTCGTCGTGGAGCGTGGTCGGCATGGGTTCCCTAAGCCGGGAGCCGGACGCGCACGCGCGCCGTCACGTGATTTCCCCAGGCGTTGTCGCCGCGCACCTCGACCTCCACTCCCTCTGGCGCGGCCGAGAGGACTCGGCCGCGCAGCTTCAAGACGTCGCCCGGCAGGCTCGGCCCGCCGAGCTTCAGCGCGACGCCGGTCAGCACGCCGTCGGGCCCGCTCCAGTCGGTGACGTAGCGACCCACGAGCCCCTTCGTGGTGAGGATATTCATGAACATGTCGGGGAGGCCCTGGGCGCGCGCCGCCGCCGGGTCGTGGTGCACGGGCGTGTAGTCGCGCGAGGCGATCGCGCCGCCCGCGACCAGCGTGGCGGTGATCGGCAGATCGAGCGGGGGCAGCGCCTCGCCCACGCTCACGCTCGCGAGCTTGCGCGTCGGCTTCACGCGAGCGCTCCCGGCCCCGTGCGGGCGAGCTCGGCGCCGAGGGCCGCGAGCTGCTGCGGAGCGCCACCCAGCGCGAGCTCGAGCGCCTTCGACCACAGGAAGTGGCGGTGGATGGGGTAGTCGACGTCGGCGCCGATGCCGCCGTGCAGGTGGAGCGCGGCGTTCGCGATGCGCGAGCCGCCCTCGGCGGCCCAGAGCTTGGCGACGCGCGCTTCGCGCTCGGCCGGCTCGTCGGCTGCGAGCCGGCTCGCGGCGCGCCAGCAGGTCCAGCGCATGGCCTCGAGGTCGATGAAGGCGTCGGCCTCGCGATGCTGCACGGCCTGGAAGCTCCCGATCGCGACGCCGAACTGCTGCCGCTCGCGCGTGTAGGCTGCGGTGAGCGCGAGGGCGCGATCCGATACGCCGAGCTGGAGCGCTGCGAGGGCGACCAGCGCGCGTGGCTCGAGCCAGCGCACGAGCGCCGCGCCGTCGCCAGGCAGGCGCGCGCCGGCGTCGAGGCGCGCGCCGGCGAGCTCTACGTCGAAGAGCGGCTCGCCCGTGCTCGTGGTGCGGCCGAGCAGCCGGACACCGGGCGCCCCCGGCGGCACCAGGAACACGGCGACGGCGCCCGCGAGCCGGGCCGGGACGAGGATCGCCTCCGCCCGGCGCGCGCACGGCACGAAGCGCTTGGCGCCGGTCAGCGTGTAGCCGGTCGAGATGCGCGCGGCGCGCGTGGCCGGCGCCGCCCGCTCCGCCGCGTCCGCGTCGTCGAGCGCGGCCGTCAGGAGAGCACTGCCCGCGGCCACGCGCGGGAGGAGCGCGCGCTGCTGCTCCTCGCTGCCGAAGCGCGCCAGCGGCAGCGCGCCCAACACCAGCGTGGCGAACGCGGGCGTCGGCGCCACCGCGCGGCCCAGCTCCTCGAGCAGCACGCACAGCTCGCCGAAGCCCGAGCCCGTGCCGCCGTGCGTCTCTGGAATCGCCACGCCCAACAAGTTGGCCCCGGCGAGCTTCTGCCAGAGCGCCTCGTCGCACCAGTCGGGCGAGCGCTCGGCGCGCTTGATGCGCTCGGGCTCCGCCTCGCGCGCGAGGATCTCGCGCGCGAGCTCGCGGATCGCGTTCTGCTCGTCGGAGAAGGAGAAGTCCATCGCGCTCACTCCGCGGGTCGGAAGAGCGGCAGCTTGAAGCCGTCTTCGTCGCGGTGGATGAAACACTGGACGCGCATGCCGATCCGCACCCGGTCGGGCTCGCAGCCCACCAGGTTCGAGAGAATGCGCTCGCCCTCCTCGAGATCGACCAGAGCGGCGACGATCGGGAACTCGTAGCCCGGAAACTGCGGGTAGTGGATCACGGTGAAGCTGTGCAGCCGTGCCGCGCCCGCTGGCAGCGATGGAGTCCCAGGCCAGCGACCCGCAGCGATCGCACATCGGGCGCGGCGGGTGCCGCAGCTTCGCGCAGCCCTGGCAGCGCTGGAGCGGCAGGTGGTCGCGCTCGGCGACCTCTCTCCACCACCAGGCGTTGTCGTGGCCCTGGGGCGGCTTGAGTCGGCTCGGCCTCGCCGGGGCGGCGCTCGCCGGCGCTACCGCGCGAGGCGCCTCGCGCGGCACGAACTTCAGCACGCGGAAGGTCTGCCAACCGACCTCGTGGCCGCGCTGGTCGGCGAAGCGCGTGCGCGTGGTGATGAAGTAGCCGACGCCCGCGCCCGTCGTCTTCTCCTCGGAGATGTGCTCGATCACCGTCTCGGCGCTGACCACGTCGCCGGGCTGGAGGTAGCGATGGAAGGCCTGCTCGGTGTCGGTGCCGAGCACGCCGGTGTAGCCGGCGTCGCTGAGCAGCTTGTGCAGGCGCTGCTCCTCGTTCTGGGGCGTGTCGTAGCCCTCGTGCATCGACCAGCCCTGCATCGTCCAGGCGTCGAGCATGGTGGGCGGCGCCACGATGCCGCCGAAGACGCTCCCGCGCGCAGCGTCCGCGTCGAGGTAGACCGGGTTCGCGTCGCCCATCGCGTCGCACCACTGGCGGATCATCGGCTCGTTGACCGGGTCGCGAGCGGTGACGCGCGGGCCGATCGGGCGCCCCACGAACGCGCGCAGGCTGCGCTCGAGCTCGCCTCGCTGGGCGGGATCCGGCGGCATGGCCTCCTCAGCGCCTCGAGCGCGGCTGGCCGAGGCCCACGGTCGCGATGATGTCGCGCTGCACCTCGTTCACGCCGCCTCCGAAGGTGTTCACCATCGCCAGCCGGTAGGCGCCCTCGAGCAGCCCGTCGGTGAGCGCGTGGGGCTCGCCGCGGCGCACGATCCCGGCCTGCTCGGCGATCTCGAGCAGCTGGCGGTAGCAGTCGATCACCATCTCGGTGCCGAACACCTTCACGGCGGAGGCGTCGGCCATGCCGGAAGTGCCCTGGTCGAGGGACCAGGCGCTGCGCCAATTGAGCACGCGCAGCGCGTCGAGCTTGGCGTAGACGCGCGCGAGGTTGGCCTGCACCCAGGGCGTGTCCGCGACGCGTCCGCCACCGGGGCGCGGCGTCTCGCACGCGAAGCGCCACACCTCTTCGTACGCGCGCTCCAGCACCGCGGGCATGGCGAGCGTGATGCGCTCGAGGTTCAGCTGGCCGGTGATCAGGCTCCAGCCCGCGTTCACGGGTCCGACCACGCTCTCGAGCGGGACGCGCACGTCCTGGAAGTAGGTGACGTTCGTGCGCTCGCCGCCGATCGTCGTGATCGGCGAGACGCCAAAGCCCGGCGCCGAGGTCGGCACGAGCAGGATCGAGATGCCCTTGTGCTTGGGGGCGGACGGATCGGTGCGCGCCGCGAGCCACACGTAGTCGGCGTCCTGGGCGTGGGTGGTGAACACCTTCTGGCCGTTGATCACCCAGGCGTCGCCGTCGCGGACGGCGCTGGTGCGGAGCGAGGCCAGGTCGGTGCCGGCGGAGGGCTCGCTGTAGCCGATCGCGATCAGCATCTCGCCGTCGCGGATGCGGCCCAGGAAGTGCGCGCGCTGCTCGTCGCTGCCGTGCTTCATGAGCATCGGGCCCACCGTGTTCACCGTGATGAGCGGGAGCGGAGCGCGCGCGCGCCAGGTCTCGTCCCAGAAGATCAGCTGCTCGAGGTGGCTGCGGCCCTGGCCGCCCCACTCCTTGGGCCAGCCGATCGTGAGCCAGCCGTCCTTGCCCATGCGCCCCATCGCCTCGCGGAAGGCGGGGCCGCCGAGCTGGTCCCACTCGCGGTCGAGGCGCGCGCGCAGGTCTCCCTGTGAGAAGAGCTCCTCGTAGTAGGCGCGAATGCGCGCTCGGAGCGCTCGCTGCTCGGGGGACAGATCGATCCGCATAGGCGACAGCCGGGTGCTTTAGTCGCAGCCGATCAGCGGCCCGCTTCGCCGAAGCGGGGACGCTCGTTGAATTTGTTTCCGATTGGAGGGACGAAAGCGGATCACGATAGGAACCCTCCATGTGGCGTTCGCGCGCTCGCGCGAGCATCTTGGTGACCGCGGACCGGGTGACGCCGAGGTGTCGCGCTACCGCCGCCTCGCTCATCGCGAGCTCACCGACCGCTCGCCAGGCGATCCGAGCGCGGAGTCGGCTCACCACTCTCGCCCGGCCCGATGCGCTCAGAAGCCGTCGATCCGCTTGGGCGCGCGCGCACTCGAGGCGAGCGATGGACTCGAAGGAGTCGCCCGGGCCCCGCGTCTCGAACTTGTCCGGCCAGCGCGGGGACCCCGGATCGCAGACCTTCGCGATGCTCCTCGAGCGGTGCACATCCCTCTCTCGCAGCGACCTCGCTTTTCTGCCGAACGAGGACCAGTCGAAATCCGCAAGCTCTCGCTCGTCGGCAACCAGGCCGCCTTCGAGCGGATTGCGCTCTACGTAGGCGATCACCGCAGCGAGACCCGCATCGTCGTCGACGCGTCGCGAACGATATCGATACTGAAAGACGTGCCCTACGCGCTGATACTTCCGATTGAACCGTCCGGCGTATCCTGTGCAGAGGCGTGCCATCAGGCGAGAGATAGGCGTCGATCCGGTTCGAATGACCGCGTGCGCGTGGTTCGGCATGAGTGCAAAAGCCAGGCACTCGAACCCGAGTTCTTGCGCCAGTCGGGTCAGTCGCTCTAGGAAGTCTGCCCGGTCGTCGTCGTCCCGAAGATCTCTGCGGCGCTCGATGCCGCGAACCATGACGTGATGGACGACTCCCGGCGCGTCGTAGCGAGGCCCCCGCGCCACAGGTATCTCCGAGGGACTCACGGGGCGAATTGCGGAAGCTAGAGGACGTCTGAGCCTCGGCCACACGAACAGTATCGATATTCAACGAGCGTCCCCGCTCGGCACCCACTTCGCGATCACGCCCTTGGCGACGAGCACGAGCAGGCTGCGCGGCGCGAGGCGCATGCCCGCGTTCGCGCGCGCCCAGTTGAACCAGCCGGAGACGAGGGAGGGCTGCTCGCCCAGGGCGTCGAGGGCATCGCGCACGACGCGCGCCGGCGCGGCGCCGTGGTGGGGCAGCTCGTCGGCGGCGCGCGCGAAGTCGGTGTCGGTCGAGCCCGGCAGGAGCGCCAGCACGTCCACGCCGCTCCCCTGCAGCTCGCCCCAGAGCGCCTCGCCGAGGAAGTTGTCGAAGGCCTTCGTCGCGCTGTAGAGGGCGTGCAGGGGCAGCGGCTGGGAGCCCGACACCGAGCCCGTGAAGATCACGGCGCCGCGCCCGCGCGCGACCATCTTCGGGAGCAGCGCGGCGGTGAGCGCCACCGGCGTCGCGCAGTTGAGCTGCACCATCGCGGCCAGGCGCTGCGCGTCCTGCTCGTGGAAGCGGCCCACGTAGCCCACGCCCGCGTTGTTCACGAGCACGCCGATCTCGAGACCCGCCACCGCCTCGACCAGCGCGCGGGTCCCGGCCTCGCTGGCGAGGTCGCAGACGACGCAGCGCGTCTCGATGCGCCGACCCTCGCCGAGCTCGCGCGCGAGCGCCTCGAGCGCGTCGGCGCGGCGCGCTGCGAGGACGAGCGAGAGGCCGTCGCGCGCGAGAGCGCGCGCGAACTCCGCACCGATGCCCGACGAGGCGCCCGTCACGAGCGCCCAGTCGCCGTAGCGAGCGCGCAGCGACTCCCGTGCGCGCCCGAAGACCGGCCGGGCTCGGGCGAGGGCGCGCGCGATCAGGAGCCAGAGCGCAGCGGCGACGAGGCCGTAGAGGATCGCGCTGCCGCGCTGGCGCTGGGCGAGCGGCCAGACCGCCATCGAGAACGCCACCTGCGCGGCGTAGACCGCCGCCCACGGCCACATCCACGCGCGCATGCGCCAGAAGCCGAGCGTGCCGGCCGCATACACCAGCCAGTGTGGAATCATCAGGAGCTTCGCGAGCCCGCCCTCGGCCTCGAGCCCGAACCAGACCTCTTCGTCGCGCAGGAGGGGCTTGGGCAGATCCCAGAACGGGATGTAGACGAAGGCCATCCAGGCGCAGAACAGCAGCAGCCCGTTCATCCACCAGGGCCGCCGCCGGAGCTGGTGGAGCAGCCAGTCGGCCATCCAATCAGGCCCGCTCGGCGATGCGCGCCAGCGCGGCGTCGATCGACTTGCGCAGCAGCGCCGCACACGCGTCGAGCTCGGCGTCGCTCGCGCAGAGCGGCGGCCCGAGCACGATCACGTCGCGCGCGGGCTCGGCGCCGCCGGGGTAGAAGAAGGCGCCGTTCGCGAGGCCGGCCGCGACCACCGTCGCGGCGGCGCGCGCGGCCACGGGGAAGGGCTCGAGGGTCGCCCGGTCGCGCACGAGCTCGACCGCGAGCAAGAGCCCGCGCCCGCGGATCTCGGCGACGTTGGGGTGATCCCCGAGCTCGGCCTCGAGGCGCGCGCGCAGGCGCGCGCCGCCTTGGGCCGCGCGCTCCACCAGCCCCTCGCGCTCGGCGATCTCGAGCACCTTGTCGGCGATCGCGCACGCCGCCGGCTGTGCGCTGTAGGTGTAGAACATGACCTCCATGCCCGCGGCGGCGATCGGCTCCACCACGGCGTCCGTCGCGTACACGCCCGCGATCGGCGCGTAGCCGCTCGCGAGCCCCTTGCCGGCGACGAGCAGGTCGGGGACCACGCCGGCGTGGTCCACCGCGAAGCGCGCGCCGGTGCGCCCGAAGCCGCACATCACCTCGTCGGCGATGAGCAGGACGCCGCGGCGCTTGCAGATCGCGGCCACGCGGCGGAGATAGTCGTCCGGCGGCGCGAGCGCTCCGGCGGTGGAGCCGCCCACCGGCTCGAGGATCACCGCGGCGACGGTCTCCGCGCCGGCGCGCTCGAGCGCGGCCTCGACGCCCTCCGCGCAGCTCGCGTTGCAGCGGCGCTCCGCGCGGCAAGCCGCGCAGCGGAGCGCGTAGGGCGCGGGCGCGCGCGGGAAATCGTGCAGCCACGGCTCCATGCCCTTGCGGCGCTTGGGGTGCCCCCCGACGTCGAGCGCGGAGAGCGTGGTGCCGTGATAGGAGAGCTCCCGGCCGATCACCTTCCAGCGCTCCGTCTCGCCCTTGGCGAGGAAGTGCTGGCGCGCGATGCGCAGCGCCAGGTCGATCGCCTCGGAGCCCCCGCTCGCGAAGATGCAGCGCGAGATGCCAGGCGGGAGCCAGGCGCGCTGGAGCCGCTCGACCAGGCGCGCGCGCTGCTCGGTGACGAAGGGCGGCACGACATAGCTCAGCTCGCGCAGCGCGCGCTCCGCGGCCTGCGCGACCTCCGCGCGGCCATGGCCGATGTTCGCCGCGATCGCGCCGCCGGCGGCGTCCAGGATGCGCCGGCCGTCGCTCGTGTAGAGATAGGAGCCCTCGGCGCGCTCGATCTGGAGCGAGAGGCCGCCGTAGGGGAGGAACGTGTACTGACGGGCTTGCTCGGGGGTCACACCCTCATTCTGCGCTCGAGGGAGCGAAACGGCCATGGGGCTCGGCGTCCCGCCACTCGCCGGGTCGGAGCTCGCCGAGGGCGTACTCACCCACGCGCACGCGGATCAGCCGCAGCGTGGGCAGGCCCACCGCCGCGGTCATGCGGCGCACCTGGCGATTGCGCCCCTCGCGCAGCGTGAGCGCGAGCCAGTGCGTGGGAATCCGCTGGCGCGCGCGGATCGGCGGCGTGCGCTCCCAGACGGCGGGCGGATCGATCCGCTCGGCGCCCGCGGGCCGCGTCCGCCCGTCGGCCAGCAGCACACCCGCGCGCAGCCGCGCGAGCGCGGCGGCGCTGGGCTCCCCCTCCACCTGCACCCAATAAGTCTTCGTCAGCGCGTGGCGCGGATCGGAGAGGCGGTGCTGGAGCCCGCCGTCGTCGGTGAGCAGCAACAGGCCTTCGCTGTCGTAGTCGAGGCGCCCGGCCGGATACACGCCCGGTACGCGCACGTAGGCGGCGAGCGTCGCGCGCCGGTTGGCGTCCTTGAACTGGCACAGCACGCGGAAGGGCTTGTTGAGCAGGATCAGGCGCACAGGTCACGACTCTGGCGTGATGTCGGTCACCGCACGCGAGCTTCCGCCGATCGATGCTGCGCGGCGACGCGAGCCGGCTCGGAGCCTAGGGGAGGCGAGAGGGTGGCGCGCCCGGCGAGTCGTGCGCGGCTCGCTCGGGCGACGCTCGCGCGGCGGCAAGCGGGCGGTCCGCCGCGGTAACGTCCGCGCGTGCGACCCCCCGTAGCCCTCCCGCTGCTGCTCTCGCTGCCTCTGGCGCTGCCGCTCGCGTCCGGCTGCAACCGCGGGGGAGGCGGCCCACCCCAGTTCCCGCCCGCGCCGGTCGAGGTGATCCAGGCCCAGCCGCGGGTGCTCCCGCGCATCGTCGCGGCCGTCGGCTCGCTCGAGAGCCCCGAGATGACGACGGTCGCCACCGAGATCGCCGGCCGCGTCGCATCGATCTCGGTGCCGGAAGGCACGAGCGTCGAGGTCGGTCACGTGCTCGCGCGGCTCGACCCGGCCACGGCTGCCGCCACCCTCGCCGTCACCGAGGCGCGACTCGCCGGCGCGCGCGACCGCCTCGCGCGCCTCCAGCCGCTGCGCGAGCAGGGCGTGGCCTCCCAGCAGGCGCTGGTCGACGCCAAGGCCGAGTTCGACGCCGCGATCGGAGCGCACGACGAAGCGCAGACGCGGCTCAGCAAGCACACGATCCGAGCGCCCTTCCCGGGGACCCTCGGGATGAAGCAGGTGAACGTGGGACAGTACGTGGACGCGGGCGCGCCCATCGTCGAGATCACGCCAGTCCACGCCCTCGAGCTGCGCTTCGCCGTGCCCCAGAAGCACGTCGGCGAGCTCGCCGTCGGCCAGGCGGTCGAGGGGGTGGTGGGGCGCTGCGAGCTGCGCTTCGAGGGTGCGGTCACCGCGGTCGATCCGCGCATCGACCCGCGCACGCGCATGGTCGGCCTGCGCGCCCAGGTCGTGAAGAGCAGCGGAGAGCTCGTGCCGGGCATGGCGGTACAGGTGCGCCTGATCGTCGCCCAGATCCCCGATGCGATCGTGCTCCCGCAGGAGGCGATCGTGCGCCAGGGCAGCAAGCACGTCGTCTTCACCCTCGACGCCAAGAACCAGGTCGAGCAGCGCGAGGTCTCGCTCGGCGAGTTCTTCGTCGACGGTGTGCAGGTGACGAGCGGCGTCCCAGCGGGCGCTCGGGTCGTGGTCGCCGGCCAGCAGAAGCTGCGCCCCGGCGCCGTGGCCGCGCCGCAGCCCTGGACGCCCGTGGCAAACCCCAATGTCGACATCGGGCGCTACGGCCCGGTGGACTGCGGCAACTAGCGAGTGATCCGGCGATGAGACTGTCCGACGTGTCGATCGAGCGGCCCGTCTTCGCGACGGTGATGAGCCTCTTGATCCTCGTCGCCGGCGCGGCCTCCTACTTCTCGCTTCCGGTCCGCGAGCTCCCGGACGTCGACAATCCCGTGGTCTCGGTCTCCACGATCTACGTCGGGGCGAGCCCGGAGACCGTCGAGGCGAGCGTCACGCAGCCGCTCGAGGAGGGGCTCAACGGGATCGAGGGCATCCGCAACATCGACTCGCTCTCCGCGTTCGGCTTCTCCTCGATCAACGTGCACTTCGACGCGGATCGCGACGTCGACGTGGCGGCCACGGACGTCTCGAATGCGATCCAGCGCACGCTCGGAAACCTGCCCCAGGAGGCCGAGCGGCCCATCGTGCGCAAGGCCGGCGCGAACAACTCGCCGATCATGTTCATCAACGTATTCGGCGAGGGCTACTCGGCCGCCGATCGCACCGACATCGCCGATCGGCTGGTCCAGACGCCGCTGCAGATCCTGCCCGGCGTGGCGCAAGCCATCATCAGCGGCGAGCGCCGCTACGCGATGCGCGTCTGGCTCGACCCCGCGCGCATGGCCGCGCGCCACGTCGACGCCCTCGACGTCCGGCGCGCGATCCAGGAGAGCAACCTCCAGCTGCCCGCCGGCGAGATCGAGGCCGACACGCGCAAGTTCACGATCAACGCGGACGCGCGGCTGGTGGATCCCGCACAGTTCGCCGAGATCGTGATCCGCGAGGAGAACGACGCGCCGGTCCGCATCCGCGACGTCGGCTGGGCCGAGCTCGGCAGCGAGAACTACCAGATGGTCACGCGCTTCACCGGGCGCGACACCGTGGGCGTCGGGATCGTGCGCCAGTCGCGCGCGAACGAGCTCGAAGTCTCGGCGGCGGTTCACGCCAAGCTCGCCCAGATCCAGAAGACGCTGCCCGCGGGCATCGAGAGCAGCGTCGCGGTGGACTGGACCGACTTCGTGCGCCAGTCGCTGCACGAGGTCTCCTTGACCCTCGCCATCGCCTTCGCGGTCGTGGTGCTGGTGAATCTGTTCTTCCTGCAGTCGCGCACCTCGACCTTCGTGGCCAGCATCGCGATCCCGATCTCGCTGGTGGGCACCTTCGTGGGCATGGCGGTGATGGGCTTCTCGCTGAACATGCTGACGCTGCTGGGCCTGGTGCTCTCGATCGGTCTCGTCGTGGACGACGCGATCGTGGTGCTCGAGAACGTCTACCGACGGCAGGAGCACGGCGAGCCGCCGCTGCTCGCCGCGCGCAACGGCGCGCGCGAGGTGGGCTTCCCGGTGCTCGCCACCACGGCCGCGCTGGTGGCCGTGATGATCCCCCTCGGCTTGATGACCGGAGACACCGGGCGCCTGTTCCGGGAGTTCGCGCTCTCGGTCGCGGTGGCGATCGCGATCTCCGCCTTCGTCGCGCTCTCGATCGTCCCAATGGTCTGCTCGCGCTGGCTGCACGTGAAGGAGCGCAGCGGCCGCCTCTCCACCGCGATCAACACGAACGTGGAGCGCGTGCGCGACGGCTACGACCGCGTGCTCTCCTTCGCGCTCGGCCACCGGCGCGCCGTGGCGCTCTTCTTCGCCGGGCTGCTCGCGCTGATGGCGTTCACCTTCCGCTTCCTGCCCCAGACCTTCCTGCCGGTCGAGGACCGCGGCCGCTTCATCACCTTCATCCGGGCGCCCGAGGGGTCCACGGTGGCCTACACGCGCGCAGTGCTCATGAAGGTCGAGGCCCTGTTGAAAGCCACGCCCGAGGTGAAGACCTGGTTCGCGGCGATCGGGATCGGCTTCGGCGCTCCGGCGAGCTCGTCCAGCGGCATGGTGTTCACGGCACTCAAGGACTTCGACAAGCGCGAGCGCTCGCAGCAGGAGGTGGTGGCCGAGCTGTTCCCCAAGTTCATGCAGATTCCGGAGGCGCTGGTGCTCGCCTTCAGCCCCTCGTCGCTCCAGCGCCAGAGCAACGCCGACGTCGAGATCGCGATCACCAGCAGCTCCGCCTCGCTCGACGAGTTCGCCCAGGCGATGGGCAACATCCTCGCCCGCGCGCGCCAGCTCCCCATGCTGGTGAACGTCGACAGCGACCTGCGGCTCGCCAACCCCCAGCTCGACATCGACTTCGACCGCGAGCGCGCCGCCGACCTGGGCGTGCCGGTCAGCGCAGTCTCCCAAGCGCTCGCGCTGCTGGTCTCCCAGAGCAAGGCCGACGACTTCATCATGCGCAACGAGCAGTACGACGTGGTGATGGCGCTCGAGTCACCGTTCCGCAGCGTCCCCGAGCAGCTCGGACAGATCCACGTTCGCACGCTCGCCGGCGAGATGGTGCCGCTCTCCGCCGTGATCGAGGCGCGGCCCCGCGTCGGACCGACCTTCCTGAACCACTACAACCTGCAGCGCTCCGCGACGATCAGCGCGAACCTCGCTCCCGGCGCTGCGCTGGGCCCCGCCCTCTCCGCGGTCGAGGAGATCGTCGACCAGGAGCTGCCCGACGGCTTCGGCAAGGCCCTGCGCGGCACCTCGCGCGAGTTTCGCGAGTCCTCCGCGACGATCTACCTGACCTTCGGGCTCGCGCTGCTCGTGATCTACCTGGTGCTGGCGGCGCAGTTCGAGAGCTTCCTGCACCCGTTCACGGTGCTGCTCTCGGTGCCCCTCGCGACCCTCGGCGCACTGCTCGCGCTCGCGCTCACGGGCAACACCATCAACCTGTACACCCAGATCGGCATCATCCTGCTGGTCGGGCTGGTGACCAAGAACGCGATCCTGCTGGTGGACTTCGCCAATCAGGAGCGCGCGCGCGGCGCGGGCCTGATCGACGCGCTGCGCCGCGCCGGGCACACCCGCTTCCGCCCGATCGTGATGACCAGCGCGACGGCGATCCTGGGCGCGGTGCCCCTCGTGGTCCCGATGGGGCCCGGCTGGGAGAGCCGCGCGGCGATCGGAACCGCGGTGATCGGGGGGCTCCTGTTCTCGACGGTGTTCACGCTGGTGCTGATACCGGTCTTCCACTTCGGCGTGATCAACTTCGCCGAGCGGCTCGGCCTGCGCACGATCCCGCCCCGGGTGGAGTTCGAGACCGGGAGCGAAGTCGGCGCGAGCGCCCCTGGCGATACGCGGCCGCTGGCGCCGGCTGGGAGCACGGGCTCCTGAGCTAGGAGCTCGGGTCCAACAAGAGACCGTCCTCGACCCAGCGCGCGAGCGCGCGCGCGGCGAGCTCGGCGCCGGCCGCGTCTCCGCGCCCCGCCGCGGCGTCGGCGCAGAGCGCTCCGAAGTCGACGCCACGCTGGACGCGCGAGAGCAGGGCCCCCTCGACGGGCTCGATCTCCCGGGTGAAGACGCGCTCCCGATGGCGCCACACGAGCACCGTCTCCGGCGCGGGAGCCGCGGGGGGAGGCGGCAGCGGCAGGCCCGCGCCCTGCGCCGCGCGCAGCGCGCGCACCGGCCAGGCGAGCACGATGAGGCGCGCCGCGGGAACCAGCGCGAGGCGGAGCGCGTGCCAGCGCTCCGGCGCGATCGCCCCCAGGCCCGCGCGCTCGAGGGCGGGGGCGTCGGCGGCGTCGAAGACGTCGACCAGCGCCCACTCGAGCTCCGCCAGCGCCGGGGCCCAGGGTGCGCGCTCGCGCAGCGCGCGCGCCTCGGCGTGGGAGCGCAGATGAGCCGCGAAGGCCTCGCCCCGGAAGCGGAGCGAGGGGTGGAGCGAGGGCACCGCGCGCGCGTAGCCCTCCGCGGCGCGCGCCAGCTCCTCGGCGCCGAGCGCCGCGCCGAGCGCGGGGAAGTCCTCGGCGAGGGCGTCCACGCAGCGCGCGATCAGCGCGTGCCGGTAGATGGCGAGCCGCTCGCCCGCGCTCGCGCGCTCGTCTCCGGCGAGCTCCGCCAGGCGCTCGGGCGCACGAGGCGCGGACACGCTCGCGAAGAACGCAGCCTGGCTGCGCGCGAGAGCGCTCACGCGGCGCACGCTCGCGCGCCGCAAACGCGCTCGATGGCTGCGCGCGCGCGCGCCGCCTCGGCCACCACGCGCTCCCAGGGCGGGATGCGCGCGTCCCACTCGATCAGCGTCGAGACCGGCCCCAGCCTGGCGAGCGCCCGCTCGAAGAGCGCCCAGACCTCGTCGCGCACGGGCTGGTCGTGCGTGTCGATCAAGAGCGCGCCGGCCTCGCTGGGCCCGGCCAGGTGGATCTGGAAGACGCGCTCGGGCTCGAGGGCGGCGACGGCGGCATCCGCATCGCTCCCGTGATTGTGCGCGTTCACGTAGAGGTTGTTGAGGTCGAGCAGGATGCCGCAGTCGGCCTCGCGGGCGACCGCGGCGAGGAACTCCGCCTCCGAGAGCTCGTCGCACGCGAAGCGCACGTAGCTCGAGACGTTCTCGATCGCGATGCGCCGGCCGAGGCGATCCTGTACGGCGCGGACGCGCGCGGTAACGTGGCGCACGCTCTCCGCGGTGTGCGGCAGCGGCAGGAGGTCGTGCGTGTGGTGGCCGCCGTGCGCGGTCCAGCACAGGTGATCGCTCACCCACGCCGGCTCGAAGCGCTCCACGAGCTCCGCGAGCGCGTCCAGATAGGCGCGATCCAGTGGGTCGCTCGCGCCCACGTCGAGGGACACGCCGTGCAGCGCGAGCGGGGCGAGAGCGCGCACCTCGCCGAGCACGCGCAGCGGGCGACCGCCGCGCCCCATGTAGTTCTCGGAGATCGCCTCGAAGAAATCGGCGCCGCGGCCCCCGCACGCCGCGATCTCGGCGTAGTGCGTCGGGCGCAGGCCGATGCCCACGCCGAGGTAGGGAGCCTCGCGCGGGCGGGGCGGCAGAGCGCCCCGCCCGCCGGACTCGTCAGTTCGAGCCAGCAGCCTTCGCCTTGGCCGCGTCGCAATCGGCCTGGGACATCTTCGCCATGCCCTGGCCCTTGCACGCATTCTTGCCCGCGCATTCGCTGTGCGCGGTCTTGCAGTCGCTCTTGCCCTTGCAGGCGTTCATGCCGTCGCAGGCCACCTTCTCCTCGTCGCCTGTGGCGGCGAGGGCCGGCGCACCGGCGAGGAAGAGCGCTGCGGCCGCGGCCGCGATGATGGACGTCTTGTTCACGGTTCCCTCCTTGGGCGCGCAAGGCGCCGCCCCAACGATACGCCGGCTCGGCCACGGGCGTTTCGGATTTCAGCGCGCGTGATCCCAGCCGACCGGGCGAGCGGTGAGCTGGCTCACACGCGCGCGCTGCTGCGCGGCGCTCGCCAGTCCCTTCGCGTCGGCGAGCCGCTCGAACGCCTCGAGCCAGCGCTCCCAGTAGTGGTTGTCGGACGCGCCCGGATGAGCGCGCTCCCAGGCGCCGATCGCGTCGATCAGGCGCTCCTGGAATTCTCGCCACGCGAACGCGCCGGCTTCGACCAGGGACATGGTGAGCCCGAAGACGCGACTCTCCCAGAGCTCGGCGAACTGGAGCTCACCGTTCTTGCGGGGCGGCGAGAGCGGGCCCTCGAAGGGGAGCGCGACCGGCTCAGGCACGCGGCGCCTCGGGCCGCGCGACGCCGATCAGCGCATCGCGCGTCACCAGCGGGCGCAGCGCTTCCTCGGAGAGGCCCTCGCTGCCCGCCGGCCGCTCGGGGAGCACCATGTACCGGATCTCGGCGCTGGAGTCCCAGACGCGCACTTCGACCTCGTCGGAGAGCGCGAGCCCGAGCTCGCGCAGCACTGCGCGCGGCTCTCGCACCACGCGCGAGCGATAGGGCGGGCTCTTGTACCAGGTGGGCGGGAGCCCGAGCAGCGCCGACGGGTAGCAGGAGCAGAGCGTGCACACGACCACGTTGTGCACCCCGGGCTTGTTCTCGAGCACCACGATCGGCGTGCGCTCGCCGCCGGTGGGAAGCTCGAGCTCGCGGATCGCAAGCCACGCGTCGGCGAGCAGGCGCCGCTTGAAGTCGGGATCGCTCCAGGCGCGCGCGACCACGCGCGCTCCGTTCAGCGGGCCGATCTCCTGCTCGTAGCGCGTGACGATCTTGTCGATCTGCGCCGCGGTCACGAGCCCGCGCTCGACGAGCAGCGCCTCGAGCGCCTCCGCGCGCAGCGCATTGGCGCGCGAGCGCTCGTCTTCCGGGCCGTGGTCATGGTCGTCATCGTGTCCGTGATCGTGCGACAGCTCAGCTCTCCAGCGCCTCGGTCTCCAGCCCCTCGAGGTACGGCTCGAACAGATCGATCGTTACGGAGCTCCGCGGCTCGGCGTCCTCGCCCCAGAGCTCGTCCGCGGGAAAGCGCACGGCGTAGAGGTGCTGGGGCTGCTCGCCCGCGCCGTGGGCGTTGGTGTCCGGATAGACGAAGCCGCCGCGCTGCAGCACGACGACGCCGCGCTTCCCGCGCGCGTAGCGCGGAGCGCGCGTGTGGCCGACCGGATGGCGATTTCGCACGCGCACCGCGGCTCCGAGCGCGAAGCGCGGCGCAGCGGCGAGCGCGCGCACGTAGCCGGGATGGCGCTGTGGCGCCGCTGCAGGCCGAGCCGGATCGAGCACGCCGGCCTCGCCGAGCACCCGCTCCAGCGAGGCGAGCCAGCGGCCGTAATAGCCCTGCTCCAGGTAGGCGACCGGCGCCATGCGCTCGATCCCGTGGCGGAAGGCGTCGAGATTCATCCAGCCGTCGCCGATCGCCTGGCTCACCAGGGCGTACACGCGGCCCTCCCAGCGCGCGTGGAAGACGGGCTCGCCGCGCTCGACCCCCACCGGCCCAAAGCCGTGCATGCCGCCGAGATCGTGAATGCCGTTCATGGGAGCCCCGCACGGAAGATTAGTACGAGAACCGGACGCGCACGTTCGGCCGCGCGGCCAGCCAGTCCAGCGCGGCGTCCAGCGGCACGAGCTCTGCGAGCTCGCGGGCGCCAGCCGGAAGCGCTTCGCCGCGCGCGAGGCGCGCGGCGATCCACGCCGGCGGTGCGGCGGGAATGTCGAGGCCGTCCGCGCTGGCTGCGATCTCGATGCGCGCGAGCTCACGGCCCGCGGCGTCCTCGGCGACCACCGCGAAGAGGCCCTGCGGAGTGCCGCCGAGGCGCGCGAGCCTCGCGAAGGGCAAAAGAGCCCGCGCGAGCGGAGCGAGCGCCCCCGCCGGAAGCCGGCCGAGGAGGGGCGCCGCGAGCTCGAGCCCGCGCGTCAGCGCGGCGCGGTCGAAGCCGAAGGAGAAGGAGACGGGGATGCGTCGCGCGCCGATCGCGAGCTCGTCTTCGGCGAGCGCGCTCGGGTAGGACGCGCAGCGCAGCCGGCGCCCGTCGCTCGCCGCGAAGTCGCGCGCGTCGGCGAACCAGCGGGGCCCCGCGCCGCGGCGCCGGCCGAGCGGCCCGAGCAGGCTCGCGAGCAGCGCGGCGCTCACGGGGTTGCGCGAGCCCACGCACAGGTAGGCGGCGAAGCGCGCCGGCGGCGCGGAGGTCGTACGCGCGAGTCCGCGCGCGAAGAGCGCGAGCAGGCCGGGCAGCGTCGAGGCGCCGGGGACGACGGCCACACCGGCGGCGGCCGCGGCGCTGCGAAGGGCCGCCGCGCGCACGGCCGCGCTGAACGCCGCGTCGTCGCAGAGGTCGCAGTAGTGCGCGCCCGCGGAGACGCAGGCTCCCACAACGGGCCCGGGGTCGTAGCGAAACGGCCCGACGCAGTTCACGACCAGGTCGCCGGCCCGGATCACGCGCTCGAGGCTCGCTCGATCGCTCACGTATACTCGCTTGCCCCGCGCGCCGCTCCGGCTCGCGTCGATCACCTCGACGCCGGGGTGCTCCCGCGCGAGCCGACACACGCGCGAGCCCATCTGGCCCGAAGCCCCCAGCACGACCACGCGCGCCATCGCACGGGTCTACCAGACGTTCTTGCTGTGGAGCTCCGGGGCCACGTGGTCGAGGCGCTTCGCGAGCCGGTGGAGGTGGCAGGTGGGCACCGCGGGGAAGAGGTGGTGCTCGACGTGATAGAACATGTCGTAGCTCACGAAGGACTTCGCCGAGCTGCGCAGCGTGCGCGCGATGAAGTGCGAGCGGTCGCAGTCGTGGTGCACCGTCCACACCGCGAAGAACGCGGAGAAGCACTGGCCCACGCTCATCGCGACCACGTGGTAGCGGAGCCAGCCCCAATCGAAGACGCCGAAGGCCAGCGCAACCATCGCCGCCATCGCGGCGAGCTCCGCCCAGATCCAGCGCTTGGTGCGGGGCTTGGCGAGCTTGAGCGCCGCGTGGTGGAGGCGCACCGGGAACTGCGGCCCGGTCGCGAGGGCGCGCCAGCCGGGCATGCGCGCGGAGAGCGCCTCGACGTCGTCGTCGTCCATGCAGTGGCGATGGTGGCGCAGGTGATTCCACTGCACGGCGTGCATCGCGCTCATCATGAGCGGCGAGAGGATGAACATCAGCCACTCGTGGGCGCGCGGCGAGACGCCCACCGCATAGTGGAAGGCGTTGTGCACCTGGCGCAGGCCGCACAGGAAGAACATGAACGAGCTCGCCAGGGCGGGCGCGAGCCAGAGCCAGCTCCCCGTCACGGCGAGCTGGCCGAAGCCGCACGAGGCGATCAACCAGGGCGTGTAGATCAGCACCTCGTAGACGACCTCGGGGCGACTGAGATCGCAGAGGTCCCGCCACTCCACGCGGTCGAGTCGGGAGTCGCGCAGGATCTCGAGCGCCATCGCAGCAGGCCTCCGGGAGCAGCCGCGCAGAGGAAAGCAGCCCCGCCGGATGCGCGCCAGCGATTCGCGTCAGTCGGGGCGTGTCGCCCACCAGGCCCAGAGGGCGAAGACGAGCTGGAACGGGAGCCGGGCGTAGAGGAAGGTGGGCGAGGTGTCCGGGAACTGCTCGGGATGGAGCGCCATGTGAATGTTCGCCGGATAGACGGCGACCAGCAGCGCGAGCAGGCCCCAGCCCGCCAGCGCCCGCCACTGTGGCACCAGCACGGCCAAGCCCAGCGCGAGCTCCGCCACGCCGCTCGCCTGCACGAGGAAGCGCGCCGCCGGCAGCCAGGGCGGCACGATCCGCACGAAGAACTCCTCGCGCGTGAAGTGGCTCACGCCCGCGAACACGAAGAACGCCGCGAGCAGCAGCAGCGCGATGCGCTTCGGCCACGAGGCCGGGAGCCAGGTCATCGGGAGCCTCCTCCGTCGCGCGGGGCGAGCGAGCCCCAGGCCGCGTGGTAGTCCACGCTGAGCCATCTCTCCGGCCGGATGCGCACGAGCACGTTCGGGTCCTCGTCATAGGAGCGCCAGGTCGCGGCCACGTAGGCGTCGCCGCCGCGCTCGCCCAGATAGCGCCGCGCGAGCACGCGCACGCCCTCGCGGTCCTTCACGGGCTCGAGCGCGACCACGGGACCCTCGACGCTCACGTACTGGTAGGGCGCGCTCTCGCTCTGCGCGACGAGACTCACGCGCACGCCGGTCCGCAGCAGCCTGCCCTTGCGCGAAGCGGCGCCCGTGATCACCCAGAGCTCGCCGCCGGGCTCGTAGCCGTACCAGATCGGGGCGTTCAGCGGGCCGCGGCCGGGCTCGGGAATCGCGAGCACGCCGACGTGCACGCCCGCGAGGAACTGCTCGCGCTGCGCTTTGCTCATGGCGAGAGACATGGGGACTCCTTGCTCGAGGCGCCTAATCGGGGAGCGAGAGGCGCCACTGCTGATCGGCCGGCAGCTCCGCCACGGGCTCGCGCTGCGCGGGCGCACCCTGGGCGGGGTCGCCGCGCCAGACGGCGGCGGACGCCTCGCAGTACTGGACGATGTAGGCCTTGCGCACGCTCGGGGTGCGGTTGGGGCCGGTGCGATGCGGGAGCAGCGAGGAGAAGGCGACCAGGCTCCCGGCCCGCAGCGGGACCGCGAGCGGGCGCGGAAGCCCGGCGGGCAGCGGCTCGGGCAGCGGCAGGAAGATGCCGTCGGGACCCGCGCGATGGGCGAGCGTGCCCCGCTTGTGGAGGCCGGGCAGCACCTCCACGCAGCCGTTCTCGGGTGTCACGTCGCTGAGCGCCACCCAGAGCGTCAGGTACGCCTCGGGCGAGAGGAAGCCGTAGCCGTTGTCCTGGTGCCACGCGAAGGTCGTCGGGCGCTCGCTCTTCTTGTAGACCGCCTGATCCCAGTAGAGCCGCACCTCGGGCCCGACGAGATCGTGAGCGAGCTCGGCGAAGACGCCGCTCGAGACGATCTCGCGCAGCCGCGCGTCGCGGCCGGCCGGGTGCACGGTGAAGGTGATCGCGCGCGCGTCCGCGATGAACATTCTCTGCTCGGGCTGGGCGCGCAGGAACTGCTCCACGCGCGCCTCCTGCGGGTCGATGTGGGCGACCAGCTCGGCCACTCGCTCGGGCGAGAGCGCGTCCTCCACCACGACGAAGCCCGCCTCGTCGAACTGCAGGACCTCTTCGGCCGTGAGGCGCACGCGCGGCCCCTCGCGCGCTGGCGGCGCGAAGCCGCGGCTCCAGGGATGCAGCGCGAGCGTCATGCCGTCGCCGCGCACACCTCGACTGCGATGCCGGTCATGTGTGCCTGATTGCTGAGCGGCTCGAAGCTGCCCGGGCCGGTCGGCAGGAGCACGTTCGCGTTCACGCCGGGGTGTGCGCGCGCCACGTTCATGCCGGTGCGCGCGTGGCCCCAGCCGTGCGTCATCGCGACCACGCCGGGCATGAGCTCGCCGTCGAGCGCGAGCGTCGCCTCGACGGCGCCATGGGCGCTGCGGCAAGTGACGCGGGCGCCGTCGGCGAGGCCCAGGCGCTCGGCGTCGCCCGGGTTCATGAAGAGCGGGTTCTCGAGGTGCCCCGGCCGCTTCATCCGCGCGACGTTGTGGTACCAGCTGTTGTGCATCCAGGCGTCGCGCCGCGTGATCAGCTTGAGCTGGTCGCGCCGGCTCGCGCTCGAGCTCCCGGCAGATCGCCTCGCAGCGCACGAGCGCCTCGGCGAAGAGCGGCGGGCAGCAGTCGACGCGCTTGTCGGGCGTCTGCAGCCACTCGTCGAAGAAGCGCCCGGCCTCGAGGTCGGGCAGCACGAGCCCGCGCGGGTTCGCGCTGCAGCTCCGCCGAGCGAGTGACCGCCGCTGCGCAGCATGTGGTCGATGCGGCCGAACAGGTCCGGCTCGTCCCCGGCGTCGAGCACGCTGCGGAAGCCGAGCTCCTGCACGAGGCGCGCGAGGATCCACCACTCGGGCTTGCGCTCGTCGCGCGGCGCGACCACCGCGTCGGTGTACTGCACCCAGGGCCGGTACTGCATGCCGAGGCCGGTGATGTTGATGTCCGGCGCGCTCGAACATGTCCGTGCAGGGCAGCAGGTAGTGGGCGAGCTCGCCGGTGGCGTTGCGGTAGAGGTCGATGCACCACGAGCAGATCGAGCTGCTCGAAGGCCTTGCGCAGGCGTCTCCTCGCCGCCGATCGAGAGCAGGGGGTTGCCGGCCACCACGAACAGCGCGCGCACGCGCGGCTCGCCCGAGAGGATCTCGTCGGCGAGCAGATTGCCCGGCAGCGAGCCGCGCAGCTTGCGGATCTTCCCGTAGCGGCTCTCGAAGAACACCGGGCGCTTCGGATCCACGCGGCCCGCTTTCGCGGCGGGGTAGAAGCCCAGCGAGTAGAGGTTGCCCCCGCGCCGGTCGAGGTTGCCGGTGACGAACGCGAGCATGTGCACGAGCCAGTAGGCGAGCGTGCCCTGGCGGCCCATGTTGACGCCCGTCGAGCAGTGCACGGCGGCGGCGCGCGCGCTCGCGAAGCCGCGCGCGATCTCGCGGATCTCGGCGGCGGGGATGCCGGTGACGCGCGCCGCGCGCTCGGCCGGGTAGCCCGCGACGAAGGCGCGCAGCTCTTCGACGTGGCTCCCGCGCGCGCGCAGCCCCGCCTCGTCGGCGAGCCCGCTCGCGAAGATCTCGTGGACGAGCGCGGCCAGGAAGTAGACGTCGGTGTCGGGCTTGATCCAGGTGACCTCGCCCATGCCCGCGCCGGGCTTCTCGATGCGGCGCGGATTCACGTAGCGCACGCTGGCGCCGCGCTTCACGGCGGCCTTGAGCTCCGCGATGGGATCGGCGATCGAGAGGAAGCTCATGTGCGAGACGCGCGGGTTCTCGCCGAGGATGAGCAGGTAGTCGGTGTGCGCGATGTCGGGGACGGGATGGATCGTCGCCGATCCGAACACGGCCTCCGAGCCCGCGAACTTGTTGCTGCAGTCCTGCGTGCCGGAGCTGAAGCTGCGCCGCGTGCCGAGCTGGGCGAGGAACGAGCCGATCGCCGGGCCGGCGAGCACGTTGAAGGCGGTGGGGTTGCCGATGTAGGCGGCCACCGCGTCCGGGCCGCTCTCGTCGACGATGGCGCGCAGCCGCGCGGCGATCTCGGCCAGCGCGTCGTCCCAGGCGAGCGGGGCAAGCGTGCCGTCGAGCTCGCGCCGCAGCGGCCGCCCGAGGCGGTCGGGGTCGCGGTGGATGTCGAGCCCCGCGAGCCCCTTGTTGCAGGCGAAGCCCTGCGTCACCGGGTGCTCCTTGTCGGGAGCGAGGCCGACCAGGGCGCCGCCCTCGACGCTCGCCACCAGGCCACAGGCGGGCTCGCAGACGCGACAGAAGGTGACCTTCTGCTCCATGGGGCTCCTTCAGGTTTCCGATCGGACCGTCAGTAACAGCGAAGCCTAGGCCCGCGACCGCCTCAGCGCACCGTGGCGAAGAACTTGCGCAGGTCGACCGCGAGCTCCGCCGGGCGCTCCATCGCCGCGAAATGGCCACCGCTCTCGAACACCGACCAGTGGGTGATGTTGTAGGCGCGCTCCGCCCAGGCACGCGGCGCGTTGTAGATCTCCTTGGGAAAAAGGGCGCAGCCGGTCGGCGTCGCGATCCGGCCGTCGGAGATCGGCAGCTTTCCGCTCTTGCGCTGCTCGTAGTAGAGCCGCGTGGAGGAGTTGATCGTGCCGGTGAACCAGTAGACCGAGATGTTGGTGAGGAGCTCGTCCCGCGTGAAGGCGCGCTCCACGTCGCCGCCCGGGCAGTCGCCCCAGGCGCGGAACTTCTCCACGATCCAGCCCGCCAGACCGGCGGGCGAATCGGTGAGACCGTAGGCGAGCGTCTGCGGCTTGGTGCCCTGGATGGCCTGATAACCGGTGCCCTCTGCCTGGAACTGCGCCGCGTGGGCCAGGCGCTTCTGCTCGGCCTCGGAGAGCGCCTCGGGCCGAGTGCCCTGCGGCTGGAGGACCATGTTGATGTGGATTCCGACGCAGTGCTCGGGATCGAGCCGCGCGACCCACGGGGTCACGATGGCGCCCCAGTCGCCGCCCTGGGCGCCGTACCGCGCGTAGCCGAGCCGGCGCATGATCTCGATCTCGGCGCGCGCGATGCGCTCGGGGTCCCAGCCCCGCGAGTGCGTCGGTCCGGAGAAGCCGTAGCCGGGCATCGACGGGCAGACCACGTGGAACGCGTCGCTCTCGCGGCCACCGTGCGCGGTGGGGTCGGTGAGCAGCGGCAGGATCTTCTGGAACTCGACCACCGAGCCCGGCCAGCCGTGGGTGATGAGCAGCGGGAACGCGTTCGCGTGCTTCGAGCGCGCGTGCACGAAGTGCAGGCGCTCGCCGTCCACGTCGGTGGTGAACTGCGGCCAGCGGTTGAGCGCCGCCTCCTGGGCGCGCCAGTCGTACTGCGTGCGCCAGTGCTCGCAGAGCCGCTTCAGGGTGGCGAGCTCCGTTCCGTAGTCCCAGCCGGCGCCGTCGATCTGGTCGGGCCAGCGCGTGCGCAGCAAGCGCTCGCGCAGGTCGGCGACGGCCGCCTCGGGCACCTCGATCTTGAACGGGCGGATGGCGTGCGCGTCCGACATGGCACCTCCCGGGCTCCTAGCTTGTCGCGCCCGGAGAGCAGGTGCCACGAGCTCAGTCGGCGCCGTCGCCCTCCGGAACGCGGATCAGCACGTCGCCCTCCTCGTCCGGAGGCGGCAGGCGGTGGCGGAAGAAGTGCAGCGGCGGGAGCCCCGAGAGCTTCTCCTCGCACGCCGCGCTGAGCGTGACGCCGGACTCTTTGCGCGCCTGCAGCAGGCACATCACCTGATGGGGCGGCGGCCCCTCGAGCTCCTCGGCGCAGTGGTCGGCGAGATCGCGATCGCAGGCGCCGAGCACGTCGTCGATCCGCCCGCGCCGCTCCCGGAAGCTCCCCTCGAGCTTCTCGTGCAGGGCGGCGTTCTGCTCGGGCGTGAGCAGCGCGTGCATCTGCATCATCGACGTGAGCCGCGAGACCGAGAGCTCGGTCTCGAGCCCGCCGATCGCGCGCGCGAGCTCGATCACGTGCGCCTCGTCGGGTCGCTCCTCGTGCAGCGCCTCGCGCAGCGCGAGCTTCTGACCGTGGAGCTCGCCGACGATGCGATCGCGCTCGGCGCGGTGCTCCTCGGAGATGTCACGGATGCGGTCGACGGTCCGCTGGTCGATCCCGAGCGGCTGCGCGTACTGAGCGATCCAGGCGTCCGGCTCGGGCGGCGGCGGAACGCGCATCTCGAACATCACGTCTCCGGGCACGCCGGGCGCAGGCGCGGGACCCGGCTGGGCGCTCGCGGCGAGCGCAGCGAACACGGGCGCGAGACAGAGCAGGCTTCGCATGGGGGCTCTCCTGCGGTGGGCGGTTACGAGTCGAGCAGCGCGGCGGCGACGGCGTAGTCCTGCGGGAGCACTTCCTCGTCGAGGAAGCCGTCGTCGCTCTCGATCCACTCGGGCGCGTAGAGGACCTCCTCCTGCCAGCTGTCGCCGAAGGGCGCCGGCGCGAAGGCCCGGGGCGGGCGCTCGGCGTCCTCGCGCGACCCGTAGGCGAGCGCGAGGGCGAGCGCGACAGCGGCGGTGCCGAGCCCCAGCGCGGGCAGCCAGCGCACGCGCGGCTCCGGAGCGAGGCGCGCGCGCACGCGCGCGGCGAAGCGCGCCGGATCGCCGGGCGCGGGCCGGGTGGCGCGCTCGACGAGCGCGGCGAGCTCGGCGTCGTCCCGAGGAGCCGGGGGTCTCGGGTCCATCAGCCTCGTTCCTCCCAACAAGTCGCGAGCTCGCGGCGCAGCTTCACGAGCGCGCGGTGGAGATGGCTCTTGATCGTGCCGCTGCGGCGGCCGCGGATGCGCGCCGCGTCCTCCACCGTGAAGCCCTCGAGGTGCACGAGCGCGAAGGCGGCGCGCTCGCTCGCCGTGAGCGTGGCCAGCGCCGCCTCGATGCGCGCGCGCAGGCCCGGATCGGGCGTGGCGGGCGGTGCGGCGCGCACGCCCACCTTGTCCAGCAGCTCGCGCAGCCCCTCGCGGAGCTTCCGGCGCCGCACCTGGGAGAGCGCCTCGTTCACGACCACCCGGTAGAGCCAGGTGGAGAGCTCGGCGTCGCCGCGGAAGCGCGGCAGGGCGCGCCAGGCCCGAAGGAACGCCTCCTGGGCGATGTCCTCGGCGGCGGCGCGGTCGCCGGACACGAAGCGGCTCGCGAGGCGGACCGCCCGCTCGGCGTGGGTCTCGAGCAGGGCCTCGAAGGCCGTCTCGAGCGTGCGCGCGCTGGCTTCCGCGGCCAGCCCGGAGCACTCGACGTCGAGGGTCGCCATCCGACCTGCTTTGATCCGGCCCGGGGCGCTCCGGTTTACGAGGCGAGCTTCGCGAAGGCCTGCACGACTTCCGGGGGAGCCTGGACGAGCTCGATCAGCACCCCCTCCCCGCCGATGGGTGCGGCCTCGTTCCCCTTGGGATGAATGAAGCACACGTCGAAGCCGGCGGCGCCCTTCCGGATGCCGCCCGGCGTGAAGCGGACGCCGGCCTGCTCGAGCCAGGCGACCGCCCGGGGGAGATCGTCGATCCAGAGGCCGATGTGGTTCAGCGCCGGATCGTGGACCCGTGGGCTCTTGGCCGGGTCGAGGGGCTGCATCAGGTCCACTTCCACCTTGAGGGGCCCCGAGCCAGCCACGGCGATGTCCTCGTCGACGTTCTCGCGCTCGCTGCGGAAGCTCCCGGTGGGCGTGAGCCCGAGCGTCTCCACCCAGAGCTTTCGCAGCCGCCCCTTGTCGAGGCCGCCGACGGCGACCTGCTGGACACCGAGCACACGGAACGGGCGGGGACATGGGGCTCGAAGGTCGAGGAAGTGGCGGCGGGGCGCCAGGCCCGGTCCGTTACCCTCCGCCGCCCCATGCCTGCCCCGAAGGCCACCGTCCACTTCCGCTCGCTCGGCTGCGCGAAGAACCTGCTCGACACCGAGGTCATGCTCGGCGCGCTGGCCACGCACGGCTATGCGATCGCCGAGCGCCTCGAGGACGCCGACGTCGCGGTGGTGAACACCTGCTCGTTCATCGAGAGCGCGCGCGAGGAGTCGGTGAAGGCGATCCTCGACGTGGCGGACCTGCGCGAGTCCGGCCGCCTGCGCGGGCTCGTCGTCGCCGGCTGCATGCCCCAGCGCTTCGGCGCCGAGCTCGCGAAGGAGCTGCCCGAGGTCGACGCCTTCGTGGGCACCGGCGCCTTCCAGGAGATCGCGGGCATCCTCGACGACGCGCTCGCCGGGCGAAGCCGCGGGGTCTACGTCGAGGCGGGCCGCACGCACCTCTACGACCACGCCTCGCCGCGCCTGCTCACCGGCCCGGGCCACTCGGCCTACGTGAAGATCGCCGAGGGCTGCGACCGCATCTGCGCGTTCTGCGCCATCCCGGGCATTCGCGGGCGCTTCCAGAGCCGCACGCTCGAGAGCCTCGTGCGCGAGGTGAGCGACCTCGAGCAGGCCGGCGTGCGCGAGATCAACCTCGTGGCGCAGGATTCGACCAGCTGGGGGAAGGATCTCGAAAGCCGAGTCGAATCGAGACGTTGGCGACTAGAGGACCTTGTTCGCAAACTCGACCAGACGCGCCGCGTCGGCCTGGATCCGCCTCCTCTACCTCTACCCGAGCGCGGTGAGCGAAGGGCTCATCGAGGCGCTCGGCGAGGCAAAGCGCGTGCTCCCCTACGTGGACGTGCCGCTCCAGCACGCGAGCGATCGGCTGCTCGCGGCGATGCGGCGCGGCACGACGGCGGAGCGCCAGCGCCGGCTGGTGGAGCGCCTGCGCGCGGGCATTCCCGGGCTCACGCTGCGCACGACCTTCATCGTCGGCTTCCCCGGCGAGACCGAGCGCGACTTCGAGGAGCTCCTCGACTTCGTGCGCTGGGCGCGCTTCGATCGCGTGGGCGTGTTCCGCTACTCGGACGAGGAGGGGACCGCCGCCTTCGCGCTGCCCGGCAAGGTGTCGCGCAAGGTCGCGCGCGAGCGCTACCGCGCGCTCGCGAGAGTCCAGTCCGGCATTTTGGCCGAGAAGCTCGCGGGCCAGGTCGGGAGCGAGGCGCTCGCGCTGATCGACGCCCCGCTCGGCAAGGAGCGCGCCCAGGGTCGCCTCGCGAGCCAGGCGCCGCAGATCGACGGCGTGACCTTCGTGCGCGGCAAGGGCCTCGCGCCGGGCGACCTCGTGCGCGTGCGGATCTCGGGCGTGCGCCAGGGCGTCGACCTCGAGGCCGACGCGCTCGAGCGCGCTCAGGCCGGAGTGCGCGCCGCCGCCGGCCCCACGTTCGCGATCGCCGCGCGGTAGCCCCGCGCGAGCAGATAGCGCTCGGTCGTGCCCTTGCGGCTGGCCTTCGGCTTCACGACGCGCGCCTCCTCGAACTGCGGGCGCAGCGCCATCTCGAAGGCCTTCGCCTCGGGGCACTCGAGCAGCTTCACGAGCAGCGCGCCGCGCGGCGCGAGGAGCTTCGGTAGGGCGGCCCCGACGGCCGCGAGCAGCGCCTCCTCGTGCGCCCGGTCGGTCGCGCGCACGCCCGTGAGCTTGGGCGCGGCATCGCAGAGCACGACCTCGAAGGCTCCGCCTCCGCGCGCGAGAAGCTCTTCCAGCACGGCGGCTTGCGAGAGGTCGCCGGTGAATGAGAACACGTTCGCAAGGTTCAGCGGCGGCTCGATCGCGGCGAGATCCACGCCCACGACGCGCCCTTCGGGCCCGACGATCTCGCTCGCCACCTGGAGCCAGCCCCCCGGCCAGCAGCCGAGGTCGGCCACGCGCGCGCCACGCCGCAGGAGGCGCCGGCTCTCCTGGATCTCGAGCAGCTTGTACGCCGCGCGCGAGCGATAGCCCTCGGCCTTGGCGCGCTGGTGGTAGACGTCTTTTCGTTCATAGGTCGCCACGGCTTTGCGACCTCGGACGCCCTAGTGCAGCGGAAGAGTCGGTCCGCACCTTCACGATGCCGTCGTTGTGACCCGGCACCGAGCCGCGCACGAGCAGCAGGTTCTTCTCGGCGTCCACGCGCACGACCAGGATGTTGCGGGTCGTGGTGCGCTCGTTCCCCATGTGGCCGTACATGCGTTTGCCCAAGTGGACCCTGCCCGGGTAGGAGCGCTGGCCGATCGAGCCGGGGCGACGGCTGCCCTCGTGGGTGCCGTGCGTCCACTTCTTGATGTGGAAGTGGTGGCGCTTCACGACGCCCTGGGTGCCGCGGCCCTTCGACGTTCCGATCACGTCCACGCGCTGGCCGGGCTTGAAGACGTCGACCTTCAGCTGGCCGCCGACCTCGTGCTTGGCGAGCTCCTCGGGGCTGACGCGGCACTCCTGCACGGTGCGCAGGACGGGGACGCCGGCCTTCTTGAAGTGGCCGACCTCCGCCTTGCTGAGCGTCTTCTCGCGGCGCGCGCCGACGCCGAGCTGGAGGGCGGTGTACCCGTCGCGCTCGAGCGTGCGCTTCTGCACGACCGTGTTCGGGCCGGCTTCGAGCACGGTCACGGGGATGCACTCGCCGGCCTCGTTGAAGACGCGGCTCATGCCGATCTTGCGGCACAAGAGTTCGATGGCCACGATCGTTCTCCACGTGACGGGGCCCGAGGCGATCCCGCTCGATCCGGGTCCAGCCGGGCCTGGAAGGCGGGGCATCATAGGAGGGGGGGCCGGGAGTGTCGAGTAGCGGCAAGCGATCTGCGGGGCGGGCACCCCGCCGTCCTGATCCCCGGGGATGGCATCGGGCCGGAGGTCACCGAGGCGGCCTGCGCGGTGATCGAGGCGGCCGGCGTGCGGATGGCCTGGGAGCGCGTCGAGGCGGGCGCGGACGTGTTCGCCAAGTATGGGACCCCGGTGCCCGAGAGCGCGCTCCACGCGCTGCGCCGCGTGGGCGTGGGCCTCAAGGGGCCCATCGGGACACCCGTCGGGACCGGCTTCCGCAGCGCCAACGTGACGCTCCGCCAGTCGCTCGAGCTGTTCGCCTCGGTGCGGCCGGTGAAGAGCGTGCCGGGCGTGCCCTCGCGCTACGCGGGGGTCGATCTCGTGATGGTGCGCGAGAACACCGAGGACCTGTATGCGGGCCTCGAGCACCGCATCGCGCCCGGCATCGTCGAGAGCTTGAAGGTCGTCACCGAGACCGCCTCGCTGCGCATCGCCGAGTACGCCTTCGCGCTGGCCGAGCGCGAGGGCCGCCGCGAGGTCGCCGCCGTCCACAAGGCGAACATCATGAAGCTCTCGGACGGCCTCTTCCTCGAGTGCGCGCAGCGCGTGGCGCGCCGGCACCCGGACGTCGCGTTCCGAGAGATCATCGTCGACAACTGCGCCATGCAGCTGGTGAAGGACCCCACGCAGTTCGACGTGCTCCTGCTGGGCAATCTCTACGGCGACATCCTCTCCGACCTGGGCGCCGGCCTGGTGGGCGGCCTCGGCGTCGTGCCGGGCGCGAACGTGGGCGAGGGCTGCGCGGTCTTCGAGGCCGTGCACGGGAGCGCCCCGGACATCGCCGGGCGCGGCGTCGCGAACCCGAGCGCGCTCATCCTCTCCGGCGCCATGATGCTGCGCCACCTGGGCGAGGTGCGCGCGGCGGCGGCCGTCGAGCGCGCGGTCCACGCGGCGCTCGCGGATCCCAAGCACCACACCCGCGATCTCGGCGGGAGCTGCGACCTCGCGCCCTTCACGCGCGCGGTGATCGAGCGGCTCGCCTGAAGCGCGCCCTCGTGCTCGGCCTCGACGGCGCGAGCTTTGCGGTGCTGCGCCCGCTCGCGGAGTCCGGGCGGCTCCCGAACCTCGCGCGCTGGATGGCGCAGGGCGCCTTCGCGCCCCTCGAGAGCACCACGCCCGCGATGACCTTCCCGGCCTGGTCGAGCTTCTGGACCGGGCTCGCGCCCGGCCGCCACGGGCTCTTCGACTTCACGCAGAAGCTGCCGGGGCGCTACGCGCTGCGCTTCGCCAACGCGAGCGATCGCGCCGGGGCGTCGCTCGGCGCGGCGCGTGTGCGAGGCGGGCGGGAGCGTGCTCGTGCTGGGCCTTCCCGCGACGCATCCGCCGGAGCCGGTGCAGGGTCTCCTCGTCGCGGGCTGGGACGCGCCGGTCTCCGCCGGGAGCGACGCCGGGCGCGCCAGCGACCCCGCGCTCTACCGCGCCGTCGCCGCGCGCGCGGGCGCGTGGATGACCGCGCCCCTCGCCGAGGAGGCGGAGGGCTCGGGCTGGCACGAGCGCGCCATCGGCGAGCTCCTCGCGCGCATCGAGCGCAAGACGCACTTCGCGCTGGAGGCGCTGCGCGAGCTGCGCGCGCGCAGCCGGGATCCGGCGCTCGCCGTGCGTGGTGTTCAGCGAGAGCGACACGGTCTGCCACCATTACTGGCGCGATCACGACCCGCGCTCGCCGCGCCACGACCCGGGCGCCTCGGCGGCGCTGCGCGGCGCGGTGGCCGCCGTCTACGAGCGCCTCGACGCGGCCTGCGGCGAGCTGCGCCGCGCCTTCGGCGAGGAGCACGCCTGCTTCGTGGTCTCGGACCACGGCGCGGGCGGCGCGGCGCGCGAGGTCGTGCACCTCGGGCGACGCCTCGCAGAGTGCGGGCTCCTCGCGCGCCGCCGCTCGGGAGGCCGCGACCGCCTCGCGCGGGCCGGGCGGGAGCTGGCTCTGCGCGCTCTTCCACCGCGCGCGCGCGAGCGCGTCTTCCGCGCCGCGCCCGGGGCGGCTGCGCGCGTCGAGGGCGATGGCGCGCTTCGGCGGCATCGACTGGAGGCGCACGGCCGCGTTCACCGAGGACGTGAACACGCAGCCCGGCGTCTGGATCAACCTCGCCGGACGCGAGGCGCGAGGCTGCGTCGCCGCGCGCGACTACGAGCGCGTGCGCGACGACGTGATCCGCGCGCTCGGCGAGTGGCGCCTGCCCGCGCGCTGCGGCGGGGGCGCCGTCGTGGCGCGCGCGCTGCGCCGCGAGGAGGCGAACCCGGGGCCGCACTGCGCGCGCGCCCCCGACGTCGTGCTCGAGCTCGCGGCGCCGGGCGGCTACGGCCTCGCCCTCGTGCCGACGCCCTGGAGCGAGAGCGGCGCCTCGGTGCGCACGCTCGCCGCTGGCGAGCTCGCGGGCGGGAAGGGGCGCGGCCTGAACGGCGTGCACACGCGCGAGGGCGTCTGGATCCACGCCGGCGCCGGGGCGCCGCGCGGCGCGCTCGCGCCCGCGCGGATACCGGACGCGGCGCCGACGATCCTCGCGGCGCTGGGCCTCCCCTTCGAAGCGCTCGACGGAGCTGCGCTCACGCGCCGCGCCTACACCGCCGAAGAGGAGGCGCGAGTCGCCCGCCAGCTGCGGCGGATCGGCTACCTCGAATGACGCTGCGCCTCGCGCTGCTCGGCGCCTTCCGCTTCCCCGCGCTGCAGGGCTCGCAGCGCTTCGCGGCGGACCAGGCGCGCGCCCTCGCGAGCGCCGGCGCGGAGGTGACGCTCTTCTGTTACGGGCGCGGCGACGGCCGCCCGAGCGCGGGCTTCGAGCTCGTGCGCAGCGCCTCCGCCCTCGCGCCCGCGCTGGCCTCGGCGCGCCTCGACCCGCGCAAGCTGCCCTCGGATCTCGCGCTCCTCGGCGAGCTCGCGCGCGCCCAGCGCGCCCGGCCTTTCGACGCACTGCTCGCTCACAACGCCGAGGCCGCGCTGCTCGCGCTCGCCGCGCGCGCGGGGCTCGGCGTCCCGGTCGTCTACGTGGCGCACACGCTCTGGGCGGAGGAGCTGCCGGCGCATCTGTCCGCGCTGCCCGCGGCTCCCTTGCGCGCGCTCGGGTCGCGGCTCGATCGCGCGCTGGCGCGGCGGGCGGACGCGATCCTCGCGCTCTCCGACGCGGCGCGCGACGCGCTCGCTGCGTGGGCGCGCGGGCCGCTCGCGCGCATCGCGCCGGGCCTCGTCCCCGAGCCGGCTCCCGAGCCAGCGGCCGTCGCTGCGATCTGTCGGCAGCATGGCCTCCCAGTCGATGGATTCGCCCTGTATGCGGGCAACCTCGACCGTTATCAGGATCTTCCGGAGCTGGAGGCGGCGGCTGCGCTCTTGCCGCGCATTCCGATCGCGGTCGCGACGCACGACCGCCGCGCGCTCGCGTCGTCCCACCTGCGCTGTGTGCGGGTGACGGGCGCGGCCGAGATGCGCGCGCTCGCCTACGGCGCGCGCGTGTGCGTGGCGCCGCGCCGGCGCGCCGGCGGCTTTCCGCTGAAGCTGCTCGACTACATGGACGCGGGGCGCGCGATCGTGGCGCGCGCCTGCGTCGCCGACACGCTCGTCCACGGGGAGTCGGCCTGGCTGCTCGCCCCCGATGCGCCCGCCGGCGAGCTCGCCGGCGCGATCCAGCGCTGCTTCGACGACGCGGCGCTGCGCGGCGCCCTGGGCGCCGGAGCGCGGCGCACACTCGCCAAGCACCACGACTGGCCGACCCTCGCGCTCCACACGCTCGCCCTCGTGGAGGCCGTGCGCGGGAAGCTCAGGGCGGCGCCGGCTTCCAGCTGATGCGCTCCGAGCGCGTGAGCCAGGTCTCGCCCCGGCGCGACCCGTAGAGCACGGGCGGCCCGGGCAGCGCATCGGCAAAGAAGAACTCGCTCGTCGCGCCGTCCGCCTGGGGAACGACGTAGAGCCACCCGTCGAGCGTCCCGAGCGGGGTCTCGCGCTTCGCGCGCTCGCGGTGCGCCGTCGCCGCGGGGAACGAGGCGTGGCCGAGGAGCTCCGTCCAGGTCGCCTTGTACTCTTCGGCGGGACCGGTGCTCGCGCCCTGCGCGTCGACCGGCTCGCTGCGCATCGTCACGCCCTCTGGAGACCACGCCGTCGAGGTGGTGCGCTCGCGCGACTCGCCCTTGCTGTCCGTCGTGTGCATGACGAGCTCGGCGCCGACTTTCCAGGCATCGCGGAGCTGCTCGGCCGTGTAGGGACGCGGCAGCGTCTCCTGCGCAGTCTGCGCAAGCGAGCTCGCGGTTCCGGCGAGTGCCACTGCCAGCACGACGAGAAAGTGTCTCATGTTCCCTCCGGACTCCTTCCAGCCGCGATCGTCAGGATCTCCGCCAGGCGCGGGACGACCAGCAGGTGCCCCTCGCCCGGGCAGTCGTGCACGATCGCGCGCGGGATGCGCTTCGCGAGCAGGTGCACGTGCTGCGGCGGCACGTTGCGGTCCTGGTCGCCCTGCCACAGATGGACCGGGATCGCGATGTCCTCGAGGCGGAATCCCCAGTCGCCCCCGAAGACCTCGAAGTCCTGCGCCGCCGCGCGGCCCGCCCCACGACCCATCGCCTCGATTCCAAGCAGCGCTCGCTCGACCTCGGGGTCGGCGACGAGGATGCGTCGGTCCGGCTCGGGCAGATCGGTCAGCGCGCGGCGCTTGAAGAATCCTGGCGCCAGGCGCATCAGCAGCATCATGCTCCCCAGCAGAAGACGGAGCATGCGCGGCCGCTGCGACATCCGGAAGATCGTGCGGTTCGAGGGCATCGCGCCCTCGATCACGCCGGGCCACGCGAGCGGCGCGACTCCACTCACGCAGCACGCCCCGAGGAGCCGCGGGCCGAACGTGTGCGCGCAGACGAGGGAGTGAGGCCCGCCGCCCGAGACACCCATCACGCCGAAGCGCTCGAGGCGCAGCGCATCGGCGAGGGCGGCGATGTCGCGCGGGAAGTCGACCAGGCGCCGGCCGCGCTGGAAGGTCGAGCCGCCGTAGCCCGGGCGATCCGGCGCGATCAGCCGGATGCCCGGCGGAATCGCGCCGACGGCGAGCTGATCTGCCGAGCCCGGCGTCCCGTGGAAGCCGAACACCGGCACGCCCGCCGGGTCGCCGAGCTCGCGGTAGGCGAGCGTGCGGCCGTCGCCGAGCCGCACGCTCGCGCGCGCAGCGGGCATCTACAGGAGGCCGCCCGGGGGCGCTGGGATCGCGCGCTGGTTGTAGAGCATCTTCTGGAGCTTCTCGCGCTCGGCGGGCGAGAGGGAGGCCGGGTCGAGGCGCAGGTCCGAGCCCACCGCCATGCCGCGCTGCACGCCGGGCCGCGCCGAGAGCTCGCGGTGCCAGCGCGCGAGGTAGGGGAACTCCTCGAGCTTCTGGCCGTGCATCTCCGGGTTCGCGATCCACGGGTAGGAGATCATGTCGGCGATCGTGTAGGCGTCGCCCGCCAGATAGCGGCGGTCGTAGAGCCGGTTGTTGATCACGCCGTAGAGGCGATTCGCCTCGTCGGCGAAGCGGCGCCGCGCGTAGCTCTGGTCGCCTTGACCCTCGCCGAGCCGATGGAAGTGGCCGTACTCGCCGAGCTTCGGGCCCTGGTTCGCCATCTGCCAGATCAGCCACTGCTGCGTCTCGGTGCGCCCGCGCAGGTCGCGCGGAAGGAACTTCCCGATCTTCTCGGCGAGATAGAGCAGGATCGCGCCGGACTCGAACACCGCGAGCGGGCCGCCGCCTTCGGCGGGCGCGTGGTCGACGATCACCGGCATGCGGTGGTTCGGGTTCCACTTCAAGAAGTCCGGCTTGAACTGATCGCCGCGCCCGATGTTGCAGGGCACGAGCTTGTAGGGAAGCGAGGCCTCCTCCAGGAAGATCGAGACCTTCTTGCCATTGGGGGTGGGCCAGAAGTGCAGGTCGATCATCGGGTCTCCTTTCGCGGGCGTGGGTGGGAACTCTATCGCGCCCGCGGCGCGCCCATCCGATAAGCTCCGCCGCCACAAAACCAGCGATCGCACGACCCCACCCCCGCACACGCGGGGGCGGGGCGTACGTCTATTCGGAAGTCGAAACGAGTCCAGAACGTGGAGATGCCGCAGAGCCGCCTGAGCGAGCTGGCCGCGCGCGCCGCGCAGCGCGCGGGGCCGCTGCGCTGGGTCGGCCTGCGCGGGAGCGCGCGCGCCATCGCGATCGCGCGCCTGCTCGAGGCCCACCCCGGCGTGCCGGCCCTCGTGCTGACCGTCGGCGCGAAGGCCTCCGACGCGATGCTCGAGGACCTGCGCACGGCGCTGGGCGAGCCGCCGCCCGAAGCGGGTGGGCGCGTGCGCGCCTTCCCGCCGCCGGACACCGCGCCCTACGACCGCTTCTCCCCGCAGCCCTTCGTGGTCGCCCAGCGCATGGACGTGCTGCATCGCCTGGCGGCCGCCGACGGGCCGCCGCCGGTCATCGTCGCGCCCTGGACCGCGCTCGCCGCGCGCGTGCCGTCGCCCGAGGCGGTGCTGCGCGCCTCGCTGCGCGTCGTGCGGGGCGAGGAGATCGATCGCGACGGCCTGGTCGCCTCGCTGGTGGCGGAGGGCTACACGCGCCAGTCGCTGGTGGAAGAGCGCGGCGAGGTCGCAGTGCGCGGCGGCGTCGTGGACTTCTTCCCGCCCCACGCGACGCGGCCGGTGCGCCTCGAGCTCGACGGCGAGCGCGTGGACTCGCTGCGCGAGTTCGATCCCGCGAGCCAGCGCTCGCAGCGCGAGCTCGAGCGCGTCGTCGCGCCGCCGCCGCGCGAGATCCTCTTCACGCGCGCCCTCGCGATCGAGCGCGGCGAGGCGCTGCGCGCCCTCGCGCGCCGAGAGCGCGTGCCGACCCGCGACGTCGACGCGCTGATCGACGCGCTCCTGCGCGGGAGCCTGCCGCCGGGCGCCGAGGCGCTCACGCCGCTCCTGCAGCCCGCGCTAGCGAGCTTTTTGGCCTTCTTGCCGGAGCGCGCGCTCGTGCTGGTCGACGAGCCCGAGAACGGGATCGAGCGGCTGCTCCGCTTCGCCGGCGAGGTGATCGAGAACCACGACGGCGCCCGCCAGGCCGGGCGCCTGGTGTGCGCGCCGCCCGAGGTCTTCCTCGGCGCCGACGAGCTCCAGGCGGCGATCGCCGAGCGCCGCCCGATCTCGCTCGAGCGCCTCGAGCTCGCGAGCGCCGGCAGCGAGACCGTGAAGGCGTTCGGCCACGAGGCGCTCGCCGCCGAGCTGCGCGCGGCGCGCGGCGAGGCGCGCCCGCTGGCGCGGCTCGCGAGCGCGCTCACGGGCTTCGCCGAGGAAGGCATGCGCGCCGTGATCGCCTGTCCGGCTCTCTCGGGGGCGGAGCGCACGCGCGCGCTCCTGGCCGAGTACGGCCTCGCCGCGAGCCTCGCGCGCGAGGCGGCCCCGCATCCCGAGTGGTCGGCGCCCGGCGCGCTGGAGGTGCGCGTCGCGCAGCTCTCCGAGGGCTTCGTGCTCGCCGACGAGCGGCTCGTCGCCCTCACCGAGGAGGAGTGCTTCGGCCCGCGCGAGAAGCGGCGCAGCGCGCCGGGGCCGGCGGACGGCCTCGGCCTGGACTCGCTCGGCCAGCTCGCGCCGGGCGACTACCTGGTGCACGCCGAGCACGGCATCGGCGTCTACCGCGGCCTCGTGATGCTCGAGATCGGGAGGCTGCGCGACGAGTTCCTGCGCATCGAGTACGAGGGCGCCGACCGCCTGTTCGTGCCCGTGCATCGCTTGAACCTGGTGCAGCGCTACGTCGGCTCCGAGGGCGCGCCGCCGCCCGTGGACCGGCTCGGCGGCGCGAGCTGGCAGAAGACCAAGAGCGGCGTGCGGCGCAAGCTCCGCGACATGGCGCGCGAGCTGATCGCGGTGCACGCCGCGCGCGAGCTCGCACCGGGCTTCGCCTTCCCGCCGCGCGACCGCGCGCTCGAGGAGTTCGAGGCGCGCTTCCCGTACGAGGAGACCGCCGACCAGGCGAGCGCGATCGAGGACGCGCTCGCCGACCTCGCGCGGCCCCGGCCCATGGACCGCCTCGTGTGCGGCGACGTGGGCTACGGGAAGACCGAGGTGGCCGCGCGCGCCGCCCACCAGGCGGTGATGGCCGGCAAGCAGGTCGCCGTCTTGGTCCCCACCACGGTGCTCTGTCAGCAGCACCTGGAGACGTTCTCGGCGCGCTTCTCGGGCCTGCCCGTCGCGATCGAGGCGCTCTCGCGCTTCTCCGGGCCCAAGCAAGCGCGCGCCACGCTCGAGGGGCTCGCGAGCGGGCGCGTGGACGTCGTGATCGGCACGCATCGGCTCCTCCAGAGCGGGGTCGTGTTCCACGATCTGGGCCTGCTCGTGGTCGACGAGGAGCACCGCTTCGGCGTCGCGCACAAGGAGCGCATCAAGCAGCTGAAGCAGAGCGTGGACGTGCTCACGCTCACCGCCACGCCGATCCCGCGCACGCTCCAGCTCGCCTTCAGCGGCCTGCGCGACATGTCGGTGATCGCCACGCCGCCCCCGAACCGCATCGCGATCCGCACGCAGGTGTGCCGCTTCGACGAGCTGCTCGTGCGCGAGGCCATCCTGCGCGAGGTGCGGCGCGGCGGCCAGGTCTTCTTCGTGCACAACCGCGTGCAGACGATCGGCTCGCTGGCCGAGCTGCTCGCGCGCATCGTGCCCGAGGTGAAGGTGCTGGTCGCGCACGGCCAGATGCCCGAGCGCGAGCTCGAGGCGAGGATGCTGGCCTTCTTCCACGGCCAGGCCGACGTGCTCCTCTCCACCACGATCGTGGAGAGCGGACTCGACGTCCCGCGCGCCAACACCATCCTGATCGACCGCGCGGATGCGCTCGGTCTCGCGCAGCTCTACCAGCTGCGCGGCCGCGTGGGGCGCAGCCACCAGCGCGCCTACGCCTATCTCCTGATCCCCGGCGAGGCCGCACTCGCCACGGAGGCCAAGCGCCGGCTCGAGGCGATCCAGGACCTCGCCGCGCTCGGCAGCGGCTTCCGCCTCGCGAACATGGATCTCGAGATCCGCGGCGCCGGGAACCTGCTCGGCGCCGAGCAGTCCGGGAGCCTCGGCGCGGTGGGCTACGAGACCTACATGGAGCTGCTCGAGGAGGCCGTCGAGGAGCTGCGCGGGAAGACGCGCGAGCCCGAGGTCGATCCGGAGATCCGGCTGGGCGTGCCCGCGCGCCTGCCCGAGAGCTTCGTCCCCGAGGTCTCGCAGCGCCTCGTGCTCTACAAGCGCCTCGCGAGCGCACCGGACGACGCCGAGGTGGACCGCCTGCGCGACGAGCTGCTCGACCGCTTCGGGCCGCTGCCCGCCGAGGCGCTGAATCTCCTCGAGGTGATCCGGCTCAAGGTCGCGGCGCGCGCGCTCGGGATCGCGCTGATCGCACTCGAGGGCGACGAGCTCGTGCTCGCGGCCGCCGCCTCGAGCCGCGTCGACCCCGCCCGGCTCCACCGGCTGGTGACGGCGCGCAGCACCGACCTGCGCGTGCTCCCGGACCAACGCATCCGCGCGCGCGCGCCCGAGCGCGAGCCGACCGCCCTGTTTGCCCGCGCCCAGCGCGTGCTGGCGGAGCTGCGCGGGGCGGCCTGAGCGCCCACTCAAGCCTTCGCCCGATCCTCCCGATGCGAGGCCGTCGGGATACGTCGTGCAAGCGGCGTCGCGAAGCGGGCGCCGCGCGCAGCGAGCCGGGTGGCTCGCGAGCGATCGAAGCAAGGCAATCGAGGCGAGCGGAGCTCGCAAAGGGCGGAGGATCCCATGCCCGCGGTCTGGATCATCGGCGGCGCCCTCGGCCTGTTCGCGCTCTACATGCTCGACGTGGACCCGCGCTGGATCGGGGCGGGTGGCGTCGCGCTGATCGGCCTCGCCTTCAACGCGATCATCTCCGCGCGCAACCAGGCGGAGAACGCGCTCTCGAGCATCGGCGTGATGCTCAAGAAGCGCGCCGATCTGATCCCGAGCCTGGTGGACAGCGTGCAGCGCTACGTCGAGCACGAGTCCACGGTGCTCGAGGAGGTGGTGCGCCTGCGCGGCCGCGCCAGCTCGCCGAACCTGCCGCCCGAGCAGGCCGCGAAGATCGACGAGCAGATGTCCCGGGCGGTCGCGCAGGTGCTCGCCACCGCCGAGGCCTACCCGGAGCTCAAGGCCAGCGAGAACTTCCAGCAGCTCCAGCGCGCGCTCAACGAGGCGGAGGAGCAGATCTCCGCGGCGCGCCGCACCTACAACGCGGCGGCCAAGGACTACAACGACGCCGTGCGCATGTTCCCGACCAACCTGCTCGCGGCGCTGCTCGGCTACCAGGAGCGCGCCTTCCTCGACACGCCGGCCTCCGCAGCGACGCCCCCCGACGTGATGGCCCGCTTCCGCTCGAGCGAACGCAAGTAGGCGCGCGTGCGCTCGCCGGAGGAGTTCGAGGTCTTCCTGCGCGAGCAGATCGCGCCGCGCGTGCGCGGGCTCGAGGGCGAGCGGCTCGCTTATCAGGAGCGGCGCGCGGCAGCGCGGCTGCCCCTCGTCTGGAAGGCAGCCGCCGCGCTCGCCGGGCTGGCGCTGGCGCGCTGGGCGGGCTCCTGGCAGCTCGCAGCGCTCGCCGTCGGAGCGCCCTTCGCGCTCGACTGGTGGCGCATGAACCGCGTGCCGGACACCGCGACGCCGCTGCTGCGCGCACAGGTGCTGGAGCCGGTGCTCGAGTTCTGGGACCCCTCCTTCCACTACGAGTCCGGCGACTGCATCCCGCGCGGCGAGTTCGACGCGAGCCGGCTCTTCGCGAGCTCCAGCTACAACCGCTACGCCGGCGAGGACCTGGTGCGCGGGCGCCACGGGGCGACCGACTTCCGCTTCTGCGAGCTGCGCGTGAAGGACGTGCAGAAGCGCAAGAACCGCACCGAGACGCGCGAGGTGTTCCACGGCCTCTTCTTCGTGGCGGACTTCAACAAAGCCTTCCGCGGGCAGACGCTCGTGCTCCCGGATCTGGCCGAGCGCGCGCTCGGCACGGTGGGGCGCGCGCTGCAGAGCGTGTCGCCCGTCGCCGAGGGCAAGCTCGTCCAGCTCGAGAGCCCCGATTTCGAGCGCGCCTTCGTGGTGCGCGCGAGCGATCCGACCGAGGCCCGCTACCTGCTCTCGCCGAGCCTGATGGAGCGCATCCTGCGCTTCCACCAGCACTCGGGCGGGCGCCTACGGCTCGGCTTCGTGGCCGGGCGCATCTACGCCGCCATCCCCTTCGACGGAGATCTCTTCGCCGTGGACGCCTCGCGGCCCTTCGACCTGGGGCGCGTGCGCGAGTGGGTGACCCAGCTGCGCTTCGCCACCAGCCTGATCGACGAGCTCGACCTGAACACGCGCATCTGGTCGAAGGGGCCGAGCGGAGAGCCGGCGACTCCCAGGGCACCCGCGGCGCCCGAGCGCGCGGCGCGGCCGCGCACGGCTCTGGGCCTGGTAGAGCTCGCCGCCGAGGACGTCACGACCCGGCGATGAACTCCTCGACCTCGCGGTGCGCGACCTCGTCGGGCACCTGGCGGGGCGGGTGCTTCATGAACGCCGACGAGGGGCCGTGGAGGACGCCGCCGACGCCGCGCAGCAGCGCGAGCTTCGCGCAGCGGATGGCGTCGATGGCGACGCCGGCGGAGTTGGGCGAGTCCTCCACCGAGAGGCGCAGCTCGAGGTTCATCGGCACGTCGCCGAACAGGCGCCCCTCGATGCGCAGGAAGCAGACCTTGTTGTCGTTCTGCCAGGGCACGTAGTCGCTGGGCCCGATGTGGATGTTCTCGTCGGCGATGCGCTCCGCGGCCGCCGACTGCACCGCCTCGGTCTTGCTCGCCTTCTTCGAGGCGAGCCGCGAGCGGTTCAGCATGTTCAGGAAGTCGGTGTTGCCGCCGGTGTTGAGCTGGTAGGTGCGGTCGAGCTTCACGCCGCGGCGCTTGAAGAGATCGGTGAGCGTGCGGTGGGTGATCGTGGCGCCGAGCTGCGCCTTGATGTCGTCGCCCACGATCGGGAGGCGGCGCTCCTCGAAGCGCTTGGCCCAGGCGGGATCGCTCGCGATGAAGACCGGCATGCAGTTCACGAGGGCGACCCCGGCCTCGAGGGCGCAGGCCGCGTAGAAGCGCACCGCCTGCTCGGAGCCGACCGGGAGGTAGTTGACGAGCACCTCGGCGCCCGTCTCGCGCAGCACGCGCACCACCTCGCCCTCGTCGGCCTCGAGGGCGTCGGCCAACAGGAAGGTGCGCCCGTCGGCGTACTCGGCCATGTGGGGCGAGACCCCATCGAGCACGGCCCCCATGCGGACCGGCACGCCGGCCTTGGGGACGTCCTTCCAGAACACGGCCGTGCAGTTCGGCGCGGCGAAGATGGCCTCGGCGACGTCTCGGCCGACCTTGCGGGCGTCGACGTCGAAGGCCGCCACCACCTCGAGGTCGCAGGGGCGATAGCCGGCGATCTCCCAGTGCATGAGGCCGACGGCGGAGTCGGCGGTCTTGTCGGCGTAGTAGTGGATGCCCTGGACGAGCGAGCTGGCGCAGTTCCCAACGCCCACGATCGCCACGCGGATCTTCTTCACTCGGGCCTCCGCCCGCGCGCCCGGGGGCCGCGAGGTCGGAACAGTGTCTCCGCCGTGCAGCGGTTTTCAAGAGCGAGCGCGTATCTCCGCCCGAAGACCGCCCGTCATGTCATGGTGAAGGCGTCGAAAGCCGGGGGGAGCCCGTGAAATACCTGATCCTGATGACGAATGACGACGAGGCGTGGAGCCGCATGAGCCCCGCCGAGCAGGAGCGGGTGTTCCAGGAGCACGGCGCCTTCGAGGCGGCGCTCAAAAGGGAGGGGCGTTGGGTCGCAGCGTGGCGACTTCGACCCGGTCGCGAGGCGCGAACGGTGCGCCGCGACCACGCCGGGGAGCGCAAGGAGGAGGTCGGGCCGGCCCTGCCGGGCCCGGAGTGCTTCGGCGGCGCCTACCTGATCGAGGCCGCCTCCCTCGCCGAGGCGGCGGCGTGGGCGAGCCGGGGGCGTTTCATCGCGGGCGCCAACGAGGTCCGCGAGATCTGGGAGGAGTGACGATGGGGGCGATCAAGCGGCCGCGCGAGGCGCTCGGCGAGTGGATGAAGGTGGGGCGGCTGGGCGCGGGCGCCTACCAGGCGACGCTCGAGGACCACTTCGGGGCCGCTCAGAGCGCGGACCTGCTCGCGCGCTGCGCGCTCGCCGCGCTGGACGCGACGCCGGGGGCGCTGCGCGCGCTGCGTGCGGACTGGCTCGCGCCCGCGCCGCCCGAGGTGCCGATCGCGCTCTCGGTGCGAGGCGGGGCCCAGTGGCCGGGCGCAGGTGAACGCCGCCCACGCGGGGACGCCGGTCGGGCGCGTCCTCGCGAGCTTCGCGCCGGCGGCCTCGGCCGTGGGCTACCAGGATGTGGGTCTGCCCGAGGGGCTCCCTGCGCCCGAGGCGCTCCCGACCACCGTCGAGTCCGCGCGCAAGGAGGGCTGGCCCGAGGAGTACGCCGCAGGCCCCGTCGAGTTCCGGCGCGTGGGGCCGCGCTGGCCGAGCCGCGCGGCCGGCGAGTCGACAGCGAACGTCGTGTGGCTCTCGCTGCGCGCGCCGCTGGCGCGGGAGCCCGGGCTCGAGCTCGCAGCGCTGATCTTCCTCGCCGCCTTCTACGACCACTGGGAGTTCGAGCGCCGGATCGGCGAGCGCTTCGACTTCGAGCGCTTCGAGCTCCGCGCCCAGAGCGTGTGGCTCCACCGCGCGCTGCGGCCCGAGGGCTGGCTGCTGCTCCGCGCGAGCTCGAGCCTCGCGAGCGACGGGCTCGCGCTCGGGCACCGCGAGCTCTTCACCCGGGACGGCGCGCTCGCGGTCACGATCGCGAGCGAGGCCCGCGTGGCGGAGCGCTGAGCGTGGCGGAGGGCGGGCTCCCCGACGCGCTGCGCGACGAGCTGCGCGCGGCCTGGCATCGCTACGTCGACTTGACGGCGCCGCTGCGGCCGGCGCTCCACGGCTACTGCCGGCGTCTCACCGGCGATCTCTGGGATGCGGAGGATCTGGTGCAGGAGACGCTGCTGCGCGCCTTCGCCACGCTCGGCAGCATCCACCACGAGATCGCGAGCCCGCGCGCGTACCTGCTGCGGGTCGCCACCAACCTTTGGATCGACGGCATGCGGCGGCGCGAGAGCGAGGCGCGGGCCCTGGCCGAGCAGCCGCCCGAGGCCGGCGCGAGCCCGAGCGCGGGCAGCGTGCGCGACGCGGGGCGCGCGCTGCTCGAGCGGCTCGCGCCCCAGGAGCGAGCGGCCGTGGTGCTGAAGGACGCGTTCGAGATGAGCCTCGAGGAGATCGCGGCGATCCTGAACACGACGCTCGGCGCCGTGAAGGCGGCGCTCCATCGCGGGCGCGAGCGGCTGCGCGCCGAGGAGCCGCGCCGGCGGCGCGGCGCTCCCTCCCCGGCGCTGGTCGAGCGCTTCGTGGCCGCCTACAACGCCGCCGATCTGCCGGCGCTGCTCGCCCTGATGCTCGACGGCGGCCAGATCGAGAACGTGGGCTGCGGCCTCGAGTTCGGGCGCGAGAGCTTCCGCGGGCGCCAGAGCTGGTTCCACGCCGCGCTCGAGGGCCACCCCGAGTGGCCGGCGGAGATGCAGTACGAGGCGCCGCGCATGGTGCTCGGCCACGTCGCCGGCGAGCCCGTGGCGCTCGGCTTCGTGACGCGGCGCGGGCGCGAGGCGCTCGAGCAGGTGCTGCGCTTCGAGGAGTGCGAGGGCGGCATCGCGCGCATGCGCGGCTACGCCTTCTGCCCCGAGACCATGCGCGCGATCGGCGCCGAGCTCGGCCTCCACGTCCGCACCGGCCTCTACCGCTACCCCACCCCGGCGCCGGGAAGACCTTTGGGTGACGTTTGGGGACGTTCCTACTTGGCGGTGACTTCCGGGGACACTCCTGGTTCAGGAGTGTCCCCGGAAGTCACCGCCAAGTAGGAACGTCCCCTAGCCGATCTCCGCGGCTTCGAGGGCGTAGATGTGCGGGAGGTGGAGCGCCAGCGGGCGCCAGCTCTCGCCTTCGTCGCGGCTGCCCCAGACCTCGCCGCTGGTGGTGCCGAAGTAGACGCCGACGGGGTCGCGCGTGTCGCTGGCCAGCGCCTGTCGCTTCACGGTCCACCAGCCGCGCGCGGGGAGACCGCGCGCCTGGCGCTCCCAGGTCTTGCCCGCGTCGCGGGTGCGGTAGACGACGGGCTCGCCGCGCGGGCTCGTGCGCGGCCACACATCGGTGCCGTCCATCGGGAAGACCCACGCGACGCGCGGATCGCGCGGATGGAGCGCGATGTCGAAGCCGATGTCGCCGACCTCGCGCGGCATGTTGTCGCCGATGCGCTCCCAGCGGCCGGCGCTGCGCTCCATCCGATAGATGCCGCAATGGTTCTGCTGGTAGAGCACGTCGGGAGCGAGCGGATGCTGCTTCACGCTGTGCGGGTCGTAGCCGAACTCGGGCGTCGGGTCGGGCAGGAAGGTCGCCACGCAGCCCTCGTTCAGCGGACGCCAATCCGCGCCCTGATCGGTGCTCTCGAACACGCCGGCGTCCGAGGTCGCGAGGTAGAGGTGCCTCGCATCGCTCGGGTCGACCAGGATCGAGTGGAGCATCGGCCCGTCCGGCGAGCCACGCGGCGTGCCCGGCGCGCGGAACGGCAGGTCGTACGTCCACTCCGGATAGCGCGGGTGGTCGTTGAAGCCGGCCACCGGCGCCCAGGTGTCGCCGCCGTCCTCGGAGCGGAAGAGGCCCTCCGGCGTCGTGCCCGCGTACCAGACGCCCGGCTCGCTCGCGTGGCCCGGGCACAGGAAGAACACCTGCTCCACCGACTGCGCGAGGCGGCCGGGACGCGCCTTCGCGAAGGCCGGCGGCCGCGACGCCTCCTGCCAGCTGCGGCCGAGATCGCGCGAGCGGAACACCGTCGGGCCGAGATGGCCAGTGCGCGCCGCGAGCAGCAGCGTGCGTCGATCGCGCGGATCGATGCGCGCGTGGTGGATGATGTGGCCGAGGAAGGCCGGCTCCGAGAGCACGAAGCGCTCCCGGTCGCGGTCGCTCTGCAGGAAGAACACACCCTTGCGCGTCGCCACGAGCAGCGCGAGCCCGGGCGCGAGCGCCGCGGGCGCCGGGTGTCGCAGCGGATGGAGCGCAGGCAGCTCGCCCAGCGGCTCGAAGCCGCGGCCGCCGCCGCTTCCCGGATCGGGATCGCTCATGCAGCCTCCCGGGCGTCCCCAGAGAGAGGACGCAGCAGACCGTCCCGAGGATACGCGCTTCGCTCAGGCGCCGAGCAGCTCTGCGATCGCCGCCACCACGCGATCCGGGCGCGCCGGCGGATCGCTCGGCAGCCCGCGCCCCTCGCTGTCCACCCAGACCGTGCGCAGGCCCGCCGCGCGGCCTCCGGCGATGTCCGCGTGGAGATCGTTCCCGATCATCCAGGCCTCGCCGGGCTCGGCGCCGAGCGCCCGCAGCGCGCGCGCGAAGACGCGCGGGTCGGGCTTGCCGAAGCCGAGCTCGCCCTCGACCAGGATCGCGTCGAAGCGCGGCGCGAGCCCGAAGCGCACGATCTTCTCGCGCTGGAGCTGGCTGCCGCCGTTGGTGACCAGGGCGAGGCGGTGGCCGCGATCGCGGAGCGCGAGCAGCGTCGCCTCGGCTCCCGGGAAGAAGCGCATGCGGGCGCTCCGCTCGCGCGTGAAGTCGTCGCCGAGCTCGCCGGCGAGCGCGAGGTCGCGCAGGCCGAGCTCGCGGAACGCGCCCTCGGCGACGCTGCGCCGCGCCCAGGGCATTGCCAGGCGCCCGCGCCGCGCGCGCTCGGCGTCGCTCCAGAAGCGGTCGCGGCTGCGCTCCACGGCCGCGCAGAGCACCTGCGCGTCGACTCCGGCGCGCGCGGCGACCCGCGCGCAGCACTCGGCCCAGAGCGCCTCGCCGCCCGCGCTCTCGCGCACGATCGTGTCGTCGAGGTCGAAGAGCAAGGCGCGCGGCAGGGCGCTCGCTCCCCTCATGCGCCCGGGCGCGTGCCAGCCAGCACGCGCGGCGCTCGCCACTCGGCGAGCCCGGCGAGAAGCCGCGCCGGGTCGGTCTCCACGCGGAGCAGCACGCGGTGCTCCGGGCGCAGGAAGCCCTGGGCGACCATGCGCTCGAGCATCGCGAGCAGCGGCCCCCAATAGCCCCCAACGTCGAGGAGCCCGCTCGGCTTCGCGAACAGGCCCAGCTGATTCCAGCTCCACACCTCGAAGAGCTCGTCGAGGGTCCCGATGCCGCCGGGCAGCGTCACGAACGCGTCGGCGTGATCCATCATGCCCTGCATCCGCTCGAACATGGTGCGCACGACCACGCGGCGCGTGAGCCTCGCGTGCGAGACCTCGCGGTCGACGAGCGCGCTCGGAATCACGCCGATCACCTCGCCGCCGGCGGCGAGCGCGGCGTCCGTCACGGCTCCCATCAGGCCGAGCCCGCCTCCGCCCGTCACCAGGCTGAGCCCGTGCTGCGCGACGAGCGTCCCGAAAGCGCGCGCGGCGTCGGCGAAGGCGGGGTCCCGCCCGGGATTCGAGCCGCAGAAGACACAGACGCTGCGCATGTCAGGCGAGCTCCCGCGTGAAGCGCGCGGTGGCCACCGCGAGCGAGGTCAGCACCTGCGCGTCGGTCCGGCCGGAGCGCTTGCGCACGTGGAAGGCGTGGTCGGCGTCGTCCTCGAGCTGGAGACGCGCGCGCGCGCCGAGCGGCGCGAGCACGCCCCGCAACAAGTCGAGGTCGGCGAGCGCGTCGCGCGTCCCCTGCAGGAAGAGCATCGGCAGTGCGACGTCCGCGAGGTGACGGGCGCGCGACGTGCCGGGCTTTCCGGCGGGATGCAGCGGGAAGCCAAAGAAGACGAGCCCGCGCACGCCCGGCAGCTCGCCCTGCGCCGAGGCGTGCGAGCTCATGCGGCCCCCGAGCGACTTCCCGCCGGCGAAGAGCGGCAGCTCCGGGGCGCGCTCTCGCGCCGCCGCGCACGCGGCGCCCACGGCGGCGGCGAGAACAGCCGGCGGATCGATGCGGCGCTCACCGCGCTCCATCCACGGGAACTGGAAGCGCAGCGTGGCGACGCCGACCTCCGCCAGCGCTCGCGCGAGCGCCTCGAGGAAGGCGTGGCGCATGCCGGCCCCCGCGCCGTGCGCGAGCACGAGCAGCGCGTGGGCGGCGGGCGGGCGGAGCCAAAGAGCCGGGAGCGCCGCACTCGGCGCCCCGATGCGCAGCGGCTCTGCGTTAACGGCGCCGGCGCTCACGAGCTGCGCGCGTGCGCCGCCAGAGCGCAACGCCGAGCGCGAGGGCGGCGAGCGCCGGGCCGGCGTGCTCCGGCTCGAGCCCGTGAAGCCAGCTCCCGGCGGGAATGCTCCCGTGGCCGGGATGCGCGAGCGCTGCGCTCGCTAGAAGGAAAGCTGCCGAGGCGAGGAGCAGCCGTGCCATCCGTGATCTCCCTGCACGAGTTGCCGGTGGGCTGTGAGCTTACACGAGCGCGCGCGCAACCGGGCGAGCCGCTGGGCGTTGGATCCGTTGCCCGGCCTTCGCAGCCGGCGCGAGAAGGAGAATCCGATGAAGACCTCCACCTGGACCGCTCTGGCGCTCGCCGCGAACCTCGGGCTGCTCGCAGCGCCCTGCCTCGCCGATCCGGGCGACCGCATCGAGCGCCGCCTGGACCGCCGCGGCGATCGCGTGGACGCGCGCCTCGACCGCGCGGCCGATCACGCCGCCGATGCCGGGCACCCCGCGGCTGCTCGCCACCTCGATCGCAAGGGCGATCGCATCGACCGGCGGCTGGACCGCCGCGGCGACCGCATCGAGCGGCGCCTCGACCGGAGCTAGCGGACCGGCGCCTCGCTGCGCTCGGCGACGTAGCTGACGAGCGGGAGAGCCCCGCTCGTCTCGCGTCGCACGAAGCGCATGCCGAGGCGCTGCATCACGCGCTCGGACGCCTTGTTCTCCAGGTCCGTGCGCGCCCAGATGCGCGCGAGGCCCTTCTCGAAGCCGAGCGCGAGGAGCGCGCGCGAAACCTCGCCCGCGAAGCCGCGGCCCCAGTGCTCGGGCAGGAAGCCGTAGATCAGCTCGACTTCGGCCTCGTCGAAGGGGCGCAGGCCGCAGAAGCCGATCGTGGGGCCGCCGGGCTCGGCAGCGCACCAGAGACCGAAGCCGCGCGCGCGGAAGCTCTGCTCGCTGGCGTCGATCAGCTCCGCCACCGTGGCCGGCGCCACCCGCAGCGAGTCCCACAGATAGCGGCGCACGTAGGGGTCGCGGAACACGGCGACGAGCCGCGCCTGATCGGAGGAGGCGAAGGGGCGCAGCCGCAAGCGCGGCGTATCGAGCATGGGGACGCTGGTTGAGTAAGTGTTGACCAAGTTGACATGGGGACGCTGGTTGAAACGCCAGGGGCCGCTTGGGAAAACGAGTTTACGGTCGTGGCGTTTCAACCAGCGTCCCCGTGTCAACTTGGTAAACCAGCGTCCCCGCCCCGTCGACAAAGGGGGCATGATCGAGCTCGGACTGGCGCTCGGCTTCGTCGCGGTGGTGGGCGGCGGCGCGCTCGCGTGGAGCGCCCTCACGGCCGACGCGCTGCTCGGCGCGGGCCTCGCCCTCGTCGTGGCCGGCTTCGCGCTCGGGATCCCGACCGGGTTCTGGTACCACGTGGAGCTGCGCCGCGCGCTGCTCGGATCGGGCGCGCTGCCGGCGCGCTGGTGGCTCCACCCGACGCGGCTGCACCCGGCGATCCCGCCCGGCGCGCGCACGCGCGTCCTCGCCTGGTGCGCGGTCGGCGCGCTCGGCTGGCTGATCTCCGTCGCGGGCTGCTTCGTGTTCGGCCTCGGCGCCGCCAAGATCGCCCTCGGCGCGGCGTAGGCCCGGGGCGCGGGCTGCGCCATCCTGTGCGCCTCCCGAGGAGGTGCGCGATGAAGCTCGAGACCCTGATCGTGGAACGCGACGACGCCGGCATCGTGACCGTGACGCTCAACCGGCCCGAGAAGAAGAACGCGATCAACGGCGCGATGTGGGACGAGCTGCTCGCGGTCTTCCGCGAGATCGGCGAGAGCGCGACCGACCGGGTGCTGGTGCTGACCGGCGCGGGCGACGCCTTCTGCGGCGGCGCCGATCTCACCGCCGGCGGGAGCGACAATCGCCATCAGATCGACCGCATGCACCATTACGGCTGGGTCGGCCTCGCGCTCCACGAGATCCCGAAGCCCTGCATCGCGAAGGTGAACGGCGTGGCCGTGGGGGCGGGACTCAACCTCGCGCTGGGCTGCGACCTGATCGTCGCCGGCGAGAGCGCGCGCTTCGCCGAGATCTTCGCCAAGCGCGGGCTCGCGGTGGATCTCGGCGGCTCCTGGCTGCTGCCGCGACTCGTGGGCCTCCACAAGGCGAAGGAGCTCGCGCTGCTCGCAGAGATCGTGAGCGCGCGCGAGGCGGAGCGCATCGGCATCGTGAACCGCGTGGTGCCCGACGCCGAGCTCGACAAGTTCGTGGGCGAGTGGGCGGCCAAGCTCGCCGCGGGGCCGCCCATCGCGCTCCAGCTCACCAAGCGCATGATCACGAGCGGGCTCGCGCAGAGCATGAGCGAGGCCCTCCACTGGGAGGCCATGGCCCAGTCCGTCACGTCCACGACCCAGGACACGCAGGAGGCCATGCGCGCCTTCGTCGAGAAGCGCTCGCCGGTCTTCAAGGGCCGCTGAGCCGTGCGCCGCTCGCGAGGCGCGCTCGCCCTGGCGGCGTGGGTCGGCCTCTGGTCGGGGGCTCTCCACGCCCAGGCGCGCGTCGACCCCGAGCTCGAGCGGCTGATCGGCTCGCTGCGCGCGATCGACGACCACGCGCACCCCAATCGCTGCGTCGCTGCGGGCGAGCCGGCGGACGACGAGTCGGATCAGATCCCGGCCGACGCCTTCCCGGCCTGGCAGCTCCCGCCGCTCCTCGATCCGACCCAGCCCGCGCTCCGGGATGCCTGGGCCGCGCTCTACGGCGTCGCACCCGATGCGAGCGAGGCGACGGTGCTCGAGGCGAAGCGCCGCGTGCAGCGCGAGAAGGGCGACGGCTACGGCGCGTGGGTGCTCGAGCGCGCGGGCATCGACGTGATGCTCGCCAACCGCATCGCGCTCGGGCGCTGCCTCGCCGCGCCGCACTTCCGCTGGGTGTCCTTCGCGGACGCGTTCCTCTTCCCGCTCGACAACGCCGCCCTGCACCGGGAGAACCCGGACACCGACGTGAGCATCCGCGGCGCCGAGAATCTCCTGCGCCGCTACCTCCGCGAGGCCCAGCTGGAGGCGCTGCCGCGCGATCTCGCCGGCTACCTCGCCCGCGTGGTCACGCCCACGCTCGAGCGTCAGCGGAAGGCTGGCGCGCTGGCGGTCAAGTTCGAGGCCGCGTACATCCGCCCGCTCGCCTTCGAGAACGTGCCCGAGGCGGACGCGCGCGCGATCTACGCGAAGTGGATCGGAGGTGGCGAGCCTCCCGCGGCCGACTACCGGCGGCTCCAGGACTTTCTGTTCCACACCGTGGCGCGCGAGTCGGGCCGCCTGGGTCTCGCGGTTCACATCCACGTGCTGGGCGTCGGGGCGGGGGCCTTCTATCAGGGCGCTCGCGCGGTCCCGTGGCTGCTCGAGCCCGTCTTCAACGAGCCCGGCCTGCGCGGGACCCGCTTCGTGATGATCCACGGCGGCTGGCCCGAGAGCGACGCGGTGGGCGCGCTGCTCCTGAAGCCGAACGTCTACACAGACTTCTCGGGCATCACCTTCGTGCTCCCGCCGCATGCTCTCGCGCGCGTGATCCGCAGCTGGCTCGAGCTAGCGCCCGAGAAAGTGCTGTTCGCGACCGACACCTTCGCCGTCACGGAGACCGAGGGCTGGGAGGAGCTCACCTGGCTCGAGGCGCGCAGCGCACGCCGCGCCCTGGGCCTCGCGCTCACCGGCATGCTGCGCGACGGCGAGATCGACCGGCCGCGCGCCGAGCAGCTCGCCCGCATGGTGATGCGCGAGAATGCGGAGAAGCTCTACGGGCTCGGCGCGCCCGGGAGCGAAGGATGAGCGGACCGCTCGCCGGGGTGCGCGTCGTCGAGCTCGGCCAGTTCGTCGCTGGACCCGCGGCGGCGTGCGTGCTCGGGGACTGGGGCGCCCACGTGATCAAGGTGGAGAACCCGGCGGGCGGCGACCCGGCGCGCGGCCTCGCCTCCCTGGGTCTCTCGGAGAAGGACATCAACTTCGGCCTCGAGACCTACAACCGCGGGAAGCGCGGGATCTCCCTCGATCTGCGCCAGCCCGCGGGCCGCGCCGTCCTCACGCGCCTGCTCGAGCGCGCCGACGTCCTGGTCAGCAACTGGCGGCCGCAAGCCCTGGAGCGCGCCGAGCTCGACTGGCCCCACGTACACGCCGCCCACCCGCGGCTCGTGATGGCGCAGGTGAACGGCTACGGCCCGCGCGGCCCGCTGCGCGACACCGCGGCCTTCGACTTCGCCGCCTATTGGGCGCGGAGCGGAGCCCAGGCCTCGCTCGGCGAGCCCGACGAGCCGCCGCCCGCCCAGCGGCCCGCCATGGGCGACGCGCAGGTCGGGCTGGGCCTTGCCGGCGCGATCTGCGCGGCGCTCCTCCAGCGCGAGCGCACCGGCGCGGGCGAGCACGTCCACATCTCGCTCTACCAGGCGGGCCTCTGGATGATGAGCTTCGACCTCGGCGCCGCGCTGATCCACGGCGGCGGTTACCGGCGGACCGGTCGCGGCGTCCCGAACCCGCTCTGGAACAGCTACCGGGCGAAGGACGGCGCCTGGTTCGAGCTCGTGATGCTGCAGGCCGACCGCTACTGGGCGCAGTTCTGTCGCGCGATCGAGAAGCCGGAGTGGGAGGGCGACCCGCGCTTCGCTTCGATCGGCCCGCGCGGAAAGCACGCGGGCGAGCTCATCGCGGCGCTCGACGCGCTCTTCGCCACCCGCACGCTCGGCGCCTGGGCCGCGCGCTTCGACCGCGCCGATCTGATCTGGGCGCCGATCCAGTCGATTGCCGAGGCCGCGGCGGATCCGCTGGCGCAGGAGGTCGGAGCGATCGCGAGCGTCGCGCACCGCTCCGGGCGCGACATCCGCCTGGTCCGCAGCCCCGTGGAGTTCGGCGGCGAGCCCCACCCCGTGCGCAGCGGCGCTCCCGAGCTCGGCGAGCACACCGAGGAGGTGCTGCTCGAGCACGGCTTCGGCTGGGACGAGATCACGGCGCTGCGCGAGCGAGGCGCCTTCGGCTGAAGAGAGCTGGGGACGCCCCCTAAGAATCGATAGGTTCCGCCCCCGTCCCCCCGGAGGCCCGACATGCGCTCTGCTCTGGTCGCCCTGGCGCTCACCGCGTGCGCGGCATGCGCGGTGAAGCAGACCGCGCTCGACGTCACGTTCACGATCCCGCCGAGCGCCCCGCGCGAAGCGCGCTGCCCCGAGCTCGGCGAGGGCAGCTGCGTCGAGTACGACCGCATCCTGCACTGGAAGGGGAGCGTCACCGGCTCCGTGATCGGCAAGGAGCGCGTGCTCTGCCTCGACGAGGCGTGCAGCGAGGCGAAGGGCGTCCTGCGCGGCCGCTTCGCGGGCCGCTCGAAGACCTGCGACGACATCGAGGGCGAGTTCACGATGGAAGAGGAGCTGAGCGGCAGCGCCGGCCAGCTCGGTATCACCGAGGGCGAGTGGAAGCTCGTCGCGCGCGCCGAAGGCGACAAGAAGACGGCGAGAGGAAGCGGCGACGTGAAGGACGTCGTCTCGACCCCCGAGCAGGGCGCGAGCGGGACGCTGACCGGCGACCTCGACTGCTATTAGGCCGCGCGCCGTGGCCACTCCCGCCGCCGCGCGAACGCCCGACGAGCGCTTTCGCGACCTGCCGGGCTTCGCGTTCGCGCCCCACTACGTGGATTGGCGCGGGCTGCGCATGCATCACCTGGACGAAGGCCCGCGCACGGCGCCCGTGATGCTCCTGCTCCACGGGGAGCCGACCTGGTCCTATCTCTACCGAGGGGTCGTGCCGCGGCTCGTCGCCGCCGGCTACCGCTGCGTCGCCCCGGACTTCGTGGGCTTCGGGCGGAGCGACAAGGTGCTGGACGAGGCCTGGTACACGATCGAACGCCACTGCGAGAGCTTGCGCTTCCTGATCGAGGCGCTCGACCTGCGCCGCATCGTGCTCGTGTGCCAGGACTGGGGCGGACCGATCGGCCTGCGCCAGGCGGTCGACTTGCCCGAGCGCTTCGCCCGCCTCGTGATCGCGAATACCTGGCTCCATCACGGCGGGTTCGAGTACTCCCCCGGCATCCGCGCGCTGGCGCGCCGCCGCCACGGATCCGACCAAGCTCGGCGGCGACATGCCGACGGGCCGCATCGTGGCGGGCAGCCTGCGCCGTCCGGGGCACGACAAGGCCGCCCTGGCGCGCGCCTACGACGCGCCGTTCCCCGACGCCGCGAGCAAGGCGGGCGCGCGCCGCTTCCCGTTCTGCATCCCGTTCGCGGAGCCCGAGGCCGGCAACGCGCAGGATCAGGAGCGCTGCTTCCAGGCGCTGCGCCGCTATCCCCACCCCATCCACTTCGCCTTCGGCGACGCCGACGAGGTCTTCCCCTGGAGCTGGGCCCTTCGCTGGCACGCCGAGCTCCCGGGCTCGACGCTCGACCGCATCGCCGGGGCGGGACACTTCGTTCAGGAGGACGCGCCCGCGGATCTCGCCGAGACGATCCTGCGCCGGGCCGGGCCCGCTCAGACGTAGCGCATCACCGCGACCGAGTTGCCCTCGGGATCCTCGAAGCGGAAGATGCGGCCCACGCCCACGATCTCCTGCTCCTCGTGGATCAGTCTCCCGCCGTTCGCGAGCACCCGAGCCTTCGCGGCGGCGAGGTCGTCCACGCCCACCGTACACTCGAAGCCGCGTCGCCCGTCGCCGGTGAGCGCGCGATTTCGCTTCGAGAGCGAGCCGTGGATGCCGGGCTCTTGGTCGGTGCCGGTGTGGATCAAGTAGAAGTCCGGCGGCCCCCAGGCCTCGAAGCGCCAGCCGAACACGCGCTCGTAGAAGCGCCGCGCGCGCTCGACGTCGCCCGCTGCGATGTCGAAGTGGGTGATGTTGTTGGGGAAGCGCGCGCTCACGCGCCGACGCGCGCGCTCCCCCACGCGCCGACGCGCGCGCTCACGCGCCCTCTCGCGCGTGCGCCTGCTCGAGATAGAACGCGTTCCCGTCCGGGTCGTCGAGCATCGCCATGCGGCCGCCCCAGGGCTGCGTCTCGGGAGCCATCGAGAAGCGCACGCCGAGCCCGTGCAGCTTCTCGTAGGCGGCATCGAGATCGGGGACGAAGAGGCCGATGCCGGTCTGACGGCCGACCAGCGCGCGGAAGTTGTCCGCGGAGCGCTCGACGGCGGCGATCCCCAGGTAGATGGGTCCCGCGTCGAAGCGCGCGTAGTGGAAGGCGTCGTCCCGGAAGAGGAGCGGCAACCCCAGAGCGCCCTGGAAGAAGTCGACCGCCCGAGCGAGATCGCTCACGTAGACGTTGGCGTACGCGGCTCGCACCATGTCGGACCCTCCTGGAGTCGAAGGCCAGCCTACTCCGGGAGCAGGAGGTGGAGTCGCGATATCCTGACATTTCGTGTCGCAATCTCGCCATCAGCCGTTCCAGATCCGCGTGCTCGCCATGGGCTATCCGGCGGGAGCCCGCCTCGAGCCGCACGCGCACGCCTGGGGCCAGCTCGTCTACGCGAGCGAGGGCGTGATGCGCGTGGACGCGGCGGACGGCGTCTGGATCGTGCCCTCCCAGCGCGCCGTCTGGATTCCCGCCGGCGTGGAGCACGCGATCGCGATGCTCGGCTCGGTCTCGCTGCGCACGCTCTACCTCGCCCCCGCGCTCGCGCGGCGCCTCCCAGAGCGCTGCGCCGTCGTCGCGGTCTCGCCGCTGCTCCGCGAGCTGATCCTCCACGCGGTCGCCACGGGGCCGCTTTCGCGCGAGCGCCCCGAGCACAGGCGCCTCGCAGACTTCCTGCTGGATCTCGTGCGCATGCTGCCCGCGGAGCCCCTCGAGCTGCCCATGCCGCGCGACCCGCGCGCGCTGCGCGCCGCCCAGGCCCTGCTCGAGGCGAGCGACGCCCAACCCCCGGTCTCGGCCCTCGCGCGCCAATGCGGGGCGAGCCGGCGCACGCTCGAGCGCCTGTTCCGCGCCGAGACCGGGCTTCCACTCGGGCGCTGGCGCCAGCAGGCGCGCCTGCTGCGCGCGCTGCGCCTCTTGGCGGAGGCGCAGCCGGTGGGCGCCGTCGCCCTCGAAGTGGGTTATCAGGGCGCGAGCGCCTTCGTGGCGGCCTTCGCACGCGCGCTCGGCACCACCCCCGGCCGCTACTTCGCCCCGCCGGAGCGGGCCCGACTCGGATAGCATGCCGGCCTCGGCTGGAGGAAGACCATGCCGGCCCTCGACGGAATGCGTGTCCTGGACATGACCCAGTACGAGGCGGGCCCGAGCTGCACGCAGCTGCTCGCCTGGCTGGGCGCCGACGTGGTGAAGGTCGAGAAGCCCGGCGCGGGCGATCCCGGCCGCATGCTCGCCGCCGGGAAGGATCCCTCGGCCTACTTCCTGTACTGGAACGCGAACAAGCGCTCGATCGCGCTGGATCTGGAGAAGCCCGAGGGGCGCGCGCTCCTGCTCGGGCTGCTCCCGCACTACGACGTCTTCGTCGAGAACTTCGGGCCCGGCGTGCTCGAGCGCCTGAAGCTCTCGTCCGGCGTGCTGCGCGGAGCGCACCCGCCGCTCATCGTCTGCCGCATCAAGGGCTTCGGGAGCGACGGCCCCTACAGCACCTACAAGTGTTACGACATGGTCGCCCAGGCAGCGGCGGGCGCGTTCTCGATCACCGGCACACCCGACGGGCCGCCGCTCTGCCCCGGCCCGACCACGGGCGACTCGGGCACCGGCGTGCAGGCTGCGCTCGCCATCACCGCGGCCTACGTGCAGCGCCTGCGCACGGGCCGCGGTGAGGAGATCGAGCTCTCGATGCAGGAGTCGATGACCTACTACATGCGCACGCGCATCGCGAACGGCTCCGAGTTCGGGAGCCGCCCGGCGCCGCGCAGCGGCAACGGCGAGGGCCCGATGCTGAACCTCTACCCGTGCGCGCCCGGCGGCGCGAACGACTACGTCTATCTGGTGGTCGCGACGCCGCGCATGTGGGAGCAGCTCTGCCGCGCCATCGAGCGCCCCGAGCTGATCGAAGATCCGCGCTTCAAGGGCTGGATCGTGCGCCACCAGAACGGAGCGGCCTGCTACGAAGAGATCGCGCGCTGGACGCGCGCCCACACCAAGCACGAGGCAATGCGCATCCTCGGCAGCGCCGGTGTGCCGTGCAGCGCGGTGCTCGACACGCAGGACCTGTTCGCGGACCCGCACCTGGTCGCGCGCGGCTTCGTGCGCGCGGTGGAGCATCCGACGCTCGGGCGCGTGCCGCACCTGGCCTCGCCGCTCCGGCTCGCGGGCAGCGACGTGCCGCTGCGCCCGGCGCCGGCCCTCGGCGGTCACACCGCCGAGGTGTTGCGGACGGACCTCGGCCTCACGGACGATGCGATCGCGCGGCTGCGCCAGAACGGCGTCGTCGCCACCCAGGAGGGATGACCTTGGCGAAGCTCTCGGGCGCGACGATCATCGCGCGGAGCCTCAAGCAGCAGGGCGTCGACTACATGTTCGGCATCGTCGGCTTCCCGGTCGTGCCGATCGCCATTCGCCGCGCAGCGCGAGGGCATCAAGTACTTCGGCATGCGCAACGAGCAGTCGGCGAGCTACGCGGCGGGCGCGGTCGGCTACCTGACCGGGCGGCCGGGCGCATGCCTCGCGGTCTCCGGGCCCGGGCATGATCAACGCGATCGCCGGCCTCGCGAACGCGTGGTCGAACTGCTGGCCGATGATCCTGCTCGGCGGCGCCACCGACACCTACCAGAACGGCATGGGCGCGTTCCAGGAGGCGCCGCAGGTCGAGGCCGCGCGGCCCTTCACGCAAGTACGCGGCGCGCCCCGACCGCATCGAGCGCGTGCCCTACTTCGTCGAGCAGGCGGTGCGCACGTCGATCTACGGGCGCCCGGGCGCCGTCTACCTCGACCTGCCCGACGACATCATCGTCGGCAAGCTCGACGAGGACGCCGTGCGCTGGCGCCCGCGCTGCCCGGAGCCGCCGCGCACGCTACGCCGATCCGCGCGGCGGTCGAGCGCGCGCTCGCGGCGCTGCGCAGCGGCCGAGCGCCCGCTCGTGATCGTCGGCAAGGGCGCGGCGTACGCGCGCGCCGAGGCACGAGGTGCGCGAGTTCATCGAGACGACGCAGCTCCCGTTCCTGGCCTCGCCGATGGGCAAGGGCGTGGTGCCGGACGACCACCCGCTCTCGGTCGCGCCGGCGCGCTCGCTACGCGCTCCAGAACGCCGACCTCGTGTTCCTGATCGGCGCGCGGCTGAACTGGATCATGCACTTCGGGCTGCCGCCGCGCTTCGCCGCGGACGTGCGCGTCATCCAGCTCGACATCTCGCGCCGAGGAGATCGGCACCAACGTGCCCGCCGAGGTGGCGCTGGTCGGCGACGCGAAGGCGGTGATCGGGCAGCTCAACGCCGCGCTCGCGCGCACGCCGTGGCAGCTACGCGCGCCGAGACGCCCTGGCGCGCGGCACTGGCGGCGAAGATCGAGGAGAACCGCGCCACCGTCGAGCGCCATGCTCGCACGACGACTCCGTGCCGATGGGCTACTACCGCGTGCTGCGCGAGATCCGCGACCTGCTGCCGCGCGACGCGATCATCGCGAGCGAGGGCGCGAACACGATGGACATCGGCCGCACGGTGCTGCCGAACTTCGAGCCGCGCCACCGCCTCGACGCGGGCACCTTCGGCACGATGGGCGTCGGGCCTGGGCTTCGCGATCGCCGCGCGCCGCCGTGCACCCCGACAAGCAAGGTCGTCGCGGTCGAGGGCGACTCGGCGTTCGGCTTCAGCGGCATGGAGGTGGAGGTCGCCTGCCGCTACCAGCTGCCGATCACGTTCATCGTGCTCAACAACAACGGCATCGGCGGCGGCCTCGACGCGAGCTCGACCCGCGGCGCGTGCCGCCCTCGGCCTACATGCCCAGCGCGCGCTACGAGAAGCGTGATCGAGGCGTTCGGCGGCCAGCGGCTTCTTCGTCGAGAAGCCCGCCGAGCTGGGTCCCGCGCTCGAAGCAGGCGCTGTCCGAGCCGGGCCCCGACGGTCGTCAACGTGATGATCGACGCCGCGCGCCGACCGCAAGCCGCAGCAGTTCGGCTGGCTCACGCGCTGACGGGCTCGATGGCGACGGGCAGCGCTCCCATCCGCGGAATCCCACTGATCGGGTCGTAGGCGTCGTCGTCGCGCAGCAGCCGACCGAGCGGGGTTCCGACCGCGCGCGGATCCTCGGGCTCGCTCGGGAGCGCGCCGAAGGCGTGCGTCATCGCCACCACGCCGGGGCGCAGCGAGTCGTCCGCCTCGACCAGCGCGAGCACGCTGTCGTGCTGGGAGCGGATGCGCACGAGGGCGCCGCTCGCGAGGCCGAGCGCGCGCAGGTCGTCGGGGTGAAGGTGCGCGGGATTCCAGGGCTTCCCGCGCGTGAGCGAGGGGAGCGTGCGCCCGCTCGAGTTCACGAAGTAGTTCGAGCGCCGCGGGATCAGGCGGAAGGGATGCGCGGGCGTCTCGGGCTGGGCGCCCTCGCGCGCGACCGCGTCGAGCTCGCGCAGCATGACGGGAGCGGCGAGCTCGAGGCGTGCGTCGCAGGCGGGATCGCGCGGCGCGACCGCGCCCTGCACCTCGTCGAAGATGCGGCCGTGCGGGTGGCGCTTCACCTCGGCGAGCGGAATGCGCGAGCCGCGCGTCAACACGCCGAAGAGCTCGTCGGTGCTGGGCTTGCGCTGCATGTCGAGGGCCGTCACCACGAGCGGGCTCTCGAGGTGCGCGCCCCAGCCGTAGAAGCCCACCAGCGAGAGCGGGAGCCCCATGTGCTGCGCCAGGCCGTAGAAGAGCTCCCAGTCCTCGATCAGGTCCGAGCCCGCCGGCGGTCGAGGCGAGCGCCGGCGCGTACTGCGCGAAGGGCGCCGCGTAGCCCACGCCCGCGCCGAAGTACTTGAGCGCCTCGGCGGACTGGCTCATGCCCGGCGTCTCGAGCGTGAGCTTGGGCGCGATCACGTAGTGCGCGAGACGCGAGGTGGCGGAGAGCTCGCTGTCGAGCGTGACGAGCAGATCGAGGCGCTCGAGCGCGCGCTGGGTCTTGCGCTGGTCGGGGAAGGCCATCATCGGGTTCCCGCCGAGACAGAAGAGCGCGCGCACGCGGCCCTCGCCCTCGAGCAGGATCTCGTCGGCGAGCGCGGCGGTCGGCAGGCCCGCGGCGCAGTTCTCGAGCCCGCGCACGCGCAGCTTCTCGCCCCCTCCGGTCGGGGGGTACGGCGGGTAGGGCTCGGCGCGCGGCGTGAACGGCGGCAGCAGCACGTTCATCCGCGTGGCCGGATCGCCCGCGCGGGGCCAGAAGCCGCACACCGTGAGGAGGCACAGCGTCAGGTACTCGGTGAGGTTGCCGCGCGTGGCGAACGCGGGCCCGGTGCCGGCGGCCGCGCCGCCGCTCTTGCCTCCCGCGAACGTGCGCGCGGCCTCCACGAGCGCGCGCTCGGGCACGTCGGCGCGGCGCGCCACGAGGGCCGGCGTGAAGGGCGCCACCGCCGCGCGAAGCTCCGCCGCGCCCTGCGCGTTCTCGCCCAGGAACTCCGCATCCGCGAGCCCCTCGGCGAAGATCACGTGCAGGAGCGCCGCGAGGAGCGCCGGGTCCTCGCCAGGGCGCGGCTGGAGATGGATGTGCGCCCGGCGCGCGGTCTCGGTGCGGCGCGGGTCGATCACGATGAGCCGGAGGCCGCGCGCGATCGCATCGGTGAGCCGGCGCCCGGGGTTCTGCATCGGGAGGGCGCCGCTCTTCGAGATCAGCGGGTTCTGGCCGACCACGAGCCAGCTCTCGGCGCGGTCGAACTCCTGCCCGCCCGCGTGCCAGAAGCCGTGCAGCGCCATCGCGATCTGCTTGCCGGGCTGGTCGATCGTGTTCGAGGTGAAGAGCATCCGCGAGCCGATCGCGCGGAGCCACGCGCTCGCGAGCTGCGCCGAGGCCGGGTAGGGGAGCGAGTTCGTCCCGATGTAGAGGGCGACGGAGCGCGGCCCGCTCTCCGCGAGGATGGCGCCGACGCGCTCGGCGATCTCGGCGATGGCGCGCGCGCTCGCGATGCGCTCGAAGCCGCGCGCCCCGCGCGCGAGCGAGTGGAGCAGGCGCGCCGGGCTCGCGTGCTGCTCGGGGAGCGCGCGGCCCTTGGGGCAGCTGTAGCCCCCGTAGAGCGGCGCCTCCGGATCTCCGGTCACCTCCACCGCGCGCCCGTCTTCCAGCGTCACCACGATCGGGCAGTAGGCCGGGCACAGCCGGCAGATGGCGGGACGCACCTCGCGCATCGGCGCAAGGTAGGAAAGGGGACGCTGGTTGACGAAGTTGACGCGGGGACGCTGGTTGAAACGCCAGAGTAGGCTTGGGACAACGAGTCGACGGTCGTGGCGTTTCAACCAGCGTCCCCGTGTCAACTTCGTCAAACCCCCGCCCAGGAGACCCCGATGTTCGAGCTGAACGGCCGGATCGCGCTCGTGACCGGAGCTGGGCAGAACCAGGGCGCGGGGATCGCGCGCGCCCTCGCCGCGCAGGGCGCCGCCGTCGCGGTGAACGATCTGCGCGGCGAGCGCGCCGAGGCCGTTGCGAAGGAGATCGCCGCGCGCGGCGGCCGCGCCATCGCCGCGCCGTTCGACGTGACGGCGCGCGAGGCCGTGCAGGCCGGCATCGCGCGCATCGAGCGCGAGCTCGGCCCGATCGACATCCTGGTCAACAACGCCGGCATCCCGGACGGCATGGCCGTCGCCCAGTTCAAGGACATGGACCCCGCGCTCTGGGCGCCCTACGTGAACGTGAACCTCTACGGCGTCCTCTATTGCACCAAGGCCGTCATCGACGGCATGTGCGCGCGCCGCTTCGGGCGCGTGATCACGATCGCCTCCGGCGCCGGCCAGACTGGCCTCGCGCTCGGCGTCTCGATCTACGGCGCGGCCAAGGGCGGGCAGATCGCCTTCATGCGCCACCTCGCGGTCGAGACGGCGCGCTCGGGCGTCACCGCCAACACGCTCGCGCTGGGCCTGATGTCGAATGCGGCCGGGGGCGACGTGACCGGCGCGATGGCGCGCTCGGTGCCGGTCGGGCGCACGGGCGTCCCCGAAGACGTCGGCGCCGCGTGCGTCTTCCTCGCCTCGAACGAGGCCGGCTGGCTCACCGGTCAGACCATCGGCCTGAACGGCGGCTCGCTCACCTGAGGCGCTGCCAGTGCGCGCGCACGCAGCCCGCCCAGGCTGCGGCGAGCGTCGGCGAGAGGAGCGCGGGCTGGCGGCGCTTGGCGACGAGCACGCCGGCGTCGGCGCGCGGCACGGGCCGGAACTCGCTGGCGAGGATCCGCCCTGCGAGCTTCAGCTCCCACCACGGCGCCCAGGCCGTGGAGAGCAGGCTCGCGGGCGGCTGCTGCGCGCGCTTGCACGCGACTTCCCACTGCACGACGAGGTCCGCGCGCTCGAGCGGGATCCGCGGATCGTCGAACAGGCGGCGGAGCAGCTCGGTGGTGCGGCCGAAGGGAAGCGAGCCGATCGCGCGGAAGGGCTGCGTCGGCAGCGCGAGCGAGAGAAAGTCGGCGCACACCACACGCACGCGCCGCGCGCCCGCGCGGCGCAAGTCTTCGCGCAGCCGCTCCGCCCAGACCGGGTCGAGCTCGACGGCGACGACATCGATCGGCAAGCGCGCCAGCGCGAGAGTGAACGCGCCGCGGCCGGCGCCGATCTCGAGGACGAGCTCACCCGGGCGGAAGCCGGCGGCATCGACCACCCGGCGGGCGACCTCTGCGCGAAGGAAGTTCTGACCGAGACTGCGTCTACGCGCGTCCCGCGCCGTCCGCGCATGCGCGGCCACGGCGAGTCACATTCGTCGGCATGGCGGCAGCGTACTGCGGCGGCTCCGGGCTGCAACGCCGCCCGTCCGCCTCAGCGCGTGAGGCCGTGCTTCTTGAGCCGGTAGGAGACCGCGCCGCGGGTGAGGCTCAGGCGGCGCGCCATCTCGGCGATGTTGCCGCCGCACGCCTCGAGCAGCTGGATCAGCTGGCGGCGATCCTGACTCTCCTTCTCCGCGCGGCGCTTCGCGAGGCTGTCCTCGCGCCCGGCGATCACCGACTCGACGGCGCGCTCGAGCTCCTCGCGATCGATGCGCGCGCTGGGCGCGAACACGACCGCCTCCTCCAGCACCTCGCGCAGCTCCGGGAGGTTCCCCGGCCACGGGCGGTGGCGGAGCCCCTCGAGCGCGCTCGGCGTGAGCGAGAGCGCCTCGCGCCCGAGCGCTCGGCCGATCGCAGCGAGGGCGTCGCGCGCCAGCGGCGGGATGTCTTCGCTGCGCGCGCGCAGCGGCGGCACCTCGAGGCGGAAACGAGCGAGGCGCTGCCACAGGTCTCGGCGGAACTCGAGGCGCTCGACCCGCAAGGGGAGCGCCGGCGTGGCCAGCGCGAAGACGCGCGAGACGTGGCTCGCTCGGGCTCCGCGCAGTAACGCCGCCCAGTGATCCTGCGCTGCCGCGGACCACCGCTCGACGCCCGAGAGCAGGACGGCCGCGCGCTCGCTCGGAAGCGCGGGCGCCTCGGCGTCGAGCGTGAGCAAGGGCCCGAGCCCGCTCGCCAGGCGGTGCACGGCCTCCGCGACGCGGCGCCGGCCCGTCCCCGGCTCTCCGCTCACGAGCACCGGCACGTCCAGGCGCGCGAGCGCGCGCACGCGGGCGCGCAGCTCGCGCATGGCGGGGGCGCTGCCGGGCACGAGCTCGCTCGCGGCGTCCTCGGGCTCGCCCTGGCTGCGCGCGTTCACGAGGCGCTGCACCTGCGGAATCAGCTGCGAGAGCTCGTCGGGGAAGCAGAGGAAGTCGGTGGCGCCCGCGCGGATGGCGGCGATCGCCGCTTCGGTGTCAGCGTGCGCGGTCAACAGGATCACCGGCAGATCCGAGACCTCGCGGATGCGGCGCAGCAGCGCGAAGCCGTCCTGGCCGGGCATGCGGATGTCGGACACGACCAGATCCGGGCGCTGGGCGCGAAAGCGCGTCCAGGCCTCGACGCCGTCGCTCGCCGTCGCCACGCGGAAGCCGGCTTCCGCGAGCTCCTCGCTCACCAGCTCGCGCGCGTGCGCGCTGTCGTCGACGACCAGGATGGAGACCGGGGACGTCATCGCGTTCGATCCTAGGTCGGGGCGCGCGGCCCCGGGTGAGAAACTGGCGCAGGCAGCGTCAAAATCCGTCAAAGCCCTCCGTCGGAGGCGAGGGGGACGGCCACCACGGCCCGCGTTCCGGACCCCGGCAGCGAGCTCAGCGTGAGCGTCCCGCCGAGCGCCTCCACGATCCGGCGACTGATCCCGAGGCCGAGGCCGCTCCCGCCGGGACGGAAGGAGGTGAAGGGCTCGAAGGCGCGGCGCAGCTGAGCGTCGCTCATGCCCGCGCCGCGATCCTCCACCTGGAGCTCGAGCGCTCGGGCGTCGCTGCGCACGCGCAGCGTGACCTCCTCGCCCGCGCGCGAGGCGCGCGCCGCGTTGTCGAGCAGATTGACCAGCACCCGTGTGACCCGTTCGTGGGAGGCCGGCAGCTCGAGGTCGTCCGCCAGCCCCACGACGGCGACCGGGCACTCGGGATGCAGCGCGCGCATCTCCTCGAGCGCGCGCTCGACGAGCTGCGCGAGCTTCGTGCCGCTTCCGGTCTCGCCTCCCGAGAGCGCGCCGCGCGCGAGCGCGCGCACGTGCTCGGCGAGTCGCACCAGCTTCTGGAGTCGGGCCGCGTGTTCGGGCGGAAGCTCGTCGCGCAGTCGGATCGCGGTCAGCTCGAGCACGCCCAGCGGCTTCGAGATCTCGTGCGCGAGCTCTGCGTGCATCTTGCCGCGCGTAGCGAAGCGCTCGGCCGCGCGGAGATCCTGCTCGAGGCGCGAGTGCGAGAGCGCCGAGGCCGCGTGGCTCGCCACGGTCGCGATCCAGCGCAGCTCGCTCGACGCCAGCAGCCGACCGCGCTTGCCGGGTGCGATCAACAGGAAGCCGAGCGGGCGGCCGGCCTCGCGAATCGCGACGAAGGCCTCGAAGCCGCGTTCGTAGGCGTCGCGCAGCGCCCCCGCTGCCGCGTCCAGCCGGTTGAAGTCGACGACGTCGCCCGGCGCCTCGGCGAGCACGGCGTGCGCGAGCGCCGGATCGAGAGGCGCCACGCCGTCTGCGTGGGCCGTGCGCGCGTGGCCCTCCTCGAGCAGCAGCACGGCCGTGCGGGCACCCGGCAGGCCCGCGCGAATCGCGTCGCAAGCGGCGCGCGCCACGCCCGGGCTCTCGCGCTGGGCGGCGATCGCCTGCGCGTACTCGAGCCCCAGGCGGTCCCAGTCCACCTCCTGCGAGATGACGAGGCGGCCCACGCGGCGCTGCAGAGCGGCGCGCAACAGATCCGCAGGCAGGAGCACGCCGTAGACGAGCGCGAACAGGACCGTCGGGTGGCGCAGCGTCTCGGGCAGCGCGAGCCGTTCCCGGAAGCTCCAGACCAGCAGGAAGAGCGCGCCAGAGCCGAGCGAGAGCGTGAGCACGTGCGCGAGCAGGCGCCGCATGCGGAGGTCGAGGTCGTGGACCTGATGGCGCGCCACCGCATAGCCCACCGGGAACGGGAGCAGCGCCGCGACCAGCGTCGCGGCGAGCGCACGCAGACCCGGCGTACCGATCAGGGAGGCGACGCTCAGCGGCGCGAGCAAGAGCCCGAGGCCCGCGAGGAAGACGCGCGCGCCTCCGCGCGCCACCGGCGAGCGCGACTCGCGCGCAGTCAGGCCGCACGACCAGGAGAGCAGCACCGCCGCGGCGAACGTGGCGAGCAGCAGCGCGCGCTGCGCGAACGCCAGCGCACCGGCCGAGCCCTTGAAGCCCGCGCCGAGCTCGAGCGCGCACACGCAGGCGCCCAGGGCATACGGCGCTGCGATCAGCTCCGGGAGCAGCGCCACGATGCCGCGGCGCTGTGGGAAGACGAGCGCGAGATGGACGAGCGCCGCCGGGAGCACCGCGCGCGCGAGGGCGGCGGGGACGCTGAAGTCGCTCGACGTCCAGCCCGCGACGCTGGTTGCGATCCCGACGCCGACGCTCGCGTGGAGCAGGGAGAAGGGCAGCGACGCGGGCACCATCGCGCGGGCCGCCGTGATCAGCACGGCGGTCATCAGGATCCCGCACAGGAGCGAAGCGGCAGCGAGGCGCGCCGCGGCGTCGGCGGGCGTGACCCAGAGCGGCGCGATCTCGACGCGGTGCGGCGGGCCCTCGCGCGGGACGATCCGGAACACGAGGCGCTCGCCCGGCCGCGCAGAGCGCACGCGCCGCTCGATCTCGGCCAGCGACCCCGCGCTCCCGACTGGCTCCACGCGATCCCAGGCGTGGAGCGGGCAGCTCTCGTAGAGCGAGGCCGTGAGCGCCACGCTGGCGTTGGGCGTCAGCGGACAAGGGAAGACGAAGCGTGCTTCGCTCGGGAGCGAGGCGAGCGCCAGGCCGAGGGTGAGCACCACCGGCAGCACCGTGATGGCGGCGAGCAGGTTGGGTTGGCGCCGGAGCCAGTCGATCGCGCGGCCGAGCGGATTGCGCGATCGATCGTGAGCCTCTCGCTGTCCCGGAGAGCCGAGCTCCACGGCGCACCGCCTGGGGCCAGCGTACCGTGGGGGCGCCCGGCCCACGCAAGGCGCCTTGCGCCCCCTGTTAGGTCGCCCGCGCGAGCCGCCGGAACACGAGCAGGTGGCCGAGCAGCGCCGCCTGGACGAGGAACGCGGGGAGCCAGACGAACGGGAAGTGAGCGACGAAGGTGCTATCGGGCTCGCCCGAGAACACGCGCAGCGGGGTCGGCAGCGAGAGAATCGCCACCGAGACCACGAGCCCGAGCAGCGCGAGGCCGAGCGCGTTCCAGGCGAGGATCACACGACGATCAGGCCGCGGGCTCACGGCGCAGTAGAGCGCGAGCACAACCGCCGAGAGGCCCGTCGCGAGGTCGAAGTTGAGCCCGCGAAAGGTCATCTGCACCGGGACGAAGCCCGCGCGCTCTCCGCTCGCGAGCCAGAGCTCCACGAAGGCGCGAAAGACCTGATAACCCACCAGCGAGCGCAGCGTGAGTCGGCCCGCGAGGCGCGCGCCGATCGGCGAGAACGCGAGCGCGCCGGTGAGCGCGAAGCAAGAGAGCACGAGGATCGCGAAGAGCGGCGGCCGACCCGCGAAGTCGAGCAGCGCGCCGCTCGCGGCGAGAGCGCCCGAGCCGCCCAGCACGAGCGCGAGGATCGCCAGCGCAGGGAGCGCGCCGCGCGCCCCGGAGAGCCCGGCGCGTCTCGCGGCCAGCGTCATCCCGGCGAGCCATTGAGCGGCGACGTAGATCACGATCCCCAGAAACACGGGCAGCGTTCCAGCGGCGGCCTCGTTCATCGCGCCTCCTGCCGCCGGAGCTTCTCAAAGCGCGCGCCCCCGGGAAAGCTCGGGCTGACGAACCCTCCCGCGTCAGCGACCCTCTCGGCGTCATGCACGAAGTCGTCCCCACGCTGCGCATCTCCGCGCTTTCGCGCGCGCGCGCCTTCTACGAAGGGGCGCTCGGCTTCCGCGTGGACTGGGAGCACAAGGACGAGGGCGGTCGCGTGTTCGCGCAGCTCTCCCGCGAGGGCATGCTCCTCTATCTGAGCGAGCGCGACGAGGACGGGAGCGGGCGCGGCCTCGTGCACCTCTACGTCCCGAACGTGGACGCCTGGCACGCAGATTTCTTCGAGCGGCGCGTGGATGCGGCGCTCCCGCAGGACAAGCCCTGGGGCAACCGCGAGTTCCGCATCGTGGATCCCGACGGCAACCAGCTCTGCATCTGCACGCCGCTCGGCCGGAGGAGGTGACATGCCGCGCGGGAAACACGTGGGCATCGTGGCGGTGAGCGCCGAAGGCGCGGCGCTCTGCTACCGCACGCTGTGCGTGGAGGGCGCCGAGCGCTTCGGTGCGCACGCGCACCCGGAGGTCTCGCTCCACACCTTCCCGCTCGCCGACTACATGCGGCACGCGGATGCCGGCCGCTGGGAGGAGGTGGGTGAGCTGCTCCTCTCCTCAGCGGCGAAGCTCGCGGCGATCGGCGCGCACTTCGCGATCTGCCCGGACAACACCGTGCATCAAGGCCTCGATCGGGTGCGCGGCCGCTCGCCCCTGCCTTGGCTCCACATCGCCGAGGAGCTCGCGCGCGAGGCGGCCACGCAGGGCTTCAAGCGCGTGGGCGTGCTCGGCACGCGGCTCCTCATGGAAGGCCCCGTCTACGAGAAGCCGCTCGCCGCCCACGGCATCGAGCGGCTGATCCCGGAGGAAGACGACCGCCGGCGCATCGACGAGATCATCTTCACGGAGCTCGTGATGGGGCGCTTCGAGAGCGTCTCGCGGCGCTTCTTCCAGCACGCGATCCGGCGCCTCCAGAAGCGCGGCTGCGACGCGGTGGCGCTCTCCTGCACGGAGATCCCGCTGCTCATCCGCGCCAGCGACTCGCCGCTCCCGACGCTCGACTCGACGCGCACGCTGGCGCGCGCCGCACTCCGGGAAGCGCTCGCCTAGTCCCCCGAATAGTGAACCCTACGCCGCAGGGAGCGCAACGCAGCCGGCGGGGATGGATCGGCGGCCGAATCTCGGCGTACTTCTGACTCGGGGGACTAGCTCGCCGCGGGAACCCGCCGGTTCTTCCAGCTTCCGAGCAGCGCCGTGGCGAGCGCGAGCAGGATTTCGTCGGCGAACGGGATCGCATCGGGGAAGATCAGGTCGAGGCCGAACAGCGCCGCCGTGACGAGGAAGAGGCGCGGGAAGCGCAGCCGCACCAGGCGCGTGGTGATCCATCCGACCAGGAACGGGCGCGTGCTCATGCCCCAAGTGTACGCAGCCGAGCCGTTCGCGTTCGCAGCGCATTCCCGGGCGCGCTTTGTCGCATTCTGGAGCGACCGTGCCGCCCCCCCGCGCTTAGCCTGCCGGCGAGACGAAAGGGGGGCGAGATGACGGCAGAGGCTTCCACGGAGCGTCGGGCGCGCGAGCTGCGAACCCTCTCGCGCCGGGAGCTTCCGGCGCCCTTCGTGGGGGAGAGCCCGGCCATTCGGCGCCTGCGCGAGCTCCTGCAGCGGGCGGCCGCGCTGGATGCGCCGGTGCTCTTGAGCGGTGAGACGGGCTCCGGCCGCACGCGCGCCGCGCGTTGGCTCCACGACGCGGGCCCGCGGCGCGCGCTCGAGTTCCTGGCGCTGCGCGGCGGGCCGCCGGCCGAGCGCCAGCTCGCGCGCGCGGGCACGCTCTTCGTGCCGGAGATCTTCGCGCTCTCGGCCGCAGAGCGAGAGGCGTGGCGCGAGCTCCTGGCGCGGCGCGCGGGGCCGCGCGTCGTCGCCTCGACGCGGCCGCTCTTGGTGCTGCCCCCGGGCGTCGAGCCGCTCTTCGAGGCGCTCCAGCGCCTCGCGCTGCGCGTCCCCTCGCTCGGCGAGCGGCGCCCGGACCTGCCGGCGCTGGTCGGGGACCTCGCCGCCGAGGTGGCGCGCGAGCTCGGCCGGGCGCCGTGCCGGCTCGAGAAGAGCGCCCTCGAGGAGCTCGCGAGCGCTCCCTGGCTGGCGAGCGTGGCCGACCTGCGTCGCGTCATCGAGCGGCTCACGATGCTGGCGGGCGAGAGCGCTCCCTCGCGCGAGGACGTGCGGGCCGCGCTCGCCGAGCGGCGCCCGAGCGTGGCTCTGCTCCGCGAGCACGCGCGCGAGGAGGAGCGGCGCGCCCTGCTGCGCGCCCTCGCCGAGGCGGGCGGCAACATGACGCGCGCGGCGGCCCGCCTCGGGAAGAGCCGAGCTGCCGTCTACCGCCTGATCGCGAAGCACGGCGTGCTGCTCGGGCGCAGGGGCGAGCGCTAGCGTGGGGGCGGCGAGGCGGAGGCGCGTGTGGCCGACCAGGACTGGCGGGCGTTCGACCTGGAGCGCGAGATCGAGACCCAGCGAGCGCTCGGCCGCCCCTACCGCGAGTTCCTGCGCGTGCCGGCGCTCTCGTGCGGCATCTACACCCTGCCCGCCGGCGCGAAGGATCTGCAGGGGCCCCACGACGAGGACGAGGTCTATCTGGTCGTGCGCGGGAAGGGCCGCGTGCGCGTCGCGGGCGAGGAGCGCGAGATCGGGCCCGGCTCGCTCCTCTACGTGCACGCCACGTCCGAGCACTCCTTCTTCGAGATCGAAGAGGACGTGACCCTGCTCGTGTTCTTCGCCTCGGGGGGTCCGACGCCCTGATGCGGCGTCGCGCGGAACCCGAGCTGATGGACGACGAGGCGCAGGCGCTCGCCTACGCCCGCGCGGACTTCGCGGAGCCCCACGATCGCTTCGTCGCGCTGCTCCGCGCGCGGGTGCCCGCACTCGCGCACGGCGCGCGCGCGCTCGACCTGGGCTGCGGGCCCGGCGACGTCACCCTCCGCGTGGCGCGCGCATTCCCCGCGCTCGCCATCGACGGCGTCGACGGCTCAGAGCCCATGCTGCGCCTAGCCCGTGCGGCGGTCGCCGCGAGCGAGCTCGCCGCGCGGGTGCGCTTCGCGCGCGCCCTCCTGCCCGACGAGGCGCCGCCCGCGAAGGACTACGCGCTCGTCTTCTCGAACAGCCTCCTCCATCACCTGCGCGACCCGGCGACGCTCTGGAGCGCCGCCCGCCGCTTCGGCGCCCCGGCGGCGCCCGTGTTCGTGATGGATTTGCTGCGCCCCGAGAGCGAGGACGCGGCGCGCGCGCTGGTCGCGCGCGAGGCCGCCAGCGAGCCCGAGATCCTGCAGCGCGACTTCTTCCTCTCGCTCTGCGCGGCCTACACGCTCGCCGAGGTCGCGAAGCAGCTTCGCGCGGCCGAGCTCGAGCTCACGCTCGAGCCCGCGAGCGATCGCCACTGGATCGCCCACGGCGCGCTCTGAGGGGGGCTCAGGCCGCGGCGCGTCGGCGCAGCACTCCGGCGACGATCAGCGCGCCGGCCCCGAACACGAACAGCGCCGCCGGCTCGGGCACGACGGGCGCTGTGGAGGCTGCGGTGTCGTTGAACCTCACCTTGAACAGCGAGCTTGCTACGACGAAGTCGGTGGCGTTGCTCGTCACCGTGACGCCGAGCTGGCCGTCCGTGCTGAAGGTGGTCACCGTCACCGCGCCGCTCAGGACGTTCAACACCGCCTGCCCGTTCTGCCAGGCCAAGCCGTCGAGCGAGATGCTCGCCCACTCATTGGGATTTACGAAGTCCGAGAACGGGTTCGCATCGTCGAACAGGGCGACGGAGAGCGCCGCCGAGAGGATCTGGCCCACCGGAACCGAGGGAGCAAAGATGTGCGTATAGCTCAGCGACGGCGCCACGAGGCCACCGCCCGGAATCCCGCTTCCACTCAGCGAGACGTTGAGCACATCGAAGTCCGTCGTGAGCGTCGCACTCCCGCTCCCCAACGGCGTCATCAGTTGGCCGTAGTAGTAGGTGGTGGCGTTGGCAGCTCCCGCCAAAAAGAGCAAGGCAATGCTGCAGGTGAAGCGCCGGAACATTCTGTGATCCCCCGCACGGTTTCTTTGTGACCGCGAAATGATCCGCCGTCGGAGAACCGTCGGCAACAGGTGTTTTGAAAATGCGAGCACCGGCGGCAGCTTGGTGCCTCAGCCGACGTCGAGCGCCCAGTCGAGCAGCTCGTCCCCCGCGAGGAGCCAGCGCCCCGAGAATCGGCGGCGCGCCAGCAGGTGGGGGAGCCAGAGGGCGTCGTCGGTCCACATCTCGGCCCAGGGGATCGCTTCGAGCGCACAGAGGAAAGGCGCGGCCTCGGCGCTCTCGCGCGGCTTCCCCTCGACCGCCGCGGCGCGGAAGACGTGAACGTCGGTCGAGTAGCCGTCCACGAACTGGAAGCAGTTGCGGCCCGCCCAACGAAGCCCGCGGGGGATCGCCCCGACCTCCTCGCGCATCTCGCGGATGGCGCCGGCGAGCGGCGATTCGCCGGGCTCGAGCCGCCCGCCCGGAGCGTTGATCTTCCCGGCGCCCAGGCCGCGCTTCTTTCGGATCAGCAAGACTTGGCCGCGATCGACCGCAAAGACCAGGGTGCACACGTCCTTGGCGCGCCACGTGGTCCAATCGATGTCGCGGAGCCGCTGCACGGGGCAGAGCCTCACGGACCCGCACCGGGAGACGCAAGTCAGCGATTTTGAACGGCTCTGCCGGGGCGACTGAATAGGCACGGGCGCGCCTTGCGTCGGACGGGGTGTTCGGGAGGTTCAAGGCCATGCGGCAAACGATTCGATCTGCAGTGCTCGGGGCGCTCCTGGCCGGGAGCGGGAGCCTGCTCTCGGGCTGCATCTCGGTCACGGACCCCGGCTACAGCCACGACCCCTACGCGGGCAACTATCCGCCGGCCTACCCGGCGCCCGGCTATCGCTACGCCTACCCGGGCGGACCCAACCTCTACTGGGACTCGGGCCTCGGCCTCTACACCGTGGTCGGCTACCCCGACTACTACTGGAACGACGGCTACTTCTATCGCTGGAACGGCGGCTACTGGGCGCGCTCGCACTATTGGGGCCGCGACTGGGCGCGCTGCCAGCCGCGCTACCTGCCGCGGCGCGTCTACCACGTGCAGAACAACTACTACGGCCACAACCGCCGGCCGCCGTATGGCTGGTATGACGACGACTACCGCCGCCGCCACGGGAGCCTCGGCAACCGGGTGGGAGATGCGGTGCGCGATCAGACCTGGAACGGGCGCGATGATCATCGTGGCGACTCCTGGAACGATCGCGACAACCACCAGGGCCAGTGGAACGACCGCGACGGCGACCAGCGCGGGAACGATCGCGACCTGAGCGATCGGCTCGAGCACGCCGCGCAGCCGAGCCCCCAGCGCCCCCCGGATCGGAACGGGCCGCCCCCGGGCCACGTCTGGAACGGCGCCGATACACACCGCGAGGCCCCGACGCCGCCGCGCCCGCAGCCGCAGCGCGACCGCTCGTGGTCGGCGGCCAGCGCCGCCGCCGTGCAGGCGCAGCGCGAGCAAGAGCTCCGCGCGCAGCGCGAGGCGGCCGAGCAGGCGCGCCACCAGGAGCGCCGCGAGCGCCCGGAGCCCGCGCGGCCCGAGCCTCCGCAGAAGAGCCAGCCGCAGAAGAGCGATCACTCCGACCGCAGCCTGAAGGAGCGCCTCGAGCGTGCGAGCGGCGGCTCCGACCAGGAGCAGCAGTAGCTCGAGCGGGGACGCTCCTCGAGAATCGATAGTTTCTGGGACTCCGAGCGGAGTCGTCTCGGAACTATCGATTCTTGAAGAGCGTCCCTGTCTGCTGCCGGGCGGGCGCCAGCGGAGATTGCGTGCGGGACTTCCTGTTGCGGTGGGGCATCTCGGCGCTCGGACTCTGGGTCGCGACCCGGCTCGTCGCAGGCTTCACGATCGAGGGGGCGAGCACGCTGACCCTCGCCGCGCTCATGCTCGGCCTCGTGAACGCGACCGTGCGGCCCCTGCTGGTGGTGCTGACGCTCCCGCTCACGCTCGCCACCCTCGGTCTCTTCCTGCTCGTGATCAACGCGGGGATGCTCGCCCTGGTCGCAGCGCTCCTCGACGACTTCCGCGTCGCGGGATTCGGATCGGCGCTGCTCGGCTGGCTGGTCGTCTCGGTCACGAGCTGGCTCGCGAGCGGATTCCTCGGGACAAGGGTTCACGTGAAACACGGGGATCGCTGATGCCGAGCCGGCTCCCGCTCGCGGATGTCGAGACCCTCTTTCTCGACGCGGGCAACACGCTGATCAGCATCGACTTCGCGCTCGTCGCGCGCGAGCTCCGCGCGCTCGGCCTCGATGCGGAGCCCGCAGCGCTCGCGCGCGCCGAGGCCGCGGCGCGCCCGCGGCTCTCGGCCTTCATCGCAAAGGCGAACTCGCAGCAGAGCCCCGCGACGGCGTTCTCGTTCATGAAGAACCTGCTCGATCACCTGCCGTCCGCCGGAGACCTGCCCGGGGCCGAGCGCCAGCGCGTGGGCGACGCCGTGGCGGAGCGCATCTATCGCCCGGGTGCCTCGGACGAGCTCTGGAACGTGCCGCTGCCCGGCGTCGCCGAGGCGCTGCGCGAGCTGCGCGCGCTCGGCCTGCGCCTGGTCGTGGTGAGCAACGCCGACGGCACGGTCGAGCGCGGCCTCACGCGCGCCGGCCTGCGCGAGCTCCTCGACGGGATCGTGGACTCGCACCACGTGGGCTACGAGAAGCCCGACCCGCGCATCTTCGAGCACGCGCTCGCGATCTCGGGCGCGCGCGCCGCCACCACGATCCACGTGGGCGATCTCTACGCGGCCGACGTGGTGGGAGCGCGCAGCGCCGGCGTGCACGCGCTGCTCCTCGATCCGTTCGACGATTGGCCGCCCGTCGACTGCGCGCGCCTGCCCTCGGTCCCCGCGCTGGCGCGCGCGCTCAGCGCCGCACGCCCCCCTCGCTATTGATCACCTGGCCGGTGATCCACTCCGCCGCGTCGCTCGCGAGCCAGGCGACCAGGCGTGCGGCGTCCTCGGGGCGGCCCCAGCGACCGCTCGGGAAGCGGCGCGCGATCCGCGCGTGGAGCTCGCCCGTCGCCCAGCCGGTGTCGACGGGCCCCGGATTCACGCAGTTCACCGTGAAGCCGCGCTCGGCGAGCGCGTCGGCGAGGCTCGCCGTCATCTGGTGCACGGCGCCCTTGCTGATCGCGTAGGGGAGCTCGCTCGCCATCGGGCCCAGGTGCTGTCCGCTCGTGAAGAGGATGATGCGGCCGCCCGGTCCGGGTGCGCGCAGCTCGGCCACTGCCTGCGCGAGCAGGAGTGTTGCGCGCGCATTGATGGCGAAGCAGCGGTCGAGCTCCAGCGCGGTGACCTCCGCGAGCGACTGCGTCGAGCTCCGCGCGTGGTTGGCGACGAGGATGTCCACGCGCCCGAAGCGCGCACGCGCGGCCGCCGCGATCTGGCGCGGTGCATCGGGCTGTTCGAGATCGTCGGCGCGCCAGGCGACGCGCTCGTCTCCGGCGAACAGCGCCGCGCCGCCCGCGCGGTCCTCGCCCCACGGCATCTCGGCGTCGTGGGCCGCCCAGCCCGTCGCGAGGACGCGCGCGCCGTCGTCGAGCAGCCGGCGCACGAGGGCGGCGCCGATCCCCCGCGCTCGCGAGACGCCCGTCACGATCGCAACGCGACCCTCGAGGGGTAGCGAGCTCGGCACGCGCGCTTCCGGGCGCTCGCCGCTCAGGCCGCCCGCCGCAGCGGTCGCGGCGAGCGTCGGAGCGGCAGCACGACCGGCAGCGGCGTCCCGTCCTCGGGGTCGGGCTCCGGCACGAGGCCGCGCCGCGCGCGCCAAAGCCGCAGCACCGTCTCGCGCGAGCGCCACATCCAGAACCCGATGCGCGCGAACAGGAACGCGAACACCAGCTCGCCTCCGTAGAGGATCATGAGCGGCATCGCGACTCCTGGGCTCGCGCCTTGGCAGCGGGACGCCGGAATCCATAGCCTGTCTCGTCTTCCTCTGCCGGAGACCCCGATGCGCTTCACCTTCGCCGAGTCGATGTGCGAGCCCAAGCAGCTGGCGACGCTCGCGCTCGAGGCCGAGCGCCACGGCTTCCACTCCTTCACCGTGCCCGAGAGCCTGATGTACCCCCAGCACTCGGACACCAAGTACCCCTACACGAGCGAGGGCGGGCGCGAGTTCCTCGAGGACAAGCCCTTCATCGAGCCCTTCGTGCTGATCGGCGCGCTCGGTGCGCTGACCACGACGCTGCGCTTCACCACCTTCGTCGTGAAGCTGCCGCTGCGCCATCCGGTGCTGGCGGCCAAGCAGGCCACGTCGGTCGCCGTGCTGACGGACAACCGCTTCGCCTTCGGCGTGGGCCTCTCGCCCTGGCCCGACGATTTCCGCGTGATGAACGTCCCCTGGGAGAAGCGCGGCAAGCGCCTGGACGAGGCGATCGAGATCATCCGCGGCCTCGCGACCGGGGAGTACTTCTCCTATCAGGGAGAGATCTTCCAGCTCGAGCCGATCAAGCTCTGCCCGGCGCCGACGCGGCCGATCCCGTTCCTGATCGGCGGCCACACCGAGGCCGCCTACTCGCGGGCCGCGCGCCTCGGCGACGGCTGGATGCACGGGGGCGGCGGCCAAGCGGCCGATCTCGACGGGGCGCTCGGACGCATCCGCGAGCTGCGCAGAGTGCACGGCACCGACCGCAAGCCCTTCGAGATCCACGTGATCTCCCTCGACGCCTACACGCCCGACGGCATCAAGCGCCTCGCCGAGAAGGGCGTGACCGACGTGATCGTGGGCTTCCGGAACGCTTACGAGGCCGACCGCATGCCGCTCCAGCAGAAGATCGACGCGCTGCGCGGCTACGCCGACCGCGTGATCGCGAAGGCCGGCTAGGAGCCCGACCCAAGATGGAGGGACTCGTGGAGGCGGCGCGCCCGCGCCTCGCCATCCGCTACTGCCGCCTGTGCCGCTTCCTGCCGCGCGCGAGCTGGCTCGCCCAGGAGCTGCTGCTCACCTTCGCCGAGGAGCTCGGCGAGGTGGCGCTCGTGCCCGGCGAGGGCGGCGTCTTCCAGGTGCACGTGGGCGACGAGCTCCTCTGGTGCCGCGAGCGCGAGGGGCGTTTCCCGGAGCTCGCCGAGCTCAAGCGCCGCGTGCGCGACCGCGTGGCGCCGGGCCGCGACCTCGGCCACAGTGAGCGCTAGCGAGGGAGGTTCAAGGCTCGTGTTTCGCGCCGTCGCGCTCGGCCTCGGGCTCGCTCTCGGCGCGAGCGCGGCGCTCGCCTCCAGCCCGAACTGGAACGAGCACGCCCAGACGGACACGGTCGTGATCCTCACGGCCGACGAGGACGGCGCGGCGCGCGAGACCACGATCTGGCTCGCCGTGCTCGAGGGGCAGGGCTACGTGCGCGGCGGGCGCGGCGCCTGGGTCGGCAATGCGCGCCGCGACCCGAACGTGAGCCTGCGCCTCGACGGGGCCGACTACACGCTGCGCGCGGAGCCGGTCACGGACGCCGCCGAGCTCGAGCGCGTGAACGCGGTCTTCCGCGCGAAGTACGGCTTCAGCGACACCCTCGCTGGCTGGATCCGCGGCGCACCCACCGTCTTCCGCCTGCTCGCGCGCGAGCCCTGAGTGCCGCGTCTGTTCAGCTACGGGACGCTCATGTTTCCCGAGGTCTGGCGTCGCCTCGCGGGCCGGCGCCATCCCTCGCGCCCGGCCGTGCTCGCGGACTTCCGGCGCTGTGCGCTGCGCGACGGGAGCTACCCCGCCGCCGTCCCGCGCACTGGCTCGAGAACGGAAGGCGTCCTCTACGAGAGCGTCTCCCACGACCTGCTCGCGCGCCTCGATCGCTGGGAGGGCCCGGCCTACGTGCGCGCGCGCGTCGCGGTGCAAGCCGGCGGCGGGCTCTGGCCCAGCTACGCCTACATCCTCGCGCCCGCGAGCCGTGCCCGAGCCAAGGAGCGCGACTGGGATCCGCGCCTGTTCCAACAACAACACCTTTCGCGCTGGGCGCGTCTGGCAAGGCGCTTCTCCGCCAGGCGGATCTGATCCGGCGCTCCGAGCGGCGGCGGGCCGAAGTGGCGACGGGGCGGACGGGGTCGCAGCGGAGGCTCGGTCCGAAGGACGGCGGTCGCGGCAACCCCGAGCCGCGATGCGCGGTCAGCGAGCGCGAAAGCGCGCCATGCCCGCCGTACACCTCCACTGCGCCCGCAGATTCTCCGCTACGAGAGCCGGAGTCGCGAGCCCCTCCGCCCCGGAGCCGCGCTCGGCCACGCCGCCGCTCCGACCGAGCTTACGTCCCCGAAACCCCCGGTCCCCAAGGCGTGAACTGCGCGCTTCCGGCGAACACCCCACCATCCACCGGCACGATCGCCCCGTTCACGAACGAGGCGAGCGGCGAGCCGAGGAAGGCGATCACCGCCGCCACCTCCTCCGGCTCCCCCCAACGCCCGAGCGGAATGTGCCGTCGCAGCTCCTCGTGCACCGGCGCGATCTGCTGGATTCCCTGCGTCATCCCGGTGTGGATCGGCCCGGGACACACCGCGTTCACGCGAATCCCCTCGCGGCCGAGCTCGAGCGCTGCGGAGCGCACGAAGTTCACCACGCCGCCCTTCGCCGCGTTGTAGGCCCACAGGCCCGGGTCGCCGCCCAGCCCGGAGACGCTCGCCGTCACCACCACCGCCGGGTCGGCGGCCTTGCGCAGCGCAGGCAACGCGGCGCGGATGCCCAGCACCACCGCGCGCAGGTTCACAGCCATCACGCGGTCGAAGGTCGCCATGTCGAGGCCGTCGATGGGACCGTTCGCGGGAAGGCCCGCGTTCAGCACGAGCGCGCTCACTCCGCCGAGCTGCGCTGCGCGCAGGACGGCGGCCTGGTTCGTGGCCTCGTGCGTCACATCGCCGGCCAGAACCTGGGCGCGCGGCGCGCCCTCCGCCCAGGCGAGACCCTTCGCGTCGAGGTCGACGGCCACCACGCTCCCGCCGGACGCGAGGATGCGCTGCGCGGTGGCGCGCCCGATGCCCGAGGCGGCGCCGGTCACGATCGCCACACGCCCCTGCCAGCCCGGCTCCGCCACTGCGCCCTCCGTCGGCTCGCGATCCTATCACTCGTGATACGCTGCCCGCCTTTGCCAGAGAGGAGCTCGCGATGGATCTCGGTCTGAAGGGCAAGCGCGCGATCGTCACCGGAGCGACCAAGGGCATCGGCCGCGCGATCGCGGAGACGCTGGTGGCCGAGGGCGCGGCGGTCGCGATCTGCTCGCGCAACGCCGAGTCGGTGGAGTCCGCCAAGAAGGCGCTCGAGCAGCGCGGCGGGCGCGTGTTCGCGAAGGCGGTCGACGTCGGCAACGGCGACGCGCTCGCCGCCTTCATCGGCGAGGCGGCAGCGGCGCTCGGCGGCATCGACGTCTTCGTGCACAACCCGAGCGGCGGCAACGGCGTGGACGAGAAGGCCTGGCGCGCGAACTTCGAGGTCGACCTGCTCGGCGCGGTGCGCAGCGTGAACGCGGCGCTCCCGCATCTCGAGACGTCGAAGGGCAGCGTGATCTTCATCAGCACGACGGCCGCGGTGGAGACCTTCATCGGCCCCACCTCCTACAACGCGATCAAGGCGGCGCTGATCCGGCACGGCAGCGGGCTCGCCCAGGCGCTCGCGCCCAAGGGCATTCGCGTGAACACCGTGTCGCCGGGCCCGATCATGATCGAGGGCGGCTCGTGGGACATGATCAAGACCCACCGCAAAGCGCTCTACGACTCGACCCTCGCGACCATCCCGACCGGGCGCATGGGCACGGCGCAGGAGGTGGCGGACGCCGTCGTGTTCCTCGCCAGCCCGCGCTCGTCGTTCACGACCGGCGTGAACCTGGTGATCGACGGCGGGACGACCAAGGGCGTCCACTTCTAAACCCTCGAAGGAGCTCGCGATGAAACTCTACGACTCGATCGGCCCCAACCCGAAGCTCGTGCGCATGTTCGCCGCCGAGAAGGGCTTCACGTTCCCGAACGTCCAGAAGCTCGACATCCTGAAGGGCGAGAACCGACAGGAGCCCTATCTCTCGAAGAATCCGGCGGGCGGCATGCCCGCTCTCGAGCTCGACGACGGCCGAGTGATCTCCGAGACGATCGCGATCTGCGAGCTGATCGAGGAGCTGAAGCCGCAGCCCGCCCTGATCGGCGCCAGCGCAGCCGAGCGCGCGGAGACGCGCATGTGGGTGCGCCGCGTGGAGTGGAAGATCATCCAGCCGCTCACCGACGGCTTCCGCTTCGCCGAGGGCCTGCAGCTCTTCAAGACCCGCATGGTGACCGTCCCGGAGGCGGCGCCTGGACTCAAGTCCATCGCAAAGGCGGGGCTCGGCTGGCTCGATCAGCAGCTCGCCGGGCGCGACACGATCGTGCCGGGCCGCTTCACGCTGGCCGACGTAGCGCTCTACGCCTTCGTCGAGTTCGGCGCGACGGTCGGGCAGGGCGTCGACGGCAGCCTCGCGAACCTGGTGCGCTGGTTCGAGAAGACCAAGACGCGCCCGAGCGCGAAGGCCTAGAGCGAGAGCCGCGCGTCGAGGGCCGCGACGACGCGCGCGTGGACCGCCTCGGGGTCGCCGCGCGCGTCGATGCGCGCGAGGTAGGGGCGGTCGATGGCCGCGAGGCGCTCGCGCACGCCCAAGAGGCGCTCGCGCTCCTCGAAGGCCGGCTCGTGGGGCGTTCCGCGCGCGAGCGCGCGCGCGAGGCCCTCGGCGACCGGCAGATCCAGCCAGAGCACGAGATCGGGCAGCGGGAATTCGCGCTCGCTCGCGAGCAGGATCGCCTCGGCGTCGAGCCCGCGCGCGCCCTGGTAGGCGACCGTCGAGAGGAAGTAGCGGTCGCAGAGCACCACGTCGCCGCGCGCCAGCGCGGGCCGCACCACCTCGCGCACGTGGGCGCGGCGCTGCTCGAAGAAGAGGGCGAGCTCCTGCTCGGGCGCGACGCTGGCGCCGGAGCGCGCCAGCGCCCGGATGCGATCGCCGGCCGGCGACGCGTAGGGCTCGCGCGTCGCCACGACACGCCGGCCGCGCTCGCTGAGGCGCGCCGCGAGCTTTGCTTGCTGCGTGGACTTGCCGCTCCCGTCGATGCCCTCGAAGACGATCAGCGCCCCGTGCTTCCCGGGCCCGCGCTTCACGCGCGCGGCCGACGGGCGTTCACGCGGCGCGCGCCCGCAGCGGGCTGGCCGCGCCAAGGGCGCGAGCGCAAAGGGAATTCAGCGGGCGAGCGCACGGCGCCAGGGTGGCACGGCCGTTGCTCTCTGCAATCGGCGGCGCTCGATGCGCTGCCCGCCTCGACTCCTCATCGGGACCGGGGGCCAAGGCGGGCTCGAAGTCACCGGGCGGGGGCTCGGCTGCGGCGCGGGATAACAATCGGGGTGAGGCTCGCGCCGCTGCTCTCGCCCGGTGACTTCTCCGCTCGCGAGCGGACTAGATCTTGCCCTGCAGCAGGAAGCCGATCACCAGCCCGTAGATGGCGATCGACTCGATCAGCACCATGCCCAGGATGTAGTTCGTGAACATGCTGCCCGCGGCGCCCGGGTTGCGCGCGATGCCGGCGGTGGTGTTGCCGGCGGTGAGCCCCTGGCCGATGCCGCAGCCCAGCCCGGCGAGTCCGATCGCGAGGCCGGCGCCGAGCGCGTAGCCCCAGGTGCTGTCGCTGTGAGCGCCGGCGGCGGCCTCCTGGGCGAGCGCCGCCATCGGCACGAAGAACGCGACCAACGTCCACAGCAAGAGTCTCCCGAACTTCCTCATCTCTCTCTCCTTGGGTGTGGCAGGGATCCGCCGAGGGCGCCGCGCCTAGTGGGCTTCCTCGAGGGCCAAGCCGATGTAGATCATCGAGAGCATCGCGAACACGTAGGCCTGCAGGAACGCGACCATCACGCCCAGGCCCATGAACACCGCCGGCACGCCGATGGCGACCAGGCTGATCCAGACCGTCACCACGAGGTGATCGGCGAACATGTTCGCAAGCAGCCGCACCGCCAGCGTGAACATGCGCGAGATGTGCGAGAGCAGCTCGATCGGCGCGTAGAGCGGGGCGAGCGCGCGCACGTGGATGTGGCGGCCGCCGATGTGGAGGTCGAACAGGCTCGGACCCAGGAAGTGGTTCACGTAGGAGATGCCGTGCTCCCGGATCCCCACGTACTGGTGCGCGAAGAAGGAGATCGCCGCCCAGGCCCAGGTCACGTTCGCGTCGCGCGTGGCGCCCTCGATGCCGGGCACGAGCCCGACCAGGTTCGCGCACAGCACGAAGAAGAAGATCGCGCCGATCAGCGGGAAGTACCGGCGCCAGTGGGGCCCCATGTTCTGCTGCGCGAGGCCCGCGAGCATCTCGACCAGCATCTCGGCGGAGTTGCGCAGCGAGAGGCCCTCGTCGGGCAGGAGCCCGCCGTCGGGGGCCGCGAGGCGCCTGCGCACCAGGAGCGCGCCCAGCAGCAGGAGCACCACCACGAAGAGCGCGGCCGCCACCACCAGCGGCACGTGGAGCCAATCCGCGAAGGGCTGCAGGAAGCTCACCGCGTCTCCTCGTCGGGCTCGCGTTCGCGCTCGCGAGCGAGCCAGGGGCTCCAATCATCCCAGCTCGGGTCCTCGGGGGCGAGCGCCGGGAGCTCGCTCGCCGGCAGCACGCGCGGGCGCGCCTGCCAGGCCGCGATCACCACCGCCGGGACGAGCAGCGTGATGCCGCTGAGCAGCCCCGCGGCGTCGACACCGACGGCGATGGCCACGAAGACGAGCAGGCCGAACAGGGGGATGCGCAGCGCGAAGCCGCTCGCGGCGCGCGCCTCGTTCGAGAAGGCGCGCTGCGCGAGGGCGTAGAGCCCGCGGAAGTTGAGCGTCTGCAGCGCCGTGCCGAGCAAGCAGCGAGAGCGCAAAGCGCGGCGAGACGAAGGCCCAACCCGCGAGCGCGGCCGCGGCGCTGAAGGCGGCCTGCCAGACGAGCACGCGACTCTCTCGGATCGACTCGTTCACTTCCCGTCCGTCTCGCTCGGCGCGCTCGCTTCGTCCGCTGGGGGAGGAGTTTGCCCGGGGTTCCCGGCGTCCGCTGCCGGCGGCACGAGGCTTCTCATCGAGACCAGGCGCCGCACGAAGGCTGCGAAGCCCAGCGCCGCGCCGATCCCGAGACCGACCGGGCTCGTGTGCCAAGTCCGGTCCGCCCAGTAGCCGAGGCCCATGCCGATCGGGATCGAGAGCACGGCCTCGAGGGCCCACGAGTAGGCCTTCGCCTCGTTTCTCCCGAGACCTCCGCTTCGCGGCCCCTCCGAATCGCGCTGTCGCTCGCTCAAAGCCTGCTCCCGGCCGCCGGGCCGCTTCCCCCCGCGCCCGGGCCAAAAGCGGCGGGCAACCTAGCGGACCTCGGGGGGGGCCTCCACCGAGATCCGAGAATCGAAATTTCGGGGTCTGACCCCGAGTTTTCGATTCTCTAGCCCGCGGCGGCGACGGCTGCGAAGGCCTCCTCGGCGGCGCGCAGCGTCGCGCGCAGCTCGCGCGGGCCGTGAGCGAGGGAGACGAAGCCCGCCTCGTAAGCCGACGGAGCGAGGTACACGCCGCGCGCGAGCATCGCGTGAAAGAAGCGGCGGAAGCGGGCGAGGTCGGACTTCTGGGCGTCCGCGAAGCTCGCGACCGGGCCGGGGTGGAAGAAGAAGCCGAACATGCCGCCGACGGCCGCCGTGGTGAGCGGGATGCCGGCGGCGTGCGCGCGCTCGGCCAGGCCCTCGGCGACTGCGCGCGCCGTGCGCGCGAGCTTCTCGTAGCTCCCGCGCCGCCGGAGGCGGCGCAGGGTCTCGAGCCCCGCCGCCACCGCGAGCGGATTGCCCGAGAGCGTGCCCGCCTGATAAACCGGGCCGCTCGGCGCGATCTGGCCCATCAGGTCTGCGCGGCCTCCGTAGGCCGCGGCCGGGAGCCCGCCTCCGATCACCTTGCCGAGGCAGGTGAGGTCGGGCCGGATGCCGTAGAGGCGCTGCGCCCCGCCCCACGCGACGCGGAAGCCGGTCATCACTTCGTCGAAGACGAGCAGCGCCCCGTGTCGATCGCAGAGCGCGCGCAGGCCGGCCAGAAAGCCCGGCAGCGGCGGCACGCAGCCCATGTTCCCCGCGACGGGCTCGACCAGCACGCAGGCGATCTTCGCGCCGTGGGCGGCGAAGGCGCCCTCCACCGCCGCGAGGTCGTTGTAGGGCGCCGAGAGCGTGAGCCGCACGAAGTCCGCGGGCACGCCGGGCGAGCCGGGGATGCCGAGCGTGGCGACGCCGCTGCCGGCGCCGACGAGCAGCGCGTCGGCGTGGCCGTGGTAGCAGCCCTCGAACTTGAGGATCAGGTCGCGGCCGGTGGCGGCGCGCGCCAGCCGGATCGCGCTCATGGTCGCCTCGGTCCCCGAGGAGACGAAGCGCACACGCTCCACCGCAGGCAGCGCCTCGCAGATCACCTCGGCGATCGCGATCTCGCCTTCCGTCGGCGCGCCGAAGCTCGTGCCGCGCCGCGCCGCGGCGGTCACGGCGCGCAGCACGCCCGGGTCGGCGTGGCCGAGGATCAGCGGTCCCCAGGAGCCCACGTAGTCGACGTAGGCGTTGCCGTCGGCGTCGCGCAGCCAGGCGCCCTTGCCGCTCACCACGAAGGGCGGCGAGCCGCCCACGGCGCGAAAGGCGCGCACCGGCGAGTTCACGCCGCCCGGGATCACCCGCTCGGCGCGCGCGAAGAGCCGCGCCGAGCGCGCGAGCGAGAAGCGGCGCGCGGGCATCAGGCGGCGCCCGAGCCCGAGTCGTCCTCGGCGAGGCGCGCCATCGCGACCAGCTTCTCGCCAGCGCCGAGATCCATCACGCGCACGCCCTGCGTCGCGCGGCCCATGGTGGAGATGCTCTTCACCTTGCAGCGCAGCACCTGGCCGGCGTCGGTGATCAGCATGACCTGGTCGTCGTCGACCACCTGGGCGATGCCGATCACCTTGCCGTTCCGATCCGAGGTGCGGATCGTGATGATGCCCATGCCGCCGCGGTTCTGGACGCGGTAGTCGTCGAGCGGCGTGCGCTTGCCGTAGCCGTTCTCGGTCACGGTGAGCACCGTCGCTCCGGGCGAGAGGATCTCCATCCCGACCAGCTCGTCGCCCTCGGTGAGATCCATGCCGCGCACGCCCGAGGCCGCGCGGCCCATGCCGCGCACCTGCTCCTCCGGGAAGCGGATCGCCTTGCCGTTCTTGCTGGCGAGGATGATCTCGTTCGCGCCGGTGGTGAGCTTCGCGGCGATCAGCTCGTCGTCGTCCGCCAGGTTGATCGCGATGATGCCGCCGCGGCGCGGGTTCGAGAACGCGGGCAGCTCGGTCTTCTTGATCACGCCCTTGCGCGTGACCAGCACGATGAAGTTGCTGGCCGATGCGTTGAAGTCGCGGATGCCGAGCGCAGCCTCGACGCGCTCGCCCTCCTGCAGCGAGAGCAGGTTCACGAGCGCCTTCCCGCGCGCGGTGCGGCCCAGCTGCGGGAGCTCCCAGACCTTCTTCCAGTGCACGCGCCCGCGGTTCGTGAAGAAGAGCACCGTCGAGTGCGTGGAGGCGACGAACAGGTGCTCGACGAAGTCCTCCTCCTTCGTCTGCATGCCGATCAGGCCCTTCCCGCCGCGCCGCTGGGCGCGGTACTCGGTGATCGGGTTGCGCTTCACGTAGCCGGCGTGGGACACGGTGACGACCATGTCCTCCTCGACGATCAGGTCCTCGGTGGAGAGGCCCTCGATCGCGCCGGTGATCTCCGTGCGCCGCGCGTCGGCGTACTGCTCCTTGATCTCGGCGAGCTCGTCGAGGATCACGCGCAGGATCTTGGCGTCGCTCGCGAGCAATGCGCGCAGCTCCTCGATCGTGCGGCGCAGCTCGGCGAGCTCGTCCAGCACCTGCTGGCGCTCGAGGGCGGTGAGCGCGCGCAGGCGCAGGTCGAGGATCGCCTGGGACTGGCGCTCCGAGAGTGCGAAGCGCGCCATCAGCTGGGAGCGCGCGGCGTTCGCGTCGGCGGCCGCGCGGATCGTCGCGATCACCTCGTCGAGGTGATCGAGCGCGATCGCGAAGCCCTCGAGGATGTGGGCGCGCGCCTCGGCCTGGGCGAGGTCGTGGGCGGCGCGCCGCGCCACCACCTCGCGGCGGAAGTCGAGGAAGAGCTCGATCGCCTCCTTCAGCGACGAGCACGCGCGGCCGGCCCGCGACCAGCGCCAGCATGTTCACGCCGAAGGTCGTCTGCAGCGGCGTCAGCTTGTAGAGCTGGTTCAGGATGACGTCCTCGGGCGCCTCCTTCTTCAGCTCGATCACCACGCGGATGCCGTGGCGGTCGCTCTCGTCGCGCAGGTCGCTGACGCCGTCGACCTTGCCTTCGTTCACCAGCTCGGCGATGCGCTCGACCAGCGCCGCCTTGTTCACCATGTACGGGATCTCGGTGACGATGATCGACTTGCCGCCGCGCTTGGTCTCCTCGAACTCGGCGCGCGCGCGCAGCGTGACCGAGCCGCGCCCGGTGGCGTAGGCCTGGCGGATGCCCTCGGTGCCGCAGATCAGCGCCGCCGGTCGGGAAGTCGGGCCCGGGCATCTTCTCGAGCAGCTCGTCCACGCTGCAGTCCGGGTTGGTCGCGACCACCCCGACGGCGTCCACCAGCTCGCCCAGGTTGTGGGGCGGGATGTTGGTCGCCATGCCGACGGCGATGCCCTGGGAGCCGTTCGCGAGCAGATTCGGGAAGCGCGCCGGCAGCACGACGGGCTCCTCGGTGTTGCCGTCGAAGTTCGGCTGGAAGTCGACGGTCTCGCGGTCGATGTCGCGCAGCAGCTCCGTCGCGATCGCGCGCAGCCGCGCCTCGGTGTAGCGGTAGGCGGCGGGCGGATCGCCGTCGATCGAGCCGAAGTTGCCCTGGCCGTCGACCAGCGGGTAGCGGAGCGACCACTCCTGGGCCATGCGCGCCATGGCCTCGTAGATGGGCGCGTCGCCGTGCGGGTGGTAGTGCTTGATCACCTCGCCGACGACGCCGGCGCTCTTCGAGTAGGGGCGGTTGGGCTGGAGCCCCTCGTCGTGCATCGCGTAGAGGATGCGGCGATGCACGGGCTTGAGACCGTCGCGCACGTCGGGCAGCGCGCGGCTCACGATCACCGACATCGAGTAGTCGAGGAAGGAGCTGCGGACCTCGTCCTCGATGTTCACCGGCAGCGCGGGCGGGTCGCTCGGGGGGGCTCCGTTCCCGGAGGCCGGGGGCGCGGTGGAGTCGTCGGGCATGGGCCGATTCGTTTCCTAGACGTCGAGGTTCTGGACGCGCAGCGCGTTGGCTTCGATGAACTCGCGGCGCGGCTCGACCTCGTCTCCCATCAGGGTGGTGAACACGATGTCGGCCTCGACCGCGTCCTCGACCTTCACCTGCAAGAGGGTGCGCGCCGACGGCATCATGGTCGTCTCGGCGAGCTGCTCGGGGTTCATCTCGCCCAGGCCCTTGTAGCGCTGGATGGCGAGGCCGCGGCCGCCGAGCTCGAGCACGCGCGCGAGCAGCACGGTGGGGCTCGCGAAGCTCTCCGGCGTTCCCTGGCTGCCCTCCGCCGCCTCGGCGCCGAGCACGCGATAGGGCGGCGCGCTCTCCGCGCGAATCGCGACGGCGAGTCCGAGCAGGCGCTGGTGGTCCGCTCCGCGGAGCCACTCGGCATCCAGCACGGTCTGGACGGCGATGCCCGCGCGCCGCGTCGTCGCGACCAGCCGCGCGGCGCCGTGCTCCGCGTCGAGCTCGCCCCGAAAGCTCGCTGCCCCCGCGTCCGGGAAGAGCTCGGCGAACTTCGCCGCGAGCCGCGGCGCGAAGGCCTCGAGCGCCGGGAGCGCGGCGAGATCCGCCTCGCTGGGTCCGCCGGTCTGGAGCGCGGCATCGACCACGCGCGGGTCCAGCTTGCGGTTGGCGAGGTGGTCGATCGCGCGCTTGTACTCGCTCGCCGCCGTGAGCAGCCGCCGCACCGCGTCGGGCGCGAGCTCGCGGCCCTCGGGCCCGCCGGCGACGCGCACGCTCTCGAGCGCGAGGCCCTGCAGGTAGGCCTCGAGCGCCGGCTCGTCCTTCACGTAGCGCTCGCTCTTGCCCTTCTTCACCTTGAACAGCGGCGGCTGCGCGATGTAGACGTAGCCGCGCTCGATCAGATCGCGCATCTGCCGGAAGAAGAACGTGAGCAGCAGCGTGCGGATGTGCGAGCCGTCCACGTCCGCGTCGGTCATGATGATCACGCGGTGGTAGCGGGCCTTCGCCGCGTCGAACTCGTCGCCGATGCCGCAGCCCAGCGCCGCGATCAGCGCCTGGATCTCGGCGTTGCCGAGCATGCGATCGAGTCGCGCGCGCTCGACGTTCAGGATCTTCCCGCGCAGGGGCAGGATCGCCTGGAAGCTGCGGTCGCGCCCTTGCTTGGCGGTGCCGCCGGCGGAGTTGCCCTCCACGATGAAGAGCTCGCTCTTGGCGGGATCGCGCTCCTGACAGTCGGCGAGCTTGCCCGGGAGGCTGAAGTCGCTGAGCGCCCCCTTGCGGCGCGCGAGGTCGCGCGCCTTGCGCGCGGCCGCCCGCGCGCGCGCCGCATCCACCACCTTCGCGGTGATGGTCTTGGCGACGACCGGGTTCTCCTCGAAGTACTCGAGCAGGCGGTCGTAGAAGAGGCCCTCGACGAGCCCGCGCACCTCGCTCGTGCCGAGCTTCGCCTTGGTCTGCCCCTCGAACTCCGGCTGGGGGAGCTTCACCGAGATCACGGCGGTGAGGCCCTCGCGCACGTCGTCGCCGCTGATCGGCTCGGGCGCGCCCTTGCCGTTCTTGTTCTGCAGGGTCAGGTAGCGCGAGAGGGCGCGCGTCAGCGCGGTGCGGAAGCCGATCAGGTGGGACGCCCCCCTCCACCGTGTTGATGTTGTTGGCGAAGGAGAAGACGGCCTCGTTGTAGGTGTCGTTGTACTGGAGCGCGATCTCGACGCTCACGGGGATCTTGCGTGTGTGGCCTTCGACGCACGCGGTCGCCCGAGACGTAGATGGGCGGCGCGTGCAGCGGCTGGCGCGCGCGCGTGAGGTACTCGACGAACGAGACGATCCCGCCCTCGAAGCAGAAGTCGTGGTCCTTGCCGCTGCGCTCGTCCTTGATCTGGATGCGCACGCCGGCGTTCAGGAAGGCGAGCTCGCGCAGGCGCTGGGAGAGCACGTCGAAGGAGAAGTCGATGCTCGGAAAGATCTCGCCGTCGGGGCGGAAGGTGACCTTGGTGCCGGTCTTCTCGCTGGTGCCGATCTGGCGGAGGTCGCCGATCGGGACGCCGCGCGCGTAGCGCTGCGCCCAGACCTTGCCGTCGCGCTTGATCTCGACCTCGAGCCACTCGGAGAGCGCGTTCACGACGGAGACGCCGACCCCGTGCAGACCGCCCGAGACCTTGTAGCTCGACTCGTTGAACTTCCCGCCGGCGTGGAGCTTGGTGAGCACGATCTCGGCGGCGGAGCGCTTCTCGGTGGGGTGCTCGTCCACGGGGATGCCGCGGCCGTCGTCCAGCACGGTCACCGAGTGGTCGTCGTGGATGGTGACGCTGATCTCGTGGCAGAACCCCGCGAGGGCCTCGTCGATCGAGTTGTCGACTACCTCGTAGACGAGGTGGTGCAGGCCATCGGGACCGGTGGTCCCGATGTACATCGCAGGGCGTTTTCGGACCGGCTCGAGGCCTTGGAGCACCTCGATCGAACTCGCGTCGTAGCTCACGTGGACCCATGTGCGCGGAGGCCTGCTGGCTGCCGCGGCGGGTGGATTTCGCCGGTAGGGGGCACCTGGGCGAAGTCCAGGGAGACTACCCGACAAGCCCCTCCCCGAAAAGGGGGGAGGGCCTACGCAAGTGGCTGGAGATACTTGGGTTTTCAGTTGCCGCTAGAGCCGCATCGGCATCACGACGGCGAGGCTGTCGGCGTCGTCTGCGGGGCGGATCTCGACGGGCGAATTCCCGTCGCGGAAGGCGAGCTGGATGTCCTTGGACGCGAGCGCGCCGAGGCAGTCGAGCAGGTACTTGGCGTTGAAGCCGATCGTCACCGGCTCGCCCGCAAAGTCGAGGTCGATCTCCTCCTGGGCTTCCCCGAGGTCGGGATTGCTGGAGGAGATCAAGAGCCGCCCGGCCGTGAAGTCGAGCTTCACGGCGCGGCTGCGCTCCGCGGAGAGCAGCGCCACGCGACGTAGCGCGCGCACCAGCGGCTCCGAGGCGATCGCGAGCTTGCGCTCGGAGTTCTTCGGGATCACCTGGCGGTAGTTCGGGAACTCGCCCTCGATCAGGCGCATCACGAGCGTGACGTCGCCTTTGCGCGCGAGGCCGTTGTTGCCCTCGAAGCCGAGCTCGACCTCGTCGGCGTCCTCTTCGTCCACCAGGCGCTTCAGCTCGGCCAGCCCCTTGCGCGGGATGATCACGCCGCTCGTCAGCCCGGCGGCCTCGGCGCCCACCGCGCGGTCCACGAGCGCGAGCCGATGTCCGTCGGTGGCGACCATGCGCAGCTTACGCTCCGCTGCGATCACCTCGAAGTAGACGCCATTCAGGTTGTAACGCGTCTCGTCGAGCGACGCGGCGTACATCGTGCGCTCGATCATCTGCGAGAGCACGGCGGCCTGCAGGCGCACGAGCTTGCCCGGGGCGAAATCCGGCAGCGTGGGATACTCGTCCGCCACCGCGCCGGCGAGGTTGAAGCGCGCGCGCCCACAGCGCAGCTCGATGAAGGCGCCCGAGCTGGCGTCGAGCTGGATCGGCTCCTCGGGGAGCTCGCGCACGATGTCGTAGAGCTTGCGCGCCGAGACGGTGATCGCGCCCGGCTTGGTGACGCGCGCGGGGTGCGAGCCGCGGATGCCCACTTCGAGGTCGGTCGCTGCGAACTCGAGCCGACCGCTCTCCGCCTTCCCCGTCGCCGTCAGCAGCACGTTGGCGAGAATGGGCATGGAGTTGCGCTTCTCGACGATGGCCTGGATGCGCCCCAGCCCGCGTTGCAGCTCGTTCTTGTCGATCGCGAGCTTCATCGCATGGTCCTCATTTCAAGATTCTCTTGAGAGTGGTGGAAGGAGGGCCCGACAAACGGACAAAACGTGCGGAAGGGGTCGTCTCCGCAGCGGGTGACCCCACGCGCTGGCGTGTCCTGCCCGTCGGAGAAGTGCCGCGCCCCCCTCGCAGGCAATCTTATCACCTGGCCTGCGTCCGCAGGGAGTTGACACGTTTCTCGCGTGAGGGGTAGCTTGCCCGCCCTTCCCAGCGCGGAGCGGTGCGCTCCGCACGAGACCTCCCATGAAGCGTACTTTTCAGCCGAGCCGAATCCGTCGCAGCCGGACCCATGGCTTCCGCTCGCGCATGAGCACCAAAGGCGGCCGCGGCGTGTTGAAGCGGCGCCGCGCCAAGGGGCGCAAGCGGCTCGTACCGGCTATCGGCTCGAAGTAGGCGGGCCGCCGAGCGGGGCTCGGCGGGGAGCTCCTTTGACCCGGCATCCCAAAGGTCTGCGCGCGGCGCATTTCCGCCGCTCTCAGCGCATCGTCGACGGACGTGACTTCGCGCACGTGCGGGCGCACGGCGTGCGGCGCACGAACGAGCACTTCATCGTGCAGTGGGAGCCGCGCGCGCGCGCCGAGAGCCGGCTCGGGCTCGCGGTCGCGCGCCGCGTGGGCCCAGCGGTCGCACGCAATCGCCTGAAGCGCCAGATTCGCGAGTGGTTCCGCCGGGAAGCGCAGCGCTTCCGGCAGGCCGTCGACCTGGTCGTGGTGCCGCGCCCGGAGGCGAACGGTCTCGCGACCGCCGCGGTGGCCGCCGAGCTCGGCGCACTGGTCGGCGCGAGGCTCGCGTGATCGCCGCGCTCGGGCGCGCGCTCCTCTTGGGCGCGATCCATGCCTACCGGCTGCTGATCTCGCCGCTCTTGGGGCCGAGCTGCCGCTTCGCCCCGAGCTGCTCCCAGTACGCGCTCGACGCGGTGGGGCGCTACGGCGCTCTGCGCGGCGGCTGGCTCGGGCTGCGCCGCATCGCGCGCTGTCATCCGTTCCATCCAGGCGGCTGGGATCCGGTCCCGCTCGAGGCGCCTCGTGGACCGCAATAGCCTCCTCGCGATCGCGCTCAGCGCGATCCTCTTCTTCGCCTGGCAGGCCTACCTCGATCACAAGTACCCGAATCGCGGCAAGCCCCCGCCGCCCGCAGCGGCCGTTCAGCCGCCGCCTGCAACGGCAGACCGTGGTGATTTAGCTACGACAAAAGCCCTCCCGACGCCGAATGAGGCGCCGAGCGAGACGCCGAAGGTGGCGGAGCGGCTGGATCGCGATCGAGCGGCCGCTCTATTCCGCGGTCTTCTCGACCCGCGGCGCGACGCTCCAGCACTGGCAGCTGAAAAGCTACGACGACGCGTCGCAGCCGGGCCGGCCGCCGGTGGAGATCACGACTACGACCGCTGCGCGCGGCGCCCTCGCGATGCCGCTCCTCGAGCTCGGCCACGGCGACCTGAGCGAGCTCGATTACGCCGTGGCCACGAGCGCGCCCGATGGCTCGGCCTTGGCCTTCGAAGCGGCGCTCGGCGCCGTCACGGTGCGCAAGACCTACACCTTCGACGCGGACGGCTACGGCGCGCGCCTCGCGATCGCGATCGTGAACGGAGGCGCGACCCCGCTGCGGCCCACCTTCGAGGTGGACTGGCCCGCCGAGATCCGCCCCGGGGCGGACTTCGTCGAGTTCGGCCTGGCGGCCTACGCGAGCGACAAGCTCCGCGAGTTCCACGTGACACCCCGTCCGGGCTTCCTGGGCTTCGGCGGCAAGGGCGACCACGAGCCGGCGCTGATCGCGCCCGAGGCCGGCAAGCCCCCGGGCGAGTTCGAGCTCGATTGGGCGGCGGCGCACACCCGCTACTTCATCGCAGCGCTCCTGCCCGACAATCCAGGCGACGCGCGCGCCTCGTTCACGCCGGTCCTCCTCGAGCGCGAAGCGCGGCTCGCCGTGAGCTTCGCCCCGGTCGATCTCCCGGCCGGCGCCGAGCTCACCCGCGAGTACCGGCTCTACGTGGGGCCGAAGGAGGCCGAGCGACTCGACGCAGCGGGTGCGCACTTGGACCAGGCGATCCATCGCGGCTGGGCGCCGACGCTGACTCGCTTCTTTGCGTCGCTGCTCTCGGCGACGCACCGCATCGTGCCCAACTACGGGCTCGCGATCCTGCTCCTCACGTTCGTGGTGCGCCTCGCGATCGCGCCGCTGATGGCGACCCAGATGCGCTCGATGAAGCGCATGGCGGAGCTCGCGCCCAAGATCACGGCGGTGCGCGAGAAGCACGCGGGCGACCAGCAGAAGCAGTCCGAGGCGATGATGCAGGTCTACAAGGACGCGGGCATGAACCCGCTCTCGAGCTTCACGGGCTGCCTGCCCATGCTCCTGCAGATGCCCATCGTGGTGGGCTTCTACTTCGCGCTCCAGGGCTCGATCCAGCTGCGCCAGCAGCCCTTCGTCGCGTGGATCACCGACCTCTCGCAGCCCGAGGCGCTGTTCGTGATCCCGGGCCTCGATCTCCCTGTGCGCGTGCTTCCGCTGCTGATGGGCGCGAGCATGGTGCTGCAACAGCGCATGACGCCGTCGACGATGGATCCGGCTCAGGCGCGCATGATGCTGATCGTGATGCCGGTGATGTTCACCGTGATGTTCTATCAGTTCGCATCGGGCCTGGTCCTGTACTGGCTCATGAGCACGCTGCTCGGGATCGCCCAGCAGATGCTGATGAACCGGCCGCGGCCGGCCGCGAGCTAGTGCAAGCGGCGCGAAGCCCCAGTCAGACTCCTAGCGGAGGAAGCGATGTACGATCCGAAGAGCGAAGCCAAGGAATTCGTTGCCGACACGGCGGACGACGCGATCGCGAAAGCGTCCGCGTTCTTCGGGAGGCCTGCGGCGGCGCTGCGCGTGCGCACGCTGGCCGAGGTGTCCGGGCTCGGCGCGCGCGCCTTGGTCGTCGCCGTCCCCGCCGACGCGCCGCCGGCGAGCGAGCGCCGGGGTGGTGGCGGCCGCGAGGAGCGCGAGCGCCCGCCGCGCGACGCCCGGCGTGGCCGCGAGGGCCGCGGGGACTCCCGCGAGCGCGACCGGGATCGCGACGAGACCGGGACCGCGAGCCCCCTCGCGAGACCCGCGCGCGCGAGGAGGCGCCGGCGGCAGCCCCGGCAGCCGCCTCGGTCGGGCCCTCGGTCGGGACCGCCCGCGGCGAGATCGGGCCGGTGGGGCAATTCCTGGTGGGAATGGTCGAGCGCATGGAGCTCGGGCCGTTCGAGGTCTCGATGTCGGATCAGGACGGCTACCAGATCTTCGAGATCACGGGCGCCGCGGTCTCCGGGCTCACCGCCGGCGACGCCCGCGCGCCCGAGGCCCTCCAGCTCCTCGCCAGCCAGGCTGCGAGCCTGGGCCAGGAAGAGCCGCGCCGCGTGGTCGTGAACGTCGAGGGCGGGAGCCGCGACAAGCGCGACGAGCTCCTCGAGCGGGTGGCCGAGCGCGCGGCGAAGCGCGCCCAAGAAACCGGCCGCGCGGTGGCCCTCGATCCGATGAGCTCGCGCGATCGGCGCATCATCCACATCGCCCTGCGCGGCCAGGACGGCATCGCCACCATGAGCATCGGCGAGGGCGCCTACCGCCAGGTCGTCGTGGTGCCGGAGGGCGCGCCCGAGTACGCCGAAGCCAAGGCGGCGGCGAGCAACGCCCCGGGCGGCTGAGCCGACTGTTCCACGTGGAACACGGCCCGCGGAGCCGCTCCACCCCGATCGACCCGGCCTGGCTCGGACGCGCCCTCGAGAGCGCGGCGGCGGCGTTTGCCGTCGACCTGGCGCCCGTGCTCCCGGGGCTCGCCGCCTTTGCGGACGACCTCCTGCGCTGGAACGAGCGGATCAACCTGACCGGCGCCCGAGACGCCGACACGCTGGTGCGCGAGCACCTTGCGGACGCGCTCCCGGCGGTCGTGCACGTCCCCCCGCAGAGCTCGTGGGTGGATGTGGGCTCGGGGGCCGGGCTTCCGGGGATCGTTCTCGCGCTCTTGCGCCCGGCCTCGCTGGGCGTCCTGCTCGAGCCCCTCGAGAAGCGGCGCGTGTTCCTGCGCTCGGTCGTTCGCTCGCTCGGGCTCGCGCGCGTGGAGGTGCTCGGCGAGCGCTTCGAGGCGCACTCCGCTTCGCATGCCCACCGCTACGACGTTGCGATCTCGCGGGCCGTGCTCCCGCTCGCGGCTTGGCTCGCGGCGGCGCCCGCACTCGTGCGCCCGGGCGGCGCCGTCCTCGGCTTCGCGGGCCGCGAAGCACAGCCCCTGCCCTTGGGCGCCGTCCGTCTCGACTACGACGTCGGGGCCGGCCCCCGCGCGCTCATTCGTCTGACCTGTTGAGGGCAAAAGTGTTCCACGTGGAACACGAACGTTTGTTCCACGTGGCACACGATCATTTGCTCCACGTGGAACACGGGCTCGCATTTGGGTAGACTTCCGGTCGGTCCCCCGAGGGGTGGGAGGATGACCGATACCGGGACGGGTCCGCGAGTCCTCGCCGTCGTCAACCAGAAGGGCGGTGTGGGGAAAACTACCACATCGGTGAACCTTGCGGCGTCGCTCGCGGCCTCCGAGCGCGCGGTCCTGCTGATCGATCTCGACCCCCAGGGGAACGCCAGCAGCGGCCTCGGGATCACCCAGCCGGCCGTCCAGGTCTACGACGTCCTCGCGGGCAACGCGACCGCGGCGGAGGCGCTGCATCCGACGGACCTCCCTTGCCTGCACGCGCTCCCGGCGGGTCCGGACCTGGCCGGCGCCGAGCTCGAGCTCGTGAGTGTCGAGAACCGCGAGGGGCTCCTGCGCGACGCGATCGCCCCCGTGCTCCCGCACTACGACTTCGTGCTGATCGACTGTCCGCCCTCGCTGGGCCTGCTCACGCTGAACGCGCTGGTTGCCGCGCACGCCGTGCTCGTGCCGCTGCAATGCGAGTACTACGCCCTCGAGGGGCTCGCGCGCCTGCTCGGGACCGTCGAGCGCGTGCGCGCGCGCTTCAATCCGACGCTCGAGCGCGAGGGCATCGTGCTCACCATGATCGACCGGCGTGCCAATCTCTCGCGGCAGGTCGAGGATGACGTGCGCAGCCACTTCGGGAGCGGCATGGGGGGCGTGTTCACGGCGACGATCCCGCGCAACGTGCGGCTCAGCGAGGCGCCGAGCCACGGCGAGCCGATCCTTCTGTACGACATCCAGTCGCGCGGCGCGCTCGCCCACCTGCAGCTCGCCGACGAGTTGTTACGGCGCCACCCGCGCGCCCAGCGCAAGCCGCCGACGCTCGTGCGGCCCGCGCACGGAGAAGCGCAGTGACGCCCCGGCGCGGCGCCCTCGGTCGGGGCCTGGACGCCCTCCTGCCCGCGGCGAGCCCGCCGCCCGCGCCCGAGCGCGAGGCGAGCGCCGGCGCGCGCGAGCTGCGCGTCGAGGAGATCTCGCCGAATCCCCAGCAGCCGCGCCGCGTGTTCGCGGAGGCGGATCTCGAGGCGCTGGCCGCCTCCATTCGGCGCCACGGCGTGCTGCAGCCCGTGGTGGTGCGCGAGGCGTCGCCGGGCGCCACGCGCCGCTACGAGCTCGTGGTCGGCGAGCGGCGCTGGCGCGCCGCCCAGCGCGCCGGGCTCGCGACCCTGCCGGCGACGATCCAGAACGTCGCGCCGCGCGCGCTCCTCGAGCTCGCGCTGGTGGAGAACGTCCAGCGCCGCGACCTGAACCCGATCGAGCTCGCGCTGGCCTTCCGCGAGCTCCTCGAGAACGGGGCCACGCAGGAGGAAGTCGGCGCGCGCGTCGGGCTGGAGCGCTCGACCGTCGCCAATCACCTGCGCCTGCTCGACCTCGGCAAGGAGGCGCAGGAGGACGTGGAGGGCGGCCGCCTCTCGATGGGGCACGCGAAGGCGCTCCTCTCGCTCCCCCACCCCGAGCGCCGCCGGCTCCTCCACGAGCGCATCGTCGCGGGCCAGCTCTCGGTGCGCGCGGCCGAAGAGCTCGCGCGCACGCTCGCCGGCGCGGGCCCTCCGCGCCGCACGCGCCGGCGCGAGAGCGCCCATCCCCAGGACGCAAACTTACGCGCGCTCGTGGACCAGCTCGAGGCGCACCTGCAGACGCGCGTGCGCATCCAGAGCGAAGGCGCGCGCGGCCGCGTCGAGCTGGAGTTCGCGAGCGCCGCGGAGCTCGCCCGCCTGGCGGCGCTGATCCTCGACGGGCGCCGGCTCTGATGGAGGCCGAGGCGCCCGACGGCATCCCCCGGCTCGGCCCGGGCACGGTCTTCGAGGGGGTGCTCACCTTCGAGGGCACGCTGCGCGTGGAGGGCGAGCTCGCCGGCGAAATCCACGCGAGCGGGTCGCTCGTGGTCGGCCCCCGCGCGCGCGTACGGGCGCGGGTCGAGGTCGGCGAGCTCGTGCTCGCCGGGCAGCTGATCGGCGACGTGGTCGCGCTGCGCCGGGTGGCGCTCCTCCCGGGCGCCGATCTCGAAGGCAACGTCACCTCGCCGCTGCTCTCGATCGAAGATGGCGGGCACATCCGCGGGCACTGCACGACCGGCCCGGCTGCGAGGAATTCGCGCAGCGACGGCTCCAGGTCCCCGTCCGCTTGAAACTCGTTCCGGATCTGCCACTTTCCCCGGCGCGCCGGCCCGGTCCCTGGGCCGGATTTGCTTTCGGGATGCCGTCTCGTCGCTCCGCGTCCGAGAGGCGATGGGTCGTCCTCGGTTGCGTCGTGGGGAACGGAGACAGATGACGTCGCGAAGGAAGCTCGCGCTGGCCAGCGGGGTGGCGCTGCTGGCGGCGACGCCGGCGTGGGCCGAGAGCGGCCTGCAGATCTTCCCGGACCTGATCGACGACCTGATGTACGGCACCTACGGCGGCGCGCTGGTCGCGGCCCCCTGGACGAGCGTCTGGGTGCAGCTGATCGCGCTGTTCGTGGTCTTCGCGCTGGTCTTGAACCCGATCCTGTTCAAGCCCCTGCTGCGGCTCCTCGACGCGCGCGGCGAGCGCATCGAGGGGCGCGCGACCGCGCCCGCGAGATCGCCAAGCAGGCCGACGCCGTGCTCGGCCGCTACGAGACCGCGATCGGCGGCGCGCGCCGCGAGGCCGACGGGCTCCGCCGCGGCGCCCTCGAAACGGCGCGCCAGGAGCAGTCGCGCGTGACCGGCGCCGCGCGCGGGGACGCCGAGCGCGAGCTCGCGAGCGCGCGGACCGAGCTCGCGACCTCCTTGGCCGACGCGCGCGGCGCGCTCAGCGGCGAGAGCGAGCGCCTGGCGCGCGAGGCGGCGTCCCGCGTGCTCGGGAGACCGCTCTGATGCGCCGCGTCCTCGTCGGGCTCGCCCTCCTTTGGCCGGGCGTCGCGCTCGCGGCCGAGCACGCCGAGGAAGCCGGCGAGCACCTGCGCGAGTTCGCCTTCGAGTGGGTGAATCTCGCGATCCTGGTGGGCGTGCTGGTGTGGTTCGCGCGCAAGCCCGTCCAGGCCTACCTCGCCACGCGCCGGGACACCATCGCCAAGAACATCGCGAGCTCCGAGCAGCTCCTGCGCGACGCCGAGCGCAAGCTCGCCGAGTGGGACGCCAAGGCCGCGCGCCTCGACTCCGAGGTCGCCGAGATTTTGGCCGCGACGCGCAAGACCGCCGAGGCCGAGCGCGCGGCGATCCTCGCCGACGCCGAGGCGAGCCGCGGTGCGCATCCGCCAGGGCGCCAGCGCCGTGGCCGAGCGCGAGCTGCGCGGCGCGCGCGAGCGGCTGCGCGAGGAGACCGCGGAGCTCGCCGTGACGCTCGCCGGGAAGATCCTGCGCGAGCAGGTGAACGCCGACGACCGCACGCGCCTGGTCGACGAGGTGATCGCGAAGATCGAGAGCGGCGGAGGGCGCGCTGATGGCGGCTGGAGGCAACCCTGATGGCAGCGGAGGCAACCCTGATGCCGGCTGGCATCGCCCCGCGCCGCTACGCCCGCGCCCTCTTCGCGCTCGCGCGCGACGACGGCAAGGTGGCCGAGGTGCGCGCCGAGCTGCGCGCGCTGGGCGCGCTGCTCGAGCAGAATGCGGAGCTGCGCGACGTGCTGATGCAGCCGCTGCACCCCGCCGCCACGCGCCTCCGAGTGCTCGACGCGGTGGCGGAGGCGCTCGGCGCGGGCGCGCTCCTGCGCCGCTTCTTCGCCTACCTGATCGACCAGCGCCGCCTCGTGGCGTTCCGCGAGATCGAGGCCGAGTTCGTGCGCCTCGCCGACGAGGCCGCGGGCCGCGTGCAAGCCCGCGTGGTGACCGCGCAGCCCCTCTCGCCCGCCCAGCGCGAGCGCCTGACGCGCGCGCTCGCGGCGCGCGCGGGACGGGCCGTCGAGCTCGACGTGAAAGTCGATCCCGAGCTGGTGGGCGGCCTCGTCGCCCAGCTCGGCGACATGGTCTACGACGGCAGCGTGCAGACGCAGCTCGCCCAGCTGCGCAGCGCACTGCTCGGAAGCTGAGCGAACCCGACCCCTGCCAGCGGAGAGAACGATGGATCTTCGGCCCGGTGAGATCACGGACATCCTGAAGCGCGAGATCAAGGACTACGGTCGGCAGATCGACGTGGCCGAGACCGGGACCGTGCTCTCGATCGGCGACGGCATCGCGCGCGTCTACGGCCTGCAAGGCGTCATGGCCGGCGAGCTGGTCTCGACTTCCCGGCGACATCTCGGGGATGGTGCTGAACCTCGAGGAGGACAACGTCGGCATCGCGATCATGGGCGAGGCGAGCCACGTGCGCGAGGGCGACCTCGTGCGCCGCACCGGCCGCATCGTCGAGGTGCCGGTGGGCATGGGGCTGCTCGGCCGCGTGGTGGACGCGCTCGGCCAGCCGATCGACGGCAAGGGCCCCATCCAGGCCAGCGAGAGCCGCCGCGTCGAGCTGAAGGCGCCCGGCATCGTGACGCGCAAGCCGGTGCACGAGCCGCTGCAGACGGGCATCAAGGCGATCGACGCGATGACGCCGATCGGCCGCGGCCAGCGCGAGCTGATCATCGGCGACCGCCAGACCGGCAAGACCGCGATCGCGCATCGACACGATCATCAACCAGAAGGGCGGCGAACGTGTTCTGCATCTACGTCGCCATCGGGCAGAAGCAGTCGACCGTCGCCCAGGTCGTGGACAAGCTCGCCCAGCACGGCGCGATGGAGTACACGATCGTGGTCGCCGCGACGGCGAGCGACCCGGCGCCGCTGCAGTACCTCGCGCCCTACGCGGGCTGCACGATGGGCGAGTGGTTCCGCGACAACGGCAAGCACGCGCTGATCGTCTACGACGACCTCTCCAAGCAGGCGGTCGCCTACCGGCAGCTCTCGCTGCTGCTGCGCCGGCCGCCCGGGCCGCGAGGCGTATCCCGGCGACGTCTTCTACCTGCACTCGCGGCTGCTCGAGCGCGCGGCCAAGCTGAACGACGAGCTCGGCGGCGGGAGCCTGACCGCGCTCCCGATCATCGAGACCCAGGCCGACGACGTCTCGGCCTACATCCCGACCAACGTCATCTCGATCACCGACGGGCAGATCTTCCTGGAGAGCGACCTCTTCAACTCCGGCGTGCGACCCGCCGTGAACGTCGGCATCTCGGTGTCGCGCGTGGGCGGCGACGCGCAGATCAAGGCGATGAAGAAGGTGGCCGGGCAGCTGAAGCTGAACCTCGCCCAGTACCGCGACCTGGCGGCCTTCGCGCAGTTCGGCTCGGACCTCGACAAGGCGACGCTCGAGCAGCTCGCCAACGGCGAGCGCCAGACCGAGATCCTGAAGCAGCCGCAGTACCAGCCCCTGCACGCGATCGAGCAGGTGATCTCGATCTACGCGGCGACGCCGCCGACCGGCCGCAAGAGCTGGCTGCGCGACCTCCCGGTCTCGCGACGTGCGCCGCTACGAGCACGAGATGCTGGCCTACATGCGCGCCAACCACGCGCCCCTGCTCGCGAAGCTGAAGCAGAGCGGGCAGCTCGGCGAGGACGACGAGAAGGCGCTCGGCGCGCGCCCTCGACGCCTTCGCGCTGGTGTTCCGCCCGACCGCGGCCAACGAGTGAGCAGAACGTCAGACGTCTAGAGCCATCGCATGCCCAGCACGAAAGAAATCCGGCGGCGCATCCGCACCACCCAGAAGACGCGGCAGATCACCAGCGCGATGCGCATGGTCTCGGCGGCGAAGCTGCGCCGCGCCCAGGACGCGATCCTCGCCGCGCGGCCCTACGCCCAGCGCATGTACGGCGTGCTGGGCGAGATCCGGCGCCGGCACTGGGGCCCCGAGCATCCGCTGCTCGCGCCGCGCGAGAAGCGCGAGGTCCACGAGCTCGTCGTCATCACCTCGGACCGCGGGCTGTGCGGCGCCTTCAACGCCAACGTGCTGAAGAAAGCGCAGGAGATCGCCCGCGAGCTCCAAGCGCCAGGGCTGGCGGGTGGTGATCTCGCCGGTCGGCCGCAAGGCGAGCGACTTCTTCCGGCGCCGCCGCCAGTACACCGTGCAGCGCGTGTGGGCGAATCTCGGGACGATCGCGCTCCTCCACGCCGCGGAGATCTCCGAGCACGTCGCCAAGCGCTACGAGACCGGCGAGATCGACGGCGCCAGCGTCGTCTACGCGGAGTTCGTCTCCGCGCTGACGCAGACGCCGCGCGCGGACGCGCTCCTCCCGCTCACGCCCGAAGAGGACATCGCCGAGGCGGGTGCGACGCCGCTGCCCTTCCAGATCGAGCCCGACCCCGCGACGCGTGCTCGCCGCGCTCGTGCCCCAGGCGCTCGAGTTCACCATCTACCGCGCGCTGCTCGAGAACCAGGCCGGCGAGCACGCCGCGCGCATGGCGGCGATGGAGAACGCGACCGCGCAACACGGACGAGCTGATCGGGAGCCTGACGCTCCAGTTCAACCGCGCGCGCCAGGCCGCGATCACCAAAGAGCTGATGGAGATCGTGTCCGGCGCGGAAGCTCTGAAATAGCCCCGATGCGAGGAGACCCAACGATGGCAGCGAAGCCGACGGCGAACGGACGCGTGACCCAGGTGATGGGCCCGGTGGTGGACGTGGAGTTCCCGCCCGGCGCGCTGCCCGAGATCTACTACGCGCTGCGCACCACCAACGCGAACATCGACAACCGCGAGAACAACCTCGTGCTCGAGGTCGCCCAGCACCTGGGCGAGAACAGCGTGCGCACGATCGCGATGGACGCGACCGACGGCCTGCGCCGCGACCAGCCCGTGATCAACACCGGCGACGTGATCAAGGTGCCGGTCGGCCCGGGCACGCTCGGCCGCATCACCAACGTGATCGGGGAGCCGGTCGACGAGCGCGGCCCGATCAAGACCGACATGTACTGGCCGATCCACCGGCCCGCGCCCGAGTTCATCGACCAGTCCGTCACCGTCGAGCCCCTCGAGACGGGCATCAAGGTGATCGACCTGATCGCCCCCTATCCGCGCGGCGGCAAGGTCGGCCTGTTCGGCGGCGCCGGCGTCGGCAAGACGGTCGTGCTGCTCGAGCTGATCAACAACATCGCCAAGCAGCACGGCGGCTACTCGGTGTTCGGCGGCGTGGGCGAGCGCACCCGCGAGGGCAACGACCTCTGGCACGACATGATGGACTCGAAGCTCTCGGACGGGACCTCGGTGCTCGACAAGGCGGCGCTGGTCTACGGCCAGATGAACGAGCCGCCGGGCGCGCGCGCGCGCGTCGGCCTCTCGGCGCTGACCTGCGCCGAGTACTTCCGCGACGAAGAGGGCAAGGACGTGCTGCTCTTCATCGACAACATCTTCCGCTTCACCCAGGCGGGCTCCGAGGTGTCGGCGCTGCTCGGCCGCATCCCCTCGGCGGTGGGCTACCAGCCCACGCTCTCGACCGACATGGGCGCGCTCCAGGAGCGCATCACCTCGACCACCAAGGGCTCGATCACGTCCGTGCAGGCGATCTACGTGCCCGCCGACGACATGACCGACCCGGCGCCGGCGACCGCGTTCACGCACCTCGACGCGACCACGGTGCTCTCGCGCGCGATCTCCGAGAAGGGCATCTACCCGGCGGTCGACCCCCTCGACTCCACCAGCCGCATCCTCGACCCGCTCGTGGTGGGCGAGGAGCACTACCGCGTCGCGCGCGGCGTGCAGCAGACCCTCCAGAAGTACAAGGACCTGCAGGACATCATCGCGATCCTGGGCATGGACGAGCTCAGCGAGGACGACCGCCTGACCGTGGCGCGCGCGCGCAAGATCGAGCGCTTCCTCTCGCAGCCCTTCCACGTGGCCGAGGGCTTCACCGGCCAGAAGGGCATCTACGTCCCGCTCGAGGAGACCATCCGCAGCTTCAAGGAGCTCCTGGACGGCAAGTGCGACGACCTGCCGGAGCAGGCCTTCTTCATGGTGGGCGCGATCGAGTCGGCGCGCGAGAAGGCGAAGACCCTCGTGTGACGAACAGAGAAAAAGAGAACAGCTTCCCGACCGATCGCAGCTCGGGAAGCGCAAGCGGCCCAGCGGCGCGCAGCGCCGTAGGCCGCGCGCAGCGAGCCGAAGGCGAGCGGAGAGTCGCAAAAAATGGCGATCCACCTGACCGTCGTGACGCCCGAGGGCGAAGCCTTCAACGAGGACGTCCAGACCGTCGTGCTGCCGGGCAGCGAGGGCGAGTTCGGCGTGCTCGCCGGCCACGAGCCCTTCTTGACCGCGCTCAAGGTCGGCGAGATGCGCGTGGAGCGCGCGGGCGGGCCCCCGCTTCACGCGGCCGTCGGGCGCGGGTTCGCGGGCGTCCAGCTCGACAACGTGACCGTGCTGGTGGGCACCTGCGAGTTCGCCCACGACATCGACCGCTCCCGGGCGGAGGTGGCGCGCGACCGCGCCCTCGCGCAGCTCAAGGGCATGCGCGCCAGCGAGGAGGGGGAGGCCGCCTACCAGGAGCTCCAGGAGGCCTATTCGCGGGCGATCGCGCGCGTCGCCATCTCGGAGAAATTCAAGGCGTAGCGCCCGGGCGCCTTCACCCTCGGGAAGCGCGCTCAGGCGCGCTCGCCGACCCGCCGAAAAGCGGCGAGCGATGCAGAGCGCCGCGACATGACCGACGTGCGCCAGCAGAACGGGGGCGGGACGGCGCTGGTCGTCGTCCCCGACTCCCCGCTGGGCCGCGCCCTCGGGCGTGCCCTCGAGCCCACCGGGCTCGTGGGGGTCGCCGCGACCAGCGCCCGGCAGGCCCTCGAGCTCGCCGCGGCCGAGAAGCCCCGCATCGTGGTCGTGGACATGGAGCTCCGCGACGACGCCCTGGCGCTGTGCAGCGAGCTGCGCGCGCTCGAGGCGACGCGGCAGGTCCCCATCCTGCTGATCACGGCGAGCGCGCGGCTGCCCGAGCGCGCGATCGCGTGCGGGGTGAACGACTTCGTCACCAAGCCGGTCGACCGCGAGCTGCTCGCGACCCGCGTGGAGCTCCAGCTCGCGCTCTCCTCCCAGCCCACCGGCTCGCACGCCCTCGAGCAGCGCCTCTCCCGGCTCGAGAGCGCGCAGGCCCTCGCCGGCATCGCCTACTGGGAGTGGGACGTGACGAGCGACGAGGTGCGGCTCGGCCCGGGCGCGGCCGGCGTGCTGCGCCTGCGCGACCCGCTGCCCACGACGCTCCCGATGCTGGTCGAGGCCTGCGTCCACGCCGACGACCAGGAAAAATTTGCCGACGGCCTGCGCGACGTGATCCACGGCCGGCCCTCGGCGGAGGGCATCCTCCACCAGCACTGCGCGCTGACCGTCGAGCCCCGCTACTTCAAGCACTTCGCCTCGGTCTCCCACAGCGGGGGCGCGAGCGGGCCCCTCGTCACGGTGACGGTGCGCGACGTGACCGAGGAGCGGCGCGCCGAGGAGAGCGCGCGGCGCATCGCCTTCTACGACGGGCTCACCGGGCTCGCGAACCGGCGCCTGTTCGAGAAGCGGCTCGCGAGCGCGCTCCGCCGCCGGGGCGCCGCCGACGGGTCCGTGGCGGTGCTCTTCCTCGACCTCGACGGCTTCAAGCAGGTGAACGACCGCTGGGGCCACGCGAACGGCGACGAGCTCTTGCGCGCGGTCGCAAGGCGCCTGGCCGAGGCGGTGACGCGCAGCGACGCAGGCGGCCCCGGGCCGCGCCCGCACGCGAGCGTCGCGCGCTTCGGCGGCGACGAGTTCGCGATCCTCCTGGTCGGTATCTCGGGCGAGCTCGACGCCGCCGAGTACGCGACGCGCATCCGCGCGCAGCTCGCGCAGCCGGTGGAGGTGGAAGGGGTCGAGCTGCGCGTGAGCGCGAGCATCGGGATCGCGCTCCATCCGCGCGACGGCGTGAACACCGAGGCCCTCATGCACGCGGCCGACGCGGCCATGTACGCGGCCAAGTCGGATCGCTCGGCGCCCTACCGCACGTACCGCGCCGATCTCGACGCCGTGGCCGCGCGCAACCGCGTCGTGCTGGAGCAGCTCCCGGGCGCCGTCGAGCGCGAGGAGCTCTCCATCGCCGTGCAGCCGAAGATCGAGCTCGCCACGGGTCGCATCCTCGGCACCGAGGCGCTCGCGCGCTGGCAGAGCCCGAGCCTCGGCGCCGTGACTCCGAAGGAGTTCATCGCGCTCGCCGAGGAGCGCGGGCTGATCGAGGCGCTCGGGAAGTGGGTGCTGATCGCCGCCTGCCGCGAGGCCGCGAGCTGGTCGCAGCTCACCCCGGACCCGCCCAGCATCGCCGTCAACATCTCGCGCGTGCAGCTCGTGACGGGCGCCTTCCAGCGCATCGTGTTCGACGCGCTGATGGACAGCGGCCTCGAGCCCCGGCGCCTCGAGCTCGAGATCACCGAGAGCCTGATGATCGAGGGCGACGAGGCGATCGCCCCGCTGCGCGACCTGGGCGCGATCGGCCTGACGCTCGCTCTCGACGACTTCGGCAGCGGCTACTCGACGCTCGCCGCGCTGGTGCGCTTCCCGGTCCAGACCATCAAGCTCGACCGCTCGCTGATCCGCGAGATCGACACCAACCCCGACGCCGCCCGCGTGGTGCGCGCCGTGGTGCGCATGGCCCACGACCTGGGCCGCCGCGTGGTGGCCGAGGGCGTGGACAGCGAAGCCCAGCTCCACCACCTGATCGAGGTGGAGTGCGACGAGGTGCAGGGCTTCGTGGTCGCGAAGCCGCTCTCCGCCCCCGAGTTTCGGGCCCTGCTCTCCACCTGGGACCCGGAGGCCATCCGGCGCGGTTGGATGGAGCGCCGCTAGCGCAGGGGACGTTCCTACTTACTGGCGACGGCTCCGCCGGGCGTTGAACGTAAGCCCAGTGTCGCCAGTAAGTTGGAACGTCCCCGTTCACATCGGTAGCCGTTCCCACCGGGCTCTACGTCGCCTTGACCGGCGTCGCCTTCAGCTTCGCCTTCCCGTTCTCCACCGCGACGCGGAAGCGGACCTCGGCGGCGCCGAACTTGGCGCGGATCGCCTCCTCCTGCTGGCGCACGAGCCCGTCGAACTTCTCGCGCGTGAGGGCGCTCGCGTCCTGGCCGGTCGCTTCGCGGGCCTCCCGGTAGGCGCGAAACAGCGCGTCGCCCGAGTCCGCTTGGGGCGCGGCCTCGGCCGGCTTCCCCTTCGCGCTCGGCTTGCCCTTGATGCCGCGCTCGCGCTCGTGGAGCTCCGCCTTGAAGAGGTGCCGCTCGTAGGTGCCGTCCTCGATCTTGCGGCAGGTATCGTCCCAGTGGCGCTTCAGCGTGAAGAAGCGCGCGCGCAGGTTGTTGAACTGGAAGCGCAGCGCCGTGTTGCGGATCGGGACGTTCGCGTAGAAGCCGACCATCTTGTTGACGTCGCCGCGCAGCAGCGAGGGCTCGCGCTTGCGCCCGCCCAGGAAGTACTGCTCGTACTCGACGCGCAGCTGCTTCAGCTTCGCGTCGAGCTGCTGGAGGTCGCTCTCGATGTCGGCGCCGAGCTCGGCCATCGGCCTTGAATCGGCCCCCGCGCGGCCCCACTTGAAATACCGATAGACTGCACGCGGATGGACCGCCTCGTGCTCGCCGGCGCGACGCTGCTCGATCCCGAGGCGCACGCGGCCCTGCCCGGGACCCTCGTCGTCGAGGATGGCCGGATCGCGGCCCGGCTGCGCATCGACCGGCGCCCGCCCGAGGCCGCGGAGCGCGCGGATTCTCGCCGGCCGCTGGCTCGCGCCCGGCTTTTTGGACCTGCACTACCACGGCGACCTGGTCTTCGCGGCGCCCGAGCGCGCGGCCGAGCGGCTGCGCGCGGCGAGCCGCGCGCCTCGTCGCGAGCGGGGTCACGGGCTTCCTTCCGACCACGCTCGCCTGGCCCGAGCCGGAGCTCGGCGCCCACGTCGGGGCCTGGAGCGAAGCGATCGCGGGCGCCGACCTCGTGGGCGGCGCCACGCCCTTGGGCCTGCATCTCGAGGGGCCCTGGATTCGGCCGGAGGCGGCCGGCGCGCAGCCGCGCAGCGGCATCCGCCCCTTTCGTCCGGGCGACGCGGCGCTCCTCGACCGGGCGGCAGGGCTCGCGCGCATGGTCACGCTCGCTCCCGAAGCGGAGGGCGCCGAGATGCTCCTGCGCGAGCTCGCCGCGCGCGGAGTGGTCGCCGCGCTCGGCCACTCCCTCGCCGACGCCGCGACCGCCGAGCGCGCGATCGAGCAGGGCGGCCGCCACGTGACGCATCTCTTCAACGCGATGGGCGCCTTCCACCAGCGCGCCCCGGGCCTGATCGGCGTCGCGCTCAGCGACGACCGGCTCTCCTGCGACCTGATCGCCGACGGCGCCCACGTCCATCCGAGCGCCGTGCGGCTGGCCGTGCGCGCGAAGGGGGCGCGGCTCGCCGTGATCACCGATCTCGTCGATCCCACTCGGGAATCCGATCGCGAGAACGCGTTCGCAGAGTCGCTCGGCGGCCCTCTTCGCGACGACGGCGTGGCCCTGCGGCGCAGCGACGGGAGCCTCGCCGGCTCGCGGCTCACGCTCGACCGGGCGCTCGCCAACCTGGTCGCCTGGGGCGCCTGCGATCGGCTCGGAGCCGTGCGCGCCGCCACGCTCGTCCCCGCCCGCATCCTCGGCCTCGAGCGCGAGCGCGGAACGCTGCGCATCGGCGCGCGCGCCGACTTCGCGGTGCTCGACGCGCAGGGCGGCGTCGCCGAAACCTGGATCGCCGGCCGCCGCGTGTTCGCGCGCGCGGGCTAGGCGCGCGCGACGCCGCGGTACATCTCGCCGAGTATGCGCGGCGTGTGGTCGGTGAAGAAGCGCTCGAGCTGCTCCAGGCGAAAGCCGCTCGCTCGGACGATCTCGTCGATGGGTCGATTGACGTTGCAGCCGCACTGCGATGACGCGCTGGATGGGATTCCAACGGTCCTGCCAACGCGCCAGCTTCGGGTCCTCGCTGCGCCCGTGCTCGATGAAGAGCAGCGGAGCTTCCGGCTTCGCCACGCGGCGTGCCTCGCGCAGTGCGGCGACCGGATCGGGGATCGTGCAGAGCGACCACGTGACGGTGATGCAGTCGAAGCGGCCCGCGTCGAAGGGGAGACGCCCCTCCGCGTCCAGGTGGTGCATCTCCACCGGAAACGGCGCCGCGTGGATGCGCGCGAGGACGCGCTCGCGCAGCGCATCGAGGGGATCGACCGTGGTTAGCCGCGTGACGCCGGGCGGGTAGTGCGGGAGGTTCAAGCCCGTCCCGAAGCCGAGCTCGAGGACGTCACCCCGCGCGCCCGCGAGCGTCGGCGCCGCGCAGCTCGCCGAGCGCGCCCAAGAACAGCTCGAGAATGCGCGGGTAGATGCGGTCGGCGTAGAGCGACAAGCGCGGCGGCCCCGGTGGTGGTGGCTACCGTAGCGAGGCCCGGTCCCAAGCGAGGTTCCCTTGGCGCGCAGCCGCTCCGTCTTCTCCTGCACCGAGTGCGGCGCGCAGCAGCCGCGCTGGCTCGGCCGCTGCCCGGGCTGCGGCGCCTGGGAGACGCTGGTCGAGGAGAGCGTCGGCGGCGCGGCGCCAGGCCTTCTGGCCGCCGCGGAGGGCGGCGCTGCGCGGGCGCGCCCGCTCGCGGAGATCGACCCGGAGCGCGCGCCGCGCATCTCGACCGGGAGCGCCGAGCTCGACCGCGTGCTCGGCGGGGGCCTGGTGCCCGGCAGCGTGATCCTGCTGGGCGGCGAGCCGGGCATCGGCAAGAGCACGCTCTGCCTCCAGCTCGCGGCGCGCGTCGCCGCCGACTTCGGTCCCGTGCTCTACGTGAGCGGCGAGGAGAGCCTCGAGCAGGTGGGGCTCCGCGCGGCGCGCCTGGGCACCGTGCCCGCTCGCCTGCTCGCCATCGCGGAGACGCGCGTCGAAGCGCTCGCGAAGCCCTGGCAGGAGAGCGCGGCGAAGCTCGTGGTCGTGGACTCGGTGCAGACGCTGCGCACCGAGCGCGTCGATTCGCCGCCCGGCGGCGTCGCCCAGGTGCGCGAGAGCGCGGCGCTGCTCGCCGCCACCGCGAAGGCTCACGGGACGCCGCTCGTGCTGGTGGGGCACGTGACGAAGGACGGCACGCTCGCCGGCCCGCGCGTGCTCGAGCACCTGGTGGACGTGGTGCTCACCTTCGAGGGAGACCGCGGCCATCCCTACCGGATTCTGCGCGCCGTGAAGAATCGTTTTGGCGCCACCCACGAGGTGGGCGTGTTCACGCACGACGAGAAGGGGCTCGTCGCAGTCGAGAACCCGAGCGAGCTCTTCCTCGGCGAGCGCGTCGCCAAGGCGCCGGGCTCGTGCGTGGTGCCCGTGATCGAGGGCTCGCGCCCGCTCCTGCTCGAAGTCCAGGCGCTCGTCGCCGCGGCCGGCTACGGCACGCCGCGCCGCACCTGCTTGGGCGTCGACGACGGGCGCGTCGCGCTCTTGCTCGCGGTCCTCGATCGGCGCAGCGAGGTCGATCTCCTCTCGCGCGACGTCTTCGTGAACGTGACGGGCGGCATGCGCATCGACGAGCCCGGCGCCGACCTCGCCGTGGCGCTCGCGATCGCCTCGAGCCGCCTCGACATCGCGCTCCCCGCCGACGTCGCGGCGTGCGGCGAGATCGGGCTCGGCGGCGAGGTGCGGCGCGTGGCGCGCGTCGAGCAGCGCCTGCGCGAGGCCGCGCGCCTGGGCTTCCGCCGCATGCTCGTCCCGGCGGCGAGCGCGGGCGCGGTGGAGGGACCCGTCGAGGCGGTCGGAGTCCCCGACCTGCGCGCCGCCGTGGACTGGCTGCGGCGCGCCGGTCACGCCTCGTGAACGAGGGTTAACGTCCCGTCAGATCAGGTGTTTTCGTCACTCCGCCGTTGCGCTTCGGCCCCCGCGCGCGGTAGCCTCAAAGGCTCATGAGCGAGTCCTTCGCGCCGCCGCCCAGAGCTCTCGCCATCGCCCTCGAGCGGATCGCTCCGAGCCTCGCGCAGGTCGAGCAGACCATGCGCGAGTCGCTCACCAGCGACCACGCGCCGATCGGCATGGTCGGCGAGCACGTGCTCTCGTCGGGGGGCAAGCGCCTGCGGCCGGTGCTGGTGATGCTCACCGCGGAGCTCTGCGGCTACGACGGGCCGCGCCGCGTGCAGATCGCCGCCGCGGTCGAGCTCCTCCACACCGCGACGCTCCTCCACGACGACGTCGTCGACCTCGCGAGCCTGCGCCGGGGCAAGGAGGCGGCGCGCGCCATCTGGGGCAACCGCCGCGCGGTCCTGGTGGGGGACTACTTCTACGCGCGCGCCTCCACGATGATCGTCGAGGACGGCGACCTCGACATCCTCTGGATCTTCTCGGACACGATCCGGCGCATGGCGGAGGGCGAGCTGCTCCAGCTCGAGCGCAGCTTCGACCCCGACGTGACCGAGGCGCACTACTACGCCGTGATCGACCGCAAGAGCGCCTCGCTGATCGCCGCGGCCGCCGAGGCGGGCGCGATCCTCGGCGGTGTCACGCGCGCCGAGCGCCGCCGGGTCGCGCAGTACGGCCGCGAGTTCGGCCTCGCCTTCCAGCTGCGCGACGACGCCCTCGACTACTGCGCCGGCGAGGCGGAGCTCGGCAAGCGCCCCTTCACCGACGTGCGCGAGGGGAAGGTGACGCTGCCGCTGCTCCTCGCCCTGAAGCGCTCCACCATGGCGGAGCGCGAGACGGTCGCGGCGGTGCTGAAGACGGCCGCCCGCCGCTCGGCGGAGCTCCACGCCGAGGGCCTGGTCGCGATCGACCAGGTGCTCGACGACCGCGAGCTCGCGCCGGTGGTCGAGCTGGTCGAGCGCTATCACGGCGTCGCCGACACCAACCGGCGCGCGCGCGAGCACGTGGCGCGCGCCGCCGAGGCCATTGCGCCCTTCCCCGACGGGCCTTCGAAGAGCGCGCTCCTCGCGGCCGCCGAGTTCGCGGTCGGCCGGGAGACCTGAGCGCCCCCGCATCTCACCCGCGGTCCCGCGGAAACCCGAGCATGCACCGCCACACCGGCCGAGCCCTCTCGGCCCTCCTCCTCGTCCTGTTCCTGATCGCCGGCACGGCGCCGGCCTTCGCCGCCGGAAAGCTCACGGGCGTCGTGAACGTGAACACGGCGACCGCCACCCAGCTCACGCTGCTGCCCGGCGTGGGCGAGGCGCGGGCGCGCGCGATCATCACCACGCGCGACCAGCGCGGGGGCTTCAAGCGGATCGAGGATCTGCTCGAGGTGAAGGGGATCGGCGACGCGAGCCTCGCGAAGCTGCGCCCCTTTCTCTCGCTGAGCGGAGAATCGACGCTGCGCGCCGAGCCCTAGGCGCGGACGGGGTCTCCCGGGTGGCGCGCGCTAGCGGCGCTCCCACCCGGGAGCTATCCCGGCCGCCCGTGGCTCCTCCCGCTCGGCCTCTCCGTCGGCGCGCGCTCGCCCTGCTCGCGGGCCTCGCCCTCGCGGGCGCCGTTCACGCCGAGCCGGCCCGACGCGTCATCTCGCTGAATCCGTCGCTGACCGCGATCGCGCTCGCGCTCGGCGCGCGGCCACAGCTCGTGGGCGTGGACGACTTCTCCGCGCGCCAGGAGCCGGAGGTGCGCGAGCTCCCGCGCGTCGGCGGGCTCTACGACCCGAGCCTCGAGGCGGTGATGGGGCTCTCGCCGGATCTCGTCGTGCTCGTGCCGAGCGCCGAGCAGCGGAGCTTCCAGGAGCAGCTCGCCGCGCTCGGCGTCGCGCGCTTCGTCGCCGACCCGGTGAGCTACGACGACGTGCTCGAGACGATCCGTGCGCTCGGCGCGCGCCTCGGCCGGGACGAAGCGGCGGCGCGGCGCGTCGCGGAGCTCCAGCGCGCACGCGAGCGCGCGCAGGAGGCGAGCGCGGGCCGCCCGCGGCTCCGCACCGTGCTGATCCTGCAGCGCGATCCGCTCTTCGTGGCGGGCGCGGGCACCTTCGTGGACGACATGCTGCGCGCGGTCGGCGCCGAGAACCTGGGCGCTGCGCTCGGCGGCAAGTGGCCGCGCGCCTCGCGCGAGTGGCTCCTCGCGCAGGAGCCGCAGCTCCTGCTCGACTCGAGCGACGACCCGGCGCCGGCGGCGGAGTTCTGGTCGCGCTGGCCCTCGCTGCGCGCGCGCGTGGTCTCGCTTCCGGCCGGCCTCGTGACGCTGCCGGGCCCCCACCTCGATCGCGCGCTCGCCCTCCTCGAAGCCGCGCTCCGCGATCCAGAATCGAAATCTCGGGGTCAGACCCCGGAATTTCGATTCCCGGGAGCTGAGGCGCCGTGAGCGCTCTCACGCCGGGCCGGCTCGCGCGCGTGCTCGTCGCGCTCGCGGGCGCGCTCGCGGCGGCCCTCGTGCTCGGTCTCTCGGTCGGCCCCGCCGGCGTCTCTCCCGCCGAGGTGTGGGCGGCCCTCGCGGGCCGCGCGGAGCCCGTGGCGAGCGACATCGTGCTGCGCGTGCGACTCCCCCGCGTGCTCCTCGCGGCGGGCGTCGGCGCCTCCCTCGCGACGGCCGGCGCCACCTTCCAGGCGCTGCTTCGCAACCCGCTCGCCGATCCCTTCATCCTGGGCGTCTCGGGCGGCGCCGCGCTCGGCGCCATCCTCGTGGTCGCCTTGGGAAGCGCGCTCGGGATCGCCGCCGGCGCCGCACCGCTGGCGGCCTTCGCCGGCGCGGTCGTGACGGTGCTCGCCCTGCTCGCCGTGGCCGGCCCGCGCGGGCGCCTGGACGCGACGCGGCTCCTCCTGATCGGCGTCGTCTTCAACGCGCTCGCCTCGGCGGCGATCGTGTTCCTCGCCTCCGTCGCCGGCCTCACCGAGGGCAGCCGCATCTTCCTCTACCTGATCGGGAACCTCTCCGACGCGCGCCCGGCGCTGGTGGGCTGGATCGCGGGCTTTCTGGCCTTGGGCCTCGCCGGCGCCCTGCCCTTCGGCCGCGTCTTGAACGCGCTCGCGCTGGGAGACGACGCTGCGGCGCTGCTCGGCTTCGACCCCGAGCGCGCGAAGCGCGCCCTCCTGATCGCCACCTCGCTCCTGGTCGGCGCGGCGGTCTCGGTCGCCGGCCTGATCGGCTTCGTGGGGCTGATCGTCCCGCACGCGCTGCGCCTCTTGATCGGCGCCGACCACCGCCTCCTGCTCCCCGCCTCGGCGCTCGCGGGCGGCGCCTTCCTGGTGCTCTGCGACGCGGCGGCGCGCACGCTCCTCGGCGGCCCGGAGCTGCCGGTGGGCGCACTCACCGCCCTGGTCGGCGGGCCGCTCTTCCTCGTGCTCCTGCGCGGGCGCGGGCTCGCGTGACCAGCGCCCTCGCGCTCCAGGGGATCGCCGCGTCGCTCGGAGGCGCGCGTGTGCTCGCGGGCGTGGACTTGGCGCTCCACGCGGGCGAGGTGCTGGTGCTCGCCGGCCGCAACGGGGCCGGGAAGACGACGCTCCTCCGCGTGGCGACGGGCCTCCTGGCCGCCCAGGCGGGGAGCGTTGAGGTCGAGGGCCGCCCGCTCGGCGCGCTCTCGCGCCGGGAGCGCGCCCGTGCGCTCGCCTTCGTGCCCCAGGACTCGAGCGTCCCCTTCCCGTTCCGCGTCGAGGAGCTCGTGCTGCTCGGCCGCGCGCCGCATCTCTCGCTCTTCCGCTTCGAGTCGCGCGCCGACCGACGCATCGCCCACGCGGCGCTCGAGCGGCTCGGCATCGGCGGCCTGGCGGAGCGCAGTGTGCTCGAGCTCTCGGGCGGCGAGCGGCAGCTCGTGGCGATCGCCCGGGCGCTGGCCCAGGAGCCGCGCATCCTGCTCCTCGACGAGCCCGTCGCCCATCTCGACCTCGCGCATCGCCTGGCGCTCGAGGAGCTGCTCCGAGACTGGGCGCGCGCGGGGAAGGCCGCGCTCCTCGTCTCCCACGATCTCGCCGGGGCGGCGCGCGTGGCCGATCGCGTGGCCCTGCTCGCCGCGGGTCGGGTCCTCGCGGTGGGACCGCCGACCGAGGCGCTGCGCCCGGAGCTCTTGCGCGAGACCTTCGGGGTGGAGGCGCTCCTGGTGGAGACGAGCGAGGGCCCGGTCGTCGTTCCGCGCCGCGCTGGGTAGAGTGCGCCGCTAAGGGGTGAGCGATGGCGAGCCGGAGAGCGAAGAAGAGACAGGGACCGAAGCGCCGCCGCGCGCCGGCCCGCAAACCCGCGCGCGCCGCGCTCACGATCGCCCGTATCGCGGCCTTCGAGATCCTCGACTCGCGCGGGAACCCGACTCTCTCGGTCGAGGTGACCACCTCGCAGGGCCAGCTGGGCCGGGCCGCCGTGCCCTCGGGCGCCTCGACGGGCACGCGCGAGGCGCTGGAGCTCCGCGACCGCGAGCCGGCCCGCTACCTCGGGAAGGGCGTGCGGCGCGCCGTCGCGCACGTGAACGGCGAGATCGCGCGCAAGCTGCGCGGTGCTCCCCTCGGCGGCCTCGCCGAGCAGCGCGCCCTCGACGCGGCGCTCTGCGCGCTAGACGGCACGCCGACCAAGGCGCGGCTCGGGGCGAACGCCCTCCTCGGTGCCTCGCTCGCCGCCGCCCACGCCGCCGCGGCCGCTGCGGGTGCCCCGCTCTACCGCTGGCTCGGGGGCGGCGCGCGCGGCGCTCCTCCCCGCGCCGATGATGAACGTGCTGAACGGCGGGGCCCACGCCGACAACAACGTCGACCTGCAGGAGTTCATGCTCTACCCGGTCGGCGCGCCGACCTTCGCCGAGGCGCTCCGCTACGGCGCGGAGATCTTCCACACGCTGCGCGGCATGCTGCAAGAGCGGGGCCTCTCGACCGCGGTGGGCGACGAGGGGGGCTTCGCGCCGGATTTGAAGAGCAGCCGCGAGGCGATCGAGCTCGTGCTGCTGGCGATCGAGAAGGCGGGCTACCGGCCGGGCGAGCAAGTGGCGATCGCCCTCGACCCCGCCACGAGCGAGCTCTACGAGGGCGGCGTCTATCGCCTCGAAGGCGAGGGGGCGCAGTACACGAGCGACGAGATGATCGGCTTCTGGGAAGACTGGTGCGCCCGCTATCCGATCGTCTCGATCGAGGATGGCCTCGCCGAAGGAGACTGGGACGGCTGGGCGCGCCTCACCCAGCGCCTCGGCGCGCGCGTGCAGCTCGTGGGCGACGATCTCTTCGTCACGAACCCTGCGATCCTGCGCGAGGGCATCGCGCGCAAGCTCGCGAACGCGCTGCTCGTGAAGGTGAACCAGATCGGCACGCTCTCGGAGACGCTCGAGGCGATGCGCCTGGCCCGCGCGGCCGGCTACGGCGCCGTGGTGTCGCACCGCTCGGGCGAGACGGAGGACACCACGATCGCGGATCTCGCGGTCGGGAGCGGCGCGGGCCAGCTGAAGACCGGCTCGCTCTGCCGCAGCGAGCGCATCGCGAAGTACAACCGCCTCCTGCGCATCGAGGCGGAGCTGGGCTCTCGCGCGCGCTACGCGGGCAAGAGCGGGCTCGCGCACAACGTATGAGGCTGCGCGCGCTCGCACTCCCGGCGCTCCTCGCCCTGGCGGCGGCAGCGTTCGCCTACCTCCCCGGCGTCGACCCGGTCGCGCGCGCGACCGCCGACGCGGCGCGTGCCCAGGGCCGCGCGCGGACCCTCGTCTTCGACGTGACGGCGCGCTCCTCGGGCGCGGGCGGCGTGCTCGCCCAGGGCCGCCTGCTCACGGATCCGAGCGGCGTCGCGCGCCTCGAGCTCCGCCACCTGGACGAGTTCGTCGAGCGCCAGCTCCGCCGCGCGAGTGGACTCGAGGCGACGCGCGATGGCGCGCCGCTCCCGGACGCGCGCCCGCTGACGCCGCCGTTCTGGCTGCTGCAGGCCGCGAGCGGCGGGACGCTCCTCGCCGAGCTCGCCGAGCTGGGCGGCGACCCCGCCGCGATCGCGCTGGGTCACGACGGGCCCCACGATTGCTACGTGCTGGGCGGCAAAGGCGGGGCGTCGGTCTGGGTCGACATGGAGACCTATCAGATCGCGCGCATCGACCTCGCGGACGGCACGCACTATCGCTTCGGCGCCTATCTCGCGAGCCCGGGTCCCTTGATCGTGCCGAGCCGCGTCGATGTGGAGAGCGGCGCGCTCTCGCTCGTGCTCGAGCTCTCCCAGCCGGCGCCCGCGAAGCCCGCCCCGAGCGCGTTCTCTCCCGCGTGGCTCCAGGGAGGCGCGCCAGGCTAGGCTCGCCCGCCGTGCGCACGGTCGAGCAGACGCGTCCTCGCCCTGGTCTCTCGGTCCCTGTGGTTACGGTCCTCGACGCGTCGGGCGAGCTGCTCGAGGCCGACCAGCGCGCCCTCGTGCGCTTCGTGATCCAGGAGGGCTTCGGCGCCGACGTGGTCTTCGCGGCGGGGACCACCGGCGAGTGGGATCGCCTGCCCCCGGCGCTCCTGCGCCGCGCCGTCGCGGTCTGCGCCGAAGAGACCGGCAAGGTGAGCGCGGGCCTCGGCGAGCCCGATCGCGTCGAGTGCTGGGCCGGCATCACCGCGCACTCGCCCGAGGACACGCTCGAGAACCTGCGCGCGGCGATCGCCTGCGGCGCCGACGCGGGCGTGCTGGCGCCGCTCTCGGTGCGCGGGATCGCGGACCCGGTGCGCTTCGTGGCGCGCGACGTCGCGGACGTGCTCGACGCGAGCGCGCGCCGCATCCCCATCTACCTGTACGACAACGCGGCGATCGCCCTCGATCCCGAAGCGCGCCCACATCCCCACGCGTCAGGTGAAGGCGCTCTCGCGCCTCGACTTCGTGCGCGGGGTCAAGGTGAGCGCCGGCAAGAAGGTGCTCGGCAACTACACGCAGGCGGCCGCGAGCTTCCGGGCGCGCGGCGAGTTCGGCATCTACGTGGGCGACGCGCTCTTGATCTTCGAGCTGTTCCGCCCGCGGCGCGGTCTCCTGGGGACGCTGCGCGAGTACTGGCAGCGCTTCTGGCTCTCGGGCGGGCTCCCGGTGGGCGTGGTCGCCGGCCCCGCGAATGCCCTGCCGCGAGAGTGGGCGCGCGCCTGGCAGGTGTGCCGCGCCGGCGACGCCGAGCGCATGGCCGCGGTCGAGCGCGTGCTCCTCGCATTCCGCGACGCGACGAGGAGCGGCGGCGCCGCGCGCACGATCGCCTGTCTGAAGCGCGCGCTCTTGCAGCGCGGCGTGGTGAGCAGCGACACCGTCGCTCCCGGGACGCCCGCGCTCTCTGCCGACGAGGCCCTGCGCTTCGACGCGGCCTTCGCCAGCGTGCGCGAGCTCGCGCGGGCCACCCTCCCACCTGGTTGGGAGAGCGCGCCGTGACGGCCCCGCGCCCGGAGCGGCGCACCGTCGGCATCGGCAGCATGGTGGCCGACCGCATCCACCGCGTGCCGCGCATCCTGGCGGTGGACCAGAAGGGCATCCTGCACAAGGCCGCCGACGGGAGCACCTCCGAGCTGCGCGTGGGCGGCGTCGTGCTGAACCACCTGGGCTGGGCAGCCGTGCTCGGGCTCCCGGTCGGCATCTTCGGCAAGCAGTGCGACGACGCCACCGGCCGCTTCCTGCGCGAGGCGATGGACCGCTTCGGGATCGCGAAGGATCTCGTGCTCGACGGCTCGGCGAGCTCGGTTGCCGACATCTACCTCGACGATCGCGGCGGGCGCGCGATCTACATGGCGCCGGGCGCCACCAGCGAGACCACGGTGCAGCACATCCGCCGCCACCACGAGCGCACCATCCAGACGGCGCTGCGCGTCACCACCGAGGTGTCGCAGCTCCCGCTCCCCGCGGTGCTCGAGGTGATGCGGCTCGCCGAGCTCGCGAACGTGCCGACGCTGGTCGACCTGGACGTGCCGCCGAGCGACGCCGTGCCCGAGCTCGGCACGCGCGCCGAGCTCGAGCAGGTGCTGCGCCGCGCGCGCATCCTCAAGCCCTCGCAGGCGGCGGCGCGCGAGCTCGAGCTCGCGGCGAGCGACATGCTGACGCTCGCCCGCAAGCTGCGCGAGCGCTACGAGAACGAGGCCGTGATCGTCACCGACGGCGAGGCCGGCTGCGCGATCGCCACCGCCAAGGAGGCGCTGCGCGTGCCGGCCTACGAGGTGGCGAGAGTCGTCGACACGACCGGCGCGGGGGACGCCTTCCTGGGCGGGCTCCTCGTCGGCCTCGCGGCCGGGCTCTCGTGGGAGGACACGGCGCGCCTTGCGAACGCCTGTGGCGCGGCCTGCGTCGAGAAGCTCGGCGCCTTCCCCGACGACGCGCGCGCGGCGCGCGCCGCGGTGCTCGCGCGCTACAACGGGGCGAAGCTCCCGGACTGGGTGACGGGCGGCATCGCGGTCGCTCCGGAGGCGTCTCCCCGCGAACGAGGCGCTGGTCGCCTTCGACGTCGCGCTGGGCGAGCTCTCCGCCCTTCGCAAGCGGCTCGACGCGGCCGCCTTCGAGCGGGCGGTGGCGCTGATCGACGGCGCGCGCGCGAACGGCGGGCGCGTGCACGTGACGGGCGTCGGAAAGCCCGAGCACGTGGCGCGCTACGGCGCGTCGCTGCTCTCCTCGGTGGGCACGGCGGCCGTCTTCCTGCACGCGACCGAGGCCATGCACGGGAGCGCGGGCCAGGTGGTGCGCGGCGACGTCGTGATCGCGATCAGCAACAGCGGCGAGACGCGCGAGCTCCTCGCCGCAGTCGGCGCCGTGAAGGCGCTCGGCGCGGAGCTGATCGCCATCACGGGCAAGCCGACTTCGTCGCTCGCGAAGCAGGCAGCCGTGGTCCTCGACGCTGGCGTCGAGAGCGAGGGCGGTGGCCTGGGCCTCGCCCCGCGCGCGAGCGCGGCCGCCGAGCTGCTCGTGATCGCCGCGCTCTCCGCCGCGCTCGAGACCGGCCGCAGCTTCACGCGCGCCGACTACCACGCGCGCCACCCGGCGGGCGCCCTCGGCAAGCGCAGCGCGAAAGGGGACGCCGACTGACGAAGTTGACGCGGGGACGCTGGTTGAAACGCCAGAGGGAGCTCGAGACGACTGGCCGACGGTCGTGGCGTTTCATCCAGCGTCCCCGTGTCAACTTCGTCGACACAACCAGCGGCCCCAACCCGCTCGGCGTCGACCCGGGTCAGCTCAGCTCTTCGCCTCGGGCAGCCGCACCGTCAGCACCGGACAGGGCGCCTTCTGCACGACGCGCTCGGCGATGCTGCCCAATAGCAGGTGCTTGAGCCCGGAGCGACCGCGCGTTCCGATCACGATCATGTCGGCGCGCTGCACGGCGGCCTCGTCCTCGATCACGGTGGCCGGGTAGCCCTCGCGCGCGAGCATCTCGACCGGCACGCCCGCGGCGCGCACGCGCTCCGCGTAACGCGCGAGGCTCTGCTCGGCCTCGGCCTTCACCGACGCCCAGAACTCCTGGGGCAGGTAGGCGCCCTCCAGCTGCTGGAACTCGACGGGCAGGTGATACGCGTGCAGCAGGACGAGCGTGCTGCCGTGCTCCTCGGCCAGGTGGATCGCCCACTCGAGCACGGGGTCGGCGTGCGCCGAGAAGTCGATGGGCACCAGGATGCGGCGGACGTCGATGGGCACGCGCCCATCCTGCACCGCGCAGCGGGGCCTGGCAAGCGCGCCGGCGTTGCGGGCCCCGGGGTCGGGCCTTACCGTCTGCGCCCCTTCTGGGGCCGTAGCTCAACTGGGAGAGCGCCGCGTTCGCAACGCGGAGGTTGGCGGTTCGATCCCGCTCGGCTCCACCACCGCCTCCCGCTACTCGCGCGGAATGTCGGCGCTATTCGGGTTCGCGTTGTTGGGTGTGACGGTGTTCGATCCTATGACTGAGTTGTAAGGCGGGAATTCGGCCCGGCCCCCAGTTCCTGCTGTCGCTCGACCGCTTCCGCGGCTTTGACTGCCGGTCCCACGAGATCTCGCGCTCCTCGTGCGAGCTGCGCGAGGTCGAGATCGAGGCCCGGAACCGGAAGGCCTCCCGGGAGCTCCCGGCGCTCCGCGACTCGCTCCACCGCCTGTCGGGTGTTCTGCCCGGGCAAGGGAAGTATCAGACGCTCGTGCGGGAGCTGGAAATCGTCGGCCGCTCCGGCACCGAATCGGGGCGGACGTCGAGCTCGGCGCGCGGCCGCTGAGCCGTCTGCCCGTCGCCCAGTCGCGCTGCTTTAGAGACGCCTCAGCAGGCCAGACCAGAAGAGCGGCTCTCGCTCGAATCCAATCGGCCTGTCGAGACGACAGGTTCGAAGATCGCTGATCTCGAACAAGCGACTGAGCTCGTTTCGGAGCTCGTCCTCGGTAACGGCGGGGACGGGAAACTCGGGCGGTTCGGCAGCACTGAAGGCCAGGAGCACTAGAAGACTCCCCGGGCGCGAGTGCCTCTCGAGCGCGTGCAAGTACGCGTCGAGATGGTCCCTACGCGCCACGTGATAACAACCGCGATCGACGAGCACGTCGAAGGGCTCGCCGATCCCGCGAACCTCGGTCAAATCTGCAGCGAGGAAGCGAACGCGTCGTCGCGCCTGGTGACCGGACGCGCGTCGTTGGGCTTTCTCGATCGCCGTCGTGGAGAGATCCACTCCGACTACGTGGAGCCCGTGCGCCGCGAGGAGGAGCGTCTGAACGCCACTTCCACAGCCAAGGTCGAGGGCGGTCCCACGCGTCGGCAGATCCCCAGCCAGAAGACGCCGTTGGATCTCCGAGCACGGCTGGCCCGTCTCCCAGGGAGCAGTTCCATCCCGATACGCGCGCTCCATCCGCTGTTTGAACTCGATCGAGCTCAATCGGGGCTCCTCTCAGATGAATTCAAAGGAGATCTTCGCGGACTCGAGCTCTGCTCGGCTTTTGCGAGCATCGATCGATTTCAGTGCGCCGATGACTACCTGATCAGCGTCTCTCAGCAGCACGTCCATGAGCTCGAAGCCGGCTCGGTCGAGCAGGCGGAGCCAGCCCGCGACCGACCTGCCGTCTCCGATGCGGTTGGCACGGCGAGGCCGCAAGAGCGCGGTGTGGTCATAGCCGAGGAGCGCGTTGGCCCTCGACCAGAACCGCTCCCAATTCTCGCGCGTGTAGCGCGGGGTCTGCTTGGCCTTCCACTCTTCGAATCCAGCCACGAAGGGTGTCTCAGGACAAACAGGTTCCGCGAGCAGGAACAGCCCGCCGCCCCGCAACGTCCCATGAACGTCCTCGATCAGTTGCCCCGCGTGGCTCGCGTCGAACCAGTGGAGCGCGTTGACCGTCGCCACGACATCGTAGTTGCCTGCAAGCTCGTCGAGCCAGCCGCCGTGATTCAGATCTCTCACCACGAGCCTTCCCGGGATGCGATCCCGCTGATTCACGGCTCTGCAGATCGACGTGAGGAATGGGTCCCGATCGATGCAATCGATCTGCGCCCTCGGGTAGATGCGCCGGATGGCTCTGCCCACATCGCCGGGGCCACAGCAGAGATCCAGCGCGCGAATGGCCTGGCCGCGCGGAAACGGGATCGCCAACGCGATCAGCTCGAGATCCATGGGCTTCGAGGCGCCTTGCTCGGCCCACCACAATTCCAGCAACTCGTCGATGTGGCCACTGATCCGCGCGTCGATCTCGACCTGGCTGATGGGCGGGGACTGCATGGTGGGCTCGCTCCTGGTGGGGAGCGATAGCCAAGGCGAGCGCCACCGGATTGTAAGTTCTTGATCTTCCGGGGACGCTCAGCTCAGGTAGGACACGCGGCGCAGGAACGCGGCGGGTGTGCTTCCGGCGAACTCCCGAAAGTCCTTGATGAGATGCGCCTGATCGGAGTATCCGCAGTCGGCCGCCAGCTCGGCCCACTGAATCGAGCTTCCAAGTCGACCTGCCGCTTGCTCGGCCTCGATGTACGGTTTGCTCGCAGGCCCGTTGGCGCGCGTCCGGCTCAGCTGGTCGAGCGAGCGCACGACGCGATTGAACCGCAGCAGCCTCGCGATCGTCTTCGGCGGGAACCCCACCCACGTCCGGAACCTCGCAATCAGGGTACGGTGGCTGCAATCCATTTCGGAGGCGAGTGAGCCGAGCGCGATGCGGCCGTCCGTGCTCACGAGCCTGTGCCAGGCTGAGCCGATGGAGGCCGGTATCTCTGCCTCTGCGACGCGCTCGGCGATCAGCGATTCCACCGCGGCAAACCGCTCGGTCCAGCTTCGGGCGACGCCGACGCGACTCATGAGCAGGCGCGCAAGGGCTGGATCGATCCATTCGAGATCGAGCGCCTGATTTGCGATCGAATGCATCGGCAGCCCGAGGAAGAGATGCGCGCCCATGGGCGTGAATCGCACGACCATGAAGTGCCGCTCTCCCACGGCTTGGGTGAGTTGTTGTCTGTCGTGCAGGCCGACGACCCAAACCCCATCGCGAATGGTCCATCCGCGAGAGCCCACGGCATCCAAGCGTCGATGCGGCGCGCCGAGATTGAGAAGCAGCGGCACTTCGGTCGAGGGGACGTGCAGCTCCCGGACCGGCGTGCGAAGCGTGCTCGAGCTCGCGAAGTAGCCGTAGACGTACGCGCGGAGGCGGGGATCAGCGGGCCGCTGCGCTGTCTGCCATTGGCCCAGCTCGGAGCTGTGTTCGCCGGCTTCCACGCGCGAGGATTCTCCTCCCGCCTGAACCACCCTAGCACTCGGCCGCCGGCCGAGTGCGTTGCAGGTCAGCTCTCCGCCCACTCGGGGGCGTGGCTGCCCAGCGCCGCTGCAGGCCGCGCGTAGCGCGCCGGCGTCTCCGAGAGATCGGCCGCGTGGCGCACCGCGCGCAGGCGGCCGAAACCGGAGTCACTTTCGTCGATGCGGTCCTGCACGTCGCCGAGCGAGAGATCGGGCGCGGGCAGCCCGCCCTCGACCCGGCCCAGCCCCCAAAGCCAGCGCCCGGTCTGCGCGAGCGAGAGACGCACGTGCCAGCTTCCGCCTTCGCGTGCCTGGCGCGCGCGGGCGAGCATCGCGGCCGCCGCCATGAGTTGGCCCGAGGCGTGGTCGAGCGCCTGCGCGGGCAGCTCCTTCGGGCCGGCGACGCCGGCGGCCACGCCTTCCGCGTGGTTGAAGCCGGTGGCCGTCTGGACCAGCGAGTCGAAGCCGCGCCGCGCGGACCACGGTCCGAGGTGGGAGTAGGCCGAGAGCGACACGTACACGATCCCGGGTCGGATGCGTGCCACGTCCTCCGGAGCGAAGCCGCGCGCGGCGATCGCGCCGGGCCGGTAGGCCTGCACGAAGACGTCGGCATCTCGGAGCAGACGCGTGAGCAGGGGAGGCCCGTCCGGCGTCTCGAGATCGACGAAGGCGGAGCGCTTGCCGCGCCCCGTGTCGATCACGACCCACTCGAAGAACGGCAGTGCGGGCGACGCGATGCGCAGCACGTCGGCTCCGTGCGCCGAAAGCGTTCGGCCGCACACCGGGCCGGCGACGACGCGCGTCAAGTCGAGCACCCGCACGCCCGAGAGCGGGCGTGGCCCGGGGCCGAGCGGCCGCGGCGGCGCCTCGCCGATGCGCTCGATCTCGAACAGCGGCAGCGCGGCCAGCGCACGACCTTGCGGGTGCGCGCTCCACTCCTCGGCGCTGCGCATCATCGCGACGACGGCGCCCGCGGCGTTCGCTGCGCTCTCGAAGTCCTCGCCCTTCCAGCCCAGCAGCTTGTCTTGCACGGACTCGCGCGAGCCGCCGGCGCCGAGCAGCTCTACGACCGCGCGCCGGTGATGTGCGAAGTTCGTGTGCAGGCGCACGAAGCGGCCGTCCCCGGTCCGGTAGATCCCGGCGATCGGGTCCCACAACGGCGGCGGCTCTCTTCCGACGATGCGCAGGTAACGCTCGCTGCGGAACTCGATCGAAGCGGCGCGCATGTCCACCGCGACGCGCTGCGCGCGGCCGCCGCGCTGGCGCCACAGCTCCGCCGCTGCGAGCCCTGCGGCCGCGATCGACGCCTGCGCCGCGCTGCCGACCCGAAACGAAGACGGAAGGACGGGGTCCGCTCCGCTGAGGCTCACGCGCTCGAGTGCGTCGGGGTCCCCACCGCCGAGCGACCAGATCTCGCGAAGTGCACGCGGGGTGGTGTCCATGCAGCGACGATCACTGCACGCACCAGGATCGTCAATCTTGATGAGAGGATCCATTGGATGGATCGATCGGTCAATGCTTCCTCACAACGCGCGTGGGCCGAGTAGGTGTGGAAGACGTCGCCGCCGTCGCGGACGACGACGAACGTAGTGTCGCGCGCGTTCAACATCGAGAGGTCGCCGAGCGAGCTCAGGTACCCCGTGCACCCCATGCAGCCCTTGTCCCAGCTCGGGTCGAACATGAAGTGGTAGACGATGAGCTGGCGGCGCCCGACGGCCCCTTGCTCGACCTCGCGCTCGAGGTCGTGGACGAAGGCGAGAGCGATCGCTGCTGCAGCTACTTCGTGGGAGGTCTCGGCGCCAGCGCCTTCAGGAAGATGCGCGTCACGCGCTGCGCATGCTCGTGGATCATGTCATCGGTGACCGCTTCGATCATTCCGGTCGAAAGGCGCATGGACCACTCGCCCTGCGCCATCGCGACGAACAGCGAAGCGAGCTCGAATGGGTCGTCGTCGAACGCGAGATAGCCCTCCGCCTTGCAGTACTCGAGATAGCCGACGAAGTTCTTGCGCTCCTCGCGGATCACCGCGCCGATGCCGTGCGTCAGGCTCTTCGACTCCGCTCCGGCGTTGGCCGCCGCGAGCGTCAGAGGGGCCATCGCCAGGACCAGCCGCAAAACGCCCTCGGCGATGGCGGGAAGCACGTTGGCCGGCGAGGGGTCTTTCCCGAGAGCCGTGATGGCGCCCTTGTTGACCGCGTCGATCCGGGCCGCAAACAGGGTGTCGAACAGGGTGCGCTTGTTGTGGAACCAGGCGTAGAGGGTTTCCTTGGATGCCCTCGCCCGTCGCGCGATCGCCTCCATGCTGGTCCCCGCGTAGCCCCTCTCGGCGAACTCGATCAGGGCGGCGTCCAGGATGTCCTTGCGCCGCTGCTCCTTGCTCTGCTTTTCCGCCACGTCCCGAATGTTTCCTTGTCCAACGATATTCGGCCTCCCAGTGAAGGCCTTGCGTACCGCTCAGTACGGACGTATATCCTTAGTACCGAACGGTACGGTACGGACAATGACCATGCAAGCCGGGCGTTGGAGTTCGGAGGAAAGGGGACCGAGCAATGATGCTCTCCGCAAGTGCGTCCTGGCCGCTTGCTGCGTGCTCGGTCTGACCCGGTGAAGCCCGTTTTTGGCGGAGCGGCGGGAAGGGTCTCGGCGAACGAGGGCGTCGAGCTGGTCTACGAGAGCCTCGGCGCACCCGACCGCGAGACCGTGATCTTGATCCAGGGTCTTGCGACCTCGTTGACGGCCTGGCCGAAGGGACTCCTTGAAAACCTGACCGCGCGCGGCTTTCGCTCGCGAGTTCGCGAGTGCCAGTTCGCCGCCGGGATCTCGCTGGGCGACCGGCGCCAGCAGTTGGCGCGTCTCCACGCTCCGGCGGTCGTGCTGCATGGAGAAGCCGATCCGCTCATTCCCGTATCCAACGCGCGCGAGCAGGCCCGGACGAATCCCCGGTGCGAGGCTGGTCGTCGTCCCCGGCATGGGGCACGAAATGCCGCCGGCGGGGGCAAGAGTCTTCGCGGATGCGATCGCGCTTGCAGCCGGCCGCGGCACACCGTAAGCAGCGCGCTGAGAGCGGCTGCCCGACAGAGTCGAACCGACTTGGAGTGCAGCCGATGGTGACGCCTCTCGCACTCGAGTTGGTCGGATTGCACAAGGCATTCGGCGAGAGCGTCGCCGTCGACCACATCGCACTCGCCGTTCCGCAAGGTTCGTTCTACGGGATCGTGGGTCCGAACGGCGCGGGGAAGACCACGGCGCTCTCGATGGCCGTCGGCCTGCTGCGCCCGGATGAGGGCAGCGCGCGCATCTTCGGCATCGACATCTGGCGTGACCCGGTGCGCGCGAAGGCGCTGATCGGAGTGCTGCCGGACGGTCTCGGCCTGCCGGAGCGGCTCACTGGGCGCGAGCTCCTCACCAGCCTTGGCGCGCTTCGCGGACTCGCCGGCATCTCGCCGCGCGTGGACGAGCTTCTCGCGGCGATGGAGCTCATCGGGTCAGAGGACAAGCTCGTGATCGATTACTCGACCGGCATGCGCAAGAAAATCGGACTGGCAACCGCACTGCTGCACCGCCCGAGGCTGCTCGTGCTCGACGAGCCGTTCGAAGCTGTCGATCCGCTCTCGACCTCGATGCTGAAGGCGATCCTGAGCCGCTTTGTCGCCGGCGGAGGGACGATCGTGCTTTCGAGCCACGTCATGAGCCTGGTCGAGCAGATCTGTGACCACGTCGCGATTATCGCGCAAGGCCAGGTGAAGGCGGCGGGACCGCTCGCGGAGGTGTGCGCCGGCAGGTCGCTCGAAGAGGTATTCGTTCAGCGCGCCGGCGCGCTCGCGCACACCGCCGGAAGGCTCTCATGGTTCGCGGCCTGATCGCGATGAAAGCGGCGCTGCTGCGCAACGCGCCGCCGTCACAAAAGACATGGGCCGGCGTCGGAATATCGCTCGGCGCGGTGTTTGCGGTCGCGAGCCTGGCGCTTGGCTTCGCGAGCCTTGCGGACCGGCAGGACACGATCGGTCTCGTCGCCGCCATGTTCGCGATCTGGACGCTTGGCTGGTCGATCGGGCCGATCTCGGCCGGCGGCAGCGTGTTGCGTTCGGACTATTTCATCTTCCTGCCGGTGTCGCGGATCCGGCTTGCCGCCGGGCTGACCGGGGCAGCGTTGAGCGGACGGCCTGCGACGGTTGCCGCGGTCGCCTTTTCGGCCCTGATCGTGGCGGCCGTCTTCCTCGGTCCCGTCGCCGTGGCGATCGCGATTCTCGCGTGCGGCCTCCAACTCGTGCTGGTCGTGCTGCTCGCCGAGATATCGGCAGCGTTCATGGGCCTGATGTCGCGATCGCGCACGACTGCGCTGCTCGCCTCTCTGCCGCTGGCGCTCATGCTCGCGTCCTTCAACACCGGCTGGGCGGTGATCCCGCCCGTGATCCAAGCGCTGAAGGAGGGCATGCCGTCCTCGGCGAGCCTCTTGTTCCGGCTGCTCCCGTCCGGATGGGGACCGGTTGCCGTCGAGGCGGCGGGTGCGGGGTATTGGGGCCGCGCCGCGCTCGCGCTGGCCGCGCTGACGGCGCTCGATGGCGTGCTGCTTCTGCTGTCGGCCGGTCTCATCGCGCGTGCGGCGACCACGACCGCTACCAATGCAACGCGCAACTGCACAGGCATCGCCTCTTGGCTTCTCCTGCGCGCCGGTCCTTTGCGCGGCGTCGTCGTGCGCGAGCTCTTCACCTGGATGCGCGATCCGTCGCGCCTGATGGGACTTTGCCTTGGCCTGTACACCGGCGTGTTCACCGGCATGCTGCCGCTCGCGATGGGAGTGACGGACCTGCTGCCGTTCGTCGGTCTGATTTCGGCTCTCTATGCCGCGATGGCGGCGATGAATCTCTATGGCCGCGACGGCACCGCCTTGTGGCTCACCCTGATGACACCGGGAGTCGAGCGTGCCGACGTCCGCGGCCGCCAGCTTGCCTTCCTTTTGATCGTCGGTGCGCCGGCGGTCGCTCTGACGATCGGCCTCACGCTTCTCACCGGCCACGCATGGGCCTGGCCGTGGGTGGCTGCGCTGTTGCCGGCGCTGTTGGGCGCATCGGCCGGCCTTGCACTCTTCCTGTCGGTGTTCATGACCGCGCCCGGTCCCGACCCGCATCGCTCGCGGCGCAATCCCTTCGACCGCAGCGACAGCTCGGCTGCCGAGGTCGGTGGAGCGCAGATTGCGTTCTGGTCGACCGCCCTGCTCATTGCGCCGGCGGCGATCGCCGTCGGCGCAAATGCCACGGCGCCATGGATCGGCACGGCGGTCGGAGTGGCTCTTGGAGTCCTCTATGCCGGACTGCTCGGACACCTTGCGCACCGGCGGCTGGCGTCGCACGGCGCCGAGATCCTGAATCTGATCCGCCATGGCAGCGTTCAGGCGCGCGCCACTACTCCGAAGGCGCCGCCGCTGTCGCTCCGCCAGGGCCTCGCGCTTTCGCTTCTCACGACATTCGGTTTCATCGCGATCTTCCCGCAGGGGCTGGTGCCGCTTGCATTCAAGCTGTTCGGTCTCGCCCAGGTTCGCGTCTGGTTTCTTGCCCTCTATCTCCCCGACCCGCTCCCGATTCCCGTTGCCCTGGCCTTTGTCGCGCTCGGGGGCTTTGCCTTGCGACGGGCTCGGGAAATCGCCGGTAGTCGTCGCGTCCCGCTGGCCTCGCGTCGGGCGGGTGAGTAGGGCGCGTTCCGTCGCCTTCGTCGCGTGGCGCGGACAGGTCCCGTTCGCTTCACGTCCTACGCGAGCAAGGTCGGGCGCTGCGCGGGGCCCGCGCTGCGCGCTCGTGCAACCCAGGTCCAGGCAAGGCCCGCGCAGATCAAGACGAGTGCGATTCCCTGTTGGTGCGACAATCCGAACAGCCGCTCGGGCCGTCCGTCGGCGCGCAAGGGGTCGAGGAGCAGGCGCAGGGCGCCGTACAGCACCAGGTAGAGTCGGAAAGCAGCACCTCGAGCTGCTGTGCCCGTCTCGACTCGCGATAGCGATAACCGGCAGCTCAGGGCAATCAGGAGCAGCCCGGAGGCCTCATAGAGCTGGACCGGGTGCGGCGGGCGCCCGGGGCAACAGCCGGCGAAGAAGCAGCCCACCCGGCCGAGGGCGTGGCCCATGGGCAGCGCTACGGCGAAGTAGTCGGCGCCGCGGATGAAGCTCAGGCCGCGCACGGCCGCGAAGATCGCGCCCGCTGTGGCGGCGCCCGCGAGGCCGCCGAAGAAGACGAAGCCCACCCGGAAGTCGGCCCAGAACTGGAGCTCGCCGCGGGCGTAGTGCTCCCAGCCGAGCGCCACGAAGAGGCCCTTGGCACCGACCACGGCACCCAGGAACAGCAGCCACATGGCGGCCCAGAATTCGTTCTCGGAGACCCCGAGGCCCGTGCGGTGTCGCAACAGCCAGGTTACGGCGACGAGACAGCCCGCCGCCGCCAGCAGCCCGTATGTCGTCGGCATCACGCGGCGTGCCCGGCCGGTGCCGTTCCGCGGTATACGCGCTCGCGCAGGCCGAGCGCATTCACGGCGCACATGGGCTCGAGCCGGCCGTCCACGGGCACGCGGAACGCACACGCTGCGAGCCGTTCGCGCCCGAGCGTCGTCCGCGTCTCGACGGCGCTCATGAAGTGATGGCTCACCAGACAGAAGTAGCGCGGGCGTCCGACGCCAGCCCGGCGAGCCACCCGCCAGAGGTGCGGGAGGCCGCGGCGCAGCCAGAAGCCGGCATGCCGGCCGGCGAGCAGCGTCGCCCGCCGCCGACGTGTGGCCGGATCATCGAGCCGGAACGAAGTGCCTCCAATCCGATCGACGAGCTCCTGGAGGAACGCCATCTCCTCGGGCCGGTCCTTCCGGTAGAGCGGCGCGAAGCGGACGCGGTCGCCCCGTCGTACCGCGAGTCCCTGGACGAACCGGCTGCAGGCCGGATGCCCGAGGTAGCCCTCCGCGTGGGCCAGCGAAGCCTCGCCAGCGCCCTCGGCGATCCGGCGCCACAGCGACTCCGCAGCCACGCCCTCGAGCGACCGATCGGTGCGTCCGACCGCGGCGAGCGGTTGAAAGCTGACCATCTTGAAGGCGTCGGCGTTGGCGAGGAACCAACGCACGACGCCCGGCACCTGGTCGAGGTTGCGCTGCGTGACAGTGACGGTCGAAGCCGCCTCGAGCGGCCGGCCCGTGCTGCGGCGGGCGCGGCGGATCAGGTCCGCGAACTCCTCCCGGAGGCCGTCGAGCGCGGCCTCGGAGTCGGCCGCGGCGTAGCCGTCGCGCCGGCCGCGCATCGTCGTGTCGACGTGAAACGAGATCTCGCTGAGGCCCCCCTCTTCCATCAGCCGCTCCAACAATCCCGGCTTGCGACGGAAGGTCTCGCCGTGCGTCATGAGCATGGGCACGAGCCCGATGGAGCGGGCGTGCGCGATCAGCTCCACGAGCTCGGCCTCGGCGCGGAGCGTGACCTCTCCGTCGGTGAGCTGGAGGTTGCCCGCTGGCCCGAGCCAGCCGCGCAGGAGCCGCATCTGCTCCTTGACCGCAGCGACCGGCAGTGGGCGCGCGCGATTGGCGTCGTCGCCGAGGTAGCAGCCGCTGCAAAGGAAGTCGCAGCGGGGCATGGCGCCGATGGTCGCGCCGCAGCCGGCGTAGTGTCGGCCGAGGAACTGTGTGGGCAGGCGGAGCGCCGGGGGGAGGTCCTGCCACGCGGCGGCGAGCACCGCCCGCGTCTCGGACGCGTCGCGAGGCCAGCTCATGCCAGTTCGCCTGCCGCTGCTCGCAGTCGATCTTGGCTTGCCCGGAGAGCCCCGCGCACTCCTCCGCCGTGGTACCAGCCGCGGGTTCGTTCTCGGTCGACAAACCGAAGCAGGCGATACCGATGGCAAATGCGGCGGCGAGGCCGAGCAACATGGAAAGGTCCTTGATCGTCATCGGGTCTCTCCTTTCCCATCGTTGAGCGCCCAGTCGTAGTCATTGAACTCGACGTCGAAGTCCGCCCCGGAGGCGCCAACGTCGGCGAGATAGGGAGCCACGAACGCCGGCACCGATCCCGCCGCGGAGTCGAAATCGCGGCGGAACCACTTGAAGATCGCGGAGAGGCGGAGCGTCCTCGCCGGCGCGTCGATCTGGTTCTTGGTCCGGTCGTGAAGGAAGGCGCGGCCCTGATCGTCGAGCTGACGGTCGAGATCGGCGCCGCGATAGGCCTCGCCGCGGAGCGCCGGGCAGCTGCGCGCGGCGCATACCAACGCGAAGTGGATGCGCGGCTCCCGGAAGGCGCTGCGCAGCGTGCCGTGCTCGATGTCGTCGAGCGACACGGTGGCGCCCTTGAGACCGGGCAGCGGAATGAACTCCTCGCGGAAGGCTGCGCCTGGCAACCAGCCGATCTCGCGGATCGAGGCGATCGGGTAGTGGTCCAGGATCAGGCGCACCGTGAAGGCATTGTACGCGTTGATCCAGAAGGCGATCCGCTCGTCGGGCGTCCAGCTCTCGTAGTCGCGAGCGCAGGCGCCCGACAGAGTGTTGAGATAGGCGTCGAGCGCAAGCTGGCCGTCGCGCTTCAGGCCGGCGTAGTCGACACGGCCGGCCTCGACCCAGCGCTCGAGAATCGCGGTCCACGCCGTGTGCGCCGGGTCGACGCGCTCGCAGGCGGCCTCGGCTTCGCCCGTCTGGAGAGTGAGCACCACCAGGACGAGCACGGTGGTGCGGCGGATCGGCATCGTTGCCCCGAAGATACTGCCCTCGGCTTCGGGTCAGAGTGGCACCCGACGAGCGAGCGGCGGAGAGTGGCTGCCATGCTCGACTACCTAAGCGGGAGGATGGGCAATCTGGCGTGACCGCTGAGGCTCAACCTCTCTCCGCGAGGCGCGCGATCACGACGGTCTCGCCGCCCGGCGCCCAGGCGCGGCGATCGAAGCCGCCGTAGAGCGCCTCGATGGCAAAGCCCGCGCGCGCGAGCAAGTGCTCGAGCTCGTAGCGGTAGAACCAGCGCAGCTGGAGCTCGCCCTCGCCGCAGTCCTCGGGCGCGTCGGCCACGAAGCGCACGCGCAGCGTGAGCACTTGGCGAGCCGCGTCTCGGGTCACGCGGTCGTAGCGCTTCACGCGGCCGCGCGGCGTGTCCGCGCTGGCGGCGAGCTGCTCGGGCTCCTCGGCGAGCGCGGTCCGCGCGAGGTTCGGGTCGAACACGTCGAGCGCCAGCCGGCCGCTGCGAGTCAGGTGGCGCCGGGCGTTCGCAAGTGCGGCGAGCTGCGCATCCACCTCGAGCAGGTGCGAGAGCGCGCGGAACGGAATCGTGACGAGCGGAAAGCGTCGCTCGTGAAGGTCGAACGACTCCATCCTCGCGTGCACCAGCTCGAGCTGCGGCGGCGGATTCCTTCGCGCGCAGCACTTCCAGCATGTCGCGCGAGGCGTCGAGCCCGACGCAGGCCACTCCGTCCCGCGCGATCGGCAGCAGGACGCGGCCGGTGCCGCAGCCGAGCTCGAGCACCGGCCCCCCGCTCGCGAGCGCGAGAGCGCGATAGAACACCACGTCCTGCGAGCCGCCGCGCAGCACGTCGTTGAGGGCATCGTAGTGGCGCGCGACCAGGCGCGCGTACGCGTCGGAGTAGGCCACGCCGGCCGAGCGTAAGCACGACGTAGTCTCCGAGCACGTCTGGCCGGCGCGAAGGAGCCGCGCGCGGAGGTGTTCGTCGTGAAGGACCCCGGCGGGCTCGCGATCGTGCGAGCACGACAAGCCCACCGCGAGGATCGTCGCGCGAGGGCGCGGCACCGTGCCAGGGTTGACTTGCTTGTTGTCCATCAAGCATATTCGGCGCGTGAAGCCCGCACGCTCCCCCTCCCCCCGGCCGCTCACCCAAGCGGAGCGCCGGGCGCACTCCCAGCGCCGGCTGCTCGACGCGGCGAAGCGCCTGATCGCAGAGCAAGGCTTCAGCCGGACGACGCTGGCGCAGATCGGCGAGAAGGCGGGCTACAGCCGCGGCCTCGTGAACGAGCGCTTCGGGTCCAAGGGCGAGCTGGTGCGCGTGCTCGCGGACGAGTTCCAGGAGTATTTCGCGCACGACCGGCTCGTGCCGGCGCTCGCCGAGAAGCACGGCCTCGAGGCGCTGCTCGTCACGATCGACACCTACCTCGACGCCGTGGTGAGCAGCGGGCATCTGGGCCGCGCCTACTACGAGCTGCTCGGGGAGTCGATCGGCCTCGTGCCCGAGATCCACGCGACCTTCGTCGAGGCGGACCGCGCTCTGCGCGCCGGTGTCGAGCGCACGCTGCGCGGGGGGATCCGCGCCGGAGACATCCCGAGCGACGTCGATCCGTCCGCCTTTGCGGTCTTCGTCGTGGGCATGCTGCGCGGGGTCGTGCTGCAGTGGCTGCTGGCGCCCGGGGGCTTCGATCTCGGCGCGGTGCGCAGCGAAATCCGCAGGACACTCGAGCGCGCCTTCGCGCGCTCGGACGGGAGCGGCAAGCGTCGCTCGGCGAGGTGAGTCATGGGTGAAGTGCTCGGGGTCGGCACCACGCACGTTCCCTACCTGATGAGCGCACCCGAGAATCTGCTGCGCTTCCGCAAGATGCTGTGCGGCATCGCGGAGGCGCTCTCGGGCAAGACGTTCGTGGATCCCCCGGAAGCGCGCGCCGAGCTGGGCGACGACCCCGAGGCGGTGGCGCGCGAGCACCATCGCCTGCACTGGGTCGCCTTCGCCGAGCTGCGCCGGCGCATCGACGCGCTCGCGCCCGACGCGATCCTCTTGATCGGCGACGACCAGGCCCAGGCGTTCCTGCCGGGCAACCTGCCGCCCTACGCGATCTACGTCGGCAGCGAGGTGGATGCGACGCCCTTCCACATGACGCGCATGCCCGGAGATGCGGAGTACGTGAAGCGCACCTGGGGCGTCGACCCGAGCCACACCTATCGCTGGCCCTGCCACGCGCCGGCTGCCGTCGCGATCCGGGACGGTTTGATCCGCCGCGGCTTCGACGTCGCCTCGACCAACGACCTCTCGGCCGCCCACTGGAGGCACGGCCTGCCCCACGCGCACGCCAACACGCAGCTCTTCCTGCGCAACGACGACGGGCGCTACCCGCTGATCCCCCTCTTCGTGAATTGCTACGGCGCGGAGCTGGCGATCTTCGACGCGGCGGCGCGCAAGGATCCCGCCCGGGCGGCGGGCTATCCCGCGGCGCCGAGCTCGCGGCGCCTGTACGCCATGGGCGAAGCGATCCGCGAGATCGTGCTCGCGTCGCCCTACCGCGTGCTGGTGTGCCCGAGCTCCACCTGGTCCCACACCTGGCTCACCAGCCGCTACGACCGCATGCGCATGGACGTCGAGGGGAACACGCGCATCCTGGGCTGGCTGCGAGCGGGCGAAGGCGCGCGCCTGCGCGACTACGACAGCCCCGAGCTCGAGGCGAATGGCGACCACGAGCTGCGCAACTGGATCGTCGCGGCGGGCGCGATGGGCGACCGCGAGCTGGAGGTCACCTTCTCGCTGGCGTCGTGGGTGTCGACGGGCTTCCGCGTGTTCGGCGTCTGGCACTGAAGCCCATGCGCGCCGTCGACCTCCACAACCATCTCGTCGCCGAGGACGTGGTCGCGTTCCTCGCGCGCGAGGGAGCGCGCCTCGAGACGCGCATCGTGGAGGGCAAGCAGGGGCGCTTCGCGCAGATCGGGAGCCAGGCGGTGCGGCCGCTGCACGCCCGCATGTGCGACCCCGCGGCGCGCCTGCCCGACATGGATCGTCTCGGCATCGACGTGCAGGCCGTCTCGTGTACGCCCTTCGTGCTCTACGCGGACGCGCCCGCAGACGTCGCGCACGCGGTCGCGCAGGTGAACAACGACTCCCTCGCTGCCCTCGCGCGGAAGCACGCGGGGCGCTTCGCGCCGCTGGCATCCGTCCCCCTCCAGGCCCCCGAGCGCGCCGCCCGGGAGCTCGAGCGCGCGCACGGCCTCGGCCTGCGCGGCGTCGAGATCCCCGCGCGGGCGGGAGCGCTCGAGCTCGACGCTGCACAACTCGAGCCGTTCTGGTCCGCCGCGGCCGCGCTCGAGACGCCCATCTGTATCCACCCCTTCGAGGCCTCGCCCCGGGGAGCGCTCGCGCGCTACGCGCTCTCGCCCCTGGTCGGGAACCTCTTCGACACGGGCATGGCTGCGACGCTGCTCGTGATGGGCGGCGTGCTCGAGCGCCATCCGCGCCTGCGCTTCGTGCTCTACCACGGCGGCGGCACCTTCCCGGCGCTGATCGCTCGCCTGGAGAAGGGCCACGAGCTGATCGCCGAGGCGCGCGCGTCGGCGCCGAAGCCACCGTCTGCCTACCTCGACCGGTTCTGGCTCGACACGATCACCTTCGATCCGGGCTGGCTCGGCTATCTAGTCGGCCGCTTCGGCGCGGATCACGTGGTCCTGGGGAGCGACTACCCGCTGCCCCTGGGCCCACGGGATCCGGTCGGAGAGGTGCGCGCGCTCGGGCTCGATGCGGCGAGCGAAGCCGCGATCCTGGGAGGCAACGCGTGCGCCTTGCTCGGCCTTTCGGGCAGCGCGCCATGAGGCTCGCGGGGCGCGTCGCGCTCGTGACCGGCACGAGCCCCAATATCGGCGGCGGGATCGCCGAGTCCCTCGCACAAGAGGGCGCCCGCGTGGCGTGCGTCGACAACGTCGTGGCAAACGCGGAGGACTGCGCCCTCGGCATCCGCAAGTCCGGAGGCGAGGCGTTCGGCGTGGTCGCCGACATCACCAGCGAAGCCGGCGTCGCGGCGATGCTCGCGCGCATCCGCGGCGAGCTCGGCCCCGTCGACGTGCTCGTGAACAACGCCGCAATCTTCAACCAGAAGGGCGTGCTCGACATGCCCCTCGCGGAGTGGTCGCGCCAGCTCGCCGTGATCCTCGACGGCGCCTTCCTGTGCACCCAGGCGGTCGCGCGCGAGATGGTCGCGCGCGGTCGCGGGCGGCGCGATCGTCAACGTCATCTCGACGGCCGGGCATCAGGGGCAGCCGCGCAACGTGGGCTACTGCACCGCGAAGTCGGGCCTCTTGAACTTCACGCGCTCGGTCGCGATGGAGCTCGCGCCGCACGGGATCCGCGTGAACAGCCTGACGCCCACGGCGACCGATCCGCGCGAGGGCATGGACCGGGCCGAGCGCTGGGGCAGGCCGCGGCCCTCGGAGCGGCTCGTGCAAGCCTTCGAGCCGTTCCGCCGCGGGGTGCCGACCCAGCGGCTGCCTTCGCCGAGCGACTACGGGCGCGCGGTCGTCTACCTCGCGTCCGACGACGGGCGCAACGTCACGGGCACCGACCTGCGCGTCGATTCCGGCGCGGTCGGGCGCTACTGGGCGTGGGATCCGGCCGATGACCCCGCACAGGGCTGAGCCCCAGCACGAGGAGGCAACCGCATGAGTCTCCACGCACGCTACATCGACGACGACGTCGAGCACGGCCTGTTCCGCGTGCAACGCGAGGCCTTCCTCGATCCCGAGGTGCTCGAGGCCGAGCGCGCGCGCATCTTCGAGGCGTGCTGGCTCTACCTCGGCCACGAGTCCGAGGTGGCGCAGCCCGGCGACTTCCGCCTGCGCGAGCTCGGCGCGCGCCGCATCGTCTTCGTGCGCGGCAAGGACGGGGTCGTGCGCGCGCTGCTCAACTCCTGCACGCACCGCGGCGCCGAGGTGTGTCGCGAGCGCAGCGGCAACGCGAACAGCTTCCAGTGCTTCTATCACGGCTGGACCTTCGGCAACGACGGCCGCCTGATCGGCGTCCCGAGCGAGGAGGCGTACGCGCCAGCCTTCTCCCGCGAGCGGCTGCGCCTGGCGGAGGTGCCGCGCCTCGAGTCGGTGCGCGGCTTCTTCTTCGTGTGCTTCGATCGGAACGCAGCGCCGCTCGCCGAGTATCTCGCCGGCGCGCTCGAGTACCTGGATCTGGTCGCCGACCAGTCCGAGGCCGGCATGGAGATCGTCGGCGGCACCCAGTCCTACGCGATCAACGCGAACTGGAAGCTGCTCGTCGAGAACAGCTACGACGGTTATCACGCGCAGATCGCGCACGCGCGCTACCTCAAGTGGCTCGCGGGCACGGGAGCGGTCGGTCTCCCGAGCGGAGAGCGCTGGAATCGCGCGCGCGATCTCGGCAACGGGCACGCCGTGGTGGAGTACACCGCACCCTGGGGCCGGCCGATCGCGCACTGGGTGCCCTCGTTCGGCGACGCCATGGCTCCCGAGATCCGCGAGATCCGCGCCCAGCTCGAGGCGCGGCTCGGGCCCGAGCGCGCGCATCGCATCGCCACCACCAGCCGCAACCTGGGCGTCTTCCCGAATCTCGTGATCAACGACATCATGGCCATCACGGTGCGCACCTTCCATCCGCTTGCGCCAGGGCGGATGAACGTCGAGGCCTGGTCGCTCGCGCCGCGCGGCGAGGCGGCGGAGCACCGCAGGCACCGCCTGGAGAACTTCCTGACCTTCCTCGGGCCCGGCGGATTCGCGACGCCGGACGACATCGAGGGGCTGGAATCGTGCCAGCGAGGCTACTCGGCGACGCCAGAGGGGTGGAACGACATCTCGCGCGACGCCGCGACGGAGGCGCCGCCGATCACCGGTGAGCACCAGATGCGCACGTTCTGGAGGCGCTGGCAGGAGCTGACTGCGCCGAACGTGAGGTCGCTGGCGGAGGCGCGCCGTGCCGCGGCGGGCTGACGCGCTCGCAGCGCAACCCGCGGCAGAGCTCACCCGGGGAGAGGTCGAGGACTTCCTCTACGCGGAGGCGGCGCTGCTCGACGAGTGGCGCCTGGACGAATGGCTCGCGCTCTTCACCGAGGAGTGCAGCTACAGCGTCCCGTCCACCGACGCCCCCGAGGCCGATCCCAGCGACACGCTGTTCTTGATCGCAGACGACGCCGCGCGGCTGCGCTCGCGGGTCGAACAGCTGATGGGCAAGACGACCTGGTCGGAGAACCCCCACGCGCGCACGCGCCGCATGATCGGCAACGTGCGCATTCGCCGCAGCGAGGGAGCGCGCGCCTGGGTCACGGCAAACTTCGTCGTGCACCGCATGCGCACGAACCAGGTGGCGACCTACGTCGGCCGCTACGAGTACGAGCTCGAGCAGAGCGGAGCCGGGCTTCGCATCCGGCATCGGCGCGCGATCCTCGACCTCGAGTCGCTGCGCGACGTCGGCAAGGTGAGCTTCATCCTCTAGCGCTGAGTAGACGGAACGCATGACGAGCCGAGCCCAGCTCCCCGACTCCCTCGCGCGCAGCGTCGCGGAGCCGCGCTCCTATGCGGCGTGGGACGAGCTGCACGCCGCGCTCGCGACGATCCGGCGCGAGCATCCCTTCGCGCGCGCGGAGCTGCCGGAGTATCCGCCCTTCTGGGTCGCCTCCCGGCTGGCCGACATCCGCGAGGTCGCGAGCCGGAACAACGAGTTCCTGAGCGGCCTCGGCGGTCTGCTGACCCGCGAGCAGCTCGCCTTCGAGGCGGAGCGCGGCGCGGGCCGACTGTTTCGCTCCATCGTGGCGATGAACGAGCCCGATCACCGCGCGTATCGCGCGCTCACCCAGGGCTGGTTCCAGCTCGCGAGCCTGCGGCGCTTCGCGCCGCGCATCCGCGCGCTGGCGAGGCGGCACGTCGAGCGGCTCGCGGCGACCGGCGGCGCCTGCGACTTCGCGAGCGAGATCGCCGCGCACTACCCCCTGCTCGTCGTGATGGCGATCCTGGGGGTTCCGGAGGAGGACGAGGCGTTCCTGCTGCGGCTCACGCGCGAGTACTTCGGAAATCGCGACACGGAGCTGAGCCGCGGTGGAGCCCCAAAATCCGCGGTCGAGGCGCAGGCCTCGGTGCGCGAGGTGATCGAGGAGGCGAGCGCCTACTTCGACGCGCTCTCGGCTGAGCGCCGCCGCGCTCCGCGCGACGATTTGATTACGGTCGTCGCGAACAGCCGCGTGCACGGGGCGCCGATCCGCGACGTCGACGCGATGGGGTACTACATCACCGTCGCCTTCGCGGGCCACGACACGACCGCGTCCTCCATCAGCGGAGCCCTGTGGGAGCTCGCCGAGCGGCCAGCCGCGCTCGCGCGCGTGCAAGCCGAACCCGCGCTGGTGCCGAGCCTGGTCGAGGAGGCGGTGCGCTTCACCTCCCCGATCCACATGTTCGTGCGCACGGCGGCGCGCGATACCGAGCTCGCCGGCCAGCTGGTGAGCAAGGGCGAGTGGGTCGTGCTGAGCTTCCCCTCCGGCAATCGCGACGAGGAAGCCTTCGAGGCGCCCGCGGAGTTTCGCGTGGATCGCTCCCCCAACCGGCACGTCGGCTTCGGCTTCGGCGCGCACATGTGCCTGGGCGTCCACCTCGCGCGCATGGAGATGGAGATCCTGCTCGAGGAGCTCCTGCCTCGCCTCGCGTCGCTCGAGCTGGCCGGCGCTCCCAAGCGCGCGGTCGCGAACTTCGTGGGCGGACCGAAGTCGCTGCCGATCCGGTTCGCCCTGCATTGATCGGGCGGTCGGCATATATAGGCGCGTGCTATGAACCGAGTGCGCCTCCGGGCTGCCGCGCGCCAACGATGTTCCAAGACTTCACGATCTTCCTCTGGCTCCTGAAGCTCGGGGCGCTCGTCAACCTCTACCTCCTCGCGAACACGTTCGTGACGCCCGGGAGCACGGCCGATCCCCACCTCCTCGTCCCTGCGCAGATCCTCTTCGCGGTGTCCGCCTTCCGCTGCCTCTTCCCGAACCAGTACAAGGGCAACGTCGTCTTCCACGACACGCCGCTCTCCTCGATCTTCCTGACCCGCCTGCTTGCGACCTTCGCGGAGGTCGCGCTTCATCTACCAGCTCTCCCACGTGCTCCGCCTGCTCAACGTCGATCGGCTCGGCTGGGTGGATGCTCTCTCCTGGCTGATGGTCGTGCAGGTGGTGATCTCCCAGTGTCTTCGTCTGGGGCGCGATCCTGACCGGGCGGCTCGCGCTCTACTTCTGGGAAGAGCTCGGCTGGGCGATCCTCGTCGCGGCGAACGCGGTCGCGAGCGCCGGTCTCTACTCGACCCGCGACGCGCTCGGCGACGCCGGAATCCTCATCCACATCAACCTCCTCTTCGGCGTCGTGTATCTGTCGTGGCAGGTCGCCAACCTGAGACTCCAGATCGCGGATGCGAGGCGAGCCGGCGAGACGCTGCGACCCGCGACGCGCGTGTCGTGGAAGCTGCTCGGCGAAGGCCTGCGGCGATCGATTCGCGAGAGGAACCGGACGACCGATGCCACTGCGTGGGGCGGCCTCGTCGGGCTCACTGTGGATGACGGGGTACTTCGCGACGCTGCTTCCGATGTGGGCGAATCAGATCGTCGTGGTGTTCTCGCGGTAGGGCAGGACGACTCCGCCGCCGCGCAGCCCCCGCGCTATGCCTCCGGAAGGAGGACCAGCTTCCCGCTGACCTCGGACCGCTCGATGCGCTTGTGTGCCTCTCCGGCGGCGCGGAGCGGAAGCACCGCGTCCACGGCTGCCTGGATCCTTCCGGCCTTGACCAGATCGAGACCGAAGCGGAGCTCCGCCATGCTCCCCATCCAGGAGCCGACGAGGCGAAGCTCCTTGCGGAAGAATGGATACAGGTGCGGAATGCGCGCCTCGGCCCCGCCGGCGAGGCCGAAGTTCACGACCACGCCGCGCGGGCGGAGGCTCGCGAGGCTTGCGGCCAGGGAGCCCCCGCCGACGGGGTCGATGACCGCGTCGAGCCCCTCGCCGCGGGTCCAGGCCAAGACGGCCCCTGCCACGTCGGCGCTGCGGTAGAGGATGACCTCGTCGGCGCCGAGCCGGCGCGCCAGCGACGCCTTGGCCGGCGTGCTCACCGTCGTGATGACCGCCGCCCCCAGGGCCTTCGCCACCTGGATCGCCATGCTGCCGCTACCTGAGGCCCCCGCTTGCACGAGGACGCGGCTCCCGGCCCCGACGCCGGCCAGGGTCTTCACGGCGTGCACGGCGGTCACGAGCACAAGCGGAATGCTCGCGAGCTCCTCCGGCGGCATGCCAGTGTCATCGGGGAGGAGCCAGGGAGCGGGGACCTCCATGAAGGACGCGTAGCCGCCCCAGGCGAAGGTGCCTGTCGGGAAGTAACTCGGAGCCTCGTTCTCGGGCTCGAAGCTCCACTCCGCGGGATGGTAGGGGTAGCCGGGCGCCACGATGACCTGCTGCCCCTGGCACAGCCCGGCCACCTCGGGGCCGAGCCGGTCCACCTCTCCCACGACGTCCGCACCCATCACATGCGGAAGGGGGATCTCGCTGCTCACCGCTCCGGAGCGGACGAGCGTGTCGTAATAGTTGACCCCGGCAGCTTTCACCCGGATGCGTACGTGCCCCGGCCGGGGCTCCGGGAGGGGAACCTCGCCGAGCTCCAGGACCGAGGGGGAACCGAAACCCCGAATGACCGCTGCCTGCATGCCTCTCTCCTCCTAGCGGGCCGCCGAACGGCGCACCTTGGCGCCACGACTGGAAGGCTGGAGCGCGATTAGATATCCGTCCAATGGAGAATGACGAGGTCAGATATCTCTCAATCAGATATCAGAAGGGTGGATCTCAACCTTCTGGTGGTGCTGGACGTGCTTCTCGAGGAGCGCAACGTGAGCCGCGCTGCGCGGCGCCTGGCACTCACGCAGTCGACAGTCAGCGGCATGCTCTCCCGTCTCCGCGATGCGCTCGGCGACCCCCTCTTCGTGCGCGCGCGGCATGGGATCCGGCCGACGCCGCGCGCCGAAGCGATGGCGGGACCGCTGCGCCGTTGGTTGGACGACGCGCGCGCCCTCGTCGCGCCCGCCGAGTTCGAGCCCGCGCTCTGGCGCGGTGCGGTCACGATCTCGAGCACCGACTACATGCAGGAGGCCCTCCTCCTCCCCTTCGTTCGCGAGCTCGGCAAGGAGGCGCCCGGGCTGCGCGTCGCGCTGGCGCCACTCGCGATCGAGGGGCTCGCTGAGAAGCTCGCCGCGGGGGCGCTCGACCTGGCCGTCACGATCCCGGAGTTCGCTCCTCCGGGCCTTCCTTCGCGCCGCCTCTATCGCGATGAGTACGTGGTCGCGATGCGCCTCGAACACCCCCTCGCCCGCCGCCGGCGGCTCACGCTCGACGACTTCTGCCGCTTCGACCACGTGCTCGTGTCCCCCACCGGGGGCGCCTTCGCGGGCCCCGCCGACGCGGCCCTGGCCCGGCTCGGGCGCGAGCGGCGCGTTCGCACCTCGGTCCCGACGTTCCTGCTGGTGCCGCCGATGCTCGAGGTCGAGGATCTGCTCGCGGTCCTTCCGAGGCACCTGGTGGCCGGGCGCGCGGGCCGGCTGCGCCTCCGCCCGCCTCCGATCGAGATTCCGGGCTTCGACGTCATCGCCGTATGGCATTCGCGCGTGCACGACGATCCGGCGCACCGCTGGCTTCGCGGCAGGCTCGCGCAGACGGCGCGAAGTCTGAGCTGACGCTGTCAGGTAGCCTCCGTCGGAGGAGCCGCGCACCTTCGGCGCGGCTGTCCGTTACATCTGGGGCGGGAGCGAGAACTGACGTCGCCTGCCTCAGCGCGCCGGAGTCGCGGCGCGAAACAGCGGGCGACCGGCAGACCAGGCGGCCCGTCGGGAAGGCGCAGGGATCAGTATTCTTCGCAGAGCACGCGTTCCTCGCCGAAGCACTCTCCTACCGAAGAAGGACTCCCATGACCGACTCTCCGTCCTACACGCCGCCCAAAGTCTGGAAGTGGGACCAGGAGAGCGGAGGGCGTTTCGCCAAGATCAATCGCCCGATTGCGGGGCCGACCCACGAGAAGGAGCTGCCGGTCGGCAAGCACGCCCTGCAGCTCTACTCGCTCGCGACCCCGAACGGGGTCAAGGTCACCGTGCTCCTGGAGGAGCTGCTCGCGCTCGGCAAGAAGGAGGCCGAGTACGACGCCTGGCTGATCAACATCGGTGACGGGGCCCAGTTCGGAAGCGGCTTCGTCGCGATCAACCCGAACTCGAAGATCCCGGCGCTCTTGGACCGCAGCACCTCGCCTCCGACGCGCGTCTTCGAGTCGGGCGCGATTCTCGTCTATCTCGCCGAGAAGTTCGGCGCCTTCCTGCCCACCGCGCCCGGCCCGCGGGCGGAGTGCCTGTCCTGGCTGTTCTGGCAGATGGGCAGCGCGCCGTACCTGGGAGGCGGCTTCGGCCACTTCTACGCATACGCGCCCGAGAAGTACGAGTACCCGATCAACCGCTACACGATGGAGGTGAAGCGCCAGCTCGACGTGCTGGACCGGAACCTCGCCAAGCGGAGGTTCCTGATCGGCGACGAGTACACGATCGCGGACATCGGCACCTACCCGTGGTACGGCGCCGTGGTGCTCTCGAACATCTACGACGCCGAGGTCTTCCTCGACGCGAAGTCCTACACGAACGTCGTCCGCTGGGCGTCGGAGATCCAGGCGCGGCCCGCGGTGCAGCGCGGCCAGCGCGTCAACAAGGCCTGGGGGCCCGAGGCCGAGCGCGTCCCCGAGCGCCACTCGGCGGGCGACCTGGGCGGATAGCCCGAGTGGTTCGCGCGTTGCTGCGGACGGTCATCGGCGGTTGCGCGATCCTGGCAGCGCTGGCGACCCACGCAGAGGGCTCCGGACCGCCGCGCGACCCGATCCTGCGCCAGATCGTCGCCATCGTGGAGCGCGACTTCTACTCGGCCGACGTGCTGCGAGCGCGCGACTGGCCCCGCCTCGTGAAGCGCGCCGATGCCGCGCTGCGCCGCGCGCACACGCCGGACGCGCGCAGCGCGGCCATCCAGGCGCTGCTCGCGGGCCTCGCCACCTCGCACACCGCGTACTTCGCGCGCAGCGACCCGCGCCGCGCCGACCTCGCCGCGATCTTCCAACCCGTGCTCGAGAGGAATGCGGAGCATTGTCCGCCGGAGCGTCGGCCCGCGTTCCCGATCCGCAGCGACGAGATCGGCGTCTGGTGGGAGCGGCTGGGGGAGGCCTGGTTCGTCGCCGGACTGCTCGACGGCGGACCGGCGCAGCAGGCGGGGCTCTTGCTCGGTGACGAGGTCGTGGCGGCCGATGGGGAGCCGTTCGAGCCGGTCGAGGCCTTCGCTGGCAAAGCAACGCGTAGCGTTCGGCTGAGCGTTCGCCGCCAGCGTGAGGGCCCGCTCGCGACGCACGAGGTCGTCGTGCGCAGCAGCGAGCCGCTCGCGGCTTACGCCGCGGCGACGCGGAAAAGCGCGCATGTGATCGAGCGCGGAGCGGCGAGGATCGGCTACGTGCGGCTCTGGTCCGGTGTCGGCGACGCGCCGGCCGAAGCGCGCGCGGGGATCCGCGAGCTGAACGCGAAGGGGGTCGACGGCCTCGTTCTCGACTTGCGCGAGGGCTGGGGCGGCGTGCCGCCCGACTTCGTGTCGATCTTCGACCGCGCCGTACCGCAGCTCGTGACGCGGACGCGCGACGAGGAGCTCCACTTCGACGGCCAGGTCCGCACGCCGGCGGTCGTGCTGATCAACGAGCGCGTGCGCAGCGGCAAGGAGGTGCTCGCCTACGCAATCCGCAAGCACCGGCTGGCGACGCTGCTCGGGACGCGCACGCCGGGCGCGCTGCTGCCCGGCACCGCCTACTGCCTCGAGGATGGCGCGCTGCTCTATCTCGCGGTGGGCACGATCACGATCGACGGCGAGGAGCGCGAAGGCCGCGGCATCGACCCGGACATCGCGGTTCCCTTCGACGTGCGTTACGCGGCCGGGCGCGATGCCCAGCTCGAGGCCGCCGTCGAGCATCTTGCCAAGCGCGGGTCCGGCGCGCCCACCCCTGATGGATTTGCGCGACGCGCCCAACATGAACAGGGTGTTGGTGACGATCGCGCCGGCAACCGACGCCTTCACCAGCATGTACTCCCCGGCGCGCAAGGCAGTGACCGCGATGACCAACTCGGTGAGGTTGCCCAGCGTGGCGTTGAGCAGGCCCCCCACGGCGTCGCCCGTCTTGGCTGCCACGGATTCCGTGGCGTGACTGAGCAGAGTCGCCAACGGCACGATGGCCAGAACCGACAGCGCGAAGAGCAGCGTGTGCGCTTCGGGCTCGAGCTGCGCGGCGACGAATACCGCGGGGACGAAGGCGATCAGCCAGAGCAGCGGATTGTGAAGGATCTCTTGAAGGAGCAGCTTCATGGGTTCACTCTCGACGCGCTGCGGAGCTGGTAGCGGCGGCCGGCGCACCCGCCAGCCCGCGACACGTCGCTTCGCCTAGATTCGGGTCGTGGCCGAGCTGCGCGACTACGAGCAGTGGCATCGTCGCTACGACGATCCGGGCTCGGACCTCTCCTGGCGGCTGCGCACGGTGCAGGGCTTCCTGCGCGAGGCTCTCGACCGGCATCCCGGGCCGATCCGCATCCTGAGCAGCTGCTCCGGAGACGGTCGCGACTTGTTGGAGGTGCTTGCGGCGCGCCCCGACGCCGAGCGGGTCCGCGCCGTGCTGGTCGAGCTCCACCCCGCGATCGCCGACCGCGCCCGCGAGTCCGCGGCGGGTCTGGCCGCGCGCGTCGAGGTCCGCGTCGCCGACGCGGGCCTTACCGACGCGTACCTCGGCGCCGTTCCCGCCGAGGTGGTTCTCCTCGTCGGCATCTTCGGGAACATCAGCGACGCCGACCTGGCCGCGACGATCGCCAGCGCGCCCGCGTTGTGTCGGCCGGGCGCGACCCTGCTATGGACGCGGGGCCGCGCGAGCGGCGACCGCAACGACCTCGTGCGGAGCCGCTTCGCCGCCGCGGGCTTCACGGAGCTCGCGTACGCGACGCTGGACGCGGACAGCTGGCCCGCGGTCGGCGTCGTGCGCTACGACGGGCCGCCGATGCCGCTACCCGCTGGCGCTCGGCTCTTCACGTTCGTGCGCTGAGCTGCTCCGGCGCCGGCGCGCGGGGCGGCGGCGCGTCGTGATCGCCGTGCATCGCTCCATCCGTCGATGCGGCGCAGGCGGCGGTGCGCGGCGTGTCGACGCGCACGCCGGGGACGCAGGGCAGACAGCCCCCGAGCGAGAGTCCGATCAAGAGGGTCGCAATCCAGACGTGGTGCTTCGTGCGCATCTCGTCCTCCCGGGAATCGCTACGACTCATCGGCGCAGGTCTCCGGCCGCATGAGTCCGGTCAGAGCGTCCGGGTGAACCGGCGCAGGCCCGGCGCGCCCGCTCGGGCGGCGAACTCGGGATGGCGCTTCTCGCTCTCGAAGGCGAAGCCTGCCTTCGCGTAGGCGCGCTCGGCGGGGTCGTTGCCGATCAGGAAGGTGATCTGCGCCATCGCATGCCCGGCTCGCGTGCCGACGTCGAGGGCGTGGGCGAGGAGCGCGCCGACGATGCCGCGGCCGCGCTGGCCCGGGAGCGTCGCGACGTTCTCGATCGTCCACGCGTCGTCGTGGGCATCGAGCACGCATGCAAAGAGGTAAGCGCCGCGCTCCCAGAGCGCGGCTTGCTCCCGGGCGGGGATCGCGAGGCTCTCCGCCGCCTCCGTGAGAGCCTGCTGGGACAGCGCGTAGCCCTCGCCGGCGCGGAACGCGCACAGCGCCGCCGCGCGCTCGCCCGCCACCTCGGCGATCCAGAACCGCGACCAGTGCCACCACGAAGGCGTCGGTGTCACGGCGAGGCGGCGCAGGAACTCGAGGCACTCGGGCTCGGGCCGGTCCAGCACGATGTCGAACCAGCCCTTCGATAGGTGCGAGCGCGCGGCGGCGAGGATCACCCAGGCGAGAAAGTCGGCGTCGCTGGCCCGTGCGGCGCGGATGTCGAGCGGCGACGTCACGGGCAGCCACGCTAGCTCGCCTCGTTCAGCGGACGATCGCCCGCACGGTCGGATTCAAGTCGCCGACCTCGTCGAGAGTGACCGGCGCGAACGCGGGCTCCGGATCGCGAAGGTCGGCGAACGTGATCTCCCCGCCGGCCTCGGAGGTGCAGAACACCTGCTCGACCTTGTGCGTGCGCACGGTGACCAGGAGGTTCCCCGTCGCGCGGCTGAAGAAGCGGATCAGGAACTCGAACCCGCGCGCCTCCGGATCGGCGACGGCATCGACCGTGCAGAAGCCCGCCTGACCCGAGACGTTGGCCGTCGGCAGGCCCGTGCTCCGGTGCCGGCCCATCGCCGGCGAGAGCGTCGGCAGGTTGTTGGTGCGGTCGAGCGTGCCGAACACGAGGGCGTCGGTGCCGCGGCCCCCGTCGAAGAGATCGCTGCCGTCGCCGCCGGCCCACACGGCCACGTCGTTGCCCGAGCCTCCGATCTGGATGTCGGAGTTCGGCTGGGTCCCCTGCTCGGTGCCCCCGATCAGCACGTCCTCGCCGACGCCGCCGTCCAGCGTGTCGCTGCCGAGGAGGCCGATCAGGACGTCATCGCCTGCGAGCCCGAGGATCAGATCGGCGTCGTTCAGGCTCTGGTTTGCGGCCGTGCCGGCGGGCTGGATCTCGGGGTCCGCGGTGTCGTCGTCGTCGGCTCCGACGAGAACGTCGGGCCGGGCCGAGCCCGAGACGATCGCGGCTCGAAGGCTCAGGGGCTGCAGGGCGAGGGCGAAGGCAAGCAGGGTCGTGATGCGTGTGATTCGCTGCATGAGCTCTCCGTCGCGGGCGCGCGTTCGCGACCCACTACGGCGCGGAGCGAAGTCGGTATCGCGGCCCGAGCGCTCGCTCGCCCAGGGCGACGCCGAAGCCCGCGAGGAGGACGATGGGCGCCACGTGGCCCACGAGGACGTGGGGCGCGTGCGCGACGGGACACCAGAGATCGACGAGCACCGCGGCGGCTGCGCCCGCCGCGACCCCGAGCGCGGCTCCCAGCGAGCGGGGATGCACCGGGTCGCTGGCCGAGAGCTCCCGGAGCAGCATGGCGACGGGCCAGGCGGCCAGGAGTGCAGTCAGAGCGAAGCAGCGCAGGCCGAGCCGACCCGGCCAGGGCTCCATCATGTCCGGCACCGCCGAGCTCGCGGCGAGCTTCCAGAGCAGGAGCACGGCGGGAACGACCATCGCCGTGCCCAGCAGCTGGCGCCGGGAGCGGCCCAGCATGCTCGAGCCGCGTCCCGCTGCCACGAACAGCGTGGACGCGGCGATGGCCAGCGTCCCGAGGGCGGTCAGCGTGGCGAGCCCGACCGGGCGCGGCGCGATGCGGGGCCCGCCCACCCACTCGAACAGGAAGACCGGCACCGCGACCGCGCTGGCGAGCCGCATGGCGCGGAGGATGCGGCGCTCGGGGCGCGTCGGCGACGGCTCGGCCATGGCTGCGGCCAGGACGCGGCGCTTCAGCAGCGAATCGTGTGCGTACATCGCGAGTCTCCTTCTAGTGGTTTCGCAGCTCGGCCAGCGCCGAGCGCAGCGCCGTGTACGCGCGGTGCGCGCGCAGCTTGACGGCGGTGGGCGATGCCCCGAGCCGCTCGGCGGCCTCTCGGATCGAGAGCCCCTCGCGCTTCAAGAGCTCGAAGGCCGTGCGGTGGCTCTCGGGCAGGCGCTCGAGCTCCGCGTCGAGCGCGTCGTTCAGCCGCCTCGCGTACGCGAGCTCGTCGGCGCCGCCCGAACGGAGGCGATCTCGACGGGGCTCCCCTCGCTGCCGCCCGTCTCGAGCGAGACGGAACGGCGCTCGTGCTTGCGGCGGCGCACGCCGTCGATCAAGAGGCGCCGGGCGATCGCGTAGGCCCAGGGCAAGACCTCGGCGCCGACGATGAAGCGGCCGCGCGCGCGGTGGATGTGAAGCATGGTCTGTTGGAACAAGTCGTCCGACCAGACCGGGTCGCGGCTGGCGCGCAGCAGGTAGCGGCGCAGCCGCGGAGCGAGCGCGTCGTAGAGCTCGGAGAAGGCGCCGTCGTCGCCGCGCGCGTAGCGCTCCATGGCGGCGTTGGCCTGCGCGCGCTCGGGCCCGGCGGGCCGGGCGCGCAAGGCCGGGCGCCGAGTTGCAGGACCAGGCGCTCGGTAGAGGAGGGTTGCGGATTGGCGCAGCACGGGAGCTCTCCGGAGTTGGGCGCGCTGTGAAAGCGCGCGGGGCAACCTAGGAGGAGCCGGCTGCGAAGCCTTTACCCTGGGCTTACCGCTCGCTTACCACATCCCCACCCGAGCCATGGGGACGCCCCTGACTACGGAGACGGGCGGGCGAGGTTTCGGCCCCCAAGCGCGTGCCGCCCCGCCGCCGTCCGCTAGAACCGAGGCGCGAGGAGGGGCCCATGAAGCGCAAGGCATCGGCCGTCTGGGAGGGCGGTCTGCGAGACGGCAAGGGGCGGATCAGCACCGCGAGCGGCGTGCTCTCCGACACGCAGTACTCCTTCAGCACCCGCTTCGAGGACGGCATCGGCACCAACCCGGAGGAGCTGATCGCGGCCGCGCACGCGGGCTGCTTCTCGATGGCGCTCTCGGGCCAGCTCGGAAGCGCGGGCCTCACCGCGCGCAGCATCGAGACCGCGGCCACCGTGACGCTGGAGCGCACCGACGCGGGCTTCACCATCACGGCGGTCCACCTGGACGTCGTGGCCGCGGTGCCCGGCGCCGATGCGCAAGCCTTCGCCAAGGCCGCCGAGAACGCGAAGGCGGGCTGCCCGGTGTCTCGCGTGCTGAACGCGAAGATCACGCTGGACGCGCGGCTCGCGACCTAGCCGCGGGGTGAGCGCGGCCTACTGGAGCAGGTAGTCCACCGTCGTCACGACGCGCACGATCTTCTTGAGCTGGCTCGATTCGCTCGCGCCCGGCGTCGGATCGCGCGGCTGGATCTCGAAGAGCCCCTGGTTCGCGCGCCGGATGCCGCCGAGCGTGCTGTGCGAGTCCTTCGCGAACTGCTCCGCGGCCTCGCGCGCGCGGCCGGTCGCCTCGGCGATCATGGCGGGCTTCAGCTCGTTCAGCCCCGAGAAGATGTAGATCGGACCGCCGGCGCCGTACTCCGCGCCGGAAGTCAGCACGACGCCGGCGCCGACGAGCTCGCTGATCTTGTCGCTCACCGCGCGCAGCTTCTCGGGGTCGCGGGAGCGCACGACGAGCGTCTGCTGGATCACGAAGCGGTCGCGGTCGCCCGCGCCGCCGCCGAACTGCTGGGCGTTGGCGTCGGTGACCGAGAAGCTCTGCACCTCGCTGTCGGCGAGGTCGATGCCCTGGCGCGTCAGGAACTCGCGCAGCTTGGCCAGGCTCTCCTGGAGGGCCGCGTAGGCGTGGGCGAGGTCGTCGTTCGAGGCCACCACGCGGAGCGGCCAGAGCGCGAGGTCCGCCTTGACCTCTCGCTCCGCCACGCCCTTCACGGTGACGAAGCGATCGGCGCTGCGGCCCTGCGCGAAGCCGTTGCCCACGAGCCAGCCGGCCAGGGCAAGCCCCGCGCCCACGACCAGGGCTTCGCGGAGGAATCCGGCGTTCCGGGCTCTCGGGCTCACGGGCGGCTGCTCCATCGGGCGAAGCATGGCGAGTCTCCCTCTCCCCGCGCTAGGGAACCCGCTCCCATGAAGACGGATGTCCTCCTGATTCCCTTTGGCGCGACCTGGGCCGAGCTCCGCGACGGCGCACGCTGGGCCGAGGACGCCGGCTACGACGGCGTGTGGCTCTGGGATCACCTGCGCGGCGGCGGCGCCGCCGGGCCCGCGCCGGTCCCCGAGTGCTGGACGGCGCTCGCCGCGCTAGCGGCCTCCACGGAGCGCGTTGCGCTCGGTCCGCTGGTGCTGAACGTCGCGAACCGACACGCCGGCGTCCTCGCGAACATGGCCGCGACGCTCCAGGAGCTCTCGGGCGGGCGCCTGCTCCTCGGAATCGGCGCCGGGGGAAGCCTCGCCACGCCGTACGCCGACGAGCAGCGCGCGCTCGGCCGCCCGGTGGGAGGCGATGCCGAGCGCCGCGCCGAGCTCGAGCGCGCCATCGATCAGATCCGCGGGCTCTGGAGTGGGCGCCCGGCGGGCTTCCTCCAGCCCTCCCCGCCGCCGCCGCTCATCGTCGGCGGCTTCGGTCCCAAGATGGCCGAGCTCGCCGGGCGTCTCGGCGACGGCTTCAACACGAGCGCCGCCCACCCGCAACTTCCCGAGCTCGCGCGCATCGCCCGCGAGGCGCACGCCGAGTCGGGTCGACCGACGCCGTTCCAGCTCTCGGTCTTCAGCGGCTTCGGCAATGTGGAAGCCCAACGGAAACGGCTCTCGAGCCTCGGGGTCGATCGCTTGATCCTGCTCCTGCAGCCACCCTACACCGAGCTGCGTCGCGGGAGGAGCTAGCGCGCGCGCTTCCGAGACCTAGTGTCCCGGCATGCTCGAGAACGTCGAGTGGGAAGCCTGCCTGCTCGAGCCGCGGCACGACGCTGCGCTCGAGCGCGACGTCCGTCAGGAGTTCGGGATCCTGCCCGCTGGGGTCGCCTATCTGGCGCCCGCGCCCTGGCTTCCGCGCGCGATGGCCGGCATGCACACGGCGCCGAACCTGCACGTGCGCGATTCCATCGCGGACCTGATCGGGCTGGTGGTCGCCGAGGACAACTCCTGCCGCTTCTGTTACGCGATGCAGCGCACGTTCATGCGCCTGCAGGGCTTCTCCGCCCGCCGGATTCGAGAGCTCGAGGAGAGCCGCTTCGAGGCGCGCCTCGATCCGCGCGAGGCTTTGGCGCTCGAGTTCGCGAAGCACGTCTCGCGCGCCGACGCGCGCCTCGGCGAGGACCGCGCGCGGCTGCGCGCGGTCGGCTGGTCGGACGACGCGATCGGAGAGCTCGCCTTCCTCGCGGCCGCGCAACACCTTCGGCAACCGCGTCGCGACGATGCCTGCGCTGCCCATCGCTCGCATGGAGCGGGTCTCCCGCCTGCCCGGGCTGGGCCTCCTCGCGCCGCTCGCCCGTCGCCTCCTGAGCGGCCACCGCGCCGAGCGGGCGCCGCTCACGCAGAAAGAGTGCGAGGGGCCGTGGGGCTTCCTGATCGAAGCGCTCGCGCGCTTGCCGGCCGGGCGGGTGCTGCGGCGCGCGCTCGACGAGGCGTGCGCGTCGCCCGTTGCTCCCGCGGCGGAGCAAGCTCCTCGTGTTCGCCGTCGTCGCGCGCACGATCGGCTGCGCGCAGTCCGAGCGCGAGGCGATCCGTCTGCTGCTCGAGTGCGGGGTCGAGCCGGAGACGATCGGCGACACGCTGCGCCACCTCCACTCGCCGGGGCTCGACGCGGCCGAGAGCGCGATCGTGCCGCTTCGCGCGCGAGACGGTCCGCTACCGCCCCGCGGAGATCCAGCGCCGGGCGCGCGCGCTCGAGCCCGCTGATCGGGCGCGACGCGGCTCGTCGAGCTGATCGGCGTCGCCGCGCTCGCCAACGCGGTCTGTCGGCTCGGGGTCGTGGTCGAGCCCGCCCGCGTGACGCCTCGCCGGCTGGGCGACCCTCGCTGGCGTCGCCATCGCGGCCCTCGGCGCGCGCTCGTGCGCGCGCAGCTGCCGCGAGCGGCGTCTGCGCGAGCGCTCGGGCGCGCCGGTCCAGGAGCTCGAGCGCTTGTGCCGGAGCTTCGCGCGCTTCGCGCCCGAGGAGATCGTCGAGCGCGTGATCGCCGCCGGGGCCTCGCCGGCGGGCGAGCGGCGCGAGGTGACGGCGCTCTTCGCGGACCTCGTCGGCTCGACCGCGCTCGCGAGCTCCTCCCGCCGAACGTGCTGCTCGAGATCCTGAACGGCCACTTCGAGCGCATGAGCCGCGCGATCGCCGCGCACCACGGCCACCTCTCGACGCTGATCGGCGACGGCATCCTCGCGCTCTTCGGCGCGCTCGGCGACAACCCGTGGCAGTCCCACGACGCCTGCGCGGCGGCGCTCGCGATGCGCGCCGAGCTCGCCGAGTACAACCGCGAGCTCGCCGCGCAAGGGCCTGCCCGAGCTCGCGTTCGGCATCGGCCTGCACCGCGGCAGCGGCGTCGCGGGGCTCGTCGGCAGCCCGGAGCTCCTGCAGTTCACCGTGGTCGGCACGACGGTGAGCATCGCCGCGCGCGTGCAGCAGCTGACCCGCGAGAGCGCCGCCGACATCCTCGTCACGCAGGCGGTGGCCGACCACCTCGACGCGCGCTTCGTGCTCGAGCCCCGCGGCGACGCACACCTGCGCGGCATCCAGGAGCCCGTCGAGCTGTTCGCGCTCACGGCGCTCGCCCACGAGTGAGCCGGCGGGTACGGTCGCAGGCGGGATGGAAGCGCTGCTGGCATTCGAGGACCGCCGCTCGATTCGCCGCTGGTCGAGCGCGTCTGGCGTTCTCGCAGCGAGCGCGCGGGCACGTTCCTGTCGGTGGCCTCCAGCCATTGTGAGGTGGTCGTGACCCGCCACCGCGGGACGACGACCCTGACGCTGCGGGGGCCGGAGACGCGGGTCTCTCCGGCGGAGTGCCCGGCCGACGGCGAGTGGCTCGGCATCCGCCTCGCGCTCGGCGCCTACTTTCCAGAACATCCCGCAGCGACCCTCATGGACCGCAGGGACATGAACCTCCCCGCCGTCGGCGCGCGGTCGTTCTGGCTCCAGGGTTCGGCCTGCGAGTACCCCGACTTCGAGAACGCCGAGACCTTCGTCGGCCGGCTCCTGCGCGCCGGGCTGCTCGCTCGCGACCCTGCGGTGAGCGCCGCCTGGGAGGGAGATCGGCGCGCCTTGTCCAGGCGCTCGGTGCAGCGCCACTTTCTGCACGCGACCGGGATGACCCACGCCGCGCATCGGCAGATCCAACGCGCACGGCATGCGACGGACCTTCTCCGCGATGGCGCGTCCATCGTCGACACGGTTCACGAGGCCGGCTTCTTCGATCAGGCCCATCTGACGCGATCTCTCCGGCGGCTGATCGGAGAGACGCCCACGCGACTCCGCCAGCAGACGACCCAGCTGTCGTTTCTGTACAAGACGGGCGCGGGGCGCTGAGGCCAACTTTGCGGCGCCGGACTCGGGAGACCGAGGCCGGAAATCGCGAAGGAGGGCGAAGTGGAGGCGCAGACGGCAACTCACGCGCGCAGTGCGAGCCAGGCGGCCCGCGCGACCTCTCGCGCCGAGCTCTGGACCGGGCGGATCGCGAGCGGCTTCGTCTCGCTCTTCCTGCTGTTGGACGGCGGCCTTCGCCTGGTGGGCTTCGCCCCCTACGTCGAGGGGCTGACAAAGTTCGGTGTCCCCGCCGAGCTGGCGCCTTGGATCGGCCTCAGCTTGGTGGTCTCCACCCTCCTCTACGTCCTTCCCCGCACTGCCATCCTCGGCGCAATCCTGGTGACTGGCTACCTCGGCGGTGCCGCCGCAATCCAGGCGCGCATGAGCAGCGCCTGGTTCCTCTTCCCCATTGCGCTCGGCGTGGTCGCCTGGGCCGGTCTCTGGCTGCGGGACGGCTCCCTTCGAGCCTGGCTTCCAGTCGTTCGGAACTGACCGTTTGCGCCGAGCGCCCGGGTGCGCAGCCTTCCCCTTCCGCCGCCCACCAGGCGGTGGGAAAGGGGAGATCATGAGCCGAGCACTGGCGCGAGTCCTGCACCTCTCCGACGAGAAGAAGCCGCGGCCGCAGCGCCGGAACGAGCCGGGCCCGGGGGCCGACGATGCCGACCTGCTCGATGCCTACTCGAGCGCCGTAGTCGGGGTGGTCGAGCGCGTCGGGCCGGCGGTCGTGAGCCTGCGGGCGGACGGCGCCGGCTCGGGCGTGGTGATGACGCCCGATGGCTACGTCCTCACCAACAGCCACGTCGTCTCGGGCGCTCGCGCGGTCACCCTCACGCTGCCGGACGGCCGCTCGGTCCCGGGCCGGGTGGCGGGCGACGACCCGGCCACGGATCTCGCCGTCGTGCGCGCCGACGCTGGGGGCCTCGCCTTCGCCGAGCTGCTCGGCGAGGGTGCAGTGCGCCCCGGCCAGGTCGCGATCGCGATCGGCAACCCGCTGGGCTTTCACTCGACGGTGTCGACCGGCGTGGTGAGCGCCGTCGGGCGGGCCTTCCCCGGCCGGGATGGCCGGATGATCGAGGACGTCCTCCAGCACACCGCGCCCCTCAATCCCGGGAACTCGGGCGGACCGCTCGTCGACTCGCGCGGCCGCGTCGTCGGCATCAACACGGCGATCATTCCCTTCGCGCAAGGGATTGGCTTCGCCATCTCCGCGCAGACGGCGGCCTGGGTGCTGCCGCGCCTTCTGGCCCACGGTCGCGTGCGCCGCTCGCTCCTCGGCGTCTCAGTGGAGATGCGGCCCCTCGAGGCGCGGCTCCGCCATCGCCACGGGATCGAGGGGTCGCGTGCGCCGACGGTCGTGGCCGTGGGCGGGCGGAGCCCCGCCGAGGCGGCGGGCCTGCGCCCGGGAGACCGCATCCTCGCCTTCGCCGGCACGGCCACGCTCCAGGCCGGGAGCCTGCAACGCCTGCTCGCGGAGTGGCCGCACGGGAAGGCGGCGCCGGTGACGATTCTGCGCGGCGAGGACCGCCTCGAGCTCGCGGTGCGCCCGGTGGAGGACGGCCGCTAGCGCGTGGCGGCGGCGAGCTCCGCGAGGAGCGCCTCGGGAGCGAGCGCGCCGGGCGCCCAGTGCTCGCGGGCCGCGCGCGCCATGCTCCGCTGCAGGAGCGCGTTGGCGGGCGTCGGGATGCCGTGGAGCCTCCCCAACAAGACGATCTCGCCGTTCAGGTAGTCGGTCTCGACCGCGCCGAGCCGGCGCTCGAGGCTCTGCCAGGTCGAGCCGCCCGCGCGCGGTGCGCCCGCGATCGCGCGCAGCGTGAGGAGGTCCGCGCGGCGGGCGCGGTCCTCCTCCTCGGAGGCGAAGTCGATCTCGGCCGCGCGCAGGCAGGCGACGGCCTCGTCCCGGACGAGGCGCGCGAGCGCGCCAGCGCGGGCCTGCGTGCCGCACAGCGCCTGGATGGCGTTCGCGAGGTTCATCAGGAGCTTTGCGTACTTCCAGCGCATGACGTCGGCGCGCGGCTCGGAGGCGAAGCGCGCCGCGCAGAGCGCGGCGGCGACGTCCTTCGCGACCCCGTCGACGCCGCGCGGGTAGCAGCCGAGGTCGAGGATGCCCGTCGTCGGCGCGGAGTACGCCTGCACGACGCCGGGCTCCAGGTGCCCGGTCGGGCACATGACGCACATGGCGTAGACGTGAGGGAAGAGGCGCGCGGCCGCGCGCTCGTTCGCGACTCCGTTCTGTGCGCAGACCAGCGCGATGCCCTCGGGCGCCGCGGCGCGCAGAGCCTCGAGCGCCGCGGGCGTGTCCTGCGACTTGGTCGCGAGCACGACGACGTCGTCCGGCCGCAGGCCAGCGGCGCCCGGATCTCCCACCGCGGGGATCCTGAGCGTCGCGCTCGCGTCGGCCGACTCGACGCGGAGCCCGCGCGCGCGAATCGCCTCGAGGTGCGCGCCGCGCGCGATCAGGAGGACGTCGCGCCCGCTCTGCGCGAGCCGGGCGCCGATCACGCCGCCGATGGCGCCCGCGCCGTAGATCACGAAGCGCACGGGGCCTCCTTCACGGGATGAGCAGGGCGCCGAGCCCCCCGGCGACCAGCGCGCCGTCGACGACCAAGGCTCCGTAGCGCTCGCCGGGCTGATAGCCCACCACGGCGAGGAGCATCGCCAGGGGGACGGCGGCGAGCGGTCTCGCCTCGTGCGGGCCGAGCCAGGCGAGCGCGAGCGAGCCGAGCGCGAAGCCGCCCGCGCTCACCAGCGCGACGCGCTGCGGGAGGCGCCCCGCGAGCCCCTCGCGGTCGCGCAGATTCGAGAGCACCACGTTGGCCTGCACCGCGAGGGCGACGATGCCGGCGACCCAGCCGACGCGCGCGAAGTCCACGCCATCGGCGGCGACGGCCGGCATGCCCACCGTCACCGCGGTCCAGGAGCCCGTCAGATAGAGCGGCTTGGCCCACGCGAACTGCTTCAGCTGGCGATGGGCCAGGCCGAAGGCGGCGACCGCGGCGGCGATCGCCACCACGCGCGGGCCCGCAGCGAAGGCGGTGGGGAACGAGGCGGCCACCGCGAACTCGGCGAAGGAGACGACGGGGCGCCAGTGCTCGTCGATGTAGGCGCTGCGCAGCGGCGAGCTCGCGCGGTCGTGGTCCACGTCGCGCAGGCGGTCGAAGCAGTAGACGACGATCGTGCCGCAGAAGGCGAAGCCGAGGACCGCCGAGTCGGGAGGGGTGTCGAGGGCGCGCGCCGCGGCGGCGGCGAGCGCCACGGCGGCGCAGCCCACGAGCGCGCTCGACCAGGCGAAGGCGTCGAGCAGCGCGGTGCTGCGCGCGAGCGCCTCCACCTAGCGCTCGAGGGCGCGCAGCCGGGGCATCACATCGCGGGCGAAGCGCTCGAGGCTCTCGTCCATCAGCTCCGGCGCCAGGCCCGGTGGCGCACCCCAGGTGACCACGTCGGTGAGCCCGAACTCGCGGATGAAGGCGCCGAGCTGCTCGGCGCACGCGTCGGCGTCGCCCACGATCCAGGTCTGCGGGATCACGTGGGGCGAGCTGCTCTGGAAGAACACCTTGTCGCCCGAGGCGCGGATCCAGTCGGCGTAGATGCGCGCCTTGTAGCGCTCCGCCTCGCGAATCGCGGGCCAGTCGCGCGCGCGGTCCTCCGTCACGAGCCAGGGGCGGATGATGCCCACGCGGCGCGCGCTCGGATCGCCGCCGCGCGCGGCGAGCTCGGCGCGCCAGGGGTCGAGCACCGCGCGCCGGTCGCCCTGGGGCAGGAGGTTCACGCCGAAGCGCGCGGCGCGGCGCGCGCCCGGCTCGCTCATCGCGGCGAGCCAGAGGGGCGGGCCGCCGGGCTGCACCGGCCGCGGTCGCACGCACGCGCCGCGGAACTGCCAGTGCTTGCCGACGAAGTCGAAGGGCTCGCCGCTGAGCGCGAGCTGCAGCACCTGGACCCCCTCCTCGGTGCGCGAGACGCGCTCGCGGCGGTCGATGCCGAAGGCCGCGAACTCGTGCGGCGCGTAGCCCATGCCGACGCCCAGCTCGATGCGCCCGTTCGAGAGGTTGTCGAGCACCGCCAGGTCCTCCGCGAGGCGGAGCGGGTGCTGGAAGGGCAAGAGCAGGACGTCGGACGAGATGCGCACCCGCTTCGTGCGGGCGGCGAGCGCGCCCGCCACCGGGATCAGGGCGGGCAGGTAGCCGTCCTCGACGAAGTGGTGCTCGGTCAGCCAGATCAGGTCGTAGCCGAGCCCGTCGACCCGCTCGGCCTGCGCGAGCACCCGCGCGTAGAGCTCGGCGTTCGAGAGGCCGGAGCCCGGCAGATTGCGAAAGTCGTAGGCCACTCCGAGGCGTAGCGGCAGCGCCATGGGGCTCCCGAGAAGGGCCCGCATGTTACCCTCCCAGGCCTCGCATTGACCGAGCCGCGCGGCTACGTCGAGAGGAGCCGCAAGCCGCGCTTCGCGGCGCGCAGCGAGCCGCAGGCGAGCGGAGTTCCAACAAATGGAGCGCATCTCCGCCATCGTCACTGCCGGCGACGGCAAGGCGTCGCGCGCCGTCTACGGCGACGCGAAGGTCTACCTCGAGATCGGCGGGCGCTCGCTCGTCGGCCGGACCGTCGGCGTCCTGATGCGGGTGCCCGAGATCTCCGAGGTCTGGGTGGTCGGCAACGCCGAGCGGCTCGAGAAGACGCTGCTCGCCGACGCCGCCCTGGTCGCCGAGCTCACCAAGCCCGTCTACATCGTCCCTCAGTATGGGAACCTCTACGAGAACTGCTGGTTCACCTTCCGCCGGCTCCTGCCCGGTGCGGGGCCCGAGGGGCGCGACCCGCTGGGCGCCGAGCTCGATCGGCGCGTGCTCTACCTCTCCGCCGACCTGCCCTTCGCGACCTCCCAGGAGGTCTCGACGTTCCTCCAGCGCGGGCTCGCGCAGAACGCGTGTGACTACGCGCTCGGCCTGGTGACCGAGGACTCGCTCGTCCCCTTCTATCCCACGGACGCGAAGCCGGGCATCGAGCTCGCCTACTTCAACGTGCGGGACGGGCGCGTGCGCCAGAGCAACCTGCACTTGGTGCGGCCGGCGCGCATGGGGCGCCGCCAGCACATCGAGGACATGTACGAGCACCGCTACCAGAAGCAGCTCGGCCACGCGATCGCGCTGGCCTGGCGCATCCTCACCAGCCGCGGCGGCGCCTGGTGGATGCTCTGGTACTACGGGCTGATCCACCTGGCTGGGCTCGTCGATCGGCTGCGCCTGCGCCGGCTCGCCGACGGGCTGCGGCGGCTGGTCTCCTTCGCGGGCATCGAGCACGCCTGCAGCCAGCTCCTCGATACGCGCTTCCGCTTCGTGGTGACGGAGGTGGGAGGCTGCGGCATCGACATCGACAACGAGCGGGATCTCGACATCGCCCGCGAGCGCTTTGCCGAGTGGAGCGAGCAGCAGCAGGCGCGCGCCCGCGAGCTGCACGGCCCTGCGCTCCTGCCGAGCGGGCGCGCCGAGCTGCGCCTGCTCCCGCCGGGACCGCCGCGCCCGTGAGCGGCTGTCTCCTCTTCGAGCTCGCGGGCCGCGGCGCGATCGCGGTGCGCGGCGAGGACCGCACGCGCTGGCTCGACGGCATGCTGTCGTGCGACGTGAAGTCGCTCGCGCCCGGCGCGGGAGCGCACGGCCTGCTCCTCACGCCTCAGGGCCGCATCGTCGCCGAGCTCCACGTGTTGGCGCTCGCCGACGAGCTCTGGCTGGAGACCGAGGCGAGCACCATTGCCGGCGTGCTCGAGCGGCTGCGCCGCTACGTGATCGCGGACGACGTGGTGCTGGCCGATCTCTCGGGGGATCTCGGCCGACTTGGGCTCGAGGGCGCGCGCGCCGACGCGGTGCTCGCCGCGGCGGCGGCGGCGAGGCGCCGGCCGCGCCGCACGCACACGCGCGCCCACACTCGCCGGGCACGCGTGCACGGTCGCCCGCTACGGCTTCACCGGCGGCGTGGCGCTCCAGCTCTTCGTGCCGCGCGCGGGCCTCGCGGCGGTGGCTGCGGCGCTCGCGGCCGCCGGCGCTGTGCGCGCGGACGCCGCCGAGCTCGAGCGCCTGCGCGTCGAGGCGGGCACGCCCTGGCCGGGCCGCGAGCTCGACGAGAGCGTGCTCCCGGCGGAGGCGCGCCTCGACGAGCGGGCCGTCGCGGTCCAGAAGGGTTGCTACACCGGCCAAGAGGTGGTGGCGCGCATGCGCAGCCGCGGCCGCGTGGGACATCTCTTGGTGGGGCTGCGGCTCGCGCGCGAGGTCGCGCCGAAGACGGCGCTCGAGGGCGAGCACGGGTCGGTGGGCGCGGTGACGAGCGTGGTCCGCTCGGAGCGCTTCGGCGCGATCGGGCTCGGCTTCGTGAAGGCCGAGCTCGCGCGGCCCGGCGTTTCGCTCACGGCGGGCGGCGTGGCGGCCGAGGTGGCCGAGCTGCCCTTTAGGCTGCGGTGAGGTCGGCGCTCGTCGTCTTCGCAAAGTGGCCGGAGCCCGGCGCGGTGAAGACGCGCCTCTGCCCGCCCTTCTCGCCCGACGAGGCCGCGGCGCTCTACGGCGCCATGCTCGACGACGTGCTCGCGGCGATGGCGCGCGAAGCGCCCGCGCTGGGCCTCGAGCTCTGGCTCGCCGTCCACCCGCGCGATCGGCTCTCCGACTTCGCGCGCCGCGCGCCCGGCTATCGCATCGTCGTGCAGCAGGGCGCCGACCTCTCGGCGCGCATGGAGCACGTGGCGCGCCAGGCCTTCGCCGAGGGGGTGGAGCGCGTGCTCTTGCGCGGGAGCGATAGCCCCGCGCTGTCCGGCGCGCTGCTCGCGCGCGCGCTCGCGGCGCTCGACGCGGCGGACCTCGCGCTCAGCCCGGATCCGGACGGGGGCTACAGCCTGGTCGCCCTGCGCCGCTTCGCGCCGGGTCTGTTCGCGCACCCGATGAGCACGGCGAGCGTCCTCGCGGACACACTGGCGGCGGCCGGCGCGCGCGCCCTCTCCCACGCGCTCCTGCCCGAGTGCTACGACGTGGACACGGCCGCCGACCTCGCACGTCTCGCCGCCGCCGATCGCGAGCTCCATCCGCGCACGTTCGCCTGGCTCGCTGCCCGGACGCGCGCGTAGCAGGTGGTCGCGGTGCGGGCAGAGCGCGCCCGCGAACGAGGCAACGCGAGCGCGCTGGTTCGCGCGCACTCGTGCTCCTCCGAGTCGCTCTGAGCCGAGACCGGCGCTCGTGCGCGCGGCACGTGCCTTGCTCTCTGGCGCCCAACTCTCTCACGAAGGGGTTCGTCATGAACCGTTTGGGAACTCTCGCTTTCGCGTTGGCGCTGGGCGCGCCCCTCGGCGCGTTGGGCGGCCGACGAGGACGTCGCCAAGCAGCTCGCCACCATGCAGGCGCGCATGGAGCAGCTCGAGGACAAGCTGGCCGCCACCAACGACCAGCTCTCGGCCGCAGAGCAGAAGCTCGCCGCCCAGGAGAGCCAGCTCGCTCCGACGGAAGCGGTGGACGCGAGCTCGGGCATCGCGCCCTTTCTCGACACGATCAACGTGTCGGGCTTCCTCTCGGCGACGTACTTCTACAACTTCAACAATCCGGACGGCGGCGACCTCAACGGCTCGAACGCGCCCGTCGACCTGCTGCATCCCGACTCGAACAGCTTCTCGCTGGACGAGCTCTGGCTGACGATCTCGCGCGACGTCTCGGAGGACCAGCGCGCGGGCTTCAAGGCCGAGTTCGTCTACGGGAAGACCGCGTCGATCCTGTCGGGCACCAACAACGACGGCTTAGCCGGCAACGACTTCGATCTCTACCAGGGCTACATCACCTACCTCGCGCCGCTCGGGCGACGGGCTCACGCTCTCGGCGGGCAAGTTCGCGACGCTGCTCGGGGCCGAGGTGGCGAGCTCGCGCGACAACTGGAACATCACGCGCGGGAACTCCTACAACTACCTGCAGCCGATCAACCACACCGGCATCCTGGCGTCGACGCCGATCGGGCCGGTGACCACGACCTTCGGCGTGGTGGACGAGACGCGCTCGTTCCCTGCGCTGAACGCCGACCGCAACAACAACAAGGCGCTCTTGTTCGGTGCGAGCGGCGGCGGCGAGACGTGGTCGGCATCCTTCGCGGGCACCTACGGGGACTCGCCCGCCTTCTACTCGAACGACTCGTCCAAAAACGAGCTGATCCTGGACTTCATCGGCCGCTGGACTCCGGGTGAGCACTTCTCGACCTACGTGAACTTCGACTACATCTCGAGCGACGTGAACGGCGCCGCGGACAATGTCGACGGTTACGGCATCTCCGGCGCTGCGCGTTTCGCGTTCAGCGAGAGGACTGGCCTGGCAGGCCGCATCGAGTATCTGAGCCTCGGGGACGATCTGAACAACGATCTCGCGATCTGGGGCGTCACGGCGACGCTCGACCACAAGCTGACCGACGCGCTCACCCTGCGCAGCGAGGTCCGCTACGACATGGCGACCGACGGCGAGCTCCTGACCGGTGGCGGCGATGATCTGTACATCGGCGACGACGCGTCCGGTTACGACGACCAGTTCACCGCAGGGGTGGAGGTGCTCTACGGCTTCTGAGCTCAGAAGCCCAAGACGAGACGGGCGCGGATCCTCTCGGATCCGCGCCCACTTTTTTGGGGACGCCGAGTTAACAGGGGGACGCTGGGTTAACAGGGGGACGCTGGTTAACTAAGTGGGCGCAGCGCAGCTCCCCTGCGGGATCGCCGTACTTAGTTAACCAGCGTCCCCCTGTTAACTCGGCGTCCCGCTAAGCGTCCGGCCACAGCGTGTAGTGCGGCGCGATGCCCAGCTTCTCCATCTTCGTGTAGAGCGTGCGCCGGCCGATGCCCAGCGCGCGCGCCGCGGCGGCCCGGTTGCCGCGCGAGTCGCGCAGCGCCCGCACGATCCGCCAGCCCTCGGCCAGGTCCACCCAGTCCTTCAGGTTGGGCGCGCTGCCGCGGCGCTCGGTGGCCGACGCGAAGAACGTGTCGAGGAGCTGGTCGAGGGAGCCCTCCGCGCCGGGGGCTGCCAGTCGGGTCGTGCGCGAGAGCGTAGGGTGTGCCATGGGGAGTCCCTCCGAGGCGTCGCGATAGCAAGCCGCGTTCCAGCGCGCGGGCGAAGCCCGCGCTTCCGCAGCCGCCCTCGTGCTCAGAGAGCGTGCAGCGACTGCTCGCAGTTCCGGCACGAAACAGCACAGCGGGGCCGAATCCGGCCTTCTTCGAGCCCCTCGCAGGGTCTCGCGCTTGGCACGCCGGTTGCTTTTCCGTCGGCGCGGTTTCGTGATAGGGTCCGGCCGCCCTGCGGCCCGACGAGGAGTCTCCATGAAGAAGATCGAAGCGATCATCAAGCCGTTCAAGCTCGACGAGGTGAAGGAGGCCCTCCACGAGGTCGGCGTGCAAGGCATGACCGTCACCGAGGTGAAGGGCTTCGGCCGCCAGAAGGGCCACACCGAGCTCTACCGCGGCGCCGAGTACGTCGTCGACTTCCTGCCCAAGATCAAGCTCGAGATCGTCGTCGCCGACGACCTCGTCGACAAGGTGGTCGAGGCGATCGCCGAGGCGGCCAACACCGGCCGCATCGGCGACGGCAAGATCTTCGTCGATCCCGCTCGAGGAGGCGGTGCGCATCCGCACCGGCGAGCGCGGCCCCGAAGCGGTCTAGCTCTCAACCGACGAGCAACCCCGAGAGCAACGCCGGCCCGGAGACATGAACGCCCAAGAACGCAAGGAAGTCTCGAGTTCGCCAAGAAGAACAACGTCGTGATGGTCGATTGCCGCATCATCGACTCGCCCGGCCTCTGGCAGCACTGCTCGCACCCGATCGCGACGCTCGACGAGTCGATCTTCGAGGACGGCTACGGCTTCGACGGCTCGTCGATCCGCGGCTGGAAGGCGATCAACGAGAGCGACATGCTCATGATCCCGGACGCGGACACCGCGTTCATCGACCCGTTCCTCGCGCACCCGACGCTCGTGCTGATCTGCGACGTCGTCGATCCGCTCACGCGCCAGCCCTACGAGCGCGACCCGCGCCACATCGCGAAGAAGGCCGAGCTGTACCTCAAGCAGACCGGCATCGCCGACACCGCCTACTTCGGTCCCGAGGCCGAGTTCTTCGTGTTCGACAGCGTGCGCTTCGGCATCGGGCCCGAACCACGGCTACTACGAGATCGACTCGAGCGAGGCGGCCTGGAACAGCGACCGCGACGAGGACGGCGGCAACCTCGGCTACAAGATCCGCCACAAGGAAGGCTACTTCCCGGTCCCGCCGCACGACACGCAGCAGGATCTCCGCACCGAGATGTGTCTCGAGATGGAGAAGATGGGGATCGAGATCGAGACGCAGCACCACGAGGTGGCGACCGCCGGCCAGGCCGAGATCGACATGAAGTTCGACACGCTGGTGTCGATGGCCGACAAGCTGCTCAAGTACAAGTACGTGGTGAAGAACGTCGCGCGCCGCCACGGCATGACCGCGACCTTCATGCCGAAGCCGCTCTTCGAGGACAACGGCTCGGGCATGCACACGCACCAGTCGCTCTGGAAGGACGGCAAGCCGCTCTTCGCCGGCAACGGCTACGCGGGCCTCTCCGACCTGGCGCTCTGCTACATCGGCGGCGATCCTCAAGCACTCGCGCGCGCTCGCGGCGTTCACCAACCCGACCACGAACTCGTACAAGCGGCTCGTGCCGGGCTACGAGGCGCCGGTGAACCTGGCCTACTCGTCGCGCAACCGCTCGGCGTCGTGCCGCATCCCGACCTACTCGCAGAGCCCGAAGGCGAAGCGCGTCGAGGTCCGCTACCCGGATCCGGCCTGCAATCCCGTACCTCGCGTTCGCCGCGATGCTGATGGCCGGCATCGACGGCGTGATCAACAAGATCCACCCCGGCGAGCCGCTCGACAAGAACATCTACGCGCTCACGCCCGAAGAGGCGAAGGGTGTGCCGGTGATGCCGGGCAGCCTCGACGAGGCGGTGAAGGAGCTCGAGACCGACCACGAGTTCCTGCTCCAGGGCGGGGTGTTCAGCACCGGACGTGATCGAGACCTGGCTCGCGTAGAAGCGCGAGAACGACATCGACCCCGTCCGGCTGCGCCCGCACCCGCACGAGTTCGAGCTCTACTTCGACTGCTGAGGGGTCTGACCCCCGGATTTCGATTCTCTGCTACGCGCTCTCCTTCGCCTCCACGGCGGCCAGGCGCGGCTTCGCGCGGCCGCGGGGAGGCGCAGGGCGGGCGCTCGGCGCCTCTGGGCGGATGCCCGCGAGCGCGGCCAGCGCCTGATAGCTCTCCTCGATCTTCTCGACGAACACGTCGGCGTCGGGCACCACGTCGGGGTCGCTGTTGAACCCCCAGTGCAGGCCCCCGTCGTAGCTCGTGAGGGCGATGCCCATCCCGAGGTTCCCCATGAGCGGCACCTGGGGGTACATCTCGAGCACGCGAGCACCCTCGAAGTACAGCGGGAGCTGCGGCCCCGGGACATTGGTGACGATGCTGTTGACCGGCCCCGCCACTGCGCGCGCGCCGAGGGAGAGCAGCACCGAGGGCGTGTACTCCGCCACGCTCATCATGGTCTCGACGCCGAGCGCTTGGCGGCTCTCCTTGAGCCGCACGGTCTGCTCGTGGATCAGCGCGAGCTGTACGCTCGCGTCCCCCTCGGCGATCGGCAGCTCGAGCACCCAGGACGAGACGCGGTTGCCGAGCTTCCCCTTCTCTTCGTCCCGCCGCACCGAGACCGGCGCGGAGACGCGGAAGCGGATGCGCGCGGGGTCGACGGCGCGGTGCAGGAGATAGCGGCGCACGGCGCCCGTCACGATCGGTCAGCACCACGTCGTTCACGGTGCAGTCGAGCGCCTTGCGGATCGCCTTCACCTCCGCGAGCGGCATCCGCTTCCAGTCGAAGTCGCGGTGCGATCCGATCGGGCCGTTCAGCGGCGTCGCATCCGCCGAGCTCGCCTGGCCGAGCAGGTCCACCAGCGCCTGGGCGCGCGCCCGCAGCTCGGCGCCGAAGTCCTCGGTCTCCTCGCGCAGCTCGCGCAGGCCGCGCAGCGCGCGCACCGGGATGGTCAGCGTGCGCGTGAGCTCGTCGATCAGGAGCTCGCGGCGCGAGGGCCGCGGGCGCGGCACGAAGGGCGGGGGCTCGCCGTGCGCGCGCGCCTCCGGCGAGGGCGACATCACGATCTGGAACAGGTCGACGCCCGAGGCGCCGTCGATCATGCAGTGGTGGATCTTCGTGATCATCGCGAAGCGCTCGCCCTCGAGGCCCTCGACGATCCAGGTCTCCCAGAGCGGGCGCCGCCGATCGAGCGGCTGCGACATGATGCGCGCCGAGAGCCGCTTCAGCTGCGCGGCGCTGCCGGGCTTCGGGAGCGCGGTGTGGCGCAGGTGGTAGTCGAGGTCGAAGCGCGGGTCGTCCACCCAGACCGCGTGCTGCGCGAACGGGATGAAGTGGAGCTTCTGGCGATAGCGCGGCACGCGGTGGAGGTACGCCTCGGTGCCGCGCCGGATGGTCGCGAAGTCGATGCCGCCGTCGTCGCGCCGCAGCGGACCCGCCTCCAGGATGATCGTGGAGGCGACGTGCATGTGCGCGTTGCGCGTCTCGAAGAGCAGGAAGGAGTTGTCCTGGGCGGACAGGCGCTCGTAGGCGTACTGCCGGGCACGGCGGCCTCCGACGGACGAGACGGCGAAGTCACTCGATGAGCGCCCGCTCGCAGCTCGGTAGGCCCAGCACCTGCGCCATCCCGTAGAGCCCCGGCGGGCGGCCGATCACCCAGGCGGCGGCGCGCAGCGCGCCCTGTGCGAAGTGGTCGCGCGTGGCCGCGCGGTGGGCGAGCTCGAGGCGCTCGCCGCGGCCGAGGAAGAGGACGGTGTGCTCGCCGGGGTTGTCGCCGCCGCGCAGCGCCTGGAGTCCGACGGGGCCGTGGGGGCGCGCCCCGGTGAGGCCCTCGCGGGCGAGGATGCGCCGGGCGCTCGTGCCCGCGCTGCGGCCGGCCTCGATCGCGCCGGCGAGCTCGAGCGCGGTGCCGCTCGGGGCGTCGACCTTGCCCGCGTGGTGGAGCTCGACGATCTCGGCGTCGTAGCCTGGACCGAGGAGGCGCGCGGCTTCGCCGGCGAGGTGGCGCAGCACGTTCACCGCCACCGAGAAGTTCGCCGCGAGCACGACCGGGCAGCGCCCCGCGAGCCGCTCGAGCTCGGCGCGCTCGGCGGCGCTGAAGCCCGTCGTCCCGATCACGCACGGGACGCGGCGCTCGGCCGCGCCGCGCACGAGCGCGAGCGAGGCTTCGGGCGTTGCGAAGGCGATCGCGACGTCGGCGCCCGAGAGCGCGGCGCCGAGATCGCTGCCGAGCTTCACCCCGGGCGCGAGCTCACTCCCGAGGCCCGGGTGGCCCGGCGCCTCGAGCGCCGCGCCGAGCTGGAGCTCCGCCGAGTCCGCGAGGGCGGCGCGCACGCGCTCGCCCATGCGGCCCAGCGCCCCACACACGGCGACGCGGGCGGCGCTCACAGGAGGCCAAACTCCTTCATCGCCAGGCGCAGCCGCTCGCGGTTCGGAGGCGTGATCGGGTCAGCGGGAGGCGCAGCTCGTCCTCGAGCTTCCCGACCAGCGAGAGCGCCGCCTTGACCGGGATCGGATTGGTCTCGCTGAAGAGCGCGTCGCAGAGCGGGAGCAGCCGGAAGTGGAGCGCGCGCGCCTTGGCGACGTCGCCCGCGAAGAAGGCGCGCACCATCTCTCGGGTCTCGCGCGGCACCAGGTTGGAGGCCGTCGAGATCACGCCCGCGCCGCCGAGCACGAGCATGGGCAGCGTCGCCCAGTCGTCGCCGGACAGCACCGCGAACTCGCTCGGCACGCGCGCGAGCAGCTGCGCGATCTGGTGCAGATCCCCGCAGGACTCCTTGACCCCCGCCACGTGCTCGATCTCGGCCAGCCGCGCGATCGTCTCGGGCAATAAGTTCGAGCCCGTGCGGCCGGGAATGTTGTAGGCGAGCAGCGGGAAGCGGGTCGCGCGCGCCACCGCCTCGTAGTGGCGCACGACGCCGTCCTGGGTGGGCTTGTTGTAGTAGGGCGAGATCAGCAGCGCGCCGTCGGCGCCGGCGTGCTTCGCATGGGCTGTGAGCTCGATCGCCTCCTGGGTCGCGTTCGAGCCCGTCCCGGCGATCACGCGCACGCGCTCGCGCGCCGCCGCGACCACGAGCTCCACCACGCGCCGGTGCTCGTCGTGGGAGAGCGTCGCCGCCTCGCCCGTCGACCCGCAGGGGACGAGACCGTCCACGCCCGCGGCGACCTGCTCCTCGACCAGTGCGGTCAGCGCTCCCTCGTCGATGGCACCGCCCCGGAACGGGGTGACGAGCGCAGTGAAGACGCCTCTGAACATGCCCTGGCTCCTAGTCGATCTCGATCTCGCCGGTGAAGACGGTCGCGGCGGGTCCCGTCATGAAGACGCTCTGTCCGGGGCCCGCCCACTCGATCGTGAGCGTCCCGCCGCGCAGCTCCACGGCGAGCGGCGACGACGCCCCCCCGCGCAGCATCGTCACCACGCCCACCGCACATGCGCCGCTCCCGCAGGCGAGGGTCTCTCCGGTCCCCCGCTCCCAGGTGCGCTGGCGCACGCGCGCCGGGCCCAGCACTTGGACGAACTCCACGTTCACGCGGTTCGGGAAGGCCGGGTGGTGCTCGAGCTTGGGCCCGAGCGTGGTGACCGGAGCGCGCTCCACGTCGTCCACGTACAGGACGCAGTGCGGGTTCCCCATCGAGACGGAGCTCACGCGCAGCCGCTGCCCGTCGACTGCGAGCTCCGCGTCGAGCACCGGGCCGTTCGCGGCGCCAAGCGTCGTCGGGATCTTCGCCGGCGCGAGGACGGGCGGGCCCATGTCGACGCGCACGAGGTCGCCCGCCACGAGGCGCGGCGTGACCACGCCCGCGAGCGTCTCCACGCGCACCGAGTCGGCCCGGGTGTGGCCGCTATCGCGCAGGTACTTGAGCACGCAGCGGATGCCGTTGCCGCACATCTCGACCTCGGACCCGTCGGCGTCGTAGATCTGGAGCCGCACGTCCGCCGCTCGGCTCGGCCGGAGCACGAGGAGCTGGTCGAAGCCGATCCCGAGCCGGCGATCGGCGAGCCGCCGGATCTGGCCCTCGAAGGCGGGCAGCCCACCGCGCAGGCCATCGAGCACCACGAGATCGTTCCCGGCGCCGTGCATCTTGGTGAAGCGGAGCGTCGTCATGGCTTAGCCTCGGGCTCAGTCGCCGACGGCTGCGGCGCGGGCTCGGGCGGGTGCGGTCGCACCGGCGGACCATACTTCCCGCACGCCAGGGCGAGCAGGAGCCCCGCCAGCCAGAGCGCGCCCCGCGGCCTCACGGAGCCTCCGCCTCGAGCGCCGCGACTTCGCGCGCGAGCCGGCTCTCCGCCGCGTCGAGAGCCTCCTGGACGCGCGCGCGCGCGGTCCCGCCCGGGAGCGAGCGGCCCTCGAGGGCGCGCTCCAGATCGAGGAGCTCGCCGGCGCCCGCCGGGAACGCCGGGTGGAAGGCGCGCAGGTCGTCGCGGGTGAGCCGGCGCAGATCGAGGCGCTTCTCGACACAGTGCCCGACCGCGCGCCCCACCGCCTCGTGCGCCTCCCGAAAGGGGACGCCCTCGCGCACCAGCGCCTCGGCGAGGTCGGTGGCGAGGAGCAGCGGGTCCTGCGCGGCGCTGCGCATGCGCTCGACGTTCACGCGCAGCGTGGCCACGGCGCCGGCCATCACCTCGAGCGAGTCGGCGAGCGTGCGCGCGCTGTCGAAGAGCGGCTCCTTGTCCTCCTGCAGGTCGCGGTTGTAGGTGAGCGGGAGGCCCTTCACGACAGTGAGCAGCGTCACGAGATTCCCGATCGCGCGGCCGGCCTTGCCGCGCACGAGCTCGGGGACGTCAGGATTCTTTTTCTGGGGCATCAGGCTCGAGCCGGTCGAGTAGGCGTCGGCCAGCTCGACGAAGCCGAACTCGGCCGTGGACCAGAGCACGAGCTCTTCGGCGAGCCGCGAGAGATCCACCATCGCGATGGCCGCGGCCGCGAGCCACTCGAGCGCGCCGTCGCGCGAGGCCACCGCATCCATGCTGTTCGCGCTCGGGGCGGCGAAGCCGAGCTCGCGCGCGGTGCGCTCGCGGTCCAAGGGGAGGGTCGTGCCCGCGAGAGCGCCGGCGCCGAGCGGAGAGGCGGCGATGCGGGCGCGCAGATCGGTGAAGCGACCGGAGTCGCGCGAGAGCATCTCCTCGAAGGCGAGCCAGTGATGGGCGAGCCGCACGGGCTGGGCGCGCTGCATGTGGGTGTAGCCCGGCAGCACCGTCTCGACGTGCTCGCGGGCGCGCGCGATCAGCACGCCGCGCAGCTCGGCGAGCCCGCGCCGCGCCTCGCGCGCGACGTCGCGCAGGTAGAGCGCGAGATCGGTCGCGACCTGGTCGTTGCGGCTGCGCCCGGTGTGCAGGCGCCCGGCGACGGGGCCGATGCGCTCGCGCAGCCGCGCCTCGATGTTCATGTGCACGTCTTCGAGCCGCGCGTCGAAGGGGAAGGCGCCCGCCTCGATCTCGCGGGCGATCTCCGCGAGGCCCGCGACCAGAAGGTCTGCATCCGCGGGACTCACGATGCCCGCGCCCCCCAACATGCGCGCGTGCGCGATCGAGCCCCGGATGTCATAGCGGGCGAGCGCGCGGTCGAAGTGGACGGAGGCGCTGAAGCGCTCGACGGTCGGGTCCGTCTCCTGCGAAAAGCGCCCGCCCCAGGGCTTGCGGGCCGTCATGGCCTGCAAATCTCCGAAACTCCGACGGAATCTGCAAGCGAACCCGGGGCCGCCGGTCGACGTCGCAATGGGTCAGCTAAAAGGGGCGGGGGAGGAGAGCTTGGCGACGGGGAAGCGAGGCCTGCTCAGGGCTCTCCGCGCGCTCGCCCTGTTGGGCTTCGGGGTCAGCCTGGGGATCGGCTTCCGCACCGGTCGCCACCTGGTCCAGCTCGACGGGATCGTGCGGCAGCGCTTCGAGGGCAAGCTCTTCCGCGTCCCGTCCCGGGTGCTCTCCGCGCCCACCATCATCTACCCGGGCCTCGACTGGGAGCTGATCGACCTGAAAGGGAGCCTCGCGCGCCTCGGCTACCGCGAGAGCGACGGCAGCGACCTCCCCCTCGGGCGCTACCACTGGACGCCGAGCGAGGTGCGCATCCACCGGCGCGCCTTCGAGCACCCGAGCCGCGCCGAGCCCGAGCGCCTGGTCGGGCTGCGCCTCGCCGGCCGCCAGATCGAGTCCATCCGCGATCTCCAGACGAATCGCGAGATCGGGGCGCTCTTCCTCGAGCCCGAGCTGGTCGGCGCCTACTACGGCCCCGACCGCGAGCAGCGCGAGCTCGTGCGCCTCGACGATCTGCCCCCCGACTTGATCAGCGCGGTCACGGCGGTCGAGGACCAGCGTTTCTACTCCCACTTCGGCCTCGACCCCTGGCGCATCGCGGGCGCGATGGTCGCCAACGTGAGGGCCGGCCGCTTCGTGCAGGGCGGGAGCACGCTCACCCAGCAGCTCACCAAGAACTTCTTCCTCACGCCCGAGAAGGCGGTGCGGCGCAAGCTGGAAGAGGCGCTGATGGCCCTGATCGTGGAGGCCCGCTACGACAAGCGCGCCATCCTCGAGGCCTATCTGAACGAGATCTACCTCGGTCAGCGCGGGGCCACGCAGATCCACGGGGTGGGCGAGGCGTCGCGCTTCTACTTCGGGAAGTCGGCCCGCGATCTCACGCTCCCCGAGTCGGCGACGCTGGCGGCCCTGATCCAGAGCCCGAACGGGCTCTCGCCCCATCGCCAGCCCGAGGCGGCGCTCAGGCGCCGCGACCTGGTGCTGCACCTGATGCGCCAGCAAGGGGCGATCGACGACGCCGCCCTGGCGAGCGCGCTCGCCGAGCCGCTGCGCGTCGCGTCGATCACGCCGGATCTGCGCGACGCGCGCTTCTTCCTGGACGCGCTGCGCCGCGAGCTCCCGAACTACTACGGGGAGGAGACGCTCTCGAGCGAGGGGCTCCGAATCTACTCGACCCTCGACCTGCGCCTGCAACGCCTGGCCTCGCGCGTGATCCGCGAAGAGCTCGCGCGCCTCGAGCGCGAGAGCCCGCTCCTCGCCCCGCGCGGCGACCTCCCATCTGGAGGCGTGCCTCGTAGCGCTTCGCCCCCAGACCGGGGAGGTGCTGGCACTGGTGGGCGGCCGCGACTACGCGACGAGCCAGTTCGACCGCTGCAGCCAGGCCCAGCGCCCGGCCGGGAGCGTGTTCAAGCCGTTCGTCTACGCCGCCGCCCTGGAGCCCGCGAGCGGCTCGCCGGCGATCACGCTGGCGAGCTTTCTGGACGACGAGCCGCTCTCCATCTCGGTGTCCGGCGGGAGCTGGCAGCCCGAGAACTTCGACCACGTGTTCCACGGCATCGTGCCCGTGCGCACCGCGCTCGAGAAGTCCTACAACGTGGCGACGGCGCGCCTCGGCCAGCAGGTCGGCATCCGGCGCGTGCGCGAGGTGGCCCACCGAATCGGCCTCGAGAGCGAGCTCCCGCTCGTCCCGAGCCTCGCGATCGGCGCGGCGGATCTCACGCCGCTCGAGCTCGCGCGCGCCTACGCGACGTTCGCGAACGGCGGCGTGCGCCCGCGCGTGCGCACCTTCGAGGACGTGGTCGACCCGCGCGGCGGAACGCCCCAGCGCCAGCCCATTCAGTTCGAGCGCGTGCTCGACGCCGGCACCGCCTATCTCGTGGTGAGCCTGCTCCAAGGCGTGGTCGATCGCGGCACCGGCGCCGGTGTGCGCGGCGCGGGCATCGTCGGGCCGGTGGCGGGCAAAACCGGCACGAGCAACGACGAGCGCGACGCCTGGTTCGCCGGCTTCACGCCAGAGCTGGTGGTCGTCCTCTGGGTGGGATTCGACGCGCCACGCACGCTCGGACAAGCGTCGGGCCGGATCGCCGTGCCGATCTGGGCCCGCTTCGTGCGCGAGGCGACGGGCGGCACGGTGGACGGCGCCTTCACGGTGCCGGGTGACGTGGTCGCCCTCGACATCGAGCCCGAGACGGGCGCCCTCGCGCTCGAGGGCTGCGACACGCGCCAGAGCGAGCTCTTCCTGCGCGGCACCGAGCCCTTCGAGACGTGCCCGGCCTGGCGAGCCGACGGGCAGCGTCCGTCGCATCCTCTCGGGGTGACTCCGCGTCCGAGCGAGCAGCCCGTCGACCGACCGCGCCCCGAGGACGCTTCGCCGGGCCTGCTCGAGCGCTTCCGGCGCTGGCTCGACGGAAATCGCGAATGAGAGCGCGCCGCTGTGCGCTCGCCCTCGCGCTCGCCGCGGCTGCGCTCGCCTGCGCGACCGCCACGCCGCGGCCGGTGACGCCGCCGCCGGCGGCGGCGCTGCGCCTCTCGGAGCTCGCTGCGGCCGGCGACGCGCGCCGGCGCGCCTCGACGCAGCTCGTGCTCGACGGCCTGGATGCCGAAGTGCTGGGGCGCGGCGCCGAAGCGCAGCCGCGCTACGAGGACGCCTTGAAGGTCGACCCGAACAACCCGCTCGCCTACCTCGCGCTCGCGCGCCACGAGATCTTCGGCGGCGATCCCGACCGCGGGCTCGCCGACCTCGACCGCTTCGAGGCGCTCGCGCCTGCGTCGGAGAGCACCGCCGCGCACGTCGCCGGCCTGCGCGGCGCCGCGCTCGCGGCGCTCGGCAAGCCCACGCTCGCGCAGCCCTTCCTCGACGAGGCGCGCGCGCTCGCGCCGGCGCAGTGGGGCGACGCGCGGCTCGACGCACGGGAGCTGCGCTAGTAGGGTGACCCGCGCATGACGACGAAGCTCCGCCTGTTCCTCGGCGCCGCCGTGGCCGCGCTCTCGCTCGACGTGCTCTCCAAGACCTGGATCGCCGGCACGATCGCGCTGGGCGATCGGCGCCCGGTGATCGAGGGCCTGTTCGAGCTGACGCACGTGCGCAATCCGGGCGCCGCATTCAGCATGTTCGCGAGCGCGCCCGAACAGTTCCGACGCTGGTTCTTCGTTTTCGCCGCCTGTCTCGCGCTCGCGATGATCGTCTCGTTCTACCGCAGCCTGGCCCCACGGGATCGACTCTCCGCGCTCGCGCTGGGCTTCATCCTCGGCGGCGCCTCCGGAAACCTGCTCGATCGCGTCCGCTACGGGGAGGTCGTCGACTTCCTGCACGTGCGCCTGTGGGGCGGCCGCTCCTGGCCCGACTTCAACTTCGCGGACTCGTTCATCGTGATCGGGGTGGCGCTGCTCGTGATCGAGCTGTTCGCCAGCGAGAGCGAGGGGTTGGAGAGCCCCCCCGGGAGCACGGCGCCTTCCTAGCGCCCTCCTAACAACTCCTCGGTCACTTTTTTCGTCGGAAGCCGTTGACACTCGGCGCGCGCGGGAGTTACATCCGCGCCATGAAATTCTTCATCGACACCGCGAGCCTGAAGGAGATCCGCGACGCCGCGGCGCTCGGCCTGCTCGACGGTGTCACCACGAACCCGAGTCTGCTCTCGAAGGAGACCGGGGACCCGCGCGAGATCCTGCGCGAGATCTGCAAGATCGTGGACGGGCCGGTGAGCGCCGAGGTCACCGCGCTCGATTGCGACGGCATGCTGCGCGAGGCGGCGCAGCTGCGCGCGATCGCGGGCAACATCGTCGTGAAGGTGCCGATGACGCTCGAGGGCCTGAAGGCGATCCGCCGGCTCTCGGACCAGGGCGTCGCGACGAACTGCACGCTGGTCTTCAGCGCCACCCAGGCGCTGATGGCGGCGAAGGCGGGCGCCACCTACGCCTCGCCCTTCGTCGGGCGCCTGGACGACGTCTCTACGGACGGCATGGAGCTGATCCGGCAGATCTGCACGATCTACAAGAACTACGGCTTCGCGACGCAAGTTCTGGTGGCGAGCGTGCGCCACCCCATCCACGTGGTGCAGGCAGCGCTGCTCGGCGCCCACGTGGTCACCATGCCCGCCAAGGTCATCGAGCAGCTGGTCCAGCACCCCCTCACCAACATCGGTCTCGAGCGGTTCCTCGCCGACTGGGAGAAGGTCAAGAACCGAGCCTGATCCCCAGCGAACCCCCCGACCCGGCGGAGATTCCCCCCTTCATGCGCAGGTCGAAGAGCGACTACGTGATCCAGACGGTGGCCAACGCGCTCCGGCTCCTCGAGGAGTTCCGGGAGGGCGAGCCCCAGCTGGGTGTCACCGAGCTGGCGCGGCGCCTCTCGCTGCACAAGAACAACGTGTTCCGCATGCTCGCCACGCTCGAGCAGCAGGGCTACGTCGAGCAGTGCGCGCAGACCGAGGAGTACCGGCTCGGCCGCGCCTGCCTCGCGCTCGGCCACGCCTTCGCCTCGACGCGCTCGCTCTCGCGCTTCGCGCGCCCGCTGCTCGCGAAGCTCGCGCGCGAGTGCGGCGAGTCCGCCCACCTGGGCGTGCTCTCGGGCTCCGAGGTGGTGCACCTGGACGGCGAGCAGCCGCAGCAGCTGGTGCTGACCACGCTGCGCACCGGCTCGCGGCTCTCCGCCCACTGCACGGCGCTCGGCAAGACGCTGCTCGCGGGCGAGGGGACCTCGAGCCTCGAGCAGCTCGACCGCGGCTGGGAGCGCGAGCGCGTGCGCGCCGGGAAGCTCGAGGCCAAGACGCCCGCCACGATCACCGATCGCGAGAAGCTGCTCGAGCATCTGCGCGGCGTGGCGAGCCAGGGCTACGCGCTCGACCTCGAGGAGTGCGAGCGGGGGCTGTGCTGCGTCGCGGCGCCCGTGCACGCGGCGAACGGCTCCGTGGTCGCGGCGCTCTCGATCTCGCTGCCCGTCTTCAGGGCCGACGAGAGCCGTCTCCACGACGTCTGCGTCCCGCTCGTGACCGCCGCCGCGGGCGAGCTCTCGCGCCGTCTTGGAGCCGCTTGAGGCGCCGCTAGCCTTCCGCTCCATGGACTTCCGCCTGTCCGACGAGCAGCTCGCGCTGCAGGAGACGGCGCGCCGCTTCGCCGTCGAAGAGATCAAGCCGATCGCCGCGCAGCACGACCAGAGCGGCGAGTTCCCGCTCGCCTTGATGCGCAAGGCCTACGAGGTCGGCCTCTCCTGCGTCTCCATCCCCAGCGACCACGGCGGCGTGGGCCTGGGCATCCTCGACTCGGCGATCGTGGTCGAGGAGCTCGCCTGGGGCTGCGCAGGCATGGCCACCTCGATCATGGCCAACGACCTGGGCCTGACCCCGATCCTCGTCGCCGGCACGCCCGAGCAGAAGAAGCGCTGGCTCGGCTACGTGACCGAGCAGTTCCGCATGATCGCCTTCTGTCTGTCCGAGCCCCAGGCCGGCTCCGACGTCGCGGGGCTCCAGCTGCTCGCCGAGAAGGACGGCGACGGCTACCGGCTGAACGGCACGAAGTGCTGGATCACGAACGGCGGCGTCGCCGACCTCTACACGGTCTTCGCCACGCTCGACCGCGCCTCCCGCCACGAGGGCATCTGCGCCTTCGTGCTGCCGCGCGCGACGCCGGGCATCACGGTCGGGAAGAAGGAAGACAAGATGGGCCAGCGCGCGAGCGACACGCGCGTGATCCACTTCGACGACGTGCGCGTGCCCGCCGAGCAGCGCCTCGGGGGCGAGGGCGAAGGCTTCAAGATCGCCATGCGCACCCTCGACACCACGCGCCCCTCGATCGGCGCGCTCGCGGTCGGCATCGCGCGCCGCGGCCTCGACGAGAGCGTCGCCTACGCGAAGGAGCGCAAGACGTTCGGCTTCCCGATCGGGAGCTTCCAGGGCGTGCAGTTCATGCTGGCCGACATGGCGATGGACATCGAGGCGGCGCGCCTGCTCACCTTCCAGTCGGCCTGGATGCTCGACCAGGGCATGCGCGCCTCGAAGTTCTCCTCCTTCGCGAAGTGCTTCGCGACCGACACGGCGATGCGGGTGAGCACGGACGCCGTGCAGGTCTTCGGCGGCAACGGCTACACGAAGGAGTACCCGGTCGAGAAGCTGATGCGCGACGCGAAGCTGATGCAGATCTACGAGGGGACCAACCAGATCCAGCGGCTGGTGATCGCGCGCGAGCTCCTGAAGGAATGAGGCCAACGGGCTCCGCAGCGGGCTAAGTCACCGGAAGCGCAGCGGAAACGTCGTCGAAGCCGCGGGCGCTGTCTGGTAGACTCAGCGTTTCCGCTCGCTGCGAGGTCCACTCGTGTCCTACGACGACAACGCGCTCCGCTACCACGCGGAGGGGCGTCCGGGGAAGATCAAGGTCGTCCCGACCAAGCCGACCACCACCGCCAACGACCTCTCCCTGGCCTACAGCCCCGGCGTGGCCGCCCCGGTGCTCGAGATCGCGAAGAACCCCGAGGACGTCTACCGCTACACGGCCCGCGGGAACCTGGTCGCGGTGATCTCGAACGGCACCGCGATCCTCGGCCTCGGCAACCTGGGCGCCCTCGCCAGCAAGCCCGTGATGGAGGGCAAAGGCGTCCTCTTCAAGCGCTTCGCCGACATCGACGTGTTCGACATCGAGATCGACTCCGTCGACACCGACGAGATCGTGCGCTTCTGCCAGATGATCGCCCCCACCTTCGGCGGCATCAATCTGGAGGACATCCGCGCGCCCGAGTGCTTCGAGATCGAGCGGCGCCTGATCGAGTCGCTCGACATCCCCGTCTTCCACGACGACCAGCACGGCACGGCGATCATCTCGGGCGCAGCGCTCCTCAACGCGCTGCGCATCACCGAGCGCAAGATCGAGAACACGAAGGTGGTGTTCTCGGGCGCCGGGGCCTCGGGCATCGCCTGCGCCAAGCTCTACAAGGACCTCGGCGCGCGCGCCGAGAACATCATGCTGGTCGACACCAAGGGCGTGATCTTCAAGGGCCGCAGCGAGGGGATGACCCCCCAGAAGCAGGAGTTCGCGGTCGACACCAAGAAGCGCACGCTCGAGGAGGCCTTCGAGGGCGCCGACGTGTTCGTGGGCCTCTCCCAGGCCGGGCTCGTGACGCAGCCCATGGTCAAGCAGATGGCGGCGAAGCCGATCATCTTCGCGATGGCGAACCCCGACCCGGAGATCACGCCGCCCGAGGTCGAGGCGGTGCGGCCGGACGCGATCACCGCCACGGGCCGCTCGGACTACCACAACCAGGTCAACAACGTGCTGGGTTTCCCGTTCATCTTCCGGGGGGCCCTGGACGTGCGCGCGCGCCGCATCAACGAGCCGATGAAGCAGGCGGCCGTGCAGGCGCTGGCCGAGCTCGCGCGGCGCGGCGAGGGCATCCCCGAGGTGGTGCGGCGCGCCTATCCCGGCGAGGTGCTCTCCTTCGGCCCCCGCTACATCATCCCGAAGCCTTTCGACCCGCGCGTGCTGCTCTACGTCGCGCCGGCGGTGGCGCTCGCGGCGATGGAGAGCGGCGTCGCGCGCAAGCCGATCGACATCCTCGAGTATCGCGAGCGGCTGCAGCAGCGGCTCGGCGAGATCTCGGCGCTCTGAAGGCGGCGCCAAGCCCTCCATGGACGCGGCCCTTCCCAAGTACGTCCTCGACAACCCCTTCGCTCCGCCGGCGGTGGAGCGGGTGGCGAGCTCGTCCCACCCCTCGGCGAAGCTCTACGAGGACTCCCTCGAGCTCGGCCGCGAGCTGCTCGAGCGCCCGCTGCGCGGCGGCGGCCTCGCGCGCGTGCGCGTGCAGCACGCCAAGAACCGCATGACGGTGTTCGAGCGCATCAAGGTGCTGACCACGCAGGAGCCGAACCTGCTCTGGCAGAACTGGGGCAAGGGGCTCGACGGCGCCTCGCTGGTAACGGGCATCCTCTCCGTCGCGGGCCGCGACGTCGCCGTCTACGGCCACGACTTCACGCTGCGCGCGGGCTCGATGGACGCCACCAACGGCGCGAAGCTCGCGCGCCTGATCTACATGGCCGCCGAGCGCGGCGTGCCGCTGATCGGCATGAACGACTCGGCGGGGGCCTTCGTGCCCGCCGGCGTCGGGGGCCTCGACGGCTACAGCGAGGCCTTCGCCGCGCTGCGCCGCATCTCGGGCATCGTGCCCTGCATCAGCCTGATGTTCGGCTACAACGCGGGCGGCGGCGCCTATCTCCCGCGCCAGGGCTCGTTCATGATCCAGTGCGCCGACACCTTCATCGGCCTCACCGGGCCGGGCGTGGTGAAGTCGGCGCTCGGCGAGGACGTGACGCCCGACGCGCTGGGCGGCCCCGGCGTGCACGGTCGCAACGGCGTGTGCGACCTCACCACCGCCGACGAGCTCGCCTCGCTGCGCACCGCGCTGCGCCTGCTCAGCTACCTGCCCAACAGCAATCGCGAGGGCGCGCCGTTCGCGCCGACCAGCGATCCGATCGACCGCTTCACGCTCGAAGAGGACCTGCTCTTCCGCAAGACCTTCGACTCGCCCGCGGGCATGAGCGCGCCCCTCGACATCACGCTCTTCCTGCAGCAGATCGTCGACCACGGCGAGTACTTCGAGCTGCAGCCCGCGCGCGCGCGCAACATGATCACCGCCTTCGGCCGCATCGGCGGCCACGTGGTCGGCTTCGTCGCCAACAATTCGGCGGTGGCGAGCGGTCAGATCGACGTGGACGCCGCGCGCAAGGCGACGCGCTTCATCCGCTTCTGCAACGTCTACAACATCCCGATGATCTTCCTCGAGGATGTTCCCGGCTTCATGCCGGGCACCGATCAGGAGGCGCGCGGGATCATCCTCGAGGGGCGCCGCCTGCTCGACGCGATCGTAGACCTGCGCGTGCCGCGCATGACGCTGATCATCCGCAACGCCTTCGGCGGCGCTTACGCGGCCTACAACTCCCACTTCACCGGGGCCGACGCCGTGTTCAGCATGCCGATGGCGCGCATCGCCGTGATGGACGCGGGCGGCGGCTCGCAGTTCGTCTTCCGGGACGAGCTGCGCGAGCTCGACGACGAGTACCGGCGCTCCATCGCGCAAGGCATGTCGGAGGTCGAGGCGCGCCGGGCGCGCGACGCGGGTTTGAAGACCCTGCGCGAACGCTATGAGCGCGACCTGTTCCATCCGAAGGAGGCGCTGGCGCTCGGGTCGGTCTCCCGGATCGTGATGCCCGGGACGAGCCGCCGCGTGCTGGGCGAGCACCTCGCCTTCCTGATGCGCACCTACACGCCCGCGCCCATGGGCGGCGTGCAGCGGGAGTTCGAGTAGTGCTGGATCGCAACGCGATCCCGGGGCGTTTCCACGAGGCCGCCAGCCCCTGGACGCGCTCCTTCGCGCTCGACGCCCTCAAGGTGCTGGTGATCTGCCGCGGCCCCGTGCGGCTCGAGGCCTTCCAGGTCTTCGACCAGATGGGCATCCGCGAATACGGGATGCTGCTCTCGGAGAAGGACTCGATCGTCTACCCGCGCTGCCTCGCCCCGGAGCTGCGCAGCTTCCGCTTCCCCAACAACGTCCACCGCGTGGCCGACTACACCGCCGCGGGCCAGGAGCAGAAGCAGGGCCGCATCCGCGAGATCGTCGCGATCGCCAAGGACCACGCCTACAGCCACGTGTTCGCGGGCTACGGCTTCATGGCCGAAGACGCCGAGCTGGTGGCGGCGATCGAGCGAGCCGGGGTCGGCTTCCTCGGCCCCTCCTCGCGCGTGCAGCGGCGCGCGGGCGCCAAGGACGAGGCCAAGAAGCTCGCGCGCGCGCTCGGCAACGCCGTGATCCCGGGCATCGACGACATCTCGGCGCGCGCCCTCCTCGCCCGAGCGCGCGACCGCGCCGCCCTCGAGAAGCTCGCCAAGCAGCGCGGGCTCCCATTCGCGTGGGACGCCAAGACCACGCTGGAGGAGAACGCCGAGGCGCTGCTCCAGGCCGGCTACGCGAAGACGCAGGAGCTCGTCACGATCGCCGAGCTCCAGGCCCAGGCCGAGCGCGCCTGCGCCGAGCTCTGGCGGGACAACGCGGGCAAGCGCGTCCGCCTCAAGTACATCGGCGGCGGCGGCGGCAAGGGCCAGCGCGTGGTCTCGCGCCCCGAGGAAGTGGCGGCCGCGGTGATGGACGTGTGCGCCGAGAGCAAGGTGGTGGAGCCGGGCTCGAACCGAAACTTCCTGATCGAGCTCAACATCGAGCACACCCGCCACAACGAGATCCAGCTGATCGGCAACGGCGCGTGGTGCGTCTCGCTGGGCGGCCGCGATTGCTCCGTGCAGATGCACGAGCAGAAGCTGGTCGAGGTCTCGCTGACCCAGGAGCTGCTCGACGCCGAGCTCGCGCGCGCGAAGGGCAAGACGCGCGACATCCTGCGAGGCGACCGCGAGACGCTCGCGCGCATGGAGGCGGAGGGCGAGAAGTTCGGTGTCGCCACCGGCCTCGACTCGGTCTCCACCTTCGAGTGCATCGTCGACGGCTTCCGCCACTACTTCATGGAGATGAACACGCGCATCCAGGTCGAGCACGGCGTGACCGAGCTCGCCTATCGGCTGCGCTTCACGAATCCGGACGACGCCTCCGAGTGCTTCTACGTCGACCGCCTGATCGAGGCGATGGCGCTGGTCGCCGTGCACGGCGCTCGGCTGCCGCGGCCCGAGCGCGCGCTGCGCGAGCTCTCCGGGCTCGAGGTGCGCATCAACGCGACCAACGCGGCGCTGCAGCCCCACGCCGGCGGCCTGATCAAGACCTGGTCGCCGCCGATCCCCGGCGAGATCCGCTTCGACCAGGGCATCGGCATCCGCAACCCCGACACGAGCTCCTTCGTCTACTACAACGTGGCGGGCGCCTACGACTCGAACGTGGCGCTCTTGCTCTGCGACGGCGCGACGCGGCGCGAGAACTACGAGCGCATGGCGGAGATCCTGCGCCGCACCGAGCTGCGCGGCGACGACCTCCACACCAACCTCGAGGTCCACTACGGGCTGATCCAGTGGTTCCTGGGGCGCGGCGTGATGGCGGAGCCGAGCACGCGCTTCATGACCTCCTACCTCGCGGCGGTGGGCGCGCTCGCCCAGGCGCTCGACGGCGTCGACCTCGAGCTCGCCTTCGCCGAGCTCGGCAAGCGCGCGCCGGAGCGCGAGGCGCGCACGGCCCTCGAGGCGAAGGAGACTCTGCTCAAGCGCCCGCTCGAGCGGCTGTTCGCGAACGCCCACCTGCTGGCCGGCTTTCTGGGCCGCTTCGACGGCGTGCTCTGGGCGGTCGAGGACGGCAAGGCGCGCTTCGTCGCCAACCCGGTGCGCTTCCTCGAGGAGCTCTATCACTACCTCGATCTCGAGGCGCGCGACGACAAGCCGCCCTCCGAGCAGATCTGGGACCACGACGAGGAGATCCACACCCGCGCCCACGCCTTCTACGCGGAGGTGGAGGCGCGCACCGGCGCGCGCGAGTTCGGCGATCTCGAGCGCCTCTTCGGCGGCGCGCCGGACGCGGCGCTCTGCGGCGGCGACGAGGCGCTCTGGCAGCGCTGCCTGGCTGCCCACCGCGGCTTCCAGGTCGGCCTCGAGCTCCTGCTCTTGATCCCGCGCCTCGCGCTGCGCACGGGCTTCCTCGAGATCGGCGTCGACGAGGAGCTGCGCGTGGTCTTCCCCGAGCGCTTCCGCGACGCGAAGCGGGCGGCCGAGCTCGCGCGCGCGCTGGCCCCGCCGCCGCTCGCGGCCAGCGACGAGATCGTGACGCCGATGGGCGGCACCTTCTACGCGCGCGAGGCCCCGCACCTCCCCTTGCTCGTCGACGAGGGCCAGCACTTCGAGGCCGGACAGCCGCTGTTCGTGATCGAGGTGATGAAGATGTTCAACAAGGTGCTCGCGCCCTGCTCGGGCACCCTCGTCCGCAACCTGATGAAGGAGCGCGACGCGAGCGTCGTGAAGAAGGGCGAGGTGATCTTCCGCATCGAGCCCGACGAGCGCCGCGAGCCCGAGTCGCCCGAGGCCGTGGCGCGGCGCCGGCGCGAGGCGACGCTGGCGCTGCTCTGAGCCGAGAACCCATGGTGTCCCCGCTCCCGGTCCTGCTCGACACCGATCTCTCGGGCGACGTGGACGACGCGCTCGCGCTGGCGCTCCTGCTCTCCGCGCCCGCGGCGCTGCGGCTGGTCGCCGTCACCACGGTGTCGGGCGACACACGCGCGCGCGCCTGGGGCGCGGCGCGGCTGCTCGCGCTCGCCGGGCGCAGCGACGTGGCCGTGCACCCGGGCGTGCGCGACCCGCTCGTGCGCCGCAACCAGTACGAGGTCGAGCTGGGCGGCTACGGCGAGGGCCCGCTCGCGCCGATCAGCGACGAGCCCGCCCCCGAGCGCATCGTGCGCGCCGCGCGCGAGACGCCGGGCCTCGAGCTCGTGACGATCGGCCCGCTCACCAACCTGGCCCACGCGCTCGCCCTCGATCCCGAGCTGCCCGCGCGCGTCGGGCGCCTCACCGTGATGGGCGGGCACATCCGGCGCGTCGCGATCGGCGAGCACGTCTGCGCGCCCGGCATCGACTACAACCTGTGCAGCGACCCCGAGGCCGCGGTGTGCGTGCTCGGCGCGGGCTTCGCGACGCGCCTCGTCACCGCGGACGTGACGCTCCAGGTCTGGATGACCGAGTCCCAGCGCGCGCGGCTCGCCGCCTCCGAGCGCCCCGTGCAGCGCGTGCTCGCGAAGTTGATCTCGCTCTGGACCCCGAAGCAGATCCGGATCTTCACCGGCATGGGCGGGACCCTCGCGGCGGACAACGCCGCCTTCCTGCACGACCCGCTCACCGTGCTCTCGTTGATCGACGCGAAGTCGCTCCACTTCGAGCGGCTCGCGATCGTCCCGACCATCCAGAACGGGATGCTGCGCACCCTCGAGGTCGACGCGCGCAGCGGACTCGGCGCGCCGATGGAGGTGGCGACGGCCGTCGACGCGCTCGCCGCGCGCGAAGCGATCGTCGGACGGCTGCTCGCCCTCTAGGGAGGGCTCGGACTCGTCGCGACCTGCTTCTCGGCCGAGGGCGCGGGCTTGCGCTTCGAGAAGAGCCACGCGACCGCGATGCCGAGCAGGTAGAGCGCGATCAGCGGGCCGGCGAGGAGCGTCTGCGTCACCGCGTCGGGCGTGGGCGTCAGGATCGCGGCGGCGACGAAGGCGACCAGCACGGCGTACTTGGTCCAGCCGAGGAGCTGGCGCGCCTCGACGATGCCCGAGGCCACCAGGAAGAAGATCAGCACCGGCACCTCGAAGCACACGCCGAAGGCGAGCACCAGCTGGGTGGTGAGCGAGAACACCTCGGACATGGTCCAGGAGGGCTCGACGAAGGAGGACCGGAAGCTCGCGAAGAAGGCGAAGACGACCGGGAAGACGAGCCGGTAGCCGAAGTAGGCGCCGCCAGCGAAGAGCAGTGTCGAGGCGCCCACGAAGGGCACCGCCACGCGCTTCTCGCTGGGATAGAGGCCCGGGGAGACGAAGCCCCACACCTGCCAGAAGAAGACCGGCAGCGAGACCACGAAGCCCACCAGCAGCGTCGACTTCAGGTAGGTGAAGAAGATCTCGCTCGGCGCGATGGCCTGGAGCTTCTCGCCCGGCCCGAGCGCCTGCGTCGCGGGCAGGAGCAGCGCGCCGAAGATCGCGTCGCGATACGACCAGGCCACGATCGTCGCCGACGCCCCACGCGAGCAGGATGCGCGTGATGCGCGTGCGCAGCTCCGCCAGGTGATCGGTGAGCGGGAGCGGCGTGTCGTCCATCAGGAGGGGCGCGGCTCTTCGGGCGGCTGCGCGGGAGCTGCCGGCGCCGGCGCGGCGGCGGCCGGCACCGGGCTCAGGTTCGCCGGCAGCGCCGCGGCGGCCATCTCGTCGGCCGCGCCGAGCGCCGGGCTCGGCTTCGGCGGGCTCGCGACCTCCGGCTCCATGATCGAGCGGCGCAGCTCGTTCGAGGCGTTGCGGAACTCGTTCAGGCTCTTGCCGAGCGTGCGCGCGAGCTCGGGCAGCCGCTTCGGCCCGAACACGAGGAGCGCCACCACGAAGATGAGCATCAGCTCCTGGAACCCAAGGCCAAACATGGCGTCAAGCTAGCCATCGGCCCCCCGTCCCGCAGGGTCAAGCGCGCGCGCTTCGGGGCCGATGCACAGGCGATGAGGTGGCTCCGGGGCGCCGCGCTGATCGGATCCCTATCGGCCGGGTTCGCGACCCTGGCCGCGGGCGACATCTATCGCTGGACGGACGAGGACGGGCACGTCCACTTCACGCAGGACCTCTCCCAGGTGCCCGGCCACGCGCGCGCGGCGGCCGAGAAGTCGGCGCGGCCCGAGACACGGCCGAGCGCGCCGCCCGCGGCGACGGCGGACGCTGTCCCCTCGCGCCCCGCGGCGAGCGCGAAGACCGTGCTCCAGGTCCCCTTCGAGCGCCAAGGCAACGCGATGATCGTGTACGCGCGGGTCAACGATCGCGTGACCGCCCCGTTCGTGGTGGATACGGGCGCGAGCGACGTCCTAATCCCCGCCCACGTGGCCGAGGCCGCGGGCGTCCGCATCGGCGTGGACACGCGCTCCGCCGTCTACCAGACCGCGAACGGGCTGGTGGAGAAGCCGATCGTCACGCTCGACGCCGTGCAGGTGGGCGACGCGCGCGTCGAGAACCTGCGCGGCTCCGTCAGCAGCACGATGCCGATCGGGCTCCTGGGCGGGACCTTCTTCAACAACTTCACGTTCCAGGTCGACCCGGCCGCGCGCGTGATCACGCTGGTCCCGAACCCCCACGTGCGCGCGGGCGACAGCGCCGAGGACTGGCGCGCGCGCTTCCGCGAAGCGCGCTCGCAGCTGCAGGCGCTGAGCGAGTACCTCGAGCAGAACGAGCTCACCGACGCGGCCCGCGTGCGCGAGCTCGAAGCGCGGCGGACAGCGTTGGCCGAGCAGCTCGAGGAGCTCGAGCGCGAGGCGGATCTCGCGGAGGTGCCCCAGGCATGGCGAGAATGAGCGGCGCGGCGCTTTGCATCGCCGCCCTCGCGCTCGCGACGGCGGCGCACGCGGACATCTACCGCTGCGAGGGTCCCAACGGCGAGGTGCGCTACACCAGCAACGCCTCCCAGTGCCCGCACGCGGCGCCCCACACGCCCCAGGCGACGACGGTGCAGGTGCAGAGCCCGGCCTCGGCGGCGCCGCTCACCTCGGCGCGGCCCGGCGCGCCGATCACGCGCGCGCGCGTGCGGGCGGCGGCGGGCCCCGACGACAGCGGCGCCGAGCAGGCCTGGCGCGACAAGAAGAGCGCGGCCCAGCGCACGCTCGCCGACGCGAGAGCGCGCGAGGCCTACCTGATGCGCGCGGTCTCGTTCTGCAAGCGCGGGAACTATCTCTACACCGAAGACGACGCGACGGGGCTGCGGCAGGACGTGAAGTGCGACGACGTGGAGGAGGAGGCGCAGCATCTGGGCGAGCGGGTGAAGGAGCTGGAGCAGTATCTGGCCGAGGGGCTGGAGGAGGAGTGCCGCCAGGCGGGATGTTTGCCGGGGTGGCTGCGGGACTGAGCTAGGGACGGCCGGCCGAGTCGCAGCAGCGGGGCGGAGGGGTCGCCGCTCCGTCACTTGCGGGGACGTTCCTACTTGGCGGTGACTTTTGGGGACACTCCTCGCCCGGTGCGCGCATTTGCCCCGCAGCAGCGGGGCGGAGGGGTCGCCGCTCCGGGCCCGGGCGCGCAGAGACGTGCGGCGCTCGTAGGCGGCGGGAAGCGAGCAGCAGGCCCGCGCGCTACCGGCCACCTCGCTGCTCGCAGGCGTACGCCGGCTTCCTTGAGCACTGGGCCCTGCGCTGCGACCCCGATCCGCCCCGCTGCTGCGCGCAGAGGAACGGCTCGCTCGCGACATGCTGTTGGTTGAGTGGGGGCGGAGGCGGAGGTGATGCGGCAGAGCGCATCTCCGCTCGAGCGGCACCACACCGTCCCTCGCGGGCTCTAGGCGCCGGCCCTGCGCTGCGACCCCGATCCGCCCCGCCCCTGCTGCGCGGCCAATCCCCTCGCACCGCTCGCGAGATGCTGTGGGTTAAGACGGGGTGGGGGCGGAGGTTGAGGCGGTTGACGCGGCCGGGAGATCCAAGCGGAGCTCGTGGTCGTCGCCGCGGTGGTCGCGCTCGAGGTGGCCGCCCAGGGCGGAGAGGGCTTCGGCGGCGAGCACGAGGTCGAGGGCGTCGGTCGCGAGCGCGAGGGTGCCGCGGAAGCGGAGGAGCACCTCGAGCCGCGGAGGCTCCGCGGTGCGCCGCGGGCGCACGGCCACGTAGAGATCGCCGCGCTCGCCGCCCGCCTCGAGGAGTGCGTCGATCACACCGGCGAGCGCGAAGCGCAGCACGGGCTCGGCGCCGCGCGCGCGGGCGCCGGCGCCGTCGAGCTCGCGCAGGACGAGCAGGCGCTTGGCGTCGATGTCCTTGCGCCGCTCCTCGAGGAGCGCGGCCAGCAGGCCCGCGACGTCGGTCTCGCCGGGCCCAGCGAGCTCGAGCTCGGCGAAGGTCTTGAGGCGCGCGAGGCGGCGCTCGAGGCGCTCCGCTTCGACGTCGGCGCCCGCCCGGCGCAGGGCCTCGAGGCCGGGCGCCAAGGCCTCGGCGCTCCCGCGCGCGAGGGCGCGCAGGGTGGCGAGGCGCGCGCGCTCGGGAGTCGGGCGCGCAGCCTCGTGAGGCGGAGCCGCGGGCCGAGGCGGCGGCGCGCTCGCGGCGCGCGGCGGGGCGGGCAGCCCAAGCGCCTCGGCATCGAGGGGGCCGCTTCCGGACGAGGCCACCCCGCGCCGCAGCGCGGTCTCGAGCTCGCGCGCGTTGCCGGGCCAAGGGTCGCGCTCGATCGCCTCGCGGGCCTCGGCGGAGAGCGCGCGCGGCTCCCGACCGGCAGCCTCGTACCAGTCGGCGAGCCAGCTCTCGGCGAAGCGCAGCGCCGCACCAGGACGCTCGCGGAAAGGCGGGATGCGCAGGAGCGGCGCCTCGCACACCTCCGCGAGCGGGCCGGCGAGCGCGGGCGAGCTCCCGAGTGTCTCGCTCAGCAGGAAGACCCAGAAGAGGCGCGTGGGATCGAGGGGGAGGGTCGGCGGACCGAGCTCGACCCAGCCCGCGAGCTCGCTCTGCACGGCGGGCGCCAGGCGCTCGGGCGCCTCGACGCAGACCGTGAGCCGGTCCGCGCTGCGGGCGGTGGCGGCGAGCCGCGCCTCGAGCTCCTCGGCGCGCGCGCCCGGGTCGCCCTCGATGCGGACGAAGGTCGCGCGCTCGCCCACCTCGCACTCGGCGAGGGCGTGGAGCGTGCGCGCGAGCAGCAGCCGCCCGGTTCCGCGCTCGCCGCGCACGCACAGGAGCCCGGAGCCATCGAGCAGCGGGTCGGGAAGCTCGAGATCGCCCAGCGTGCGCGCCAGGCGCTGGGCGAGGACGTCGCGCTTGCGGCGCGCGGCGAGGGTCGGCGTCGCGCCCGCCAGCGCCGCCGCGAGCGCCGTGCGCAGCGCGCCGGTCTCGGGCGGGTAGAGGAGGAGCGTGGTGCGCAGGCCCACGAAGACCGCGGCGAGCCACTCGGGGTCGAGGCCCGGGTCCACGAGCAGCACCCAGTCCGCGCCCGGATGGCGCGCGGCGGCGGCGTGGGCGAAGGCGACGGCGGGCTCCGCTGCGAGCGGGACGTGGAGCGCGATCGCGCCGGGCGCCGGCGCTGCGGGGAAGGCGTCGAGCGCCGCGCCGCCCTGGAGCGCGGGCACGCCGGCGGAGCGCGCGAGGAGCGCGCGCACCTGCGCGTCGCCGTGCACGATCCAGACCGCTCGCGATCGCTCCACCGGGCTCCCTCGGGGCACACGCGCCCGTCCGGGTCAGCGCAAGTTGCGTGCCGCCTCGCGCGCGTGCGCAACTCGGGCTCGCGCGCGCCAGCGCCGCGTGGATTCTCGCGCGCAACCGCGCGGCGGGCACGGGCCCCGGTTGTGTCGCCGCGTTCCCTTCCTGGGTACGCGCTGTCCGCGTTGCTGCGCCCGACCCCGCATGTCAGGCTCCCGTGCTCGGGGGACTCTCGTTGGCAGCGCCTTCTCTCTCGGCGCATGACGCCGTCATCGACGGCGGGGCGCGCGTGCGCCTGCGCAACTGGTTCGACCTGCCCTACGACGACGCCATCGCGGCGGCGCGCACCTGCTACTCGCCGCGCGTGATCGCGGCCGCGGAGGTCACCCCCGACCAGCGCGGGCGCATCGGCGCGCTCACCTACGCGGGGGGACACCATACGGTGTTCCAGCACGCGACCTTCGAGTTCTCGCTGGAGGGCGTCTCGCGCCAGCTGGTCTGGTCGCTGCTGCACAGCTTCCCGTTCTACAACAGCGAGCAGCAGAGCCAGCGCTACGTGCGCCTGGACGAGATCCGCGCCCACGTGCCGCCGGTCCTCGCCGGCGAGGCGCGCGCCGTCTACGAGGCGGCGATCGTCACGGCCTGGCGCGCCTACCGCGAGCTCAGCGCGCACCTCGAGCCGCGCGCCCTCGCCATCCTCGCCGAGCTCTGGCGGCTGAAGGAGCGCCAGAACAAGGCCTTCGGGCGCAGCGTGCGGCGCGAGGCCGAGAAGCGCGCGATCGAGACCGCCCGCTACGTGATCCCGGTCGCCTGCCACACCGCCATGGTCTACACGGTCTCGGGCATCACGCTGCACCGGCTGCGGCGCATGGCCGGCGCGAGCGACGCGCCGGACGAGGCGCGCGACGTGGTCGAGCGCATGGTGGGCGCGGTGCGCGCCTTCGATCCCGGCTTCTTCGACGAGATCGGCGAGCCGCCCCTCGCGGACGACGAGATCGTCGAGTCGCGCGCGCCGCAAGGGCCCGTCGATCTCGCGGCGCTCGCGGCCTTCGACCGCTCGCTGGGCGGGCGCAGCGCGCGGCTCGTGGACTGGAGCGCGCGGGGCCCGGCGGTGATCGCGGACGCCGTGCGCCACGTGCTGGGTCGCGCCGAGCTCGACGACGCGAGCGCGCTCGCGCTGGTGCTCGACCCCGCGCAGAATCGCTACCGCCTGGACACGCTGAACGTGGGCGTCCACTCCCCGCTGATGCGCACGCTGGGCCACGCCCACTACACCTTCCGCAAGAAGCTCTCCCACACCGCCGACTCCCAGGACCAGCGACACCGCATGGTGCCGGGCTCCCGGCCGCTGCTCGCGCGCGTGGTCCCCGCCGCGCCGGACGTGATCGAGCCCGCGCTGATCGCGAGCGATCCCGTGAGCCACGCGCTCTTCCGCGAGGCGGTGGAGGCGAGCTTCGCCGCGCGCGAACGGCTGCTCGCGCTGGGCGTGGCGCCGTCGCTCGCGCTCTACGTGCTCCCGAACGCGCTCGCCGTGCGCTTCGAGGAGTCGGGCAGCTTCCTGCACCTGCTCCACAAGTGGACGATGCGCAGCTGTCTCAACGCGCAGCGCGAGATCTACGACGCCTCGCTGGAGGAGATCGCGCAGGTGCGCGAGATCCACCCCGCGCTGATGGAGCACGTGGGCCCGCCCTGCTGCGTGCGCGACGGCCTGGTCTCGCCGCGCTGCACCGAGGGCACGCACTTCTGCGGCATCCCCGTCTGGAAGAGCTTCCCGAACGTGGTGCGACGCCTCTGAGCGCGGCGCCCCGCGTGCGGCCCGCCCGCGAGCGGGACCTCGACCGCGCGGCCGCCCTGTTCTCGCTCCTGCTCGCCGACCACCAGAGCGACGGCGCGCGCTTCGCCGTCACGCCGGGCGGCGAGAGCGCACTGCGCGAGGCGCTGTTGCGCGCGCTGCGCGAGCCCGACCGCGACCTGCGCGTGGCCGAGGGAGCGGACGAGAACCTGCTGGGCTTTGCGCTCTCCGCCGTCGTGCGCCGCATGGGCCCCTTCGTCGAGAGCGCGCGCGGTGAGATCGAGCAGCTCTACGTGCGCCCCGAGGCGCGTCGCGCGGGCGCCGGCCGCGCGCTGGCCGCGGCGGCGCTCGCTTGGCTGGCCGAGCGCGGCACCGCGCGCGTCGAGGTGGCGGTCTCCGAGCGCAACGCCGCCGGCCGCGCCTTCTGGGCGGCGCTCGGCTTCGCGCCGCGGCGCTCACGCTGGAGCGGGGCAAGGTCGGGGACGCTCGTTGAAAATCGGTACTTCCGATCGGAGAGCATCTCGCCCCGCGGAGTCTGAGCCGGAAGTACCGATTTTCAACGAGCGTCCCCTACGGCGTCCCCGCTAGCGCAGCTCCTGGACCCCGCGGTGGATCAGCTCGAAGAGCGGCTCCACGTCGGCCGCCTCGATGCACGAGAAGGCGATGCGCAGGTCCGTGGGCGAGGTCGAGATCAGCCCCGTCTGGTGCGCGTCGAGCAGGTGCACGCGCAGTCTCTCGCTGTCCACCCCCAAGAGCTGGATGCACATGAAGTAGCCGCTGTTGAAGGGGTAGACGCGCCAGCTCTCGCGGAAGCGCGGCGCGTTCGCGACCTCGTACACGCGCTCGGCGCGCTCGCGCAGGATCTCGCACTTCTCCTTGCGCTCGGCGTCGATCGTGGAGGAGGCGAGCGCCTTCTCGACCAGCGACTGGGAGAGCTGCGGGCTGTTGGACATGGCGCCGCGGATCGCCCCCTTGGTCTTGGCCTCGAGCGCCTCGCACACGGCGGCCGCCCCCTCGGCGCGACCGGGGCCGTAGCTGAGGAAGCCGCAGCGCAGCCCCCACACGAACAGCTCCTTGGTGGCGCCGTCGAGGCGGATGGCGAGCAGGTTCGGGTGGGCGTTGGCGAGGCGGCCGAACAGCGACTCGGTCATCGTCGCGCCGCCCAGGTGATAGAAGAGCCCGAAGTAGGCGTCGTCCAGCACCACCACGAGCTTGGTGCCCTGCGCTGCGCGCGCGATCAGCGCCGCGGCCAGCGCGCGGCCCTCGGCCTCGCTCGGCATGTAGCCGGTCGGGTTGTTGGGGAAGTTGAGCAGCACGATCAGCTTCTCGCGGCCTTGGGCCTGGGCCTCGAGTGCGGCGGCGAAGCCCGCGGTGTTGAAGCCCGCGCCCGCGTAGAACGGGTAGGTGACGACGCGGGCGCCGAGCCGGACCTCGTAGGTGAGCCGGTAGTTCCCCCAGAGCTGGTCGGGCAGCAGGATCACGTCGCCGGGCGCGACGAAGAGATCGCCCACCAGCGCGAGGCCGTGGGTCAGCGCGCTGGTCACGATCGGGAGGCCGACGGTCTTCCCGCGCTGGGAGGGGTTCTCGGCGAGCTGCTTCTCGCGCCAGCGCTCGCGCAGCGCCTGCTTCCCCGAGGCCGGCGCGTAGTTGAAGATCTCCTCGGCGGAGAGGCCCACCAGGTGGCGCTCCACCGAGGCCAGGCGCATGGGCTGCTTCCCCTCGGTGGCGATGCCGATCGTCGCGTTGAAGCGGTGCGCCTTCTGCTTCGCCTCCGCGCCCTGGGTGAGGATGCCGCGCGGGAAGTAGAGGCGGCGCCCCAGCGGCGAGAGCATCGCGAGCACTTCGGGCGCAGCAGCGCCGATCTTCTCGTTCAGCTCGCGGGCGAGCGGGTTCAGGGTCTCGGGGGCGGACATCGGCATGCCTCTCGGTGGGCGCAAAAAGCTAGCGAGCGCTAACGGCGGCGCTCCACGCGCTCGAGCTCGTCGAGGATCGCGAGCGTGGTGCGCACGCCGAGCTCGAGGTTGTCGAGGGAGACCCGCTCGTTCGGGCCGTGGATGCCGCGCGACTCGCGCAGCGTGAGGCGGCGCGGCACGAAGCCGTAGGCGGTGATGCCGAGCGCCCGGAAGTAGTGGGCGTCGGTGAAGCCCGCGATCACGCGCGGCACCAGGAAGCCCTTGGGCGCGGCGTGCTCGGCGACCCGCTCGATCGCGCTCATCAGGGGCGTGTCGACGGGCGAGGCGTGGGAGGGGAGGTCGAGGTCGATGGCGAGCTCCACCCCATCGTCGTCGATGGCGGCGACCAGACGCTGCACGAAGTCCCGGCAGCTCGCGCCCGGCAGGAGCCGCGCGTCGATCCCGGCGCTGGCCGTCGCCGGCAGCACGTTGATGGTGTCGCTCCCCTTCAGCACCGTGAAGGCGAGCGTGTTCTGTACGAGCGCGCGGCGGCCCGGGTCCGAGAGGAAGTGGTCGCGGAAGACGGGGTTCAGGGCGAGCGCGCCGCGCAGCTCGCGCCAGGAGGCTTGGTCCTCGGGCCGAGCGAGCGGCGCCATGCGCGCGAACATCGCCGCCACCTCGGGGACCACCTCGACCTCGTGGGGCAGCGCCTGCACGCGCGCGAGGGCGCGCACCAGCCGATCGACCGCGGACGTCTCGGTGGCCGAGGAGCCGTGCCCGGGCACGCCGTGCGCGGTCACTCTCACCCAGCAGGGCGTCTTCTCCGTGAACGCCACGTGCCAGACGTCGGGCTCGGCGCCCTCGCTCGGCACGATACCGGCGCCCTCGGTCAGCAGATACCTGGCGCCACCCAGGAGCTCCGGGTACTCGTGCGTGATGAGGGCTGCGCCCTGCTGGCCGCCCACCTCCTCGTCCGGCGTCGCGAGCAGGATGACGTCGCGCTGGAGCTTCTCGGGCCGGCGGGCGAGCTCCATCAGCGCGAGCGTGTGCGTCACCAGCACGCCCTTCGCGTCCAGGGCCCCGCGCCCGACCACGTAGCCGCCGCCCACCACCCCCGCGAAGGGGTCCACGGCCCAGTCCGCCTCGGTCGCGGGCACGACGTCGAGGTGGGAGAGCAGGATCAAGGGCGGCGCCCCGCCCGTTCCGCGCACGCGGGCCCAGAGGGCCGCGCGCGGGCTGTCCGGGCCGGGAAGTGGAACGACCCGCGCCTCCACCCCCTCCTTTTGCAGGGCCGCCGCGAAGTCCTGGGCGAGCTCGCGTTCGCGGCCCGGCGGGTTCGTGGTGTTGCGCTGGATGGCGCGCGAGAGCAGAGCTGCAGCTGCCCCACGCAAGTCTTCGGAAGGAGAGGGGAACGAGACCGAGCTCCCGAGCCGTACCGGGGCCGACACCGGGCTGGCACAGGCCACCAACACGGCGAGCAGGGCACCCACCCAGACAGGCGCTCCGCGGTGAAGCCGGGCCCCGGCGGTGGGGCGCAGCGGATTCGTGACGGAGCGCACGCACAACCTCGCGAGGACAGTGTATTTAGCACGGACGCCTGCGTGCCGATCACGAGAGGGAGAGCCCGACCTGCCGATCTGAGGAGCGGCAGTCCGAAAGAGCTGAGAAGCGAGCCGGATGGGGGAACCCGGATCGTGGAGGTGCGATGACGCTACGCGCGAAGCTTCGAGCAGCACTGTCTGCTCGCGCGAATGATCTCGCGGCAGACGCGGCGTTGGTCGCAGCGATCCTCTTCGCAGGCGGCGCGATCCTCGGCATGCGCGGCGCGCCGGTGCCCGAGGCGACCCTGCCGACGCCCGCTCCCGCGGTCGAGGTGGCTGTCGTCGCCCCGCCCGCGGCGCCGAAGCCGCCCGAGGTGCAGTACACCGTGCGCGAGGGCGCGCTCGCGCGCCGCGAGACGCTCGGCCACGCCCTGCGCGGGCACGATCTCTCGGCGCTCCAGGTCGAGCAGATCGTGAGCGGCATGTCGCCGGTCTTCAACTTCCGCTACGCGAAGGTGGGCGACCGCTACCGCGCGACGCTCGATCCGACCGGCGAGCTCGTGCGCTTCGACTACGAGCGCTCGCCCATCGAGCGCTACTCGCTGCGCCGAAGCGAGGGCGTCTGGCTCGCCGAGAAGCACGAGCCCGACCTGCACATCGAGAAGGCCGTGATCGCGGGCGTGATCAACACGAGCCTCTACGACTCGGTGGTCGGGCTCGGCGAGACGGGCGAGCTCGCTCACGACTACGCCGACGTCTTCGCTTGGGACGTGGACTTCTCGAAGGCGCAGTCGGGCGACGAGTTCCGCGCGCTCTACGAGCGGCGCTTCTTCCAGACGAGCGGCGGCCCCACCTATCTGGGCCCCGGCCGCATCCTCGCCGCGCGCTTCGACGGCGCCGAGGGCGAGTTCAGCGCCATCTACTTCGAGACCGAGCCGGGCCACGGCGGCTACTACCGCCCGGACGGCAGTGCGGCCCAGCGCCAGTTCCTGCAGGCGCCCCTCAACTACCGGCGCGTGAGCTCTCAGTACGCAGCCTCGCGCCTGCACCCGATCCTGAAGGTGCGCCGCCCCCACCTGGGCGTGGACTACGCCGCCGCGGCTGGAACCCCGGTCTGGGCGGTGGCCGATGGCGTCGTGAGCTACGTGGGCCGCAACGGCGGGCTCGGCAACTGCGTGCGCGTCCGCCACGCCGCCGGCTACGACTCGCTCTACGGCCATCTCTCGGGCTTCTCGCGCGGGATGCGCGTGGGCCAGCGCGTGCGCCAGAAACAGGTGGTCGGCTTCGTGGGCTCGACTGGCCTCTCCACGGGCCCCCATCTCCACTTCACCCTGGAGCGCAATGGGCGCCCGGTGAACCCGAGCGCCGTGCGCATGCCCCAGGGCGATCCGATTCCCGCCACGAAGCGCGCCGAGTTCGAGCTGGTAAGGGCCCGCACGATGCAGGAGCTTGACCCGACGCCGTTCCGCATCCCGACGACCGAGGCGGCTCTCTAAGGGCACACGCGCGGGCGCTGCGGCTGCCTACCCGGGGTGGCGGGCCTGTGCCACGCTCCGCACATGGCGAGCTCGAGCCCTCTCGCAGAGCGCCTGGCGCGCGTGGGTCGGACCTTGGGCGAGCGCGAGGCCCCCCACCGCGAAGCCCTGGCGGACGCCTGGAAGCGCGCGCAGCAGCTGCGCATTCTCGTGGCGGGCGCCCTCGAGGCCTACGAGCACGCGACCCAGCAAGCGGGGGCCACGAATCTCGCGGTGCGGCTCGGCGACGCCCGGGTCGACGACAAGCACCTGCGCTCGGTCGAGTTCGACGTCTCGCGGGGGCGCCACCGTGCAATCGTCACGGTGAAGAGCCGCGGGGAGGTCACCCTGGTGGGGCCCTTCAAGGCCGGCAAGGCCGAGGGGCCCTGCAAGAGCTTCCCGTACGGGGCCGAGGACGAGCTCCACGGCGCCCTGGGCGACTTCCTCGAGAGCTTCCTAGAGGAAGCCGCGACTCCCTGAACCCTCCCCGAGGGTTGCGGCATCCCAATTGGTTCAAGCGCGCCGGAGACCCGTGTGAGCGGACAACTCGATACCAAGCCGACTCCGGTCCACGGCGTCGACGACCTGGTCGCTTTCCTCCGCTCCGGAGAGAAGCCGCGCGAGCAGTTCCGCGTCGGGACCGAGCACGAGAAGATCGGGCTCCGGCTCGACGACCTGCGACCGGTGACCTACGAGGGGCCGCGCGGCATCGAGGCGGTGCTGAAGGGCATCGCGGCCGCGGACGGCTGGACGCCCAGCGAAGAGGCCGGCCACGTCGTCGCGCTCAAGAAGCTCGACGCCTCGATCACCCTCGAGCCCGGCGGCCAGCTCGAGCTCTCGGGCGCTCCGCTGCGCACGATCTTCGAGACCGAGCGCGAGATCGCGGCCCACCTGGACGTGGTGCGGCGCGTCTCGGCGCCGCTCGGGCTCGCCTGGATCTCGGTCGCTCATCACCCGGTGCACGAGCTCCCCGAGATCCCGCGCGTCCCGAAGGCGCGCTACGCCGTGATGCGCTCCTACCTGCCGGAGCAGGGCGAGCTCGCCATGCACATGATGCACCTCACCACGACGGTGCAGGCGAACCTCGACTACGCGAGCGAGGCCGACATGGTGCGCAAGCTGCGCGCGGCCATGGCGGTGACGCCGATCGTCTCGGCGATGTTCGCGAACTCCTCGCTCTACGGCGGAAAGCCCGCGGGCTTCGCCACCCGGCGCGAGCACATCTGGCGCTACACGGACCCGGCGCGCTGCGGTCTCTTGCCCTTCGTCTTCGAGCCGGACTTCGGCTACCGGCGTTACGTCGAGTGGGCGCTCGACGTGCCGATGTTCTTCGTGGTGCGCGAGGGCCGCTACCTGCCCGCGCGCGGGCTCCCCTTCCGCGCGTTCCTCGCGAAGGGCTTCGAGGGGCACACGGCGACCCTCGCCGACTGGGACCTGCATCTCACCACGCTCTTCCCGGAGGTGCGGCTGAAGCGCATCGTCGAGGTGCGCGGCGCAGACTGCGTGCCCTGGCTCTCGGCGCTGCCGGCGCTCTGGAAGGGCCTGCTCTACGACGACGCCGCCCTCGATGCGGCCTTCGCCCTGGCGCGCGACTGGTCCTTCCCGGAGCGCGAGGCGGCGCTCGAGGACGTGGCGCGGCGCGGGCTCGCCGCCAGCGCCGCCGGCCAGCGCGTGCTGCCGCTCGCCCGCGAGCTCGCCGAGATCGCGCGCGAGGGCCTGCGCCGCATCGGCCACAGTGGCCTGCGCCGCATCGGCCACGGCGAAGGGGAAGAGCGCGACGAGCGCTGCTTCCTCGACCCGCTCCTGGCCCAGCTCGCGCGCGGTCGCTCGCTGGGCGAGGAGCTCGCCCAGCGCTGGGAGGAAGAGTGGGGGCGCTCGCTCGCGCTGCTCATCGAGCACACCCGCTTCTGACGAGGCGCTAAGTTGCCGCCCGTCGTGCCCCGCCCCCGCCCGCGCCTGCTCATCGTCGACGACGAGGAAGCCATCCTCGAGACGATGACCTTCACCTTCGAGGACGACTACGAGGTGTTCACCTCGACGTCCGCGGCCGAGGCGCTCGCGCGCCTCGATAAGGACGGGCCGGTCGCGGTCGTGATCTCCGACCAGCGCATGCCGGAGATGACGGGCGTCGAGTTCCTGACCCAGGTGTTCCGCCGCTCGCCCGCGACCGCGCGCATCATCCTCACCGGCTTCGCGGACATGGACGCCATCGTCCGCGCCATCAACGACGGCCACGTCTACGCCTACATCGCGAAGCCCTGGGAGCCCGATCAGCTGAAGCAGGTGGTGCGGCGCGCCGCCGACCACTACGCGCTCGCCACCGAGAACGAGCGCCTGCTGCGCGACCTGCGCGCCGCGAACGTCTTCCTGGAAGGCGTGATGGATCAGCTCGACACGGGCGCGCTGGCCCTCGACGCGCGCGGCGTGGTGCGCGCGGTGAACAAGCCGGCGCGAAAGTACCTGGGCCTGGTGGGCGACCCGCGCGGGAAGGAGCTGCGCGAGGTGCTCGGGCCCGCGGTGCTCGAGCGCTTCGGGGGCGCGGTGCTGGGCATCCGCAGCGACTCCGCCACGAGCCACACCGACCTCGACCTCCCCGTCGGCGACGGCGTGCGCCTGCGCGTGAAGGTGCACGCGCTGAAGGGCGGCAAGGGCGAAGAGCTCGGCCAGGTGATCCTCGCGCGCGAGATCTCCCACGAGCCGATCCGCCGCCGCTTCGAGGAGCTGGTGGACGGGCTCGCGAGCCACGCCGACGGGACGCTGCGCAGCCGCCTGGTCTCGGTCCAGAAGGAGCTCGCCGGCATCTCGCGCCAGCTGCAGGGCAAGCAGGCGATCTCGCCGGGCATGGACGAGCTGTGCGAGCGCACCAACCGCACGCTGACCGCGATCGAGTACTGGCTGGCCGTGGACGACGCGCTCACCGGTGAAGAGTTCCCCGACGCGCAGCTGCTGCGCGAGCGCATGCGGGTCGCGACCTCACGCTGGCCGCTCGGCGGCCGCCTGCCCGAGCGCGTGAAAGAGCTGGCCCAGAGGGTCGAGTCCTATTACGAATCCGGCGACAATCCGAAGCGCGCCGTCCTCTGAGGCGGCCAGCCCGGCGCTGCCGCGCCTGGCGCTGCGCATCGAGCGGCTGCGCGCGAGCTACCGCTTCACCTACGCCTTCCACGCGCGCGAGGTGCGCTTCGAGCGCGACCTCGGCGCGGGCTTCGAGAACGCCTTCCCGGAGACCTTCTCGTTCCACGCCGAGCGCCACGACCCGAGCGAGCTCTACCTGCGCTTCGACGACCTCTGGACCCACCCGCGCCGGCTCTCCCCCGAAGCCAGCCGGCGCGACGCCGAGGAGCTGATCCTCCGGCTGCTGGCCGCGCTGCCAGAGCTTCTGGCGGGCGTGTTCGCGCGGGTCGCCGCGGGCGGCAACGCGGCCGTGCACCTGCGCGTGTGCGAGGACCTCGCGGTGATGACGCAGATCGTGCTGCGCTTCATCGCCGACAAGGGGCTCGCCGACAACGCGCGCCTGCGCCTCGCGGCGCTGCACCTGCGCAAGCTCCACCTGCGCGCGCTCTTGCCGCTGGTCGCGGCGCGCGTGAGCCCCGAGTTCCTGGCGCGCTACGTGCGCGGCGAGGTGCGCGCCGAGCCCTCGCCGGACCCGACCGACATCGGCTTCTTCTACGCGCTCGCGTCCGGCGAGGCCGAGCGCATCGACGGCCAGCTGATGGGGGCGGCCGAGCGCGCCTATCACCGCTGGCTCGAGGAGGTCTGCCTCGAGACCGCGAACCACGCCTTCGAGGAGGAGCGCTCACCCTTCGCCGCCCGCGACACCGAGGTGCTCGCCGCGGTGCTCGCCGCGGACAAGACCCGCGCGGCGCGCGGCCGCGATCTCTCGCCCTTCCTGCGGCGCTCGGGCGATCGCGACTGCCTGCGTCTGCTCGGGAAGCTCGAGACCTGGTTCCTGCGCCGCTACGACATCCACCACGCCGCCGTGATGCGCCGCCACGCCGAAGCGCTCCGGCGCGGCGCCGACGACGCGGACCAGCGCCTCTCGCTGCACCGCACGCGCAACTACGTGCTCGCGCTGGCGCTGCCGCTCCTGCCCTTCGTGGTCGCCATCCCGCTCTACGGGCGCGCGCCGCTCTTCTTCGACCTCCTGGCCTCGGCCGAGATCGCCGTGGTGCTGGGCGGCGCGATCTGGTTCCTGGTCGTGCAGTTCATGTGGAGGAAGGATCTCACCTTCTTCTACACCTCGGTGCCGCGCATCGGCGCGGGCATCATCGTCGGCTACCTGCCGGTCTTCTTGATCGACGAGGTGTGGGATCTGGCGCGCCAGCCCCCGCTCCACCAGGTGGCGGTGATGCTCTTGTTGGGCTCGACGACGCTCCTCTACCTGTTCGTGGAGGTGCAGCGCCGCATCGACGACGCGCGCGTCGCTTTCGCGCGGGCGCGCGACATCTTCCTGCTGGGGCTGATCGAGGCGGCCGCGTTCGGCGTGGTGGTGACCACGCTGCTCGGGCCGCTGATGGCGAGCCGCAACTGGGGCAACCACGCCGCGAGCCTCTCCGAGCTGCGCGCCTCGCTGACGCCCTTCCTGGGGGAGCTGCCGCGCGTGCTCGGGATCGAGCCGCTGGCCGCCTTCCCCACCGCCGTGTTGCTGATGAGTTTCCTGTCCTTCTTCATCGGCACGTTCCTCCAGCTCCTCTGGGAGGACTTGCCGATCACGGAGCCCCTCTAGCCCGCGGGCGCGCCCCGAGGGCAGCCAGGCCTGTATCTCGCCTCGACGCCTCGGCGTCCAAGGGCCTACCCTCGAAAGCCCAGGAGAGCGCTGGTGCCGAAAATCGTCATGTACACCAAGTCCTGGTGCCCCTACTGCGACCGCGCAAAGGCGCTGCTCACGCAGAAGGGCCAGACCTGGACCGAGATCGACGTGGAGGCCGCGCCGGGGAAGCGCGACGAGATGGTCGCGCGCTCGCAGCGCACGACGGTTCCCCAGATCTTCGTGGACGACGTCCACGTGGGCGGCTTCGACGACCTGGCCGCCCTCGAGCGCGCCGGGAAGCTCGACGCCCTGCTCGGCAGCAAGCGGGTGGAGGAGCGCCCGGCCGAGCGCGTGAAGCTCGCGATCGTGGGGAGCGGGCCGGCGGGCTACACCGCGGCGATCTACGCGGGGCGCGCGGAGCTGAAGCCGGTCCTGATCGCGGGCCTCCAGTTCGGCGGCCAGCTGATGCTGACCACGGACGTCGAGAACTACCCGGGCTTCCCGGAAGGCGTCACCGGCCCCGAGATGATGGAGCGCTTCCAGCGCCAGGCCGAGCGCTTCGGCACGCGCGTCCTGATGGAGGACGCGACGCTCGTCGACTTCAGCCGGCGGCCGTTCCGGGTCGAGACCGAGAGCGCCGCCTTCCTCGCCGACGCCGTGATCGTCGCGACCGGCGCCTCGGCCAAGTGGCTGGGCATCCCCAGCGAGCAGACCTTCATGAACCGCGGCGTGTCCGCCTGCGCGACCTGCGACGGCGCGCTCTTCCGCGGCAAGCCCATCGCGGTGGTGGGCGGCGGCGACACCGCGCTCGAGGAGGCGCTCTTCCTCACGCGCTTCGCCTCGCCGAAGGTCTACCTGATCCATCGGAGAAACGAGCTGCGCGCCTCGAAGATCATGCAGGAGCGCGCCCGCAAGCACGAGAAGATCGAGTTCGTCTGGGACTCGGAGGTGGACGAGGTCCTCGGCAAGGACTTCGTGACCGGCCTGCGCGTGCGCAACCTGAAGACCGGCGCGAAGCGCGAGCTCCCGGTCGAGGCCCTGTTCGTGGCGATCGGCCACAAGCCGAACACGGATCTGTTCCGTGGCCAGCTCGAGATGGACGACGTCGGCTATCTGAAAGTCGAGCGCGGCTCCTCGCGCACCCACATCTCGGGGGTGTTCGCCTGCGGCGACGCCATGGATCCGACCTATCGTCAGGCGGTGACCGCCGCCGGCACCGGCTGCATGGCGGCGATCGACGCGGAGCGCTGGCTTGCGGAGCACGGCGTCGAGTAAGGCGGTCGAATGGCGCTGACCCAAGAGCGGCTGCATCAGCTGATTGCGCGGTCGCCCGACATCATCGTGGCGACCGATCGCAAGGGCACCGTCATCTACTACAACGACGGCGCCCAGAAGAGCCTCGGCTACAGCGAGGGCGAGATCCTCGGCCACTACGTGGGGGAGCTCTACCCGACCCTCGACGAGGCCAAGCGCGTGATGCGCGCGATGCGCGCGGGCGGCGGCAGCGTCGAGACCCTCCCGACGCGCTTTCTGGCGAAGACCGGGGAGGAGATCCCCGTCGCCATCACCGGGACCCTGCTGCGCGACGAGCGCGGCGCGCCCGACGGCACGATCGGCTTCGCGAAGGATCTGCGCGAGATCCTGCGCAAGGACCAGCTCGCGACGCTGGGCGAGGTCGCGATCGGCCTCTCCCACGAGATCAACAACCCGCTCGCCGTGATCCTGAACCAGACGGAGCTGCTCGAGCGCGAGATCGAGCGCCTGGCCGGCGAGCGCGAGTGCCCCGTCGAGATCGAGCGCCTCGACGCCATCCGGCGCGAGCTCGCGCGCGTGACGGAGATCGTGGCGCGGCTCTCCCAGATGGTGAAGGAGGAGTCCTACGAGACCGTCACCTACGTCGGGCCGGCGCGCATGATCGACCTGCGCGCGCGTCGCAGCGAGGCGCGCCAGCGCGATCCGCGCCTGGTCGGCCTGCGCGTGCTGGTCGCCGACGACGACGCAGGCATCGCGCGCAGCCTGAAGGAGATCCTGGAGCGCGACGGCTGCGTGGTGGAAACCGCGAACGACGGCCTCGAGGCCCTCGAGAAGCTGGGCGCTGGCGAGTTCGACGCGGTGGTGACCGACGTCGTGATGCCCAACATGGACGGCCACCAGCTCTTCCTGCGCATCCAGGAGCGCTGGCCGAACCTGCCGGTCCTGATGATGACGGCCTTTCACTACGACAAGGACCACATCATCAAGCGCAGCAAGGTGGCGGGCCTGGCGACGGTCCTCTTCAAGAAGCCCGTCGACCCCGACAAGCTCCGCGAGAAGCTCGCCGAGGCCGTCGAGAAGGCGCGCAGCTGACCCGCGAGCGTTTCAACCAGCGTCCCCGCCGTCAACCAAGTGTCAACTTGGGGACGCTGGTTGAAACGCTCAGCGTTCGATCGCGGCCTTCGGGACGGTGAAGAGCTTCCCCTCGCTGTTCTTCACGAGGTAGTGCTCCTGCCATTCCTTCAGCACGGTCACGTCCTCACCGGCGCCGAGCTCCACGTCCTCGACATCCTCGCTGAGATTCGGCTGGTGCTTGAGGCGCAGCGCCTGCTTGAGTTTCGCCATCGCGGTCTCCTCGGGAAGGCGGGTTTTAGCCTCGCGGTCCGGGGCGGATCAACGCAGCGGCCGCCAGGCCGCCCCGAGCGCCCGGATCTCCCGAGCGCCCGCTCGGCGCAGTGCGCGCGCGAGCGCCCGCAGCGTGGCGCCGGTGGTGATCACGTCGTCCACCAGCCAGACGCGCGGCGGCGGCGGCTGCAGCACCACGAACGCCCCGGTCAGGTTGCGGGCGCGCTCCCGGCGCGAGAGGCCGGTCTGGCTCGGGGTGTCGCGCACGCGTGCCACCCAGACCGGGGCGAAGCGGGCGCGCTCCGCTCGCGCCACCGCGCGCGCCAGCTCGGCGGCGGGATTGAAGCCGCGCTCGCGCAAGCGTCGCGCGTGGAGGGGCACGGGGATCACGGCATCCGGCGGCGCGGCGCCGAGCGCTCGGGCCGCGCGCAGCGCGAACGCACGCGCCACGCCGTCGGCGCTCGGGTCGAGCCCCGCGAAGCCCGGCCGCGGGTACTTGAAGCGGCGAATCCACTCCGCCGCCCGCCCGTCGTAGGCCACCCCGGCGGCCCAGGCGCGGATCGGGCGCGGCGGCAGCGGGAGCGCGCCGCAGGGCGGCTCGTCGCAGCGCGCGCAGAGGGCGGCGCCCTCCGTCGGCGCGCCGCAATCGCCGCACACCGGCGGCAGGGCGAAGTCGCAGAGCTCGCGAGCGAGCTCCCGGAGCCAGCGCATGAGGCGCTCGCGCGGGACGCGGCCGGGGGGCGCCCGCGAAGCTAGCTAGCGCTCGACGATCAGGCTGCGCCCGGTCATCTCGGCGGGCCGCGGGAGGCCGAGCAGCTCGAGCAGCGTGGGCGCCACGTCGGCCAGCCCGCCGTCGCGCAGCCGCCGCCCGGCCGCATTGCGCGTCGCCCACCAGATCGGCACCGGGTTCGTGGTGTGCGCGGTGTGCGGCCCGCCCGTCAGGGGGTCCACCATGAGCTCGCAGTTACCGTGATCGGCCGTGATCAACGCCTCGCCGCCGCGCGCGAGCACCGCGTCCACCACACGCGCGAGGCAGGCGTCGATCGTCTCCACCGCCTTCACCGCGGCCGGCAGCACGCCGGTGTGCCCGACCATGTCCGGGTTCGCGAAGTTCACGAGCACGAACGCGTAGTCCTCGTCGGCGAGCGCGGCGAGCAGGCGCTCCGTCACGAGCCGCGCGCTCATCTCGGGCTTGTGGTCGTAGGTGGGGACGTCGCGCGGCGAGGGCACCAGCACGCGGTCCTCGCCCGGAAACGGCTCCTCGAGCCCGCAGTTGAAGAAGAACGTCACGTGGGCGTACTTCTCGGTCTCGGCGATGCGCAGCTGCGCGAGCCCCTGCGCCGCGACCAGCTCCGGGAAGATGTGCTGGGGCATCTCCGACGAGAACGCGACGGGCAGCCCGAACGCGGCGTCGTACTCGCACAGGCACACGAAGCGCGCGAGGCGCGGCACGCGCTTGCGCACGAGCTGCCCGGCGAAGCGCGCCTCGCAAACGGAGGCGAGCGCGGCGGTCAGCTGTCGCGCGCGATCCGCGCGAAAGTTGAAGAAGAGGGCGACGTCGCCGTCGGCGAGCGGCTCGCCGCCCGCGATCACCGCCGGCTCTACGAACTCGTCGCCCTGGTCCTTCGCATACGAGGCCCTGAGCGCGCTCGCGGCGTCGGGCGCCGGGCGGCCTTCGCCGAGCACGATCGCGTCGTAGGCGCGCTGGATGCGCTCCCAGTGCGAGTCGCGATCCATGGCGAAGTAGCGCCCCGAGACCGTGGCGATGCGCCCGCCCGTGCGGCGCAGCACCGCCTCGAGGCGCTCGAGGTAGGGCCCTGCCGAGCGCGGCGGCGTATCGCGGCCGTCGAGGAAGGCGTGCACGATCGGGGTCACGCGCTGGGCCGCGCAGTACGCGAGCAGCGCCTCCAGGTGCTCCTGATGGCTGTGCACGCCTCCGTCGGACACGAGGCCCAACAGGTGCATGCGCCCGCGCCCTGCGCGCGCGGCCGCCACGGCCTCGGCGAGGGCCGGCACGTGGGCCGCCCCACCGCCCGAGAGCGCCTTCGAAATGCGCGTCATGTCCATCTCGATGATGCGCCCCGCAGCGAGCGTCATGTGCCCGACCTCGGAGTTGCCCATCTGACCAGGCGGGAGCCCGACCGCCTCGCCCGAGGTCTCGAGCTTCGCCATCGGGAACTCGCGCCGCGCGCGCGCAAAGAAAGGCGCGTGCGCGAGCGCGGTGGCGTCGGCGGGGCCGCCATCGCCGAGCCCGAAGCCATCCAGCACCACGAGCAGCAGCGGCCCGCGCGGGCTCACCGGCGCGCCTCGCGGGCGGGCGCGGCCGGATCGCCGAGCTCGAGGCGCGGCGCATCTCCCCAGAGCCGCTCGAGGTCGTAGTGCGCGCGCGCGTCCTCGCGAAAGACGTGGAAGATCGCCTCGCCGAAGTCGAGCAGCACCCAGCGCGCGTCCTCGAGCCCTTCGACGCCGAGCTCGCGCAGGCCCGCGCCGCGGGCGGCCAGCGAGATCGCCTCGGCGATCGCGCGCACCTGCCGGTCGGAGGCGCCCGAGGCGATCAGGAAGGTGTCGGCCAGCGAGGTGAGGCCGCGCACGTCGAGCGCGAGCACGTCCTCGGCCTTGCGGTCCTGGGCGGCCGCGGCGAGCACGCGCGCGCGGGCGCGCTGGTCGGCATCGGCGGGCAGCGGGCTGCGATCCGCGGGGTCGTTCATGCGTAGGCCTTGCTCGCGAGCACCAAGTCGTGGACCGCCTCGGGCAGGAGGTAGCGCACCGAGCGCCCGCTCCGGATCCGCTCGCGGATCTCCGTCGCCGAGATGGCGAGCGCGGCGATCCGCACGCGCGCGGCGCGCGTCCCCGCCGTCGGGTGGGTCGCGCTCTCGCCATCCGCCGACCACGCGAGCGGGGCGCCGAGCGCGCGCGGCAGGAGCTCGCGCAGGGGCTCGCTGCGCCCGGGCGGCCGCGTCATCACCGCGAAGTCCGCGAGGGCGAGGAGCGCCTCGGGCTCGCGCCACGCGTCGAGCTCGCTGAAGGCGTCCTCGCCGACCAGGAAGACGAGCCGCGCCCCCGGCTTCCGGCGTCCGATCTCGCGCAGGGTGTCCACGGTGTAGGACGGCCCGGCGCGGCGCAGCTCGAGATCGTCGACGCTGAAGCCCGCGTTCCCACGCACGGCCGCGCTCACCCAGCGCAGCCGCTCCTCCGCCGGCGCCAGGGGCTGGCTGCCCGCGCGCTTCAGCGGCGGATCGGCGGCAGGCACGAAGCGGATCTCGTCGAGCGAGAGCCGCTCGCGCACCTCCTCGGCGGCGCGCAGGTGGCCCAGATGGATCGGGTTGAAGGTGCCCCCGAACACGCCGATGCGGGCCTCGCCGCAGCTCATTCGCGCAGCTGGCCCTCGCCGAACAGGACGAACTTGCGCGTGGTGAGCTCCTCGAGCCCCATCGGGCCGAAGGCGTGGAGCTTCGACGTGGAGACGCCGATCTCGGCGCCGAGCCCGAGCCGGTAGCCGTCGGCGAAGGCGGTCGAGCAGTTCACGCCCACCGTGGACGAGTTCACGCGCCGCGTGAAGGCTTGCGCGCTCGCGTAATCGTTCGTGACGATCACCTCGGTGTGGTCGCTGCCGAAGCGCTGGATGTGCGCGATCGCCTGGTCGAGGTCGCGCACCACGCGCACGGCGAGGATCTTGTCGAGGTACTCGGCGGACCAGTCCGCCTCGCTCGCGGGCAGCGCCTCGGCGAACACCTCGCGCGTGCGCGCGCAGCCGCGGATCTCGACGCCCTCCTCGTGGAGCGCCTTCAGCACGAGCGGCAGCGTCGTGCGCGCCGCCGCCTCGTGGCAGAGCAGCGTCTCGACCGCGTTGCACACCGCCATCTGCCGGATCTTCGAGTCGCGCACGATGGCGCGCGCCATCTCGGGCTCGGCGCTCGCGTCGAGGAAGATGTGGCAGATGCCCTCGTCGTGCTTGATCACCGGCACGCGCGCGCTGGAGAGCACGCGCCGGATCAGCTCCTTCCCGCCGCGCGGAATGATCAGGTCCACGAGCCCGGTCGAGCTGGATCAGGTGATCGATCGCGGCCCGGTCGGTGATCGGGACGACGGTCACCGCCGCCTCGGGGAGCCCCGTGTCGCGCGCCGCGGCGCGCAGCTCCGCCGCCAGCGCGAGGTTCGTGCGGATCGCCTCCGAGCCGCCGCGCAGGATCACGACGTTGCCGGCCTTCACGCAGAGCGCGGCCGCATCCACCGTCACGTTCGGGCGCGACTCGTAGATGATGCCGATCACGCCGAGCGGGATGCGCATGCGCGCAACGCGCAGGCCGTTCGGGCGCAGGCGCGAGTCCGTGATCTGGCCGACGGGGTCCGCCAGGCTCGCCACCTGGCGCAGGCCGTCGAGCATGTCGGCCCACTTGCCGCTCGCGAGGTCGAGGCGCGCGACCATTGGCGCGGCGAGCCCGCGCTCGGACGCCTCGCGCAGGTCCTCGCGGTTCGCAGCCAGGATCGCCTCGCGCGCGGCCTCCAGGCGGGCCGCCGAGCGCAGCAGCCAGGCGTCCTTCTCGCGCGTCCCGAGCGCAGCCAGCGCGGGCGCCGCGGCCTTGGCCTCGCGCGCGAGCGCCTCGATCTCCTGCTGCAAGCTCATGGCGTGGCCCGTCCCCGCTCGGGGAGGAGCACCAGGTCGTCGCGGTGGATCACCTCGTCCCCGTTCGAGAAACCTAGCACCGCAGCGATGCGCTGCGTCGGTAGGCCCTTGATGCGCTCGACCTCGCTCGAGGCGTAGGCGGAGAGCCCGCGCGCGAACTCTGCGCCGCGCCCGTCGACGCAGGCCACGGGGTCGCCGCTCTTGAAGTCGCCGTCGACGCGCACGATGCCGGCGGGCAAGAGGCTGCGCCCGCGCTCGACGAGCGCGCGCACGGCGCCGTCGTCGAGGACCAGCACGCCGCGCGGCTTCAGCGTGAAGGCGAGCCGGTGCTTGCGGCTGGCGAGCTTGCCGTGGCTGCGGAAGAGCGTGCCCACGGGCTCGCCGGCGCAGACGCGCAGCAGCACGTCCTTCTTGCGGCCGTGACACAGGACGGTGGCGGCGCCGGAGCCCGCGGCGCTGCGCGCGGCCTCGAGCTTGGTCACCATGCCGCCGCGACCGAAGGCGCTCGACGAGCCGCCTGCGGCGAGCTCCACGTCCGTCACGCTCTCGACCACGCCGAAGAGCGGTGGCGCGGGCTTGCCGGGCTCGGGCGGCGCGCGGTGCAGCCCCTCCACGTCGGTCAGGATCACGAGCAGGTCCGCGCCGACCAGGTTCACGACCGTCGCCGAGAGGTTGTCGTTGTCGCCGAAGCGGATCTCTTCGGTCGCGACCGTGTCGTTCTCGTTCACCACGGGCACGACGCCGAGCCGCAGCAGCGTGGCGAGCGTGTGGCGCGCGTTCAGGAACCCCTCGCGATCCTCGAGCCCGCTGCGCGTCACCAGGATCTGCGCGGCCTCCCGGCCCCGGCGCTTGAGCGCGCGCCGCCAGAGCTCCGAGAGCCCGATCTGTCCGACCGCCGCGGCGGCCTGCTTCTCGGGAATCGAGCGCCCGGGCTGGGACCAGCCGAGCGCGCGGCTCCCGATCGCGATCGCCCCCGACGAGACCACCACGACTTCACGCCCCTCGGCGCCGAGCGCGGCCACCTGGCGCGCGAGCTCGCCCACCACGCGCGGCCGGATGCTGCCGCCCTGGGTGAGCGTCCCGCTTCCCACCTTCACGACGATGCGGCGCGCGCGGGCCGCGTCCTGGCGCACTTCCGCGTCGCTCATCGCCGCTCCTCCTCGAGCGCGCGCCAGAGCGCGCTCACGAGCTCCGGGATGCCCTCGCCGCTCACGCCGGAGGCGCGCAGCACCCGGCGGCCGCGCGCCTCGAGCGCGCGCTGGGGCGCGTCGAGGAGCGCACGCTCGCCGAGCGCGTCGATCTTGTTGAGCAGCACGAGCTCGCGGCGCTCGGCCAGCGACGCGTCGTAGGCGGCGAGCTCCTTGCGCACCGTCTCGTAGTCGGCGAGCAGGTCGCGGTCCGGGTCGAGGAGCGCGGTCGCGTCGAGCAGATGCAGCAGCACGCGCGTGCGCTCCACGTGGCGCAGGAAGCGGTCGCCGAGCCCGGCGCCCTCGCTCGCGCCCTCGATCAGGCCGGGGATGTCGGCCACCACGAAGCGCCGGTCGTCGAGCATCACCACGCCGAGGTTCGGCGTCAGCGTGGTGAAGGGATAGTCGGCGATGCGCGGGCGCGCGGCCGAGATGCGCGCGAGCAGCGTCGACTTCCCCGCGTTCGGGAGCCCCACCAGGCCGACGTCGGCGAGCAGCTTCAGCGCGAGGCGCAGGCGCCTGCTCTCGCCGGGCAGGCCCTTCTTCGCGAAGTCCGGCGTCTGGCGCGTGGGCGTCGCGAAGTGCGCGTTCCCGAAGCCTCCGTTTCCGCCGCGCGCCGCCACGTAGCGCGCGCCGGCCTCGGAGAGATCGGCGAGCGGCGCGGCGCTCTGCCCGGCTTCCACGTCGTGGATCACGGTGCCGACGGGCACTCTCACGAGCGCGTCCGCCCCGTTCGCCCCGGCGCGGTTGCGGCCGCCGCCGTCGCCGCCGCGCTCGGCGCGGATCAGGCGCTGGAAGCGCTGGTCGAGGAGCGTCGCCAGGTTCGCGTCGGCCACGAACACGACGTCGCCCCCGTTCCCGCCGTCGCCTCCGGCAGGCCCGCCGCGCGGCACGTACTTCTCGCGCCGGAACGCGACGCTCCCGTCTCCGCCGTCGCCGGCGACGACGGAGACGGTCGCCTCATCGATGAAGGTGTCGCGCATGTCCCCACCGCGGGGGCTAGGCGGCGGGCTCGACTCGGGCGACGAGCTTCCCCTTCGACGGGACGTAGGAGAGGACGCCGTCGACCTTGGCGAAGAGCGTGAAGTCGCGGCCCACGCCCACGTTCAGCCCGGGGTGGATGTTCGTGCCGACCTGGCGGACGAGGATGTTGCCGGCCTTCACGAGCTGGCCGCCGTAGCGCTTGACGCCGCGGCGCTGGCCGTTGCTGTCGCGCCCGTTGCGCGAGCTGCCCTGTCCCTTCTTATGAGCCATGGCTCCCTCGCCGCTTAGGCGCGGATCTCCGTGATCTTCACCTCGGTGAAGTCCTGACGGTGACCCTGCTTGCGCCGGTAGTTCTTGCGCCGCTTGCTCTTGAAGATCGTGATCTTGTCGGCGCGGCCGTGGCGCTCGATCGTGGCCAGCACCTTGGCGCCCGCGACCAGGGGCTTGCCGACTTTGGGCTCGCCCTCGCCGCCCACGAGCAGCACCTCGGCGAACTCGACCGCGGAGCCCACGTCGCCTGCGAGCCGCACGACGCGCGCGGACTTGCCCGGGGTCATGCGCACCTGCAGACCGCCCGTCTTCACGACCGCGTACATCAGCTGTCCCCTTGCCCGGAAGAGCGCTGCAGTATGGGAGATTCACTTTCCGCGTCAACGGGTTCCGGGTCGTCGGCGGTCGCTGCGGCCTCCTCCTCCCGCCGGGGAAGCTCCTCGGGCTCGTCGTCCTCGTCGAGGAGCGACATCTTGAGGTAGCCGCCGTTGCCCGCAGGCGCCTCGGCCGCCGCGTGGGGCGCCGCCGCCGCGGCCTGCGCGGCCTTGCGTTCCACCAGCCAGGGGAGCGGCACGGCCACCGGCTCGCCCTCCCCGACGGCCGCGATCTCGAACTGCTCCTGGTGGAGCTCGACCCGCGCGCGGATCTCGATCTCGCGCCCGAGCTCGCGCTCGAGGATCTCGAGGCTCGCCCGCTCGTGGCCGAGCAGCTGCTCCGCCACCGAGCGGTGCACCGTCACCACCACGCGCCGCCCGCCGAAGCGCGGGAGATCCTTGCGGATCTCGCGCAGCACCTTGTGCGCCACGCTCTCCGGCGAGAGCACGTAGCCCTTGCCCTCGCAGTAGGCGCACGGCTCGCACAGCATCTGCACCAGGTTCTCGCGCGTGCGCTTGCGGGTCATCTCCACGAGCCCGAGCTCGGAGATCTTCAGGATGTTCGTCTTCGCCTTGTCCTGGCGCAGCTCCTGCTGGAGCGCGCGGTAGACCTTCTCGCGGTTCTCGGTGCTCTCCATGTCGATCAGGTCGAGGATGATGAGCCCGCCGATGTTGCGGAAGCGCAGCTGGTTCACGATCTCGCGCACGGCCTCGAGGTTCGTGCGCAGCACGGTCTCCTCGAGATCGCGCTTGCCGACGAAGCGGCCGGTGTTGACGTCGATCGCCGTCAGCGCCTCGCTCTGGTCGACGATCAGGTAGCCGCCCGACTTGAGCCACACCTTGCGCCCGAGGTTGCCGTCGATCTGCTCCTCGATGCCGAACTCGTCGAAGAGCGGCAGCGCGCCGGCGTAGTGCTCGATGCGCGGCTTCGGGTCCGCGACGAAGCGGTCCACGAAGGCCTGCATCTCGGCGTGCGCGCTCGGCGAGTCGATCACGATGCGCTTGGTGTCCGCGTTCGCGAAGTCGCGGATCACGCGCAGCGCCAGCGCCGGCTCGCTGTAGAGCACGGCCGGCGCGCGCACCTGGTCCTTGCGGATCTGGATGTCGTCCCAGACGGTGGTGAGGTAGCGGACGTCGGCCTCGAGGTCGGCGTCGCGCGTCCCTTCCCCCGCGGTGCGGATGATGAAGCCCAGGTCCGCCGGCTTCACGCGCTGCACGATGTCGCGCAGGCGCCGCCGCTCGCGGTCCGAGTCGATCTTGCGGGAGACGCCCACCCGCTGGGCCCAAGGCGTGAGCACCAGGTGGCGGCCGGCGATCGACACGTGGGACGTGATGCGCGCGCCCTTGGTGCCGATCGGCTCCTTGGCGATCTGGACCACGATCTCCTGGCCCTCGCGCACGAGGGTCTCGATCGAGGCCACGCGGGTGTTGCGGCGCCGGCCGCGCCCGCGGCCGCGCCCCTCGTCCTCGTCGAGCTCCTCGATGTCCTCCACATAGTCGCCGGCGTAGAGGAAGGCGGCCTTCTCCAGGCCGATGTCCACGAAGGCGGCCTGCATGCCCGGGAGCACCCGGGAGACCCGCCCCTTCACCACGCTCCCGACCACGCTCTTGCTGCGAGCGCGCTCGAGGTGGAACTCGATGAACTGCTTCTTCTCCAGGATCGCCACCCGGGTCTCGCCCGGGGTGGCATTGATCAGAATCTCGTTGGGCATCCTCTTCTCTTGGGCCGAGGGACGCCGGTGAAGGGCCGCTGGGGCTCGTTCACCACCGCGCCTTCAGCGCTGTGGGTCGAGCTCGGGTTCTCAGCGAGACCGCCCGCTGGTGCGGGCGGGGCGGGGTCAAGCGGGTGCCGCGGCTCCCAACTCGGGATCGAGCGGCATGACGGGATCTCGCGTGGGCATCCCGAGGGGTCGACCAATGCGATTTCGCATTCGGGTTTGGTTTCGCCTACGGCCTCGGGTCGCGCTCACGCTCCGCGGGTCCCCGCCTCGCGTCCGGCGCTTGCGCTTCCCCTGGACCCTGCCCCGTTCATTCGGGCACTCTCCGGCACTCTGCCGTTTGCGAGTTTCCCTCGGGAGCCGGGCCCTCCTCGGCCGAAAAAGACTTCGGGAGCATCATGGATCGCATCCCTACGGTCAAGCACGCATCTCCAGTCGGCAGCTCGCCGGCAGAAGATGAGCAGGATCGGCGGCGGGGGCTCCCCTCGGTGGACCGCCTCCTGCGCGAGCTCGAGGCGCGGGGAAGGCGCCGGCCTCCCGCGCTGGGCACTAGGCGAAGGCGTTCGCAAAGCGCTGGCGGCGGCCCGCGCCGCCGCTGAAGCCCCCGCTGCTGCAGAGGGTTTGCGCGCTGCGGCGCTTGCCGCCGCGCGCGCGCTGGCGGCCCCGCGCCCGCGCCCCGTCGTGAACGCGACCGGGGTCGTCCTGCACACGAACCTGGGCCGCGCCGTCCTCGGACCGGGGGCTGCCGCGGCGGTCGCGGCGGCCGCGGAGGGCTACGGCGACCTCGAGCTCGACCTCGAGAGCGGGGAGCGGGGGGATCGCCTCGCCGCCCTCGAGGCCAAGATCGGCCTCCTGACCGGGGCCGAAGGCGTGGCCGCCGTGAACAACGGGGCGGCGGCAGTCCTCCTGGCCCTCGACACCTTCGCGCGCGGGCGGGAGGTGGTGGTCTCGCGCGGGGAGCTGGTCGAGATCGGCGGCTCCTTCCGGGTGCCCGAGATCCTGGAGCGGGCGAACGTGCGCCTAGTCGAGGTGGGCACCACCAACCGCACCCACGCCCGGGATTACGAGGCGGCGATCGGCCCGCAGACCGCGCTCCTCCTGAAAGTGCACCGCTCGAACTTCGAGCAGCGCGGCTTCGTGGCGGAGGTGGCGCTCGCGGACCTGGTGGAGATCGGAAGGCGCCACGGCGTCGCGGTCGTGGAGGACCTCGGCAGCGGGACGCTGGTGGACCTGCGCGCGCGCGGCCTTCCCGAGGAGTCCTACGCCCCGGCGCGGCTGCGGACGGGCGTGGACGTGCTCTGCTTCTCGGGCGACAAGCTCCTCGGCGGCCCGCAGGCAGGCCTCGTGCTGGGCGCGCGCGAGCGCGTCGCCGCCATGCGGAAGAATCCCCTCGCGCGCGCGCTGCGCCTCGACAAGCTGCGCCTCGCGGCGCTGGATTGGCTCGCGAGCGCGCTCCTGCTGGGGCGCTTCACCGACATCCCGACGCTCCGCATGCTGCTCGCAGCGCCGGAGGAGCTGGCCGCGAGCGCGCGCGCCCTCGCCGCGCGGCTCGCGCGCGAGGCGCCCGCGGGCCTCTCGCTGGCCGTCGCCGAGACCCGCGCGCCCGTCGGAGGCGGCTCGCTGCCGGGCTTCGAGCTGCCCTCATTCGCCGTGGCGCTCGCCGCGCGCGGCGGCGCCAGCGCCCTCGCGGCGCGCCTGCGCCGCGGCGCGCCGGCGGTCCTCGGGCGCGTCGAGGGCGAGCGGCTGCTCCTCGACGTGCGCACGCTGCTGCCCGGGGACGAGGAGCGCCTCGCCCAAGCGCTGCGGGGTCTCACCGTCGATTGATGCCCCTGGGGCATTCGGTTAGGGTTGCCTCGGAGCATGCTGAACTCGAGCGTCCTCGTCCTCAATCGCTCCTACTTGCCGATCCACGTCACGTCGGCACGCCGCGCTTTCACGCTCGTTTACCAGGGCATCGCGCGCGTCATCGACGACCAGTACAAGACCTTCGACTTCGAGAGCTGGCAGAAGCTCGCCGTCGCCCGCGACGAGGAGGCGATCGGCACCGCCTCCGGCCGCATCCGCGTGCCCCGCGTGATCGTGCTCGTGGCCTTCGACCGGCTCCCGCGCCGCCACGTGCGCTTCAGCCGCATCAATCTCATGGCGCGCGACAACTTCCAGTGTCAGTACTGCGGGCACCGCCTGGCGCGCGCCGAGCTGAACCTCGACCACGTCGTGCCCCGCGCCCTCGGCGGCCGCAGCACCTGGGAGAACGTCGTCACCAGCTGCATCGACTGCAATCGCAAGAAGGGCGGGCGCACGCCGCGTCAGGCGAGCATGCGCCTCTTGAAGCGCCCCGAGCGGCCGCGCTGGACGCCGCTCATGAACCTGATGTTCTCGAGCGTGCGCTACAAGGAGTGGCGCCCGTTCCTGAGCGTGGTGGACGCGTCGTACTGGAACACCGAGCTGGCCGAGTGAGCGGCCCGGTCGGAGTGACCACGGAAGCCACTCCCCACAGCGGGCACCCGAAACTCGTCGCCGCGGGCGGCGGGAAGGGCGGGGTCGGGAAGACCTTCCTGACCGCGAACCTCGCCGTCGCGCTGGCCCGCATGGGCTACCGCGTGATCGCCGTCGACACCGACATCGAGGGCGCGAACCTGCACACCTGGCTGGGCGTGCGCGCGCCCTCGCGCACGCTCGCGGACTTCGTCGCCGGGCGCGAGACGAACGTCACGCGCCTGGTGGTCGCGACGCCCGTCGAGAACGTCGGGCTGGTCGCCGCGACCCAGGGCAATCTCGCCTCCGCGCATCCCGACGCGCACCGGCGCGTGGAGCTCCTCCAGTCGCTGCGGCGCATGCCGTGCGACTTCGTGCTGGTGGACTGTGGCGCCGGCGCCAACGCCTCGACGCTCGACTACTTCCTGGTCTCGGACGATGGGCTGCTCGTGATCCACCCCGAGCCGACCTCCGTCGAGAACGCCTACTCCTTCGTGCGCGCCGCCTTCTACCGGCGCATGCAGGCGGCGCTCCAAAAGCACGACGTGCGCTCGCTCGTGCGCGAGGCGATGGACCAGCGCAGCGCGCGCGGCATCAAGACGCCGCTCGATCTCCTGCGCGAGGTCGAGCAGATGGATCCCGAGGAGGGGCAGCGCTTCGTCGACACGATGCGCCGCTTCCGGCCGCGCATCGTGGTGAACGAGGTGAACACCGCCGAGGACGTGAAGCTCGGCTTCGCGGTGAGCAGCGTGTGCCGGCGCTTCTTCGGCATCGAGGCGGACTACATCGGCTACCTGAACCGCGATGCCGCCGTGCGCGAGGCGGTGCTGCGCCGCCAGCCCGTCTTCGACGTGGCGCCGGAGTCGGACGCCGCCATCTACCTGCGGCGCATCGCGCGCAAGCTCGCCGAGGGCGTGCCGCTCCCCCAGGCCGCAGCGGCCCAGGCGGGCGTCCGGTGAGGCCCTTCTCGGAGCAGAGCCACTACGAGATCCTCGAGATCTCCCAGGACGCGCCGCCCGACGAGGTCGAGCGCGCCTACCGCGTCGCGCGCGCCACCTACGCCGAGGACTCGCTCGCCACCTACTCGATCTACGACGCCGCCGAGCTGAGAGCGATCCAGGAGCGCATCGAGCTCGCCCACCGCGTGCTCGCCGACGAGGCCCAGCGCAGCGCCTACGACGCGACGCTCGGCACCGCCGCGCGCGTGGAGCTCGCGCTGAGCTTCGCCGAAGACGACGAGGCCGCCGGCGCGACGCCCGAGCTGCGCGGCTTCGAGGAGATCGGCGAGGGCGGGCCCTACGACGGCCCGCGCCTGCGCCGCGCGCGCCTCGCGCGCGGCATCGAGCTCGACCGCATCGCCTCGGTCACCAAGATCAGCCCCACCTACCTGCGCTTCATCGAGGACGAGCGCTACCAGGACCTGCCCGCCACGGTCTACGTGCGCGGCTTCGTGACCGCCTACGTGCGCTGCCTGGGCCTCGAGCCCGAGCGCATCGTGCCGAGCTACATGGAGCGCCTCCTGGCCGCGCGGCCCGAGAAGCCGATGCGGGCGCTCGGCAGCCGCGCGCGATGAGCCGCATCGCCGACCCGGCGCGCGCTGCGCGGCTCGCGCGCGCGATCGTCTCCGATCTGCTCGCCTACCACCCGGAGCTCGTGCGCGAGGGCCTCGCCCAGGACGATCTGTTCGAGCGCATGGGCGAGGAGCTCGCGAGCGCGCGCGCCTACTTCGAGGAGCGCGTCGAGGACGACGTCGCGCGCAAGTGCAACGCCTGGAACCGCGCGCTGGTGGACGTGCTCGTGTTCCAGAGCCGCCACGTGAAGAGCCGGATCTGGTAGATGGCTCCCGAGTTCCTGGTGGGCGAGGCCGAGGAGGGGGCCCGCTTGGACAGCGCATTGGCCGCGCTGGCCGGCGTGCCCCGCGCGCGCGTGCAGCGCTGGATCGCCGAGGCGCGCGTGCGGCGCAACGAGCGCGCGGCGCGCGCGAGCGAGCGCGTGGCGGAGGGCGATCGCATCTGGGCCGATCCGCCCGAGCCGATCGCGGCGACGCTCGCGCCCGAGGCGATTCCGCTCGCGCTCCTCTACGAGGACGAGGCGCTGGTGGTGCTCGACAAGCCCGCGGGCCTGGTCGTCCACCCCGCGCCGGGTCACCCGAGCGGGACGCTGGTGAACGCGCTGCTGCACCGCGTGCGGGATCTCGCCGGCATCGGCGGCGTGCTGCGGCCCGGCATCGTCCATCGCCTGGACCGCGGCACCTCCGGCGTGATGGTGGTGGCGAAGAGCGATGCCGCGCACCTCGCGCTCGCGCGCCAGTTCCACGACCACACGCATCGAGCGCGTCTACCTCGCCTTCGCGCGGGGCGCGCCCGCCCAGGACGCGGGCTTCATCGACGCGCCGATCGGGCGCCACACGCGCGACCGCAAGCGCATGGCGATCGCGGAGACCGGCCGCGCGGCGCGCACGCGCTGGCGCGTGGTGCGGCGCTTCGCGCGGAGCGGCGTGGTGAAGCTCGAGCTGCGCCCCGAGACCGGGCGCACGCACCAGCTGCGCGTGCATCTCGCCTCGCGCGGGCTCCCGCTCGTGGGCGACGTCGTCTACGGCGAGAAGCGCGCGCACAGCGCGCTCGGCCGGCCGGCGCTACACGCCGCGGTGTTGGGGTTCGCTCACCCGACGAGCGGCGCGACGCTGCGCTTCGAGGCGCCGCTGCCCGCGGACCTCGCCGCCCTGGAGGCGAGCCTCGCGCGCGGCGAGCCCGGGCATGGCTGACTTCCTGCGCGAGCCGCTGCTCCTTGCCGCGGGCATCGCGCACGGCTTCGGGACGCGCGCGAGCCCGGAGCTCGGGCTGCGCCGGCCGCGCCAGGTGCACGGCGTGGCGGTGGCCTGGGCGACGCCCGGGGCTGCGCTCGGCGACGCGGACGCGGTCCTCACGCGCAGCCCGGGCCTGCGCGTGGGCGTCGTGACCGCCGACTGCGTGCCGATCCTGCTGGCGGCGGGACCCGTGGTCGGCGCGGTCCACGCCGGCTGGCGCGGGCTCGCGGCCGGCGTGGTGGAGGCTGCCCACGCCGAGCTCGCGCGCGCGGCGCCGGGCGAAGCGGTGCGGGCCGCCCTCGGCCCCGCAATCGGCGGCTGCTGCTACGAGGTGGACGCGCCGGTGCTGGAGGCGCTGCGCGCTCGCTACGGCGCGGGCCTCGACGCGGCGCTCGCGCCCGCGCGCGCCGGCCACGCGCTCCTCGATCTCGGCCGCGTGGTGGCGCACGCCCTCGCGCGCGCCGGCGTCGCGGAGATCGGCGAGGCGGCGCGCGCCTGCACGCGCTGCGACGCCGCGCGCTTCCACTCCTTCCGCCGCGACGGCGCCGCCGCCGGCCGGCTCGTGCACTGGGTGGCCGCGCCGGGCGCAGCGACGAATGCCTGACCGGCGCGCGCTCCTCGCGCTGGCGCTGACCCTCGCCGCGGGCGCCGCGGCGCTCGCCGACGCCTGGGAGCAGAGCGAGGTGAGCGCGGCCGCGCAGTGGCAGCAAGAGGAAGTGATGCGGGCGCGCGCCTACCGCGAGCGCGTGGCGCGCGGCGACCTGCGCGCCGAGGCCGCGCCGCGCCCGCGCAGCGCGCCCGAGCTCCCCGGCCCCGAGCCCGAGCCGCCTCCGTCGGCTCCGACGCCGCGCGAGCTGGTGGAGCTCCTCGAGCAGATCTTCGGGCCGGTGGCCGAGCCCGCCCCCGACCGCGAGGGCCGCCCGGTCGCCCCGCGCAGCGCGCGCCCGCGCGCGCCCAGCGCCGACGACTGGTGGGCCGAGGAAGAGCGCCGCCTCGAGCACGCGCAGTGAGAAGCCGTCGCGCGCTCCTCTGCGCGCTCGCCCTCGCGCTCGGCTGCGGCGAGCGCCCGCCGCTCTCGGAGCTGATCCTCTCGGTGCCGACGCGCGTGCTCGGGCGCCCGCTCGCGCTCGCGAAGGGCGAGCGCGTGGGCCCGGCGCGCGTGGAGGCGCACCTGCGCGCGGCCGGCTACCGGCCGGCGACGCCGGGCAAGCCGGTCGGACGCCGCGAGTTCCGGCTCGCGCCCCGCAAGTACGAGATCGGGCTCGGGAACGCCGCCTACCCCGGTGCGCCGCCGCCTGGTGCGCTCGCCACGCACTCCTCGACGCGCGCGAGCACATCCAGGCGCTCCGCCTCGACGGCAAGCCCGCGGCGCGCGTGCTGCTCGAGCCGCCGCTCCTCGCCACCCTCGCCGAGAGCGGCGAGGACCGCGAGATCGTGCGCCTCGAGCGCGTGCCCGCGCACGTGGTCGACGCCGTGCTCGACACCGAGGACCGCCGCTTCTACTCGCACATCGGCGTCGACCCGATCCGCAGCGTCGGCGCGCTGGTCGAGAACGCGAAGGAGCGCCGCATCGCCGAGGGCGGCAGCACGATCACCCAACAGCTCGCGAAGAACGTCTACCTCTCCCCCGAGCGCACGCTGCGCCGCAAGCTCGCCGAGATCGCGCGCGCCCTCTGGCTCGAGGCCCGCTACTCGAAGCGCGAGATCCTCGAGGCCTACCTGAACGAGATCTACCTGGGCCAGGACGGCGCCCACGCGATCCACGGCGTGGCGCGCGCCGCGCGCTTCTACTTCGGGAAGGACGTGAAGGATTTCACGCCCGCCGAGGGCGCGCTGCTTGGCCGCGATGATCCGCGCGCCCAACGCGCTCTCGCCCTTCCGCCATCCGGCCGCGGCGCGCGAGCGGCGCGACCTCGTGCTCGACTTCATGCTCGAGCAGAAGCACCTCGACGCGAAAGCCTGCGCGGCGGCCAAGCGCAGCCCGCTCGGCGTGAAGCGCGAGCCCGAGAAGCCGCTCTTCGCCTCGCACTTCGTGGAGGGCGTGCGCGCCGGGCTCGCGGAGCGCGTGGACGAGGACGCCATGAGCCGCGCGGGCTTCGCGATCCTGACCACGCTCGACGTCGTGGACCAGACCGCCGCCGAGGCGGCGGTGCGCGAGCAGCTCGCGCGCCTCGAGCACGACTACCCGGCGCTGCGGCGCCCCGCGAATCCGCTCCAGGCCGCGCTCGTGGCGCTCGATCCCGAGAGCGGCGACGTGCTCGCCTGGGTCGGCGGGCGCAGCGCCGCGCGCGGTGGCTTCGATCGCGCGCGCAGCGCGCATCGCCAGCCGGGCTCCGTGTTCAAGCCGGTCGTCGCGCTGGCGGCCCTCGCGCGCGACGTCGAGCGCGAGCCCTTCACGCTGGCGACCATCCTGGCGGACGAGCCCCTCGAGCTCGAGGTCGAGGGGAAGCCCTGGTCGCCGGAGAACTACGACGGCCGCTACCGCGGCCCGGTGACGGTGCGGCGCGCGCTCGAGGACTCGTTGAACGTGCCGATCGCGCGGCTCGCCCTCGAGACCGGCCTCGTGCGCGTGGCCGACACCGCGCGCGCTCTCGGCGTCGAGAGCCCCATCCGCCCGATCCCGAGCCTCGCGCTCGGCGCCTTCGAGATGACGCCCATCGAGGTGGCGCGCGTCTACGCGGTGCTCGCGAGCGGCGGCATCCTGCGCGCGCCGCGGCGCCTCCTCGGCGTGCGCGAGGCGGACGGCGATCTCCTGGCCGGCGACCCCGAGCGCGCCGAGCGCGTCTTCTCCGAGACGGAGACCTACCTGGTGACGTCGGCGCTCTCTGGGCGCCGTCGAGCGCGGCACGGCGCGGAGCCTGCGCGAGCTCGGCGTGCGCGGCCCCTTCGCCGGCAAGACGGGGACGACCAACGACCGCCGCGACGCCTGGTTCGTCGCCTACACGCCGGAGATCGTCGTCGTGGTGTGGGTCGGCTTCGACGACGGCGCGCAGGTGGGGCTGACCGGCGCCCAGGCCGCCATCCCGATCGCCGCGCGCTTCATCCGCGGCGCGCTCGGCGCCGAGGGCTGGGATTCCTTCCCGGTCCCCGAGCAGCTGACCGCCGTCGAGATCGACCCCGCGACCGGCCTGCTCGCCGCCTCCTGGTGCCCGGGCGTCCCCGAGGTCTTCCTGCGCGGCACCCGCCCCATCGACTTCTGCCCCCGCCGCAAACCCTGGTGGCGCTGGTGGTAGCGGTGGGACGTTCGTTTACGAGGTTGCCGAACGCGACGGGACGGACGTAAGCGGACAGCGTTCGGAATCGTCCGCGTGTTTCTCATTCGTAAACCTCGTAAACGAACGTCCCCATCCGCCATTTGCGGCGTTAGGGGGATCCGCGACCCTGAGTCGACTGGTGCCGCCTCCTTCCCCAGCGGCGCCTCCGCCCGGCCCAGTGGGCGGAGATCCCCACTCCGGACCGGACTCTCCATGGCTTCCTGGCTCGAACGGATTCGCGAGATCGAGGCGCGCGCCTCCGCCCTCGAGGCGCGGCTCGCTGACCCCGCGACCGCCAGCAAGCCCACCGAGCTGGCCAAGGTCGGGAAGGAGCTGGCCGAGCTCCGACCCGTCCTCGAGGCGGGCAACGCCTACCAGAAGACCCAGCGCGCGATCGACGAGGCCCGCGAGCTCTCCCGCGACAGCGACCCCGAGCTCTCGGCGCTCGCGAAGGCCGAGCTCCCCGAGCTCGAGCAGAAGCTCGCCGCGCTCGAGCAGGAGATCCGCACCCTCCTCCTGCCCAGGGACCCGACCGACTCGAAGAACGCGATCCTCGAGATCCGCGCGGGCACGGGCGGCGAGGAGGCAGCGCTCTTCGCCGCGGACTTGTTCCGCATGTACTCGCGCTACGCCGAGGCGCAGCGCTGGAAGATCGAGCCGCTCTCGCTCTCCGGCGACCGGCTCCGGCGGCTTCAAGGAGATCGTGGTCGGCATCTCCGGGAAGGACGTCTTCGGGCGGCTGAAGCACGAGCGCGGCGTCCACCGCGTGCAGCGCGTGCCCGCCACCGAGGGCCAGGGGCGCATCCACACCTCCACCGTCACCGTCGCGATCCTCCCCGAGGCCGAGGAGGTGGACGTCACCATCCAGCCCGCCGACCTGCGCATCGACGTCTTCCGCTCGGGCGGTCCCGGCGGCCAGAGCGTGAACACCACCGACTCCGCCGTGCGCATCACGCACCTGCCGACGGGCGTGGTCGTCACGTGTCAGGACGAGAAGAGCCAGCACAAGAACAAGGCGAAGGCGCTGAAGGTGCTGCGCTCGCGCATCCTCGAAGCCGAGATCGAGCGCCAGACCGCAGAGCGCGCGAGCGATCGGCGCTCCCAGGTGGGAAGCGGCGACCGCAGCGAGAAGATCCGCACCTACAACTTTCCCCAGAATCGCGTCACCGATCACCGCGCCGGCCTGACCCTCCACCAGCTCGACCGCGTCATGGAGGGCGAGCTCGCCGACCTGCTCGACGGCGTCGCGAGCTGGGCGAGCAGCGAGCGCGAGAGAGCGCTCGGGGAAGGGCGCGCCGCGTGAGCGAGCGGACGTGGACCGTGCTCGAGCTCCTGCGCTGGACCACGGATTACCTGCGCGGGAAGGGCATCGAGAGCGCGCGCCTCGACGCGGAGCTCCTGCTCGCCCACGCGCTCGGCACGGATCGCCTGCGCCTCTACCTCGACTTCGACAAGCCGATCGCGGCGCCCGAGCGCGCGCCCTTCCGCGCGCTCGTGAAGCGGCGCGCCGAAGAGCGCGTCCCGGTCGCCTACCTGACGGGCGTGCGCGAGTTCTGGTCGCTCCCGCTCGCGGTGACGCCCGACGTGCTCGTGCCGCGCCCGGAGACCGAGACGCTGGTCGAAGCCGTGCTCGGCGCGCTCCCCGACGTCGAGGCCGAGCTCAGCGCCTTCGACCTCGGCACGGGCTCGGGCGCAATCGCGCTTGCGCTGGCCCACGAGCGCCCGAAGCTGCGCGTCACGGCCTCCGACCTCTCGCCCGCGGCCCTCGCCGTGGCCGAGGCCAACGCGAGCGCGCTCGGTCTCGCGAGCCGCGTCCGCCTCGTGCAGGGCGACGGCTTCGCGCCCGTCGAGGGCGAGCGCTTCGACGCCGTCGTCTCGAACCCGCCCTACCTGGCGAGCAACCAGGCGGCCGGCCTCGCGCCCGAGCTCCGGCACGAGCCGGCCCAGGCCCTCTTCGCCGGCCCCGACGGCGCGGCGCTCCTCCATCGGATCGCCTCGGAGGCGACCGATTTTCTCCTGCCGGGCGGGCTCCTCGCCCTCGAGCTCTCTCCCGATCAGGCCGAGGAATTGACACAATTCCTCGTGGGCTGCGGCTACGAGGGGGTGGAGCTGCACCGCGATCTCGCAGGGAGTTTCCGCGTCGCGACGGCCCGCCACCGCGGGTAGGGAGGCCGGATGGCCAGTCGAAGCACGAAGAGCGGCATCGCGTTTCTACAGGCGGGCGAGGCCGGCTTCGAGAAGGCCTTCAACGCGCTCTGCACGCGCCGCGAGGCCCACGACGACGCGGTCGAGAAGACCGTGCGCAAGATCCTCGACGACGTCCGCACGGGGGGCGACGCGCGGTGCTCGCGCTCACGCGCAAACTCGATGGTGCGGATCTATCGAAGTTGGAAATCCCGAAAAAAGAAATGGACGAGGCTTGCGACCGCGTGGCGCCCGCCGACCGCGCGGCGCTCGGCAAGAGCGCAATGCGCGTGCGCGAGTTCCACAAGAAGCGCATCCCCTCGAGCTGGGAGATGCGCGAGGAAGGTGGCGCGCTGATGGGCCACCGCGTGCGCGCGCTCGAGCGCGTGGGCATCTACGTGCCCGGCGGCAAGGCCAGCTACCCGTCCAGCGTGATCATGAACGCGGTGCCCGCCTCCGTGGTCGAGGTGCCCGAGATCGTGATGGCGACTCCGCCCGGGAAGGACGGGCGCATCCGCGACGAGGTGCTGATGGCGGCGCGCGTCGCGGGCGTGCACCGCGTCTTCAAGATGGGCGGCGCCCAGGCGATCGCGGCCCTCGCGTTCGGCACGCAGACCGTGCCGCGCGTCGACAAGATCGTGGGCCCGGGCAACGCCTACGTGCAGCGCGCCAAGAAGCTCGTGTTCGGCGAGGTGGCGATCGACAGCGAGGCGGGCGCCACCGAGGTCCTGGTGATCGCCGACAAGACCGCGACGCCGGCCTGGGTGGCCGCCGACCTGATCTCTCAGGCCGAGCACGAGGAGGGCGCGAGCGCGATCCTGATCACGGCGGTCAAGAGCCTGGCCCTGCGCGTGAAAGAGCAGATCGAGAAGCAGCTCCGCGGGCTCTCCCGGGAGAAGATCGCGCGCGCCGCGCTCGCCGCGCGCGGCGCGATCGTCGTGGCGCGCGATCTCGACCACGCCTTCGAGCTCGCCAACCGCTACGCACCCGAGCACCTCGTGATCGCGACCGACGACGCCGAGGCGCAGCTCAAGCGCGTGAAGAACGCGGGCACGGTCTTCCTCGGGCACTACACGCCCGTCGCGGTGGGCGACTACCTGGCGGGCCCGAACCACGTGCTCCCCACCGGCGGCACCGCGCGCTTCTTCTCGCCGCTCGGCATCGACGACTTCCTGAAGCGCACCGCCTTCGTGCGCTTCGAGCCGCCGAAGCTGCGCGAGCTCGGCGCCGACGTGATCCGGCTGGCCGCCCTCGAGGGCTTCACCGGCCACGGCAACGCGGTCGAGCTCCGCCTCGCGCGCATCCGCAAGGCGCGCCGCGAGCGCGAGGCCGCCCGGGAAGCCGAGATCGAAGCCGAGATTGATTGGTAGGGCCGCAAGCCGGACGGAGTCCGGCGCGCAGCGAGCCGTAGGCGAGCGAAGCCCCTAGAGCTGGTAGGCTTGGCCATGGTGAAGAAGACGACCGACGAGTCCGTCCGCTCCGCGAAGATCGAGCGCAAGACGCGCGAGACGGAGATCCGCCTCGACTTCGCGATCGACGGGAGCGGCGCCTACGACGTCGAGACCGGCATTCCCTTCTTCGACCACATGCTCGAGTCCTTCGCGAAGCACGGCCTCTTCGATCTGCGCCTGCGCGCCAAGGGCGATCTCGCCGTGGACCTGCACCACACCGTCGAGGACGTGGGCATCGTACTGGGCCAGGCGCTGCGCAAGGCGCTGGGCGAGGGCCGCGGCATCCGGCGCTACGGCCAGCAGATCCTGCCCATGGCCGAGGCGCGCGTGGACGTGGCCGTCGACGTCTCGAACCGTCCCTTCCTGGTGTACCGCGTGGCGCTCGCCAACGACCGCGTGGGCAACTTCGACGTCTCGCTGGTGCAGGACTTCCTCTACGCGCTCGCGCAGAACGCCGGCCTCGATCTGCACGTGGAGCTCCGCTACGGCATGAGCCCCCATCACACGGTGGAGGCGATCTTCAAGGGCCTGGCGCGCGCGCTGCGCGTCGCGCTCGAGATCGATCCGCGCGTGACCGACGTGCCCTCGGTGAAGGGCGCGCTCTAAGCTCACGCCCATGGCCGCCACCCCCCGCGTGGCCGTCGTCGACTACGGCGCCGGCAACCTGCGCAGCGTCGCCAAGGCGCTCGAGCGAAGCCACCTCGCGGTGGAGCTCTGCGCGGACGCCGCGGCGCTGCGCCACTACGACGCGTTGGTGCTGCCCGGCGTGGGCGCCTTCGCCGACGCGATGGCGAGCCTGCGCGCCAAGGGCATCGACGCGGCCGTGCGCGAGACGATCGCGAGCGGGAAGCCCTACCTGGGCCTGTGTCTCGGGCTCCAGGTGCTCTTCGAGACGAGCGACGAGCACGGCATCACGCCGGGCCTCGCGCTCCTCCCGGGCCGCGTCGAGCGCTTCCCGGAGAGCCACCCCTTCCCGGTGCCGCACATCGGCTGGAACACCGTGACCTGGCGCGGCGCGCATCCCCTGCTCGGCGCCCTCCCGCGCGAGGACATCTACTACTTCGTGCACTCCTACCGCGTGGTCGCCGCCGCGCCCGCCGACTGGGTGGGGAGCGTCGACTACGGCGGCCCCTTCGCGGCGGCGGTCGCGCGCGAGAACGTGTTCGCGGTGCAGTTCCACCCGGAGAAGAGCCAGCGCGCCGGCAAGCGCCTGCTCGACGGCTTCGCGGCCTGGCTGCGCACGTGTTAGGGCGGGCGCGGGCGCTCGCCCTCGCGCTCGCCGCCGCGGGCGCGCTCGGCTGCACGCCCGCGGTCGATACGCTCGAGCGGCCCGCGCTCCAGGATCTGAGAGCGCCGCTGCACCGCATCGCGGTGATCCCCCTGCGCGTCTCGCCCGGGCTCGCCGCGCGCGGCGCCGACTCGCCCAGCACGGCGCGCGTCTCGGCGCAGCTCGTCTCGCGCTATCTGGCCGAGGCGCTGGAAGCGCGCGGGCTCGAGGTGGTCGCGCCCGACGACGCGGCCGGGGCGCTCGCGCTGGCAGGCCCCTCCCAGCCTGCGGCGGCCGTGCTCGCCGAGAAGTTCGGCGCCGACGGCATCCTCTCCGGCGAGCTCACGCGCTGGGAGGAGCGCCAGGGCGAGGCGGTGGGCACGCTCTCGCCCGCAGCCGTCGGCTTTCACGTGGACCTGCGCAGCGCGCCGGGCGGGAGCGCGCTCTGGAGCGCCGAGTTCGACGAGCGCCAGCAGGCGCTCGGCGACAACGTGCTGCGCGCCGGCCGCTATCCGGGCGGCGGCACGCGCTGGCTCACGGCGGCCGAGCTCGCGCAGTGGGGCGCGCAGGAGACCATCGCCGCCATGCCCACGGGGAAGTAGCGGTGGGCTTCGAGCTGATCCCCGCCATCGATCTGCTGGGCGGCCGCTGCGTGCGCCTCACCCAGGGCCGCTACGACGCTGCGACCGAGTACGCGGCCGACCCCGCCGCGGTGGCCGCGCGCTTCGCCGCGCATCCGCTCGCGCGCCTGCACGTGGTCGATCTCGACGGCGCGCGCGCCGGGGTGCCGGTGAATACCGAGGCCGTGCGCGCGATCGTGGCGGCCGCGCCCGGCGTCGCCGTCGAGCTCGGCGGGGGCATCCGCACGCTCGCCGCCATCGAGCGCTGGCTCGCCCTCGGCGTCGAGCGCGCGGTGCTCGGGACCGCGGCGCTCCGCGATCCGGACCTCGTGCGCGAGGCGGCGCGGAAGTTCCCGGGCCGGATCGGCGTGGGCATCGACGCCCGCGACGGCCGCGTCGCCGTCTCGGGCTGGCTCGAGACGACTGAGACCGACGCCGTGACGCTCGCGCGCCGCTTCGCGGACGCGGGAGTGGCCGCGATCATCCATACCGACATCGCCCGCGACGGCACGGGCGCGGGCCCGAACCTCGAGGCCACGGCGGAGCTCGCCGAGGCCGTCTCGCTCCCGGTGATCGCTTCGGGGGGAGTGGGCTCCCTCGACGACGTGCGCGCGGCCTGCCAGCTCGCCCGGCGCGGCGTGGCCGGGCTCATCGTCGGGCGGGCCCTCTACACCGGCGCGGTCGACCTCGGCCGCGCCCTGGAGATCGCGCGGTGCTCCTGAAGCGCATCATTCCCTGTCTCGACGTGGACCGCGGGCGCGTGGTGAAGGGCGTTCAGTACGTGGACCACGTGGACGCCGGCGACCCGGTCGAGGTGGCGCGCCTCTACGACGAGCAGGAGGCGGACGAGATCACCTTCCTCGACATCAGCGCGAGTCACGAGGGCCGCCGCACGCTCTTCGACGTGGTCGCGCGCACGGCCGAGACCGTCTTCATGCCGCTCTGCGTGGGCGGCGGGGTGCGCTCGGTGCAGGACGTCCGCGATCTGCTGAACGCCGGGGCGGACAAGGTCTCGATCATGACCGCGGCGGTCGAGAACCCGGACCTCGTGGGCGAGGCCGCCCTCAAGATCGGCAGCGCGAACCTGGTGGTGGCCATCGACGCGAAGCGCGTCGTCGACCCCGAGGCCTTCGCGGCGCGCGCGCGCGAGCGGGAGCGCAGCCACGGCGCGGAATCGAAATCTCGGGGTCAGACCCCGGGATTTCGATTCTGGGAGGTCTATACCCACGGCGGCCGGCGCCCGACCGGCCTCGACGCCATCGCCTGGGCGCAGCAAATGGCTGCAGCCGGCGGCGGCGAGATCCTCCTGACCAGCATGGACCAGGACGGGACCAAGGCCGGCTACGACCTGGAGCTCGTGCGCGGGGTGGCGGACGCGGTCTCGGTGCCGGTGATCGCGTCCGGCGGCGGCGGAACCCCGGAGAGCCTGGCGGCGGCCCTGGACGACGGCCCGGCCGGCGGGCACGCCCAGGCGGCCCTGGCGGCCTCCATCTTCCACTTCCGCGAGCAGACCGTGGCCTCGGTGAAGCGCCGGCTCCTGGAGCTGGGCATCCCCGTCCGGCCCCCGAGCGGATCGTGAGCTTTTCGAGGAGCCGCCTCATTGACGGCCCGAAAAGCCCTGCGCTAGGTTGCACGACCTGCGCCCATGCCCCGGAACCCCGCGAATTTACAAGGTTTCTGGTATCCCCTCCCTGCCTATGGAGGGGCTCGCACCCGCCGGGATGCGTGCCACCGACGGCGCAATCCGGACACAATGAAACGAGCGGGTGACGGGGGCGTGAGCGCGCAGTGGGCGCGCTCTCAGGCCGGCGCCTCTGCGCAGCGCGAGCACTGAGGAGGGCGGATGCCCATCGTCAAGGTGAAGGACAACGAGCCCTTCGAGGTCGCGCTCAAGCGCTTCAAGAAGAGCGTGGAGAAGGCGGGCGTGCTGACCGAGCTGCGCCGCCGTGAGTACTTCGACAAGCCGAGCGTGCGGCGCAAGAAGAAGGAAGCCGCGGCTCGCAAGCGGGCGTTGAAGAAGCTGAAGCGGATGGCGCGCTAACCGGCGCCGCCGGGGGCAAACCGCATGGGACGGATCCCCGAGGAAACGCTGAACGCGATCCGAGATCGGGTCGACCTCGTCGACCTGATCGGTCGGCACGTGAGCCTGAAGAAGGCGGGCCGCACCTACAAGGGTCTGTGTCCCTTCCACCAGGAGAAGACGCCCTCGTTCATCGTGAGCCCCGATCGTGGCACCTATCACTGCTTCGGCTGCGGCGAAGGCGGCAACGCCTTCGGCTTCGTGATCAAGCACGAGGGGCTCAGCTTCCCGGAGGCCGTGCGCTCGCTCGCGGCCGAGGTCGGGATCGAGGTGCCCGACTCCCGCGACGGCGGCGAGCGCGGCGTGCTGGAGGAGATCTACCGCGCAAACCAGCTTGCGCGGGCGTTCTATCAGGATCTGCTGCGCGCTCCCGAGGCCGCGGGCGCGCGCGCCTATCTCGCGGGCCGCGGCTTCGGCGAGGAGGAGCTCGCGCGCTACCGCGTGGGCTTCGCGCCGGATCGCTGGGACGGTCTGCTCTCTGCGCTGCGCAAGGGCGACGTCGCGCCCGAGCTCGCCGAGCGCGCGGGCCTCGTCCGCGCGCGCGAGCGCTCGAGCGGCCACTACGACTTGTTGCGGGGGCGCGTGGTATTCCCGATCGAGGACGCGCGCGGCCGCGTGATCGGCTTCGGCGGGCGCGCCCTCGCGAAGGACCAGGAGCCGAAGTACCTGAACACGCCGGAGAGCCCCGTCTACCGCAAGCGCGAGGCCTTCTACGGCTTCCCGTACGCGCTCGACGCGCTCCGCACGCGCGAGCGCGCGATCCTGGTCGAGGGCTACTTCGACCGCATCGCCATGGACCGCGCCGGGCTCGGCGAAGCGCTCGCCACCTGCGGCACGGCGCTCAGCGAGGAGCACGCGCGCTCGCTGCGCCGCCGCGTGCGCGACGTGGTGCTCTTCTTCGACGGCGACGAGGCCGGCCAGCGCGCGATGCTGCGCTCGCTGGAGCTGCTCCTGCCCCACGGCCTGCGCGTCGCGGCCGCCACGATCCCGGGCGGCCTCGATCCCGACGACTACCTCGCGCAGCACGGCGCCGAGGCGCTGCGTGGGCTGGTCGAGAAGGCCCAGCCGGCGCTCGAGCTCGCGATCCGTCGCGCCGTGGCGCCCGGCCGTCGCGACGCCCTATCAGCGCGCCGACGCGGTGGCGGCGGTGGCGCCGCTACTCGCGCGCGTCGCCGACCCGGTCGAGCGCGGCGAGTTCGCGCGTCGCCTCGCGATCGTGACGAACGCCGAGCCGCGCGACGTCGAGGCCGCCGTGCGCAAGGAGCGGCGCGAACGGCAGCGAGTGAGCAGGCTACGCGCCGGCTGCCCCCGCCGCGCCGGTTCACACCCGCTGAGCGACACTTCGCCGACGCGCTCCGCATCCTGGTCGATCACCCGAGCTGTGTGGAGCGCGTCGCCGCCGAGGGCCTCGCCGCGCTCGCCCCGGACGCGGATTTCGGCGAGCTCGCTCGCCAAGTGCACGCGCTCGCCGAGGGCGCGGGCGACGCCGCGAGCCTGGTGGACGCGCTCGAGGGCGACCGGCGCCGGCGCTTCGTGGCGCTCGCGAGCGAGCCCCGCCCCGATCTCGAAGACGCTGCGGCCGCGAGCCGCATCCTGGCCGACGAGCTCGCCTGGCTCGCCCGCGACCAGAAGCGCAGCGCCTCGCGTGCGCTCACCCAGAGCGTCATTCTCGGCAGTGCTTCCCCCGACGACCTGATCACGCTGAAGCAGCGCGAGCTCGAAGAGCGCCGCGCTGCGCGAGGACTCCCGCCGGGCTGAGCCCGGCTTGCCCCTGTTGCCGCACTCAAGGAGACCACCCCCCATGGTTTCGATCGCGCCCCGAGACCGCCGCCCGGCCAAGGATCCGACCCTGCAGCTCGCGCCGCCCGCCGACGCGGTGCGCGAGCCCGCCACGGCCAGCGCGCGCGGACGCAGCGGCACCGTGCGCATCCAGCCCGCCGTGCGCGAGCACCGCTCGGTCCAAAAGCTGGTGACCGAAGGCCGCCGCAAGGGCTACCTGACCGTGCAGGACGTGAACGGGGCGCTGCCCGACGAGATGCTCTCCTCCGAGCAGCTCGACGAGGTGATGGCGCTCTTCGGCGAGAACGACATCGCCGTGGTGAGCTCGCCGGGCGAGGTGCACCGCGTGCGCGACACGCGCAGCGGCGGCGAGGACGCGGACGAGGGCGGCAGCAACGATCCGGTGCGCGTCTACCTGCGCGAGATGGGGCAGGTCTCGCTGCTCACGCGCGAGGGCGAGGTCTCCCTCGCCCAGCGCATCGAGTCGGGCGAGCACCGCGTGCTCTACTCCACGCTGGGCACGCCGCTCGGCATGCGGACCTTCCTGGCGATGGCCGACGAGCTGCGCCGCGGCCGGCTCGAGCCCCAGGACATGCTGGCGGGCCTCGACGACGAGGAGTCCACCGAGGACCCGCAGGAGCGCAAGACCGCGCTGCTCGATGCGGTGCACCGCGTGAGGCGGCTCCAGGGCGAGGCGGCCAAGCGCGAGGCGGCCATCGCGAACGGGCGCACGGGCCCGGAGACGCGCGAGCGCCTCCGCGAGGAATCGCGCGAGCTCTACAAGCAGATGTGTCAGCTCCTGATCGAGCAGCGCGTCGCGAAGCGCTGCTTCGCCGACGTCTCCGATCGCGTGCGCGAGCGCGCCGACCAGCTGCTCCAGCACGAGCGCGCCGCCGACAAGATCGCCGGGCAGCTCGGCGTGTGCGCCGCGCAGCTGCGCGAGCTCGCGCCGCTCTCGAAGAAGCGCAGCCGCATGGCGCGCGAGGCGCTCGCGAAGCTGGGCGGCGACCCCGAGCGGATCGCGCGCGTCGAGAGCGAGCTGGCAACGCTCGACGAGGCCATCCACGCGCTCGAGAGCGACGCGCACATGAGCCGCGAGACGCTGCGCCGCTGCGTGCGCGAGCACTCCGTCGCCCACGAGGAGGCGCACCGCGCCAAGTGCGAGCTCACCGAGGCGAACCTGCGCCTGGTGGTCTCGATCGCGAAGAAGTACACGAACCGCGGCCTGCAGTTCCTCGACCTGATCCAGGAGGGGAACATCGGCCTCATGCGCGCCGTCGAGAAGTTCGAGTGGCGGCGCGGCTACAAGTTCTCGACCTACGCCACCTGGTGGATCCGCCAGGCGATCACGCGCGCGATCGCCGACCAGGCGCGCACGATCCGCATCCCCGTGCACATGATCGAGACGATCAACAAGATCGGCCGCGCCACGAAGGCGCTCGTGCAGGTGCTGGGCCGCGAGCCCGCGCCCGAGGAGCTCGCCGAGAACCTCGAGATGCCGCTCGACAAGGTGCGCATGGTGCTGAAGATCGCGAAGGAGCCGATCAGTCTGGAGACGCCCGTGGGCGAGGAGGACGACTCGAGCCTGGGCGATTTCGTCGAGGACAAGAACGCGGTCAGCCCCGCGGACGCGGTGGTGGAGCAGAGCCTCTCGGACCAGACGCGCCGCGTGCTCTCGACGCTCGCGCCGCGCGAGGAGCGCGTGCTGAAGATGCGCTTCGGCATCGGCGAGCGCGGCTACCACACGCTCGAGGAGGTCGGCCAGGACTTCGAGGTGACCCGCGAGCGCATCCGCCAGATCGAGGCCAAGGCCCTGCGCAAGCTCCGCCACCCGAGCCGCAGCCGCATGCTCAAGTCCTTCGTCGAGAATTAGGGGACGTTCCTCCTTGGTTCGAACTTGGGGGACAGTCTGTGGCATTTTGGGACTGTCCCTCCAGGCGCTGGCGGGATCGGGCGACGCGCCATCTCCCGCGCTCGCCGTCTTCGCCGTGAGCGCGAGCGAGGCGGTGGTGTGGACCGCAGCCGACGGGCCGAAAGACGACACGGCGAGCATCCAGCTCTCGAGCAGCGGAGCGCTCGCGCGCGAGGCGAGCATTCCCCTCCGCGCAGAGCACGGCTTCACGGGGAGCGCGCGGCTCGGCGAGCTTGCGCCGGACACCGGTTATCAGGTCGCCGTGAAGCTCGCGAGCGGCGGCGCCGCGCGAGCGAGCTTCCACACCCCGGCGGCGAGTGGGACCGCCGCCGCCGTGCGCGTCGCCTTCACCGGCGACGTGGGGGGCTTGAACGTGTGCCGCGACGCGACGCGTGGCTACCCGGGCTACGACGCCATCCGTGCGCAAGGACCGGACCTGTTCATCGGGATGGGCGACATGATCTACGCCGATCACGTCTGCACAGGGACCGGGCGCTACGGGAACGCCCAGATCGCAGGGCCCGGGTCGCCCGCCACGGACCTCGACGGATACCGCGCGCACTGGCGCTACCAACTGGCCGACGGCCCCCTGCGCCGGCTCCTGGCCGAGGTGCCGTACGCGCCCGTCTGGGACGACCACGAGGTCCTCAACAACTTCGGCCCGCACCACGACAAGCGCACCGTGCTCCAGCGCCACCTGCTCCCGATGGGGCGCCGCGTCTTTCTCGAGTGGAACCCGATCGCGAGCGAGGCCGAGCCGACGCGCCTCTACCGCGAGCTCCGCCTCGGCAGGCACGTCGCGCTCTATCTGCTCGACACGCGCTCCTACCGCGACTCCGCCCGCGATCCCGACGGCCCGACGAAGACGATGCTCGGCGCCGCGCAGCGCGAGTGGCTGCTCGCGCGGCTGGCAGCCTCGGACGCGACCTGGCGAGTGATCGTCTCCAGCGTCCCGCTCTCGGTGCCGAGCAGCAAGGCGCACCGGCGCGACTCGTGGGCGAGCGGCGATGGCGGAACGGGCTACGAGCACGAGCTCGGCACGATCCTCCGGCGCAGCCAGCTGGCCGGCCTGAAGCACCTCGTCTGGCTCACCGCCGACGCGCACAACGCCGCGGTCACGCGCTATCGCCCGCTCGGCCCCGACGTAGACTTCACGATGCTCGAGGTGATGGTGGGGCCGCTCTCCGCCCACCCCGATCCGACGCTTCTCACGGATCCCACCTTCGCCCCCGAGCGCCTCTGGGTGCGCCCCGGCATCGCGAACGAGCCCGCGCTCACCTTCGACCAGGCCCTCGCCGTACTTCAACTTCGGGGTGCTCGACGTCACGCGCCGAGGGCGCGCTCTCCTTCGAGATCGTCGACGCCACCGGCAAGACGATGACCGCGCTCGCCAGCTGGTAAGCGAGTTAACACCGGGGACGCTGGTTAACTAGGGCGACGGGTTGTGGGCGAACTGATCCGCCGCCTGCCCTAGTTAACCAGCGTCCCCGCTGTTAACTCAGTGATGGAACAGCCGTAGCTTCGTGTGCACGAGGGCGATGCCGTACTCGCGGCAGGCGGCCTCGATCTCCTGGTCGCGCGTCGAGCCGCCGGGCTCGGCGATGAAGGCGACGCCGTGGCGCGCGGCGTGGTCGATGTTGTCGCGGAACGGGATGAAGCCGTCGGAGACCAGGGACACGCCGGCGAGCTTCGCGATCCACGCGCGCCGCTCCTCCGCGGTCAGCGGCGCCGCGGGCGTAGCGAGCGCCTCGGCGCAGCGCGCGCTCCTCATAGCGCGTGAGATCGCCCTCGATGTAGCGCACGCGCCAGTTGATGCGGTCCTGCTTCTTGACGCCCTTCTTGAAGCGCAGCCCCAGCACCTTCGGGTGCGTGCCCAGGTGCCAGAGGTCGGCCTTCGCCCCGGCGAGCTTCGTGCAGTCCACGCGCGACTGCTGGCCCGCGCCGATCCCGATCATCTGCCCGCCCAGCGCGTAGCCCACCGAGTTCGACTGCGTGTACTTGATCGCGACCAGGCCCAACAAGAGATCGCGCTTCGCCTCCGCCGTGAGCACCCCACACTTCACGTCGGCGAGCACCGCCGCGTCGATCGGGTGGTCGTTGCGGTCCTGCTCCATCCGCATGCCGTGGAGCTCGCGGCTCTCGCGCCGCGGCGGCACGAAGCCCGGGTCCGCCTCCAGCACGATGAAGGAGCCGTTCTTCTTCTGCTTCAGCGTCTCGAGCGCCGCGGGCGCGAAGCCCGGCGCGACGATGCCGTCCGACACGACGCCCTTCAAGAAGTCCGCGGTCGCCTCGTCCACCGTCTCCGAGAGCGCCGCGAAGTCGCCGAACGAGCACTTCGGGTCCGCGCCGCGCGCGCGCACGTAGGCGAGCGCCGCCGGCGAGAGCTCCTTCCCCTCCACCTCGTAGGCGCGCGCGAGCTCGGGCGGAGAGCGGCACCGCCAGCGCCGCGCCCGGCCGGCGAGACGTGCTTGAAGGACGCCGCGGCCGGCAGCCCCGTCGCCGCGCGCGCCTCGCGCACGAGCTGCCAGGCGTTCAGCGCGTCGAGGAAGTTGATGTACGAGGGCGTGCCGTTCAGCACGCGGACCGGCGCCGTCGCCGGATCGAGCGGGTCGACCGACGCGAAGCTCTGATGGGGATTGCATCCGTACTTGAGGCGCATCACTTGAAGTCCGGCGGCGTCACGCGCTCGAGCCAGCTCTTGACGTCGCCCGCGTAGCCGACCGCGCGCTGCCGCGCGCGCACGCGCTCGAGGATCGCAGCGCGCGTCGCGGGGGGCGGCGGCGCCGCGTGCCCGATCGCCTCGGCGATCTTCTCGGCCTGCGCGCCCGCCGCCTGCGCCGCGGCGCTCTCGAGCGCCGCCTCGGCCTGATGCCCGTCGCCGTCCACGCCCAGAAAGCTCGCGAGCGCGGCCTCGTACACCTCGGAGGCGTGCTTGCGCGAGGCGACGATGTTGCCCTTCCCGGTGACCACGTTCCCCACCGAGAAGACGGTCGGGTAGCCGTCGATGCGGCCGATGTCCCAGTCCGTGAACGCGAAGAGCTCGCCCTTCGTCGCGATCCCCGGAATCGGCTCGGGGATGCTCCCGATCGAGCTGATCACGTAGGGGCCGCGCCGCTCGAAGAGCTCCTCGGTGCGGCAGGAGCTTCCCGTTCTCGAACTTGTTGCGGCGCAGCACGAGCCCGACCACGCGCCCGCCCTCGACGAGCAGCCGCTCCGGCGCCGCGAGCGCCTCCACTTTGAAGCCGTACTTCTCCTGGGCCTTCTCGAGCAGCCGCCGGCGCGCGGAGAGCACCTTCTCCTTGCGCTTCTCGTCGGCGCCCTCGGGAACCTCGGCGAGCGGCATGTCCTCGGGCCGCCGGCGGTAGTAGAGCGTGCAGCCCGTGAGCCCCAGGTCCTCGAACTTCAGCCCGTGGCGCTCGAGCATCTTCGGGATGCCCTTCACCTCGAGCTCGATCATGGGCACCTCGATGCCGCGCGCGCGAAGGCTCGCCCGGGCCGACTCGAGCATCAGCACCTTCACCACGTCGATCGAGGCGAGCCCGCCGCCCACCACGAGCGCCCCATCTTCGATCTGGAAGCGCTCGCCCGCGTAGGCTCTTCTCCTGGCAGTGGTTGAACCAGATGATGAACGGGTTCTGGTAGATGAGGCCCTGCCCCACGTACTGGTCGGCGCCCTCCACCGGCAGCGGCCGGTCCCGCCAGGCCCCGTTGGCGAGGATCACCGCCGAGAAGCCCCAGTCCTTCGCGAGCTCCTGGAACGAGACGTCGCGCCCGATCTTCGTGTTGGGCACGTAGTCGACGCCCGCGTGGCCGAGCTTCTCGCGGATCGTCTCGTACTCCTTGGCGCGCAGACCCTCGTGCCAGCGCGGGAGCCCGTCCTCGATCTTCCCGTACGGGCGCGGGTTCATCTCGAAGACGACCACGTGGATGCCGGCCTCGGCGAGGCGGCTCGCGACCTCGGCTCCGGCGGTGGCGCCGCCGATCACGGCGACGATGTGACCCGAGGCGGCGGGGCTGGGCGCTGTCATGGACCTATCTTCGCAGGGCCTGCCGGGACGAGAAAGGGCTGGAAATGGGCCGGCCCGAACGTGCAGTATTCCGGCACGCATCGACCGGAGGGATCGCGATGACCACACGCGCGCGCACCGCCACCTGGACTTTCATCGGCCTCGGAGCGGGCCTCTTCCTGCTCGCGCTCGCGTGCACCGGCGCGGGCGGCGGCGGGCAAGCGCAGGCGCCCCCCGCGCCCCCGCCCGCCCCCGCGGAGCAGGCGCCGCCTCTGTTCACGGGCCTCGGCTCGCACTCCTGGAAGATCACGACGCGAATCCCGCAGGCGCAGACCTACTTCGACCAGGGCCTCGCGCTCGCGTACGCGCTTCAACCACGCGGCCGCGATCCGCGCCTTCAGCTACGCGCGCGAAGATCGACCCGCAGTGCGCGATGTGCTCCTGGGGCGTCGCGTTCGCGCACGGGCCCAACATCAACATGCCGATGGGTCCCGACGAGGCGAAGCTCGCCTTCGCCGCGCTCGCGCAGCAGGCGCGCGCCAGGGCTCCGCACGGGAGCCCGCTCGAGCAGGACTGATCGCGGCGACTCGGCGAAGCGCTACGCCGCCGACGCACCGACGGATCGCGCCGCCCTCGACCGCGCCTTCGCCGACGCGATGATCGCGCTGCGCGCGAAGTACCCCGACAACACCGACGTCGCCGTGATCGCCGCCGAGGCGATCATGGACACCTCGCCCTGGAACTACTGGGACGAGCAACCTGAAGCCGCGCGAGCTCACGCCCAAGGCGCAGGAGTATCTCGAGTGGACGCTCGCCGAGGAGCCCGACCACCTCGGCGCGAACCACTACTACATCCACCTGATCGAGCTGCCCACGCCCGAGAAGGCGGTGCCCGCGGCGGATCGGCTCTGGAAGCTCGCGCCCGACGCCGGCCACCTCGTGCACATGCCCTCGCACATCTTCTGGCGCGTGGGCCGCTACGAGGAATCGGTCGACGTGAACGTGGCGGCCGCGAAGGTCGGACGAGGGCCTCTTCGCGATGTGCGGCGCGCGGCGGCATCCGATCTACGCCACGCTCTACTACCCGCACAACGTCCACTTCATCTGGGCGGCGGCGCTCGGCCGAGGGGCAGCAGCGAGCTCGCGCTCACCGCGGTCGCGCCGCCTCGAGCAGGCGGTCGCGCGACAAGCTCGCCCAGTTCCCGCTCCTCGAGGACTTCCTCACCATTCCGACGCTGACGCTCGTCCGCTTCGGGCACTGGGACGCGATCCTCGCCGAGCCCGCGCCGCCCGCGGGTCGCGTCTATCACGGCGGTATCTGGCACTACGCGCGCGGCATGGCCTTCGTGCGCAAGGGCGAGCTCGACGAAGGCGCAGATCGAGCTCGCCGCGCTGCTCGAAGCCGCCGACCTCGCCGGCCGCGCAGAAAGCGGCTGCGAACGGCGGGCGTCGTCCTTGCGCGCAGCTCCTCGGCCTCGCGGCGCGATCACCTCGCCGGTGAGCTCGCGCTCGCGAAGCGGCGACCCCGCGACGGTCGTCGAGGCGCTGCGCGGCGCGGTCGAGCATCCAGGACCGCCTCGCTCTACACCGAGCCGCCGCCGTGGTACTTCCCGACGCGCCAGGCGCTCGGGCGCCGTGCTGCTCGAGCGTGGGCCGCGCGCGCGAGGCCGAGGTCGTCTACCGCAAGGACCTCGAGGACGCACCCGAAGAACGGCTGGTCGCTCTACGGCCTCGCGCAGAGCCTGCGCGCGCAGGGCAAGACCGACCGAGGCCGCCTGGGCCGACGCAGGGCTTCACGCAACGCCTGGGCGCGCGCCGACGTGACAGCTCACGCGTCGCGGTTCTAGGATGGGGACGTTCCTTACGAAAGTCACGAAAGCCCCAGTCCGGCGGGTGGTCCCTCCCGGCGTGGGGGTTGCTTAACTTCTTAAGGAACGTCCCCGCGCTATACCGCGGCGCCCCGAAGAGGAGATCACCGTGGCGCGCAGCAAGAACAAGCAGAGGCGGGTGCGGCACAAGCGCATCGTGCAGGCGAAGCACCGCCGCGAGCGCCGCAAGGCCGCGAAGCTCGCCGAGAAGACGCGCCGCTAGGCGTCGCCGAGCACAGGCCTCGCGATCAGTCCCTCTACCGGCACGCCAATGTCCTTCGCGATCTGGCGAAGGATGATCGGCGAGAGATCGCGGCCGGCGTGGAAGGGGACCGTCGTCCTGCGCCCATCCGGGTGACGAAGCTGGATGTGGAGCCGCGCTGGCGCGCCTCCTCGAAGCCGAGGCTGCGCAGTATCGCGACGACCTCCCGCGGTCGAAGGACCGGGAGCCGGGACACGCTAGGGCACGATGATTTGCTGTGTCCCGACGAACTCCGTCTCGAGCTCTGGTTCGCCGTCCTGCAAGAGCAGCTCGATGACTTCGCGCAGGTTCGCGGAGAGCTCGTCGAGCGACGCTCCTTGCGAGTGAGCGCCCGGGAAGCCCGGGACGTGGCCCACGAACAGGCCCGTGTCCGCACACTTCTCGACGACCGCGGTGAACTTCCGCATCGAGGGCTCCGGAACGGAACCAGGGACCACGAATCTACCGCCCATCGGCCGAGCTGGCTCGCGGCTCACTGCTTCGAGACGATCTCGCCGCGCCGCGCGTCGGTGTAGCCGCCGCCCGCCGTGTAGGCGACCGCGCCGCCCACGACCACCGCGTCGATGCCCACCGCCGGCCGCGTCCAGCGCATGCCGCCGCCCGGGAGGTCGTTCACCGGCGTCTCCGGCCCGCGGTCGATCGTGTCCCCGTCGAACACGACCACGTCGGCCGCGTAGCCGGGGCGCAGCATCCCGCGCTGCCCGAGCCCCCAGATCGCGCACGGGTCGGCGGTGATCTTCTTCACCGCCGCCTCGAGCGAGAAGGCGTGCGTCTTCCGCACGAAGCGCGAGAACAGGTAGCCGGTGTCGCCGTAGGTCGCGAAAGCGCCGATGTGCGCGCCGCCGTCGCCCGCGCCGATGTGTACGTACGGGTGCGCGAGCATCTCGCCCACCGCCGCGTCCTGGCGGTGGCCGACGTTGATGCGCGCGAACCAGGTCTGCAGGTCCTCGGAGAGCGCGAGGTCGAGCATCGCGTCCGGCACCGAGCAGCCGCGCTCCTTCGCGATCTCGCCCAGCGTCCGCCCCTCGTAGCACTTGTTGCGCGGGTCGGCCACGCGCCGCACCGCGGTCGTGCTGAAGTCGCGCGGCACCGCGCGCTGGAAGGGATCGTTCGGGTCGGGCGACGCCTCCGCGCACCATCTTCGCGCGCGTCGCCGGGTCGCGGATCGCCGCGATCTTCGCCTCCCGCGTCGGGAGCTGCGACATCCCGTACCAGGTCGGCATGGTCAGGTAGATCAGGCTCCGCTGCCCGAGATTGAAGCTGATGTCGATCGGGCGCGTCTGCACCTGCGGCCACACGCGCGCGCCCTGCTTCCACTGCTCCTCCACGCGCGCGAGCACGCGCGGCACCATCTCCGGGAACGCCTCGTTGTGGAAGAGCGGCGAGAGCGTCGTCGGAATCCCGTGCTCGAGCGAGAGCGCCGCGAGCTGGTCGATGCGCGCGATCGTGAGCTGCGTGTCGTAGAACTCGTGCACGATCTGCAGCATCTTCCCGTGCTTCGCGAGCACGCCGCAGAGCGCCGCGAGCTCGCTCGCGTGCCCCCAGCGGCTCGGCACCGGCCGCAGGTTCTCGTCGATGTCGACGAACGAGGTCGAGAGCCCGACCGCGCCCGCCGCGAGCGACTCGTCGAGCAGGTGGCACATCGCGGCGAGCTCCTCCGCCGTCGCCACGCGCTGGTTCGCGGCCTCGCCCATCACGAACATGCGGATCACGCTGTGACCCACGAGCGGGGCCACGTGGATGCCGAGCCCGCTCTTCTCGAGCGCCTGCACCCAGCCCGGGAAGCTCTCGCCCCAGCGCCAGTCGACGCCCTCGGCAAATCCCTCCTCGGGCATCTCCTCGATCTGGCGGAACATGCGGATGAAGGCGGGGCGCTGGTCCACGCGCAGCGGCGCCAGCGAGAGCGAGCAGTTCCCCGGCACCACCGCGGTCACGCCGTGCTCGACCGAGGGCTTCGCGAAGGGGTCCCAGCAGAGCTGCGCGTCGTAGTGGGTGTGCGGGTCCACGAAGCCCGGCGCAACGACCCGCCCGCTCGCGTCGATCGTGCGCGCCGCGGCGTCGATCTTGCCGATCGCGGCGATCTTCCCGCCCGCGATCCCGAGGTCCGCGCGGTAGCCGGGCAGGCCGGAGCCGTCGACGATGAGGCCGTTCTTGATGACGAGATCGAGCATGTGCGGGTCTCCAGAAAGGAGGAATAGGGGGAGGTGGCGGACGGCGAAAGGCTAGTCGTCATAGCCGGGGAAGCGCCACTGGCACTAAGCTGGGCGTTCTGCGCGGCGCGCCCTGAATGGAGCCATCCCATGAGCCGAGCCCACGCCTACACGCCTCCCTTCGAGCTGACGCGCGGCCAGTCTGCACCGGTTGCCGCGAACGGAGGCATTTCCTACATGGCCTTCGATCGCGACGGCGACGCCGGCACGACGCATGGCCACCAGTCGACGCGCTGCGCCTGATCGCGTACGGGCACCGGCCAGGACAGTGATCGACATGATCGAGAACGCGCCGCCCGGGCCCATCGAGACGCCAGTGGGGCTTGGGTTTTCGCAGTCAGGCGGAGTGCGTCGAGTACATCCGCGCCAAGCGCATCGAGGCGCCGGAAGGCGGTGTCGCGTTGCCGCTGCGCTACACGGTGCACGAGGAGCCGTCGTACTCGATCGTTTCGTCCAACGCGCTCTGGCGCGATCCCTCGCGCGAAGCCGACCAGAAGGCGTTGCGCAAGGAAGAGCGCGACATCGGGCGGCGCGTGCCTCTACTTCCCGCAGGTGCTGCGCGATGCGCGGCGCATCGGCGAGTACTACCCCGGGCTCTCGCCCCGGAGCCCCGAGTGCATGGACAAGCTGGGCGTAGCGCTCGCGCACTGCGAATCGAAGTGCACGAATTTCTACGACGCGGCCGAAGTGGAGCGCGTGTTCTATCCGGAGATGGAGAAGCTGCTGCTCGAGTTCTACCCCGGCGCCACCGACGCGCTCGTGTACAACCACGACGTGTTCGACAAGGACTACAACGGCGATCGCACCGAAGACCAGGCGAACAAGAACCCCGGCGTGAACGCGAACTATGCCTACCTCGTGCACAACGACCTGAACGACAACAGCGGCCGCGTGCGCTGCCGCGAGCTGCTCACGAGGAACCTGCGCAACTTCGGGCGCGAGCAGCGCTACACGGAAGCAGAAGCCGACGCGAAGATGTCGCGGCGCTTCCTGTCGATCAATCTCGCGAAGCCGATGGAGACCGTGCGCCAGAATCCGTTCGTGCTCTGCGCCTGGCCGTCGTTCGCCGACCAGCCGTACATCACCAACTATCGCATCTACGACGACCGCGTCGGCGAGACGACGCGCTTCACGCTATCGCCCGAACCACGAGTGGTACTGGTTCCCGCAGCAGAAGCCCAACGAAGTGTCGATGCTCAAGTGTTACGACTCGATCACCGACGGCTCGGTCTCGCGCTGGTCCTTCCATTCGGCGTGCATCGATCCCACCGCGCCGCGGACGCGCCGTGTCGCAAGAATGTCGTGGTCAGGTCGTACGTGTTCTTCTAGCCGGTCCGAGCGTTCGGCAGAGCGGGAGCGGGGATCTCCCAGGGCCGCCCGACCAAGTCCTCGATGCGCGTGATCCCGTTGGCCGCCCTGTAGCCCGGGCGACGGGTGCTCCCTCGGCCCACCACGGGCGCGAGGAACCGGTACCCGCGCTTCGGCAGCGTCTCGACGAAGCGCGCGGGCTGCGGAGAATCCTGAAGCGCGCGGCGCAGCTTCTTCAGCGCGGTGTTGACCCCGTGCTCGAAGTCCACGTGCGTGCCGTCGGGCCAGAGCCGCGCGCGGATCTGCTCGCGGGTGACGACCCGACCGGCCGACTCGAGCAGCAGTGCGAGCAACGCAAACGGCATCTGCTGCAGGGCGACGCGCCGACCGCCGCGCAGCAGCTCTCCGGAGTCGAGACATGCCTCGAACTCCGCAAATCGCAGGGTGTGCGTCTGGGTCCTCTCTCGCGCCATGCCGGCCTCCTCACGCTCCCCACACCGTAAGAGGGACCCCCGAGCCGAGTCGTGAGCGAGAAGTGATCACCTTGTGATTTCGGGTTCACCCGCAGTTCACCTCCGCGCCGCGCGGCGAGGAGCAGGCTCCACTCCCGAGGCGCACGCGCCGTGGTCCGGAGGAGTCCCCATGTCGCATCTCGCACGCACCACACTCGCCGCCCTCGCGGCCTTGGCGCTCGTCTCGCCCGCGCGGGCGGTCGACGTCACCCTCGCGCTCACGTCCGCCACGACCCAGGCCTGCCACTACGAGGACGATTGGTACTACGGCCAGTACCTCGTCTGCGGTGGGCAGGTGGCGGCGGGGTTGGCGCCCGCGACGCCGCAGGGAGCCGGGAGGCTGGAGTTCGACGCGGCCCACGAGTTCCTGCGCGGCGCGCTGAGCCTCGAGGCGTACTCCATCAACGGAAGCGGAATGCCCGCGTGGTCCGCGGCGATCGAGCGCGTCGACTCCTACACGATCCGGCGCGCCGACCAGGCGATAGGCCCGTGGCCGCTCCAGATTCCAGGTCAGGCGAGTCCGGCGTCCCCATACGCCGCGGGAATCGCGGTGACCCGCTTCAGTGCGCAGGACGACTTCGCGGGCACCCTCACGATGAGCTTCCAGGCGGACGACTTGACGCAATGGCAGCTGAAGCTCGCCTTCACCTCGATTCCCGGCTCCGGCCCTCCCGCCTGCCTGGGCGAGCGCTTGCTGCTCGACGACGACGGCGACGGAGAGACCAACGCGCGCGACGCGGCGCCGGGCTATCGCGATACGACGTACGGTGGGGCGATCGACGCGGACGGTCGCACGATCGGTGACTTCTGTGGCACGGCGCCGGGCAACACCTCGACGTGCAGGCGCCTCGACTTTCAGAACGACGAGCCACTGCGTTTGAAGCCGTTGGACTGCCGCCCGAACACGGACCACGACTACTGCGCGCCCGCAGCATTCTTCGCTGCCGAGGCTGCGACTCCGTCTCCCGCGCCGCGCACGTGCCTAGGCTTTGCACTGGTCGACGACGCCGATGGCGACGGCGAGCCGGATCGCAGCGATCGCTGCGCGACCACGCCCGCCGGCGAGACCGTAGACGGGGACGGCTGCAGCGCGCTGCAGTTCTGCGCAGCGCAGACCGCCCGCGCGTGCGCGCGCGCCGACTTCTCGAACGATGAGCCCGGGAAGAAGCCGCGCGACTGTGCAAAGACCAGGACCAAGCCGCGCGCGTGTACGGTGTTCTGACGCGCGGGGCGCTGCGCGCCGCCGCGGGCAGCCTCCTGCTCGCGGTCGCACCGGTCGCGCTAGCCGGCGCGCAGACCCTGCCGCGCGGGCTCCTGGTTGCGGTCTCCGAGCTCGAGCCCGGTTCGAAGCCGCCACAGACTTACTCGCGGCTCACCGCGCTTCGCTTCGAAGCGGGCGCGTGGCGCACGCGGCTGCTCTCTGATCCGGAGAGCAACGTCTTCCACAAGGCCCTGCCGCTCTCGCTTCCCGGCCGGGTGCCGCTCGTGCTCACGCTCGCTGGCATGCAAGGCGCGGTGAAGGCGTGGCGCCCCAGCGTGGACGGCTTCGCGCTCGCGCGCACGCTCTGGCGTCCAAAGTTCGGCGGAGCGATCGATCGCGTGCGCGACGGCGAGCTGGGCGACGTCTTCGGCGATGGCGAGCCGGCGCTCGTCGTAGCGACCCACGACCAGGGGGTGATCGCGGTGCTGCGCGGCCTCGGCGGCAGCGTGCGCGTCGACGAGCTCGACCGCGCGCCGGACACGTGGGTGCACGAGGTCGAGCTCGGCGATCTCGACGGCGACGGCGTGCTCGAGGTCTACGCGACGCCGAGCCGCCCGAATCGACGGCCGGGTGGGGAGGCGGTACAGCCAGGCGAAGTGGTCCGCTACGTGCCGGCGAAAGGCGAGGGCCGGCGCGTGGTGGCCGCCCTCGGCGACCGGCACGCCAAGGAGATCCTCGTGGCCGACGTCGACGGCGACGGGCGCGACGAGCTCTACGCCGCGATCGAGCCGGCGCCGGGTGGACATCTCGAGGTGCGGCGCTACGACGCGAGTACCCCACCCGACGCCGGCGTCCTGATCGCGAGCCTGCCCGACGCGATGTGCCGCTTCCTGACTGCCGGTGACGTCGAGGGAGACGGCCGCCGCGAGCTCGTGCTCGCCGCGAATCGAAGCGGGCTTTGGCTCGCACGCCCGGGCCAGGGCGCGGGCGAGCCCTGGACGCTCGCGTCCATCGACCGCGACTCCGGCGGCTTCGAGCACGCGGCGCTGCTCGCCGACCTCGACGGCGACGAGCGCGACGAACTCTACGCGGCGAACGACCGCGTGCGCGAGCTGCGCCGCTACGTCTGGCAGGGGCGGAGCGCCGCGGCGGGAGGTGATCCTCGTGCAGAACACGCCGCGCCCGCTGCTCACCTGGAACCTGGTGGCCGCGCCGATCGAGGCGCTCCGCTGAGCGCGCGCCGAATCGAAATTTCGGGGTCTGACCCCGAAATTTCGATTCTCGGGCTAGCGCTCCAGGGCGAGCGACAGGATCTCCCAGGGCCGGCCGACCAGGTCCTCGATGCGGGTGATGCCGTTGGCCGCCAGCATGGGCTCCGCGGTCTCCTCGTCGAGCCGCAGCCGCTCCGTCGCCCCATTGGGATGGGCGATCACGACCACCAGCTCGGCGCGGCCGTCGTGGCCGGGCGAGAGCAGGGCCTCGGTGATCCGAGCCGCGGGCGCGCTCACGCCAGGGGGGGCTCGAGATAGATGACGTCGCTCCCGAGGAGCGAGCCCGGCGCGAGCCCCGGCAGAGGCCGGACCACCACGTGCAGGTTCCAGCTCGCGAGCTGCTTCACGGCCTCGTCGGCCGGGAGCTGCGCGAGCTCCCGCGCCGCGACGCTCGCGAGCGTGTCGCCCGGGCGCGGGCTGGTCCAGCGCCGCTGGCGGGAGAGGGGGGGCTTCGCCATGGCGACCAAGGATCGCGCAGGGCTCGCACGCGTGGCAACGGCGGGATGATGTGTAAGATGACGTGTAGGAGTTGACACATGGCGACGAACCTCGATCTGGACCCCGAGCTGGTGGAGCGAGCTCTGGCGCTGAGCGGCGAAACGACCAAGCGGGCTGCGGTGACGTCTGCTCTGCGCGAGTTCATCGCGCGGCGCGAGCAGAAGCGACTTCTCGAGCTGTTCGGCCAGCTCGAGTGGGACCCGCAGTTCCACTACAAGCAAGAGCGATCCCGCGCTTGAGCCTGTTCGTCGACACGAGCGTTTGGTCCCTCGCGTTTCGTCGCGGCGCGCCCGCCGCCGTGCCCGAGGTCGGCGCCCTCGAGCGAGCGCTGGCAGGCGGCGATCTCATTGTTACGACCGGACTCGTCTACCAGGAGATCCTTCAGGGCTTTCACGGACCTCGCGCGGAGGAGGCAATCGTCGCTCGCTTCGCCGCGCTTCCGTTCGTCACCCCCGATCGTCACGACCACTACGAGGCCGCGCAGATCCGCAATCGCGCCCGGCGGCGGGGAGCTCAGGTGGGCACGATCGACGCAGTCCTCGCGCAGCTCTGCATCCGACACGAGCTACAGCTCCTCACCACCGACGTGGATTTCGCACGGATCGCGGAACAGGAACCGCTCCGATGTTGGCGCCCGTAGGGCGAACCGGGGGGCGGCCTTCCGCCGCCGCCAAAGAGCCATGACGAACCACATCCGGGCGCCGCGAGTCCAAACCGGTGCGCGCCACGCCATTCCCCTCGAAGGGGGCTATGCCTCTCCTGTGCGCAAATCGTCCCTGAGGCCCTCGCTCTGCGGAGCGGCGACGGCCGGCCTCCTCTCCGGCTGTCTCGTCGGCCCCGACTTCGTGGCCCCCGAGCCGCCCGCGGTCCCCGCCTGGAGCTCGCCCCTCGACCACGGGCTCACGGCCGACCCGAGCCCCGAGACCCTCGCCACCTGGTGGACCAACCTCGGCGACTCGAAGCTCGTCGAGCTCGAGCTGCGCGCCGCAGAGGCCAACAAGGACCTGGCCGTCGCGGCCGCGCGCCTGCGCGAGGCGCGCGCCCAGAGGAAAGGCGCGCGCGCCGGCCTCTTCCCGACCGCGACAGGGAGCGGCAGCGCCTCGCGCACGCGCTCGAGCTCTTCCTCCTTCGGCGGACTGAATCCGCCCGACCCCGTCCGCGATCTGTACGACGTGGGCTTCGACGCGAGCTGGGAGATCGATCTCTTCGGGGGCCTGCGCCGCGGCGTCGAGGCCGCCACCGCCGATCTCGCCGCCAGCGAGGCCGATCTCCAAGGCGTGCACGTGAGCGTCGCGGCCGAGGTGGCCGAGACCTACATCGACCTGCGCTCGCTCCAGCAGCGCCTCCAGCTCGCGGAAGCGAACCTCGCCTCGCAGACCGAGACCGTGGACATCGCGAGCTGGCGCGCGCAGGCCGGCCTGACCACCGACCTCGACGTCCAGCAGGCGCGCGCGAGCCTCGAGCAGACGCGCGCCGCCATCCCCCAGCTCCGCACCGCGATCGCCGCCTCGCTCGCGCGCCTCGCCGTCCTCGTCGGCCAGCCGCCCGGCGCGCTCGACCCGGAGCTCGCCGCGCCGCAGCCCATCCCGGTGCCGCCGCCGCAGATCGCCGTCGGCGTCCCCGCCGATGCCTTGACGCGCCGGCCGGACGTCACGCGCGCCGTCGCCGCCCTTCATGCGGAAACCGCACGGATTGGCGTTGCGAAGGCCGAGTACTACCCGCACCTCTCCCTCACCGGCGAGCTCGGCGCGCGCTCGCTCGACGTCGAGGATCTCTTCACCGCCGGCGCGCGCACGAGCTCGCTCGTGGGCCAGCTCACGCAGGTGATCTTCGACTTCGGGCGCATCCGCGCGAGCATCCAGGCCCAGGAGGCCTTTCGCGACGCCTCGCTCGCCGACCTCGAGCAGACGCTCCTGCTGGCGCTCGAGGAGTCGGAGAACGCGCTCGTGGCCTACGCCCAGGAGCAGGAGCGCCGCGACGCGCTCCAGGCGGCGTCCGCCGCCGCCGAGCAGGCCGCGAGCTTGTCGCGCCAGCAGTACTCCTCGGGCCTCGTCGACTTCGAGAGCGTGATCGTCGCGGAGCGCACGATGGTGAGCGCGCAGGATCAGCTCGCCGAGAGCGAGGGCACGCTGAGCTCGAACCTCGTGCGCATCTACAAGGCCCTGGGCGGCGGCTGGTCGCCGGGGAACGTGCCGTGAAGGGCCGCGTGGGGAACGTGCCGTGAACGACCGCGAAGCTCACGCGCCGGGCACGTCGCGGCTCACACCGAGTGTGACGGAGCGGCTCCTGGCCCTCGCGCGCGACCGCCGCGCGCAGGTCGTCGCCGCCGCCGCACTTCTCCTCCTCCTCGCGACGCGCTGGTGCTCGAGCGGCGAGGCGCCCAGGTACGAGACGCAAGAAGCCCGCCGCGGCGGCCTCGTCGTCACGGTCACCGCCACCGGCCCGCTCACGCCCATCAATCAGGTGGACATCGGGAGCGAGCTCTCGGGGACGATCCGCACCGTCGAGGCCGACTTCAACGACCCGGTGAAGAAGGGCCAGGTGCTCGCGCGCCTCGACACCACGCGCCTCGACGCGCAGGTGCTCCAGTCCGCCGCCGCCCTCGACGCGGCGCGCGCGACCGTCGAGCTGGCGAAGGCGAGCCAGCTCGAGGCCACGGCTCAGCTCGCGCGCCTCGAGCACGTGCGCGAGATCAGCGGCGGGAAGGTGCCCTCGACCCAGGAGCTCGACACCGCGAAGGCCACCTCCGCGCGCGCCAAGGCCACGGTCTCGAGCGCCGAGGCCGCCGTGGCCCAAGCGAAGGCGACGCTCGATGCGCAGCGCACCGACCTCGCGAAGGCCGTGATCCGCTCGCCCATCGACGGCATCGTGCTGAAGCGCGCGATCGAGCCCGGGCCAGACCGTGGCCGCGAGCCTCCAGGCTCCGATCCTGTTTACGCTTGCTGAGGACCTCACCCACATGGAGCTCCTGGTGAGCGTCGACGAGGCCGACGTGAGCTCCGTCGCCGAGGGCCAGCAGGCCAGCTTCACGGTCGATGCTTGGCCGGGCCATCCGTTCAGCGCGAAGGTCGTGCAGGTCCGCTACGGCGCCGACGCGCTCGCGGGCGTCGTCACGTACGGCGCGCTTCTCCTCGTGGACAACCCCGAGCGCCGCCTGCGCCCGGGCATGACGGCGACCGCCGACATCACCGTCAAGAAGCTTGACGATGCGCTCCTCGTCCCGAACGCGGCGCTCCGCTTCGAGCCGCCGCCCGGCGGAGTGCAGCAGTCCGACGGCCTCCTGCAGGCCCTCATGCCGGGGCGCCGCCCGTTCTCGCAGCAGCAGCGCGAGACCCGCGAGAAAGGCGTGCCCGAGAAGCGCGTCTACAAGCTCGAGCGCGGCGCGCTCGAGCAGGTGCCCGTGCAGATCGGCTCGAGCGACGGCATCTGGAGCGAGGTGACGAGCGGGAAGATCGCCGCCGGCGACGCCCTCGCGGTGGACGTGAAGGCGCCCGCCTCGTGAACGCGCGCGCGCCGCTCGTCGTGCTCGAGAACGTCACCAAGACCTACGGCGAGGGCGAGGCCGCCGTGCACGCCCTGCGCGGCATCGATCTCAGCATCGAGGCGGGCGAGTTCGTGGCGCTCATGGGCCCTTCCGGCTCGGGCAAGTCCACGTGCATGAACCTGCTCGGCTGCCTCGATACGCCCACCTCCGGCCGGTACCTGTTCGAGGGCCGCGACGTGGCGCGCCTCACGCGCGACGAGCGCGCGCTGCTCCGCCGCCGGGCGATCGGCTTCGTCTTCCAGGGCTTCAACTTGTTGGGGCGCACGAGCGCCCTCGAGAACGTCGAGCTGCCGCTCGTCTACCGCGGGCTCCCGGCGGCCGAGCGCCACGCCGAGGCCTCGCGCGCGCTCGCGCTCGTGGGCCTCAACGGCTGGGAGACCCACACCCCCGCGCAGCTCTCGGGCGGCCAGCAGCAGCGCGTCGCGATCGCGCGCGCCATCGTGACCGACCCGCCGCTCCTGCTCGCCGACGAGCCCACCGGCAACCTCGACTCCGCGCGCGCCAAGGAGATCATGGAGCTCCTCACCAAGCTGAACCGCGAGCGCGGCATGGCGATCGTCGTCGTCACCCACGACTCCACCGTCGCCGGCTGGGCCTCCCGCACCGTCCAATTCTTCGACGGGCAGATCGCGTGATGCGGGGACGTTCCTACTTCCCGAACCCCTCGATTGTTGCGGCCGCCCGCCGCACCGCGGTTCGGGAAGTTCGACCGTCCCCAAAAGTCACCACTCCGCCTCTGCCACTCGCGGGAGTTCGGGGACGTTCCTACTTCCTGGCGATGGCGCCTGTTGGCCCTCCAAGGAAGCCGCACTGTCGCCAGGAAGTTGGAACGTCCCTGAAGTCCCCTCCTCCGCGTCCGTTCCGTAGGTACAACCGACGTAGGACCACCCAATGCTCTCCAACATGCTCCGCCTCGCCCTCCAGGCCATCCGCCGCAACGTCCTCCGCTCCTCCCTCACCGTTCTCGGCATCGTCATCGGCGTCGCCGCCGTCATCACCATGGTCACCCTCGGCGCCGGCGCCACCGCCAAGGTCACCTCCGACCTCGCCTCCCTCGGCACCAACGTGCTCATGGTGCGGCCCGGCCAGGGCTTCCGCGGCCCCGGCGGCGCGCGCACCGACGCCGCCCCGTTCCAGCTCGCCGACGTGGACGCGATCCGCCGCGAGCTTCCCGGCATCGCCGCCGTGGCGCCCACCGGGAACGCGCCCGCTCAGGCGATCGCCGGCAGCCGCAACCGCGCGACCACCGTCACCGGCAGCACCGCCGACTTCCTCGTCGCGCGCGCCTGGCGCGTGATCAACGGCCGCGCCTTCAGCGAGGCCGAGGAGCGCGGCGGGAAGGCCGTCTGCCTGATCGGCGACACCGTGCGCGAGGAGCTCTACGGCGGCCAGGACCCGCTCGGCGAGCGCCTGCGCCTGGGCAAGCTCACCTGCGAGGTGATCGGCGTCCTCGAGCCCAAGGGCGAGAGCGCCTTCGGCCAGGACCAGGACGACTTCGTGCTCGTGCCGCTCCGCTGGTTCCAGCGCCGCATGGCCGGCACCCTCGACGTGGGCGGCATCTTCATCTCCGCGCAGCACGGCGTCTCCACCGCCAAGCTCAAGGGCGAGCTCGAGCGCCTGCTGCGCGAGCGCCGCCACCCGCCCGACGGCGAGGACGACTTCCAGGTGCGCGACATGAAGGAGATCGTCGTCGCCCTCACCAGCACCACCCGCGTCATGACCGGCCTGCTCGGCGCCGTCGCCGCCGTCAGCCTCGTCGTCGGCGGCATCGGCATCATGAACATCATGCTCGTCTCGGTCACCGAGCGAACCCGCGAGATCGGCATCCGGCTCGCCATCGGCGCCCTCGGCCGCGAAGTCCTGACCCAGTTCCTGGTCGAGGCCGTCGTGCTCGCCTCCATCGGCGGCGTGATCGGCATCCTCCTCGGCCTCACCGCCGCCGCCTTCGGCGCGAGCTCCCTGGGCGTCCCGTTCGTCCTCCAGCCCGGCGTCGTGCTGCTCGCCTTCGCCTTCTCAGCGAGCGTAGGGATCGCGTTCGGGTTCCTGCCTGCGCGGCAGGCGGCGCAGCTGGATCCGATCGAGGCGCTGAGGCACGAGTGAACGCTTCGCGATATCGACGCTTGGGGGGCGCCGGAAGAACTAGCGCGAGATTCCGCGCGTAGGATCGTGTTCTGGCGGGCCACCCGCACGATTCGCTCTACCACGATGGTCTTATTGCTCCGTCGTATCACGACCTGACCGAGCCCGAGAACTGGTTCTGGGCCACCGAAAAAGGGCGCGTGATGCACGTGCGGAATTTGCAGGACGACCTCGACGATCGGCTTGCTGCCATGGATCCACAGTTGCGCTTCCAGACATCGACTGAGGCCGCCGGGTCATAGCTGGAGGTCCGCGTTCTTGGCGGCGGTCCGCTCGATGAGCTTCTCGGGCAAGTAGTCGTAGTCCGGGTCGATTGGGGCAGGCACGAGGCGACGGTACCGCCCGCCGTCGGTCGGGCGCTCCGTGTTAGGATTCCGCAATGCGTTTGATGGCATTCATGGCGCTGGGGCTAGTCGCATGCGCCTCCGAGCCGGAGGCGAAGACGGTTTGGGCCGGCGACAAGAGCCAACAGGAGTTCTACACCGACCGAGCCGAGTGCAACGCGATGGCGGGCCCCTTGGACGAGTATGAGGCGCGGTTCATACAGATCTTCAACGACTGCATGATGGGGCGCGGCTGGCACCGTGAACCGGCGGGCACGGCTGAACAGTCGGAGGCGGACCGTCTTATGGGCGAGCGCGCGGGCGTCCACTGGGCCGTTGGCGACGGTCTGGGAAGCGGCGGCTGCGGCGGGCCGGAGATCGCCGCCTACATGGACCGCATGCGCGACCGCACGATGGCGCGCTGGAACACCGGCGGCCTGAAAGGTCAGATCCAGATTCGCTTCCGCGTCGATCCGACCGGGAACGTGAGCAACATCGCACTCGTGGCGGCAGCGCCCCGCGAACTCGGGCCCTCCGGCCTCGACGCCTTCCGCGCCGCCTCACCGTTCGAGCCGATGAGCGATCGCGTGCGCTGCCTCTCCACCGAGGACCTGACCGCGACCTTCACCGTGGACTAGCTAGGCGCCGCCCCGTGTCCTACGCGGCCACTGGCCACGCCACTGGGATGCGGAAGGGCCTAAGGTTTGGGCGTAGCGAGCCCCCGCTACCACTCAACACCGGCCTTGGTACCGGCCGCCGGTATTCACCTTGGAGCGCTCCTCGCCCTCCGGAAGGACTCATAGACGACCTGCCACGGGAATCGGTGCCGGGCAGTGACGCCTCGCGCGCGCGTGCCACTGCTTGCGGGGAGTCCGATCAAAGTTGCGAGACGCGGCTTCTACTCCTTCTGTTGGGCGAGGTACCGCGCGAGAGATTCGAAGTAGGCGAAGGTCACTCCGAAGAACGGACCGTCCGCGCGCGGGTAGGACGACTGCACGACCATCGCGACCTTGCGCTCCGGCGAGATCGCGATCACCTGGCCGTGGATGCCCTCGGCCGCGAGGCTGCGGGTCGGGTGGTAGAAGTACCACTGCGACTTGTAGGAGTTGTCGCGGCCGCCGTTCTCGTTGCCCCACAGGCTCGGGCGCGGCGTGCCGCCCGCGGCGATCTTCGCGACCACGGCGGCGGGCACGATCTGCGCGCCGTTGAATCGGCCGCCCTGCGCCATCACGACCGCGAGCCGCATCGCGTCGCGTGCGGTGATGCAGAGACCCCCTCCGGCGATCGCCTTGCCGTGGGGATCGGTCAGATAGAACGCATCTCTCTCGGCGCCGAGTTTGGAGTAGATCCGCTCCTCGAAGGTGTGTGCGAAGCCCTCGCCCGTGATGCGCTCGATCACCCAGCCGAGCACCTCGGAGTTTGCGGTGACGTAGTGGAAGTCTCGGCCGTGCTCTCCTTTCTTGCGCAGCGACGGCAGGAACTCGTACAGCGAAGGGAATGCCTTGACGCCGGGAGGCACGGGTCGAAGGCCGGCCGCGTAGGTGAATTGGAAGATCGACGAAGACGGGTCGTCGTAGATCTCCGAGAAGTCGATGCCGACCTCCATGTCGAGGACGTTGCGGACCGTGGCGTCCTCGTACGCGCTCCCCTTCACTTCGGGCAGGTACTCGCTCACGCGCTTGGTGTCGTCGAGCCGGCCCTCCGCGATCAACATCTCCGCGATGAGGCCCGTGAACGACTTCGTGACCGAGAACATGATGTGGCGGCTGCGAGCGGTCTCACCGTTGCGGTAGATCTCCTGGCGCAGCTTGCCGTTGGACCACACGGCCACCGCGTCGATGTGCTGATCCTCGAGGAACTGCGCGACGCTCCGCTGCTTGCCGGCGACGTCCTTGAACGAGAAGGAGCTCAGGTCGGCCGGCTCGCTCGCGAAGGCGCTCACGGCGCCGTCGCCGCGATCGACCGTCGTCGACGGAGACAGGCGCTCCATGTGCTGGAACGACCAGACCGAGAACGGCCACTCGATCGCGTTGGCCCTGGTGACCAGGCGATCGGCGGACGGGGGCGTGCCGACCATGAGCTCCTCGGCTCGCGGAGCGTCCGCGCGAGCCGAGGTCAATGCCGCGAACACGAGTCCAACGCCGAGCACGCGCTTCAAGGGGTCACCTCGCGTCCCCTCATAGCGCATCGCGAACGGCAGTCCCCAAGGCGACCCGAGAGCGCTCATTAAGCGGGCGTGCGACTCTGCCAACACTCTTGCTGAACGCCCGAGCACTTGGAGTTCCATGGTGCGCGTCACGGCCTGGGTCCGTCTGTCCCTCTACGTCGCCCTTCTGTCGCCCGTGCTCGCGAGCGCGGGAGAGGGCGCGGCCGATCACACCCGCATCGAGAAGAGCGTCGTCAAGATCAAGGCGTCGACCAGCGCGCCGGACGTGAGCTACCCGTGGCAGCGCGCAGCGCCCACGGACGTGATCGGCTCCGGCGTCGTCATCGACCGCCAGCACATTCTCACGAGCGCGCACGTCGTGGCCGACGCCGTGGCGATCGACGTCCAGGCCCTCGGCGACGGGGAGCGCTACTCGGCCGAGATCGAGCACCTCTGTAGCGAGTGCGACCTCGCGATCCTGCGCGTCTCGGGCGCCTCCTTCGCAGCCCGGGCCGTGCCCCTCGAGATCGGGGACCTGCCCGACCGCCAAGCGAGAGTGGACATCTACGGCTTCCCAGAGGGTGGCGAGACCGTCTCCGTCACGAGCGGCGTCGTCTCCCGAATCGAGGTCGGGGAGTACACCTACTCCGGCTCGAGCTTCCTGCTGCTGCAGGTCGACTCCCCGATCAACCCGGGCAACAGCGGTGGGCCGGCCGTGATCGACGGCAAGCTCGCCGGCATCTCGATGCAGACCCTGAAGGACGCCCAGAACATCAACTATCTGGTCCCGACGCCGGTGATCAGACACTTCCTCGACGACGTCAAAGACGGCCGCTTCGACGGATTCCCGGAGCTGGGCATCCAGGTGCAGCTCCTCGAGAACGAGGCCATTCGTAAGCGTTATGGACTCGCAGGGCGATCCGGGGGAGCCCTCGTGATCGGTGTGTCGCCCGATGGTTGCGCCAAGGGGCACATCCGACCTGGGGACGTGCTCCTCGCCCAGGACGGGCTTTCCGTCCGAGGCGACAACAGCGTGGACATCGGCGGGCTGCAGCTGAGCTCCATCGTGCTCGAGCACAAGGGGCAGGTCGGTCAACCGATGACGGTGAGGCTCCTCCGGGACGGAGCCGAGATCACGGAGCGGATCACGCTGACCGCGCCGAAGCCCCTCGTGCCCTTCGACGGACCCGCGCGCTACCGGATCGCCGCCGGCCTCGTGTTCCAGCCGCTCACGCGCCGCTACCTCTATGCGTGGGAAGACACTCCGGCGCATCTCACGGCGTATCTCGACGACCCGCGAATCGAGCGCGGCGAGCTCGGTGCGAAGAAGCCGAGCGAGACCCGCGAGGAGATCGTCGTCCTGACGACGATTCTCGCCGGCGACGCGACCCGTGGCTACGAGAGTCTCGAGGACGAGGTCGTCAGCTCCGTCGACGGAGCTCCCGTGCGAAGCCTCGAGCACTTCTCGCGTCTGCTGGACGCGAGCAAGGGCCCCTACGTGACCCTCGTCTTCGAGCGCGGCGGCGTCGTCGCGCTCGCCCGCGACCAGCTGGCCGCGCAGACCGATAAGATCCTCGCGCGCTACGGGATCCAGTCGGATCGGTCCGCCGACCTGCGCCCCGCGCCAGCCGGCCTGAAGGAGACGCCATGACGCGTCCGCTCGACGACATCGCGGAGCCCCACCTCGGAATTCCCTGGAAGGAGCTCGCGGTCGGGCACACATACCGCACGGCCTCGCGCACGATCACCGAGGCCGACCTGGTCCAGTTCGTCGGCTCGGCCGGCTTCTCCGAGTCGCTCTTCCTCGACGCGCGCATCGGGAAGCCCGACGGCTCACCCGGACGGCTCGTTCCCGCCATGCAGACGCTCAGCTACGCCGAAGGGCTCGTGCTCCAGACCCGCATCATTCACGGCACCGCCGTGGCGCTCCTCGGACTGGATGCGGTTCGGGCGAAGGCGCCCGTCTGCGTCGGCGACACGATCACCGTGATCGTCGAGGTCACTGCCGTGAAGCCGACCTCCGACGGCGTCCGCGCCGTCGTCACGACCCACAACACCGTCGTCGATCAGTCCGAGCGGACCGTCCTGGAGTACGACGTGGCGCGCATGCAGCGGTGACTAGCTGCGCCGCCGCGCGCTCACGCGGCGAAGCGCCACGCTCAGGCCGAGTCCCAACAGGGCGAGCGAGCCGGGCTCCGGCACGAAGCTGTACGTCCAGCGCGCCGCGCCCGTCTGTGCGTTGGCGGTCGACGGCCCCGAGAAGCTCCAGTTGGAGGTCGAGCAGGTGTTGGCGCTCGGGTTCGTGCAGTTCGTCGTAGAGAAGCCGCCGATGTTGGGCACGAAGAGGATCGACGTGACGGTCACCGGCGCCCCACGGCCGGCGGCGATTCCGTGAGGCCCGAGAAGCTCGTGATCTCGGATTGCTGGAGGAGGCCGTCCCCGGTGTCGTTGAAGGTCACGGACCACGACGGCAGGCCGTCGAGCAGCTGCGTTGCGTGGAGCGTCGTCGGACGCCGGATGCGCTTTGTGCGCCAACGAGTAGCGACAGCAGCAGCGCGGGGAACGGGAGCCGGAGCCGCAAGGAAATCTCCTGCATTGGGTCGTCAGGCGTTGTAGTGGAGTCCGCACCGGAGGCGTGGCACGAAATCTGCTCGCGAATCGATCACCCGCGGGTAAGACCCCGGTCCGCCCGCTCCTCGCCTACCGCTCCGGGCGATCAGAGGATGTAGCCATCCCCCGACGCGCGCACCGTGATGTCGGCGATCGACACGCCGAGCGGCTGATTGATCGCGTAGACGATCTGATCGGCCAGCAGCTCCGGTGCGAGCGCGAGATACTCGATGTTCTCGGCGCGGATCTTCTCGGGCGGCAGCTCGCCCGCCTGCGCCGCGCCCATCTGCTGCAGGTACGCGGCGGCGTTCTGGCCCAGGATGCCGACGATCGCTTGAGGGTTCACGATGGCGCTCGAAGATTCGTGCCCGGCACGCCCGTCGGTCGCACGTTGGTGACCTTGATCTTGCCCTGCGACTCGACGCGCAGCGCCTCGGAGAGGAAGTTCACCGCCGCCTTGCTCGCGCCGTACACCGCCGCGCCGGCGACGGGGAAGTTCCCGTAGATCGACGACAGGTTGACGACGTGGCCGGAGCCCTGCCGGATCATCTGGTCGTGCACGGCGACGATGCCGTAGAGCACGCCCTTGATGTTGATGTCGATGCAGCGCTCCCACGCCGCCAAGGCCTGCGCGTGGTCGGCATAGAAGGCGAGCGGCATGACGCCGGCGTTGTTGACCATCACGTCGATGCGGCCGAAGCGCCCGACCGCCGCCGCTGCGAGCGCGCGCACCTGCTCGATGCGCGTGACGTCGGTCGCGAGCCCGATCGCGTCGGCGCCCCGGACGGTGAGCTCCTTCACCACCGCGTCGAGTGCCGCGCCGTCGATGTCCCCGCAGACCACCTTGGCGCCGAGGGCCGCCGTCTTCTCGCAGACGAGACGGCCGAAGCCGCCCGCCGCGCCCGTAACGATGATCACCTTGCCCCGCACGTAGTTCTGCTCTGCCACGCGATCTCCCCTTTAGCGCCAGAACGCGGCGAGCTCGCCGGCCAGCGTTTTGCCCTGGCGCCGGCCCGCCTCGAGCGCGGGCCGCCGGCGCGACGGATCGAGCGCATTCATCCCGATCGCAGTGATCGCGGCGGCATCGACCTGGATCACGTGGACGCGGGAGCCTCCCAGCGCCGCCTGTTCCTGCGCGAGCCTGGCCATCTGCTGGGGTTGCGTCGCCACCGGGATCATCACGAGGACGCGCTCGCAGCCCACCGCAAGATCGGCGTTCGTGAACGAGCGCACGCCGCCGTCGATGTAGCGGCGATCGCCGATCGTGGCCGGCGGCCAGACGCCGGGCACCGCGCAGCTCGCCGCGACGGCATCGACGAGGTTCACGCCGGAGTCGCGATCGAAGACGACGAGCTCCCCAGAATCCGGCCTCGATCGCGGTGATCTTGAGCGCCTGTTGGGGCCACTTCGCGACCGGCAGGCGCGCGGCGATCACCGCCCGGCGCTTGGCCTCGTCGATCGTCTTCGCCTCGAGCGCGTAGGCGCCGAAGCGGCGAAGGAGCTCGCGTTCGTCTGCTGCGCCGCGCGCGAGCTCGGTCGTCTTCATGAACCACTGCATGAGGTCGACGTCTGCGGCGATCTCCGACGTCTGCTCGCGCTCCTGCTGAGCGACCGCGTCGGCGAGCTGCCCGGTCGCGAGCTGCGCCCCCACGACCGAGCCCGCTGACGTTCCGACGATCAGCCCCGCGCTGCCGAGGTCGACGCCCTCGATGCGCAGCGCTTCGATCACGCCGAGGTGCCACGCGATGCCAGTCACGCCGCCGCCGGCGAGCACGAGTCCGTTCATGCGCGCAGCCTAACTCACCCACCCGCGCGCCCTTCGTGGACGTCGGGGACGTTCCTCCTTCATTCGAACTTGAGGGACAGCCCTGGACATCCTGCCCAGCGGGCTTTGGCGTGAGAGTTACCCGCGCGTTCGCGTCCGCTACTCACAGTGATGAATCGTGCCTGGGCTTCCGCGGTCGTCGCGTTCCTGTTGCTGTGCGCCCCCGCCCGCGCCCAGGAGACCTTCCCCGACCTCGCCGGCTCGTGGTGGGTCGAGCCGACCGAGATCGCCTTCGCCGACACGCCCGTCGGTTCCTCGAACCTCGAGACCGTGACCGTCACGAACACCGGCGATGGACTGCTCGAGGGCGACGCCACCCTCACCGGTGCGGGCGAGGACTTCGCTTTCTCCGTCCGTTTCCGGCCCACCATCCTGGGCGACAAGACCGGCTCGCTCGAGCTGACGGGCGGCCCGGCTTGGCTCACGCGTCCCCAGCGAGCTCGGTGCCCGCGCGCAGTCGGTCGAGATAGACCTGATAAGCGAACCAGCGGTCGCGGCGCTTGCCCGTCGTCTCGACGAGGACGCCGCTCGAGACCAGCGCTTCGATCGCGCGCCCCGCCGTGGGCTTGCTCGCGCCCAGGACCTTCATCGCCGAGCTCACCGTCACGATCGGGTGCCGGGGCAGGGCCTCGAAGAGGCGTACGGCGGCGACCGAGAGCGCGCTCGCCGCGAGATCCGTGCGCGGTCGGCGCCGACGAGCGCGAAGGATTCGCGGGCCGACGCCACGGCTTCGTCCGCAATCGTCGCTACACCGTCGAGAAAGAAGTCGAGCCACCCCTCCCAGTCGCCCTCCGATCGCACGGCACTCAAGCGCCGGTAGTAGTCGCCGCGATGCCGCTTGAAAAAGAGACTCAAGTAGAGCAGCTGCGGTACCTGCGCGAGTGCCTTCCAATGCTCGAGCGCCAGAGTGATCAGCAAGCGCCCGATCCTTCCGTTGCCGTCGAGATAGGGGTGAATCGTCTCTCGAACTGCGCGTGCACGAGACCCGCGCGCACGAGCGGCGGGAGATCGCTGCCCGGCGCGTGCAGATAGCTCTCGAGCGCGCCGAGCAGCTCGCCGAGGCGATGCGGCGGGGGCGGCACGAACGCCGCATTGCCAGGTCGCGACCCGCCGATCCAGTTCTGGCTGCGCCGCACCTCGCCGGGCTGCGTGTCGGCTCCGCGCACGCCGCGCATCAGACGGCGGTGCGTTTCGTTCAAGAGGCGCAGCGAGAGCGGCAAGCCGTCCGAGGCTGCGAGCTGCTCCCGGGCGAAGCGCAGCGCGTCGACGTCGTTGCAAACCTCCTCGACATTGGTCCGGCTCCGCCGCATCCCCGGTCTCGAAGCGCAACAGGTCGACGAGCGTCGCCTGCGTCCCCTCGATCTGCGACGAGACGACGGCCTCCTTGCGCATGAACGCGTCGAGGAACCAGTCGATCGAGGGCACCATCGCGCCCGC
>CAVQTC010000015.1:0-266596 GCA_963716275.1 uncultured delta proteobacterium | reverse complement strand
CTCGTCTGCGCCGACCTAGTCCCCCGAGTCAGAAGTACGCCGAGATTCGGCCGCCGATCCATCCCCGCCGGCTGCGTCCGGCGTCCCGCCACGCCTCGGTCGCGCGCCTTGCCGGCGGGCGTCTCTGGCGGCCTCGGTCATGCGCGAATTTCTGACTCGGGGGACTAGCCTAGAACGACCGACGCACCGATGACCCCCCAGCTCACGCGCCGCCGCCTGCTCGCCCTCGCCGCGCAAGGCGCAGGCGCCCTCGCCCTCTCCGCCTCCCCGCTGCGCGCGACGGCGACCCGAGCGCCGAAGCAGGTCGTCGTGATCGGGGCCGGGCTCGCGGGTCTGGCAGCCGCGCTCGAGCTCGTCGGAGCGCGGCCACGACGTCACGGTGCTCGAGGCGCAGGCGCGCCCCGGCGGCCGCGTCTTCACGGCGCGCGCGCCCTTCGCCGACGGCCTGTACGCCGACATGGGGGCGGCGCGCATCCCGCGCGTCCACGACTGGACGCTGCGCTACGTCGAGCGCTTCAAGATTCCGCTCACGACCTTCTGGCCGGCCTCCTGGGACGAGGTCCACCTGATGCGCGGCAAGCGCCTGGTGGCGCCCTCGGGCGAGCGCCGCGATCTCGCCGCGTACCCGCTCTCGCTCACCGAGCGCGAGCGCGCGCTCGGCTTCGAGGGCCTGAATGATGCGATCTACGGGCCCTTGGCGAAGCTCGCGGGCGACCCGCGCGCGCCGGACTGGCCGCCGGCGGCGCTGCGCGGCTACGACGCCTTGACCCCGCTCGAGCTCGCGCGAAGTGGTGGGTGGTCCCCCGACGTCGCCGCCGTCATGCAGTTCGGCTGGTGCGAGCTCGACTGCGACTACGGAATCCTCGAAGACGTCCACGAGCTCGCCCACGATCCCCACTTCGCCGAGCGCCTGAAGATGGTGGGCGGCAACGATCAGCTGCCGCGCGCGATGGCGGCGCAGCTCGCCGGCCGCATCTGGTACGGCCGCAAGGTGGTGGCCATCGAGCAGAGCGAGCGCGGTGTTCGGGTGCACAGCGCGGCGCCCCTCGGCGTCGAGACCCACGACGCCGAGCGTGTCGTCGTGGCTGCGCCGTTCGTCCCGCTTCGCCGCGTGGAGTTCTCGCCGCCGCTCTCGGTCGAGAAGGGGCGCGCGATTCGCGAGCTCCGCTACGACCCCGTGGCGCGGGTTGCGCTCCAGGTCCGGAGCCGGCCCTGGGCCTCGCAGGGGCGGGCTCTGTTCGCGAAGACCGATCTGCCGAGCGAAGTCTGGGACGCCACCTGGAACCTGCCCGGCGAGCGCGGGATCGTGTCCGTGTTCGTGAAGGAGCGCGCCGCGCTTCGCCTGATGGAGATGAGCGAGGCCGAGCGCATCTCCTTCGCCGTCGCCCACGCCGAGAAGGCCCTGCCGGGTCTCGCGGCGGTCGTCGAAGGCGGCTTCGCGAAGGACTGGACGGGTGACCCCTGGGCCGGTGGGCTCGCCTGGCTCGGGCCCGGCCAGTTCACGACGCTGATGCCTCACGCGGCGAGCATGGAGGGGCGGCTCCATTTCGCCGGCGAGCACACCTCGGCGTGGCACGGCTGGATGCAAGGCGCCCTCGAGTCCGGGAACCGCGCCGCCCGCGAGGTCGACGCGGCTCCCTGAGACTCGGGCTCAGCGCGGCCGGGGAGAGAGGAGCCCGGCCGCCGCCTCGCGCACGCGCGGATTGGAGAAGCGGAATACCGCGCGGTCCAGGATGTAATGGTTGAAGCCCGTCGCGAAGCCGAGCGCGATCAGCGCGGGCACCCACGTCGTGCTCCGAAGACTTGTCGCGAAGGCGCCGAACAGCCAGTCGCCGTAATAGGTGCCGCCATTCCGGTTGGCCTCGACCTCGAAGATCGGCAGCAGCAGCGCGGACAGCGCGAGCAGCACGAGGAGCAGCGCCCAGGGCCGTGCGTTCAGCGCGTGGAGCGCGACCCGCGCGCGCCCCTGCACCGGCCGAGGCTCGGCGCTCGGGGTCTGGGCCGCGAGGCCCGTCGCGAGGATCCAGTGCTGCGAGGTCCACATCACGAGGAACGGGAAAAGGCTGCGCGGCTGGAGCGCGATCGCGACCATCGCCGCTACGCCGAGCACGTAGAGGACGCGCGGGAGCGAGGGGCGCGCTGCGCGCACCTCCGCCAGGAGGACCGCGCCGGTGAGGAGGAGAAGTGCGACCAGTGCGCCGCTGCGCACGTTGCCCGAGACGGAGGCCAGGACCGCCGGATCGATCCAGCGGTCGAGCCAGAGCTCCTGCGAGGCCGCCGCACCGGCCAGCGCATCGGCGACCAGCACGAGCACCCCGCCGACTCCCAGTGCGAAGAGCCGGTCGAGGCGGCGCGCGCTCGCCGACCTCGACGCGCCCGCGCGCACGCGATAGAGCGCGAGGGCGCCGAAGTGCTGCGACGCGAAGTGGTGGGTCACCAAGGCGTAGTCGAGGATGGCGAGTCCAGCGACCCGCTCGGCGCGCGTCCAGGGCAGCGCAGCGTCCGCGGGCAGGAAGAAGGCGAAGCAGGCCGCCGTCACCGCGAGGGGGAGGAACACCATCGCCAGGGGCTCGGCTCGGCGCAGCGGCCGGTACGCTTCGGTGCAGTAGGCGAGCCAGGCGCTCGCGAGCCGATGGCCGATCCAGAAGAGCGCCGTGAGAGCGAAGTAGAGCCAGTCGAGCGGGCTCGCCTCGGCCTCGCCTCCGCGGTGCACGAGCCAGAGCGCGAGGGGCGCGAGCCAGAGGGCGCTCTGCAGCCACACCGCGTCCCACGCCGGCGAGCGCACCCAGAAGGGCGAAGAGACGTGCCCGTCCAGGCGCGCCAGCGATCCCTCGTGTGCAGCCGCCCCCAAAGCCGGCGCCTCCCCTCGCTCCGCGATGCGTTTCCAGAGACCATAGACCCTCGGAGAGGTCCATGAGGCAAGATTGGGCGAAGTGGGTTGCGGGCGTTGGGGCCGCGGTCGGCCTCCTCTCCCCTGCGGCGGCTCAGGACCTCGAGCCCCGGGCTTACGCGAACACACCGGTCGGCCTGAACTTCCTGGTCGCGGGCTACACCTATTCAACAGGCGACGTCGTGACGGACGCGTCGTTCCCACTCGAGGACGGCAAGGTCGACACGCATGCAGCGGTGTTCGCGTACGCGCGATCCCTCGACGTGTTCGGCCAGTCCGGGAAGATCGACGTGGTCATCCCGTACGCGTGGACCTCCGGCTCGGCAACATTCGCGGGGACGCCGGTGAGCCGGAGCGTGGACGGGTTCGGCGACGCGCGCGCTCGCTTCTCGGTGAACTTCTACGGGGCGCCCGCGCTCACGCGCGAGGACTTCGCGAGCTACCAACAGGACCTGATCATCGGAGCGAGCCTTCAGATCGGCATCCCGATCGGCCAATACGACGGCGATCGACTGCTGAACATCGGGACACACCGCTGGAGCTTCAAGCCCGAGGTCGGCATCTCCAAGCGCTGGGGGCCCTTCACCCTCGAGCTCTCGGCTGCGGGCACACTCTTCACCGACAACGACGACTTCTTCGGCGGCAATCTGCGCGAGCAGAGAGCGGTCTACTCATTCCAAGGTCACGCGGTCTATGCGCTCCCTCGCGGACTCTGGGCGGCGCTCGACTTCACCTACTTCGGGGGCGGCGAGACGAGCATCAACGGCGTCGTCCGCACGAACCTCGACGGCAATACGCGCGTCGGCGCCACCTTGGCGGTGCCCATCGATCGACGGAATTCGGTGAAGCTGTACGGCAGCACCGGCGTCTCGAGCCGTACCGGGGGCAGCTTCGACCTGGTCGGAGTCGCCTGGCAAGTGCGCTTCGGTCGCGGGTTCTGAGCGCGCCGAGCGCTCAGCCGCGCAGCTCGGCGAAGAAGCGCCGCGCCGCCGTGTAGCCGAAGGTCCCCACGATCAGGCTCGCGACCACGCGGATCGCCGTGCCGCACCACGGGGCGATCGCCGCGTCGAGGAGCCAGGAGGCGACGCTGGCGGCGAGGAGGGCCAGGACGGTGGGCACGAGGTGTCTTCGGCGCGCGCGGGGCGCGAGTTGAGACCCCTCAGGCGAGGCGCGAGAGCACCTCGTTCGCGGCGCGCAGGCCGCTTCGCAGCGCACCGTCGATGGCGCCGTGCGAGGTGGTCGCGGTCTCGGTCCCCGCCCAGTGCACGAGACCCACGGGCTCCCGCAGCAGCGGGCCGAACTGCGTCCAGACTCCCGGTGGGAAGTGGGCCATGTAGCAGCCGCGGCTCCACGGCTCCTCGGCCCAGTCGTGCTCCTCGTAGGCGGTGGGCCGCGCGGCGCGCGCGCCGAAGCGCGCCTCGAGGGCGGCGAGAACGATCCGCCGGCGCTCCGGCGCCGGCAGCGCGCCGAGCTCTCGCGCGTAAGGGCCACACGCGAAGGCGGCCAGCACGCCGGGTCGCCCGGCCTCGGGCGAGCAGTCGAGCGTGATCTCGATCGGCGAGCCGAGCGCGGCCGAGGCGCCGCACAGCCCCTCGCTGCGCCAGAACGGCTCGTCGTAGATCGCGAGCGCCTTCAGGATCGAGCCGCCGGGGAGCCGCTGATGAAGGAGCGCCCGCGCGGCGGGAAGCGCGGGCTGCCAGTCGATCTGTGCGGCGAGCGCTGGGGGAATCGCGACGATCGCGCGCCGTGCGTGCACGCGCAGCGCGTCGCTCGCGACGTCCACCCCGCGCGCGCTCTGCGCGATCGCGCGCACGGGCGTGGCGAGCCGCACGGCGCCGCCGAGCTCGGCGGCGACGCGGTCCGCCATCGACTGGGCGCCACCGGCCACGAGCATCTGCTGATAGCCGCCCTCGATCGCGAGGAGCACGTTCAGACCCCCGGCCGAGCGCATCAGGTAGAGGGCGTCGAGCAGCGAGACCTCGGAGGGATCGGAGGTGAAGAGCCCCCGCATCACGCTCCCCAAGAGCTGACGCGCGAGATCGCTGGGGACGTTCGTGGTGCGCGCGATCCAGGCGCCGACGCTGATTGCGTCCCAGCGCGCCGCGTGTCGCGCCGTCCAAGGCGTCTCGAGCGGGACCTCGCGGGCCATGCGCTCGAGCCGGGCCATGCCGAGCCCCAGCGCGAGGAGCGGGATCGGGCCGAGCGGCGGCGTGGCGCCGCGGTAGCGGCGCACGCTCCCGTGCACCTCGAGCACGCTCTCGCCGCGGTCGAACGTGTGGAAGGTCTTGACGCCCACCTCGGCCGCGAGGCCCAGCGCGGCGTGGTGGCCGGGCCCGAGCCACGCGCCGCCGAATTCGAGCGGGGTTCCATCGGCGAGGCGACTCGTCCAGACGCGGCCCCCCACGCGGTCGCGGGCCTCGAGGAGGGCGACCGAGCGCCCTTCCGCTGCGAGCCTGCGTGCGGCGGCCAGCCCGGCGTAGCCGGCGCCCACGACACACACATCGACCGAGAGCTCGCTCACGCGGCGAGCATAGAACGACCGGAGGCGATCAGGGGCTCGCGGGGAAGAGCCCGTCGAAGACGGCGTCGGCCACGGCGCGTCCCTGCGCGATGCCCGCGGTCTTGTCGAAGGCCCAATGGATCCCCAGATAGATGCGGCTCTGCCCGTTCTCCTCCTCCGCCTGCGAGAGCGAGTCGAAGTGGCGCGGGACGCGCGGGCGCACGTTGCCGGCGTTGTCCCGCGTGACCCCATTCAGCTCGTCCGAGACGAAGGTGAAGGCGATGTCGTCCGTTCCGTAGAAGCGGCGAAGCGTCTGGAAGAGCGCGCCGCCGAAGACGGCGTGGCCGGAGGGATAGGCCGGGAACGGCGGCGTGAAGTTCGGGCCGTTCAGGTTGCTCGCGGGCGCCCCGAGCGGGCTGAACTCGGGGTCGGCCTCCGTGTCGTCGTTGCCGTCGCCCAGACCCGACGGGCCCGTTCCCGGATCGGCCTCGCGGATGCCCGCGACTGGGCGCCAGTAGGCATAGAAGTACTTCGACTCCCAGGCGACGATGCCCGCCTCCGCCATCGCGACGTTGAGGATGGCGAGCAGCCGCGCCAGCTGGACTATGCCGGTGCCCCGTTGTCGCGCGATCTGCACAGCGATCTGGTTGTAGAGGCGCGGCGGCGCGCACAGGCTCGGCGTCCCGTCGTAGGCCCAATAGATCCCGATCTGCGTCTGTTCGGGGGTTCGCACGGTCGGCGTCACGACCCCGTCGCCCCCGAGCTCCTTCACCTCGTTGAAGGCGGCCGCGTACTCGGCGCTGTCCAAGCTCGGCGGCACGGGCGCGCGAAAGTCCTCCGCGTGGGAGATCACGAAGGGCGTCACCTCGCCCCAATGAGCGCCGAGAGCGAGCGGGATGAGGCTGATCGGATCCTGCCGCCATTCGCCGGGCGCGTCACCCGGGAGGTAGTCGACCCCCATCCGGGGCTCATCGTGATCGGCGTGGTCCGCCGAGCGCACGGCGAGGATGCGGCGCGCCGCCTCGCTGCCCACGACGAGGCCCGCGATCCGCGCGCGCCGATCGCGCACGCGGGCGAGCGTGCGGAAGAGCTCCGCGTCGAAGCTCTGAGCTGGGTAGAGCGCAGCCAGCGTGTCATGGGCTGCCTTCGCGACCGCCGCGTCCAACGAGGCGCCGCGCGGCGCCCGGCGCAGGCCGAGGTAGCTGGTCGAGCCCCCGACGATCGAGTTCAGGGCTTCGTACATGGCGATGTGCACGATCGCCATCGCGCGGCTCGAACGCCCGGGACCGAGCTGCTCGGCGAACGTGCGACTCTCTCCCTCGGCCGGAGGCGTGTGGTCGAGGCCGCTCGCGTCGACCGCGATGGAGTTCCACTCCTCGACCACGTTGCGCGGCACCCGCCGCGGGATTCGCCTCAGGTCCTGGGAGGCCCGCCCCTCGAAGCGCGGGCCGAGCTTCTCGCGCACGCTCGAGGCCTCGCGCGCGCTGGCGGAGCCGCCCAAGCACACGGCCGCAACGAGCGAGGCCACCGTCAATCGCAAGCACCTGGGGCGCGCCATGGGCATCTCCTTTGCGCGGGCGCCGCTCGTTGCCCGCATGGACGAACCTCCGTCTGGGACGAGAATGGCGCGGTGAGCCGAGTCACCCGCTTCCGTGGTATCCACTCGGCGGAGAGTCGATGGACGAGTCGACTGTGCACTACGGCACCGACGGGGGCGTGGCGATCGTCACGCTCGCCCGGCCACGCTACCGCAACGCCCAGAGCTGGCGGCTGCTCGACGAGCTCGACGCCGCCCTCGACCGCGCCCAGCAGGACCGCGCGATCGGCGCCGTGATCGTGCGGGGCGAAGGCGACCACTTCTCGGCCGGGCACGACCTCGGCACACCCGAGCAGACCGAGGACGTGCAGCGCGCGCGGGACGCCGGCGGTCGGGATCGAGGAGTACGAGACCTTCCGCAAGTACAACCTCGACCTGACGCTCAAGTGGCGCAACCTGCCCAAGCCCACCATCGCGGAGGTGAGCGGCTACTGCATCTACGGCGGCTGGATGATCGCCGCCGCCATGGACGTGATCTTCGCCTCGCCCGACGCACGCTTCCTGGCCGGCCAGGTGGAGTACTTCTCGATTCCCTTCGACGTGGGCTTCCGCAAAGCCAAGGAGCTCCTGTTCGAGAGCCGCTTCATCGACGCCGAGGAGGCGCGCGCGCTCGGCTTCGTGAACCGGATCTATCCCAAGGCCGAGCTCGCGCGCGAGACCGTCGCCTACGCGCAGCGCGTCGCACAGCAAGGCTACGGGACGCTGCGCATGGCGAAGCTCGCCACCAACAAGATGCAGGACCTATTGGGCTTCAGCGCGGCGATGGAGGCGGCCTTCGCCGACTACCTGGTGACGGCGCACATGGGCGGCCACCCGCGCAAGCGACCGGCGGAGCGGCGGCTTCCGGGCGTCGACCTCGCGCTGCGCGGCTCGAAGGGCGAGCGCGGGTGAGCTCCTCGCTGCCCGGGCCGTCTGCCCCGCCCGCACCTCCCGCTCCGCCCGACCCGCGCGCGCTCCGCTGGAAGCTGATGCGCGATCTCGTGGTCTTCACCGTGAAGGTCGCGCTCGAGGCGCTGCGCGACATCGTGATGATCCCGCTCGCGCTTGTCGGCGGCGTGGTCGGGCTCGTGCTCCATCCCGAGGAGCCCGATCGCCTCTTCCGCGAAGTGCTCCGGCTGGGCGATCGCTTCGACCGCTTCGTCGATCTGTTCGGCGCCGAGGCGCGCGCGCGTGAGGTGGAGGGAGGCGATCGCGTGGGCGAGCTTCCGCGCGTCGACGAGCTGCTCGCGCCCGTCGAGGAGCTGCTGCGCGAGCAGCACCGCAAAGGCGGCGTGACCGCCAGCGCGAAGGACGCGATCGACAAGGGGCTCGACGCCGTGCAGCGCGCGCTCGTGAAGGCGAGAGGCGACTAGCGCGCGCAGCCCGCCGCGTGGAAGAGTGCGACTGGGGTCGCATTCCGCGTGCGATACCGTGTCGCGGCCTCTCGGAGGGCGCCGCCATGATGACTGGGGAGCAGTACCGGGACTCGTTGCTGGATGGGCGAGAGAACTACATGGACGGGGAGCGCATCGAGAACCCCTCGAAGCACGCGCTCTTTGCCCACGCGGTGGACTGGGTCGCCTCGACCTACGACCGCTTCTACAAGCCCGAGCCCGACGCCTATCACCCGATGTTCATGATCCCGCGCACGCCGGCGGACCTGCGCGCGCGCAGCGAGGCCCTGCGCCAGAGCGACATCACGGCGGGCACCACGGCGGCGTGCATGGCCCTGATCACGGCGGCGCCCCAGCTCGGCGAGCTGCGCAGCGAGTACAAGAAGCGCATCTACGACTACGTGGATCACTGCCGCGCCAAGGACCTGCGCTGCTCGGAGGTGATCACGGACGCGAAGGGGCACCGCAAGCGCCGCCCCACCGAGCAGGACGACCCGGACTTCTACGTGCGCATCGTGGAGCGCCGCAGCGACGGGATCGTGATCAACGGCTGCAAGATGCACATCACCGGCGCCGCGCTCGTGCACGAGCAGGTGGTGCTGCCCACCAAGCGCATGCGGCGCGGCGAGGACGCCTACGCGGTGGCGTGCGCGGTGCCGAGCAACGCGCCCGGGCTGAAGATCATCAACACTACGAACGCGCCGCGGCACCCCGATGGCCGCAACTACCCGGTGAGCTCGCGGCGCAACATGCCCGACGGCTTCGTGATCTTCGACCACGTGTTCGTCCCGAACGAGCGCGTGTTCCTGGCCGGCGAGGTCTCGCACTCGGCGATCTTGGCCCACGCGCTCGGCGTCTGGGAGCGCTCGGCGGGCGTGGCCGGCGCCGCCAACGCGGCGGACCTGCTCGCGGGGCAAGCGGCGCTGCTCGCGGAGATGACGGGGCAGCTCGAGGACCCGGAGATCCGCCAGAAGCTCGCGAAGATCGCCATCTACGCGACGATGTGTCGGGCCGGCTGGGAGGCCGCGATGGCGACCGCGACCACCACCGAGGACGGCACGGCCGTGCCGAACTCGCGCTACGTGAGCGCGACGAAGCACTACACGATGGACCTCCACGGCCAGATGGTGGACATGGTGCAGGACATCGCCGGCCGCCTGATCGTGGGGTGCCCGAGCTTCGCGGACCTCGAGAACCCCGAGATCGCCGCGCAGCTCGCGGAGACTTTCGCCGCCGAGGGCGACTACACGCCCGAGCAGGTGATGCGCGTGTTCCACTACCTGCGCGACACGACCGCCGACCTGTTCGGCGGCTGGATCTCGGTGACCGAGCAGCTCGCGGGCGCCGGCGCCTACGCCCAGCGCCTGGTGACACTGCGCAACTTCGACCTCGAGGACGCGAAGACGCGCGCCAAGCGCGCGCTCGGGATCGAGGAAGCGACGGGAGGCGGCCGATGAAGGGCGCCGACTACCGCCGCTCGCTGGCCGACGGCCGGCGCTGCTTCCTGGACGGCGCGCCGGTAAGCGATCTCGGCGCGCATCCGCTGCTGCGCGTGGCCGTCGACTGGGTGGCCGAGAGCTACGACCACGCGGGCGGCGCCCAGGGGCCCCTCCAGCGGCTGCCGGGCTCGCGCGAGGAGCTGCGCGATTTCAGCGCGCTGCTGCTCCAGTCCGACACGACGCTCGCGAGCACGGCGGGCTGCTACGCCCTCGAGGCGCTGGTGCCGGAGCTGCGCGGCGAGCGGCCCGAGGCGGCGCGCGCCATCGAGAGCTTCGTCCGCGCGCTGCCGCGCGGCGGATGCGCGCGCGACGGTCGCGCGAGACGTCTTCCGCAAGGACCTGCGCGTGGTCGAGCGCCGCGCGGATGGCATCGTCGTGCGCGGCAGCAAGGTCGGCGTGGCCGGCGCCGCGGTGGTGCACGAGCTCCTCGTCCTGCCCGCTGGGCGGGAGGGCGAGGAGAGCATCGCCTTCAGCGTGCCGATGGCCAGCCCCGGGGTGCGCATCGTGTGCACCTCGACCGCCCCGCGCGAGGCGGACACGCGGCACTACCCCTTCGCCCGCCGCTACTCGATGCCCGAGTCGGTCGTGCTCTTCGACGACGTGTTCGTGCCGCACGAGCGCGTCCTGCTCGACGGCGACGAAGCCCTGGCGGCGCGCTTCCGCGAGAGCGTGGGTGTCTGGGAGCGCGCCCGCTCGGCGGCGCAGCTCGCCGACCGCGCCGATCTCCTGATGGGTCTCGCGCAGACGGTGACCGAGATGAACGGCGTGCCCGACGAGGCGAACATCGTGGAGAAGCTCTCCGCGATCGCGGTCTACGCGACCATGTGCCGCGCGGGCTTCGAGGCCGCCATCAGCCGCGCCCACGTGAGCAAGGCGGGCGTCTGCTTCCCGGACGACGCCTTCATCTACGCGACCCTCCACCACGCAACGCACCTCTATCACGAGATGGTCGCCTACCTGCACGACGCGGCCGGCGGCCTGGTCATCACCTGCCCCTCGGTCGCCGACTACGACCAGCCCGAGGTCGGGAAGTACGTCGAGAAGTACGTGCGCACCATGGACGGCGTCTCGGGCGCGGACCGCATGCGCGTGTTCCACCTGATCCGCGACCTGACCGCCGACGCCTACGGCGGCTGGCTCAAGGTCTCGAGCCAGTCGGTGGCGGGCGGCATGCACGCCCAGCGCGTGGCGACCCACGCCCACTACGACCTCGCGCGCGCCCGCGAGCGCGTCCGCGAAGCCGCCCAGCTCGGGGACGTTCCTTAAGAAGTTAAGAAACTCAACGCCTCCGAGTCCTTCCGGCCCGGCCGCCGTTTCTTGACTTCTTAAGGAACGTCCCCCTCCGACGCGACCACACGCTCGGCGCGGAGGCGGGCCACGTCGGCGGGGGCGTAGCCGAGCTCGGCGAGGAGGGCGTCGGTGTGCTCGCCGCCGAGCGCGCCGGAGCGGTAGCTCGGCGCGGGGCCGCCCACGGTCACGAGGGGGCCCCAGCGCTGGTGCTCGCCAAAGCGCGCGTGCGCGGCGCGCGGCGCCAGGCCGTTCTCGCGCACCTGGGGGTCGCTCGCGAAGAAGGCGCCCGGGCTCGCGCGGTCCGCGCGCACGCAGGCGACACCCGTCGGCGCGAGCCGCTGCTCCCACTCGTCGGCCGAGCGCTCGCGGAAGCAGCGCGCGAGCGCCTCCGCGAGCGCGCCGTCGTGCGCCGCGCGGGCCGTGGCGTTTGCGAAGCGCGCGTCCGCCGCGAGCTCGGTGAAGCCCGCGCGACCGCACAAGCGCTCCCACTCGCGGTCGCACGTGATCGCGAGGAAGACGACGCCCTCGCGCGCCGGGTAGAGCCGGTAGCCCGCGCCGACGCCCATGCCGTTGGCGTCGACGGCGGGCCGCTCGGGCTTGCCGGCGTAGGCGAGGAAGTCCTCGGCGTTCGCGTGGGCGTTCGCCGCGAGCATGTTCACGTAGACCTCCTGGCCCATGCCGTGGCGCTCGCGGGCGAGGAGCGCGAGCGCGATGGCCGAGGCGCACACCACCGCCGAGTTGGGGTCCGGGTTCGCCTCGTTCGCGCGCATCAGCTGGCGCGAGATCTCGCGGATCTCGGCGAGCGTCTCGCAGCGCGCGGCCAGCGCAGCGCCGGCTTGCTGCGTTGCGCCGCTCGCGGCCGCCCCCGCGCAGGGATGCGTCGAGGGTCGGTTCGCGCCGGGCCCGCGCGGCCCATAGCCGTTCAGGGCCACCCAGATCAGGCGCGGATTGCGCGCGCGCAGCGCCTCGTAGCCGATGCCGAGCCGCTCGGGCACACCGGGCCGGAAGTTGTGGAGCAGCACGTCCGCGCGCTCGGCCAGGCGCTGGGCGATCTCGCGGCCCTCGGCGTGCTTCAGGTCGATGCAGATCGACTCCTTGCCGGCGGTGGTCTTCACCGCCATCGCGCCGCCCTTGAGGAGGTGGCGATACGGGTCGCCCTCGAGCGCCTCGATGCGGATCACGCGCGCGCCGAGATCGGCGAGGAACGTGGTGGAGAGCGGCGCCGCGATGATCTGCGCGATCTCGAGGATCGTAATGCCGGCGAGGGGTCGGCCCGGCGCCTCCGACCCACGCGCGCGCAGCGGCGCCGCGCTCCGGCGCTCCGCCAGCACCTCGGCGGTGTGCTCGCCCACGCGCGGCGCCGGCCGGCTCGGCGCCGCGGGCGTCGCGCGCAGGTGGGCGATCGGGCCGATCATGCGCACGCGCCCGCGCTCGGGATCGGTGAGCTCCCAGAGGTCGCCGTTGCCGACCAGATCGGGATGGAAGAGCGCCTCGCGCGTCGTCAGGAACGGCTCGGCCGCCACGTTCCCGTTCGCGCGAAAGATGGCCATCCACTCGTCGGCACTCTTCTCGCGCGTGCGCAGCAGGATGCGGTCGCGCGCGAGCTCGGTCGTCTCGGCGTCCCAGCTCGCAGGCGGACCGGCGAAGCGCTCCTCGGCGAGCAGCTCCTCGAGGAGCCCGAGCGCGTCGAGGAAGGACAGGAAGAGGTGCTCGAGCAGATTTCCGCACTGGAGCCAGCGGCCGTCGCCCGCCAGGATCGGGTGGTAGTTGAGGGTAGGCATGTCACCGCCCATCGCGGCCGGGCTGGGGGGCGTGGTGCCGGTGCGCTCTGCGATCTGGACCAGGAGCAGCTCAATCAGGTCGTAGGGCATGAGGCCCTGGAGCAAGCTCGTCTCGACGCGCTGGGGCCGCCCGCTGCGCTCCCGCGCGAGGAGCGCTGCGGCGATTCCCTGGACCGCGCCGTGCGCGGCGGCGTGAAGGGCGACCGGCACCGCGGCGAACACGGGGCCGGGCCGCCGCAGCTGGCGCTCGAAGGCGAGCATGCGCCCGCTGCGCGCCGCGACCACGCCCTCGTAGGCCGGGTAGCCCGCGAGCGCCCCCTTCGGTCCGAAGCCGGTGAGCTCGCAGTGCACGAGCTGCGGCGCGAGCCGCTCGGCGGCCGCCGCATCGAGGCCCAGGCGCGCGGTGCGCTCGGGCGGCCCCCCGACCACGAGCACGTCCGCACCGCGCACGAGCTCGTGAAGGCGCTCGCGCGCGTCGCCTGCCCGCAGATCGAGCGCGACGCTGCGCTTTCCGCGCAGCCAGAGCGGGCTTGCGGGCAGCGCGCGGAAGCGGTCGCCAACCGGCGGCTCCACCTTCACGACGTCGGCGCCGAAGTCGGCGAGCACCATCGTCGCGAGCCCACCGAGCGGCCCGCTCGTGAGATCGACTACCCGGATGCCCGCGAGCACGTCGGGCATGGGGACCTCCGCGCGCGCCTCAGCTCAGGTCTGCCAGCTCGCCCAGATCGATCTTCTCCAGCCACTCGCGCACCGTCTCGGGCTCCATGTTCTGCCCCTTGAGCGAGACCAGGTAGCGGTTGCCGACCAGCAGGGTGAGCTCGCTGCGGCGCGAGTTCTTGTCCCAGGTCTCGAAGCCCGGGTGGCCGTCGATCGTGACGCCCTTCTGGTAGCCCTCCGTCGTCTCGGTCGACATCTGGGACATCATCTGGAAGGGCGCGGTCACCATCTGCGCGTAGCCGCCATCGGTGATGTCCACGTCGAGGGTCGGCACAGGCTCGCCGGCGCAGTCGTAGTGGTTCGAGACGATCGTCAGCTTGTAGCCGGGCATCGCCGTCGTGGAGCCCTTCGGCTCGCGCGCCGTGCAGTCGCCACCCGCCGGGAGATACGGGAGCAGCTTGTCGAACTTCACCGGGTCGATCTGCGCGGGCGTGCCCGCATCGGCGGTATCGCTGCTCGAATCGTCGGGGGCTGCCCCGGCGTCCTTCGTCTCTCGGTCGCTGTAGTTGCCGGCCTCCTCGTCGTCGCCGCCGCAGCTGCAGCCGAAGGCGAACAAGCCCAGCGCGCACGCTGCGGCAAGCCCCCACACACCCAGAACTCGAACTCGCCGCATGGAACGCGACCTCCCGTGCGGCGCACGCTAGGTCAGCGGGCGACTCAGCGCAGCCCCGAGTCACCCCCCAGCGCCACGGCGCGCACCGCGTTGCTGTCCGTCGGCTGGTGGCCGACCGCGTGCTGCGGGGCCGGGATCTCGACCACGCGGTTGGAGAGACGGCCGAGCCCGCTCACCTCCACCTCCACGAGATCCCCGGGCTGCATGGGCCGGGAGTTCGCCGGGGTGCCGGTGAGCACGACGTCGCCCGGGAGCAGCGTGATGTGGCGGCATAGGTCGGCCAGGATGTAGTCGATGCCGAAAGTCATCTCGGCGACCTTCCCCTCCTGGACGATCTTCCCGTTCAGGTAGGTGCGCACCGCGCTCTCGCGCACGTCGACGCCGCGCACGAGGCCGGGGCCGATCGGGCAGAAGCCGTCCTGTCCCTTCACACGCAGCATCGAGCCGGCGTCGGTGTCGCGGAAGTCCTGACAACCGACGTCGTTCGCGGGGGCGAAGCCGGCCAGGTGGTCCCACACCTCGTCGCGGCCGACGTTGCGCATCGGCCGGCCCACCACCGCCGCGATCTCCCCCTCGTAGTTCAGGTACTTCGTGTTCGCCGGCCGGCACAGGAGCCCGCGATGGGCGTTCAGCGCGCTGGTCGGCTTCTGGAAGTAGGTCGGCGTCGTGAGCGGCGGCGCCTTGAACTCGATGCGCCGCGACTCGTAGTTCAGGTGGATGCAGAGGATCTTGCTCGGATCGCAGGGGGCGAGGTAGCTGGCCTCGCTCTCGCGCACACGGCGGCCGTCCCCGAGCACGAGCTCGTCGCCCTCGAGCGAGACCCAGTGCGGAACGCCGCCGAGCAGAATGCGTCGCGATTCCAGGCGCGGACCATCGAGCACGCTCATGGTCGATCCTCCTAGTTGTTGGAGCGCACGGCGTCGCCGAAGCCGCCGGCCTCGGGCGCGTGGCCGTAGGTGTCCCCGTCGTAGTACTCCGACTGATGCGTCGCCGGCCGCCCGCCGAAGCCGTACTCGATCTGGAAGCCCGACGGAGTCTGGAAGTAGAACGAGAACATGTGGTCGTTGGCGTGCTTCCCGAGCTGCGTGGCCACGGGGATCTTCGCTTTACGCACGAGGTCGTGGGTGAGCCCCACGTCGTCGAGATTGTCCACCTCGAGCATGATGTGGTTGAGCCGCTTCGTCGGCGCACCGATGCCGAACGCCACCGAGTGGTCGCGGTCGTTGCAGTGCATGAAGCGGATCTGCAGCGCCTTCGGGCCGGTTCCGAACTTGTACTCGACGCCGCCCCGCATGCCGAGCGCCTGATAGAATCGCACCGCCGCCTCGGGGTCGCGCTCGCGCAGGATGCAGTGCCCGAGACCGCCGGCCCCGGTGAGGAAGCGGCCGTGCATGCCGCGGCCGGGATGGAAGGGCTGGCCCGCGCGCACCAGCGGCCCGTGGAAGATCTCGAGGGCGTTGCCGTCGGGGTCGCTGAGCTTCAGCAGCTCGAGCACGCGCCGCTCCTCGGCCTCCTCCAGCGAGCCGACGCGGTACTGGATGCCGGCGTTGGCGAGCTGCTTCTGCATCTCGCCGAATTCCTCGGCGCCGGCCACGCGCAGGCCCAGGTAGGCGATGTCGTCGTCCCCATTCGCGTGCAGCACGATGCGGTGGTGCCAATAGTCCATGCGCAGGTAGACGCGGTCGCCCTCCCCTTCGTCGCGCACCTCGAGCCCGAGAATCTCGCGCGCGAACTTGGTCCAGCCGGCGACGTCCGAGACGCCGAGGCCGATGTATCCGAGCTCCGTCACCTGCACCATGTCGTTTCTCCTCACGCGGGTCCAGCGATCCCGCGGGTCTGCTCGGGCTCGAGCCCGTCGATCCCGGCGCCTCCTGAGACGTGCGCGTCATCGTCATCGCGCAGGAAGCGGTCCACCAGCCGGACTGCGCGCTCCTTCGGCGCGAGCAGGTGCGCCTGGGCGCGGTTGCGCGCACCCGACGCCAGGTAGAAGCGCTCGTACTGCTCGTTGCGGCCGCCGAGCGCCGAGCCCACGAAGTCCCAGGCCAGCCGGAAGATGCGGATGCGCTCGGGGGCGGCGGTCTCGCCCGCCCCATGCAGGTACTTCGCGATCAACGGCGCGAGCTCGGCGTCGGCGAGCTCGCGCCGGCTCGGCGTGGCGAGCAGGTTGTGCGAGCCGACCAGGCGCAGGATCTCGTTCGCGCGCGGGAACCAGCTCGGCAGGAAGTGCTTCAGCTGGTTCAGGGGCGTCCCGTTCGGGAACCAGACGCCGTTGCCGAACTCGAAGGCCTCCGCCTCGGCCGTGCGGATCGCCACGCGCGCGAGCTCGGCGTAGCCGAAGAGCTCCCCCAGCAGCTCGGCAGTCGGCTGCCCCTTGTCGCCGATGGCGGCGGCCATGCGGCAGCCGAGCCCGTAGGCGAACTCGAGCTTGGTCTGCGCGCGGATCATCGTCTGCTGCATGACGTTCGGGAACCAGCCCGTGAGCATCACGCTGTTGTAGACGTCCACCTGGCCGTCGATGAACAGGCGCTCGCGCGGGATCTCGACGTCGTCGAAGATCACGAAGGCGTCCTGCTCGTCGAAGCGGCTCGAGAGCGGGTGGTCGAAGCGATCGCTCCCGCGCGACACGCTGTCGCGGCACAGGAAGCGCAGCCCCGGCGCCGTCATCGGGATCGAGAAGGAGAGCGCGTAGCGGCCGCCGTCGGCGGGGATCGGATGGGCGGGATAGACCGCGAGCTCGTCGGCGAAGGGCGCGAGCGTGGCCAGGATGCGCGCGCCGCGAACGAGGATGCCGTGCTCGGTGTCGGCGACCTTGTGGAGCGGCACGTCGTCGCCGGTGCGGATCATGTCGCCGCGCGACTTGTCCAGCGTGGGATGGATGATCGTGTGCGTGAGCGAGAGGTCGCGGCGCCGCAGCTCCTTCTGGAAGGCCACCAGGTTCGCAGCGCCGCGCTCGTTGCCCGCCACCGCCCACTCGTCGCTGCGCCCGGCGAAGCCCGCGAAGGTGACGTTCATGTAGTCGGGCGAGCGGCCCATCAGGCCCACGGTGTGCTCGGCGATGCGCGAGAGGCAGCGGTGGCGGCGCTCGAGATCGGCGCGCGAGCGCGGGATCATGTGGCTCGCGTTGATCGGCTCGCCCGTCTCGGGATCCGGGACCAGGCAGTCCTCGGCGTGGGCGTGCTGCAGGTCGAAGATCTCGGCGATCGTTCGCGCGGCGCCGGCGAGAGCCGGGTGCCCGATCACGTCGTCGACGCGCGCGCCGTCCACCCAGATCTCGCGGCGGTCCTTGAGGCCGCGCAGGAACTGCTCGCCGGTGCGTGCGGGCATGTCGTCGGACCTCCTAGCGCGCGCTCGCCGGGCGCGGGCGCTCGAAGCCCAGCAGCGTCCGACCGAAGGCGCGGCGCAGGTGCTCGCTGTGCTCGCGCGTCGCGAGGGTGCCCGCGAGACCGAGCCACTTCTGGAGCGAGACGATGTAGAGCGCGAAGCAGTCCGCGGCGATCTCGTCGGCGGGCGCCTCGGGGTCGAGCTCCCCGCGCTGCTTCGCCGCCTCGATGCGCGCCGCCGTGCCCCGCGTGAGCGAGGCGATGAAGTCGTTCACGCTGGCGCGCTGGCTCTCGTTCACGAAGAGCAGCTCCTTCACGAACGCGCGCGCGAGCTCGGTATCGCGCTCGTGGAAGGCGATCAGCTGGCCGTAGACGTGCACGAGCTCGTCCAGCAGCCGCCCGCGCCGCGGGAGCGACGCGAAGGCCTCGGCGGCCGCCTCGTCCATCGCCTCCCGGAAGATCGCGACCAGCAGATCCTCCTTCGACTCGAAGTACAGGAAGAGCGTGCCGGTCGCGACGTCGGCCTGGGCGGCGATCTCGGCGGTCGTGGTCGCCGCAAAGCCCTTCTTCGCGAACAGGCGGCGCGCTGCGGCGAGCAGCTTCGTGTGCTTCGCGAGCTTGTTGCGCTCGCGACGTCCGAGCGGCGCAGCCGAGACGACCGACATGCGGAACGGGCCTCGCTCAAAAATGACTGGAGTCATTCTATGCCGAGGCGCGCCGCGCGGTCAAGGCCGGCGTGGCGAGGTCAGCCGAGCGCCGCGCGGATCTCCTGGAGCGCACCGCGGATGCGGCGCAGCTTGCTGCGCGGGTCGCCGTCGAGCGCGAGGTCGAGCTGCGGCGCGTCGAGCGCGCGGTCGACGCCGATCTCGCGCAGCTTCTTCTTCGCGCCCTCGATCGTGAAGCGCTCGGCGTAGAGCAGGCGCTTGATGAGCTCGATCACCTCGATGTCGCGCGCGCGGTAGAGGCGCTGCTTCGAGCGCGACTTGGAGGGCGACATCCAACGGAACTCGCTCTCCCAGTAGCGCAGCACGTAGGGCTTCACGCCGGTGAGCTTCGCGACTTCGCCGATCCGGTAGTAGCGCTTCTCGAGCGTCAGGGCCTCGCCGTCGCTCGCCCGCTGTGCCGCTCGCCGCGCCGACCGCCGCGCCATCCTTTACGACCTCCGCTCGGCTTCGCCTCGCTGCGCGCGGCCGCCGGCTCCGCCGCGGCCGCTTGCTCTTTACGACTCTCCGCTCGGCTTCGCCTCGCTGCGTTATACCACGAGGACGCGCGCGGCGCGGCGATCGAATCAATCGTCCAGATCGTCGTCGGTGCCGGGCGGCTGGTCGTTCAGGATGTTCTTGAGCACGAGGCTCGGCTTGAACGTGAGCACGCGCCGCGCCGCGAGGCGGATCTCCTCGCCGGTCTGGGGATTGCGGCCCTTGCGCGCGTTCTTCTCGCGCACGACGAAGTTTCCGAAGCCGGAGATCTTGACTTTCTCCCCGTCCGAGAGCGTGTCCTTGATGATGTCGAACACGCGCTCGACGAGCTCCGCCGACTCCTTCTTGGAGAAGCCCACGCGCTCGTAGATCTGCTCGACGATCTCTGCCTTGGTCACAGCCGTCTCCCCTCGACTAGCGAAGCTCGCCCCCGAAATCCTGGGCGAGGAGCGCCACCACGCGCTCCGTCGCCCGCGCCACCTCCGGCTCGGTCAGCGTGCGATCGACGCGCTGGAACACGAGGCGGAAGGCGAGGCTCACGCGCCCCTCCGGAATCCCCTTCCCCTCGTAGCGGTCGAACACCGTCACAGACACGAGCGCGTCGCCGGCACGCTTGCGGATCGCCTCGATCACCTGGCCGGCCGGGACGTCGCGCCCCAGCAGCACCGCGAGGTCGCGGACCACGTGCGGGTGGCGCGAGACCTCGCGGTAGCGCGGCGGAGCGCCGCGCCGGGCGTCGAGGGCGTCCACGTCCACGATGACGAGCGCCGCGGGCGCATCGATCTCGAAACTGGCGGCGACGGCGGGATGGAGCTCGCCCACCACCGCGACGCGCGCATCGCCCGCCAGGAAGCCCCCCGACGCCCCGGGGTGGAGGAAGGGCTCGACCTCGCCAGCCTGGAAGCTCGCCTCGACGCCGAGATCGGCGAGCAGCCGCTCGGCCACTCCCTTCGCCTGGAAGAAGACCGGGGGCGGAGCGGGCTCCCAGAGGCTCCCCTCGAGCGGGGTCAGCAGGCAGGCCGCCTGGAGCGGCTCCGCCGGGAGCTCGCCGAGCGCGCGCGCCGCGAAGACGCGCGAGAGCTCGAACATGCGCAGACCCGCCTGCTGGCGCGCCAGGTTGTTGCGGGCGCAGCGCAGGAGCGACGCGACGAGCTGCGTGCGCAGCGTCGACTCGCTCGCGTGCACGGGGTTGAGGACGCGCACGCAGCGGCGGCGGGCGTCGTCGGCCGGCAGGCGCAGCGCGTCGAGCTCGCTCGGGTCGACGCACACGAAGGTCATGAGCTCGGTCAGGCCGGAGGCCACCAGACTGCCGCGCACCGCGTCGGCGGTCGCGCGCCGCGGCGGGAGCGTGATGCCGCCGGGCGTCGCGGCCGGGAGCGTCGCCGGGATCGCGTCGTAGCCGTGGATGCGCGCCACCTCTTCGATCAGGTCCGCGGGGAGCACGAGATCGGCGCGGTAGCGCGGCGGGCAGCAGCGCAGGCCGCCCGGCGTCTCCTCGCAGCCCACGTCCACGCGGGCGAGCAGCGCCGCGATCTCGCGGGCGGAGAGCGCGGTGCCGAGCAGGCGGTTCACGCGCTCGGGCGCGAGCAGGATCTCGGCCGTGCGCGGGAGCGGGCTCGCCGGTCGCCTCGACGACGCCGGGCGCGGTGCTCGCCCCCGCGAGCTCGGCCAGCAGCCGCGCGGCGCGGTCGAGCGCGCGCGCCTGCCCGTCCGGATCGACGCTGCGCTCGAAGCGGTAGCTCGCCTCGCTGTGGAGACCGAGCCGGCGCGCCGTCTTGCGCACGCGCGAAGGATGGAAGTGGGCGCTCTCGAGGAGCACGTTCTGCGTCCCGGCGTGGACCTCGCTCTCGGCGCCGCCCATCACGCCGGCGAGCGCCACCGCGCCAGCGCCATCGGCGATCACGAGGTCCGAGGGCTCGAGCGCCCGCTCCTGCCCGTCGAGGGTGAGCAGCCGCTCGCCGGCGCGCGCCGCGCGCACGCCCACGCGGCCGCCCCGCAGCCGATCGAGATCGAAGGCGTGGAGCGGCTGGCCGAGCTCGAGCATCACCAGGTTGGTGACGTCCACGACGTTGTTGATGCTGCGCTGGCCCGCGGCCTCGAGGCGCGCCGTCAGCCAGGCCGGCGACGGCGCGACGCGCACGCCCCGCACGATGCGCGCCGCGTAGCGGTGGCAGCCGGCGCGGTCCTCGATCTCGATGCGCACGTCCGCGGCTGCCGGGCGCCCGCTCTCGGCGGGCGCGCCGGGCGGGAGCAGGAGCGTCCCCCCGAAGAGGGCGCGCACCTCGCGCGCGACCCCGAGCAGGGAGGCGCAGTCGCCGCGATTGGGCGTGATCTCGAGGTCGAGGACGGTGTCGCCGGCCCGGATCACCTCGGAGAGGGAGCGCCCGACCGGCGCCGCGGGGTCGAGCACGAGGATGCCGGCGTGGTCGTCGCCGAGACCGAGCTCTCTCGCCGAGCAAATCATCCCGTTCGAGGTGACGCCGCGGATCTTCGAGCGCTTGATGCGCGCGCCGCCCGGGAGCTCGCTCCCGACCAGAGCGACGGCAACGCGCTGGCCGGCGGCCACGTTCGGCGCCCCGCACACGATCTCGAGCGCCTCGCCGACGCCCACGTCGACGCGGCACACGGAGAGGCGGTCGGCGTCGGGGTGCTTCTCACGCGCGAGCACGTGGCCCACGCGCAGCGCCGAGAGATCGGGGCCGCTGCGCTCCGCCGACTCGATCTCGAGGCCGCTCGAAACCAGGCGCGCCATCAGCTCCTCGACCGGCGGGAGGTCGACCCACTCGGCGAGCCAGGCGAGCGAGACGCGCATCAGAACTGCTCCAGCACGCGCACGTCCCCCTCGAACAGCGCCTGGATGTTGGAGATGCCGTAGCGGTCCATGGCGGGGCGATCGAGCGACATCCCGAACGCGAAGCCCTGGTGAACGTCGGGGTCGATGCCGCAGTTGCGCAGCACGGTCGGGTGGATCATCCCGCAGCCGCCCCACTCGAGCCATCGCTCGCCCCAGCGGAAGTCCATCTCGGCGGAGGGCTCCGTGAACGGGAAGTAGTGCGCGCGGAAGCGGAGCTCGGTGCCCGGACCGAACAGATGGCGCGCGAAGGCGTGCAGCGTCCCCTTGAGATCGCCGAAGCTGACTGCCGGCCCGACACAAACGCCTTCGATCTGGTGGAACATCGGGTAGTGGGTCGCGTCGAGATCGTGGCGATAGACGCGGCCCGTGGTGATGAAGCGGAACGGCGGTCGGCGCCCGGTCATGGCGCGGATCTGGACGTTCGAGGTCTGCGTGCGCAGCAGGTTTCCGCCCTCGACGAAGATCGTGTCCTGGGTGTCGCGCGCGGGGTGATCGTCGGGGAAGTTCAGCGCGCCGAAGTTGTTCCAGTCGGTCTCCACCTCGGGGGCGTCTTCGACCGAGTAGCCGAGGCCCGCGAAGAAGGCGTGCATCGAGCGCTCGACCTGGCTCACCGGATGCAGGTGACCGCGCGGCGGCCCGGCGCCGGGCAGCGTCACGTCGAGGCGGCGGCCGCCCAGGCTCGCGTCGCGCTCGGCCGCGACGAGCGCGGCGCGGCGGCGCTCCGCCCACTCCTCGAGCGCCGCCTTGGCGCGGTTGGCGGCCTGGCCGAGCGCCGCGCGCTCGTCGGGCGGGAGCGCGCCCAACGTGCGCAGCACCGCCGAGAGCTCGCTCTTCTTGCCGAGGAAGCGCGCGCGCAGCTCGAGCAGCTCCTGGACGGAGCGGGCCCCCGCGAGCACGGGCTCCGCCTCACGCAGGATCGCGTCGAGCTGCGCAGCGCCGCTCGCCATCGGCGTGCGCTAGCCGGCGACCTTGGCGGCGCGCGCGAGCTCTGCGAACGCCCTCGGATCGGCGACGGCGAGGTCGGCGAGGTTCTTGCGGTCGAGCGCGATGCCCGCCTTGGCGAGCCCGTGCACGAGCCGGCTGTAGGAGAGGCCGTGCTCGCGGGCCGCCGCGTTGATGCGCGCGATCCACAGGCTGCGGAACTCGCGCTTGCGCTGGCGGCGATCGCGGTAGGCGTACTTCCAGGCGCGCTCCACCGTCTCGCGCGCGCGCCGCACGAGCCGGCTGCGCGCGCCCCAGTAGCCCTCGGCCTGGTCGAGGATCTTCTTGTGGCGTCGCCGTTTGGTGACGCCTCGCTTCACCCGTGACATTCGCGCTCCTTCGCCGCCCTGGTCGGCCTAGAGATACGGAATCAGCTGATCGATCTTCTTCGCATCGCCGGGGGCGATCTGCCCCTTCCGGCGAAGCTGACGCTTCCGCTTGCTGGATTTCTTGGTGAGGATGTGGCGCTTGTTGCGCTTCTGATGGCGCAGCTTGCCCGTCGCGCTGCGCTTCACGCGCTTCGCCGCGCCCTTGTGGGTCTTCATCTTCGGCATCGTCGTCTCCTGTGGGTCTCTCGCCCGAGGGATCAGGCGGGCTCGCCGGCCGGCGCTGCGCTCTCCGCCCGCGCGCCCTCGCTGGCCGCCGCCTCGGCGGCGCGCGCGGCCTCGGCCTCGGCCGCCTCCTCCGCCCGACGCGCCGCCTCCGCCACCTCGCGGTTCGGCACCAGCGTCATCGAGAGGAAGCGCCCCATCATCTGGGGCGTGCTCTCCACCGTCACCAGCTCGCCGAGCACGGCGCGCACCTGGTCGAGCTTCTCGTAGCCCGCTTTGCGGTGGGCCATCTCGCGCCCGCGGAACATCACGGTGACCTTCACCTTGTCGCCGTCGAGCAGGAAGCGGCGCGCGTTCTTCAGCTTGAACTGCAGGTCGTGCTCGTCGGTGCTGGGGCGCATCTTCACCTCTTTCAGCTGCGCCGCGCGCCCTTTGCCCTTGGCCTTGCCCGCCGCCGTCTTCTTCTTCTGCTCGTACTTGTACTTGCCATAGTCCATGATCCGGCAGACCGGCGGGCGCGCGTTGGGCGCCACCTCCACCAGGTCGAAGCCGGCCTCCTGGGCTTTCACCATGGCGTCTTCCGGCGTCATCACGCCGAGCTGCTCGCCCTCGGCCCCGATCACGAGAATCTCGCGCACGCGAATGCGCTCGTTCACACGGACAGTGTCTTTCTCGGCGATGCCCCTACCCTCCTTCTGGTTTCACACTTCGCGCCGCGCGACGCGCGCGGCGAGATCGCTCACGAAGGCGTCGAGACCCAATGCCTCGGCGCGCCGCTCGCCCTGGCCCCGCCAGCGTGGGTTCACGCTGCCGGCGGCCTGCTCCTGGTCGCCCAGCACGAGCATCACGGGCGTCTTCTGCAGCTCGGCCTCGCGAATCTTGTAGTTCAGCTTCTCGGCGCGCAGATCGAGCGCGACGCGCAGGCCGCGCTCGGCCAGCGCGCCCTGCACCTTGCGCGCGTACTCGTGGTGGCGGTCGGCGATGGGCAGCACGGCCACCTGCACGGGCGCCAGCCAGAGCGGGAAGGCGCCCTGGGTGTGCTCGATGTAGAGCGCGATGAAGCGCTCGAGCGAGCCCAAGACCGCGCGGTGGAGCATCGCCGGCTGGTGCTCCTTGCCGTCGCGGCCGGTGTAGTGGAGGCCGAAGCGGGCGGGGGACGCCATGTCGATCTGCATGGTGGCGAGCGTCCAGGCCCGTCCCAGGCAGTCCTTCACGTCGACTTCGATCTTCGGGGCGTAGAACGCGGCCTGGCCGGGCTTCACGCCGCAGGCGTAGCCGGCGTCGCGCACGGAGGACATCATCGCGCGCTCGGCGCGCTCCCAGTCGGCGGGGTCGCCCAGGAAGCCCTTTTCGGGGCGCGTGGACACGGCCACCGCGATGCCGGAGAGACCGAGCGCCTCGTAGGTCTCGCGCACCATCTCGAAGAAGCGCTGGATCTCGTTCTCCACCTGGTCGGGCTCGCAGTAGATGTGCGCGTCGTCCTGGGCGAAGGAGCGCACGCGCGCGAGCCCGGTGAGTGTGCCGCTGCGCTCGTTGCGGTGCAGGCGCGTGAACTCGGCGAAGCGCAGCGGGAGCTCGCGGTAGCTGCGCTTCTGCAGGCCGAAGAGATGGGAGTGGCCGGGGCAGTTCATGCCCTTCACGCCGAGCTCCTCGCCTTCGTCGGCCCCCGCGAACCAGAACATGTCGTCGTGGAACTCGGTGTAGTGGCCCGAGGTCTTGAACAGGTCCGCGCGGAAGAGCTGCGGCGAGATCACCTCCTGATAGCCGTACTTCGGGTAGAGCGAGCGCATGAAGGCGATGAGCCCGTTGTAGAGCACCACGCCCTTGGGCAGCCAGAACGGCGAGCCCGGCGAGAGCGGGTCGAGGTGGAAGAGCTCGAGCGCGACGCCGAGCCGGCGGTGGTCGCGGGCGCGCGCCTCCTCGAGCAGCCGCAGGTGCTCGTCGAGCGCCTTCTGGCTCGCGAACGCGGTCCCGTAGATGCGCTGCAGCATCGGGTTGCGCTCGTCGCCGCGCCAATAGGCGCCCGCGGCCTCGAGGAGCTTCACGGCGCCGATCTGGCCGGTGCGCTGCACGTGCGGGCCGCGGCACAGATCGACGAAGCGGCCGTGGCGGAAGATCGTGATCTCCTCGCCCTCGGGAATGTCGTCCAGGCGCGAGAGCTTGAGCTCCTCGCCGAGCCCGCGGAACAGCTCTCGCGCCGCGTCGCGCGAGAGCACCTCGCGCGTGAAGGGCGCGTCCTCGGCGAGGATGCGGCGCATCTCCGCTTCGATGCGCTCGAGATCCTCGGGCGTGAAGGGCTGCGCGACTTTGGAAGTCGTACTGGAACTTCTCGCTGTGGTCGCTGCGCCCGACGTCCACCTGCGCATCCGGGAAGAGGCGCTTCACCGCGTCCGCGAGCACGTGCTCGGCGGAATGGCGGATCACCTCGCCGGCCTGCGGGTCGCGGTCGGTGACGATCTCGAGCGACGCGCTCTCGCGCAGCGGCGAGCGCAGGTCGACGAGCTTGCCCTGCACGCGCCCGGCGAGCGCCGCCTCCGCGAGGCCCTTCCCGATCTGCCCCGCCACCTCGAGCACCGTGGTCCCGACCGGCACCGATAGCTTGCGGCCATCGGGCAGGCCGACTTCCAGGGCGCTCATGAATGGGGTTGCTGCGAGATCGACATGCGAGGGGCTCGGTGATTGGTAGGCACGGGCGGGCTCGAACCGCCGACCTCCGCCATGTCAAGGCGGCACTCTAACCAGCTGAGCTACGTGCCTAGAAGACGCTCTAACGGGGCGAATCTAATACCTTTTTCGCCATCCGGTGTCAATTTCTCGAGGCCGGCGCGGCGCTTCCCCCCGGACCGGGAGCGCGCTCGAGGCGCACGTGGACCGCGGGGTCCTCGGGGCTCGGGCCGCTGAGCGTGGCGAGGTAGCCCTCGGGCGGCTGGAGGGAGAGCCGCCGCGCGAGGGCGTCGGGCGCAAGCCCGGTGGCGCGCACCGCCACCCCCGCGGCGCTGAAGCGCTCGGGGACCGCGCGCTGGGCTCCGAGCTCGCGCAGCTGGTCCCGAAGGGCGGCCAGCGCCTGGGCGTCGTAGGGCGGCTCGAGGAGCACCAAGGTGTCGCCGCCGCCCAGCTCCCCCGTCACCAGCGCGAGGCCGGCGGCGCGCAGGGCGGCACCCACGCGGTCCGTGTCGACCAGCGCCTCGACCTGCCAGGCGTGCTCGCGCGGAATCGGGTCGCGGGGCCCGCGCTTCACCGGCGGCGCGTCCGGGGGCGGCACGGCGTTGCGCTCGCCGAGATCGGCGAGCACGCCGAAGCCCGAGGTGTAGTCCGCGAGGCTCCCAGAGAGAGCGGCGCGCAGGAGGGCCGCGTCGCCGCGCGCGTCCTCGCGCGCGAGCCGGGCGGCCTGGCCGAGCACGGCCTTCTCGATCCCGTCCCTGAGGGCCTGCTCGCGCAGCTGGCGCAGCTGCGCCGCGGTCGGGGCCGGCGCCGGCGGAGCGCCGGGCAGGTGCGGGGGAAGCGGCGCCACGCCCTCCACGGCGACGCGCTGGATGCCCGCGCCCAGCGCGCTCGCGGCGAGGAGCGCGCTCGCTAGGGCGACGGCGAGCGCGCGCCTCACAGGTCGATCCGCGCCACGGGCCGGCCGAAGAGGGCCGAGACATCGCGCACGAGCGCCTCGGTGGGCGCCACGCTGATGCGCTCGGGCAGCGCCAGCACCGTCTCGCTCTCGCCGGCGATCGTCACGTGCAGGAGGACGGCGCAGTCGCCCGCGTGCTGGGCCAGCACCCCGCGCAGCGCGAGCAGGCGGTCGCGCGTGAGCTCCTCGGCCCGCACGCGCAGCGCGAGCCGCGCCGCGAGCTTCTCCTCCGCCTCGGCGAGCGAGTAGACGTCGCGCGCGATCACGCGCGCCGGGTCGGCGCTCTCCAGCGAGCCCGCGACGATCAGGGGCAGCACGCCGCCGCTCGCCTGGCTCGCCGATTCGAGGGCCCGGCGCAGGAGCGCGCGGTGCAGGGCGAAGGGCTCGGCGAAGATCACGAGCTCGAAGCTTCCGGTGGCGTCCTCGAGCGTCGCGAAGCCCATGGTCTGGCCGCGCCGCGTGCGCGTCTCGCGCAGCGCCGTGATCACGCCGCCGATGCGCACCTCGCGTCCCACGCGCTCGGCGGCGGTCGCGGCGGTCACCTCGGCGAAGCGCTTGAGGGCGCTGGCGTGGGCCTCGAGGGGGTGCCCGGTCACGTAGAAGCCCAGCACCTCCCGCTCGTTCGCGAGGCGCTCGGCCTCCGTCCAGGGCGGCGCGTCGGCGAGCTCCCGGCTCGCGCCGGCGCCGCCCGCGAGCTCCCCGAAAAGAGACGACTGACCGATCTCGCGGTCGCGCTGGGCGGCGGCGCCACTTTCGAGCGCGCTGTCGAGCGCGTTCCACACCGCGGCCCGGTTCGCGTGCAGCGCGTCGAAGGCGCCGCACTTCACCAGGCTCTCCACCACGCGCCGGTTCACGCGCCGGCTGTCCACGCGCGCCGCGAAGTCGGAGAGGCTCGCGAAGGGCTCGCTCGCGGCGCGCACCTCGAGGATCGACTCGATCGCCCCCTCGCCGACGTTCTTCACGCCGGCGAGCCCGAAGCGGATGCCCTCGGCCACCGGCGTGAAGTCGCGCTGGGACTCGTTCACGCAGGGCGGCAGCACGTCGATCTTGCGCTCGCGCGCGTGGGCGATGTAGCGCGCGAGCTTCTCGTGGTTGCCGGCCTCGATCGAGAGCAGCGCCGCCAGGAACTCGCGCGGGTGGTTCGCCTTGAGGTACGCGGTCTGGTAGGTGATGAACGCGTAGGCGGTGGAGTGGGCCTTCGGGAAGCCGTACTCCGCGAACTCCGCCACCTGGTCGAAGAGCGTGGCGGCTCTCCTCGGGTCGATGCGATTGGCGGCGCAGCCCGCCGCGAACTTGTCGCGGTGCTTGGCCATCTCCTCGGGCTTCTTCTTGCCCATCGCGCGGCGCAACAAATCTGCCTCGCCGAGCGAGTAGCCGGCCAGCTGGTTCGCGATCTGGAGCACCTGGTCCTGATAGACGATTACGCCCAGCGTCTCGGCCAGGATCTCGCCGAGCTCGGGCACCAGGAACTCGACTTTCGCCTGGCCGTGCTTGCGCGCGACGTAGTCCTCCACCATGCCGGAGCCGAGCGGCCCGGGCCGGTAGAGGGCGATCAGCGGGATGATCTCCTTGAACGAGCGCGGGCGGAGCTTGGTGACCAGGTCGGTCATGCCCGCCGACTCCATCTGGAACACGCCCTCGGTGTCGCCCCGGCAGAGGAGCTCGTAGGCCGCCTCGTCGTCGAGCGGGATCTTCTCCACGTCGAAGCCGGCGAGCCCGCTCGCGCGCACGTTGCGCTCCGCGTCCGCCAGCACGGTGAGGGTGCGCAGGCCCAGGAAGTCGAACTTGATGAGCCCGACCCGCTCGACGCAGCGCATGTCGTACTGAACGACCACGTCGCCGGTCTTCGCGTCCTTGTACAGCGGCACGAGCTGGATGAGCGGCGCGTTGCCGATCACGACGCCGGCGGCGTGGGTCGAGGCGTGGCGGGTCAAGCCCTCGAGCCGCCGCGCGGTCTCGACCAGCCGCGCCACCTGCCCGTCCGCCTCGGCGCGCGCGCGCAGCTCCGGGCTCTGCTCGAGCGCCTCGTCGAGGCTGATGCCGAGCGTCTCGGGCACGAGCTTCGCGATGCGATCGATGTCGCCGTAGGGCAGCCCCATCACGCGGCCGACGTCGCGCAGCACGGCGCGCGCCTGGAGCGTCCCGAAGGTGATGATCTGCGCGACGCGGCGGCCCTCGTCGCCGCGCCCGGGCTCGTCGTACTTCTCGCCCACGTAGCGGATCACGCGGTCGCGCCCGCGCATGCAGAAGTCGACGTCGATGTCCGGCATCGAGACGCGCTCGGGGTTCAAGAAGCGCTCGAAGATGATGTCGTACTCGATGGGATCGACGCCGGTGATGCCGAGGCTCCAGGCGACGAGGCTGCCCGCCGAGGAGCCGCGCCCGGGGCCCACCGGGATGCCGTTCTTGCGCGCGTAGCCGATGAAGTCGGCGACGATCAGGAAGTAGCCGGCGAAGCCCATCTGCTGGATCACGCCGAGCTCGTAGCCGAGCCGCTTCTCGTACTCGGCGTAGCGCTTCGGGATCGGCTCGTCCGGCGCGAGCCCCAGGCGCCCGCGCAGGCCGCTCGCGGCGTCGGCGGCCAGCACGGCCTCGCGCGTCGTGTGCGCCGGCACCTGGAACTCGGGCATGTGGTAGGTGCCCATCGGGATCTCGAGCGAGACGCGCTCGGCGATCTCCATCGAGTTGTGCACGGCCTGCGGGTGGTCGTGGAAGAGCTCGAGCATCTCCTCGCCGCTCTTCACGTGGAAGCCGCGCCCGTCGAAGCGGAAGCGGTCCGGGTCGTCCAGGTTCGTGGCGGTGCCGATGCAGAGCAGCGCGTCGTGGTGCTCGTGGTCGCTCTGCTCGAGATAGTGCGCGTCGTTGGTGGCGAGCAGCGGCAAGCGCAAATCCGACGCCATCTTCTGCAGCTCGGCGTTCACGCGGTCCTGGTCGGGGATGCCGTGGCGCTGGAGCTCCAGGTAGTAGCGGCCCGGGAACATGCGCGAGAACTCTTCGACGAGCTGCCAGGCGGTGTTCGACTCGCCGGCCAGGATGCGGCGCGAGACCAGCGAGGAGAGGCAGCCGCTCGTGGTGAGCAGCCCATCGCTGTGGCGGCGCAACAGATCGAGGTCGATGCGCGGCTTGTAGTAGAAGCCCTCGAGGTAGGCGCGCGAGATCAGCGCCATGAGATTGCGGTAGCCGGTCTCGTCGAGCGCGATCAGGAGCTGGTGGCTGATCGCGTCGAAGCCGCTGGCGTCGCGCTCGCGCCGCTCGCGGTCGAAGCGGGAGCCCGCCGCGATGTAGGCCTCGCAGCCGATGATGGGCTTTATGCCGTTTGCGAGCGCCTTCTCGTAGAACTCGACCGCGCCGAACAGGTTGCCGTGGTCGGTCATCGCGATCGCGTTCTGGCCGAGCGCTCTCACGCGCTCGAACAGCGGGTTGTGCTTGATGGCGCCGTCGAGCAGCGAGTACTGCGTGTGCAGGTGCAGGTGCGTGAAGGGGACGTGCGGCATGCGCTCCGCTCAGGTCCTCATTCCCATTCGATCGTGGCGGGCGGCTTCGACGAGACGTCGTAGACCACCCGGTTGATGCCCTTCACCTCGTTCATGATCCGGCTCGAGACGCGCCCGAGGAGCTCGTGGGGGAGCCGCGACCAGTCCGCCGTCATCCCGTCCGTCGCGCTCACGCAGCGCAGCGCGATGGCGTGCTCGTAGGTGCGCTCGTCCCCCATCACGCCCACGCTCTGGATCGGCAGGAACACAGCGAAGGCCTGCCAGATGGCGTCGTAGAGCCCGGCGCGCCGGATCTCCTCGATCAAGATCGCGTCGGCGCGGCGCAGGAGCGCGAGGCGCTCGCGCGTCACCTCGCCCAGGATGCGGATGGCGAGGCCCGGGCCCGGGAAGGGATGGCGTCCGACCAGAGCGGCGGGGAGGCCGAGCTCGCGGCCCGCCGCGCGCACCTCGTCCTTGAAGAGCTCGCGCAACGGCTCGACCAGGGCGAGCTGCATGCGCTCCGGGCAGGCCGCCCACGTTGTGGTGGGTCTTGATGGTGGCCGACGGGCCGCGCACCGAGACGCTCTCGATCACGTCGGGGTAGAGCGTGCCCTGCACCAGGAAGTCGGCGCCGCCGTGCGTCTGCGCCTCGCGCTCGAAGACCTCGATGAAGGCGTGGCCGATGATGCGGCGCTTCTGCTCGGGGTCGCTGACGCCGCGCAGCGCCTGTAGGAAGCGCTCGCTCGCGTCCACGCTGACGAGCGGGACGTGGAGCACCTCGCGGAAGGTGCGCTCCACCTCGCCGCGCTCGCCCTCGCGAAGCAGGCCGTTGTCCACGAAGATGCAGGTGAGGCGGTCGCCGATGGCGCGGTGCACGAGCGCCGCGGCGACCGAGGAGTCCACGCCGCCCGAGAGCGCGCAGATCACGCGGCCGTCGCCCACGCGCTCGCGCACGCGGCGAATCGCGTCCTCCACGAAGCCCGCCATGGTCCAGCTGCCCGCGCAGCCGCACATGCCGAGCGCGAAGTTGCGCAGCAGCTGGTCGCCGCCCTCGGTGTGGACGACCTCGGGGTGGAACTGGACCCCGACCAGCGGCCGCGTGCGGTGGGCCACCGCGGCGAAGGGCGAGTTGGCGGAGGTCGCGATCACCTCGAAGCCCGGGGGCAGCCGCAGCACGCGGTCGCCGTGGCTCATCCAGACCTGGCGCTCGCTGCCCCAGCCGGCGAGGAGCGGGTGCTCCTGCTCGACGTGCAGGAGCGCGCGCCCGTACTCGCGCTCGTCCGCCTTCTCGACCAGCCCGCCGAGCTGGTGGGCCATCAGCTGCTGGCCGTAGCAGATGCCGAGCACCGGCACGCCGAGCTCGTAGATGCCCTGGTCCACGCTCGGCGCACCGGCCGCGTACACGCTCGAGGGCCCGCCCGAGAGGACGATGCCCTTCGGGCGCCAGGCGCGGATGCGCTCCAGCGAGAGCGTGCGGCGGGTGGATCTCGCAGTAGACGCCCTGCTCGCGGATGCGCCGCGCGATCAGCTGGCGTGTACTGCGCGCCGAAGTCGAGGATCAGGATCCGGTCGGAGTGAGCATCCAGGCTCGCTGCGCTCATCGCTCACTCCGCACGATAGTTCGGGGCCTCCTTGGTGATGATCACGTCGTGCACGTGGCTCTCGACGAGACCGGCCGGGGAGATGCGCACGAAGCGCGCCTTGCTGCGCAGGTCGGCGAGCGTGGCCGCGCCGCAGTAGCCCATGCCGGAGCGCAGGCCGCCCAGGAGCTGGTGGATGCTGCTCGAGAGGCTGCCGCGATACGGCACGCGCCCCTCGATGCCCTCGGGCACGAGCTTGTTCGTCTCCTCGACGTCGTCCTGGAAGTAGCGGTCCTTGCTGCCGTCGGACATCGCGCCGAGCGAGCCCATGCCGCGGTAGACCTTGTAGGAGCGGCCCTGGTAGAGGACGACCTCGCCGGGCGACTCGTCGGTCCCCGCGAAGAGCGAGCCGACCATCACCGTGCGCGCGCCGGCGGCGAGCGCCTTCACCACGTCGCCCGAGAACTTGATGCCGCCGTCGGCGATCACCGGCACGCCCGAGCGCGCGGCGAACGACGCGGCGTCCATCACGGCGGTGAGCTGCGGGACGCCCACGCCCGAGACGACGCGCGTCGTGCAGATCGAGCCGGGCCCGACGCCCACCTTCACGCCGGAGACGCCGGCCTTGATGAGCGCTTCGGCGCCCTCCGCCGTGGCGACGTTGCCGCCGATGAGCGGAAGCTCGGCGAAGGCGCGCCGCAGCGCCGTCACCATGTCGAGGACGCCGCGCGAGTGGCCGTGGGCGGTGTCCACCACGATCACGTCCACGCCGGCGGAGACCAGCGCCTGGGCGCGCGAGAGGCCGTCGGGGCCGGTCCCGACCGCGGCTCCGCAGCGCAGCCGGCCGAGCGCGTCCTTCGAGGCGTTCGGGAAGCGCTCGCTCTTCTCGATGTCCTTGATGGTGATCAGGCCGCGCAGCCGGCGGTCGCCGTCCACCACCAGGAGCTTCTCGATGCGGTGCGCGTGCAGGAGCTCCTTCGCGCGCTCGCGCGTGGTGCCCGGCGGCACCGTGATCAGCTCGTCCTCGCGCGTCATCACCGAGCGAGATGGGCTGGCTCGCGTCCTTCACGAAGCGCAGGTCGCGGTTGGTGAGGATGCCCACCGCGCGCCCGCCCTGGGTGATCGGCACGCCCGAGATGCGGTAGCGCGCCATCACGTCGAGGGCCTCGCGGATGCTGCGCTCGGGCGGAAGCGTGATCGGGTCGACGATCATGCCCGACTCCGAGCGCTTCACCTTGTCGACCTCGGCCGCCTGCTCCTCGATCGAGAGATTGCGGTGGATGATCCCGATGCCGCCGTGCTGGGCGAGGCTGATGGCCGTGGCGTGCTCGGTGACGGTGTCCATCGCCGCCGAGACGATCGGCACGTGCAGCTCGATCTCGCGCGTCAGCTGCGTCGAGAGCTCGACGTCGCGCGGCAAGACTTCCGACGCGCCGGGGACCAGCAGCACGTCGTCGAACGTCAGGCCCTCTCGAATCCGAGTCTCGTCCATCTCGCGCCTCCGCCGTCTCCATCGGCGCCGAGATAGACCTCTACCGAGATGACCGCCGGCTCTCACGCGCCCCGGAGCTCGCGCGCGAGTCTACGAGGGCGCGCGGCGAGGGTCAACCTTGCGGGGCGGCGATCGCATCGACCGCGTCTGCGCAACGAGGCGAGTGCGCGCGGCGACGGTCAACCTCGGGGAGGGGCGATAGCCTCGACCGCGCTGCGCAACGAGGCGAGTGCGCGCGGCGACGGTCAGCCTCGGGGAGGGGCGATAGCCTCGACCGCGCTGCGCAGCGAGGCGAGTGCGCGCGGCGAGGGTCAATCTCGGGGAGGGGCGATAGCCTCGACTGCGCTGCGCAGCGAGCCGCCGAGCTCGCGCGCGAGACCCTCGAGGAGCCTCGCGGCCGCGGCCGGCGCGTCCTGCTGGAAGCGATGAAACGCAGTTCGTGAAAGGACGTGGACGTGGCTCGGCTCCGCGGCAGTGAGCGAGACCAGCCGGTTCCCGAGCATCACGAGCGCGGCCCCGCCGAGCAGGACCGGAGCCTCCAGGCGGCCCAGGTCCCCTTCCTTGTCGCTCTTGCAGAGGAGCGAGCCTCGCCCGAGCAGGATCGCGCCCTCGGCCTCGCTGCCCTCGAGGCAGAGTATCTCGCCGGCGCGCAGGGACTGGGGCTCCATGAGCTCCTCGAGCAGCTCGAGATCCCCCTCGCCCAGCTCCGAGAAGAGCGGGAAGCGCTTCCACTCCGGCGCGCTCACGGCATCACCCGGGCGAGAATGGTGCGGAGCAGCGAGCCCGGCTCGCGCTCGCCCTCGAGCGGGAGGAGGAAGAGCGAGGAGCGGTCGAGCGCGGCGAGCTTCGCGTGGACCTCCTCGGGCGCCACCTTCTCGCCCTTGCGCAGGAGCGACCAGGTGGAAGGTGCGCGCCGCGGGGAGGCGCTGCACCGCGGCGCTGATGGGAGCCAGGCGCTCCTCGGCGGCCGCGACCGGCAGGGTGAGCACGCACAAGAGGCCGAGCGCGCCGTGGGCCGCGATCGGCCAGAGGGGTGCGTAGACGAGCCCCGCCGGCACGTGGAGGAGCTCGATCGCGAGGCCCTCGCCGACGCTGATCTCGCCCACGCTCACGAGGTCGCTCGCCCGGAAGGTCTCGCGCTCGGCCTCGCGCGAGAGGGTGACGCCGGGCAGCGCGGTGAGCGCGTGCAGGAGCTCGTGGACGGCCTCGTGCTCCGAGGAGGTGATCAGGAGCTTCGCGCGCGGCAGGGCGCTCCCGCGCGGGCGCCCCGCCTCGAGCCAATCGCGGAAGCGCTTCGCCTGGCCGGCGTCGAAGAGCGCGCCGCTCGGGCTGGCCAGGCGCCTCTCGCGCTCGCGCCGCAGCCGCACGATGCCGCGCTCCGACGAGCGTCTGGAGCGTGCGCAGCACCTGGTAGTCGGAGTGCGTCGACTGGTCGATGATCGACTGGACGTCGTCGCAGCGCTGGACGAGCTCCAGCACCTCGGGCGCCACCGGATGGACGACGTTGGGGAGATCCGTGCGCGGCACCGCGAGGGCCACGTGGGTGCTCTCGCTCGGAAGACCGCTGCGCAGGCGGTCCCACTCGTCGAGCTGGCGCATGCCCTCGAGCAGCAGCGCGCGCGTCGGCGTCTGGAGCTTCGCGCCGCCCTCCCAGGCGACCGGCGCGAAGGAGAACGTCGCCCTCCCGCCAGGCGAGCAGCCGGTAGACGGCCTTCTCGCCCTCGACGCGTGGCCCCACCGAGGCGTGCACGACGTTGCCGTCGCGCAGCCAGATGTCGCCCTGGTCGCCCGCGACCACGGCGTCGCGGCGCCGCAGCCGGATGCGGCCCGTGCGCCGGTTCTGGTGGAAGAGCTGGAGCAGATCGGTGAGCGGAATCTGCGCGAGCTGCCCGGTGAGCTCGCTCGCCTCCGCGCTCGCGCGCAGCGCGGCGTCCAGCGCGCTCGCGGATGCCGAGCAGCGTGCGCACGCGCTGGGCGGCGTGCTCCGGAGAGGTGGCCTCGGGCATCACCTCGTCGAAGGAGCCCTTCGCGCGCATCGCGCCGGTGTCGCTGCCGAGGTAGACGAGCCGCATCTCGCGCGTGCGCGGATTCGCGCGCAGGATCTCGGCGAGCCGCCCGGCGTCGATCAGCGGCAGGCGGTCGGTGGCGAGGAGCACGTCGGGCGGGTGGGTGAGCGCCGCCTCGAGCCCCGCGGCGCCGTGCTCGGCCACGGCCGTGCGGAAGCCGCTCTCGGCGAGGGCCGCCGCCAGCGCGCGCGCGCGGTCGCGATCTCCATCCGCGATGAGGACGGCGTCATCCACCGATCGGGATCCCCAGGTCGCGGCCCAGCTGGAAAGCGAGGTGCTCGACCAGCACCGGATCGGCCGTGTGATAGAGCGCGACGTCGCCGCTCTCGTCGCCGGGCTCGCGCACCAGCGCGTAGGGCGGACCGTCGCCGAAGTAGACCACGAAGGGCGCCTCGGTCCCGGCGCGCTGCGGCGAGACCCACGTCACCGCGAGGCCCGCCGAGGACTCCGGGACCTGCTCCGCCACGACCACGACGTCGGTCTGGAGCGAGAGGTTGCGCAGGCGCTCGAGGCCCTTGCGGACCGGATCGGGAAGCTCGCCCCCGGCCCCGAGGAAGAGGAGCCCGCGCTCGTGCGGGCGCCGCGCCACCTCGCCCAGCAGCAGATCCATCGCCTGGTCGGCGGTGTGGCTGGGCGCGAGCGGCGCCTCCGCCAGCAGCGCGTCCACCAGCCCGCGGAAGGGCGCCTGCTCGAGCGAGCGCGCGCGCACGAAGCTGCCGCGGTCCTCGCCCGAGCGGCGCGACAGCGTCTCCCAGAGCGCGTCGGCAGTGGCGCCGTCGGTCGGGAACGTGGCGGTGGCGGCGAGCACGGTGGGGCGGCTCGGGGAGCTCGCGGAGCAGCGCGCTGTGGTCGAGGGCGGCGCGCAGCCGCCGCTTGCTGACGGTCGAGCCGAGCCCGTCGGTCTCCGGGAGCAGCGCGAAGTAGACGCCCTCCCCCTCCGCGGCGAGCAGATCCGAGGAGCGCAGCGCGCGCACGAGCGTGCCCGCAGCGCCTTGCAGGAAGCGCGCGAGCTCGGCGGGCGGCAGCGTGTCGCGCAGTCGCCTCGAGCCCGTCGAGCTCGAGGCGCACGAGCGAGAAGCTGCGCGAGAAGCGGCGCGCCTTCTGGATCTCGTTCAGCACCACGTCGTCGAGATAGGCGCGCGTGTAGGTCTGCGTCACGGGGTCGCGCAGCGAGCGGCGCTCGAGCGAGCGGAACGCCATCGCGTTCGCCGAGGGCCTGCGCGGCGCAGGAGCCCAGGCGCTCGGCGGCGGCGATGTCGGCGGAGCCGAACTCGCTGCCATCGAGCTTGTCGGAGAGGCGCACCAGGCCGAGCAGCCGGCCGCCGCTCGCGAGCGGCACGACCAGGCACGGGCGCTGGCCCGCCTCGAGCGCGGTCAGCAGCGGGCCTGCGCCCGGCTGCGCGAGCGGCGCGAGCTCGCGCGGCAGCTCGCCGACGGCGAGCTCGTTGCGCTCGGCCTGCACGCGCACGAGGCCGCTCACGCCGGAGAGCCGCAGGCGCTCGGGCGCGTCGGCGCGCGCGATCCAAGCGATGCCGCCGTGCGCGTGCGTCTCGAGACACAGCAGGTCCACGATGCGGTCCACGAGCGGCTCGACCTCGAGCGTCGCGAACAGCGCCAGCAGCCGCTCGTACTGCGTGAACACGCCCATGAACTCGATGTTCTCGGCGACGAGCTGGCCGTGCTCGGCGCGGAGCTTGCGCCGCTCGAAGATCGCGTCGAGCGAGCGCGTGAGCGCCGCGCGGTCGAGGGGCTTCAGCAGGTAGTCGGTGGCGCCGAGCTTCATGGCGTCCACCGCAGTCTTCACGTCGCCCACGCTCGTGATGACGACGATCTCCTGGCTCGGGAAGCGCTCCTTCACGCGCTGCACGAGCTCGCTGCCGTCCATGCCGGGCATCACGAGATCGGTGAGCACGAGGTCGAAGCGCCCGCCCTCGAGCTGGGCGAGCGCCTCCGCGCCGTTCGAGGCGGTAGCGACGGCGTAGCCCAGCTCGCGCAGCAGGTCTTCCAGGTAGACCCGGAAGTAGAGCTGGTCGTCGACCGCCAGGATCCGCGCCTGACTCACGGGCCTCCCTCCGCCCAAAGAACGGCTCGCCTCGGCGCCCGCTCAGGCGACCGGCTGATGCGACTCATCGGCCAGTCGAAGCGGGGCCTTCACCAGCAGACTCTGTGCTTGCAGCACGCCGATCAACGAGTGGGGTGTGGCCTCGACGATCGCGACGGACACGATATCGCCTGGGCGCGGGGCCGCCGCGTCCGCGACGGAGAAGTTCACCACGCGGTGGTAGGGATCGCGCCCCTGGAGCTGCGCCAAGCCGCCTGCCTGCTCGGAGCGGCGGCTGCCCCCCTCCACCAGCACCTGGGTGTGCTCGCCCACGCGCGCCCGGTGGGCCGCCAGGGTGAGGCCGCGCTGGAGCTCCTGGAGCTCGGCGAGGCGCTCCTGCGCCTCCGCGGGGTCCACCGGGTCGGCCGCCTCGGCCGAGGGGGTGCCGGGCCGGGGCGAGTACTTGAAGGAGAAGCTGTCCGTGAAGCCCACCTCGCGCATCAGCGCGAGCGTGGCCGCGAAGTCCGCGCGCGTCTCGCCGGGGTGGCCGACGATCACGTCGGTGGTGAGCGCCAGATCCGGCCGCGCCTCGCGCAGGGCGGCCACGATCGCCAGGTACTCGGCCGCCGTGTAGCGGCGCCGCATGCGGGTGAGCAGGGCGTCGGACCCGCTCTGCACGGGCAGGTGGACGTGCGGGCAGAGGGCGCCGAGCGCGCCGTGTGCGCGCACGAGGTCGGCGTCGAAGAACATCGGATGCGGGCTCGTGTAGCGGAGCCGCTCGATGCCCGGGATCTCGGCCAGCTCCTCCAGCAGCTCCGCGAAGGAGCGCGCGCCCAGCGCCGGGCTCGCGCCGCGCCGCTGGGCGTGGCGGCCGTAGGCGTTCACGGTCTGGCCCAGCAGCGTGAGCTCGCGGACCCCCCTCCCGGCGAGCGAGCGAGCCTCCGCGAGGATCGAGGCCGCGGGACGCGAGACCTCGCGGCCGCGGGTGGTGGGCACGATGCAGAACGAACAGAACAGGTCGCAGCCCTCCATCACGGTCAGGTAGGCGCGGCCCGGCGTCTCGCCGCCGTAGTCCGGATGGCGCTCGGGGAGCTCGAAGCGCGCCGGCGTGCGGTCCTCGCCGAAGCGCCCTTCGCGCTGGCCCGCCTCGGCGGCGCGCACCAGGTCGGGCACGAAGCGCAGGTTGTGGGGGCCGAAGGCGAAGTCCACGTGGCCGAAGCGGCGCAGGAGGCGGTCGCCCTCCTGCTGGGCCACGCAGCCTCCGACTCCGAGCAGGCGGCCCGGGCGCAGCGCCTTCCAGCTCCGCAGGACGCCGAGGTCGCTGTAGAGGCGGTGCTCGGCCTTCTCGCGGATCGAGCAGGTGTTGATCACGAGGACGTCGGCGGCCTCGGGGTCGGCTGCCGGCTCGAAGCCCGCGTGGTGAAGCAGGTTCGCCACCTTCTCGGAGTCGTGCGCGTTCATCTGGCAGCCGTAGGTCCGGATGTGGTAGCGGCGTGCCATGGCGGCGGACCTTACCTGCACCGCTGGGGCGAAACCAGCGATTCAGCGAGGCTTTCCGGTCGGTTGGAGTCACCGGCGGCGGGGGGCTCGCCGGCCGCGCTCAGGGCGCGACGCGCGCGGGCTCGGGATGCAGCGAGTTCGCGAACGCGGGAAGGCCGATAGGTCCGTCCAGCTCGTGCGGTCCCTGAGAATCCCAAAAAGACGTTTGACAACCACTTTCCGGCCGGCCCATACTCCGCTCACACTTTTTGGAGCGGCGGCGGATAAGGCATTTCTAACCGAAATGTCCAACCTCTCACCCCCCATCATCTATCCGCCGCCCTCCGCCCTGAACGAAGCCCCGCCCGAGTCGCGACTGACCGAGCGGGGCTTCGCGCTTTGGGGCTCTCTTCACGCCGCGACGAAGAGTCAGTCGAGGCGGATCAGCGGCGGGCGAAGCCCGTCCGCTGCATCCGCTCTCCTCCGCCGCGCGCGACGACCGGGCTCGACCCGCGAAAGACCTACAACACGAGTCGATCCACAACCTTCGACAGCTGCTTCAAGTTCCTGCACTCCTCCGCCAGATCGACGTACGGCAGGTACTTGTCCATCACGCTGTCGCCGAAGCCCCAGGCCGAGGGGCTCTCCGGATTCAGCCACACCACGTCCTTGGCCTTGTTGTAGATGTCGCGCAGGCACCAGGAGCGCGGGTCGTTGTAGTTGTTGCGGGCGTCGCCCAGGATCAGCACGGTCGTCTTCTGGTCCACGGCCGATAGGAAGTTCTGCCAGAAATAGTGGAAGGCGTGGCCGAAGTTCGAGCGCGTATAGACGTTGATCACGTCGCCGCCGTCCAGCGCCTTCTCGATCGAGGCGTTGATGTCCTTCTCCTTGAAGACGCTAGTCACCTCGCCGAGCTCGGACACGAACACGAAGCAGCGGATCTTCGTGAAGCACTCCTGCAGGCTGTACATGAACTGCAGCATGAAGCGGGAGACGTTGGCGACCGAGCTGGAAACGTCACACAGGATCACGAGCTTCGGGCGATCCTTGCGGCGTTGCTTGAAGATCAGCTCGAAGGGCACGCCGCCGTGGCCCGCGTTGCGGCGCAGCATGGTGTGGAGGTCGAGCTTGCCGCGCTTCAGGCGCCGCTTGCGGATCGAGAGCACGTTCTTGATGCGCTGGGCGAGGCGCGCCACCACCTCGCGCATGCGCTTGATCTCGTCCTCGGTCAGGTTGTAGAAGCTCTTCTCGAGCAGGCTCTCGCGCCGGAACTTCTCCATGTAGTCGAAGTTCCGCTGCTGGAGCTCGCGCTCCGTGAAATTGCGGACCGACTGGCGCAGCGCCTCCAGGAACTTGTCGATCAGCTCGAGCAGCGCGTCCACCTGGGCGTCGGACATTCCCCCGTCGCGCAGCTGCTGGGCGAGGTCGCGGAGCTGCTTGCCGGCGCCCTCGGCGTCGAGCTGCTCCATGGTGCGGCGCGTGAAGAAGCCGAGCTGCAGCATGTTCTCGATGCGCTCGGTGCCGGCGGCCTGGGCGGCCTCGCGGATCAGCTGCTCGAGCTGGGAGAGGTCCTGGGTGAGCAGGGCCTTGGCCAGCTCGGAGAGGTCCATCTGGCCGGACATGTTCTGCATGCCCTGCTTCAGGGCTTCCATCAGCTTCTCGAGGTCGAACTCGCCGCCCATCTGGCCGGCGGCCTGGTCGAAGGCGTTGCGCAGGCCGTCGTAGAACGAGGACCAGTAGAGGTCGAAGAGCTGGTCGAAGGTGGGCAGGTCCTCGCTGCGCTTCACCATCGTGCAGCGCAGCGCGTCGCGGAAGACCTCGCGGTCGTCGAAGGAGAGCTCGTCGATCGACTGGAAGGAGTCGATCGACTCGGCGACCGAGACGCGAATGCCGCTCTTCCGGAGCAGGTTCGCGAACTCGATGATCTTCTTTTCCATCTCTTCCGATCTCCGCTCGGCTTCGCCTCGCTGCGCGCGGGCTGGGTCGGCTTCGCCGACCTTGGCCCGCTTGCTGGAGCGACGACCTTCCGAGCCTCTCCTCCGCGGTCAGCTCAGTGCAAAACGCCCTTCTTCGCCGTCGCGGCCTGGGGCTGGGCGGCGGGGGCCGCTGGCGGGGCGGCGCCCGGGGCTGCCCCCGGCGCCGGGTCGGCCTTGCGCGTGATCAGCCGCCCGAGCTCGCTCTGGGCCTTCTTGATGTCCGCCTCGTACTTGAGGATCACGTTCAGCGTGTCGCGCACGAGGCCCTCGTCGAGCTGCCCGGCATTCAGCGCGAGCAGCGCCCGCGCCCAGTCGAGGGTCTCGGAGATCGAGGGCGCCTTCTTCAGGTCGAGCTTGCGCAGGCGGTGCATCACGCCGACCAGCTCCTCCGCCAGCCGCAGCTCGATGCCGGGCACCTTCTTCTCCAGGATGCGGCACTCGAGCGCCTCGTCGGGGAAGTCGATGTAGAGGTGCAGGCAGCGCCGCTTCAACGCGTCGCTCATCTCGCGCGCGTCGTTCGAGGTGAGGAAGACGAGCGGGATGTGGCGCGCCTCGAGCGTCCCCACCTCGGGCACGGTCACCTGGAAGTCCGAGAGCACCTCGAGCAGGAAGGCCTCGAACTCCGGGTCCGACTTGTCGACCTCGTCGATCAGGAGCAGGCACGGCGTCTCGGCCTGGATCGCGCGCAGCAGCGGGCGCTGCACGATGAAGCGCTCGGAGAAGAACACGTTGTCCTGCTTGCCGACGCGCTCCGCCGCCTCCTTCAGGGTGGTCGCCCCGGCCATGGCCTCGGCGAACTTCTCCTTGAGGATCTGGGTGTAGAGGAGCTGCTTCGAGTACTCCCACTCGTAGAGCGCCTTGGCCTCGTCGAGCCCCTCGTAGCACTGCAGGCGGATCAGCGGCCGCCCGGTGGCGCGCGCCACGACCTTGGCGAGCTCGGTCTTGCCGACGCCCGCCGGCCCCTCGACCAGCACCGGCTTCTTGAGCTTCGTCGCGAGGTAGACGACCGTCGCCACGTTCTTGCCGCAGATGTAGTCCTCGCCATTCAGCTTGGAGATCACGTCGTCGACGGAACCGAACATCGCCTCTTCGCTCCTAGCTCATCAGGTGAAGAACGTGACCCAGCTTCTCCTTCTTGGTGCGGAGATACTGGAGGTTCTTCTCGTTGGGGGTGATCTCGAGCGGCACCCGCTCGACGATCGTGAGCCCGTAGCCCTCGATCCCGGCGCGCTTGCCCGGGTTGTTGGTGATGATGCGCATCTTCCGCACCCCGAGATCGTGCAGGATCTGCGCGCCCACGCCGTAGTCGCGCAGGTCGGCCGCGAAGCCGAGCCGCTCGTTGGCCTGCACGGTGTCGAGGCCCTCGCGATCCTGGAGGCCGTAGGCGCGGATCTTGTTCTTGAGACCGATCCCGCGGCCCTCTTGGCGCATGTAGAGGATCACGCCCTTGCCCTCGGACTCGATCAGCTTCATGGCGGCCTCGAGCTGCTCGCCGCAGTCGCAGCGCAGCGAGCCGAAGGCGTCGCCGGTGAGGCACTCGCTGTGCACGCGCACGAGCACCTCGTCGTCGGTCGAGATCTCGCCCTTCACCAGCGCCACGTGGTCGATGTGGTCGATGTCGTTGTCGTACACGATCGCGCGGAACTCTCCGCCGTGGCGCGTCGGCAAACTGGACTCGCCCGCGACGCGCACGAGCTTCTCGTTGCGCAGTCGATACTCGATCAGGTCGGCGATCGTGACGATCTTGAGCTCGTGCCGGCGCGCGAAGCGCACGAGATCGGGCATGCGCGCCATCGTCCCGTCGTCGTTCATGATCTCGCAGATCACGCCGGCGGGCTTCAGGCCCGCGAGGCGCGCGAGGTCGACGGCCCCCTCGGTCTGGCCGGCGCGCCGCAGCACGCCTCCCGCCCGGGCGCGCAGCGGAAACACGTGCCCGGGCCGCACGATGTCCTGGGGGCGGGCGTCGTCGCGGATCGCGGTCTGGATGGTGTGGGCGCGGTCGTGCGGCCGAGATTCCGGTCGACACCCCCTCCCGCGCCTCGATCGAGACGGTGAAGGCCGTGCCGAAGCCGGAGGAGTTCTCGGCGTCGGGCACCATCATGCCGAGCCGCAGGCGGTCGAGCTGGGACTCGTTCAGGGGCAGGCAGATCAGGCCCCGGCCGAACCTGGCCATGAAGTTGATGGCCTCGGGCGTGGCCGCCTCGGCCGCCATGCAGAGGTCGCCCTCGTTCTCCCGGTCTTCGTCGTCGACCAGGATCACCATGCGGCCCGCGCGGATCTCCTCCAGGGCCGCGTCGATCGAGACCACGACGTCGCGGCCGTCAACCGGGAGGGGGGTCGGCGGGCTCAGCGCAGGGGGCTTCTGCAAGGCGTCGCTCAAGACCCGACGTTCGTTCAGAAGCGCGAAATCCGCAACGTGCGTGCCCGGCGGGGACGCCGCGGAAAAGGGCCGCTAGGCCCCGAAGTTCTTGAGCACGCCCTTGAGGAAATCCGTCTCGGAGACGCCGAACTTCTCTTGAAACTGGTGCTTTTGGTCGAGGGCGCGGTAGGTGAGGCGCAAGAGCTCGCGGAACGTCTCGAGCACGCCCTCCCCGCGCATCGCCACGGCGGGGAAGGTCGGGATGTCGCCCCAGGCGGCCTTGATCTCGTCGAGGGGCTTCACGTCGGCGAGATCGCGCTTGTTGAACTGCACGACCTTCGGGAACGACGGGAAGTCGATTCCGTTCGATTTCAGATTCGCTTCCATGTCGCGAAACGAGTAGGCGTTCGCACCGGCGGAGGTGCGCTGGGAGTCGGCGACGAAGACGACACCGTCGGCGCCCGCCAGCACGACCTTGCGCGTGCTCTTGTGCATCACCTGCCCGGGCACCGTGAAGAGCTTCAGCTTCACCGCGAAGCCATTCGAGGTGCCGAACTGGACCGGCAGGAAGTCGAAGTAGAGCGTGCGGTCCTCGGCGGTATCGAGGGTGACCATCTTGCCGCGAGCCTTCGGGTCCAGGAGCTCGTGGAGCTTCTGCAGGTTCGTCGTCTTGCCCGAGAGCGCGGGCCCGTAGTAGACGAACTTCAGGACGATCTCCCGCCCTGCCATGTTGATCTGGACCATCCGGACCGACCCCGCGTGTGCCTGGGAGCACAGGGCTCTTCGGCAGGCGGGCCCGCCGCGTTTAGCGGCTTCCGCCGGGCCCCGGGCCCAGGAAGGCGCGGAGCAGGGCCCGGGCGGCGGCGGCCGGGGTCTGGCGCTGGGCCTCGACCTCGGCCTCGAGCCGGGGAAGCTGCTCGGCCACCCGGGGATGGGCCCGTAGGGCCTGCTGGAGGCCATCCTGGACCAGGCTCCACATCCACTCCAGGGCCTGGTGGCGGCGTCGGCGCTCGAGCTCCCCGCTCGCGGTCGAGGGCCTGGCGGTGGGCCAGGACGGCTCCCCAGACCTCCGGCACCCCCTCGCCCGAGAGGGCGCTCACGGCGAGCGCGACGGGCTTCCAGGCGCCGGGCATCGGGCGAAAGAGCGAGAGCGCGAGCGCATGCTCGCCCTGCGCGCGCAGCGCCGCCGCCTTGAGCTCGCCGTCCGCCTTGTTCACCACCAGCGCGTCGGCCAGCTCGAGGACGCCGCGCTTCAGCCCCTGGAGCTCGTCGCCCGCGCCGGGCTGCAGGAGCACGAGAAAGAAGTCGACCATCGAGCGCACCGCGACCTCGGATTGCCCGATCCCGACCGTCTCGATCAGCACCACGTCGAAGCCCGCGGCCTCGCAGAAGAGCATCACCTCGCGCGTGCGCTGGGCGACGCCGCCGAGCGCTCCGCCCGAAGGCGAGGGCCGGATGAAGGCGAGCTCCGACTGCGCGAGCCGCTCCATGCGCGTCTTGTCGCCGAGGATGCTGCCGCCCGTCACCGGGCTCGACGGATCGACGGCGAGCACGGCGATGCGGAGCCCTTTGTCCACGAGATGCAGGCCGAGCGCCTCGATGAAAGTGCTCTTGCCGACGCCCGGCGGCCCCGTGACGCCCACGCGGATCGCGCCGCCCGCGTGGCCGACGAGCGCGTCGAGCACCGCCTGGCCGATGGCCTGATGATCCGGGCGCGTGCTCTCGATCAGCGTGATCGCGCGCGCGATCGCGCGCCGATCTCCGGCGCGGATCGCAGCGGCGTAGTCGGGCGCGCTCTCGAGGCGCGTCGGCGCCTCGCGCTCGCTCACGCGGCGCGCCGGGCGCGGATCGCGCGCAACACCTCGCGCGCCGCTCGCGGCACCGCCGTCCCGGGGCCGAAGATCGCGGCCGCGCCGCGCTGGCGCAGATACTCGTAGTCCTGGGGCGGGATGATGCCGCCCACCACCACCGCGACGTCGTTGGCGCCCTTCTGGCCGAGGGCGCGCACCAGCTCCGGCACGAGCGTCTTGTGGCCGCCGGCCTGGGACGACACGCCTACCGCGTGAACGTCCGCGTCGAGGGCCTGCTGGGCGGCCTCGTCGGGGGTCTGGAAGAGCGGGCCCACGTCCACGTCGAAGCCCAGGTCGGCGAACGCCGTCGCGATCACCTTGATGCCGCGGTCGTGGCCGTCCTGGCCGAGCTTCACGACCAGCATGCGCGGCCGGCGGCCCTCCTGCTTCGCGAAATCCTCGACCTCGCGGCGCGCGGACTCGAATTCGTCGTCGCCGCGGTACATGCCGGCGTAGACGCCCGAGACCGAGCGGATCTCGGCGCGGTGGCGGCCGTACACCTGCTCGAGGGCGAGCGAGATCTCGCCCACCGTCGCGCGCGCGCGCGCCGCCTCGATGGCCACCGCGAGCAGGTTGCCCTGCCCGCTCTTCGCGAGCTCGCGCAGCTGCGCGAGCGCCGCCTCGACGCGCGCCGCGTCCCGGCCCGCGCGCACGCGCCCGAGGCGCCGGATTTGCGACTCGCGCACGGCGCTGTTGTCGATGTCGCGCACCTCGATCGGCGTCTCCTGGGCGAGGCGGTACTTGTTGACGCCCACGATCACGTCGGCGCCGCTGTCCACGCGCGCTTGGCGGCGCGTGGCCGCCTCCTCGATGCGAAGCTTCGGCACGCCGGCGACGATCGCGCGGGTCATGCCCCCCATCTCCTCGACCTCGTCGATCAGCGCGTTGGCGGCCTGGTAGACGCTCTCGGTGAGCGACTCCATGAAGTAGGAGCCGCCCCAGGGATCGATCACCTCGGAGATGCCGCTCTCCTCCTGGAGGATGAGCTGCGTGTTGCGCGCCACGCGCGCCGCGGTGTCGGTGGGCAGGCTCACCGCCTCGTCGAAGCCGTTGGTGTGGAGCGACTGCGTGCCGCCGAAGACCGCGGCCATCGCCTCGATCGTCGTGCGCACGATGTTGTTCATCGGATCCTGCTCGGTCAGGCTCGCGCCCGAGGTCTGGCAGTGCGTGCGCAGGACCAGCGAGTCGGGCTTCTTGGGGGCGAACTCGCGCTGCATGCGCTCGGCCCAGATGCGGCGCGCCGCGCGCATCTTCGCGACCTCGAGATAGAAGTTCATGCCGATGCACCAGAAGAACGAGAGCCGCCCGGCGAAGTCGTCCACGTCCAGCCCGCGGGAGAGCGCCGCGCGCACGTACTCGAGGCCGTCGGCGATGGTGAAGGCGAGCTCCTGGACCGTGGTCGCACCCGCCTCCTGCATGTGGTAGCCGGAGATCGAGATCGAGTTGAACTTGGGCATCTGGCGCGCGGTGTACGCGATGATGTCCGCCACGATGCGCATGCTCGGCTCGGGCGGATAGATGTAGGTGTTGCGGACCATGAACTCTTTCAAGATGTCGTTCTGGATGGTCCCGGCGAGCTGATCCGGGCGAACGCCCTGCTCCTCGCCCGCCACCACGAAGCAGGCGAGCACGGGCAGCACCGCGCCGTTCATCGTCATCGAGACGCTCACGCGCTCGAGCGGGATGCCGTCGAACAGGATCTTCATGTCCTCGACGGAGTCGATGGCCACGCCGGCCTTGCCCACGTCGCCCGAGACGCGCGGGTGGTCCGAGTCGTAGCCGCGGTGCGTGGCGAGGTCGAAGGCCACCGAGAGGCCCTGCTGGCCGCCCGCCAGGTTCGCCTTGTAGAAGGCGTTGGACTCCTCGGCGGTCGAGAAGCCCGCGTACTGGCGGATCGTCCAGGGCCGGTTCGCGTACATGGTGGCGCGCGGGCCGCGCAGGAACGGGAACAGGCCCGGCAGCGTGTCGACGTTGGCCAGCTTCTCCAGATCCGCCGCCGTGTAGAGCGCCTTCACGGGCAGGCCGTCGGGCGTCTTGCGCGTGAGCGTGTCGGGCTGCGCCCCGCGCAGCTCCTTGGCCGCCAGCGTCCGCCATCGCTCGAGATCCGCCATTGTGGCCTCCGGGCGCAGCGCGCCCCTCTCGCTCACATCGAGCGCCGGTAGGACCCGCCCACGTCGAAGAGCGCGTGGGTAATCTGCCCGAGGCTCGCGACCTTCACGGTCTCCATCAGCTCCGCGAACACGTTCTCGCCGCGCCGCGCCACCTCGCGCAGCCGGGCCAGCGCGCGCGGCGCGCGCTCGGCGTGGCGGGCGTGGAAGGCGCGCAGCCCCGCGATCTGGCGCTGCTTCTCGTCCTCGCTCGCGCGCTGCAGCGAGAGCGGGCGCTGGGCGCGTTGCGGGCTCGGGTTCTCGAAGGTGTTGACGCCGATCACGGGCAGCTCGCCGCTGTGCTTCTTCGCCTCGTAGAGCAGGCTCTCGTCCTGGATCTTGCCGCGCTGGTAGTGGGTCTCCATGGCGCCGAGCACGCCGCCGCGCTGGGCGAGCCGCTCGAACTCCTGGAGCACCGCCTCCTCGACGGCGTCGGTGAGCCATTCGATCGCGTAGGAGCCCTGCAGCGCGTTCTCGCTGCGCGCAATGCCGAGCTCGCGGTTGATGATCAGCTGGATGGCGAGGGCCCGCCGCACCGATTCCTCGGAGGGCGTGGTGACCGCCTCGTCGTAGGCGTTGGTGTGGAGCGAGTTGCAGTGGTCCTGGATGGCGGTCAGCGCCTGCAGCGTGGTGCGGATGTCGTTGAAGGCCATCTCCTGGGCGTGCAGCGAACGGCCCGAGGTCTGGATGTGGTACTTGAGCTTCTGGCTGCGCTCCGAGGCGCCGTAGACGTCGCGCAGCGCGATCGCCCAGATGCGGCGCGCCACCCGGCCGATCACGTTGTACTCGGCGTCGAGGCCGTTGCTGAAGAAGAACGAGAAGTTGGGCGCGAACTCGTCCACCGCCATGCCGCGCGCCCGATAGGCCTCCACGTAGGTGAGGCCGTTCGCGAGCGTGAAGGCGAGCTGCGTGATCGGGTTCGCTCCGGCCTCGGCGATGTGGTAGCCGGAGATCGAGACCGAGTAGAAGTTGCGCACGCGCTTCGCGACGAAGTACTCCTGGATGTCGCCCATCACCTTGAGCGAGAAGTCCGTCGAGAAGATGCAGGTGTTCTGGGCCTGGTCCTCCTTCAGGATGTCGGCCTGCACGGTGCCGCGCACGCGCCCGAGCACGTCGTCCCGGATGCGCGCGTAGGTCTCGGCGTCCACCGCCTCGTCGCCGCGGATGCCGAGCAGCGAGAGGCCCGAGCCCGTCGTGGCCGGGAGGCCGCGCGCCCTGATAGGTCGGCAGACGCTGCGCCGCGAAGCGCGCGCGCAGCGCGTCGAGCTCGCCGCGCTCGCGGAGCAGGCGCTCGACCTGCTGGTCGATGGCCGCGTTCAGGAAGAATGCCAGCACCGTCGGCGCCGGGCCGTTGATCGTCATCGAGACCGAGGTGGTCGGGTCGCACAGGTCGAAGCCCGAGTAGAGCTTCTTGGCGTCGTCGACGGTGCAGACCGAGACGCCCGAGGTGCCGACCTTCCCGTACACGTCCGGGCGCTCGTCGGGATCGCGCCCGTACAGGGTCACGCTGTCGAAGGCGGTCGAGAGGCGCGTGGCCGGCTGGCCGGCGGCGACCAGGTGGAAGCGGCGATTCGTGCGCTCGGGCTCGCCCTCGCCCGCGAACATGCGCGCGGGCTCCTCCTCGGGCCGCTTGAACGGAAACACGCCGGCGGTGAAGGGGAAGCTCGCCGGGCAGGTTCTCGAGGCGCAGGAAGCGCGTGAGCGAGCCCCAGTCCTCGTCCGCGGGGACCGACACGCGTCGGGAGCCTCGTCCCGGAGAGCGTGGTGACCGTGTTCTCGACCTCGATCGACTGCCCGCGCACCGCGTAGCTCTGGCGCTCCGCTCGGTAGCGCGCGCGCAGCGCGGGCCACGCCTCGAGGGCGCGGCGCAGCGTCGGGTCGAGCCCGGCCTCGCGCTCGGCCACCCGCGCGGCGAGCGCAGCGCGCGCCGCCGGCTCCTCGGCGAGCTCGGCCTGGGCGTCGCGCAGGGTCTGCAGCGTGCGTGCCCCGCGCGCGAGCGCGTCGGTCTGTGCGCGATAGGCGCGCACCGCGCTCGGCGATCTCGTCGAGGTAGCGCTCGCGGCCCGCCGGCAGGAGCGGCGGCGGCGAGACGATCGGCTCGTGCCCCTTGGCCGCGCGCTCCGGGAAGGCGCCGCCCAACGCCTCGACTTTCGTGCGCAGCGCGCGGAAGAGCGCCTCCACGCCTGGGTCGTCCCACTGCGCGCGCGACCGTGGCGAACACGGGCAGCGCGGCGTCGGCCACTCCCGCGCCCGCCGGGTGGTTGCGCCGCCACTGCTTGCGCACGTCGCGCAGCGCGTCGGCCGCCCCGCGCCGGTCGGACTTGTTCAGCACCACGAGGTCGGCGAGCTCGAGCATGTCGATCTTCTCGAGCTGCGACGGCGCGCCGTACTCGGGCGTCATCACGTAGAGCGACGACGTCGGCGAGGTCGACGATCTCGCGAGTCGCTCTGGCCGATGCCCGCGGTCTCGACGAGCACGAGGTCGAAGCCGGCGGCCTGCAGCACGCGCGCACGCGTCGCGCACGGCTGGCCGAGAGCGCGAGGTGGGCCGGTGCGCGTCGCGAGCGAGCGCACGAACGCGCCCTCGCCGTGGATCGGCGTTCATGCGGATGCGGTCGCCGAGCAGCGCGCCGCCGCGAGCGCCGGCGCGTCGGGTCGACGAGCAGGAGGCCGATCGCTGCGCTCGGGATGGTCCAGCCGCAAGCGCCGCACGAGCTCGTCCACGACGCTCGACTTGCCGGCGCCGCCCGTACCCGTGACGCCGACGACCGGCGCCGGCGCGCCGCGGCGCCGCGCCGACGAGCGCGCCGGCGCAGGCGCTCGGCGCTCGGCTCGGCGCGCTGGCGGCGTGCTCCTCGAACCAGCTGATGGCGCGCGCGACGGCCAGCGGCTCGCCCGGCGCGAGGCCGCTCCGGCGCGTCGCCGAGCGCGGCACCGGCGCGCGTGGCGCGGCACTCGTCGAGGATGGTCCGCGATCATGCCCTCGAGGCCGAGCGCGCGGCCGTCCTCGGGGCTGAAGATGCGCGCCACGCCGTAGGCCTCGCAGCGCCGCGATCTCCTCGGGCACGATCGTGCCGCCGCCGCCGCCGTACACCCGGATGTGTGGCGCGCCGCGCGCGCGCAGGCGGTCCACCAGGTACTTGAAGAACTCGACGTGGCCGCCCTGGTAGCTCGAGACGGCGACCGCGTCGGCGTCCTCCTGCGAGCGCGGCCTCGACGATGTCGTCCACCGAGCGGTCGTGGCCGAGGTGGATCACCTCGGCGCCCTGCGCCTGGAGCAGGCGCCGCATGATGTTGATGGCGGCGTCGTGGCCGTCGAACAGCGAGGCGGCCGTCACCACGCGGACGTGCGCTGGCGCTCCGCGATGGAGCGCTTTGACTTCGGCGGCGGCGCTCATGCGCCCTCCTCGCGCTCCTCGAGCGGTGCTCGCGGCGACGCGCGCGGCGACGTGGTCGCGATACTTCTCGATCTCGTCGCGCAGCCGGTGAGCTCCGCGATGCGCTGGTCGAGATCGCAGAGGCGGCGCGCCAGGAGCTCGTCGAGGCGGCTCAGCATCGCGTGCGTACCGCCCTCGATGGCGTACACCGCGTTGAGCTCGCCGACCTCCGCGAGGGAGAGGCCGAGCGCCTTCAGGCGGGTGATGAAGCGCAGGCGCTGGAGCTCGTCGGCCCCGTAGACGCGCCGGCGCGCCCGAGCGCCGGCGCCGACGCCCGGCAGGAGGCCGAGCTCCTCGTAGTACCGCACGGTGCGCGGCGAGAGGTCGAGCTCGCCGCAGACCTCGGCGATCGAGAGCTCGAGCGACGCCTGGGACTTCACGGGGCCCCCGATTCCCTGTCGACCAGATCCTTGATGACCAGAGTGCCAGTTGACGTCAACTGGCAAACAGCGTATCGGACGATCCAGGCCCTGGCCATAGACCCCTGGATTCTCACGGCTCCCGGGACTGGGCCCCCAGCACGGCGCGGTAGACCCGGCCCGGCAGCGGGCGCCGCAGCACCTCGCGCTCGATCCAGGCCGTCACGGCCACTAGGCGCTCGAGGGAGACGCCCGTCGAGACCCCCGAGCGCTCGAACAGATCGACCACGTCCTCGGTGGCGACGTTGCCGGATGCGCCGGGCGCGTACGGGCAGCCGCCCAGGCCGCCGAGCGAGGCGTCGAAGCCGCGCACGCCCTCCTCGTAGCCCGCCTCGACGTTCGCGAGCGCGCGGCCGTAGGTGTCGTGGAGGTGGAGGTAGACGCGCTCGAGCGGCACCTCCGCCGCGACGGCGCGCACGAGCGCGCGCACCTGGCGGGGCGTACCGACGCCGATCGTGTCTCCCAGCGAGATCTCGTCGGCGCCCAGCGCGAGCAGCTGGCGCACCACCGCCACCACCTGGGCGGTCGGCACGTCGCCTTCGTAGGGGCAGCCGCACACCGTCGAGAGATACGCGCGCAGGCGCCGGCCGTCGGCGCGCGCTCTCTCCGCCACCGGGCGGAAGCGCTCGAGGTGCTCTGCAATCGGACGATTCACGTTCTTGCGGTTGTGGGTCTCGCTCGCCGAGACGAAGAAGGCGACCACGTCGAGGGGCGCCTGGTCGAAGCGCTGGTAGCCCGCCGCGTTCGGGACGAGCGCGGCGTAGGAGACGCCCGGGCGCCGCGCGAGCTGCGCGGCGAGGGCGTCGGCGTCGGCGAGCTGCGGGATCCACTCCGGCGAGACGAAGCTCGTCGCCTCGAGCGAGCGCAGCCCCGCCTCCGCGAGGCCGTCGAGCAGCGCGAGCTTGTGCGCGGTAGCGACGGTCTCCGCCTCGTTCTGGAGACCGTCGCGCGGCCCGACCTCGTGGATGCGCACGGGGACGCTCGTTGAATTTGTCAACTTGTAGTCGGCGTAGGGACGCGCACCGGCGTCCGACAAGTTGACAAATTCAACGAGCGTCCCCGTCACACGCCGAGGATAAAGCTCACGCTGGTGGTTCCGCTGCCGCCGATGTTCAGCGTCTGGAAGTTCTTGGCGCCCTCGACCTGATAGGCGCCGGCGCGGCCGGTCACCTGCGCGTGGGCGTCGAGCAGCTGGCGCACCCCAGTGGCGCCGACCGGGTGGCCAGCGCCGATCAGCCCGCCGCTCGGGTTGATCGGGTGCTTGCCGCCGATCTCGAGCCAGCCCGCCTCCACCGCCTTCCAGCTCTCGCCCGGCTCGGTGATGCCGAAGTGGTCGATCGCCATGTACTCGCTGGTCGTGAAACAGTCGTGCGTCTCGATGCCGTCGACGCCGTGCACGTCGGCGATGCCCGCGCGCTTCCAGGCGTCGGTGATGGTCGCGCGCACGTGCGGCAGCACGTAGCGGCCGCCGCGGCTCTCCTCGATCTTGTCGGCGAAGCGGAGCCGGGCGGTGTGGTGGCCCCAGCCCTTGATGCGCGGCAGCTGCTCGAGGCGCAGGCCGCGGCCGCGCGCGTAGCGCTCGGCGTAGGCGCGCGAGGCCAGGAACACCGTGACCGCGCCGTCGGTGACCTGGGAGCAGTCCGAGATGCGGATGCGCCCGCCCACGGCGGCGTTCGAGTCGTCGCGGCCCAGCGCGTGCGCCTTGTTCATGTACCAGTGGCGCGTCTGGGCGAACGGATTCAGCTTCGCGTTGTCGTAGTTGAGGCGGCTGATCTCGGCCAGGTGCTCGTCGCGCAGTCCGTAGCGGAGGTCGTACTCGTCGCCGAGCTTCCCGAACAGCTTCGGGAACGGGAACTCGACGCCCTCGGCCTCCTGCTCATACCAGGCCGCGGTGCCGAGGAAGCTCCCGCCCTTCGCCGCCGAGACCGTCTTCATCTGCTCGATGCCGACCACGGCCTGGAGGTCGTAGCGGCCTGCCTCGATCTCGGCGGAGGCGGCGAGGAGCGCGATCGAGCCCGAGGCACAGGCCGCCTCGTGGCGGCTCGTGGGAAGCCCGCTGAAGGCCGGGTGCACCTCCGTGAAGAAGGCGCCCAGGTGGCCCTGCATGCAGTAGAGCTCGGCGGCGAAGTTTCCGACGTGGGCGCTCTGCACCTCCTCGGGCGCGATCTCGCAGCGCTCGAGCGCGCCGAGCACGCTCTCCCGCATGAGCGCGGAGAAGTGCTTGTTCTCCTTGGTCCAGTTGCGCGCGAAGTCGGTCTGATAGCCGCCGAGGACGTACACCTCGCTGCGAGTCATGTCGCCTCCCTGGGCGTCGAGTTGGCCAAAGCGCCTCAGCTCGCCACGAAGAAGCGGCCGGGCTGGATGAACGGATGCTGGAACGCGCGCCGCCCGCTCTGCGCGAGCTCGCGCAGAGCGCTGGGCACCGGGAGCTTCGCCTCCTCGATCAGCGCGAGCGCGCCGGCGGGCGTGAGCGCGTCCACCAGCACGGAGGGCGGCGCCCAGTTGAAGCCGGCGGCGAGGATGCGGTCGATGCCGTCGATGGTCTCGGTCACCTCGCCCACCCGGTGGAACGCGTAGGAGACGTAGCCGGCCACCACGCGCCGCGCGGTCGCCGCCCACTCCCCCTTGGCGGCGCGGAAGGCCTGCATCGCGTCGGCGTAGCGCCCCTCGCGGTGCAGCCGCGCGATCTCGTCGATGTAGGAGAGATCCGGGAGGCGCACGTCCGCCTCGGCCTGATAATTCCCCGTCTTCGGGTCGAGCACGAGGCGCGCCTTCCCGTCCTTCTTGAAGAAGCCGCCGCCGCTCTTGTCGCCGAGCACGCCGCGCTCGAGGCCGCGCGCCATGTAGGCCGGCAGCGCGAGCGTCGCGTGCGCCTCGTCCTGGGTCTGGGCGTGGACGTTGTCGACGATCGCGCGGTGGATGTCCCAGCCCACCAGGTCGATCGTGGCGAGCGGCGTGAGCGCACGGCCCGTGTAGGGCCCGACCAGGCGATCTACCAGCAGCGGCCCGAGCTGCTCGGCGAGCTGGGCGACCTCGTTCAGCACCTTGAAGCCGACGCGGTTGCCGGCGAAGGCCGGCGAGTCGTACGTGCGCACCATCTCGCGGCCGAGCCGCACGCTCGCGAAGGCCTCGACGAAATCCACCACCGCGGGGTCGGTCTCGTCGGCGGCGACGAGCTCCGTCCCGGCGATCACGTTGGGCGGATTGAAGAAGTGGAGCCCCAGGAAGTGCTTGCGAAAGGCGGGGCTGCAGCGCGCGGCCAGCCGGTTGATCGAGAGCCCCGAGGTCACGGTCGCGACGATCGCGTCCTCGCGCCGGGCGGCGTCGACGCGCGCGAACATCTCCTGCTTCAGCGCGAAGTCCTCGGTGAGCGCCTCGAACACGAGATCGGCGCCGGCCACGGCCGGGGCGAGGTCGCGCTCGTAGTCGCCGCAGCTCGCGCGCAGCGCGACGGTCGGCGAGCGCACCTGCTTGATGGCGGCGGCGAGGCCCTCCTCGGCCTTGGCGCGCGTGCGCGCGAGCAGCGTCACCTGAGGCACGGCCTGCGTGAAGAGCGCGGCGCTCCCGTAGCCCATCGTGCCATTCGCGCCGAGCACGACCACGCGCTCGATCTTGCGCGAGGCGAGCAGCTCGCGGATGCGCTTGCCGGTCAACCGCTCGCCCATGCCCAGGACCTCCTCGCGCAACGGGGGCGCGCACCCTACCCAGCCTGGTCGGTGGCGTCTAGAGGGCTCTCGGTGACGAGGAGTCAGCGATATCCGAGCGCTCGCAACCGGCTGGGACGCTGCGCCCAGCGCGGGTCGACCTTGACCCAGAGGGAGAGGTGCGCGGGCCGCTCGAGGAGCCTGGCGATGGCCCCCCGTGCGCGCACCCCGATGGCGCGGATGCGGCGGCCGCCCTCCCCCAGCACGATGCCCTTCTGCGAGTCGCGCTCGACCCAGAGCACCGCCGCGGATGCGCACTCCGTCGGGCTTCGACTCGTCGAAGGACTCGATCTCGACGGCGATGGCGTAGGGGACCTCCTCGGCCAGGCTCCTCGAAGACCGCCTCGCGCATCTGCTCGGCGCGCGAGGAAGCGCAGCGGGCGGTCGGTGACCTCGTCCTCGGCCGTAGTACGGCGGCGACTCCGGCAGGAGCGTCGCACCAGACGCTCCACGAGGAGCGCGTCGACCCCCTCCCCCGTCTCGGCGGAGAGCGAGAGATCGGCCTCGGCGGGCGGCGGCGCCCCGAGATCGCGCTTCGTCGCGACCAGCAGCATCGGCGTCTCGTGGGCGAGCAAGCGCTCGAGCAGGCCGGCCGAGGCCGGCGTCGAGCCCGCGCTGGGGATCGACCAGGAGGAGCGCCACGTCGCAGTCGCCGGGCCACCTCGTCGACCAGCGCGTTCAGCGCCAGGTTCAGCGGCCGCGTGCCGACGTGGAGGCCGGGGGTGTCGAGGAACAGCACCTGCGCGTTCGGGCCGGTTCCAGATGCCGAGGATGCGGCTGCGCGTGGTCTGGGGCTTCGCGGTCACGATCGCGAGCTTCTCGCCGAGCAGGCGATTCAGGAGCGTCGACTTCCCGGCGTTGGGGCGGCCGAGGAGCGCGACCACGCCGGCGCGGTGCGGCGGGCCGGCTCATGCGCCCGCCTCGACGCGCCGAGAGCGCGGCGTCGCCGCGGCGCGCTCGGCCGCCCGCTTCGTGCGCCCGCTGCCGCTGCCCACAGCTCTCGCCGACCACCTCACCGACGACGCTGAAGCGGTCCTCGGCCTCCTCGATCGCCGGTGTCGGCTCGAGCGCGGTAGCGCGGCGTCTCGCGCCGCTGGTCGCGTGGGCCCACTCCTGGAAGCGCGTCTTCGGATCGCGCGCGTGCACCGCGTCGCCGGCGGCGAGCGCGGCGCCGAACTCGCGCCGCACGAGGTCGAGCACGGGCTCGAGGCCGCCGTCGAGATAGACCGCGCCGACGCACGCCTCGAAGAGATTGGCGAGGATGCGCTCCTTCTCGGCGCCGCCGCCCGCGCGCGCTCGGTGCGCCCGAGGCGCGCGTGGGCTCCGAGCTCGAGCGCACGGGCGCGCTCGGCGAGCGGCGAGCGGAGTTCACCAGCGCGGCGCGCGCGCGCGTCAGGTGGCCCTCGGGCCAGCTCGGGGTAGCGCCTCGAACAGCAGCGGGCCACCGCGAGGCCGAGCACCGCATCGCCCAGGAACTCGAGGCGCTCGTTGCCGTGGCCCGCGTCGTGCTCGTGGGCGTAGGACGGGATGCGTGAGCGCGGTCGCGCAGCAGCGCCGGGTCGTGCGAAGCGGTGGCCGAGCCGGCTCCTCGACGCGCCGGCGCCTCCGCCGCCGGCTCGCCGCCTCGTCTCACGGGGGCTTCAGTCCAGCGGGCCGGCGATCCAGCCGCCGCCGAGCACGCTGCTCGCCGCGCGTAGAAGACCGCCGCCTGGCCGGGCGCGACGGCGCGCACCGGCGCGTCGAAGCGCACGCGCGCGCCGCCGTCGCCGGCGGCTCGATGTGCGCCGCCGCGCCCGGGTGTCGGTAGCGGACCTGCGACCTCGGCGCGCAGCGACTGCGCCGGCCGGCGCGTCCGGGCGATCCAGCGCACGCCCTCGAGGCGAGCGCCGCGCCGCGCGAGCTCGGCCGCGCCCCCGACCAGCACGCGATTGGCGCGCGGCGTCGAGGCCGCGCACGTAGAGCGCGGCTCGCGCCCGCCCGAGAGCCCGCGGCGCTGGCCGACGGTGAAGTGGTGGACGCCCGCATGCGCGCCCGAGCGACGCGGCCGCTGGCGGCGTCGACGATCTCGCCGCGCGGCGCGCGCGCCTCGGGCCGGATCTGCTCCACCACGCGGGCGTAATCGCCGTCGGGCACGAAGCAGATCTCCTGGCTCTCGGGCTTGTCGGCGGTGGCGAGACCGAGCGCGCGCGCGCGCGGTCGCGGACCTCCGGCCTTGCGCAGCGTCGCCCACCGGGAAGTGCGCGTGGGCGAGCTGCTCGGCGCGCAGGTCGGAACAGGAAGTAGCTCTGGTCCTTGGCGGGATCGCTGCCGCGCAGGAGCCGCGCGCGCGCCGTCGCTGCGCTCGATGCGCGCGTAGTGGCCGGTGGCGACGGCGTCGGCCCCGAGCGCGCGCGCGCGCGCGAGCAGGTGAGCGAACTTGAAGCGATCGGTTGCAGGCCACGCACGGGATCGGCGTGCGGCCGGCGAGGTAGGCGTCGGCGAAGGGCTCGATCACCTCGCGCGCGGAAGCGCGTCCTTGTAGTTCGGCGACGTAGAAGCGGATGCCGAGCCGCTCGGCCACGCGCCGCGCGTCGTCGGCGTCGTCGAGGGAGCAGCAGCGGCTGCTCGAGCCCGCGAGGTGCATGGTCACGCCGATCACCTCGTGGCCCTGCTCCACGAGCAGCGCGGCGGCGACGGAGGAGTCCACGCCCCCGGACATGCCCACCACGATGCGCGAGCGCGCCACGCTAGGAGCCCGACCCAAGCTGGGCAACGAAGCACTCGCCGCCGAGACGCGCCGCCAACAAGGCGCGCGACTGAGGCGTAGTGCGTCCTACGCCGCAAGGAGCGCAACGCAGTTGGCGGCGATGGATCGGCGGCGAGGCGAGTCTGTCCATCTTGGGTCTGGCTCCTAAGCCCCCGACGCGCGCACGCGCGCGACGAGGGGCGGGAGCAGCGCGAGCGCGCGCTCGATCTCCTCCGCGCGCGTGCCGGGGCCCACGGAGAAGCGCAGCGAGCCGCGCGCCTGGGCGGGCGTGCGGCCCATCGCGACGAGCACGCGCGAGGGCTCGACGGAGCCGGAGTGGCACGCCGCTCCCGCGGAGACCGCGACCCCCTCTCCGTCCAGCGCCTCGAGCAGCACCTCGCCCGCGCAGTCCGCGAACTCGACGCTCAAGGTGTTGGGGAGGAGGAAGCGCGCGTCGCCGTTGCGGCGCACGCGCGGCACGCGCGCCTCGAGGCCCGCCCAGAGCTGATCGCGCAGCCGCGCGCAGTGCGCGGCGCGCGCCGGGAGCTCCGCGCGCGCGAGCGCGCACGCCACGCCGAAGCCGACGATGCCCGGGACGTTCTCGGTGCCGCCGCGCCGGCCGCGCTCCTGGCCCCCGCCCCGGAGCAGCCCGGGCAGCGCGGCGTGGCCGCGCATGACGAGGCAGCCCGTCCCCTTCGGCCCGTTCAGCTTGTGCGCCGAAGCGGAGAGCAGGTCGGCGCCCAGCTCCACGAGGTCGACCGGGATCTTTCCCAGCGCCTGGGTCGCGTCCACGTGGAACCACGCGCCCCGGGCGTGGGCGAGCTCGGCGATCTTCGCGGCTTCCTGGAGCACGCCGGTCTCGTTGTTCGCCAGGATCACGGAGACCAGGGCCGTGCGCTCGTCGATGGCGGCGGCGAGCTCCTGGAGGTCGAGCCGCCCGCCGGCGTCGACGCGCACGCGCGTGGCGCGCACCCCCGTGGCCTCGAGCGCGTGCGAGCGGCTCCTCGAGCGAGGGGTGCTCGGTCGCGCTGGTGACCACGTGGCGGCCGCGCGGCCGCGTCGCGAGCACGCCGTCGAGCACGGCGTTGTTGGCCTCGGTCGCGCCGGCGGTGAAGACGACCTCGCCGGCGCTCGCACCGAGCAGGCCCGCCACCTCGGCGCGCGCGGCCTCCACGAGCCGGCGCGCCGCCGCGCCCTCGGCGTGCGTGCTCGAGGGGTTGCCCGGCACGTCGCGCAGCACCGCGCTCATCGCGTCCACGACCTCGGACCGCAGCGGCGTGGTGGCGTTGTGATCGAGATAGATGCGCACGCGCGGAGGTTACCAGCCCGCGGCCGGGCTCCCGCCGGCGGCGCGGATCAGGCGCCGCGCGGGGTCGCCTCGAGGAGATCGCGCAGGTTGCGCGCCTCGGCGACCGAGCGGGCCGCGCGGTCCACCTCGTCGAGGGCGCTGGCCGCGGCGCGGGCTTTGTCTCCGACCAGGGGCACGTTGCGCGGGCCGCGCAGCGCGCCCAGCACGTCCGCGACGCGCACCTGCTCGAGCGGTCGAGCGATCTGGTAGGCGCCGGCGTTCTCGCCGCCGCAGGGCGCGACGATGCCGGCGTCGGCGAGCACGCGCAGCACCTCGCGCACCGTGCGCAGGGGGATGTCGAGGGCATCGGAGAGCGCGTCGGGCTGCCAGGGCTGCGCACCGTCGCGGAAGGCCTGCGCGCAGTGCAGCGCGATGGCGAGGCCGATCGTCTCGCGCGAGGCCGGGCCCGCGGGCAGTCCGCGCACCTCGCGCCGGTAGAGCGAGAGCGTCTGGCTCGCGTAGGCCACCTCGGCGCCGAGCAGCACGATCGCCCACGAGATGTAGACCCAGACCAGGAACAGGCCAGCGCCCGCCATCAGGCCGAACACGGCGCTGACCCGCCCGGTGCGCACGCTGGACGCCACGTAGATGCCCTGCGCGATGTGGAAGAGCAGCCCCGCCACGACCGCGCCGAAGAGCGCCGAGCGCGGGCGCACCCGGGTGTTGGGCAGGAACCAGTACAGGAAGTAGAAGGCGGCGATCACCAGGACGAGCGGGGCCCAGCGCAGGCCGCTCGCGTAGACCATGTGCAGGATCGGGAACTCGAGCGCCTTGCGCACCACGACCTGGCTCTCGAAGGACGCGCGCAGCGGGATCGCGATGCCGAGCAGGAGCGGCGAGACGACCAGCACGGCGAGGTAGTCGGGCACGCGGCGGGTCCAGGGCCGGCGGTCGGTCACGCCCCAGACCGCGTTCAGGGCCTGCTCGACGCCGCCCACCGCGAGCACGGTGGTGCCGATCAGGATCGCGCCGCCGATCGAGCCGAGCGCGCCGAAGCGGAACTCCGCGACGCGCGCGATCAGCCACTCCTTCGCCTCGGGCGTTGCGCCCGCGAAGTGGTCGAGGATCGCGCGCACCACGACCTCGCCGCCGCCGATCAGATCGACGAGCGTCGCGGCGAGCGCGAGCAGCGGGACCACGGAGAGCAGCGTCAGGTAGGTGAGCGAGTGCGCGCGCATCACGAGCTGGTCGCGCACGAAGCCCTGCCCGATCACCGTCGCGAGCTGGAAAAGCGACCGGAGCCACCCGAGCAGCTTCGGCTCGAGTGGCTCCGGTTTCCAGAGATTCTCCGCGATGAACTCGCGGAGACTTGCAACGATGGAGAGCGTCTCCCTACTCGACTTTCAGCTCCACGCGCCGGTTGAGCGCGCGGCCGTCCTTGGTGGCGTTGTCGGCCACGGGCTGGCTCTCACCGAAGCCCGACGCTGTGAGCCGGCTGGCGTCGATGCCCTTGCTCACCAGGTAGTCGCGCACGGAGGCTCGCGCGCCGCTCCGAGAGCGTCTGGTTGTAGTCATCGGTGCCCGTCGAGTCGGTGTGGCCCTGCACCGCCACGCGCGCCGTCTTGCCGGCGAGCAGGCTCGCCGCCTCGTCGAGGATGACGGCGGCGTCGGGCCGGATGTCGGCCTTGTCGAGATCGAACTGCACGCCGCGCAGCACGATGCGCTCCTCTTGCGGCGGCGGAGGCGGAGCCGGTGCGGGCTCGGGGGCCGGCGCGGGCGGCGGCGGAGGCGGAGGCGGAGGAGGCGGCGGCGGCTTCGCGAGCGCCTTGCAGATGAAGTATCCGGCGGTCGCGCCGACCACCATGCCGGCGGCGCCGTAGCCGACGGCCGCGTCGATGTCGTGGCCCTTGTCGGTGTTGGTCCCGAGCGTCGCGCCACCGCCGCCACCGAGGACGCCGCCCACGACGGCGCAGAGGTTCGGGTTCGGACCACCGCTCGAGGCGCAGCCGAACAGAGCCAGCGTGGCGACCACGACGCCAGCCAGGAGCCGGCGTCCACCTTGCCTTCGAGCGAGCATCCGAGCACTCCTTATCCGCGGAAAGCGGTACCGGCACGTTAGCCCGAAAACGCGCCCCGGTTCAACGATTTTCGGCGAAGCGGACGGACGCCGCTGGGAAAGGCGATGGCTGCGCCGGGCGCATGCCCGGCGCAGCCATCCGAGTCGACCGAGCTATTCGACCTTGAGCTCGACGCGCCGGTTCAGCGCGCGGCCCTCGGCGGTGGCGTTGTCCGCCACCGGCTGGCTCTCACCGAAGCCCGACGCCGTGAGCCGGCTCGGCGTCGATGCCCTTGCTCACCAGGTAGTCGCGCACGGAGCTCGCGCGCCGCTCCGAGAGCGTCTGGTTGTAGTCATCGGTGCCCGTCGAGTCGGTGTGACCCTGCACCGCCACGCGCGCCGTCTTGCCGGCGAGCTGGCTCGCCGCCTCGTCGAGGATGACGGCGGCGTCGGGCCGGATGTCGGCCTTGTCGAAATCGAACTGCACGCCGCGCAGCACGATGCGCTCCTCTTGGCGCGGCGGCGGAGCCGGTGCGGGCTCGGGGGCCGGCGCGGGCGGCGGCGGCGGCGGAGGCGGAGGAGGCGGCGGCGGCTCCTTCACGAAGGCGCGGCAGATGAAGTACGCGGCGGTCCCGCCGAGCACGGCGCCCGCGGCGCCGTAGCCGAGCGCGGCGTCGGTGTCGTCCGCAGCGTCGGAATTCGCTCCACCGACGGCGCCCCCGGCGCCGCCGAGCACGGCGCCGACCGCAGCGCAGATCTTCGGGTTGGGGCCCGTCGTCGTCGAGCATCCGGAGAGCGCGAAGACGGCGACGAACAGAGCGACCAAGAGCGGGTGCCGGCGGAAGGCGTACGTCATCAGTGGATCCTCAGGGTTACCGAACCGGCAGGCAGGCTACCGCGGGGCCGGAGCCCATTCAACGGAAAACTCTCAGGGCCGCGGGCATGGGTCCGGCGGCCTGGGAAAGTGGACTCGCCCCGAGAGCTTGCGCAGGGTGCCAGGGCCGATTCCCCGCACCCGCAACAGATCCTCGAGGCGACAGTAGGGGCGCCCGGCGACGACGGCGGCGGCCCGCGTGGGGCCTAGACCCGGCAGCAGCGCGAGCACCGGCGCGGGCTCGCGGTTGGGGTCGAGGGGAGCCGCGTAGAGCAGGCGCAAGCCCCCGTGCGCCGGGACCGGCCGCTCGACGTAAGCCCCCGGTCTCGCGACGGGGGTGAGCGCGGCCAGCAGGAGCATCAGGGCGAGCCCGACGGGCGCGCGCGACGGCGAGGCCATGGGCACGTTCCGGGGACCTGGGGGGAGGGGGGGCGCGGGATCAGACGCAGGATCAGAGGTCGGCGCGCACCTCGGCGCCGTCCTCGACGAAGGCGTCGTGCAGCGCGCGCACCGCGAGCTCCGTGTACTTCTCCTCGATCACGACGGAGATCTTGATCTCGCTCGTGCTGATCATCTGGATGTTGATGCCCTCGTCGGCGAGCACCTGGAACATGCGCGCCGCGACGCCGGCGTGGTCGCGCATGCCGAGGCCCACGACCGACACCTTCGCGATGCCCTGGTCGGCCTCGACGCCGCGCGGCGCCGACCTTGGGCGCCACCTGCTCGGCGAGCGCCCGCGCCCGCGCGAACTCGTCGCGCGGCACCGTGAAGGTCACGTCCGTCGTGCCGTCGAGCGAGGCGTTCTGCACGATCATGTCGACGACGATGCCCGCCTCGGCGATCGGCGCCGAAGAGCTTCGCCGCCACGCCCGGCGAATCCTTCACGCCGACCACGCGGATCTTCGCCTCGTCCTTGTTGTAGGTCACGCCCGAGACGACCAGCGCTCCATCACGTCCTCCTCGCGCACCACCCAGGTGCCCTCGCTCTCGTCGAACGAGGAGCGCACGTGCACCGGCACGTCGTACTGCATCGCGAACTTGACCGAGCGGATCTGCAGCACCTTGGCGCCCGAGCTCGCCATCTCGAGCATCTCCTCGTAGGAGACGCGCTCGAGCTTCTTGCGCGGCGCGCACGAGGTTCGGATCGGTGGTGTAGACGCCGTCGACGTCCGTGAAGATCTCGCAGACGTCGGCGCCGAGCGCCGCCGCCACCGCCACGGCCGAGGTGTCCGAGCCGCCGCGTCCGAGCGTCGTGACGTTGCCCTCCTCGTCGACGCCCTGGAAGCCCGCGACCACCGCGACGGTGCCCTCGTCGAGCACCTTGCGGATGCGCTCGGTGTCGATGTTCTGGATGCGCGCGCGCTTGTGGGCGGTGTCGGTGAGCATGCGCACCTGGGCGCCGGTGAAGCGTGCGCGCCGGCACGCCGAGCTTCTGGATCGCGAGCGCGAGCAGCGCGATGGTCTTGGTCTCGCCGATCGAGACGAGCGCGTCGTACTCGCGCGGATCGGGCGTCTCGCCGCCGAGCTCTCGGGCGAGCGCGACCAGCGCGTTCGTCTCGCCCGCCATGGCCGAGACGATCACCACCACCTGATGCCCCGCGGCGCGCGTCGCCACCACGCGGCGCGCGACGTTGCGGATGCGCTCGACGTCACCGACGCTGGTGCCGCCGAACTTCTGGACGATCAAGGCCATTGCCTGCTCCAGCGCTCGAGGATCGCCCGCGCGCGCCCGCCGCGCGCGACCGCCTCCACACTCCGGGACTCGCGAGATTCGCCGCCCGCGATCGTCACGTCCAGCCGGTCCTCGGGCAGCGCGGCGGGGAAGCGGTCCCCCCACTCGGCGACGAGCAGCGTGCCCGGGGCGAGCCAGTCCTCGAGGCCTGCGGCCTCGAGCTCGCGCTCGTCGGCCACGCGGTAGAAGTCGGCGTGCACGAGGCGCATGGGGCCGCCGGGGGCGCGCAGCGCGTACTCGGCAGCGATCACGAAGGTCGGGCTCGCGACCGCGCGCTCGTCGAGGCCGAGAGCGTGCGCGAGGCCCTGCACGAAGACGGTCTTGCCGGCGCCGAGGGGCCCCGCGAGCGAGATCGCCGCGCCCTCCGCCGCGAGCGCGCGGGCGAGCGCCGCCGCGAGGGCGCGCGTCTCAGCGGGGCTCTGGGAACGGAAGCGCATCGCCCGCTCCGATGTCGCGCGCCGGAGCGCGCGCGAGCGCCTCGAGCACGGCGGGAAGCTCCTGCGCGATCTCGCCGGCCAGGGCGCCGCGGCTCCCGCGCCGCGCCGCCAAGGCGTCGCCGGCGGCGCCGTGCGCGAAGGCCGCCAGCGCCGCCGCCTCGAAGGGGGTGCTCGCCCTGGGCGAGCAGGCCGCCCGCGAGGCCCGCGAGCACGTCGCCGGTGCCGCCGGTCGCGAGCACGGGGCCGCCGGTCGGGTTCAGTGCGACGCGGCCGTCGGGGGCGGCGATCACGCTGGCGGCGCCCTTCAGGACGACGATCGCCCCGCTCGCCTCGGCGAGCGCGCGCGCGTGCGCCACGCGGTCGCGGTTGAGGCGCGCGGGCGTGAGCCCGAGCAGCATGCCCGCCTCCCCGGGATGCGGCGTCAGGATCGTGGGGGCGCGGCGTTGGCGCAGATCCTTCAGGTGTTTCTCGAAGGCGACCAGGCCATCGGCGTCGAGCACGAGGGGCTTCGCCGCCCCCAGCGCCATCGCGCGCAGCACGCCGCGGGTGGGCGCGTCGCGGCCGCAGCCGGGCCCGAGAACGAGCGCGCTCCGCTCCGCCGCGAGGGCGAGGAGGGCGTCCACCGCCGCGGGCGCGAAGGTGCCGAGGCGCGACTCCGCGAGCGGCGCGCTCATCGCCTCGCTGCGCGCGCGCTGGAGGATTGTGTTCTGGCTCTGCGGGCAGGCGATCGTCACGAGCCCTGCCCCGCTGCGCGCGGCTCCCGCCGCTGCGAGCGCGGCCGCCCCGGCCTTGCCGCGCGAGCCCGCCGCCACGAGCACGTGGCCGAAGCTCCCCTTGTGGCCCGCGCGCGGCCGCGCCGGCAGCGCCGCGCGCGCCGCCGCGCGCGTCCAGAGCTCGGCGCGCGGCGCCACGCCCGGCGCCGCGTCGGCGATGCCGATGCGCGCGACCACGATGCGCCCAGCCAGGGTGCGGCCGGGCTCCTGGGCGAGGCCGAGCTTCGGGAGCCCGAGCGCGACGGTGAGGTCCGCCTCGACGGCGCAGCCCAAGGGCTGGCCCGTGTCGGCGTGAAGGCCCGAGGGCAGATCGATCGCCACCACCATGCAGGCGGGGCGCGCGGCGTTGAGCGCGCGGATCGCGCGCGCCGGGTTGCCCTCCACGCGGCGCGAGAGGCCCGTCCCGAAGATCGCGTCCACGAGCACGCTCCCGCGCACGGGTCGGCCGCGCGCCTCGGGCACGCCCGCGGCGCGCGCTCGGGCGAGATTGCGCTCGAATTCGGGCGTCGCGTGCGCGCTCTCGCCGACGCGCGCGAGCTCGGTGGGAACGCCCTGGAGGTGGAGGAGCCGCGCGACGACGAGGCCGTCGCCGCCGTTGTTCCCGCTGCCGACGACGATGCGCACGGGCGCCTCGGGGCTGCGCACTCGCAAGAGCTGCGCCGCGATCGCCTGACCTGCGGACTCCATCAACAGCTCGCCGGGAACGCCCAGCGTCTCGATCGTGTGGCGATCGAGCGCGCGCATCTCCGCCGCCGTGACGAGCGGCCAGCGATCCCTCAACACGCCGCGCATCTTAGGCGACTGCGGTTAACACGGGGACGCTGGTTAACTTGGGGTTCCCCAAGTTAACCAGCGTCCCCGTGTTAACCGCGGTCGCCTAAATCACCTCGCGCCAGTCGCGCACGGCGCGGTCGACGCCGACCAGGAGCGCGCGCTCGACGAAGCCGCGGCCGCTCGCCACCCATTCGAGCGAGGGGGCGGCCTCGAGCACGGGGACGAGGTTCGCGAGCGTGAGCGCACCGCCCACTCCCACGCCCATGCGCAGCTTCGCAGCCAGGCGCGCGGCGTCGCCGAGCGCGGCATGACCCTCCGCGCGCTCGCGGACGGGCAGGTCCACGAGCCCGCCGGTCGCCAGCTCGACGTGGGTCGCGTCGGCGGCGCGCGCGGCCTTCACCGCCTCCAGCGTGGGCGCGATCGCGAGCGCGGACTCGATGCCGGCATCGCGCAGCGTGCGCAGGACGCCCGGCAGGCTTGCGCTCCAGGCGGCGAGATCGAGCGAGGGCGCGGCGCGTCCGTCGCTCGCCTCACCGGCCAGCAGCACGCGCTCGGGGCGCGCCTCGAGCGCGCACTTCACCAGGCTCGGGAGCGGGGCGATGCGGAGCTCGAGGCGCTGGGCCACGCGGCGCAGGTCGAGGAGCTCGGCCACGCCGATGGGAGCCAGCTCCTCGCGCACCGACACGCGCACGCGCCCGACGCCGGCGAGGTCCGCGAGCGTCGCGGCCGTGACGAGGCGCGCCGCGAGCCGGCCCGGATCGCCGGCCAAGGCCACGCCGTCGAGCACTGCGCAGAGCGTGCGCACGCTCAGCCGCCCCCGAGAGCGCGCACGAGCAGATCGGCGAGCTCCTGCGCGAGCTCGTCCACGCGCCGCTGGTCTTCGCCCTCGACCATCACGCGCGCCTTGGGCTCCGTCCCCGAGTAGCGGATCAGGATGCGCCCGCGGCCTGCGAGGTCCTTCTCGAGCGCGCGCAGCCGCTTCTGCAGCTCGGGCAGCTCCTCGATCGGGCGCTTCTGGGAGACCTTCACGTTCACGAGCGCCTGCGGGAAGCGCTCGATCGCGTGCCCCAGCTCCGAGAGGCGCCGGTCCTTGCGCCGCATCACGGCGAGCACCTGCAGCGCGCTCAAGAGCCCGTCGCCGGTCGTGTTGTGGTCGAGGAAGACCACGTGGCCGGACTGCTCGCCGCCCAGGTTGTACCCATGCCGGCGCATCTCCTCGACCACGTAGCGGTCGCCCACCTGCGTGCGCACGAGCTCGATGCCCTGCTCGGCCAGCGCGCGCTCGAGGCCCAGGTTGCTCATCACGGTCGCCACGACCGTGCGCCCGGCCAGCGCGCCGCGCTCGGCCAGGTCCCGGGCGCACACCGCCAGGATCGCATCGCCGTCCAGGAGCTGACCGCGCTCGTCCGAGAGCACCACGCGATCCGCGTCCCCGTCCACCGCGATCCCCACGTCCGCGCGCAGCTCGCGCACGCGCTCCACCAGACGCTCGGGATGCAGCGAGCCGCAGTTCTCGTTGATGTTGCGCCCGTTCGGCTCGACGCCCAGCGTGAACACCTCCGCGCCGAGCTCCTCGAGCATGGTGGGGCCCACGCGGTAGGCCGCGCCGTTCGCGCAGTCGAGCACGATGCGCAGCCCGTCGAGGGTGAGCTCGAGCGGGAAGGTCTTCTTCAGGAACACGACGTAGCGGCCCTGGGCGTCGTCGATGCGGCGCGCCTGGCCGATCCGGTCCGGCGCCGCGCGCAGGCGCGCGAGCTCCCCGCTCGCGATCAGCTGCTCGATGCGCTGCTCGAGCTCGTCGGGCAGCTTGAAGCCGTCGTGCCCGAAGAACTTGATGCCGTTGTCCTGGAACGGGTTGTGGCTGGCCGAGATCATCACGCCGGCATCGCAGCGCATGTCGGTGGTGAGGAACGCCATCGCCGGCGTGGGCATCGGCCCGACCTGGATCACGTTCACGCCCATCGCGCAGATGCCCGAGGCGAGCGCGTCCTCGAACATGTAGCCCGAGAGGCGCGTGTCCTTGCCGATCACGATGCGGTGCGTGCCGCGATCCGCGCGAAACACGTGGGCGATCGCCTGCCCCAGCGCGAGCGCGGTCTCGGCAGTCATCGGGTGCACGTTCGCGGTGCCGCGCACGCCGTCGGTTCCGAACAGCTTGCCGCTCATCGTCCCCCTCGCTTGCGCGCGGTGCCCTTGGTGGGCGGCGGCGGCGGGGGAGGCTCGGGCACGACCTCGACCCGCACCTCGAGCTTCGTCTCCGGGTCGAGCCAGACGTGCTGGCCCAGGGCCACCGCCCCGACCTCCTTCTCGAAGGATGCGACCGCTCCCGTCACGTCGATCGTTTCGGTCGGAACCTCGCCCAACCGGAGCACCTCGTTCTCCGCTCCGCTCACCGAGACCCTGCGCGGGTCGGCCGTGATCTCCCCGAGCAGGAAGCCCTCGCCGGGCGTGCCCACCACGTCCGGCTTCACGGGCAGGCGGCGCGTGCGCTTGCGCTCGAGCGTGAACTCGAGCGTGGTCGGCGAGCGGCTCACGATCTGCGTGCCGCGCCCGAGATCGAGCGCCGTCACGTCCACCTCGTACAGCATCGGGCCAGGCCGCGCGCCGGAGAGATCGACCTCGTACTCGAGGTCGGCGACCGGGATGCGCCGCAGCGCGCCGCGGCTCCCCCGCACGCGCAGGTTGACGGCATCGGACGAGCGGTCCACCAGGATCAGATCCTCGGGCACCTGCACCGTCACGATCGGCACGTCGAAGCCTCGCTCGACCGAGGCCGTGCTCTGCGAGAAGCCCCAGAGCAGCACCGCGGCGACCAGCGCGAGCAGCGCGTAGCGCAGGTCGACGAGGCCGGTCACGGCTGCGTCGCCCCCGCACCCGGCGTCTCGCGCGCCGGGCTCGCCTCGGGCTGGATCGGCTCGTCGGGCTCGCTCTGGCCGCGCGAGAGGTAGTCGCGCAGCACCACGCGCAGGCGCGGCGGCGTCGAGGTTCGGCGTCATCTCCCCGCCCATCGCCACCGAGATCGCGCCCGACTCCTCGGAGACGACGATCACCACGGCGTCGCTCTCCTCGGTCATCCCCACCGCGGCGCGGTGCCGCGTGCCGACGCCCTCGGGCAGGTCGGTGCGGAGGGTCAGCGGCAGGATGCAGCCCGCGAGCGCGATGCGGCCATGGGCGATCACGACGGCGCCGTCGTGGAGCGGCGAGGCGGGCAGGAAGAGCGACGTGAGCAGCTCCTTCGAGACGGCGGCGTCGAGCGGACGTCGCGGCCTCGATCAGGTCGTCGAGGCGCGTCTCGCGCTCGAACACGATGAGGCCGCCCAGCCGCCGGCGCACGAGCTCCTGGGAGGTGCGCACCACCTCCTCCACCACGCGCGACTCCTGGCGCTCGGTGAGGCGGGGCGAGAAGCCGCGGCCCACGCGCGCGAGCGCGCGGCGGATGTCGTTCTGGAACAGGATCACGAGGATCAGGACCGCGGGCCCGAGGAAGGTGTCGAGCAGCCAGCCCAGGGTCTGCAGCTCGAGCCAGTCGGCCCCCACCCGGGCGATCAGCAGGAAGCCGAAGCCCATCAGCACCTGAACGGCGCGGGTGCCCTTGATGAGGAGCAGAAGCCAGTAGATGGCGAGCGCCACCAGACCGATGTCGAGCAGATCGCGGCGCCAGTCGAAGCTCGCCTCGACGAAGCCGCGCAGCTCCCCGTACTGGCCGACCAGGAAGTCGCGCAGGAACTCGATCATCGCCGCGCCCCGCGCAGGGCGAGCGCCACGCGCGCCGCCTGGCGCGCGCCCGCGACGTCGTGGACGCGCACGGCGTCGGCCCCCGCGAAGAGCGCGATGGCCGCCGCGCTGTGGCTCGCGAGATCGCGCTGGTCGGCGCGCGGCTCTCCGGTGAGCTCGCCGAGGAAGGACTTCCGCGAGGGCCCCACGAGCAACGGCACGCCCAGGCGCTCGCGCAGCCAGCCAGCGTTCGCGAGGAGCGCGAGGTTGTGCGGCGCCCGCTTGCCGAAGCCGATGCCCGGGTCGGCGACGATGCGCTCGCGCGAGACGCCGGCCGCCTCCGCCCGCGCGATGCAGGCCGAGAGCTCCTCGGCCACCTCGCCGAGCACGTCGCGGTAGGCGACCTCGCGCTGCATCGTGGCGGGGACCCCGCGCGCGTGGCCCAGGATCAACGTGGCCTCGGCGCGCGCGACGACACCGAGCAGCGCCGGATCGAAGGCGCCGCCGGAGATGTCGTTCACGATCGTGGCGCCGGCCTCGAGGGCGGCCTTCGCGACCTCGGCGCGGCGCGTGTCGATCGAGAGGGGCAGCGCGAGATCCTTCGCGAGCGCCTCGACGAGCGGGCGCACGCGCGCGAGCTCGACCGCCGCGGACACGGGCTCGGCCCCTGGCCGCGTGGACTCGCCGCCCACGTCGAGCACGTCTGCGCCCGCGCGCGCGAGCGCGCGCGCCGCCTGGAGTGCGGCCTCGAGAGCGAGCTCGCCCTGCGCGGAGACGAGACGACCCCCGTCCGAGAAGGAGTCGGGCGTGGCGTTCAGGACGCCCAGGATCGTGACGCGATCTCGGCCAAATAGGCCCGCGGCGCGCATCGGGACCTCTCTCTCGCGCTGGGCTTTTCGGTTCCGGGGGGCTCGGGTTCGGGGGTGGAGGCTGGCTAGGAGCCAGACCCAAGATGGGAGAACTCGCCTCGCCGCCGATCCATCGCCGCCAACTGCGTTGCGCTGCTTGCGGCGTAACACCCGCTACGCCTGAGTCGCGCGCCTTGTTGGCGGCGCGTCTCGGCGTCGAATGCTTCGTTCCCCATCTTGGGTCGGGCTCCTAGCTCGGCACCGGCTCGGGATCGGGGAGGTCGCCGCGTACGCCGCTGGGCTCGCGGACGCGCGAGGGCCGCGCGGGCTTCGCCGGCCCGGTTCCCCCGGTCGTCGTCGGCGCGGGGAGCGGCGGCAGCACCTCGCCGGCCACGAGCTTCTTCAGATCGGCCGTCTCGAGCGTCTCGCGCTCGAGGAGCGCGTCGGCGATGCGATCCAGCGCCGCGCGCTCGCGCTCGAGCACGCCGCGCGCCTCGAGGTAGAGCCGCGAGAGCAGCCGCTTCACCTCCTCGTCGATCAGCTCGGCCGTCTTCTCGCTGTAGTTCTTGCGCGTCATGTAGTCGCGCCCGAGGAAGACGTCGCCGTTCTCGTCGTCGTAGGAGACCGGACCGATCACGTCGCTCATGCCGTAGTTGCAGATCATGTCGCGCGCGAGGCGCGTGGCGCGCTGCAGATCGTTGGCCGCGCCGGTCGAGAAGTGGCGGAACACGACCTCTTCGGCCGCGCGCCCACCCATGGCGTACTTGATGATCGCGGTCATCTGCTCGCGCGTGTAGCTGTGCCGGTCTTCTTCGGGCAGCGTCTGCGTCAGCCCGAGCGCCATGCCGCGCGGGATGATCGTCACCTTGTGCACCGGGTCGGAGTGCTCGGTGAGCACGGCGACCAGCGCGTGGCCCGCCTCGTGATAGGCGGTGGTGCGCTTCTCCTCGTCGCTCATGATCATGCTGCGGCGCTCGGCGCCCATCAGCACCTTGTCCTTGGCCTTCTCGAAGTCGACCATCGCGACGCGCGTGCCCTCGCGGCGGGCGGCGAGCAGCGCTGCCTCGTTCACGAGGTTCTCAAGGTCGGCGCCCACGAAGCCGGGCGTGCCGCGCGCCAGGAGCTCGAGGTCCACGTCCTCGGCCACCGGCACCCGGCGCGTGTGCACGCGCAGGATCTCCAGGCGCCCACGCAGATCCGGGCGCGGCACCACCACGCGGCGGTCGAAGCGGCCGGGGCGCAGAAGCGCCGGGTCGAGCACGTCCGGGCGGTTGGTCGCGGCGATCAGGATCACGCCCTCGTTGCTCTCGAAGCCGTCCATCTCGACCAGCAGCTGGTTCAGCGTCTGCTCGCGCTCGTCGTGGCCGCCGCCCATGCCGGCGCCGCGGTGGCGACCGACGGCGTCGATCTCGTCGATGAAGATGATGCAGGGCGCGTGCTTCTTGCCCTGCATGAAGAGGTCGCGCACGCGCGAGGCGCCCACGCCCACGAACATCTCCACGAAGTCCGAGCCCGAGATCGAGAAGAACGGCACGCCCGCCTCGCCGGCGACGGCCCGCGCGAGGAGCGTCTTGCCGGTGCCGGGCGGACCCACGAGCAGCACGCCCTTCGGGATGCGGCCGCCCAGCCGCGTGAACTTCTTCGGGTCGCGCAGGAACGCGATGATCTCCTCGAGCTCGGCCTTCGACTCCTCCACGCCGGCGACGTCGTCGAAGGTGATGCGCTGCTGGTTCTCGGTGAGGAGCCGCGCGCGCGACTTGCCGAAGCTCATCGCCTTGCCGCCGCCCGCCTGCATCTGGCGCACCATGAAGACCCAGAAGCCCACGATCAGGAGCAGGGGCAGGCCCCAGGCGAAGAGCATCTGCTGCCAGACCGGGCTCTCGCGCCGCGGCCGCATGCGGATCGAGACGTTCGGGTCCGCCTTCTGGAGCTCCGAGATCTTCTCCTGGAGCTCGGGGTAGGCGATCTCCCCCACGAAGCCGACGAACTCCTGGCCGTCCAGGTCCTTGCCGGAGAGGTTCCCGCCATCCTCGACGGTCAGCTCCTTGATCTGGTGCCCGTCGAGCATCGCGACGATCTGCGTGTAGGACTTCTCGGCCGGGGCCTGCTTGTCTCCTCGGATGACCCACATCAGCAGGATCATCATCAGCAGCAGCACGACCCAGAGCGCCATGTTCCGATAGATCTGCTGGTTCACCGTTGCTCCTGCGTGATGCGGATGCGCGCGCCGGCGGCCTCACCTCGACCCGGGGCGCGGCGACCAGCGCCGCGCCGAAATCCTGAGCAGCGAGTGCAGCCTAGCAGCGTAGGGGCGATGCGCTTCCCGAGCGCTCGAGCCGACATTCCGCGGCCTTCGCGCGCAGGCGAAGCCCCGCCGGGAGGTCGAGGGCCGACCCCGGCCTTGCCTCGCGGAGAAAAGCGAGCGTGCGCAGGAGGTGAAGGCGCGAGACGTCGCGACCCCCGCCCAGCGCGCGCAGGGCGACCCGCGCCAGCCGGCGTGCGATCGGCTCGGCGAGCGCGCGAAACGCCGCTCGGTCCACGACGACGGCCTCTCGGTCGATGCGCAGGCAGCGCGCGGCCTCGCGCGAGACGGTCTCGTCGATCCATGCCGACTCCTCTCGCTGCGCTTCGGCCAGATTGGCGACCGCCCTGAGCCACGCGGGGTTCAGCGCCGCTGCGAGCGGCGCGAGCCCGAGCTGCCGCAGGCGCGCGCGGCCGTAGCGGGTATCGCGGTTGCTCGCGTCCTCACGCCAGGGGAGACCCCGCTCGCGCGCGTAGCGTTCGATGGCGGCGCGCGCGACGCCGAGCAGCGGCCGCACGATGCGCCCGTCGGCAGCGCGCTCGGGAATGCCCGCCAGGCCCGCCGGGCTCGCGCCGCGCAGGAGGCGCAGCACGACCGTCTCGGCCTGGTCGTCGAGGGTGTGGGCCGTAGCGACGCGCTCGCAGCCGCGCTCGTCGGCCAGCGCGAGGAGCGCTGCGCGCCGCAGGCTGCGGGCCGCCTCCTGCACGGTCGGGCGGGCGCGGCTCGCGCGCCCGAGGCGCAGCGCGTGCGGGTCCACGCGGCGCGCGGCGAAGGGCAGCTCGAGGCGCTTCGCCAGGTCCGCCACGGCCGCCTCGTCCGCCTCGGAGTCGGCGCCGCGCAGGCCGTGATTCACGTGGCCCACGGCGAGCCGCAGGGCGAGCTCGCCGCGCAGCGTCCAGAGGGCGTGCACGAGCACGGTCGAATCGACGCCGCCCGAGACGGCGACCAGCACGCCGCGTCCGGCCAGATCCAGGCGCAGCGCGGCCTCGCGCAGGCGCAGCGGGAGATCGCCCTCGCCCTGCCTAGGCGAGGGCACTCGCCTCTCCGAGCAGCACGCGCGTCCCGTCCTGCTTGTCGACCCAGACGTCGCACACGACGCGCGTCCGCGTGCCCTCCGGCACGCGCTCGCGCTCGCGGCCGTGCGCGGTCAAGCCCTCGTCGACCCACACCACGTTGGTGAGCTTCAGCGACATGCGGCCGCCCGAGAGGAAGCCCTCGCCGAAGCGATCGAGCATGACCTGCGCCGCGAAGCAGGTGGTCATCATGCCCTGCACCACGATGTTGGGGAAGCCGAGCCTTTTGGCCTGCTCGCGGTCGGTGTGGTAGTTGCGGCCGGGGCCCGAGAACATCCAGCAGCGGCGCTGGTCGATGCGTTTCGCCACCGCCGCGAGCTCGGGCCCGCGCGCGCTGGGGAACGGCGCGCGCGGCTCGCGCGCCTCCTTCTGCGCGGCGGTGCGCTCGTCCACCACGAAGGCGCCCGCCCGCGACGGCTCCGGCGCCGCGGGCAGGAACGATTGGTGGGTGCGCCCGCGCACGTAGAGCGCGAGCGTGGCGGCGTCGAGCAGATCGGTCTCGTTCACCACGTAGTCGCGGCCGCGCTTGTGGTAGCGGTCGATGATCGTGGAGCGCGTGCGCACGCGCGCGCCGACGGGCATCGGCGCGAAGAGCTCCCAGTCCTGGCGCGCGTGGAGGTTCCCGAACAGGTTCTTCAGGTACCACTCGCCCACGTGCTTGTAGCACTCGGAGTGGTGCAGGAGCGGCGGCGCGAAGCGCGCGTAGAGCGGGTGATGGTCGTCGAGGGCATCCGCGTAGAAGGCGATCACCTCGGGGTCGATCGCGTACTCGCTGCTGCCGCAGTGGTGGCCGACGCTGGCGGGCTTATCGAGCAGGTTCATGCCGGAAGGCTACCGCCGCGCGGCTAGGATGCGCGCGTGGCGGTGCACAACGTCGGTCGCTGGGTCGCCGAGCGCGCGCGCAGCGCGCCGCGCGCCCCCGCGGTGGCAGACGCTCAGCGCCGGCTCGACTACGCCGAACTGGAGGAGCGCCGCGCCCGCGCGGCGCGCGTGCTCGGGGCGGCGGGGGTGCGCGCGGGCGATCGCGTCGCGCTCTTGCTCGGCAACCGCAGCGCGATGCTCGAGACTCGTGCTGGCCGCGGCCGCGCTGGGCGCGATCGCGGTGCCGCTCAACACCCGGCTTGCGCCTCCCGAGATCGCCGAGCTGCTGCGCGACTGCCGGCCGGCCGTCGTCTTTCACGAGGCCTCGCTCGCGCCGACCGTCGAGCTCGCGCTCGCGCGCGCGGGCCGGCCCGGGCGCGTGCTCGCCGTGGGCGGCGAGCCCTGCGCCTACGAGGCCGCCCTCGCGAGCGCCCTGCCCGCACCCGAGATCGCCGCGGTCTCGCCCGAGGACGCGATGCTGCTCATGTACACGTCGGGGACGACCGGCGTGCCGAAGGGCGCGCTGCTCCCGCATCGCAAGACGCTCTTCAACTGCGCTGAACGCCCAGCTCTTCTTCGAGCTCACGCGTCGCGACAGAGTGCTCGTCGCGGTGCCCCTCTTCCATTCCTTCGGGCTGAAGATCCTCTCGCTGCCGGCGCTCTACGCCGGCGCCTCGCTCGTGCTGCAGGCCAGCTTCGACCCAGCCGCGACCTGGCGCACGGTCGAGCGCGAAGGCGTGACGCTGCTCGGCGGCGTGCCGACGATGTTCCGCGCGCTGCTCGAGGAGTACGACGCGCGGAGCGCCGGCCTCGCGCTCGCTGCGCTTCCTGTTCACCGCCGGCGCCGCGATCCCGGTCGCGCTGATCCACGCCTTCGAGGAGCGCGGGCTCGTCCTGAAGCAGGGCTTCGGCCAGACGGAGACCTCGATCCTGTGCTGCCTCGACGCCCAGGACGCGCGTGCGGAAGGCGGGCAGCGTCGGGCGGCCGGTCTTCCACGCTGAGCTGCGCATCGTGCGCCGCGAGACGCTCGCCGGCTCGCGCCGGCCCGCTGGCGTCGACTGCGCGGCGGGCGAGACCGGGCGAGATCGTCGTGCGCGGTCCGATCACCATGCTCGGCTACTGGGAACGGCCCGAGGCGACGCGCCGACACGCTGCGCGAGGGCGGCTGGCTCGTCACCGGTGATCTCGGCGCGCTTCGACGGCGAGGGCTTCGTGACGCTCACCGGCCGCGCGCGCGACCTCTTCATCTCGGGCGGCGAGAACGTGTATCCGGCGCAGGTGGAGGCGACCTATCGAGGCGCACCCGGCGATCCGCGAGATCGCGGTGGTGGGCGTTCCGGACGAGCGCTTCGGCGAGGTCGGGCGCGCCTACGTGGTCGCGCGCGACGGCGCCGCGATCGACGCGGAGGCGCTGCGCGCCTGGGGGCGCGAGCGCCTCGCGGCCTTCAAGCTGCCGCGCGAGTTCGTGGCGCTCCGGGAGCTGCCGCGCACGGCGAGCGGCAAGGTGCAGAAGCACCGGCTCGCCGTCAGAGCTCGGTAGTGGGTCAGGGCTCGCCGAGGGCGGCGAGTAGCGCCGCGACCACGCGCTCGGGCGCGCCCGGCGGGAGCTCCGGGTAGATCGGAAGGGCGAGGAGCTCGCGGGCGGCGCGCTCGGCGTGCGGGAAGTCCCCACGCGCGTGGCCCAGCTGGCGCAGCGCCGGCTGCAGGTGCAGGGGCAGCGGGTAGATCACCATGCTCCCGATGCCCTGGGCGGCGAGCGCCTCGCGCACGCGCTCGCGCTCGGGAACGCGCACCGCGAACACGTGGTAGACGTGGCGGCTGCCGGGCAGCTCGATCGGCGCCGCGACGCGGCTTCCGGCCAGGAGCTTGGCGTAGCGCTGCGCGTGGGCGCGCCGGGCGCGCGTGAACGCCTCGAGGTGGGGGAGCTTCGCGCGCAAGACCGCGCCCTGGAAGCCGTCCATGCGGGCGTTGTAGGCGAGGACGCTGTGCTCGTACTTGCGCTCCTGTCCCCAGTCGCGCAGCCCGCGCAGCGTCTTCGCGAGCGCGGCATCAGGCGTGGTGATCAGGCCGGCCTCGCCCAAGGCGCCGAGATTCTTGGTCGGGTAGAAGCTGAAGCAGCCGGCGGCTCCGAGAGCCCCCGCCCGGCGCCCGCCGCTCTCGGCACCGTGCGCCTGACAAGCGTCCTCCACGAGCGCGAGCCCGCTGCGGCTCGCGAGGGCGCCGAGCTCGTCCATGCGCGCGACCTGTCCGAACAGGTGGACGGGCACGATCGCGCGCGTGCGCGGCGTGACCGCCGCCTCGCAGGCGCGCGGATCGAGCGTGTAGGTCTCGGGATCGATGTCGGCGAAGACCGGGCGCGCGCCCAGATAGAGGACCGCGGCGGCGGTCGCGATGAAGCTGAGCGGGGGCACGATCACCTCGGCGCCGGGCCCCACCCCGAGCGCGGCGAGCGCGAGCTGGAGCGCGCTCGTCCCGCTGTTCACGCCCACCGCGTGGGCCACGCCGCAATAGGCGGCGAACTCGGCCTCGAAGGCCGCGACCTCGGGCCCCAGCGCGAAGGCGCCTTGATCCAGCACGCGCGCGAGCGCGGCCGAGAGCTCCGGCCGCAGCGGGTCGTTCTGCGCCTTCAGGTCCACGAACGGGATCGGGTCCAAAGAACGCCTCGCGACGAAAGAGCGGGTGGCGGCGCCCGGACTCGAACCGGGGACACGCGGCTTATGAAACCGCTGCTCTACCGACTGAGCTACGCCGCCACCGATGTTCGGTTTAGCTTAGTTCGCCGCGGTGCCGGCTCCGGAAGGAGGCGACGCGGCCTGCGCCGCGGGCAGTCGGGCCTCGAGCGCCTCGACGCGCCGGCGCAGGTCCTGGAGCTCGGGCGAGGCGGGAGCCGCGCCGCCCGGCGTCTGCGCGATCGCGGCGGCCGGGCCGCCCCTGACGTGGGCGGCGATGCGCTCGACCACGCTGTCCAGACGCGGAATCACGTCGGTCAGGTTTCCCGCCTGGACGAACACCGAGCGCGCGCCCTCCGGTCCGGTCGAGGTCACGGGGATGCAGCGCAGGTCGAGGCTCGCGCCCTCGCCGAAACGCGTGAACGAGCCGAACAGCACCCAGTCGGCGCCCGCCGAGCGGCCGGCCGCCCGGGCGGCGTCGGCCTCCGAGGTCGCCGCCGCGGCCTCCGTGACGCGCGTGACGGTGAGCCCTTGCTGCTGGGCCAGGCGCGAGGCCAGCATCTCGGCGATCCCGTCGCGCAGGTAGGCCTGATCTTCGAGGGCGTGGATCACCACCGGCAGGATGGCGACGCGGGCAGGGCTCTGTGCGAGCGCGCCCTGCGCGAGAGCCAGTCCGGCAACGACGAGCGCGAGCGCCTGCCCGATGCGACCCATGGGTTCGTGCGCCTCCAGCCCGGGCCTGGCCGGGGAGCCGCTCTTCTATCGGATGGCCCCTATAGGGTCAACTCGGAAGTCGGAAGGGCCTCGGCTCCTCAGCCTTCCTTCACCCCGAGCCGCCTCACCTTCACGCCGGCCTCGCGCAGCAGCCGCAGCGAGACGTCGCCGAGCGGGTACTCGGCGCGGAACACCACCTCCGACATGCCGGCGTTGATGATCATCTTGGTGCACATCAGGCAGGGGCAGAAGGTCGTGTAGAGCGTCGCCCCGCGCACCGAGACGCCGTGATAGGCGCTCTGCGTGATCGCATTCTCCTCCGCGTGCGAGCACAGGCACTCGCCGAGATCGGCGCCGCCCGGGGCGAAGGCGTTGCAGCGCGGGCAGCCCCCCTCGTTGCAGTTGGTGACGCCGCGCGGCGTCCCGTTGTAGCCCGTCGCGATGATGCGGCGGTCCACGGTGATCACCGCGGCCACCTTGCGCTTCACGCAGTTGCTGCGCGTCGCCACCACGCGCGCGATGCTCAGAAAGTAATCGTCCCAGTCGGGGCGCTCGAAGTAGAGGTTCGCGCGCAGCAGGCGCTGGAGCTGCTCGTGGAGCTCGGCCAGCGCTGCGTCGTTGCGCACGCGCTCGTCGGCGAGCTCGCACACGGCGCGCAGCTGCTGCGCGTTCGGGTCGTCGCTCCCGAGCTCGAGGGCCTCGAGGCGCTCGAGCTCGGCGAGCGTAGTGGGATCGCCCGGTCGACCGCGCGCGCGCATGCGCGCAAAGCGCGTGTCGAGATCGGCGTCGACCCAGATCAGGCGGAAGCGCGCGCCCGCGGCGCGCAGCGCCTCCACTTCCGCCGGATGGCGGATCGAGTCGATCACCGTGTTGCGATCGGGCTCGAGCAGCGGCAGCAGGCGCTTCGCGAGAGCGCCCGGGCCGTCGACGGCGCGCAGCGCGCGGCCCGTCTCGATCATGCGCTCGCGCGTCTCCGGCAGGCCGCGCGCTGCGAGCTCGCGGCGGATCACGTCGGAGAGCGAGTGCGCGCTGAAGCTGCGCTGCTCGAGGAAGGTCACGACCTCCCCCTTGCCCGACGCGTTCATGCCCGAGACGCCGAGGATCATGGGTCCCCCCTGCCCTCCCTCGATTGGAGCTGTCCCCTCCCCCATCGTCAACCGGCGGTGGGAGTCGTAACCGGGTTGCCGCCTGCGCAGTAGACTGAATGTCATGCCCTCCCGGAAGCTCGCTCTCGCCGCCGGGCTGCTCGCCCTGGGCCTCGGCCCCGGGCTCGAGAGCGCACTCGCGGAGGAGCCCAAGCCCGCCGGCGCCGCCGCAGCGCCGGCAACCTCCCCCGAGAGCGCCGCTGCGCCCGGCGCCGCGGCAGGGACCGAGGGACCCGTCGCCGCCGCCGCGCCGAAGGCGCGCGAGGACCTTACGCTCGAGACCTTCGCTGCTCACCCCCAGGCCGCTCTCCCGAGCCTCTCGCCCGACGGGCGCGAGCTCGCGGTGGTCCTCCGGGCCGGGGGCAAGCGCCTCGTGGTGATCCGCCCCGCGCTCGAGGGCGTGGCGACGCAGCCGCGCGCCGTCGGGGCGGTGCGCAGCCGGCCCCTCTGGCTGCGCTGGACGAAGGACCGCGTGCTGCTCTCCGTCGAGCGCTTCCAGCACGAGATGCTGATGGACGCGACCGAGGAGCCCGTGCGGCCACCCACGCCGATCTTCAACCGGCGCGGCCAGGTGGTGGGCTACGACATCGGGCCGCAGCCCCTGCGCAAGGAGTTCCCGGCCGGCCGCGTCACCTACGTCTACGCGATGCGTGAGGACCGCATGCGCGATTGGCATCTCGGCCGGCGTTGGGAGGACCCGGTCCCCATCCAGGACGACGTGCTGAGCTGGCTCCCGGCCGACCCGCGCCGCGTGCTGATCTCCTACGACCCGGCCGAGCGCATCCGCGGCCAGGTGGCGCGTCCGACGGTGATGTCCATGTCGATCTCGACGGGCGCGGTGAAGCGCGTGGTGCGCGACGACGAGCACGTGCAGCGCTGGCACGCCGACTGGAACGGCGAGGTGCGCCTCGGCGAGGCCGACGTGAAAGGCGCCTACGTGCTCTTCCGCCGCGACGGCAGCAAGGTCGTGCCGGTCCCCACCTATGTCTCCGCCCTGGAGAGCGACGTGCGCTTCGCCGCGTACACGCCCGACCCGGACGTGATCTACGCCTGGGGGCCCGTGCAGGGCCGCCAGGCGCTGCTCACGCTCAGGCTCTCGACGGGCAAGGCGGACGGCGTCTTCGCGCATCCCGAGGTGGACGTCACCGGACCTCTGATCTTCGACGACGCCCACCACCTGGTGGCCGTCGGCTACGTGGACGACGTGCCGCGCCTCCAGGTGCTCGACGAGAAGCTCGCGCGCGAGCGAGAGGCGATGGAGCGCGCGCTCCCCGACCTCGTGATCGAGCCGGTCTCCGAGAGCGGCGACCATCGACTCGTGGTGGTGCGCGCCTCGAGCGACGTGCGCTCGCCGCGCTACTTCCTGTTCGACCGCGCCAAGCGCGAGCTGAGCGAGGAGTTCTCCGAGTACCCGACCCTGGACGACGCGCAGCTCGCGCCGATGGAGCGCGTGACCGTCTGGGCGCGCGATGGGCTCGGGCTGCCCTCCTACCTCACGCGGCCCCTCACGCCGCCGGCGAGCGGCAAGCCCCCCGCCATCGTGCTCGTGCACGATGGCCCCGGCGACCGCGCCATGAAGCGCTTCGATCCGCTCGTCCAGTGGCTCGCGCGGCGCGGCTACGCGGTGCTCGAGCCCAACTACCGGGGCTCCTCGGGCTACGGCACCAAGTTCCTCTCGCTGGGCTTCGGCCAGTGGAATGGCGCCATGCAGGACGATCTCGACGACGCAGCCGCCTGGCTGGCGGGCCAGGGCATCGCCGATCCGGCGCGCATCGCGATCTTCGGGCGCGGCTACGGCGGCTACGCGGCGCTGATGGCCGTTGCGCGCAGCCCGTCCAAGTTCGTGGCCGCGGCGAGCTACGGGGCGCCGACCGACCTGGTCGAGCTGCTCGAGGACGACGAGCGCGACCGCGTCGAATCCGATTGGTCGCGGAGCGTGCTCGGCTTGCGCCCGCGCGACGACGCGCGCCTGCGCGAGATCTCGCCGCTCTTCAACGTCGCGAAGATCTCGAAGCCCGTGCTCTTGATGCACGCGGAGCGCGATCAGCACGTGCGCTCCGATCAGGCCGAGGAGCTCGCCGAGGCGCTCGAGAAGGCGGGCAAGCCCGCCCAGCTCGTGATCCTCCAGGACGAGCTCTACGAGCCGGCCGACGAGGCGAACCGTGTGCTTCTCTTCCAGAGCTTGACGGAGTTCCTGAACGCGCAGCTGGGAGCCGCCGCCGCACCGCCGGCGCCTCCCGCGGAGAAACCCCTTGGCTGAACCGACCGTGCTGATGAGCGTCGAGGGCGGGATCGCGACGCTCACGCTGAACCGACCCGAGGCGATGAACACCTGGAACGGCAGCATGGCGGCGCAGCTCGACGCCGCCTTCCGCGCCTGCGACGCCGACGACGGCGTGCGCGCGATCGTGCTCACCGGCGCCGGCCGCGCGTTCTGCGCGGGCGCCGACCTCGCCGGGGGCGCCGACACCTTCCGGCCCGCCGAGGACGGCGCCGTCTCCGGCACGCGCGCTCGCGAGGTGGTCTGGCCCTTCCAGCTGAAGAAGCCCGTGATCGCCGCGCTGAACGGTCACGCGATCGGCGTGGGCATCACACTGCCCCTCACCTGCGACGTCCGCTACGTCGCCGAGGACGCGAAGCTCCAGTTCGCCTTCGTGCGCCGCGGCGTGCTGCCCGAGCTCGCCTCGCACGCGATCCTCCCGCGCGTGATCGGATTCTCGCGCGCCGCCGACCTCCTGCTCACCGGCCGCATGTTCTCGGGCCGCGAGGCGGCGGAGCTCGGCCTCGCCTCGCGCGCGCTCCCGGCGGCCGAGGTGCTTGCCCGCCGCGCTCGCCCACGCGAAGGAGTACCTGCTGGCCGCACCGGCATCGGTGGCGCTCAGCAAGCGGCTGCTCTGGGAGAGCGTGGGGCTCACCGCGCCCGAGACGATGCGCAAAGAGGGCCCGCTGTTCGCCTGGGTGGGCCGCCAAGCCGACGCGCGCGAGGGCGTCCTCCACTTCCTGGAGAAGCGCCCGCCGCGCTGGCAGGTGAGCGTCAGCAAGGACCTGCCGAGCTGAACGCGTTGCCAGTCGCTCCGGCAAACGGGCCAGGGCCGGCAAGTGCCGGCCCAGCCCGTGCGCAGCGAGGCGGAGCCGAGCGGAGTGGGAAAAGTCTGGATCACGGGGGCCGCGGGCTTTGTCGGGCGGCGTCTGTGCGCGCGCCTCGCGAGCGCTGGCGTCGAGCTCGCGCCGACGGACCGCGAGCTCGACCTGTGCGACGCCGCGGCGGTATACGACACCGCTCGCGCGCTGCGCCCGAGCGCGGTGGTGCACCTGGCCGCCGTCTCGCTGGTGCCCGGCGCGAGCGCCGATCCCTGGCGCGCGTTCCGCGTGAACGTGCTCGGCACCCGCAACCTGCTGGCCGCCGTGCGCGAGGCCGCACCCGACGCGCGCGTTCTCCTCGCGAGCAGCGCCCTCGTCTACGGCCCGCTGCCGCGCGGCGCGAGACCCTGGGACGAGCGCGCGCCGCTCGCGCCCGAGGGCGCGTATGCGCGCGGCAAGGCCGCAGCCGACCTGCTCGGCGCCGCGGCGGCCGCAGGCGGGCTCGACGTGGTACGCGCGCGCCCGTGCAACCACACCGGCGCCGGCCGGCCCGAGACGTTCGTCGAGTCGAGCCTCGCGCGCCGGGTGATCGCCATCGAGCGCGGGCTCGCCCCGCCGCGGCTCGCGGTCGCGAACGCCGAGTCGGTCCGCGACTTCTGCCACGTCGAGGACGTGATCGACGCCTATCTCGCTCTGCTCGAGCCGCGCGCCGCAGCAGGCGCCTACAACGTGGCGAGCGGAGCGCCGCTCACCATCGGCGGGCTCGCGAAGCGCCTCGCAGCACTGGCCGGGGTCGCGCTCGAGCTCGTCCCCAGCGACGATCCGAGCCGGCCCGCCGACACGAGCCTCGCGAGCGCCGAGAAGCTGCGCGCCGCCACGGGCTGGCGGCCGACGCGCCCCCTCGACGCTGCGCTGCGCGAGCTGCTCGAGGACTGGCGCGCGCGCGCTGCCGTCAGCGCGCAGCCGTGAGGCCGAGCCAGGTCTCGCCGCCTGCGTCCCGCTCGCGCCGCAGGGCCTGCACGCGGAAGCCGAACGCCGCGAGCGCCGCCTCGAGCTCTCGCGCGTCCTCGGCGAGAAGGCCGGCGAGGACCAGCCAGGCTCTCGGGCGGGCGAGGCGCGCGAGCTCCGGGAGCAGCGGCAGGAGCTCGCTGCGCAGCAGGTTGGCGGCGATGCCGTCGAAGCCCGCGCCGGCGAGCGCGCCCGGCGAGCCCGTGTAGAAGCGCGCGCGCCCGGCGAGCCCGTTCGCGTCCGCGGCGAGCTGCGAGGCGCGCGTCGCGAGCGGGTCGAGATCGCAGCCCAGCGCGCGCTCGGCGCCGAGGGCGAGCGCCGCGAGCGCGAGGACGCCGCTGCCACAGCCCACGTCGAGCCAGAGCGTCCTCGCGAGCGCGTGCGCAGGCAGCGCCTCCAGCCCGGCGAGCGCGAGGCGCGTGCTCGCGTGGTGGCCGGTGCCGAACGCCTGGCCCGGCTCGATCACGAGCTCGGCGCCGGCAAAGCCACGGGGCGGCGCCGCGAAGGGCGGCCTCACGAGCAGGCGCGGCGAGATCACGACCGGGCCGAGGCCCCGCTTCCACTCCTCGGCCCAGGCAACGGTCGCCTCGGGCTCGGGTCCGGCGATCGCGAGCCGGGGCGAAGCCAGCGCGGCGAGCGCCGCCTCGATCTGCGGCGCGTCGTGCGAGCGCGCATAGACCACGAGGGCGCCCTCCTCCTCGAGGGCGCCCAGCGCCCCTGCGGCGCAGGCCTCGGCCAGGGCGAGCTCGAGGAGCGGGGGCTCAGCGCTCGCGAGCCGGTAGCGCACGAAGCCGCCACGCTCATCTCCAGTCGCCGGCGGCATCTGCCGACACTAGCGGTGCGCGGGGGATGCGTGGCAGGGTCGGAGCGGAGCAAGCTGGATCCCAAAGCGGCCGCGGCCCTCGCGACGCGGCTGCGCGCCAACGTGGAGCGCGCACTGCGCGGCAAGCCCGACGTGGTGGCGCGCGCAGTCGAGACCCTGATCGCCGGCGGCCACCTCCTGCTCGAGGACGTCCCGGGCGTCGGCAAGACCACGCTCGCCGCGGCGCTGGCGCGCAGCCTCGACGCGAGCTTCCGCCGCATCCAGTTCACCAGCGACCTGCTGCCGAGCGACGTGCTCGGCGTCTCGGTCCCCGAGCTCGTGCAGGGCCGGCGCAGCGGCGCCTTCGTGTTCCAGCCCGGCCCCCTCTTCGCGAACGTCGTGCTGGCGGACGAGATCAACCGCGCGAGTCCGAAGACCCAGTCCGCCCTGCTCGAGGCGATGAGCGAGGGCTCCGTCACCGTCGACGGCCAGACCCACCGCTTGCCCGAGCCCTTCTTCGTGGTGGCCACCCAGAACCCGAGCGACCACTACGGCACGAACCCGCTGCCCGAGTCGCAGCTCGACCGCTTCCAGGTGCGCCTCGAGATCGGCTACCCGAACGCCGCCGACGAGGCGCTCGTGCTGCGCGAGGACCCCGGCGCGACCCAGCTCCCGCTGCTCGCGCCGGTGCTCGACAAGGACCAGATCCTGGAGCTGCGCCGCTCCGCCGCCGCCGTGAAGATCGCGGACCCGGTGATCGGCTACCTGCTCGCGATCGTCGCGGAGACGCGCGATTCCGACGCGATCGCGCTGGGCGCCTCGACGCGCGCGGCCCTCGCCCTGCGCCGCGCGGCCCAGGTCCACGCGCTGCTCGACGAGCGCGATTTCGCGATCCCGGAGGACGTGCAGCTGCTCGCCGTCGACGTGCTCGCCCACCGCGTGACGCTGGCCTCCCACGCCGGCGCGCCGGGCGGCTCGCAGGAGGCGCGCTGGGTGCTGCGCGAGATCGTGGAGCGCCTGCCGGTTCCCCTGTGAGCGAGGCCCGCGGCCGGGCGGCGTCCCGCCGACGCGAGCGGCGCGCGCCGCTGCGCCGCTGGCTGCGCCCGCCGCGCACGCTGCAGCCCACGCGCGCGGGCTGGATCTTCTTCGCCTTCACGCTGGGCGTGGGGCTCGCCGCGCTCAACACCGGCAACAACCTGCTCTACATGGTGCACGCGCTGCTGCTCGCCTTCCTGGTGCTGTCCGGCGTGCTCTCCGAATCGGCGCTGCGCGGGATCGCGGTGCGGCGGCTCCTGCCGAGCGAGCTCGTCGCGGAGCGCGCCGCCCACGTGGCCCTCGCGGTCGAGAATCGACAAGCGCGCGTGCCGGCCTTCGCGCTCGTCGTCGAGGACTGGCTCGCGCGCGACGAGCGCGAGCGCGTGCTGGCCGGGCGCGCGTTCACCCTGCGCGTGGGCCCACGAAAGACCGAGACGCGCAGCTACGCGTTCACGCCCGAGGCGCGCGGCGCCCTTCACTTCGTCGGCGTGCGCGTCGCCACGCGCTTCCCCTTCGGGCTCTTCTCCAAGGCGATGTGGCTCGAGCTCGAAGGCGCGGCGCTCGTCTACCCCGCCCTCGATGCGGTGGCGCTCCGCGAAGGGCGCGAGGTCGAGGCCCAGCGCGCCGAGTCGCCGGGGGGGCGCGGCGGGGCTGCCGCCGAAGCCGCCGGCCTGCGCGAGTTCACGCGCGGCGACGGCGCCCGGCGCATCCACTGGCGCGCCTCGCTGCGCCGCGAGCGCCTGCTCGTGCGCGACCCCGAGCAGGAGCGCCGGCGCGAGCGCATCGTCCGGCTCGCGACGCGCGGGCGGACGCCCGGCCCCGCGTTCGAACGCGATGTCCGGCGCGCGGCCTCCGAGGTGGCGGCGCACCTCGCCGCCGGCGAGCGCGTGGGATTGCGCACCGACGCGCTGGCCGTGGCAGCCGCCGACGGCGGCCGTCAGCGCGCGCGTCTGCTCGCCCAGCTCGCGCGCGTCGCGCCCGATCCGGTGCGCGCGTGAGTCGCCTCGGCTTCCGCACGAAGGTCGCGCTCCCGCGCCCGCGCTCGGCGGTGGCGATGGTCGGGCTCGCGACGCTCACGCTCGCGATCACCGGCCAGATCGCGGGCGCTGCCCTCGCGCTCTCCGCCCTCGCGCTCGGCTTCGTCGCGCTGCGGGGCGAGCACGACCTCGCCTGGCGGCGCAGCGCCTGGCTCCTGAACGGGGGCCTCGCGCTGTGCGTGGCGGTCGGGGTGGCGCTCTTCGTGCGCGGCGCGCTCGCCCTGGTCGCCCTCGCCCACTTCGCGGTGCTGGCGCAGGCGCTCCAGCTGCTCGACGCGCGGCCGCGCCGCTCGGAGTTCCTGCTGGTCGCGCTCTCGGTCTTCCAGGTGACGATGGCGGCGAACCTGACCGACAGCGCCTGGTATCCGGTCCTGTTGATCGCCTTCACCGCGAGCTGCGTCTGGACCCTCGTGGTGCACACGCTGCGCGCCGAGGCGCTCGAGGCGGGCGAGCTCGGCGCGGCCTCGCGCATCCTCACGCTCGGCCTGTGGCGCACCACGCTCTGGGCGACGCTCGCCTCCGTCCTGTTCGCCGCCCTGCTCTTCCCGATCCTGCCGCGCATCCGCTCGGGCGTGCTCTTCAGCCGCACGTTCGGGGGCGGCGTCGCGCGCTCGGGCTTCTCCGATCAGGTCGAGCTCGGCGATCTCGGCCGCATCCGGCGCGATCCGAGCCTGGCGCTGCGCGTCGAGACGCTCGAGGGCGAGCTCCTCCCCCCCGAGCGCCGCTACTGGCGCGGGATCGCCTTCGATCACTTCGATGGCCGACGCTGGTCGGTGACCCCCGCGCTCCAGCAGCCCGTGTTCGGCGATCCCGAGATCGGGATCGACCTCGGCGGCCGGCGCACGCGCCCGCGCCTGCGTGCAGCGCATCGCGCGCGAGGGCATGACGCCGGGCGTGGTGCTCAGCGCCGGCGTCCCCGTGCTCCTGCGCGGCGGGATCGGGCGCCTCACGCGCGATCTGAACGAGTCGCTCTACGCCCACGCCAGCACCGACAAGCGCGTGCTCTACACCATCTCGAGTCGGCCGAACGATTCTCCCGGCGAGGACCTCGCGCAGGACGCCGCGGTCCCGCCGCGCACGCGGGGCGAGCGCTATCTCCAGCTCCCGCCCCTCGCGCCGGAGATCGGCGCGCTCGCGCACGCGATCGCGCCGGCGGGGAGGAGCGACGCCGAGCGCGCGCTCGCGATCGAGCGCTACCTGCAGCGCAACGGCCGCTACACGGACACGCCGCCGCCCCTCGACGAGCGCCGCTCGCCGATCGAGCAGTTCCTGCTCGATCGCCAGGAGGGCCACTGCGAGTACTTCGCGAGCGCGATGGTGGTGCTGCTCCGCGACGTGGGCATCCCGGCTCGGCTCGTGAACGGCTTCGCCGGCGGGCACGCGAACCGGCTCGGGGGCTTCGTCGAGGTGGCGCAGTCGGACGCGCACGCGTGGGTGGAGGTGCACTACGCGCGGGCGGGCTGGGTCTCCTACGACCCGACGCCCGCCGACCTGCGCCTCGCGGGCTCGGACGCGCTGCGCGGGGCGTCGTCGCTCGCCGATCTCGCCTCGGCGCTCGAGCTCTGGTGGTTTCGCAACGTGGTCGACTTCGACCGCGGGACCCAGGCGCGCGCGCTGCGCTCGCTCTGGATGCGCTGGCACCGCTGGCGCGCCGAGCGGCGGACGGCCGACGCCCAGGGCCCCGCGCACGCACGACGAGGACACGCCCGGCGGCGATCGGCTGGTCGTCGCGGTCGCGGTGGGACTCGCCCTCGCGCTCGCCGTGCGCGCGGCACGCCGGCGTCCGGCGGGCGCGGCGGCGCCCCTTCCGCGCGCCTACGCGAGCGCGCTGCGCGCGCTGCGCCGGCGCGGGCTCGTGCGCGCGCCCGCCACGAGCGCGCGCGCCTTCGCGGCGAATGCTGGCGCCAAGCTCTCGCCTCCGGCGGCCGCCGCCTTTGCGGCGCTGACCGAGGCCTACCTCGCGGCCCGCTTCGGCGGAGCCAGCGACCGCGGCGGCGAGCGCGAGCTCGCCGACCTGAGGCGCGCGCTGCGCGCGTCCCGCCGCGCGGCCTAGGGGCACGCGGAGTTAACACGGGGACGCTGGTTAACTAAGTGCGATCGCAGAGGCGACTCGGAGGTTACGAACTTAGTTAACCAGCGTCCCCGTGTTAACTCCGCGCGCCGAGCTACGCGACGCCGAGCAGGGGGTGGAGCTGCGGCATCACGCGCACGTCGGGGAGCACGCGCTCGGCGGCCTGCGCGAGCGCGATCACGCGCTCGCTCGGCACGCGCTCGCGGACGGTCCCGCGCGGCGTCACGGGCTGGAGCACCACGCAGGCGGCCGGATGCGTGCGCGCGATGCGCTGCCAGGCCTCGCCGAGCTCGGCGTCGGTGGAGGCGGTCGTGACGACCAGCTTCACGACCACATGGGGCGCGCGCTTCGCGAGCGCGAGGAAGCGCTCGTGGCGCTCGTGAAAGGGCTCGCGGGGCGCGCCGCTCGCGACGCCCTCCGCGCGCACGTCGCTCGCGAGCTTCCAGTCCATCGACACCACGTCGACGTGGTCGATCACGCGCGCGAGCGCCTCGCTGTGGAGGCCGTGCGTCTCGAGCAGGATGCGCGGCCCCTTCTCGCGCAGGCGGCGCGCGAGCGCGGCCACCGCCTCGGGCTGGAGGAGCGGCTCGCCGCCCGTGAGGCTCACGTGGCGGTGGCGCGCGGCCTCGAGTCGCTCCGCCGCCTCGACGATCGCGTCGAGCGCGAGCGGATTCGGGAGCGCGCGAAAGTCGCCGCGCCCGCGCGTCGCCTCGATGCGGGCGTCGGCGCTCGGCCGCCAGGTGTGCGGCGAGTCGCACCACGCGCAGCGCAGGTCGCAGCCGCCGAAGCGGACGAAGAGCGTCGAGAGCCCCGCGAAGGGGCCCTCGCCCTGGATCGAGGAGAACATCTCGATCACGCTCGCCGTCTCGGCGCCAGGCCGCATGGTGCGAGGATAGGGGTCAGCCCTCGAGGATCGAGCGCCCCATCCCGATCTCGGCGACGACCGTCTCCACGCGCTGCGGGTCGCCGGCCGCGCCCTTCACGCGGAAGCGCGCGACGTGGTCGTCGTCCGGGAGCGCCATCACCCACTCGAACTTCGCGGTCAGGTGCTCGACCATCGCCGCCACGTCGATCGGCCGGCGCCCGCCGACGTCGTCGGCCGTCAGCACGAAGACGTCGCCATCGGTCGCGCGCCCCAGGCCCAGCATCGCGCCGAAGCGCTCGCGCGCGATCCGCAGCGCCATGTGCAGGTCGAGGGGCGCCGGAACCTCGGCGACCACCATCGCGATGCCCGCGAAGTGCACGATGCGGAAGTCGCGCCCCGCCACCCAGGCGAGCTCGGGCGGCGCCGGCGGGAGATCGCAGCGCTCGGCCTCGCGCGCGAGATCCGAGGGCCGGCCGGCGATCAGGAGATCGAGGTCCGCGCGGCGCTCGCCCGGCCGCTGCGCGAGCTGGCCGAGCCGCCACCACCAGATCCTCCCCCAACGCTGGAAGTCGTGCGGCGTGAAGCGGCCGGTGACCAGGTCGATCAGCTTGTCGGAGAAGCGGCTGCGCCGCCCGCAGTGCGGCAGCACGAGCGGGAGCACGCTGTCGCCTCCGGGCTGCACGAGCGTGTACTCGTTGCTGAGCGCCGAGCGCAGCGCCCCCAGATCTTCCGGCGGCCAGTCGTGGTGGTCGAACCAGACCAGACGCCCCTGATAGAGCATCGCGGCCTGCAGCACGTCGCGCGCCGGCTTGGCCTGGAAGCCGAGCAGGTAGATCGGCGTGTTCTCGCGCAGGTCGGTGGCCACGCCGCGGAAGAACGTCATCAGCTCTTCCTGCGGATAGATCCAGATGCCCTCGAGCTGGCGCAGCTCGCGCGCGAGCAGCACGGCCGCCGTGATCGACTCGCGATCGGCGTGCGCGACGATCGCGGCGCGCCCGCGCGGGAGGCCGCGCTCGGCGGTCTCGTCGTGCCCGGGCTCGGCCGACGGCTCGGACGCAACCCCCTCCTGTGCGCGCTCGCGCCGGCGCCGCTCGCGCTCGTGGCGAATGCGGTCGAGCTCGGACTCGGGCTCCTCTTCCTCGTCCTCGTAGCGCGGAACGACGGGCTCGGAGACTTCCGGCACCTCGGCGAGATCGGGCACCTCGACGACGTCGACCTCTTCCTCGGGCTCGGGCCCCCGCGCAACCGCGGCCGGCTCTTCTTCGTCCTCGCCCTCGTCGCTCTCGCGGTCACGCCCCTGGGAGCCACCGCCGCGCCCGCCGCGGCCGCGGCGCCGACGCCGGCCGCGCCCGCCTTGGTTGCCAGTCTGATTGCCACTCGGCTCGCGCGGCGCCTCCTCGTCGAAATCGAGGAGCGACATCTCCTCGAAGCCGCCGGCCGGCGCGGGCTCCGGGGGGCGCTGGGGCGCGGGCGCGCGCTCGGGAAGCTCCTCGCCGCCGCCCTCCTCGTCGGCGAAGTCCTCCTCGCCGCCGGCGGCCTCGCTCTCGGCACTCGGGGCGCGCTTCGTCGAAAGGCCTCCCGCCGCGGCCGCCGCGGCCTCCGCGTCGGCGACGGCGCCGCTTTCGCCCGCCGCCCTCGTAGGTCGCGCCGCCGGCTTGCTCGCTCGCGCTCTCGCCGGCGCCCGCAAACGGTGCGACCTCGACGGGCGCGCGCACGGGCGCGGGCTCGGCAACGAGCACCGGCGTAACAACCACGCTCGGCGCAGCAGCCACGCTGGGCGTGGAGACCGGCGCGACGCGCTCGGGTCCGACTGGCAGGAAGGGTCCCTCGTGGTGGAGCGCGCGGAGCAAGCGAGGAGCGCTCGGCAGCAGCGGCACGAGCGCCTCCACCGCCGGCTCGACGGTGCGCCCGGCGAGCACGAGCTGCGCGCGCTCGAAGAGGCGCACCGGCGGCGCCGCCTCGCGCGTCAGCCAGGGCAGCAGCGGATCGAGCGCGGCGGCGGCCTGGAGCGCGGCCGCGAGCTCGGCCAGGCCGAGCCGATCGCGCGCGCTGAAGACCACGAGGCCGCCGTCCTCGGCGACGCCCACGCCGTCGGCCGCCTCGGCGGGGCCGCCGCAGGGCCAGAGCAGCGCGAGCCGCGGCGCCACCACGGGCGCGAGCGCGCGCACGAGCCGAGCGCGCAGGCTGTCCTCGCCGTCGCGCCCTCGTTCAAGCGCTTGCGCACCTGTCCCTCGAGGCGATCGAGCACTTCGGCGAGCTGGCCCCCGTGAAGCCCGTGCGAGGCGCGGGTCGGCACGCGGATCTCGAGCGTGGGCTCGTCGCCCTCGGCGCGCAGCGCCGCGATCGCCGCGGCCGCGATCACGAGCTCGAGCTCGCCACCCGCACTGCGCAACACGCCGCCGTGCTTGGCGGCGAGGCCGCGCAGCCCCTCGGCCGCCCGCGCAAAGAGGTCCCGCGCCTCGGCGCTCGGAAGCGACGCGGCGATCCGCTCCGCCGGAAGGAAATGGAGCGCTTCCTCGCCGCCGCGATCCTCGCCGTCGCCCTCGAGCTCGAGCGCGCGCAGAACGCGCCCGCCGACGCGCAGCTCGGCGCACAGGCGCCGCCCGGCGCTCGTCCACTCGGCCGATGCGGCGACGCGCGTCGCCTCGACGCCGCCGAGTCCCCGCAGCGCGGCCAGCGCAACGGCGAGCGTCGCGTCGAGTCCGCTGCGCGGGCTCACCGCCGCGAGCCACTCGCGGCCCGCGGCGTCTCGCCCTGTGGCGAGGAGCGCAAAGCTCTCGGGCACGCCCTCGCAGCTCACGCGCGAGAGGCTCTCGACGGGGAGCGCCGCGGCGAGCTTGCGCAGCCAGCTCTCGTCGATTGCGCGGCCGCGCGCCTCGGTATGGCGCCGCCGACCGAAACGACCTCGGAATCCAGAGAACATGGTGGCTCCACAGGGCGCGCGTCGCGCCCTGCTCGAAGGGGTGGATTGTGGAAGCCCTGTCGGTAGCGGTCGCGTGGCGAAAGCTCAACGCCCCACGGCGCCGAGTGCTCAACGCCCCACGGCGCCGAGTGCTCAACGCCCCACGGCGCCGAGTGCTCAACGCCCCACGGCGCGAAAGTGCTCAACGCCCCGGACGCGCCGCCTCCGCTTCGCGCGCGAGGGCCTCGAGCGCCGGGCGCAGCGGCCGCTCGAGGAGCGCGCGGGCGACCGGATTCTCGCCGGGGGCTCGCTCCGCGAAGGCGCGCGCCGCCGCGAGACAGGCCCGGGCGGCCGCCTCGTCGCCTGCCCGCCAGAAGCTGAAGGCGCTCTCGCGGAGGCGGTGGGCGGCCACGGCGGCGCCCGCAGCGTCGAAGATCTCGCCCAGCGCCTCGGCGAGGCGGCCCTCGAGCCGATCCCGCTGCGTTGCTCCTGAGACCACGAGCGGGCTCGCGAGATCGCTGCGCACGCGCTCGAGGAGCGGGACGAGGCGCTCCCGCGCCGGAGGCCAAGGACCGACGCGACCTTCCTCGACGAGCTTCACCGCCGCGGCGAGATCGTCGGGCCCGACGCTGCTCGCGAGGGCGCGCTCGGCCAGCTCGCCGGGGAGCGCGCTGCCCGGCGGCGCGCCCGCGAGCCGCGTGCGGTGCTCGAGGAAGCCTCGCGGCGGCGGGCGGTCCTTGGGCTGCGCCGCCAGCGCGTGCGCGATCGCTGCGCGCACGCTGTCCTCGGCAAGCGCCGTCGAGCCCCCGCGCTCCTGGGTCGCGAGATCCTTGAGAAACCGGCGCGCATTCCCGCGCCCCGCCTGGAGAATCCGGAATCCGACGATGCCGCGCGCATCGTCCAGCACGACCTCGAACACGCGGGCCCCGCCGCTCGGGTGGGGCTCCACGAAGTAGGCGATGCGCGCTCCCGCCGGATCGAGGGCCGAGAGGTAGGCGCCGGAGAGCTCCGGCTCGACCGGAGGAAGCGACGCGACCCCCGGCGCGGGCGGCGCCTCGGCGACCGCCACACCGCTCGAGCGCAGGCGATGGCGGATGCGGCGGAGCGCCTTGCGGCCGGGCTTCGCGAGATCCTCCTCCCGCAAGGCGAGCAGCGCCTCGCGCCCTTTGGGCTCGCGGAGCCACTCCTCCACGAGCTCCTCGGCGTCATCGGCGCGCTCGCAGAGAAGCCACGCGAGCACACGCCCCGCGGCCTCGGGGCTGCAGGCGGCGAGCACGCGCAGCGGGTCCCCGTTCGCGGGGCGGATCACGTCCTCGTCGCGCGGGAGCGCGGTGGCTGCCGCCTCGAGCGCATCGGCCAGGCTCACGAGCTCTCCTCCGTCTCGGCGCACACCCACGCGAGGTAGGGCGCGCTCCCTCCGTCGGGCGCCCACGCGACCAGCTCGGGGAGCGCATAGGGATGGAGGACGCGCAGGCGTTCCGCCAGGGCCCCGAGGCGATCTGCGCGCGTCTTCACGACGAGGAGCACCTCGGCGTCCTCCTGCAGCGCCCCCTCCCAGCGGTAGATCGACGTCACGCCGGGCACGAGATTCACGCAGGCGGCGAGCCGCTCCTCGACGAGTGCGCGGGCGATGCGCCGCGCCGTCTCGAGCTCGGGCGCCGTCGTGAATGCGATGCGCACGGCTTCGCTCGCGCTCATGGCGCGAGCCGCCCCTGCTCGATCACGGCGAAGCGATCCGTCATGCCGGCGATGTAGTCGGCGATCGCGCGCGCCTCGCCTTCGGCGCCGAAGCGCTCGCGCACCTGGGGCGGCAGCAGGCCAGGATCGGCGCGATAGGCGCGGTAGAGCGCCGAGAGCGTGGCGCCCGCCTGATCCATGCTCGCGATGACGCGCGGGTGGTGGTAGAGGCGCTCGTAGAGGAAGCGCTTCAACGCGGCCTGGAGCTCGGCGACCTCGGCGCTCGCGGCGACGAGCCGCGCGCGCTGGGCGCGCACGTCGTCGGCGCTCGCGCAGCCGCTCGCGGCGATGCGGCGCGCGCTGGCCTCGATCGTGTCGGTCACCAGGCGGTTGATGAGCGCGCGAATGGTCTGGGCAGAGAGCACGCGCTCCTCGCTCTGCCCGAGCGCGCGCTCGGTCTCACCGCGCACGTCGCGCCAGAGCGGCACCTCGCCGAGCAGCGCGAGCGAGAGGAGCCCCGAGCGCAGGCCGTCGTCGAGATCGTGATTCAGGTAGGCGATCTCGTCGGCGTGGTCGGCCACCTGCGCCTCGAGCGAGGGCGAGGCGCCGAGTGCGGGGAGCGGCACCGGATGGGGCCAGGGATGGCCGTGCTTCAGGATGCCCTCGCGCGTCTCCGCCGAGAGGTTCAGTCCGCGGAAGCCCGGGTAGCGATCCTCGAGCCAGTCGACGATGCGCAGGCTCTGGCGGTTGTGATCGAAGCCGCCGTCGCCGTCGAGGAGCTCGTCGAGCACGCGCTCGCCGGCGTGGCCGAAGGGCGGGTGCCCGAGGTCGTGCGCGAGCGCGATGGCCTCGGCCAGCTCCTCGTTGAGCCACAGCGCGCGGGCCAGGGTGCGCGCGATCTGCGCGCCCTCGAGCGTGTGCGTGAGGCGATTGCGGTAGTGGTCGCCCTCGTGGGGTACGAACACCTGCGTCTTGTACTCGAGGCGGCGGAAGGCGCGGCTGTGCACCACGCGATCGCGGTCGCGCGCGAAGGCGGTGCGGTAGGCGTGCTCGGGCTCCGCGTGGACGCGGCCGCGCGAGTCGCCGCTGCGCTGGGCGTAGGCCGCGAGCTGGCTGCGCTCCTCCTCCTCGGCCGCAGCGCGGGTGCGCACACCCGCGGTCACGGCGCGCCCGCGTCGCGCAGCACGCGGTCGAGCTCGCCGCGAGACTTCGCGTCGATCTCACCGTGCGGCGGCGCCGGCCGCAGCCACAGAAAGGCCGCGAGGGCGACCAGGGCGAGCGCGAGCGAGGCGGCGATCCAGCGGCTCAGGGCGATTCCTCCGCGCGGGGTGGAGTCAACGTTTAACATCCCGGTCATGTCCCTCACACCGCGCCTGCTCCTGGGTCCCGGCCCGTCCAACGCGCCCGCGCGGGTGCTCGAGGCGATGGCCCAGCCCGTCGTGGGCCACCTCGACCCGCAGTTCCTCGCATTGATGGACGAGGTGCAGGAGCGGCTGCGCCGGCTCTTCGGCACCGAGAGCCCGCTCACCCTCCCGCTCAGCGCGACGGGCTCGGCGGGCATGGAGGCGTGCCTGGTGAACCTCCTCGAGCCCGGCGACGGCGTCGTCGTGGGCGTGGCCGGCGTGTTCGGGGAGCGCATGTGCGACGTCGCCGCGCGCGCGGGCGCGCGCGTGACGCGCGTCGACAGCGAGTGGGGCGCCGCGCTCGCGCCGAGCGCGATGGCGGCCGCGATCGACCACGTGCGGCCGAGCGTGGTGGCCTTCGTGCACGCCGAGACCTCGACGGGGGTGCTGCAGCCGGTCGAGCCCATCGCGCGCGCGGCGCGCCGGGCGGGCGCCCTCGTGCTGCTCGACTGCGTCACCTCGCTCGGCGGCCTCGCGCTCGCGCTGGACGCCTGGGGCGTGGACGCCGCCTACTCGGGCACGCAGAAGTGCCTCTCCTGCCCGCCGGGCCTCTCCCCGATCACCTTCTCGCCCCGCGCCGTCGAGCGCGTGCTCTCGCGCAAGCGCAGAGTGCAGAGCTGGTACCTCGACGTGTCGATGCTCGCCAAGTACTACGGGAGCGAGCGCGTCTACCACCACACCGCCCCGATCTCGATGATCTACGCGATCGCCGAGGCGCTGCGTGTGGTCGAGGAGGAGGGCATGCCCGCGCGCGAGGCGCGCCACCGCGCCGCCGCGGCGGAGCTCTTGCGCGCGCTCGCGCCGCTCGGCTTCGAGCCGCTGGTGGCCCCCGCCGAGCGGCTCCCGACCCTCACCACGCTGCGCCTCCCGGAGCGCGCGCTCGCGGCGGGTGAGGCGACGCTGCGACGGCGGCTCCTCCTCGAGCACGGCATCGAGGTGGGCGGCGGGCTCGGCAAGCTCGCCGGGCAGGTCTGGCGCGTGGGCCTGATGGGCGAGAACGCGCGCGTGGAGAACGTGGAGCGCCTTGGAGCGTGCGCTACGAGCCGCTTCTGCCGGTACGCCCCGCCCAGCCAGCGCGGCGCCCACCAGTTCCAGTCGCCGAGCAGCTGCATCGTGGCGGGGACGAGCAGCGCGCGCACGAGGGTCACGTCGAGGGCGATCGCCGCCGCCATGCCGACGCCGATCTGCTTCACGTAGACGAGGTCGCCTGCGGCGAAGGCGCCGATCACGACGATCAGGATCAAGGCCGCGCTGGTGATGATGCGCCCCGTGCGCGAGATCCCGAGGATCACGCTCTCGCGGTTGTCTCGGCTGCGCCGCCACTCCTCCTGGATGCGCGAGAGCAGGAACACCTCGTAGTCCATGGAGAGCCCGAACACGACGGCAAAAAGGATCAGCGGCACGGTGGGGTCGATGCCCTCGAGCGGCTCGAAGCGAAGCCAGCGCGCGAGGTGGCCATCCTGGAACACCCACACCAGGAGCCCGTAGCTCGCGGAGAGCGAGAGCACGTTCATCGCCACGGCCTTGAGTGGCACAAAGAGCGAGCGGAAGGCGAAGAGCAGCACGGCGAAGTTCCAGAGCAGGACCAGCCCCGCGGCGAAGCCGCCCCACTCGCGCATGATCGCCTTCAGGTCGTTCATCTGCGCGGTGGCCCCGCCCACGCGCACGTCGAGGCCTGGGTGGGGGACCGCACGCACCGCGCTGAGCACGCGGCTCGCGTCGAGCGAGCGCCAGGGATGCGCGTTGCCAGCGATCAGCAGCACCACGTGCTCGTGGATCGTTCGGCGCACCTGGGTCGCGAGCGGGTCCTCGGCGGCGCGGGCGGCGATCTCGCTCGGGGTGAGCCGGTCGGGATCGAGGTCGTTGAGGGGCGTCCGCACGCCGGTCACGCCCGGGAGCGCGGCGACGCGCGCCACGTAGGCGCGCAGGAGCCGCAGGTTCTCGGGAGCGAGCGGGTCGCCCGGTGCGCCCACGACGAGCTGCATGCGCGAGGCGCCACCCGGATCGAAGCGCGCCGGATCGCCCAGCGCCTGATCCACGCGGCGCACCTCGGAGGCGCGCGCGAACATGCGCGTGTCGGGCACGGCGCTCTGCATGTGGAGCACCGGGCTCGCGAAGCAGGCGAGCGCGACGAGGCAGCCGAGCACCGTCGCACCCGGGTGGCGCATGGAGAACTCGCCCACGCGCCGCCAGAAGCGGCTCGGCGCGCTGGCCTCGGGAGCGCGCCCGAGCGCGCCCCAGTTGACGCGCGGACCGAGTGCCGCGAGAAGGGCCGGGAGCAGCCCGAGCGCGCCCAGCAGCGCCGTCAGCACCGCCAGCACGCCGCCCAGCGCGATGCTGCGCAGAATCGGCACGGGAATGCCCAACAGGACGGCGAGGCTCACCACCACCGTCAGCCCGGAGACGAAGATCGCGCGCCCCGCGGTGTCGAGCGTGACGGCCACCGCCTCGCTGGGCGCGCGCCCCTGCGCGCTCTCCTCGCGGTAGCGCTGCACGAGCAGCAGCGCGTAGTCGATCGAGAGCCCGAGCCCGAGGAAGGCGGCGACGTTCAGCGCGAAGATCGCGATGTCCCCGAACTGCGCCCCGAAACGCATGATGGCCGCGCAGCTCGCCATCGAGAAGGCGCCGATCAGGATGGGCAGCAAGGCGGCGACGGCGCTGCGAAAGAAGAGCAGCGTGAGCGCGAGCGCGACCGGGAGCGCGATCGCCTCGGCGTGGGCGATGTCCACGCGCGCGATCTGCTGGGCGAGCACGGAGGCGGCGACGTGGCCGCCGATCTCCACCGTGAGCGGCGCCTCGACCTCGCGCAGTCGCGCCTCGATGCGGCCGAGCGTGCGCAGCTTGTCGGCGTTCGTGCCGGCCAGGGAGAGGATCACGAGCGTCTCGTGACCGTCGCGCGACACGAGCGCTTCCTCGCTCGTATCCCAATAGGTCGTGGCGCCCACGACCCCCGGGTCCCCGGCGATCAGCTCGTCGAGCAGGTCGAGGATCTCGCTGCTGAACAGGGGGTCGCGCACGTCGCCTTCGGGATCGCCGTACAGGATCAGCACGTCGGCGGAGCCCACGCCGAAGCGCCGCTCCGCCTCCTTCACGGCGAGATCGCTCTCGCTGCCGGGCACCTCGAAGCCGCCGGCCGGAAGATGCGCTGCGGCGGAAGCCCCATACCAACGCAGCGCCGGCGAGCAGCGCCGCGAAGGTCGCGATCACCGCCCAGCGCCGCCGCGCGAGCCAGCTCCCGAGCCGCGCGTAGGGCGAGACCAGCGACGCGTCCGAGCGCATGCACCCCCCGATGCGGCGCACAACCTAGCGGCGTCCGCGCCGCTAGGGGGCTCGCTTGACCGCGTCCGACGGCCAGCGCAGAATGGCTCGGTCGCCCGGGTGCATGGACCAAGGAGGTCCGGCCTCGAGGGAAGGCCGTGAGAATCGGCCGCGGTCGCGCCACTGTAATCGGGGAGCTCTCGCGACAGGAAGCCACTGGCGACGCGGCAGACCGCGTCGCCGGGAAGGCGTCGCGAGAGCGAGGATCCGAGAGCCAGGAGACCTGCCCGGGCGGCGCAATCTGCAACTGCTCTTCGCGAAAGAGAGCGGTGCGGGGCGGCCGACCGTAGGCGTCTCCTCCGAGCATCTCGCGAAGGGTGCGAGGAGTCGAAGATGACCCCGGCACCCGACGCCCTGCGTGCGCGCACTCGTCGTGCGCGCGCGGCGGCGTCGCTCTCCCTAATTTGTGGCCTCGCCGTGGCGGCGGCGGCCCAGGACCTGCCCCAGCCCTCCCCGGCGGCGCCGAGCGCGCAGCCCGCGCCGCCCGTGCTCGAGGCGCGCGAGATCAGCGTCACGGCCACGCGCGGCGAGCGCAACGTGCTCGACGTCCCGGCCCACGTGAGCGTGATCGATCGCGCCGCGATCGAGAGCAGCGGCGCCAGCGATCTGCCCGAGCTGCTGCGGCGCGAGGCGGGCGTCGAGGTGGCGAACACCACCACGAACGCCGAGGGCTACAGCGTCGAGATGCGCGGCTTCCTGAACGGCGGCGGCAACGGTTGCCGAACCTTGGTGCGCGTGGACGGGCGGCGCGTGAACGAGGCGGACAGCGGCTGCGTGGACTGGACCTTCCTCCCGCTCGAGCAGATCGAGCGCGTGGAGGTGGTCCGCGGCGCGGGGAGCACCGCCTACGGCGACAACGCGCTGGCCGGCGTCATCGAGATCACCACGCGCGCCGCGAGCGCCGAGCCGCGCACGCTCGCCTCGCTGCGCTTCGAGCAGGCGAGCTTCGACAGCGAGCGCTACGACGGCACGCTCTCCCAGCGGCTGGGCGGGCTGCGCGTGGCCGCTTCCGCGCACTTCGACGACACCGACGGCTACCGCGACCGGGCCGATCTGAACGACCAGGTGTTCGCCCTCGACCTCGACTACGACCTGGGCGAGCGCGGCCGCATCGGGCTCGGCGGCGGCTACGGCTCCTCCGAGCGCTCGCGACCGGGCACCGTGGCCCCCGGGCAGGACCGCGAGGACGCCTCGCCCAATCTCGACTCCGGGCACGAGCGCGAGCGCTACCTCGACGGGGTGCTGGAGCTCGCCCTGCCCTGGCAGCTCGCACTGCACGCGACGCCCTACTACCGACACTCCGAGGCGCAGAACCGCTTCGAGGATCCGGACCCCGTGTTCGGCTTCGTGTTCGACTCGGCCGTGGAGACCGACGCCGGCGGCCTGGACGCACAGCTCACGCGCGAGTTCGACTGGGCGGGACACAGCATTCGCGTGGTGGCGGGCGCGGAGCTGCGCCAGGACGAGATCGATGCGGAATCGACCTTCGCGGTGAACGACGCGCAGCGCCAGCTCTGGGGCGTCTTCGTGCAGGCGGAGGCTTGGGTCGCCGAGGACGTGCTGGTGACGGCCGCCCTGCGCCGCGACCGCTCGGACCTCGAGGGCAAGTCGACGAGCGCCCCGGGCCGCCACTTCAACGCCGAGCAGGGCATCTGGTCGCCGCGCGCGGCGATCACGTGGCGCTTCCACGAGCACGCCTCGGCCTACGTCGCGTACGCGCGGGGCTTCCGCTTCCCGAATCTCGACGAGACCTTCGGGAGCTTCGGCTTCGCTCCGGGCCTCGACCCGGAGCGCGCCAACTCCTTCGAAGGGGGAGCGACCTGGCGCAGCGAGACGCTCGAGCTGCGCGGCACGCTCTACACCATGCGCGTCGAAGACGAGATCTTCTTCGATCCGCTCGCGCCGCCCTTCGGCCTGAACGACAACCTCGACCGCGTGCGCCATCGCGGCTTCGAGCTCTCCGCGCGCACGCACATCCGAGCTTGGCTCGAGGCGTTCGGCTCCTACACCTGGGACGACGTCGAGGTGCTGGAGGACGCCGTCCCCGCGCTCGAGGGCGAGCCTCTCCCGCTCACACCGCGCAACCGGGGCGACCTCGGCCTCGCCGCAACCCTGCCCTACGGCCTCGCGGCGAGCCTGCGGGCTCTCTTCGTCGGCGAGCGGCGGCTGGTGAACGACGTCGCCGGCGCGGCGAGCCCGCTCGACGACTACTTCACCCTCGACGCGCGCGTCGCGTGGACGCGCGCGCTCCCGCACGGCGTCGCGCTCACGCTCGAGGGCATCGGCCGCAACCTCACCGACCAGCGCTACGCGGAGGTCGGGGGCTTCAGCACCTTTTCCGGCGGCGTGGGCCTCTATCCGGCGCCCGAGCGCAATTTCGCGATCGGCCTGCGCGTCTCGGTGGAGCGTTGAAGGCTCGCCTCGCACGACTCGGGCTCGGGCTCGGGGCGCTCGCTCGCGGGCGCCGCGGCCCTGGCCGGCGCGCCCGGCGAGGAGATCGACGTTGTACCCGTGCGCCCGAGCCCGGAGCAGCGCCTCGAGCAGATCCGCGCGCGCGTGCAGGCGGCGGTGGTCTACCCCGAGCGCGCGCGAGAGCGCGGCCTCGAAGGCGTCGCCCACATCCAGTTCCGCATCGACGCCGCGGGCCGCGCCGCCGAGATCGCGACCCTCGCGAGCTCGGGGTCGCAGCTCCTCGACCGCGCCGCCGAGCGAGCGGCGCGGGAGGCCGGCCCGTTGCCCGCCCTCTACGGCTGGATCCGCATTCCCGTCCGCTTCTCGCTCAGGAAGCCCGCGCCCGCGCCAGATGGCGACGCACCTCCAGGAGGAAGCTCGCCGGGGCCTCGAGCTGAGGCTGGTGCCCCGCCTCCGGGATGACGGCGTAACGCGCGTCGCGAAGCGCGCCCGCAAGGCGCGCCGACGGCTCCAGGAACTCGGCGTCGAGGGCGCCCACCAGGACGAGCGCCGGACACGCGATCCGCGCGAGGTCGCCCAGCAGCGAGGGTGCCTCGCGCATCGCGCGGCCCAGCGAGGTGATCGCGGCGGGATCCATCTGGCGGATGCGCCCCTCCCGCCAGGCCCAGAAGCGCTCGGCGGCCCAGCTGCTCCTCGAGCCGCCGATCGGCCACGCCGCGCGTCGGATCCTGCGGGGCTCGCGCGCTCAAGAGGGCCGCGAGCTGCGCCATGCCCGCCTCGCGCCCCACGCGCTCCGCCAGCTCGAGCTGCGCGAGGTCGATCCACGCGAGCGGCTCCGCGCTCGTGCTGACCAGGAGGAGCGACGCGATGCGCTCGGGGCGCGCGAGGGCGAGGCGCTGGGCGAGCATGCCCCCCATCGAGTGCCCGAGGAGATCGCAACGCGCGATCCCGAGCGCGGCCAGCGCGCTCCCGAGATCGTCCGCCAGCTGCGCGAGCGTGTAGCTCTGCGCGTCACCGGTGTGGGTCGAGGCGCCGTGGCCGCGCAGGTCGAGGGCGAGGACGCGGCCGTGCTCGCGCGCGAGCTCGGAGAGCACGGGCGCGAAGTCCTGCCGGGAGCCGCTCCAGCCGTGCACGAGCACGAGCGGGCGCGCCCCCGCGCCCTCCTCCTCGTAGGCGAGCTCGATCCCGTTCACGGCGACGCGGCGTTCCACGCGGCCCGCCTCAGGCGTGGAGGCGCGCAGCCGGTGGGCCGCTGGCGATCACGGCGGCCTCATGGCTGGCGAGCTCGGCGAGCCGCGCCCGCACGGCCTCGGCGGGTGCGATGGCCCGGGCGAGCTCCACGTAGCGCGCCTGGTGGCGCGCCTCGGCGCGCTCGAGGCGGCGGTAGAACGCAGCGAGCTCGGGGTCCGGAAGCACGTCGGCGAGCAGGCCCAGCCGCTCGCGGCTGCGCGCCTCGATGAGCGCGCAGCACAAGAGCGTGTCCACGAGCCGCTCGGGGTCGCGCGCGCGCACTCGCTCGCGCAGGCGCCCGGCGTAAGCGCTCGGTCGCTGGCGCCGGAAGACCAGGCCGCGGCGGGCGAGCTGGGCCAGCACCTGCTCGAAGTGCGAGAGCTCCTCGCGCGCGAGCGCGGCCAGCGGAGCCTGGAGCGCCGCGTGGTCCGGGTACTGGAAGAGCAGCCGGAGCGCGGTCCCGGCGGCCTTGCGCTCGCAGTGCGCGTGGTCGAGCAGCACCTCGTCGAGCGCGTCCGAGGGCGCGCGGCGCCCAGCTCGGGTCGGTGGGCGCGAGCGAGCAGGCGCATCGGGCGCGCAGGGTAGCGGCCTTGCGCTACCCATGACGCTCCGCGAGACGGAGAGCGCATGCACCCCGGCATCCACGCCCAGAAGACTCCCGACAAGCCCGCCTACGTGATGGCCGCGAGCGGCGAGTCGGTGACGTACCGCGAGCTCGACGAGACGTCGAACCAGGGCGCGCAGCTGTTCCGCTCGCTCGGGCTCGCGGCGCGGCGACCACATCGCGATCTGCATGGAGAACCACGCGCGCTTCTACGAGGTCTGCTGGGCCGCGCAGCGCTCGGGCCTCTACTACACCGCCGATCAGCTCGCGGCTCACGGCGCCCGAGGTCGAGTACATCGTCGACGACTGCGACGCGAAGGTGTTCGTCACCTCGCAGGCGAAGCGCGAGCTCGCGCGCGAGCTCGCGCGGCAAGTGTCCGAAGCTCGTCGGCGCGCTACATGGTGGACGGCGACGCTGCCGGGCTTCGCGAGCTGGGAGGCGCGCGATCGCCGCGTTGCCCGACGACGCCGATCGCCGACGAGTCCGAGGGCGCGCCCATGCTCTACTCGTCGGGCACCACCGGCCGGCCGAAGGGCGTGAAGCACCCGCTCTCGGACAAGCCGCTCGAGCGACGCCCTCCGCTGCTCCTGCTCGTGATCACGCGGCCTCTACAAGGCGACGGCCGAGCTCGGTCTACCTCTCGCCGGCGCCGCTCTACCACGCGGCGCCGCTCGGCTTCACGCATGTCGTTCCTGCGCGCTCGGCGGGACCGTGCATCGTGATGGAGCACTTCGACGCCGAGCAGGCGCTCGCGCTGATCGAGAAGCACCGCGTGACGCACACGCCAGTGGGTGCCGACCATGTTCGTGCGCATGCTGAAGCTCCCGGAGGAGGCGCGCGCCAAGTACGACGTGTCGAGCCTGCAGGTCGCGATCCACGCGGCGGCGCCCTGCCCGATCGAGGTGAAGGAGCAGATGATCGAGTGGTGGGGGCCGGTGCTCTTCGAGTACTACGCCGGGCACCGAGGGCAACGGCTTCGTGGCGATCGACTCGCAGCGAGTGGCTGCAGCACAAGGGCTCGGTGGGCCGCGCGCTGAACGCGAAGGTCCACATCGTCGACGACGACGGGAAGGAGCTGCCGATCGGCGAGGTCGGCACGATCTACTTCGAGAGCGCCGCGCGCTACGAGTATCACAAGGATCCCGGCGAAGACGGCCGAGCGCGCGCAGCCCGGAGGGCTGGACCACGCTCGGCGACGTCGGCTACCTCGACGCCGAAGGCTACCTGTACCTCACCGATCGCAAGGCCTTCATGATCATCTCGGGCGGCGTGAACATCTACCCGCAGGAGACCGAGAACCTGTCTGATCACCCATCCGAAGGTCGCGGACGTCGCCGTGGTCGGCGTGCCGAACGAGGACTTCGGCGAGGAGGTGAAGGCGGTGGTGCAGCCGCTCGTCGATGGCCGACGCCGGCGCCCGCGCTTCGAGCGCGAGCTGATCGAGTTCTGCCAGGCGCGCATCTCGCCACGTCAAGTGTCCGCGCTCGGTCGACTTCCTCGAGGCCGAGCTGCCGCGCCACCCGACCGGCAAGCTCTACAAGCGGCTGCTCAAGGACCGCTACTGGGGCAACAGACGAGTCGCATCGTGTGAGCGGAATCGAAATCTCGAGGTCTCGACCCCGAAATTTCGATTCTCGGAGGCGGGCCATGCGCATCGGTCGCTACGACAACCCCTACCTGGTGGCCGAGTGGCATCGCCAGCCGCCGCCCGGCACGCACTGCGAGCCGCTGCAGCTCGCGACCGCCGACCGCGCGGTCTCGCACGGCTGGCTCTACGCGCGCGGCGGCGAAGACACGCGTGGTGTGCCTGATGCACCCGCGCGCGAACTTCTCGCGCCACTACCTGGTGCCGGGGCTGGTCGAGGCCGGCTTCGCCGTGCTCTGCCAGCAACAGCCGCTGGCTCAGCAACGACTCCACGCTGATCCACGAGCTGGTGCTGCTCGACGTGGCGGAGGGCGTGCGCGCGATCGCGCTCGCGCTACGCGCGCGTGGTGCTGCTCGGAAACTCCGGCGGCGGCTCGCTCTACACCTTCTACCTGAGCCAGGCGCTGGCGCCGCCGGCGAGCGCCTGCGCGACACCGCCGCCGGCGAGCCCTTCGACCTGAACCGCTTCGAGCTGCCCGCCGCCGACGCGATGGTCTACCTGGCCGCGCATCCGGGCGAGGGCCACTACCTGCTGCACGCGATCGACCCGCTCGCTGCTCGACGAGGGCGACCCGGTCTCCTGCGATCCCGCCCTCGACCTCTACGACCCCGCCAACGGCTTCGCCGAGCCGCCCGAGCGCGAGCCGCTACGCGCCCGAGTTCCTGGCGCGCTACCGCGCGGCGCAGCGCGCGCGCGTCGAGCGCCTCGACGCGGAGGCGCGCCGGCGCGCCTCGAGCGGCGCCGCGCGGCGCGCGCGCGCTGGCAGAAGACCGGCTGCGTCGCGGACCGGCGCGCGCTCGATCGCCACCGACTTCCTGGTCGTCTACCGCACCGACGCCGACCCGCGCTGCGTCGACCTCTCGCTCGACCCGTCGGCGCGCAGCTACGGCTCGCTCTGGGGCGTGCGGCCCGACGTCATCAACTACGGCGCGGTGGGCTTCGGCCGCGTGGTCTCGCCGGAGGCGTGGCTCTCGACCTGGTCGGGCACTCTCTCGCGCGCGGAGATCGAGCAGACCGGCGCGCGCATGACGCTGCCCTGCCCTGATCGTCCAGTACAGCGGCGACAACGGCATCTTCTCCGAGCGACAGGACCTGATCGCGCGCTCGCTCGGCACGCGCGACGTCGTCGCGCGAGACGATCGCCGGCGATCACTACGGCTTTCCCGCCGAGAGCGGCCGCGACGGCGCGGTCGAGGAGGTGGTGGCCTGGCTGCGCCGCAAGTGAGCCCCGCGCTCTGCGAGGTCGCGCGCTACGAGCGGCGCATCGCCGCCAGCCCGGAGCGCGTGCTCGAGAACGTGCGCGACTGGGAGCACCTGCCGGCGCTGCACGGGAGCTCCTTCACGGGCGTGCGCTGCTCGCGAGCGGACGCGCACGGCTGGCGCGCGACGCTCTGGCTCGCGGGCGGCGCCGAGATCGACGTCGAGGTGGAGATCGCTCCCGACGAGCGCTCCTATCACTCCCGGACCGTGGCGGGGCCGGGAACGGGCAGCGACGTCTTTACGCTACTCGCCCCTGCCGAGGGCGGTGCGACCGACATCTCGGTGCGCTTCCTCGTCCCCGAGGTCGGCAGCGCCGCCCGTGGCGCGGTCGGCCGCTCGTACCTGGAGCTCTACGCGAGGCTCTGGGACGAGGACGAGGCGATGATGGTGCGCCGCCAGGCGTTCCTGGATGGAGCCACGCCGCGCGTGCCGCGTCCCGGGATGCGAACGAGGGTCGCGCTCGGGCCCGCGGCGGCGCTGCGCCGGGAGCTCCCGCGTCGCGTGCAGTGCGGGGACGACGAGCTCCTGGTGCGAGAGTGGCAGGGCCAGCTGGTGGCGCACCCCCTCACCTGCCCGCACTGGGGAGCCTCTCTCGAGCAAGCCCGCATCGCCGGCGGCGCGGTGGTGTGCCCCTGGCACGGCTACCGCTTCGATCTCGCCTCGGGCAAGGGCCCCGCGGGCCAGCGCTGCCGTATGCCGGTGCGCGCGACGCTGCGCGCGGACGCCGACGACTGCGTGTGGCTGGAGCTCGCGTGAGCGACATCGGCCTGACGCACATCGCCCTCCCGGTGACCGACGTCGACGCGAGCATCGGCTTCTACGAGCGCTACGCCGGCATGCGCGTGGTGCACCGTCGCACCGACGAGGGAGGCGAGGTCGTCTGGCTCTCCGACGGCACACGGCCCTTCGTGATCGTGCTGATCCGCGCCGAGCGCGTCCCGAGCCCGCTCGTCCCGATCGCCCACCTGGGCGTGGGCTGCGCCTCGCGCGCGGACGTGGATCGCAAGGCCGCGCAGGCGCGCGCGGAGGGCCGCCCGGTCTGGGGGCCCACGGACTCCCCCCCTCCCGTCGGTTATTGGGCGCTGATCTCCGATCCCGACCACCACACGCTCGAGCTCTCCCACGGGCAGGAGGTCGCCCTCGCCGTCGCCGAGCGCGCGCAGCACGACGGCTAGCATCTCGCGGATGTCGGGCGCTACGACCGCATGAGGGCCCTCGCCCTCGCCGCGATCCTCGTGCTCTTGCTCGCGAACGCGTACTGCGTCGCGACCGAGTTCGCCCTGGTGGCCGTGCGCCGCAGCCAGGTGCGCCTGTGGATCTCCGAGGGCCGCCGCGGCGCCCAGGCGCTCGCGGACGCGCTCGACCACCTGGACGACGCCTTCGCCTCGACGCAGCTCGGCATCACGCTGGCCAGCATCGGCCTCGGCTACCTCGGGGAGCCCGCCATCGCCTCGGCGGTCGAGCCGCTGCTGCGCGCGATCGGCGCCGGGAGCTGGCTCGCGATCCACGCGACCGCCATCGCCTTCTCCTTCGCGCTGGTGACCGTCCTGCACGTGATCCTGGGCGAGCTCATGCCGCGGGCGATCGGGCTCAACCGCGCACCGGCGGTGGCGCTGGCCTGCGCGCCCTCGGTGGTCGTGCTCGCGCGCGTGTTCCGGCCGCTGGTCTCCCTCTTCAACGGGATCGGCAACTTCCTCCTGCGCCTGCTCGGCATCCCCCCCGCCCGGCACTCGGCGAACACCCACTCCGCGGGGGAGCTCGCGCTGCTCGTGCGCGAGGCCGGCGACGCAGGGGAGCTGCGCTCGGACGCCGCGCAGATGCTCGGCAACGTGTTCCGCATCTCCGACAAGTGCGTGGCCGACGTGATGGTGTCGCGCGACCGCGTGAAGGCGGTGCCGCGCAACATCCCGATGGACCAGCTACTCGACTGGATTCGCGAGGAGGGCTTCACGCGCTTCCCGGTCTACGCGGGGACCTCGACCACGTGGTGGGCGTGCTGCACGCGAAGGACGTCTTCTACCTGCACTCGCTCGCGCAGCTCGTGATCCTGGAGGACGCGCTGCGCCCGCACATCGAGCTCGCGCCGGACACCTCGCTCGCCGACGCGCTGCGCTTGTTCCGGCGCGAGCGCCGCCACCTCGCCGTCGTGCGAAGCGGAGACAGCCGCGTCCAGGGCATCATCACGCTCGAGGACGTGCTCGAGCAGATCGTGGGCGCGATCGAGGACGAGCAGGACGTCGCCGAGGCAAAGCTCTCGGGCTGAGCGCGCCTCAGGCCGAGTCGAAGAGCAGGCGCTGGGCGTAGAGCGTGTCGACGTACTCCTTCACGTGGCAGATGCGCCCGTCGCGCACGCGGAACGCGAAGTGGTAGTGGTTCCGATAGTCGGCGCCGCGCGCGGTGCGCGCGCGCATCACGAGCTGCACCGCCACCCACTCGCCCTCGCCGACGATCTGCTCGATCTCGATCTCGAAGGGCACGCCCGTGTCGTAGAGCGAGATGCCGCTCTGCATGAAGGCGAGCACGCGCTCGCGCCCCTCCTGCGTGCCCCCGAGCGGCGAGCTCGGCGGCACCCACCAGCGCACGTCCTCGGAGAGCAGGCTCGGGAGCGCCGGGTCGCCCTTCGCCATGGCCTCGAAGAAGCGCCGCACGAGCGCCTTGTTCGACTCGCTCACCGCACACCTCCCGGGGCCAGAGTACACTGCGCCTCCCGCGCTCGCGGACCGGAGGCGCAATGCCGCGCTCGATCGATCTCTGGGTGAACGTGACGATGGGCGAGCAGAAGCCGCCCGAATGGCTGATCCGCGTGAAGGAGGACTACTTCAAGGGCGGCGACGAGTTCCTCCGCAACATCGAGCCCGGAGAGCTCGTCGCCGACATGGACGAGGCCGGCGTCGAGAGGGCCGTGATCTCGATCCCCGCCACGAACCCGTCGCGCTTCGCGCTGCGCTTCGCGGAGCAGCACCCCGAGCGCTTCGCCTACGCCGTGAGCCTGTCGATCCCCGCGGGCACATGGCGGAGGTGTGGGGCCTCGAGGCGCTCGTGCGCAACCAGCCCGTCGTGATGGCGCGCGTGGTGCCCTTCCTGATCGACCTCGCCGCCGACGCACGCGGTCTACTACCCGCTGTACGCGAAGTGCGTCGAGCTCGACCTGCCCGCTCTCGATCAACACGGGCCTCCCCGGCCCGCCGATGCCCGGCGAGTGCCAGGACCCGATCCACCTCGACCGCGTGTGCCTCCACTTCCCCGAGCTCAAGCTCTGCATGGCGCACGGCGCCGACCCGTGGTGGGGCGTCGCGATCCGCCTGATGATCAAGTACAAGAACCTCCACCTGATGACCTCGGCCTACGCGCCGAAGTACCTGCCGGCCGAGCTGCTCCACTTCATGAACACGCGCGGGCAGGACAAGATCCTGTTCGCGTCGGACCACCCGGTGCTCTCGTTCCAGCGCTGCCTGAAGGAGGCGCAGGAGCTCGACGCTGCGACCCGGCGTGCTCGACAAGTACCTCTACGCCAACGCCGAGCGGCTGTTCTTCTCGCCGCGCAAGCCGCACTGACGTGGCGGCGCGCAAGGCGACGGGCGAGACCGCGCAAGCAGGGGAGCGCACGCAAGCGCCTGACCCCGGGCGCCGAGGCGCGAGGCCCCGCGCCCGCCGAGAGCCCGCTCGATCCGCACGGGCCCGAGCTCGCCGCGCTCGCGGCGCGCGTCGAGGCGGCGGGCGGCCGGGTGCTCGGCGCCTACCGGGAGCCCAACGCGGGTCATCCGCTGCTGTTCGCCTCGCTTCCGCGCGAGCGCGTCGAGCCGACGCCCTTCCAGCGCGATCTCTCCCCGACCCACGTGAAGCGACTGGCCGAGAAGATCCGCGAGACCGGCGCGTTCCTCGATCCGATCATCGCGGTAGCCGCCGAGGACGGCGGCTTCTGGACTCCCAACGGCCGCCACCGGCTGGCCGCCGCGAAGGTGCTTGGGCAGCGCGCGATCACGGCGCTCGTGTCGCCGGATCCCGAGCTCGCCTTCCGCATCCTCGCCCTCAACACCGAGAAGGCGCACAACCTGCGCGACCGCTCGCTCGAGGCGATCCGCATGGCGCGCGCCCTCGCGGCGCGCGACGCGAAAGCGAAGGAGTCGGACTTCGCCGCACAGCTCGAGGCGGCGGAGCTGGTGACGCTCGGCATCGTCTACGAGGAGGAGGGACGCTTCGCCGGCGGCGCTTACGGCCCCGTGCTGCGCAAGTGCGACCGCTTCTCCGACCAGCCTCTCGCGAAGACGCTCCGCGAGCGCGCGGGCTATGCGGCGCGGCTGCGCGAGATCGACAGCGAGGTGAAGCGCATCGTGAAGGGCCTCGAGGCGCGCGGCTTCAAGTCGCCCTACCTGCGCAGCTACGTCGTGGCGCGCATCAATCCGGTGCGCTTCGTCAAGATGAAGGGGGGCGAGGCGCCCAAGCAGCCGATCGGGGCGGTGCTCACCAAGATGCTCGGCTCGGCCAAAAAGTTCGAGCTCGGCTCGGTGCGCGAGCGCGATCTCGCGCTGGTGGCCGCCGTGAGCTCGGAGTAGCGCGGCGTGGGCTCGCGCGATCCGCTCCTCGCGCTGGCGGCCGCGCTGGGCGCCAGCGGGGTCCTGCTCGGCGCCTTCGGCGCGCACGGGCTCGAGAGGCGCGGGCTCGACGCCCACGCGCTCGCGATCTGGGAGACCGCGGTCCGCTACCACCTGCTCCACGCGGTTGCGCTGCTGGCGCTCGCACTCTCACCGCACGCGGCCCAGGCGCGCAGCGCGGGCTGGCTCTTCGCGCTCGGCATCGTCCTCTTCTCGGGCTCGCTCTATGCCCTCGCGCTCGGCGCGCCGCGCTGGCTCGGGCCGCTGACCCCGCTCGGCGGCCTCGCCTTCATCGTCGGCTGGCTCGCGCTCCTGCGCGCCGCCCTGTCGCGCGGCGCTTAGCGGGTCCGCGCTTGCCGGCGCGGGGAGCCGGCCCGCCCACGACGGCGGGGTTCCCCTCGGTCCAGGAGACGACGAGCTCGCGCTCGGCGATCCGCCAGCCGGCGGGCGTGCGCCGCCAGATGTCGCGGTAGCAGCCGCCGACCGTGTAGCGCTCGCCGCCGCGCAGCCCGCGCTTCACGTGCTCGGCGCAGATGTACGTCGTCGAGCGCGCGGTGTCCCCGGCGAGCGCCACGTCCACGGTGCCGATGCGGTGCTGGCTCGCGTCGAGGGCGTCCAGGACCGCGCGGCAGAAGGCCTCCGCCGCCGGAATCCCCTCCAGCCACGGCGCCGCGCCGTACTTCACGCGCACATCCGGGGCGAGGCAGTCGAGGAGCCGCCCGTACGCGCGGGCGTCGAGGGCGTGGGCGTAGGTCACGAGCGCGTCCTCGATCGCGCGGCGATCGCGGAGCTCCTGAAGCGTGGCCTCCATCGCTACCTCCCCGTGCTGGAATGCGCCTACCATCGCCCGTCATGTCCGTCCTTCGCTACGGCGCCCGCTCGAACGTGCTGCTGGTGACCAAGGGCCATCCCTACGCGCGCGACGCCTTCCACGCGCTCTTCGAGGCGATCCCCGACTGCGCGGTGACGCACGTCGAGCACCCGGCGGCGCAGGTGTTCTTCGACCCGGCGCAAGCGGCTCCCTACGACGCGATCGTGCTCTACGACATGCCGGGCATCGACTTCTCGCAGCGCAATCCGCTGGGCTTCGTGGCGCCGCCGGAGAGCGTGAAGCGAGGATTTCGCGCGCTGCTCGAGGCCGGCAAGGGCATCGTCTTCCTCCACCACGCGATCGCCGGCTGGCCCGCCTGGCCCGAGTACGGCGAGTGGACCGGAGCGCGCTTCCTGTACGCGCCCGGCCGCGCCTTCGGCCGCGACTATCCCGACTCGGGCTACCGCCACGACGTGAAGCACTTCGTGACGCCCGTGGATCCCGGCCACCCCGTGTGCGCGGGCCTCGAGGGCGGCTACGAGATCACCGACGAGCTCTACCTGTGCCCGGTGTTCGAGGAGCGCGTGACGCCGCTGCTGCGCAGCTCGCACGCCTTCGTCCCTGAGAACTTCTACTCCTCCGCGCAGGCGGTCGCCGGCAAGATGTTCTCGGCCGAGGGTTGGACGCACCCGCCGGGCAGCAACCTCGCGGCCTGGGCCCAGCGCATCGGGCGCAGCCAGACCGTGACGATCCTCGGCGGCGACGGTCCGGTGGCCTACGAGAACCCGGGCCTCCGGCGCCTGATCGAGAATGCCATCCGCTGGGTCGCGTCGGAGACGCGCGGACGCTGGTTGACCAAGTGTTAGCAGCTAAGTCGGGGACGAGCGAGCTGGTCGACTCGGGTTGACTGACTTCAGTCAACACTTGTCGACCGGCCTCCCCTCTGCGCGCGCCGAGCAGGCCGCCGTCGCACGGGATCGCCGCCGCGGTGATGAAGCCCGCCGCGGGCGAGGCCAGGAACGCGACGAGCGCGCCGATCTCCGCCGGCTGCCCGAGTCTTCCGACCGGGCACTGGGCGATCGAGGCCCGCGCGCAGCGGCTCGGGCATCGAGAGCACGAGCGGCGTCGCGATCAGGCCCGGCATGACGGCGTTGGCGGTGACGCCGCGCGGACCGAACTCCTGCGCCACGGCCTGGGTGAAGGCGACCAGGCCCGCCTTGCTGGCGGTGTAGGCCGGCTGACCGAGCCCCGGAATCCGCGCCGCCACGGAGGAGATGTTGATCACGCGGCCGAAGCCGCGCTCGGCCATGCCCGGCGCGATCGCGCGCACGGTGTGGAAGGAGCCGCTCAGGTTGACGCGCAGCTCTCCCTCCCAGCTCTCGGGCGCCATGTCGGCGATGCGCGCGATGTTGTTCACGATGCCGGCATTGTTCACGAGCACGTCGATCGGCCCGAGCTCGCGCTCGGCGCTCACGGCGGCGAGCCGCACGGCTTCGGGATCGGCCACGTCGAGGGCGAGCTCGCACGCGCGCCGCCCCAGCGCGCGCACGGCGTCGGCGCAGGAGCTCGCCTCGTCGTCCCCCGAGACGCGGCGGCGCAGGCGGTAGTAGGGCTCCCCGCGAAACGGTGCGAGGTGGAGGTCCGCGACCGCCACGTCGGCGCCCGCCTCGGCGAGGGCGAGCGCGATCGCGCGGCCGATCCCGCGCGCGGCGCCGGTCACGAATGCGACGCGACCTGCGAGGGGGAGTGAGCTCATGCGCGCACCCTAACGCGGCGCCCAGCGCTGGGCGAGAATGGCGCGACCCGGAGGACGCCACTGCACGCGAGCGGCGCAGAGCAATCTTCGTTCCGCTGGCTCGCGCTGGGCACGGCTGCTTGGTTCGCGGCCTGGGGCATGGGCTCGGTGGCCGTGACCTGGCTCGCGGTGGGCGAGCTCCACGCCAGCGGCCGGCAGCTGAGCGTCACGCAGATGGCGCTCCAGCTCCCGCCGCTGGTCCTGCTCCTCGTCGGCGGCGCGATCGCCGACCGCGTCGACCCGCGCCGCCAGCTCGCCCTCGCGCAGCTCGGGCTCCTCCTACCGGTGGCGGCGTTCGCGCTCTGGGTCGCCCAGGGCGCGCACTCGCTCGGCCCGATCGTCGGCTATGCGCTCTGCGTGGGCGTCGCGTCCGCCTTCTGCTCGCCGCCGCGCGATCTCCTGCTCTCGCGTGTCGCGGGCCCCGACCTGATGCGCGCCGTCACCGCGATGACGATCTGTCAGTTCGGCGGCCAGGCGATCGGCAGCTCCGGGGGCGGCGAGGCCGCGCGCGCCATCGGTCTCCCGGGGCTGCTCGGCCTGCAGGCGGCCCTCCTCGTCGCGGGCGCCCTCGCCGCGAGCCGCCTCCCGCGACCCGAGCCGCGCACGGTCGCCCGCGGCCACTGGCTCGCGGGCCTGGTCGAGGTGGCCCGGCGCCCGGTGCTGCGCATCCCCGTCGGTCTCGTGACCTCGATCGGGATCTTCTTCATGGGGCCCTTCATGGTCGCGTTCCCCAAGATCATCCACGACCTCTACGGAGGCGACGCGCGCGATCTCGGGCTCATCCTCGGCACCTTCCCGGTCGGAACGATCCTGGGCTCGCTCTTGATTCGCCTGCGCGGCGGCATCGCGCGCAAGGGCCTGGCCATGCTCCTCGCGCTCGGCAACGGCACGCTGATGCTCGGGCTGCTTTCGGTCGGCATGCCCTACTTCGGCTTCATGGGGATCGCGCTGCTCTGGGGCACCGGCGGCGCGGTGTTCATCAACTCGAGCCGCACCCTCGTGCAGGAGGCCGCACCCGAGGAGCTGCGCGGGCGCATCCTCGCCGTCTACCAGCTCGGCTTCGTCGGAAGCGGCACGCTCGGCGTCGCGCTCTCGGGCGCGCTCTGCGACGCGCTCGGGCCGCTCGCCTCGCTGCGCGTCTCGGCGCTCTGCATGGCGACCGTCGTGGGCGCCACCGCCCTCTTCTCGAACGCCCGCGAGCTCGGCCGCCCGGTCAGCGCGGAGGGCGCGGCCGCAGATAGGGCGTGAGGGACTCGACGACGGCCTGCTGGGCCGGCGAGAGCGAGACCTCGTCGAAGCGCACGCGGAGCTCGGCGCCGTCCCGCACGCAGCGGAGCTCGTAGGCCAGCGCGTCGGCCAGGCGGCCCGGGCGCGGCGCAGAGATGGCCCTTGCCTCCCGCACGACGCGCTCGAGCGCGCGCTGCGCCTCCGGCGGAAGCTCGGCGGAGTCGAGCTCGCAGCCTCGCACCAGCCCGGCGAAGCCTCCGCTCTGGCGAAACTCGACGCGCACCCGCGCAGCCTACAGCCCGACGTCGGCCCATGCCTGCTTCACGGTCTCCGCGCAGCCGGCGCCGAAGCGCTCGCGCGCGATCGCGGCCGTGACGCGCGCCAGGTCGGCAAAGCGACTCGTGGCGCGCAGGCGCGCGAGCGCCTCGTACCACACGCGGCCGGCCACCTCCCAGGCATTGCCCCCCAGACGCGTCGCGCACAGGTAGAAGGCGTGATTCGGGATGCCCGAGTTGAGGTGCACGCCGCCGTAGTCGGAGTCGCCGCGATAGAGGTCCCCATAATGCTTGGGCTGGGGATCGCTCCCGAGCAGCGGGTCGTCCTGGTAGGCGCGCCCGGCGGTGAAGGTGCGCAGCCCCTTCGCCTGCACCTCGGGGCCGAGGATCGCCGCGCCCACGCTCCAGCTCGCCTGGTCCGCGCTCTGCTTGCGCTTCCACTGCTCGGCGAGCACGCCGAAGACGTCGGCGAAGTGCTCGTTCAAGGCGCCCGGCTCGTCGCGGTAGAGGAGCCTGCAGGTGTACGCGACGACGCCGTGGCTGAGCTCGTGTCCCACTACGTCGAGGGCGCGCGTGAAGCGCACGAAGAGCCGGCCGTCGCCGTCCCCGTACACCATCTGTTCGCCGTTCCAGTAGGCGTTGTTGTGGTCGCGGCGCAAGTGGACGCTCGAGACCAGCGCCATGCCGCGGTCGTCCAGCGAGTTGCGCGCGTAGACGCGCCGGTAGAAGTCGTGGACGGTACCCGCGTGGCGGTAGGCCTCGTCCACTGCCGGGTCGCGCGTGGCGGGCTCCCCCTCGCTGCGCACGAGCTTCCCGGGCAGCGCCGCCATGGCCTGGTGCTCGAGGTCGTAGACGAGCCGGTGCTTCTTGTGGGCCGGCGCGCGAAGCGGCGGAGCTGGAAGGCTCGCCAGCGTGGCGCGCACGGCGCGCACCTCGACACCGTCGGCCGCGAGCTCGAGCGCTAGCGCGCGCACGCGCGGATCGGGTGAGCGCGCGAGCTGCTCCACCAGATAGGGCGGCACGATGCAGTGGAGCGGCCGGCGCGGAGGCACCGACGCAACGTACGGAGGCGGGAGCGACGTCGCTCCCGCCTCCGCAGGTTCGCTTGCGCCGGCTAGAGCTCGATCGAGAGCTCGCCGCCCACGTAGCGCGGCGGGCCCCAGCCGCGGAAACCGCCGGGCCCGAGCGGAAGCTCCTGCTCCTTGTACTGCTTGTCGGTCAGGTTCCTGCCGACGAAGCCCACCCGCACCTTCCGCTCCATCACCGGGAACTCGTAGCTGAGGTTCGCGTCCCAGAGCGAGTAAGCGTCCTGCGGCACGGGCGTGTTGGTCACGACGCCCGAGACGGGATCGATCGCCGGCGGAATGATCCAGAAGTCGTCGTTGTGCTTGTAGCGGCTGCCGATCACGAGGGTGCCGGGACCGATGTCCAGCCGGTAGCTCGCCCCGATGCTCCAGGTGAGCTCGGGGAGGCGCGCGAGCTCCAGGTCCTTGAAGGTGAGGTCGGGGCAAGCGGCCTCGGAGGTGCCGCCGCTCGTGACGAAGCAGACCGTGTTGCCCGCCGCCGCCGCCAGGTTGTGCGTGTTCTGAGTGGACTCGATCAGCGACCCCTTCTGCCAACCGAGCGTGAAGTTGACGTCAAGCCCCTCGAGCACTTGGAGCGCGCTCTGGAGCTCGAAGCCGTACGTCTCGCTCTTGTCTGCGTTCAGGATCAGCGTGTTCGTGCCGACGGGGGTCACTCCCGAGATGATCGAGGAGCCCTGCGATCCGTGGATCTTGTTGTAGAAGCCCGCCATGTTCACGATCAGCCGGTCCTCGAACCAGCTCGATTTGAGGCCGATCTCGTGGGCGTCCACGTCCTCGGGCTCGAAGGTGATCGGCCAGTTCACCGGGTCGGAACCTCGCAGGCTGAAGCCGCCGGAGCGGAAGCCCTGGGCGAAGCGGTAGTAACCCATCAGGTTGTCGAGCACCTGATAGTTCGCCCCCGCCTCGAACACCGCGTCATCCCAGCTGTCCTCGAGGCCGCTCAGCTGCACGGTGGGCGCTCCAGAGATTGAGCCGACCAGCGTGTTGTTGACGATCGGCGCGAACCGCGTCTTGAACTTCTTCCGCTCGTCGATGTAGCGCACGCCAAAATTCACGTTCAAGCCTTCGAGGAACGGCACGTCGTACTCCAGGGACCCGAACAGCGCCCACGAGTAGTTGTCCAGCGAGGTGTTCTGAATCGAGAAGGTCGTCGGCAGCACGCACAGCTGGCCAAAGACGGGCGAGATGGGGCCGCTGAATCCCGGGATGCCCGGGACGCACACACCCGGCGGGAACGACGCCGCGCTCAGCTGCAGCTGCTGCTCGGTGCGCTGCTCGTGGTCGTGGTCGTCCCGCGCGTAGTAGAAGCCCGTCGTGTAGGTGATCGAATCGTCGAGCAGCGTGCCCTGGAGGCGGAGCTCCTGAGAGAACACGTCGAAGGTCTGCGCCCGGTGCGTGTGGAGGCGCGCGAACACGATCTGCGGATCGTTCTGGGTGGGATCCGCGGGATTGCTCACGCCGGCGTCGAAGTCCTGCAGCACGAAGTCGTCGCTGTTCCAGTAGGCCGTGATCGACGTGAACTTCGCGTCGAAGGGCAGCTCGTAATTCAGCTCGAGGCTCAGCAGGCTCACATCGTAGGGCGCCTTCTCCTTCGGCTTGCGGTCCGACTTGTTGCGATACGGATCGTTGCCATCCCAGCGCGCATCCTGCGGCGGAATGTCGCTGCGATCCTCGATCCAGTCCCAGTTGAGGACGGCCGAGAGGTTCTCGGTGGGCTGGAACAGCAGCTTGGCGTTGAACGCCTGGTAGTCCACCGCGCCGCGGTTCTCGCCGTCGACGACGTTCTTCGCGTAGCCGTCCTCGTCCTTGAAGGTGTACCCGACGCGCAGCGCGAGCGTTTCGGCGAGTCAAGGGAATGTTTGCGACGCCCTGGATCTTGAAGGCCCCGCCATCGCCCAGGCCCTTGTAGTCGCCGTAGCTCGTGTAGAACTTCGCACCCCACTCGCCGAGCTCGGGCTGCCCGCGTCGGACCACGATCGTTCCGCCGGAGGTGTTGCGTCCCCAGAGAATCGCCTGCGGGCCGCGATTCACCTCGATCGACTGGATGTCGAAGGTGTCGATCAGCTGCCCGGTGCTCGACGGGATGAAGACGCCGTCCACGACCACGCCGACGTTCGGCGTCTGGGTCTTCTCGATGTCGGCGTAGCCGAGGCCGCGGATGTAGATGGCGCTGGCGCCCGGCCCCGCCGTATTCATGCCGATGAAGAGGTTCGGCGTAAGGCCGTCGAAATCCCGCAGCGTAGAGGGCGCGATCTCCTCGATGGCCTCCTGGCCGAACTGGGTGACGGCGATCGGCACCTCCTGGATCGACTCCTCGCGGAGGCGCGAGGTGACGACGATCTCCTCGACCCCGGCCTGGCCCTTGGGGCCGGCGGCCTGGTCCTGCGCAGGAGCCGGCTGCGCCGGCGGGGCGGGCTGGGCTGTGGCTTCCTGTCCCTGGCTCTCGGAAGCGAAGCTGGCTAGCGCGAGGCTCGCGCAGGCCGCGATGAGTGTCTTCGACACGCGTTCCCCCAAGTTCGCTGAAAGCCCAGCCGTGCCTTGGCCGCGAGTCCCTCTCGACCAGCCGTCCCCCACTGGGCGGCGCGCACCCTACCACCACTTGGGACGGATTTGAACACGTTTCTCTAGTAGAACGTGTTCAGACCGAGAGCTTGCGGGCGATGGAGACCAGCCCCGGCGGTCAGGGCGACGGCCTTGTCGAGATCCACGGCGTCCGGCCAGCGGTCGGTGGCGGTGTGGAAGCGGGGGCTCTCGCCCAGGAGAGAGAGGTAGGAGCGGGCCGCGATCTCCCGCGCCTCGCCGAGCGGCGGAGAGCCCGGCGGAGCGAATCGGTCCGGGAGCCGACCGGCGCGCCGAAATGCCTCCCGTGCGAGCGTCGCGTTGGCCGGGTCCGACGCCTGGAGCAGGACGAGGGCCGGCCCGCCCTCGGCCCGGGCGGCGAAGCTCGCCCCCAGGTGGAGCCAGGCCTGCGCCTTCGCCTCGAGGTCGGCGTGCGCCTCGAGGAACGCGCGCAGGCCGAGGTGCCCGAGCTCGTGCCCGCTGGTCGCCACCAGCCACACGGGCCGGCGCGGGACCGCGCTGCGCAGGCTCGCAGCGATCTCGAGCCAGGCTGCGATGCCCCCGCCCCGCTCTGCGGCGCATTGGAACCAGCCGCTGCGCGGGGTCATCACGACGAGGGGGGCGGCGCTGGGCTCGCGCCCCGCGATGCGCGCCACCACGTTCGCGGCGCGCGCCGTCTCGCGCGTCCCAGCCGCGAAGAGGCGCGCGGGCGTCCGCGCGGCGACGGCCGCCTCGACGCGCTCGGTGTGCGCGCCGGCCAGCTGGAGCACGGGCACGCCACCCGGCTTGGCGAAGGACTCGGCGTTCATCAGTGCGAGCTCCGGCTGGAGCGCCCCGCGTTCTGGGAGCGCGACCAGCGCGCGATGGCGGCCCTCCCGGCGCGAGCGCTCGAAGGCCTCGAGCGCCGCGCCCCGCACCGCCGGCGCGACCCGCGCGACGCCGAGCTCGGCGTCGCTCCCCAGCGGCCCCAGCCGGCCGGCGATCGGCTCTTCGTCGGTGGTTCCTCCGTCGAAGGCCGCGATCCCTGGCAACGACTCGCCCGCGAGCTCGAGCTCCGCGCGCCCGGGGAGGAAGCGCTCGAGCGAGAAGTGCTCGAGCTCCGCGTCGAGGCCCCGCGCCGCGAGCTCGCGCGCGAGCCAGAGCGCGCTCCCGGCATCGACCGCGCTGCCCGTGCGGTGCTCGCCCTGCGCATCGTAGGCGGCGATCAGGGCGCCGATGCGCTCGCGCATCCGCTCCCCGACCGCGCGCGCCCGCCCGAGCCAGAGCGCCCCGAGCGCTCCCACGCCAGCAAGAAGGAGCGCGCGCCGCGAGAGCCATCCCGCGTAGAATCCCGCCGCCGCCTCCGGTCGCGGCTGGGAGATCGCATGTCCGCCGCGCCCGCCGCCTCCGTCGCGTCCGCCGAACGCGTCGAATCCCGCCATTACGGCTTCCTCGTCTTCCTGACGGTGCTGAACGTGATGAACTTCGTCGACCGTCAGCTGCTCGCGAGCTTCGCGAACTTCGTGATGCCCGATCTCGGCCTCTCGAATACCCAGTTCGGGCTCTTGACCGGCTTCAACTTCCTGATCTTCTACGCCTCAATGGGGCTCTTCACGGGCGCCCTCGCCGACCGCGTGAACCGCACGCGGCTGGTCTCCGCCGGGATCGCGCTCTGGAGCGCCCTCACCGCGGCCTCGGGCGCCGCCCGCGGCTTCGTCTCGCTCGCCATCCCGCGCATGCTGATCGGCGTCGGCGAATCGGTGCTCACCCCGTCGTCGATGTCGATGCTGGCAGACCGCTTCCCGGCTCGCGCGCTCGGCTTCGCCTCGGGCTTCTACTACATGGGTGTGCCGATCGGGGTCGGCGCGAGCCTGCTCGTGACGGGCTACCTCGGCCCCGCGATCGGCTGGCGGAACTGCTTCTATCTGCTCGGAGCCATCGGGCTCGGCTTTGCCGTCGTGCTGCGCTTCGTGCCGGAGACACCGCGGCGTCACATCGCCGGCGCGAGCGAGCGGCGCAGCTTCGTCGACGGCCTCCGGCTGCTGGGGCGCGCGCTGCGCGCCTCGCCGGCGCTCACGCTCACGATGGGCGGCGCCATCTGCCTCCATTTCATCTTGGGGGCCGCCACGTTCGACCAGATCTGGTACGTGCGGGAGCGCGGCTTCGAGCGCGCCGAGATCGCGCGCTGGACGGGCTGGATCGGCATGACGGCCGGCGTGCTCGGGAACCTGATCGGCGGCCTCGGCAGCGACTGGTGGCTCCGGCGCATGGGGACGGGTCGGGCCACGTTCCTGTTCTGGGTCTCCCTGCTCCTGGCCCCCTTCCTGGTCCTCTATCGCATCGTGCCCGGCGACCATCCGCTCTTCTGGGTGGGGATCTTCGCGGGCTACCTCCAGCTGGGCGCCCTCTACGGCCCGACCTTCTCGACGGTCCAGGAGCTGGTTCCACCGGAAATCCGCGCCACCGTGGTCGCCTTCTTCATCCTGGTCTTGAACCTGGTCGGCCTGGGCATCGGCATCACGCTCGGCGGGATTACGCTGGACGCGCTGATCGCGCGGGGTGTGGCAGAGCCCTACACGAAGACGTTGCTGGTCTTCACGTTGCTCTCCACCAGCGCGCTTCCGCTCTTCTGGCTCGCTGGCCGTCGCTTCGTCGGAGATCGCGACCGGCTTTATGCGAGCTTTCAGCGAGCGGCTGCGGCCGGGAATGCGTGACCTTCCGCCGAGCTCGAGGCCACCCTTCCCGTAGGTCGCTCGGCATGTGCGGATGACCTGAGGACGTTGGTGACGGAGCGCTCGCCACCAGCAAAACCCGAGTCCGCCTCGAGCGACCACCAGTTCTTGCGATCTCCGCTCGGCTCCGAGGACTTCGCCTCGCTGCGCGCGGCGGCGGCGCGCTTCGCGCGCGCCGCCGCTTGCGTCGGTCTTCGTCTCGTCGGGGACGCTGGTTGACGTCAACCAGCGTCCCCCTCAGGCCGCGATAGACTCGGGCGACCTCGGAGGTCCCCCCGCGTGGCAGGCATCGTTCGCTACGGAAGCTACGTCCCTTTCTCCCGCCTGCAGCGCAAGGCGATCGGCGCCGGCAAGGGCGAGCGAGCCGTGGCGAGCTTCGACGAGGACTCCGTCTCGATGGCGGTCGAGGCGGCGCGCGAGGCGCTGCGCAGCGCCCCGGCGATCGACGTGCTGGCCTTCGCGACCACGAGCCCGCCCTACGCCGAGAAGCTGAATGGCGCGACCATCCAGGGCGCCCTCCAGCTGCCGAGCCGCGTGCGCTCCTTCGATCTGGGCACGTCCTCGCGCATGGGCGTGGGCGCCCTGCTCGTCGGCCTCGACGTCGCCGCCGCGGGGAAGCGCGCGCTCGTGTGCGCGAGCGACGTGGTGATCGGCGCGCCGGGCGGCGGCCGCGAGAGCGCGAGCGGCGACGGTGCCGCGGCCTTCGTGACGGGCCCCGATTCGGAGAGCGCGGCGGTGCTGATCGGCAGCGCCTCGTCCACCATCGAGATCCTCGACGTGTGGCGCCTGCCCGAGGACCGCTTCGCCAAGAACTGGGAGGAGCGCTTCGGCGCCGACACGCTCGCGCCTCTCCTGGCCGACACCGTGGCGCGCGCGCTGGCCGACGCGAAGGTGCAGCCGAGTGATCTCACGCTCGTGATCGCCGACGCGGCCAATGCGCGCGCGGTCGCGGGGCTCGGCAAGGCGCTGAAGCTCAAGCCCGAGCAGAGCGCCGACCCGCTGCGGCGACGCGGTCGGCCGCACGGGCGTCGCCCACGCTCCGCTCCTGCTTGCGCGCGCGCTCGACAACGCGAAGGCCGGCGACCGCATCCTCGTGCTCTCGCTCGCCGACGGCTGCGACGTCGCGGTCTTCGAGGTGACGAACCGCATCGCCCAGGCGCGCCCGCCCCACTCGGTCGACGCGTGGATCGCCTCCAAGCGCAACGACCTGGCCTACAACACCTACCTCAAGTGGCGCGGCATCCTGCCCTTCGAGCCCCCGCGGCGGCCCGATCCGGAGCGCCCCGCGGCGCCGCCCATGGCGCGCCACTCGAGCTGGAAGCTCGGCTTCGTGGGCTCGCGCTGCGCCGAGTGCGGCACCGGCCACCTGCCGCCGCAGCGCGTGTGCATCAAGTGCGGCGCCGTCGACCACATGCGCGACGACGACTTCGCCGACAAGCGCTGCACGATCGCCACCTACACGCTCGACCACCTCGCGTACTCGCTGAATCCGCCGACGGTCGCCGCGATCGTCGACTTCGAGGGCGGCGGGCGCGTGACGGCGGAGCTCGCCGACGTCGATCCCGCGAGAGTGAAGATCGGCGACCAGCTCGAGATGACCTTCCGCCGGCTCTACACCGGCCAGGGTGTTCACAACTACTTCTGGAAGGCGCGCCCCAGGCGCTAACAACCGTCCGCAAAGGAGACTCGCATGGCTTCTCGGGGAATCTGCGACCGCGTCGCGATCGTCGGCATGGGCTGCACGTCCTTCGGCGAGCACTGGGACAAGGGCGCCGACGACATGCTGGTCGAGTCGGCGACCGAGGCCTACAAGAGCGCGGGCGTCGCGAAGGAGCAGGTCGACGCCTACTGGCTCGGCACGATGGGCAGCGGCACGTCGGGCCTGATGCTCTCCGAGGCGCTGAAGATCGACTACAAGCCGGTCACGCGCCTCGAGAACATGTGCGCCACGGGCAGCGAGGCGATCCGCAACGCGGCCTACGCGGTGGCGAGCGGCGCCTACGACCTCGTGATGGCGATCGGCGTCGAGAAGCTGAAGGACTCGGGCTACTCGGGCCTCGTCTCCGGCACGGTGCCCGACGACGGCACGCGACCCAGCATGACCGCGCCGGCGATGTTCTCGCTGCTGGCGCCCGCCTACGCCAAGAAGTACGGCGTGGACGAGGGGACGCTGAAGGACGTGATCTCGCGCATCGCCTGGAAGAACCACGTGAACGGCGCCAAGAATCCGAAGGCGCAGTTCAAGAAGGAAGTGCCGATCGAGCAGATCAAGGCGTCTCCGCGGGTTGCGGGCATGTTCGGTGTGTTCGACTGCTCGGGCGTCTCCGACGGGTCGGCGGCCGCCGTGCTGTGCCGCGCCGAGGACGCGCACAAGTACACGGACCGCCCGATCTTCATCAAGGCGCTCTCGTTCGCCGCGGGTCCGGCGGAGGGCTACTTCAGCCAGGACTACGACTTCACGACGTTCCAGGAGGTCGTGGCCAGCGCGCAACGAGGCCTACAAGCAGGCCGGCGTCACCAATCCGCGCGAAGAGATCTCGATGGCGGAGGTGCACGACTGCTTCACCGCCACCGAGCTCGTGCTGATGGAGGACATGGGCTTCTCGCGCGCGCGGCCAGGGCTGGAAGGACGTCATGGACGGCCGCTTCGACGGCACCGGCCCGCAGCCGGTGAATCCGGACGGCGGGCTCAAGAGCTTCGGCCACCCGATCGGCGCCTCGGGCCTGCGCATGATGTACGAGATGTGGCTCCAGCTGCGCGGCGAGGCGGGCCCCCGCCAGATCAAGAGCCCGAAGCTGGGCCTCACGCACAACCTGGGCGGTCAGCCCGGGCGCTGCGTCAGCTTCGTCTCGATCGTCGGACGGTGAGCGCGGCGTTCGAGCTCCTCGCCTCGGGCTACGGGCTGATCGAGGGGCCGACCGTCGCGCCCGACGGCGGCCTCGTCTTCAGCGACGTGCTCGGCGGAGGGGTCTACCACCTCGCGCCGAGCGGGGCGGTCTCGACCGTCGTCCCCAAGCGCAAGGGCGTGGGCGGGATCGCGCTCCACGCCGACGGCGGGATCGTGTGCGGCGGGCGCGACCTGATCCACGTGAAGGACGGCGTCACGCGCCCGCTCTTTGCGATCGAAGGGCTCCCGGGCTGGAACGACCTCTGCACCGACTCGCGCGGGCGGGTCTACGCGGGCTCGGTGCGCTTCCGCGTGTTCGACCCCGGCGTGACCGTGGTGCCGGGCGAGTGCTGGCGCATCGACGGCGCGGGGCGCGCGAGCGAGATCTACCGCGACGTGACCCACGCGAACGGGATCGCGGTCTCGCCGGACGAGAAGGCGCTCGCGCACTCCGACACGCGCGCCGAGCGTGTGATCGTGCACGCGCTCCACAGCGACGGCAGCGTCGCAGAGCGCCGCCACATCCCCGTGCACGGCCACGCGGATGGCCTCGCCTTCGACGAGACGGGCGCCTTCTGGGTGGCGCTCGCCGGCGCGGGCCGCATCGACCGCTTCGCGCTCGACGGCCGCAAGCTCGGCTCGCTGGAAGTGCCCGCGAAGATGGTCACGAGCCTCTGCTTCCAGGGCCGCGACCTCCTGATCGTGACCGCCGACAACACGCGCGATCCCGCCAGGAAGGGCTCCGTCTTCCGCACGCGCGTGGAGGTCGCCGGCGCCCCCGTCTACCCCGCCAAGGTGTAATTCGGGGACGTTCCTACTTGGCGGTGACTTATGGGGACACTCCTCGCTGAGGAGTGTCCCCATAAGTCACCGCCAAGTAGGAACGTCCCCTGTCAAGCCGGCGGCGCCATGTGCCGATTGTGCCAGGGATCACAGGCCGAGCCCTGCGCTCGGTCGATCCCGAGATGACCTCGCGTGCGAGGAGGCAGGGGACTTGCATACGCGCGCCGATGCGTTGCGCAACGACCGCAAGCGCCTGCTCGCCGAAGCGAACCGTGAGCTGACGGACGGCGACGAGCGGCGCGCGATCCAGCTCTACCGCCGCGTGCTGCTCGAGGAGCCGCGCAACGTGGCGGTCGCCCTGCGCGCGGCTCCCTTGCTCGCGCGCCAGGGCCACGCCTTCGAGGCGTGGCTGCTCTTCCGCATGGCGTCCCAGGAGCTGCTGCGCGCCCGGCGCCGCGAGGATTGTCTCTCCGCCCTGCGCGAAGCCTGCCGCTGGGTGCCGCACGAATTCGACGTCTGGCGCCTGCGCGCCGAGCTCGAGACGAAGCTCGACCGCGAGGAGGATGCGCTCGAGACGCTGCTCGAGGGCCGCCGCGCCTTCCGCGCGCCGCACGTGCGCGGCCAAGCGATCGCCTTGCTCGAGCGCGCGCGCGCCATCGAGCCCTGGGATCTCGAGATCGGCCTCGATCTCGCGCAGCTCTATGCCCGCGAGGAGCAGAAGCACGCGGCGCTCGAGCTGCTCGATCTGCTCGCGCTGCGCGTGTCCGACCTCACCGATCTGCGCCGCGTCCGCGCGCGCCGCTTCCGCATCACCTTCGCGCTCGCCGACGCCTGGGCGTGGGCGCAGACCTTCTTCTCGGACCTCTCGAGCTTCGACGAGGGCGCGAGCGCGCTCGCCGAGCTGGAGCTCGATCCGCCGCGCTCTCCCGAGCCCGGCCTGCCGGCTCGTCCGCTGGTCGAGACCACGCTGCCCCTCGTCGAGGCGCTTCCGGACAAGGCGGGGGAGCCCTGGCTCGAGACCGACGACGACGAGCCGCGCATCACCCACTAGGAGTGGGCCAGGCTCCTCGCTCAGGGCCGTCCCCGCGACTCCCCGCGCGCGAGCGCAGCGGCGATCAGGTGCGCAACGCGCAGCGGCTCGGGCAGCACGCTCTTCCCGGTCGCGGGCGCGAGGAGGCGCCGCGCACCCTCCGCATCGGTCCCTGCGAACGCGACGTGGAGACCGTCGAGGAGCGGAAGCGAGCGCGGCGCGCGCGCGAGGAGCTCGAGGCGCGCCTCGAGCCGCGCCGCGCGCAGCGCCTGGGCCACACCGGCATCGCCAGGCTCGCGGCGGTTCACCACGAGCACCGGGAGCCCCGTCGCCCCAGCGAGCGCCTCCGGGTCGAGCACCGCGAGCCCGGCCATCGTGAGCCCGCCGAACACGAGGCCTTGCGCGGCGGGCCCGAAGCGCAGGCTCCCGATCCAGCGCGCGAGGAACGCGCTCACGTCCGCGCCGTCGACCGGGAAGCGCGAGAGTGCGACGCCCTCGACGAGCGACGCGCCCTCCATCAGCACCGCCACGAGGGGCGTCTCGCGATCGACGCCCTTGGTGAAGGGCCCGTCGTCGATGCCGATCAGGTGCGGCCGCGCGCCCGCCATCCGCGCGAGTCTAGGGCGCCCGCGAGCGCTCGACGCGCTCTAGCCTGCGGCGCGGCGCAGCTCATTCAGGTCGAGCTTCGTCATCTTCAGCATCGCTTCGGTTGCCCGACGCGCCTTCGCCGGATCGGGATGGGCGAGCAGCTCCGGCAGCTCGCGCGGCACGATCTGCCACGAGACCCCGAAGCGGTCCTTGAGCCAGCCGCAGCGCTGCGCCTGGGGATCGCCACCTTCGGAGAGGAGCGCCCAGTACCGGTCCACCTCGTCCTGCGAGTCGCAGTGGACGACCAGGGAGATCGCCTCGCTGAACCGGAACTGGGGGCCGCCATTGATGGCGACAAAATTTTGGCCCGCGAGCTCGAAGGCGATCGTCATCACGGAGCCTTCGCGCTGGCCCGAGGCCTGCGCGGATTCCTTCGTGTAGCGGACCGTCGTCACGATCCGAGAGTCTTCGAACGCCCGCAGGTAGAGAGAGACCGCCGCCTCGGCCTCTCCGTCGAACCATAGAAAGGGCGTGATGCGCTGAGCCTTCGCTCGCATCCGGGTCCTCCTGGTCTGCTTCGAGGACGTAGAGCTCGGCACCCAGTCGACAGCCTCCGTCAGCGCTCCGCGAGGCCGTGCTGGCGCAACCGCCAGAGCAGGAGGTCGATGCGGTCCTGCCCGAAGAACGGCTCGCCGCGAAAGACCAGGGTGGGCACTCCCCAGTGGCCGGCGCGCTCGAGGGCGCGCTGGTTCTCGGCGATCGCGGCGTCGAGGCGATCGCTCTCGCGCGCGAGGGTCGCGTCCATCTCTGCGAGCTCGCAGCCCGCGCGCGCCGCGGCCTCCGCGAGGTGCGTGCCCTCGTTCCAGCCCGCGGTGCCTCCGAAGATCAGCCGCGAGACCCGATCGATGAAGGCGAGGCCCTTGCCGCGCTCGGCAGCGAGCGCCCCGAGCCGCGTGAGCCGGTGGATGTACGGCTGCTCGGCGGCCACCTTGCGCGACGGGAACTCCTGCACGATCGGATCGGGCCGTGGCCACGCGTACGGCAGCCCCAGGGACTCCGCGATGCGCGCCGTGTCGCGCAGCAGATACGGCGGCCACAGCGGGTTCACGCGATCGAAGAAGCCGTCGAGCCGCACGGCGATCGGCAGCACCGGCCGCACTCGGATGGCGAGCTCGTAGCGCTCCGCGAGCTCCACCAGCCGCGGCGTCGCGAGGTACGAGTACGGGCTGCGGAAGGACCAGAAGAGGTCGACCTCGAGCGCCATCGCGCCGAGTGTGCCGCAGGCCGGGGCGCAAGCGCCGTTGCGTTGACAGCGCGCGCCCCCGAGGAAGAGTTCCAGGAGGCCGCTGCAGGTGGGGAGGGTGACCCGGACCGATGCAGGAAGCGCGCCGCGCAGCCCGGCTGCCCGCGACTTTCGAGATCCTGTACGCCGGCGCCGGCCGCGAGGGCAGCGGCACGCTCGTCGACATCTCGCGCTTCGGCGCCCAGATCGCAGCCTCCCGCGACCACCAGCCCCCGGTCGGCGCCATGCTGAGTCTCGCGATCGAGGCCTCCTACGACCACGCCGTGAAGATCGACGCCGTCGTGGTCCGCCTCTCTCCACTCGGCTTCGCCGTGGAGTTCGCGGGCACCACCTCCATCGAGCTCCTCTCTCTGCTCGAAAGTCTTGGGGCAAGCTGAGGAGCGGCGACCCTGCGGTCGCAGGAGGTCCTGCGCTACAAGCGCGCGAGCGGCTGCGCGCCGGCCGAGCCGACGGGGTCTCCTGAAAATCGCCTTCCTCGACGAGTATCTCGCGCGGATCGAGTACCGCGACCGCGTGCGGGTGGACGCTCGGACGCTCTTTGGCGTCCACCGCGCCCACATCACGGCCATCCCGTACGAGAATCTCGAGATCCAGCTCGGCCGCGAGAACGTCCTTGGCGAGGACGTCTTCCTCGACAAGCTCGTTCGGCGCCGACGCGGTGGCTGGTGCTACGAGATGAATGGGCTCCTGACCGGAGCGCTGCGCCGGATCGGCTTCTCGGTCACCCGCGTGGGGGGCGCCGTCGCCCGCGAGCTGCTCGGGGACGAGATGGTGGGCAACCACATGGTAGGCCTGGCGGATCTGGACCGCCGCTATGTCGTCGACGTCGGTCTGATGGACGGCCCACTCGAGCCGTTCCCGCTGGAGGAGCGGCGCTGGACCGAGGGGAAGCTCGAGTTTCGGCTGGAGCGACTCGCGGACGGCTGGTGGCGGTTCCACAACCACGTCCACGGCCTGGCGCGCAGCTTCGACTTCACCGAGGAGCCGCGCGACCTCGGCTGGTATCAGGGGATGTGCACCGCGCTCCAGACCCAGGCTTCCTCGCCCTTCCGCCAGTACGCGTTCGCGAGCTGTCGATCGGCGGCCGGCTTCGACTCGCTCCGCGACGCGACGCACTTCCACGTCGCGGACGGGGAGATGACGAAGCGAGAGGTGGCTGCTCTCGGCGATTACGCCTCGCTGCTCGGGCGAATCCTCGGGGTCGACCTGGGACCCGAGGTCGAGACCCTGTGGCGGCGCGTCGCGGCGCGCGCCGCGGAGCGCGCGGGGGCGGCGACGCGCGGGGAGTGAGCGAGCGGACCCGCCCTGCTCGCATTCGCGTTTCTCCTGCCCCGCTCCGACCCCTGGCGCCACAATCACCGTGGGCATCTCTCGCCCGCCCAAGGAGTGCCATGCGCGCCGTCCGGAACTGCCTCGCCGCCGCTCTCCTCCTGGCGCCGCTGGCCGCCCCCGCAGCCACGATCATCGGCCACGCCACCTCGACGACGGGCAACGTGCTCTACGAAGGGCTCGGCGATTTGGGCGACGGCGTTGCCGACGGGCGAGGCGCGGGGCTCTATCGACTCGGGAGCTGCGCCTTCGCGAGCGGACAGACCACCTGCACGCTGAGCGGGGCCTACGTCGAGGACGCCGCGAGCGTGAGTCCCGGGGCGACCGGCAGCTTCCAGTTCCGCACGATCTGGCCCGGCTCGGGCGCGAATCCCATCATCGCCCGCTCGGAGACCGCGGGCAGCGACGCGCTCGTGCTCTCGGCCCTGGGCGGCGGACACTTCGAGCTCGAGCTCTTCCCGAGCGGCGGCGGCTCGATTCTCGGCCTCTTCCCCGCGACGCCGTCCGCAAACTCGATCGCCTGGAGCAGCTTCCTGGCGGCGGGCGCGGTGTGCACGGGCAGCCCGGCCTCTTGCACGATCGGACAGGTGGGCCTGACGAACGGCTCGACGATCACCGGCCCGCTCGCGTCCTTCCCTTTCCGGCTCCCGCTCGCGACGCCCGAGCCCGCGACCGGCGCGCTCCTGCTGCCGCTCCTCGCATGGGGGCTCGCTCGCCGCCGCCGCTGAGCCGCGAGGCACTCAGTACCTCCACCCCGTCTCGACGATCTGCGGCGGCTCGCCCTGCATGGTTCTCGTCTTGCGGTCCGCGTCGATCAGCGTCCGCAGATATTGCTGGGCGTCGGCCTCGGAGCGGTTCGCAGGGATGCACTGTGCGGGGCCGCCGAAGCCGTACTTCTGCTGCAGGTACTTCTCGAATGCGGGCCCCCACTGCGCCGCGTTGTCGCGGCTGCCGTCGAAGGCCGCGCTGTAGTACTTGACTCTGGCGTCGAGGTGGGCCCAGCACGCGGCGTAATGAGCTGGCGGCGGCGGCGCGGCCTTCGCCGGGGCCGTGTACTTCCAACCCGTCTCGATGAACGTCTGCCCCTCGTACCCCTGTCGGAAGTCCACCTCCCGGATCTTCTCCGCCTCTTCCAGGGTCCTCGCGTAACTGCAGGTGAACGAGCCGTACGGCTGCCCGTACTTCTCGGCCACAAACTTTTGGAACGCCAGGCGGATGTCCTCGTCGTTGATGGGCCCTCTCGGCATGATGTCGCTGAGATAGAGGTTTGCCTTCAGCGGACCCCCGGGAAGTCCTGGCCGAGTGCTCCCGCTCACCCGGATGAACCCGCGGCACACCTCGAACGCCGGAGGCGCCGTGGGCGTCGCCTCCCCGTCCGGCGGGCTCTCCCCGCCCAGCACGGGAGACGATGCAGCGAACGCAAGCAGCAACAGGATCCCGTAGTGCTTCCTCATCGCCTTGGTTCTCCTGGTGGGCCGCCCGGGACTCGAACCCGGAACCAACGGGTTAAAAGATCATTCCGAGCCCCAGGACGGCCGCGGACTTCCGTCGGAGACCCCTCCGGTTAGGCAGCATAGAGCGGCAAGGAAACGCCGTCCCTGACGGCCCCAGACGGCTCCACCACCAACGGTGAAAGCCCCAGCCTCAGGAACGGCCCAGGCAAACCAGGTCCTCAGGTTGCGCAGACTCTCGCTCAACCGGCGGCGTGGGTGTCCTACTGGCCGGCGTTTCTCGCAAACCATCGGAGAGCGTTGCGGGGCTGGACCGCGGCGCGGGCGCGCGAGGCCGCCGCGCAGCGCTCCAGGCCATCTGCCGTCCGGGGGCCCGTGCTGCGCCCCCCGTGGAGCTTGCAGCGCAACCTGCCCGCTACGACCGGGGCCAGCCAGGAGGCGCCCACTCGCGTGCGGGCTCGGCATCTCGGTCGGGTCAATTTCACCGGTGGCCCCCATGACGCGCGCGCGCGTAGCGGACGAAATTCCGGGGATGCGACCCACGCGTTGACGCGCATCGAACACGTGGCACGGAGCCTGGCGCGATTCCTGGAACGAGGCGGCTAGGATTCCACCCGGAACCCAGGCTCGGCTGCGATCGAGCGGAAACGCGAGGGGGACGGAATGCGCTTCGGGATGTTCATGGCCGGTGTGGCCCTGGTGCTCGGTCTGGGCGTGCCCGCGCGCGCGCAGACGCCGGGCCCCAACATCGACTCGTACATCGAAGTCCTGCGCTCCGACGTGCAAGCAAGCAAGACGAAGATCCTGGCCGAGGCGCTCAAGCTCGACGACGCCGAGGCGGCGAAGTTCTGGCCGATCCAGCGGGAGTACGAGCGGGATCTGGCGGGCGTCGTCGACCAGCGGGTGGCGCTGATCCGCGAGTACGCCCAGGTCTACGCCGCAATGGACGACGAGAAGGCCGACCACCTCGCGAAGCGCTTCCTCGCGATCCAGGAGAAGCTCGTCGAGCTGCGAGAGAAGTACTACAAGCGAATCCGTAAGGCGGTGTCGGCGCGTCGCGCCGCGCAGTTCGTCCAGATGGAGAGCGTGCTCGATGCGCTGGTGGACATCAAGGTCGCTTCTGTACTGCCCCTGATTCCGTGATCCGCGAGACGGGAGCCGCCGAAGGTCGTGACCTCGTCGCCGAGCGCGGGTTCGACTTGAGCCCGAAGGGCGCGTCGCGCGATGGAGCGGCGAGTTCGTCGGCGACGGGAAGGGCGCGTCACGTCGCTGCTCCGGGTGACGCGACCGACTGAGCGCCGCCTCAGATATCGGCCCCGATCACGTCGACGAGTTCGTGGACCTGGTTGCCGATCAGCACGAAGCGGACGCTGCGCTGACGCACTCGCGCCAGGCGCTATTGGGACACGCCGACGTGCGCAGCACGAGGCACTACGCACGCCTCGCGGACCAAGCCCTGGTCGAGGCGCTCATCCCGGCGCGCGAATCCAATCTGGATCACTAAAGAGGTGCCGCGCAATCACGCGAAAACTCATCACTTCTGGTGGGCCGCCCGGGACTCGAACCCGGAACCAGTGGACTAAAAGATCATCACGAGCCCCAGGCTGATCGCGAACTTCCGTCGGAGACCCCTGCGACTCCGCAGCATAGAACGGCACGGAGACGACGCCCCTGACGGCTCCAGACGGCTCCAAGGAGGGCTGCCCTGCTGGGACACGTCCGCTCAGCCCCCCGGTTGGGGGCCCCCACCCCCCTTCGCGACTGCGACTGATCCACCCGCACAACAATTCCAGCCAAGAGGAGCCCCGATGCCTTCGGTACCCGCGCTGCCTCCGCCCGCAGCCGTCGATCGCATTGCGGCGCTCCCGTGTCGCGATCGGATGAAGCGTGCGCTCGCGCTGGTGGCAGACGGGATGCCCTACCGCGACGCCGCCAAGGAGGTCGGCTACCGCGATCACCGCGAGGTCTACCGCTGGGCGAAACGCGCCGGGCTCCTAGAAGTCCACACCGACAGCTTGTGGCGGCATACAAGCGCATCTCGGCGCTCTCCAACGCCGAGATCGAGCGGCAGGCTCATCGAGCACCCCGAAGACATCCATACGCGCGACCTGGCGATCATCGGAGGCATCGCAGCCGACAAGGCGGCCAAGTACGAGAGCTGGGGGAGATCCCAGGAAGCAGACCGCGGTGAGTTGCTCAGTCAGATGCTCGCGCGGCTGCACGAGAGCTCGGTGGGCCTGAGGCTGGAGGTGACTCCACTTCCCGCGATCGAGAAGACGATTGCCCTTCCAATGGAGGAGCGGAGGAGGCTGGAACCGTTCTAGCTGCGCGAGCGAGCACGGCTCCTCGCCGGCGAGTACCCCTGAGTACGCCGGCGGTACATTCTCCTTCGTGCCGATCGACTCCTACTTCGACTACTGCGAAGCGAGCCTCCTTCGCGCCAAGGCGACCCAGTGCGCATAGCTACGCGAGCTGTGCGTGGCCATTGCTCGCGAGCTAGAACAGATCGCCTGCGAGCACCCCGAGCTGGCGAACCTCTTCCTCGCGCGGGTTCAACTCATCCGCGCTCCTCCACGGGGCCGGAGGGACGCCGTGAGGCGTCCTCGCGTTCGCTCCCGACCCCCCGCCGGAGTCAGCCGAGTGCCGCGATCGCGCTGCTTCGGGTGGCTGGGCTCGGGGGCGGCTACTCGCGAGCCGCGGCGACGAGCCTTGCGGATGCAGCGTGAGCCCGAACCGATGGCGAGCGGGCGCGAGTGCTCCGCGCTGGGGAGACCCGGCGAAGCGCCGGTCCCGGATTACGTCGCCTCCTGGGGCACGCTGCTCGCGACTCCAGGGACCAGGGGCGCTCCGGCGGGAGGCGAGCCGGGAAGTGGAGGGCATGGCGATGAAGGACATTGGCACCCGCCCGGGGCGAGTTCGTATCACCGTCGGTTTCCTCGTCCTCGCCGCGGCCCTGGCCTGCGCTCCGATAGCCGCCCGGCGGCAGACGGAGGTCATGGAGCAGACGGGGGCGGTGAGCGTCAGCGCAGCTGCGCTCCGCGCCCGCGTGGACGACCTCGCCGCGCGTCTCGCCGGCCGGCTCGAGGAAACGTCCGATCGGATTCGGAGGGAGGCTCGCGACCCGGTCGTCCGTCGTCGTGCCCTCACCGCCAAGATCGAGGCCATCCCCGCCCTCTACGCCGCGGCTTACCGCGCCGATCCCCTCGAAGCAGCCCTGGACGTTTGGGCGCTCGCCTTCCAGACGGTTCAGTTCTTAGAGGAGGGCGACGGCCGGGAAGGGTTCGGACCCCAGCAGCCCATCGCTCGCGCGCTCGCCCGCGACGTGCTGGCCGACACCGACGAGGTGGTGCGGGGCATAACGATCTCGCCGGAGGCCTTCGCGAAAGCTCGCGCCAGAGTGGAAGACTGGGCGAAGGCTCATCCGATCGAGCGCAACTTCACGTCGCGCCCGTCCATAACTGCGTCGCTCGCCGACGTGCGCGCCGATCGGGATGCGTTCGTCGCGGTGGGAGCGGTCTCGGACACTCTCGAGGATCTCTCGGAGCGCCTCAACACGTACGCGGCCCAGCTCCCGAAGCAGGCGCGCTGGCAGGCGGAGCTGCTGGTCGCGGACATCACGGGGGAGCCCGTGGTGGCGGACGTGCTGGGCGACGTCCACGCGCTGGGAACGACCGCCCGACACGCGAGCGAGCTGCTCGACGAGCCCGTTCGCGAGATCCTGGCCGCGGAGCGCCGGACCGTTCTCGAGGGAGTGAACGCCCAGCGCCTGCAGACCCTGGAATTCGTGACCGCGGAGCGCCTGGCCGTGCTTGCCGCCGTGCGCGAGGAGCGGATCGCCGCTTTCGAGACCCTCCAACAGGAGCGGATCGAGTCCCTCAAGGAAATCGACGCGATCAAGACGAGGGCGGTGGAGTCCGCGGTGAGCGGTCTCCGGGAGATCGTCGACTACGCCCTTTGGCGTGTGACCGTGCTCCTGTTGCTCCTCATGTCCGCCGCCACGATGCTCGGCGTGCTCGCCTACCACCTCACGCTGGGTCGCCGCCCAGGTTGAGGAGGCTGTCTAGGAACACGAGGCTGGCCAGGCCCTGCGAAGAGTCCGGCAACCAAACGGCCATCGAAACCTGTTTCGACACCCCCTAGAAGGGCTCGCGTTCGGGCGCGAGCTCGTCGAGCGCCGCCGCAGAGTGGTCACCCAAGCGGACCCCCCAACTGCCGCCGCAGTACGAGAGCCTTCGAAGCAACAGGAGCTCGCAATGCTTCCTTATCGAGAACCTCCTCTACGCTGAGACCACCCAAGCTCCGCTCCGCCGAAGGTGTGGCGCTCGCCAAGTCCTCGATTCAGCTGGTGGGCCGCCCGGGACTCGAACCCGGAACCAACGGGTTAAAAGCCCGCTGCTCTGCCAGTTGAGCTAGCGGCCCGGACGGGAAATACCGCCGGGGCGCGCGGGTGTCGACGCCCCGCGCGCGCAGGGGCTGCGGGCGACCTGCCGCCGAAGGGTCCCTAAGGAGAGCGGCCCGAACGACCGATCCACGGCCGTCGTCGCATGCGGAGGCCGGCGGACCTTGGGGGCGTTTGGGGACTACCTGGTCGGGCACGACTACCTCTCGGCCGAGGAGGTCGAGGAGGGGGCCCACGCGAGCGCGCTCTACGGCGGCCGGCTGGGGACCGCGCTGCTCGAGCTGGGCATGCTCACGCCCGAGGCCCTCGACCGCGCGCTCGCCCGCTTCCACGGCTTGCCGGAGATCCCGCGCGAGTGGCTGGCCGGGTCCACGCCGAGCGCGCGGGGCGCGCTCGAGCTCGACCTCGTAAAGCGCCACGGCGCCTTCCCGCTGAGCCTCGAGAAGCGCACGCTCCACCTGGGCCTCTTGGACCCGCGCAGCGAGGGGCTACTCGAAGATCTCGCCTTCGCGTGCGGCTTCCGCATCGCCCCCTACGCGCTCTCGGAGTTCCGCTTCTGCGCGCTGATGCAGCGCATCTATCGCGTGGCACCCTCCGCGCGCATGCGGCTCCTGCTCGACGACGCCCGCCGCGCCGAAGTGCAGCGAAACCGCGAGCGCACGCGCCGGGCGCCCGTCGAGCCGCGCAGTGCGCCGCCCAGTCGGATCATCGAGCTGACCGACGAGGCCACCTTTCACGCGATGCTGAGCCAGCCGGGCGCGAGCCGGCTCGGCGGTGCGGCGGCGCGCCACGAGGTCCTGCCGCCGCCCGAGCCGGTCGCGCAAGGACAGCGCCGCGGCAGCCGCGCTCCAGGTGGCGGCGATGGGCAGGCAGGTCCGCAAGGAGGATCTCTTCGAGATCCCCGAGGCGCCGGTCCCGGCCCCCGTTGCGAGCGCGCCGCGGGCTGCGGCGGGCATCCCGCTCCTCGAGATGACGCTGCGCGAGACGCTGGACCGCGCGGCGCTGATCGACTCCGCGCTCCGCCTCGCGGGCGGTCTCGTCGACCTGGCCGCGCTGTTCGTGGTGCGCGACGAGATGGCCGTCGGCCACAGCGCCGTGCGCGCGGGCGCGCGCGCCGAGATCGAGTCGATCGTCCTCCCGCTCTCGACCCAGAGCATGCTCGGCACCGCAGCGCGCGGGCGCGCGCAGACGAGCGGCGTGCCGAGTGACGCGCTGGACAAGCTCCTGGCCCGGGCGCTGCGCGGCTCCGAGAAGCTCGAGCTCACCATCTACCCGATCTCGATCGGCGAGCGGCTGGTGAGCCTGCTGGTCGTGCAGTCGGGAACCGGCGCCCTGCCCCTGACGAGCGGCGCGGCGCTCTCCGCGCTCACGGCGCTCCTCACCACGGGCTTCGAGCGCGTGATCCGCCATCAGAAGCGCAAGCCCGGCGAAGCAACGGCGAGCTCTCCGGCAGGCAGCGCCGACGCGAGCGACGACGATGCGCCCGCACTGGCCCCCGTCCAGCGTCAGACCGCACCCAGCGGCCAGCCCACCCGGCGCGCCGCTCTGGGTCAGCTCCAGCTGAAGCGCGTGCGCGTCCCCAAGCAGGACTGATCGCCGCTAGAGCCCCCGCTCAGCGCAGGCTCGCAAAGAGATCGCGCCGCGCGATGGTCTGGTCGCGCCCCGGCCCGACCGAGACGACGTCGATCGGCACCTCGACCAACGCCTCGATGCGCTCGAGGTAACGCCGCGCGGCGTCGGGCAGGCGCGCGAGCTCGCGCACGCCGTCCAGGGGCTCCTCCCAGCCGGCCATCATCTCGTAGACCGGCTCGGCGCGCGTCACCTCGGCGAGCGTCATCGGGAAGTCGTTCGTGAGCTTGCCGTCGATGCGCCACGCCGTCGCCAGCGGGATCTCGCGCAGTCCCGACAGGATGTCGAGCTTGTTGACGGCGAGCGAGCCGAAGCCGTTCACGATCGCGGCCTCGCGCAGCACCACGGTGTCGAGCCAGCCGCAGCGGCGCGCGCCGCCCCGTGGTCGCGCCGACCTCCTGGCCGCGCTCGCCCAGGAAGCGGCCGCCCTCGCCGAGATCCTCCGTCGGAAACGGACCGCCGCCGACGCGCGTCGTGTAGGCCTTCGTGATGCCCAGCACGTGATCGATGCGCGTGGGGCCGACGCCGGCGCCCGTGCAGGCCGCGCCCGCGACGCAGTTCGACGAGGTCACGAACGGGTAGGTGCCGTGGTCGACGTCGAGGAACGTGCCCTGCGCGCCCTCGAACAGCACGCGCTTGCCCTCGCGCAGCGCGCGGTCGAGGATCTTTCCCGTGTGGTCCACGAACGGCGCCAGGCGCTTGCCGAGCGCGAGGAGCTCGTCGAAGACCTGATCGACGCTCGGCGCGGGCCAGCCGTGGACGGTCGTCAGCTCGAAGCTCTTCTCCTTGCCGAGCCGCTCGCACGGCGCTGCGCAGGGTCTCGGCGTCGAGCAGATCGGCGACGCGGATGCCGCGCCGCGCGACCTTGTCCTCGTAGGTCGGCCCGATGCCCCGCCCGGTGGTGCCGATCGCGCCCTCGCGACGGGCCTCCTCGCGCGCCTTGTCGAGCGCCACGTGCCAGGGCGTGATCACGTGGGCGCGGCCCGAGACGCGCACGCGGGCGGGGTCGCGCAGCGCGCCCTGGGCGCGGATCTCGATCGAGCTCGTCAACGAGCACCGCGGGGTCCACGACCACGCCGGGGCCGATCAGGTTCAGCGTGCCGGGCTGGAGCACTCCGCTCGGCACGAGATGCAGGACGGTCTTCTTGCCCTCGACGATCAGCGTGTGGCCCGCGTTGTTTCCGCCGTGGAAGCGCACCACGAGGTCCGCGCCCACCGCGAGCCAGTCGACGATCTTCCCCTTGCCCTCGTCGCCCCACTGGGCGCCCACCGCCACCAGCGCCGGCATCAGCCGAGGTCCACGAGCTGGGCGGTGATCATGTTGGGGAGGCTGCGGAGCTTCTCCATCACGCGCTCGTCCGGGCTCTGGTCGACGTTCACGATCATGGCCGCCTCGCCGCGCTCGCGCACGAGCGCGAGCTGCATGCGCGAGATGTTGATGCGATGCTCGCCGAGCAGGAGGCCCACCGCGCCCACCACGCCCGGCCGATCCTGGTTGTGGATCAAGAGCGTCGGGCCCTCGGGAATCGCCTCGAGCATGAAGTCGTCGATGCGCACGATGCGCGGCTGGTTGCCGTGGAAGAGCGCGCCGGCGATCAGGCGCTCGACGTTGCCCTTCACGCGCGTGGTGATCGCGCTCGCGAAGTCCATCGCGCGGCTCGACTTGGTCTCCACCACGCGGATGCCGCGCTCGCGCGCGACCACGGGCGCGTTCACGAGATTCACGCGCTCGGTCACCGACTCGAGCAGCCCCTTCAGCACCGAGATCGTGATGGGCGAGACGCGCAGGTTCGCGACGTCGCCGGCGTACTCGATCTCGATCTCCTCGATCGCGCCGGGGCGCAGCTGCCCCTGGAAGCGCCCGAGCTTCTCGCCCAGCACCAGATAGGGGCGCACCTGCTCGAGCAGCTCGGGCGAGATCGAGGGGACGTTCACGGCGTTGCGGATCGCGCCGCCCAGCAGGAAGTCGCGCACCTGCTCGGCCACGGCGACCGAGACGTTGATCTGCGCCTGCTCGGTGGAGGCGCCCAGGTGGGGCGTGCAGATCACGCGCGGGTGGCGCACGAGCGGGTGGTCCTTGGGCGTGGGCTCCTGCACGAACACGTCGAGGGCGGCGCCGCCCACGCGGCCCGATTCCAGCGCCTGGAGCAGCGCGGCCTCGTCGACGATGCCGCCGCGCGCCGCGTTCACGATCAGGACGCCGGGCTTCACGCGCGCGAGGGTCTCCTGGTTCAGCAGGCCGGTGGTGTCCTTGGTCTTCGGCACGTGCACGGTGATGGCGTCGCTGCGCGCGATCAGCGCGTCGAGGGAGACCAGCTCGACGTCGAGCTGCTGGGCCAGCTCGGGCGAGATGAAGGGATCGTGGGCGATGACGCGCATGCCGAGGCCGCGCGCGCGGTCCGCCACGATGCGCCCGATGTTGCCGAGGCCGAGCACGCCGAGCGTCCGGTTGTAGAGCTCGACGCCCTGGAACTTGTCCTTCTCCCACTTGCCCGCCTTCATCGAGGCGGTGGCCTGGGGGACATGCCGGGCGAGCGCGACGAGCAGCGCGATGGCGTGCTCGGCGGTGGTGACGTTGTTGCCCTCGGGCGTGTTCACCACCACGATCCCGCGCTCGGTGGCGGCCGACACGTCGACGTTGTCCACGCCGATCCCGGCGCGACCGATCACCTTGAGCTTCGGCGCGGCGGCGATCATCTGGGCAGTCACCTTGGTGCCGCTGCGGACCACGAGCCCGTCCGCGTCGACCAGGATCTCGGAGAGCTCGCCCGGCGAGATGCCGGGGACGTTCAAGAGCTCGATCCCGCTCGCGCGCTCCAGGATCTCGAGGCCCTGGGGGGCCAACGCATCGCTCACCACGACTTTCGGCACGCGGCTCCTTTCGCGGGCGGCCTGCGAGGCGCCGGCTCGAGGGGCCGGGAGAGCCCGGCTGATCGCCGGGCTCTCCCCCGCTGATCGCCGGGCTCTCCCCCGGCCGGCCTCGGGGCGCTCGTTCGCACCCCGCCCAAAGACCACGCAGTCTGGCCGCCCGCCGAGGGGCGCGCAACTCGCGCGGCGTGGCGTCTGCGGCGCGCCGATTCCCTAGTCTGCCGCCGCCATGGCCGAGGCCGAGCTGCCCGATCCGCTGCCGATCCGCCCGCGCGGGCCTCTGGATGCGCGCGTGCGCCCGCCCGGCTCCCGCTCGCTCGCCAATCGCGCGCTGGTCGCCGCAGCCCTGGGCGCCGGTGAGAGCCGGCTCTTCGGGCTCAGCGCCTCCGACGACACCGAGGCGATGCGGGACGGCCTGCGAGCGCTCGGTGTCCGCATCGCCTGCGCCGACGAGACGTGGACGGTGCAGGGAGCCGACGGGCGCCTCGTGCCCGTCGCCAACGCGCTCGACGTGCGCGCCTCGGGGACCACCGCGCGCTTCTTGACCGCGGTGGCGACGCTCGCCCGCGATCCCGTCGTTCTCGACGGCACGGCGCGCATGCGCGAGCGCCCGATCGCCGATCTCGCCGCCGCCCTGCGCGGGCTCGGCGGCGGCGTCGAGGTGCTGGGCGCGAACGGCTGCCCGCCCGTGCGCACGCTGGGCGGCGGGCTGCGCGGCGGCGAGGTCGAGCTCGACGTGCGCAAGAGCTCGAGCCAGTTCGTCTCGGGCCTCCTGCTCGCCGCGCCCTACGCCGCGACCGACGTGACGCTGCGCTTCGTCGGCGAGGACGTCATCTCGCGGCCCTTCGTGGAGCTCACCCTCGCGGTGATGCGCGCCTTCGGCGCGCAGGCGGAGTGGCGCGGGCGCGGCGCGGCCTTCGTGCGCGCGGGCCAGCACTATCGCGGGCGCGACTACACGATCGAGCCGGACGCCCAGGGCGCCGCCTACGGCTTCGCTGCGGCGGCGATTCGCGGCGGGCGCGTCCGCGTCGCCGACCTACCGCGGGACTCGCTGCAGCCGGACCTGGGCTTCCTCGACGCGCTCGCGCGCATGGGCTGCGCGGTGGAGCGCGGCGCCGACGCGATCGTGGTCACGGGCCCCGAGCGGCTGCGCGGCATCCGCGTCGACGGGAGCCCGTGGCCCGACGCGGTGCTCGCGCTCGCGGTGGTGGCGCTCTTCGCGGACGGCCCCACGGAGATCGTGAACGTGCCGAACCTGCGCATCAAGGAGACGGACCGCCTCGCCGCGCTCGAGTGCGAGCTCGCAAAGCTCGGCGGGCGGGCGACGACGGGGCCGGACTGGATTCGCATCGAGCCGGGACCCCTCCACGGCGCGGCGATCGAGCCCTACGACGACCACCGCCTGGCGATGTCGTTCGCTCTGGCGGGCCTGCGCATTCCGGGCGTCGCGATCCGCAACCCCGGCTGCGTGCGCAAGACCTGGCCGGGCTTCTTCGCCGCGCTCGAGCGCTGGTAGCGACGGCTTGCCTCCGCCGCCCTCGCCCTTCACCTTGGTGGTGGCGAGCGCGAAGCCGGCGGCGCCCGCGATCTGGGCCTGATCGAGCACGTAGACGGCCTCGCCGTAGACGATGTCCTTGTCGCCGCGCAGGATCACGATCTTGTCCTCGACGGTCTCGAGGGCTGCCTTGATCGCGCTCTCGAGCTTCTCGCGCTTCACCACGTCGCCATTCACCTGGATCACGCCGTCCGTCGAGATGGTGACGTTCACGGCCTTGGGCGGCGTCTTGCCGGCCTCCTGGGCGGACGGCAGGTCCACCTTCTTGCCGGTATTCGCGATGACCGACGACGTGACCATGAAGATGATGAGCAGAACCAGGAAGACGTCGGTCAGCGGGGTGATGTTGATCTCGGCGACGATGCCGCCGCCTTCGTCCTCATCCCCGGACGGCAGCAAGGTCGCCATGCCGTGCCTCCGCCGGCGCGTCGCCGCCGGCCTCCACGTAGAGCAGCGCCTGCAGGAAGCGCTCGCTCGAGCGCGCAGTCGTGCCGGAGATTCCGGAGACGCGCGTGTTCAGAGTGTTGTAGAGCAGCAGCGCGAGGATCGCGATCAGGAGGCCGACGGCCGTGGCGATCAGCGCCTCGGAGATGCCCTCCGAGACCACCGCGAAGCCGGCGTCCCCCGACTCGGCGATCGCTGCGAACGACTGCATGATGCCGATCACCGTGCCCAGCAATCCGATGTAGGGCGAGAGCGAGCCGATCGTTCCGACGAACCACACGCCGCGCTTCAGGTCCGTCACGAGCTCCTGCCGCGCGGTGTGCAGGATGTCCTTGAGATCGTCGAGCGCCACATTGCGCCAGCGCAGGCCCTCGCTGAACACCTCGCCCATCGGCGTCTTGGCGGCGTCGCACAGCGCGCGCGCCGCGGTCAGGTCGCGGCGCAAGAGGCACTCGACCACCTTGCGGGTGAGCTCGCGCGTCGCGAGCTCGAGGCCGCGGAAGCGCCAGAAGCGTTCGAAGGCGATCGCGAACACGATCACCGAGAGGACGCCCAGCGGGTACGTCGTGTACCAGCCCCGTTGGATCAGGTGAAGCAGTTGCGACACGTCCATCACGGCAGTGGTCTCTCCCTGAACACACGGGGGGCGGCCCATTGGGTAACGGATGAACGGCTTCGTTGACACCCCTGCCGGCCTCTCGTAAGTTCGTATTGATTCGAGAAATCCCCTGCATCTGCAGCAAGTTGCGTGACTTCCCACGGGATGCGTAAGAGCTGGCAGAGGCGCGGGGCGAGAGCTCGGGCGGCCGGTGTCGAAGCGGGAGCCTTTGACCTCGCGAGGATGGACCCAGGGCGATGACCAGCGGCAACGAGTGGCCGATCCGACCCCGGCGCCAGCACGCATCGCCGATGCGCGCGCGGCGCAGGAGCACCGTCGCGCTCGCGGTGGCCGCACCGGTCGGAGTGTTCCCGGGCAAGGCGATGCCCGAGCCCGAGGGCGCGCGCGAGCGGATCGTCTCGAGCGGGTTCTCGCTCCTCCTCCACGCGCTCCTGATCGGCGCGCTCGCCCTCGCCGCCTATCTCGCGCCGCCCGAGGTCGTGGAGCAGATCATCGAGGTGACGCGCATCCACGACGATACGACGCCCGAGAAGGGCCCGGGCTCGCCCCGGCCGCGCGCGATCGCCGAGAGCTCCGGCGCCTACGCGCCCGCCCCGATGGCCCTCCAGGCGACGATCATCAACCCGGCGGTGATCCAAGCGCGCGCGGCGAACGTCGCCGCGGCCCAGCAGATCCAGGTGCAGGCCATGCAGCCCGTGGCGGCGCCCCAGCAGATCAAGGCCGCCACGGTGCCCGTGGTGGAGAGCGTGCGCGCCTACCAGTCGATCGCGGTCGCGACGGCGACGCCCGTCGTCGATGCCACCTCGAACGCCCAGATCGCCGGCAACGTGGAGGTGCAGGCGCCGGTCGGCACGGTGGTCGGCCCGCGCCAGGTGGTGACCAGCGGCGCCACCGTCGGAATCGGCGGTCCCACCGCGCTCGGCACGGGCTCCTCGGTGCGCGAGGGCATCGCCTCGAACCGCGACGTCGCCGGCGGCAAGACCGGCGAGCGCGCGGGCGTGCACTGGGCGGTCGGCGAAGGCGGAGGGCGCGGCCGCGGGGGCTCCGGAACCGGCGACGGCGGCGGCGGAGGCGGCGGCTGCGGCGGGCCCGAGATCTCCTCCTACATGGATCGCATGCGCGACCGCACCATGGCGCGCTGGAACACGGGCGGGCTCAAGGGCCAGATCCAGATCCGCTTCCGCGTCGATCCCGCGGGCAGCGTGAGCAACATCGCCCTGGTGGCGGCGGCACCCCGCGAGCTCGGACCCTCCGGGCTCGAGGCCTTCCGCGCGGCCTCTCCCTTCGAGCCCATGAGCGATCGCGTGCGCTGCCTCTCGACCGAGGACCTGACCGCGACCTTCACCGTGGACTAGGAGTTTGACTCAGGATGCGCGAGCACCGCACTCCGAGGTCCTGCCCATCGGGTGTCCACCTTTTCGACTTCGCTCGGCTCACGCGAGGCATGGCCTCGCGTGGCCTCGCTGCGCGCGGCGCGGGGCGCCGCTTGCGTTAGTGGCGGGCGTGAGACGAAACCGCTCCCTGCGCTCCGCTCTCCTCGCTCTCGCGGCGGCCGCGCTCGCGCAGGCCGCGGGCGCCCAGGCCCCGCCGCCTGCGCCGGCGAAGTGCGCCGTCTTCCAGAACCAGAGCTTCGATCCCGACACCGAGGAGATCGTCAAGAACGAGTCGGACACCAACTGCGACGGCAAGTTCGACGAGTTCATCTACTACGAGCACAACGAGCCCAAGCGCGTCGAGAAGGACGAGAACAACGACGGCAAGCTCGACACCTGGCTCGACTACGCGCCCGGCGGCGTCGTGAAGCACCAGGAGCGCGACGACGACCACAACGGCAAAGTCGATCAGTGGATCGACTTCGCGGACGGGAAGCCCTCCGTCCAGAAGGACGACCTGAACGGCGACGGCAAGCCCGACTCCATCAAGACGTTCGCGAACGGCGTGCCAACGAAGCTCGAGCAGGACCGCGACTACGACGGCAAGATGGACAGCCGCACCAGCTTCGCGAACGGCGAGCCCGTGCTGGTGGAGGACGACCAGAACGAGGACGGGCGGCCCGAGATCCGCGCCGAGTACGGGCCCGGCGGCAAGAAGGTCAAGGAGGAGCAGGACACCAACGGCGACGGCCGCTTCGACGTGGTGATCCACTACGTGGACGGCAAGCAGTCGCGAGTCGAAGAGGACACCGGCGGCAAGCCCGGCTTCGACGTCGTGACGGACTACGACGGCGAGACCGTCACCGGCCGCAAGGCCGACACCAACGACGACGGCCGTTTCGACACCGTCTCGACCTACGCGAACGGCGTCGAGCGCAAGCAGGTGCGCGACCTCGACCAGGACGGAAAGCCGGAGGCGGTGATCGTGTTCGGCGCGGACGGCAAGCCCGAGCAGGAGGACTTCGACGCCGACGACGACGGGCGCGTCGACCTCGAGCGCACCTACAGCGGCGGCAAGAAGGTGCGCGAGGACTCCGACACCAACGCCGACGGGAAGTTCGACCTGGTGACCCGCTTCGACGGCGACGCGAAGCTCGCCACCGAGGCCGACACGAACTACGACGGGAAGCCCGACGTGTTCGTCGACTTCGTCGCCGACGTGCGCCACCAGCAGCGCGAAGACCAGAACCACGACGGCAAGGTCGACGCGATCTTCGACTACGAGGACGACGGCGAGTCGCTGACCCTCGACCGTCGCGACACCGACTTCGACGGCCGCTTCGAGACGGTCTCGCGCTACCAGGCGGGCGTGCTCGCGCGCAAGGAAACCGACGCGAACGGCGATGGCAAGCCCGAGCGCATCGAGTACTACGCGGACGGGCGCCTGCAGCGCATCGAGCTCGACGAGAACGCGGACGGGAAAGTGGAGGCCTGGAGCTACTACGGCGAAGCCGGTCGCCTCGAGAAGCAGGAGCAGGACAGCGATGGCGATGGCAAAGCCGACACGTTCGTGACGCTCTTCCCGGACGGAAAGATCGCGCAGGTGCGCAAGGACGCAGACGGCGACGGCAAGATCGACTCGATCCGCAGCCAGGACGAGAGCGGCGCGACCACCCAGCTCGAGGAAGACAAGAACAAGGACGGCAAGCCCGATCGGGTGGTGAAGTTCGTCGCGGGCAAGCCCGACTCGTTCGAGGAGGACACGGACTTCGACGGCGTGCCCGATCTCAGCGGGCGGCTCGGCGCGGACGGCAAGGTGACCGAAGAGCAGCGCACCACCGGCGAGGCGAAGGTGCGCGTCGTCTTCGAGGGCGGCCAGAAGGCGCGCGAGGAGCAGGACAAGAATGGCGACGGCAAGCCGGACGTCGTCTCCACCTTCAAGGACGGCCAGCTCGCGCTCCAGGAGCAGGACACCAACGGCGACGGCAGAGTCGACACGCGCATCGTGTTCGAGAACGGCAAGCGCGCGCGCCAGGACCGCGACACGGACGGCAACGGGAGCCTCGATGCGGTGGTCTACTACGACGACAAGGAGCAGACCCTGCGCGAGGAGCTCGACACGGACGGCGACGGAAAGCCGGACCTCAAGCGCTTCTGGGAGAACGGCGCCGTGGCGCGCCAGGAGCAGGACAGCGACCACGACGGCCGCTTCGAGCTGATCACCACCTACGCGGGCGGCGTGCCGGTGAGCTCCGAGAAGGACGCGAACGGCGACGGGAAGCCCGACGTGAGCGTGCGCTACGAGGGCGGCAAGCGCGCCGAGCAGCGCGAGGATCGCGACGCCAACGGGACGATCGACGCGATCACCAGCTTCGGCACCGACGACCAGCCGGCGAGCGTCGCCGAGGACACGGACGGCGACGGGCGCATCGAGACCACGAGCTACTTCAGCGGCGGCGTGCTCGTGCGCAGCGAGCGCGACCGCAACGGCGACGGCAAGCCCGACGTGCGCGTCAGCTACCGGGACGGCAAGGCCGACGCGACCGAGCAGGACGACGACTACGACGGAACCTTCGAGAAGAGCCTGCGCGCGTCGAGCAGCGGCGCGCAGGAGCAGACCGAGGACCGCAACGGCGACGGCAAGCCCGACCTGCGCGTCACCTTCGACGCCCAGGGCCGCGTGGAGCACCAGGAGGAGGACCGCAACTTCGACGGCAAGCCCGACGTGATCTCCGACTTCAAGGCGGGCGCCCTCTCCTTCGTGCGCGAGGACTCGAAGGGCAAGGGCTGCTTCGACGTCGAACAGCGCTACGGCGCCGACGGCCAGGTGGAGGAGCAGGCGCTCGACCAGAACGGCGACTGCAAGCTCGACCTCTGGTCGCACCTCGCGAAGGGCGCCGTGGTCTGGCAGGCCCAGGACCAACGCGGAGGGGGCTTCCCCACCGTGCTCACGCACTTCGATGCGAGCGGCGCGCCGGTCTCGCAGGAGATGGTCTCGGAGGGCAAGCGCGCGCCGGATTCGAAGCTCTTGCTGGGCCCGGGCGGCGTGGTCGAGGCGCAGTGCCTGGACAGCGATGGCAATCGCACGCTCGACGTGCGCTACCGGCTCGAGGGCGGCGTGGTGGTCGAGGGCCTGGTGGACACCAACAAGGACGGGCGCGCCGACGTGCGCCAGATCTGGTCGAACGGCGCGATCGAGCACGTCGAGATCGACACCAACGGCGACCGCCGTGCGGACGTCGTGCAGTACCTGTCCGGCCAGAACGTGGTGCGCCAGTGCGAGGACGCGAAGTACGACGGCAGCGTGGACCAGTGCTTCGAGGGCCAGAAGGTCGTGCCCGTGAGCGGAGTGACCGATCTCAAGAAGCCCTTCGAGGAGCTGGGCTGCGGGAGCTTCGACCCGTTCTGGAGCGCGAAGCGATAATTCTCTTCCCCGGCCGAGGCGCGCGAGAGTAGGATCGCGGCCCGACGGAAATGCGCGCTGCAATTCTCACCACGGCCCTCGTGCTCCTCGTGCTCGCCATCTACGCCCAGGGCCGGGTCGAGCGGCGCGACGACGTCGCCTCCACGCCCCGTGTGGAGTCTCCCGCAGTCTCCTCCGGCCCCGCAGCCGCTGAGCCGAGCCGCGCCCAGCCAGCCGACGCCGCGGGCGACGCGGCGCCGAGCTACGAGACGGCGACCAGCGAGAGCGCGCCCAGCGAGGCGCGCCGTCACGTGGTGAAGGACGGTGAGACGCTCGAGTCGATCGCGCGCGACTACTACGGCGACGAAGCGAACGCCGTCTCGATCTACGAGGCGAACCGCGACCAGATCCGCGATCCCAAGGACCTCCGCGCTGGCCAGACGCTGATCGTGCCCTGAGCTGCCCGGCGTGAACGCCGGGCGTCCACGCGCGCGCTGCGCTCGGAACGTCGCGCCGTGCCCGCGTGCGTGCGGGCGCGCGCCGGCCGCGGCCGGCCGAAGCGGCCGGCCAGGGGGAAACGGGCGCGTCCGCGCTGGGCACCCGATTTGCTTTGGACCCGCGTGCTGGAGGCGCGAGTGACCCCTCAATCGATTCTGTGGATCGGACCCGCTGCCGGAATGCAGGCGAGCCCGGCGGCCCAGGCGCCGGAGATCGAGCTGGTCTGGGCGCGCGACGTGAAGGAGGCGCTGGAGCTCCCGCTCGCGCGCTTCGCGTGCGTCGTGATGGACGCCGATGCCGGAGATGCCCGCGTGGCCGAGCGCCTGCGCGAGGCCGGAGCGCTCGAGGTGTTCCTGACCGACGACCCCCCGCGCCACCCGGCACTGCGCACGCTGCGCGGGCGCTCGCGGCCCGAGGCCGAGCCCGCGCTCGCCGGCGTGATCGGCACGAGCGAGGCGATACGCGAGGTGCTCGCGCTCGTCGCGCGCGCGCAGACGACCCAGGCCACGGTCCTGCTCACGGGGGAGACGGGCACCGGGAAGGAGGTTCTCGCGCGCGCGATCCACACCGGGAGCCCGCGCGCGCGGCGCCCCTTCGTGGCGCTCAACTGCGCAGCCTTCCCCGAGACGCTCCTCGAGAGCGAGCTCTTCGGTCACGCGCGCGGCGCATTCACTGGAGCGGAGCGAGCCAAGGACGGCCTGTTCGTGAGCGCCGACGGCGGCAGCCTATTCCTCGACGAGGTGGGCGAGACCAGCCTCTCGTTCCAGGTGAAGCTGCTGCGCGCGCTGCAGGAGCGCGAGATCCGCCCGCTGGGCGGCAATCGGACGCGCCGGGTGGACGTGCGCGTGATCGCCGCCACCAACCGCGCGCTGCCCCGAGAAGTCGAGCGCGGGAGCTTCCGCGCCGACCTCTACTACCGGCTCGCGGTCTTCCCGATCCGCGTGCCGCCCTTGCGCGAGCGGCGCGGCGACGTGCTGCCGCTCGCCCGCCACTTCCTCGCCGTGCACGGCGAGCGCGAGGGGAAGCCCGGCTGCCGCCTCGCCGACGACGCCGCGAGCTGGCTCGCCGCCCACCCCTGGCCCGGCAACGTGCGCGAGCTCGAGAACGAGATGCAGCGCGTGCTCGCGCTCTCCGAGCGCGGCCAGGAGATCCCGGCGGCGCGCCTCTCGCTCGGCGTGTCCGAGCTCGCCGAGCCCGCCCAAGCCGCGCTCGCCGAGGGAGAGCCGCTGCGCGCCACGCTCGCACGCTTCGAGGGCTGGGTGCTGCGCCGCGCGCTCGCGCGCCACGGCGGCCGCCGCAACGCGACGGCGCGCGCGCTCGGCATCACGCGCGAGGGCCTGCACAAGAAGCTGAAGCGGCTCGGCGTGGAGTGAGATTCTGTGAGCGTGATCGCTTGACGAGTTGCCCTCGAGCTGCCCGCGTGCGCTCGGTCACCATAACATCTAGAGTAAAATTCTTGCGCGTGGGCGCGCTCACAGGCCGGGAGCGCGCATGCGCCGATCAAGCGGGCGATGGAAACACTCCGCTCGCGACCCACGTTTTGCCTCGCGCTCTTCACGCTCGCGAGCCTCTGGCTCGGTCAGAACGCCAGCGCCGCCACGCGCGACCAAGTGCTCGAGTGGCTCCCGCCGAGTGGGAGCGTGAGCGGCTACCGCGTTCACCTCGGCCTTGCATCCGCGTCCTACGGCCAGGTAATCGACCTCGGCGCCGTGCCGACCGACCAGGACGGTGTGGGCCGCTCCACGCTCACCCTCGACGCGACGCGCGACTACTTCATCTCGCTGAGCGCCTACAACAGCGCAGGCTCGTCGCCCCTCTCGAACGAGATCCGCGTGCCGGCCTCGCAGTGCGATGTCTCCGCCTGCAGCGACGGCTCCGATTGCACGGCCGACAACTGCACGGCCAGCGGCTGCACGCATGCCTCGCTTCCCAATGGCACGCTGTGCAGCATCGGCGCGAGCCCGGGGATGTGCGTGGTCGGTGCCTGCCAAGTCGCCAGCGGCGCGGCCGGCACACCGTCCAGCGGGCTCGTCGCCGCCTACGGCTTCGAGGAGCAGACCGGGGCCACGGTCGCGGACGGCTCGGGGAACGGCAACACCGGCGCGCTGGTCGGCGGCGTCGCCTGGACCACCTCGCTCTCGGGCAGCGCCGTCCAGCTCGACGGCCGGACGGGCTACGTCACCGTCCCGCTGCCGGGCCTGCCGGCCGGCGACTTCACCGCCTCCGCCTGGGTGAACCCCACCTCCACGTCCGCGTTCCAGGCAGTGATGGAGATGCTCGACCCCGCGAGCCGGGGCTGGGAGTTCGTGATCGAGCCCGGCGGGCGCCTGGGGGTGTGGTCCAGCGGACAGCGCCGGCTTCTCACGGATGCGGCGCTGCAGACCAATACGTGGACCCACGTGGCGGTGCGACGGGCCGGAGCCACGTGGACGGTCTTCATCAACGGAGCGGCGCAGGGACAGACGGGCAACGATGGCACCGTCTTCTCGTTCGGGAGCTGCCCGTTCTCGATCGGCGTCGACGCCGACAGCGGCTGCACGGGCGCTCTGAACGGGTACTTCAACGGCCGCATCGACGAGGTTCGCGTCGAAGCCGACGCACTCACCAACGCCGAGATCCAGGCGACCGCTGGCAACGGGAGCGGCGGCTCGACGCCGAACCAGCCCCCCGTCGCAGTCGCGAGCGGGTCGCCCACCTCGGGCATCGCACCGCTGACCGTGAGCTTCTCGAGCTCAGGCTCCCGCGATCCGGAAGGCGCAGGGCTTAGCTACTCCTGGAGCTTCGGTGACGGCGCGAGCTCCACGGCGCCCAATCCGACGCATGTCTACGCGCAGGCGGGTAGCTACGTGGCAAAGCTGGCCGTCTCCGACGGCGCCAGCGTGGCGGGCTCGAACAGCCTCACCCTCTCCATCCAGGCCGCGCCGCCCCCGACCCCCCCGTCCACCACCCCCCCGTCCACCACCCCCCCGTCCACCACCCACCCCCGTCCACCCCCCCGAGCGTCGCCCCCCTGATCGCCGCATACCGCTTCGAAGAGCGGTCGGGCACGAGGGTCGCGGACAGCTCGGGCCAAGGTCACGCGGGCACGCTCGTAGGCGGCGCCACCTGGGCCAGCTCGATCTCGGGCAGCGCCTTGCAGCTCGACGGCCGGGCGGGCTACGTCACCGTCCCGACGGCGAGTCTGCCGACCGGCGACTTCACCGCCTCCGCCTGGGTGAACCCCACCTCTACGTCCGAGTTCCAGGCGGTGATGGAGATGCTCGACCCCGCGAGCCGGGGCTGGGAGCTAGCGATCGAGCCCAGCGGGCGCGTGGCGGTGTGGTCCAACGGTCGGCGTCGAATCCGCACGCTCGCCACGTTGCCCGTGAACGCGTGGACCCACCTGGCGATTCGCCGGGCCGGGGCCACCTGGACGCTCTTCATCGACGGGGCCCCGCAAGCGCAGGCGGGCACCGATGGGACGGTCTTCTCGTTCGGAAGCTGTCCGTTCTCGATCGGCGTCGACGCCGACAGCGGCTGCACCGGTTCTCTGAATGGATATTTCAGAGGCCGCATCGACGAGGTGCTCGTCCACGCCGCGGCCCTCACGAACGGCGACATCCAGAAGGCCGCGGGTCGCTGAAGGCACGCGCGCCAGCGCAGCGCGCGCGCGTTGCGGCGACGAGCGCTGCCGCGGGGCGTCCCGCGCCAGTTGCTAAGGAGCGCGCCCGCTGATGGGCGCCCCAACCGAAACGGACTCGCGCGAAGCCGCGCCACGACCTGCGCAATCTCGCGATCATCGCGCACGTCGACCACGGCAAGACCACGCTCGTAGACGGCCTGCTCCGCTTCACGGGCGCGATGCGCACGAACCAGGTGCTGCCCGAGCGCGCCATGGACCAAGGCGAGGCCGAGCGCGCGCTCGGCATGGTCGACGGCGTGCTGCTCCTGGTCGACGCCGTGGATGGCGTGATGCCCAGTACCGGGCCGTCCAGTGTCTCGACAACGCGCAGTGCGACGACGGCAACGCCTGCAACGAGACGGAGAGCTGCTCCTTGAGCGGGGCATGCACCCAGGGGAGAGCCCGCGACTGCGGCGTGCCCTCCCAGTGCTCGGTGCCGATGTGCGACCCCGTGCTCGGCTGCACCCGAGTCGCCCGCTCGGATGGCACACGCTGCGACGACGGCAGGGGCTGGACGGTGTCGCGGTCGAGCACGCCTATTATTGTGATTGCCGCCACGCCGCGCTAAAGCGCGCCGGGTCCGCTGCGATGCAGCTCACTTTCGTGTGCCCTTCTTTTGCGCGCAGCTCTCTGCGTTTTTGGAGCGCGCGTGGGCGTGCTCACAGTCGCACCGCGCTTCAGAGCGAACCCTGCGCGGCATGCACAACCAGATCCACCGACGTCTCCGGGTCCTTGCGGCTCTAGCGAGCTTCTGTCTGTTGGCGAGCGCCGCCGCCGCCGCGACGCGCGACCAAGTGATCGCGTGGATCCCGCCTTCGGGAAACGTCGCGGGCTACCGCGTCTACGTCGGCAGCGCGCCTGCTGCCTACGCCCAGATCATCGATCTGGGCGCCGTCCAGACCGATCCCGATGGAGTCGGCCGCTCGACGCTGACCCTCGATGCGACGCGCGACACCTACATCGCGCTCACGGCCTACAACGCCGCCGGCGAGTCGCCGCACTCGAACGAGATCCGCGTGGCGGCGTCGGCCTGTGATCCCGCGCTGTGCAGCGACGGCTCCGACTGCACGGCCGACGACTGCAGCGCGAGCGGCTGCACCCACACCGCGCTCCCGGACGCGACGCTGTGCGGTGCGGCGGGCGCGGCCCAGGCCATGTGCCTCTCGGGCTCCTGCCGGCCGGTCCAGTGCCTCGACGACGCGCAGTGCAACGACGGCAACGCGTGCAACGGCACGGAGACCTGCTCGCTCAGCGGCTCGTGCACGACGGGCACCGCGCGCGACTGCGGCGCGCCCCGCCAGTGTTCGGTGCCGATGTGCGACCCCGTGCTCGGCTGCACGCGCACGGCGCGCTCGGACGGCACGGCCTGCAACGACGGCCGGAGCTGGACGGTGAGGGACATCTGCCGCGCCGGGCGCTGCGTCGGGATCCTCCGCCCCGTGCCCTAGCCGCGGAGGGGGGCCGCCCCGCCCAGTTGCTAAGGTGCCCGGCCGCTGATGGGCGCCCTCACCGAAACGGACTCGCGCAAGCCGCGCGAAGACTTGCGCAATCTCGCGATCATCGCGCACGTCGACCACGGCAAGACCACGCTCGTGGACGGCCTGTTCCGCTTCACGGGCGCGATGCGCACGAACCAGGTCCTGCCCGAGCGCGCCATGGACCAGGGCGAGCTCGAGCGCGAGCGGGGCATCACGATCCTCGCCAAGACCACCTCGATCGACTTCGAGGGCGTCCACATCCAGCTGGTGGACACGCCCGGCCACTCCGACTTCGGGGGTGAGGTCGAGCGCGTGCTCGGCATGGTCGACGGCGTGCTGCTGCTGGTCGACGCCGTGGACGGCGTCATGCCCCAGACGCGCTTCGTCTTGCGCAAGGCGCTCGAGCACAAGCTGCGCCCCATCCTGGTCGTGAACAAGATCGATCGGCCCGAGAGCCGCGGCGAGGCGATCGTCGACGAGGTCTTCGACCTCCTGGTCGAGCTCGGCGCCGACGACGCGCAGCTCGAGTTCCCGGTGGTCTACTGCTCCGCCAAGCAGATGGTGGCGGGGCTCGACCCGCACGAGCCGATGAAGGACCTGCGGCCGCTGCTCGAGACGATCGTGCAGCGAGCCCCCTTGCCGCTCGTGGACCGCGCCGGGCCCCTCCAGTTCCAGGCCGTGACCCTCGGCTACGACGAGTTCCTGGGCCGGCTCGTGATCGGCCGCGTGGTGCGCGGCACGCTCGCGCGCGGCGTGCCCGTGGTGCGCATCCCCGAGCACGGCGCCCCCGAGACCTTCCGCATCACGAAGCTGTTCGGCACCCAGGGCATGGAGCGCGTCGAGCGCACGTCGGCGGCGGCCGGCGACGTCGTGATCCTGGCCGGCATCGACCACGTCGAGATCGGCGACACCGTCTGCGATCCGGGCCGACTCGAGCCCCTGCCCCGCATCGCCATCGACCCGCCCACCATCCGCGTGCGCTTCTCGGTCAACAACTCGCCCTTCGCGGGCCGCGAAGGGCGCTTCCTCACCAGTCGCCAGATCGGCGAGCGGCTCGAGCGCGAGGCGCTCACCAACGTCTCGATCAAGCTCGAGGCCACCGACTCCACCGAGACCTTCCAGGTCGCGGGGCGCGGCGAGCTTCAGATCGGCGTGCTGATCGAGACGCTGCGCCGGGAGGGCTACGAGTTCGCCGTCTCGCGCCCGGAGATCATCCCGCGCGAGATCGACGGCCAGCTCTGCGAGCCCGTCGAGGACGTGATGGCGGAGGTGCCCGAGGGCTACGCCGGCGCGGTGCTCGAGGGGCTCGCGATGCGCAAGGGCCGCATGCTCGACATGCAGCCGCGCGGCGAACGCACCTGGCTCCACTTCGCAGTCCCGAGCCGGGGCCTGTTCGGCTACCGCGGCCAGTTCCTCACCACGACGCGCGGCGAGGGCGTGCTGCACCGCACGGTGCGCGGCTACGAGCCCTACGCGGGGCCGCTCGCCGGCCGCGGCGTCGGCGCGATCGTCGCGAGCGAGCTCGGCAAGACCACGCCCTATGCCCTCTTCCACATCCAGGAGCGCGCCACCATGTTCGTCGGGCCGGGCGTGGCCGGTCTACGAGGGCCAGATCGTCGGCGAGAACAGCCGCAGCGGCGACCTCAACGTGAACGTCGTGCGCGCGAAGAAGCTCACCAACATCCGCGCGGCCGGCAAGGACGAGAACACGGTGGTGACCCCGGCGCGAGAGCACACGATTGAGAGCGCCCTCGAGTGGATCGAGGAAGACGAGCTCCTCGAGGTGACGCCGCGCGCGCTGCGCCTGCGCAAGCGCATCCTGCTAGCGAACCAACGCAAGCGCTGACTTGTGCTCCCCAGATTGGGTCTGGCACGGGGTGTGCTCTCTCGTAGAGCGTGTCGAGCTTCGCTCCGCGCTTCTGTCCCAACCCGATCTGCCCTTTCCACACGAATCCGCAGGGTTGGCGCTTCCGCAAGACCGGCTTCTACCTCCGCCAGGCCCATCCCCAGCGCATCCAGCGCTACCGCTGTTCACGGTGCCGGCGCTCGTTCAGTTCACAGACCTTCTCCACCACCTACTGGCTGCGTCGCCCCGAGCTCCCGCGGCTGATCTTCGGTCGGCTCATCGCCTGCTCGGGCTACCGCCAGATCGCCCGGGACCTGGGCATCTCGCCCACCACGGTGCTGCGCCAGACCGAGCGCCTGGGTCGCCACTGCTTGCTCTTCCACGAACGGCTGCGCCCGAAGGCGGGACCCCCCGAGCCCCTGGTCGTCGATGGCTTCGAGACCTTCGAGTACAGCCAGTACACGCCCGTGCATTTCAACACCGCGGTCGGAGCGAGCTCGCACTACGTCTACGGCTTCACCGACAGCGAGCTGCGCCGAAAAGGGCGCATGACCGCAAAGCAGCGTCGGCGACGGGAAGAGCTCGAGGCGGAGTTTGGTCGACCCGACCCCCGCTCGATCGAGCGCGAGATGGCGGCTCTGGTCGCGCTCGTTGCGCCGGCGATACCCCGCTCACGATCCACTGTGACGAGCACCCGGCCTATCCCCGGGCCTTCGCCTCGCTGAAGGAGCGCCCGCTCACCTGCCTCACCACCCACTCCAAGGTCGCCCGCACCCCCCAGAACCCGCTGTTCGCGGCGAACCGGGTCGATCTGCTGATCCGCCACTCGAGCGCCAACCACAAGCGCGAGACGATTGCGTTCTCGAAGCGCCGCCAGAGCGCGGCCGAGCGCTTGTTCGTGCTGATCGTGTGGCTCGACTACCTGAAGTCCTTCTCGGAGCGAAAGCGCGACGCAACGCCCGCGCAGCGGCTGGGGTTGCTCAAGCGCAAGCTCACCGTGGAGGACGTGCTCCGCGAGCGGCTCTTCCCCGCCCGCGTGGGGCTCCCCGAGCGCTGGGCGGACTACTACTGGCGCCGCATCCCCACCCGCCGCATCCCCAACGGCCGCACCCACAACCGCAAGTACGCCGCCTGAACGCGAGAACCCCGCGCGCAGCGACCTCGCTCGCTCCCCTCGAAACCCAATCTGGGGAGCACAACTAACACTCCAGCAGCAAGCAGCTCCAGCCGACAAGTCCTCTCGCCACCGGCGCTTGCCGGGCCGAGCCGAGGGGACCCCGATGACGCTTCTTCCGATCGACGAGCCCACCCTCACCCGCTTGATCCGCTACGCCCTCGCCACCGCGATGGATCGCATCCACCTGCGCCCCGGCTGTCGGCCGTTGCTCGAGGGCCTGGGGCCCGATCGCGAGGTGAGCTTCCGCCAGCTGACCGGCGAGGACACGCTCGCCGTGGCGAGCATCGTGCTCGAGCACGCGCGCGCCCCGCACGCGGCCAGCGAAGATGCGAGCGATGCGGCCTTTGCGCTCTGCCCGCTCTGGCACCTGCCCGGCCGCGCGCTGGTCGAGCTCCATCTCGATCCGGCGCCGGGCGGCCTCGCGCTGCGGCTCGATCTGCTGCGCCCGCTCGAGGATCCCGCGGAGATCGCGCTGCTGGAGCGCTAGCCGAGCTCTGCGCGCAGGAACGAGAGCGCGCGGCTCCAGGCGCGCTGCGCCGTCACGGCGTCGAAGACCTCGGGCCGCGTGTCGTTCATGAACGCGTGGTCGACGCCCGGGTAGATCGTGAAGTCGGTGCGCACGCCCGCCGCGCGCAGCTCCGTCTCCAGACGCTGCACGGTCTCGGGCGGTACGAAGGCGTCGCGCTCTGCGAATGCGCCCATCACCGCCGCGCGCAGCCGCGCGTACTCCGGGCGGACGTTCGGATGGACGCCGTAGAAGTCGACGACCGCCCCGATGCGCGGGTTCTGGCATGCCGCGTAGAGCGCGAGCTGCCCGCCCATGCAGAAGCCCACCGCGCCGAGCCTCGCGCTGCTGACGGCGCTGTGGCCGAGCAGCGCCGCCCCGGCGCCCTCGAGGTCGGCGGCCGCGCGCGGGAGCGCGAAATCCATCATCAAGCGGCCGGCGACCCCGGGGTCGCCGGTCTGCTCGCCCCGATAGAGGTCGGGAGCCAGCGCGACGAAGCCCTCCCGCGCGAGCCGATCGCAAATCTCGCGGATGTGGTCCACGAGCCCCCACCACTCCTGGATCACGAGCACGCCGGGCCCGTGGCCCTGGGGCGGCAACGCCAGGTAGCCGCGCGCGCGCTCCCCCGCGCTCGCGAAGGCGATCTCCGAACCCGCGAACTCCCCCATCCTCGCCCTCCTCCGCGAAGGCGCAGGATAGGCGGGCGGAGCCGCGCGCGGGACCTCGGCCCTCGTCAGCCGCCGCAGGGCGAGCCAGGGATGCCGCAGCCCGAGTCGGGGTCGGGGTCGTCGAAGATGTCGGAGGGGACGCTCGCGCAGCCCGAGCCGGGCTGGTCACAGGCGTCGCGTCCCGGCGCATCGAAGGGCACGAGCTTCGGGAACTCGCCGAGCGGCCCCTCGCCCACCGGCGGCGGCGCGAGCCCGGGCAGGAGCGCCACCTCGAAGGGACACGCGTCGGTGTCGGTCAGCGCGAGGGCGGGACCGCTCGCGGAGCCCGCGGGCTCGGCGCCGCCCGGCGTCGTCGCGAGGCAGCTTCCGGCGGCCAGCGTCTGCGCGTGGTCCCCGATCTCCACTACGGCGGACTGATCGAGCGCGCACACGCGCACCCCGTCGGGCGCTGCGCTGAGCTCGAGGTCGCCGCGGCCGCCGCTCGCAGTGAGCGTTCCCGCCGAGACGCGCACGCGCTGGGTCGCCTGGGCGCGCTCGTCGATGACGCGCACGCTGCCGCGCTCGAGCGCGACCTCGGGCGTCGGCTGCTGCGCCACGCGGGCGCGCGTGTCGGGTCCGAGCTGGACCCACGCGTCGCCGAGCAGGAGCCCCACCGCGGCGCCCGGCCCGGTCTCGACGAGATCGCAGGCGCGCACCACGTCGTCGCAGGCCAGGCCGCGCGCGCTCGCGCCGTCGCGCGCGAGCGTGGCGGCTCCGTCCAGGGTGCCGACCCGGCCGATCGGCGCGTCGCCCACGCAGGGCCCGCGCTCGCTCACGTGGGGCGGGGGCGCGAGTGTCGCGTGGGGGGCCTGGGGCTCCTCTACGCCGTCGGCCCCCGCCGCGAGCGGCGCGAGGGTCAGGGCCGAGAGCAGCGCGAGACAGAGGGTTCGCATGACCTTCTCCCAGGCTCGCGCTCAGCGCACGAAGCCGTAGCTCAGGTAGAGACCGACGATGTGTCGGTCGTAGTCGAAGACGTCCACGTTCGAGATGCGGTCGGCGTAGCCATAGCGCGCCAGCACCGAGAACCCCGAGCCGAGCGCGCGCTCGAGCTCGAGCCGCACCCGCCAGAGCTGATCCTCGCGGTCGGGCGTGCCCGGGTAGCCGGGATCGAAGCTCGAGAAGTGGTCGTACGGGAAGAACGCGTAGCCGGCCAAGGCGCGGCCCACGAGACCGAGCGGGAGGAGCGCCTCCACGCCGGCCCAGAGCTCCGGGCCCTGATAACTGTACTCGCCGCCGCGCGCGTCGTACCAGTGGTAGCGCGCGCCGAAGGAGAGCTCGGTGCCGCGCGAGCCGACGGCCACGCTGTGGTCGACCTCGGCGGCGAGTCCCCAGCCGTCGCGGTTGCGGTAGCTCGACTCGTCGATGCCGGGCGGCCCGGGCGGCGAGGGCACATCGTCGTAGGGCTCGTACAGGAAGTTCTGGCGGTAGAAGTGAATGCCCGCGCTGATCTGGCCCGCGCGGCCGAAGTCGTGGAGCAGCTCCGGGAAGATCTGCTGATGGGAGAGGAAGTCGTCGCCGTCGATCCAGGCGAAGCCCACGTCCGCGCGCACGCGCGCCACCGTCGACTCTCCGATGCGGCGGTCGAGCCACAGGCCGCCGACCGGATGGTGCTCGTCGAAATCGCTGAGATCGAAGTGCGCGGAGCCGCGGTACTCGCCCGTCAGGCCCCCCGACCAGCGGGCGGTGCGGAAGAGCTCGGCGCCCGCTTCGAGCATCCAGACGCCCCGGCCGTCGCTCTCGTCGCTGATGTCGCTCGGCAGCGTCACGCCCTCGCCGCGCAGCACCACGTTGCTGTCCCACTCGAGGCCCGCCTGGACCGTGCCCCAGCGCGCGAGCGCCGCGCGCGCTGCACCGCTCGCCGTCGCGCGCGCTCGCTCGGCCTCGCGCGCCCACTCGCTCCCGGGCGCGAGCGCGATCACGCGGTCGAAGGCGGCGTCGGCGCGCTCGCGCTGCTTCGCGGCCAGCCACGCCAAGCCTCCGTAGTAGGAGGCCGCCGGGTCCACGCCGCTCGGGGAGAGCTCGCGCGCGCGATCGAAGGCGGCGCCCGCCTCCGCGGCGCGCGCCTCGTCGAGGAGCAGGAGCCCCCGGTAGAGATGGGCCTCGGCGCGCTGTGCGCTCTCGGCAGGCAGCTCGTCCAGGAGCTCGCGCGCCCCGGCGAGATCGCCCACCTCGTAGCGCGCGACCAGCAGCGGGAGCTTCGCGGCGTCGAGGCTCGGGTCCTTGCGCAGCGCAAGGTCGAGGGCCGCCACGGCCTCGGCGTAGCGCCGTCCTTCGAGGTGGCACTGGCCGCGCAAGAGCCCCGCCCGCGCGCTCGACGCGCCGCTCTCCGCGAGCAGGGCTAGCGCCTCGTCGCAGCGGCCCTCGCGCGCGAGGGCGCGCGCGCGGACGAGCGAGAGGTCCGCGTTCTGGCCGAGCGCGGGAACACCGCCCGCGAGGACCGCACCGAGCGCGATCCCGAAGGTCAGCGCGCGCCTCATCGAGCCTGCCGTCGCCTGCGCGCCGCAATCCCCAGCGAAGCGAGCGAGAGCAGCGCCGCGAGGGCCGGCTCGGGCACCGCGAGCTCGAGGAAGTTCACTCGAAACTGCGGGAAGATGAAGCGATTCGGGTCGCTGGGATCCTTGAACAGCTTCTGCGCCACCTGATACTCGATCGGGATCTCGTGCTGGGCGCCCTGCGCCAGATCGCCGACGAAGTACGCCAGGTAGGTGTATTGGGTGGAGCCTGCCGGGTGGACCAGCGCCCAGCGCGGATCCGCCGGGTCGATCTCCAGGCCGACGTTCACGGTGTCGTAGAAATCCGCCAGCTCCTGCGCCGACTCGCCCTTGCCCTGGATCACGATCCAGAGGTCTTCGTACGCCCGATCGACGGCGGTCACCGTCCAGATGCTCGAGCCCTGGTTCGGATTGGAGCGGCTCGGATTCGAGACCTTCACCCCCGAGATGGAGCTGGGCGTGGTCACGTCGACCCGCTTCATGCCCTCGGTGGGGTTGGAGAAGAACGTCGAGTCGGGGAGTACGGGGAGGCTCGTGGTGAGAGCCGTCGAGACCGAGCCGTTGTCGAAGCCATAATCCGACTTCAGCCAGAGCGTGATGGGAGCCGCGAACGCCGGGGCGGCCGCCAGCGCGACGAGCGCTGCGATCACGCCGATCCGGACCCTCGCGAGCATGCGGTTCTCCCGCGCGGCGACTGCGCCGCCGTCAGATGAGTGGCACGAAAGCGGCAATCGTGACGCAATGCCTCGCGCGCGTCAGCAGGACGCAGCTCCCGGAGCGCTCGGTCTCGGATTTAGCCCTGCCGCAGCGCGAGGATGCCCTCGAAAGCTGCACCTTCGGGAAAGCTCGCGAGCGGCGGGAAATCGCGCCCGGGCGGTGCCGGGGCGACCCGCACGCGCAGTGCTGCGCGCGCAGCCGCGCTCGCGGCGCGCGCCGCGAGCCGGCCGCGGCCCTGGCGGTCGTTGGTCGTCGCGAGCAGGAAGCCGCGCGGCGCGAGGCGACGGAAGGCCGCCTCGAGCAGGGCGTCGAGGCCCTGGCGGGCGCTCCAGAAGTGGCGCCCGGCGCCTGCGGCCGTGGGCGGGTCGACCACGATGCCGTCGAAGCGCTCCGCCTCGGGAAGCTCGGCCAGGAAGTGGCGCGCATCGCGCTGGATCGCGCGGTGCCGCGCACCCGCGAGACCGTTGCGCGCGAGGTTGCGCTCCAGGCGTGCGAGGTAGGGCGCCGAGAGGTCGACGCTCACGACCCCGCCCGCGCCGGCCGCGAGCAGCGCGGCGCTGAAGGCGCCTGTGTGCGCGAAGAGATTCAGGTAGCGCCCGTCCGGGCGCACGAGGCCGGCGAGCCGCGCGCGGTTCTCGCGCTGATCGAGGAAGAGGCCCGTGCCCGGGCGCGGGTGCGTGGGGTCGTCGAGGCCGAGCTCGACCGCGAAGCGGAGGCCGCGCTCGCTCACCTCGAGCTCGGCGGCGGGCACCGGCCCCGCCGCGAGGCGCACGCACGCGAGCTCGCCCGCGGGCGCCGGCCGAAGCAGGAGCACCTCCACGAGGCTGGGCTCGGCGCCGCCCTCGCTGCGCAGCGCCTGAAGGAGCGCCGCCTCCGCGCGCTCGCGCAGCGGAAGCGCCGCGCGCCCGTGAATCTGCACGCGCAGCGCGTCGCCCAGCCGCTCGGCCACGAAGCCCGGGAGCCCGTCGGCCTCGCCGTGGACCCAGCGCAGTGCCTCGCGCGCGTCGGGCTCGGCGCGCAGCTTCTCCCGGCGCGCGAGGGCCGCCGCGACGCGCGCCTCGATCGAGGCGGGCTTCTGCGCGCGCGCGCCCGCGGCGCGCGGCGGCGCCCAGACACGCGCCACGAGCTCAGGGCCGCCCTCCACGCGCGCGAGCGCGAGCGCGCGGCCGCGGTCGTCCACGAGCTCGACTAGTGCGCCCGGCGCGAAACGCCCTTCGTCCTCGCTCTCGCGATCGCGCGTCAGCCAGGGGTGCCCGCGCGCGAGAGCGCGCGCGGCGGCCTCCGAGATGCGTAGGCGACCGGAGCTCGCGAACAGGGGCTCGCCGGGCGCGGCGAGGGAGCCGCCGTGAGCGAGATCGCCGAGCCACGGCGCGCCCGCCTGCTCGGCCCAGGCGCGGGCCTCCGCCTCGCTCGCGCCCTCGAGCACGAAGCGCACGCGCGCGCGATCCGCGCTCGTCTCCTCGACGCGAAACGAGAAGGAGCCGCGCGCGCCGGGCACGCGACCATGCGGCCACGGGAGTGTCGGGAGCCAGGCCTCGAGCTCGCCGGACGTGCGGGGCGTGAGGTCCGGCGGCTCCTCGTCCAGCCAGAGGGAGGCGCCGGGCTCGACGGTCTCGCGCGCGCCGCGGAGCGGCGGCCCCGGGCGCCAGCCGCCGCCCACGCCGGAGGTGCGCGCCCAGCGCAGCCTTCCGCCGCGCAGGAGCGCGCGCTCGCCGCGCACAGGCGCGAGCCGAGCGAGAAGCTCGTCGACGCGGAGCGGGACTCCCGGCGCGCGGAAGCGAAGCGGCACCGCGGGAGTATGGCGCGTGGCCTCCGCGCTGCGGCCGCGGGCGAGCCTCCTAGACTCCCGCGATGGAGCTCGAGATCCCGCAGCCGGTGCGCGCCGTGCTCGAGGCGCTCGAGGCGCGCGGCCACGAGGCGCGGCTCGTCGGGGGCTGCGTGCGCGATCTCCTGCGCGGCGTGGCCGTGCGCGACTTCGACGTCGCCACCTCGGCGCCCGTCGCGAGCGTGCTGGCGCTCTTTCCGCGCGCCGTTCCGATCGGTGCGAGCGCCCGCCACGGCACCGCGATGGTGCCGAGCGCGGCGGGTCCGATCGACGTCACCAGCTATCGCGGCGCGACGCTCGCGGAGGACCTCGCGCTGCGCGACTTCACCGTGAACGCGATGGCGCTCGACGCAAAGGGCGAGCGCCTCTTCGACCCCTTCGCTGGCCAGGCGGACTGGCGCGCGGGGCGGCTGCGCGCGGTGGGCTCGGCGCGTGCCCGCTTCGCGGAGGACCCCCTGCGCGCCCTGCGCGCGGCGCGCTTCGTGGCGGAGCTCGGCCTCGCCCCCGACGCGGAGGTCGTGGCGGCGATGGGCGAGCAGCGCACGGCACTCGCCGCGATCGCCCCGGAGCGCGTGCGCACGGAGCTCTTTCGCTGCCTGGCGGGGCCCCACGCAGAGGCGGCCCTCGAGCTCCTCGCGCGGAGCGGCCTCGCCGAGGCCCTCGCGCCGGGCGTGCGGCCCGACGCGGCGCGCGTGGTGGCGAGCCTGCCGCGTGAGCCGGCGCTGCGGCTCGCGGGCTTCCTGCGCGGCGCGAACGCGGCGCGCGCGCTCGCGCGCCTGCGCGTCGGCCGCCATCTCGGCCGCCCGATCGAGCGCCTGCTCGCGCTCCACGCCGTGGGCTCGGGCTGGGACGGGAGCGCGGCCAGCGCGCGCAAGCTCCGCCGCCGCGCGGGCGACGCCGAGACGCTCGCTGCGCTTCTCGCGCTCTTCGAGGCGGAGCGCCGCGCAGCCGAGGACGGCGGCGGGCTCGCCGCCCTGGCCGCCCTACGCAGCGCCCTCGCGGCGGAGTCCGCGCAGCTCTTCAGCCCGCGCGATCTCGCGCTGCGCGGCGGCGACGTCGTTGCGCTGATGGGCGAGCGCCCCGGGCCGCGCATCGGCCGAGCGCTCCGCTACCTGCTCGACTGCGCGGCCGCCGATCCCTCTCTGAACACGCCGGAGCGCCTGCGGGCGATCCTCACGGAGTGGGTCCGCAGCGGAGAGCCCTGAGCGCGCAGGTACCCTCTCGCGCCATGGAGATTCCCTGCCAGCTCGTGATCGTGCGCCACGGCGAGACGTCGGCGAACACCGACGGGCTCTGGCACGGCGCGCTCGACACCGCGCTCACGGCTCGGGGCGAACGCCAGGCCGAGCGCGTGGCGCTCCACGTCGCGCGCACGCGCAGCGATGCGCGCGCCGTCTACGCGAGCCCGCTCACGCGCGCGCGGCGCACCGCCGCGCCGATCGCGGCGCGTCTGGGGCTCCCGGTGCGGATCGCGCCCAGCCTGCGCGAATACGACCTCGGCGCGTGGGAGGGTCTCTCCTACGCCGAGCTCGTGCGCGAGCACCGCTTGTTCGAGCGCATGGCGCGCGATCCGGACTGGACGCCCGGCGGCGGGGAATCCGCGCGCGGCGTGGCGACGCGGCTGGCCGGCGGCCTGCGCGAGATCGCGGCGCGCCATCCGGGCGAGCGCGTGGTCGTGGTGACGCACGGCGGCGCCCTGACGCTCGCGCTCGGGCTCCTCCTCGACGGCGACCCCGCGGTCTGGCGGCGCGTCCTCGACAACGCCGCCCTGTGCGAGCTCGCGCTCGAGCCCGCTCCTCAGCTGTTGCGCTTCAACGACGTGCTCCACCTCGATGGGATCGCGTAAATTTCGTTGTTGTAGCGTACAGTTATTCGACCCTGTAGAGAATTAACTCGAGCTCTGGCGCTCGGCCACTCGAGCGGCTCCGGCGAGGGTCGCCGCGGCGAGCGCGAGCGCGAGCATCGCGGCTCGGGGGCCCAGGCGATCGCCGGCCACGCCGGCGAGCCAGGGGAGCGCGACGCCGCCGATCGACCCGGCCGCGACGACGAGCCCGAGCGCCGTCGCGCGCCGCGCGGGCGCGGCGTCTCCGGCGAGCGCGACGAGCAAAGGGAATACGACGCCCAGCGCCAGGCCCACTGCGGCCGCCATGGCCGCGAGCTGCGCCGGGCCGCTCGCCGTGCCGAGCGCGAGGAGGAGCGCCCCCAGCGCTCCGGCAAGTCGCAGGGAGCGCGGGCGCGCGACGCCCCCGATCCGCGCGTAGACGACGCGTGCCGCGAAGAGGCCGCCCCAGAACGCCGAGATGCTGAGTGGGCCGACCGCGTCCGCGGCGCCGAGGGCGCTCGCGTAGGCCGGAAGCAGCACCGTGAGCGCCGTCTCGAGCCCCACGTACGCGAGGCTCGCGAGCGCGAGCGGGGCGAGCGCGGCCAGGGAGAGGGGCACCGGTGCGCGCGCGCCGGACGCGCCCGGCGGCGGCGGGAAGCGCGTGAGCGCCCCGGCCGCGCAGAGCGCCGCGACCGCGAGGGCGAGGCCGAAGCACACGCTCGCCGCGCCGAAGCGCTGGGTCCCGCGCCCGAGCCCCTGCGCCCCCGCCACGGCCCCGAGCGTCGCGGCGGCGTGGACCGCCGCGAGGCGCGCGGCGGCGCGCGCCGGCGCGGCCTCGGGCACCGCGGCGTTCAGCAGCGTCTCGTAACAACCGGCCGCCAGCCCGATCGCGGCGAGCGCGGCGAGGAGCGCGCCGTAGCTGGCGGCGCCGCCGAGCCCGGCGAGCGCGAGCCCCAGCGCGGCCGTCGCGGCGCAGAAGACCGGCCGGCGCGCGAAGCGGTCCGCGACCGGACCGCTGGCCGCCACCCCCACGCCGAGCCCGCCGGCCAGCGCCGAGCCGAGCAGCCCCGAGCGGTGCAGGTCGAGCGCGTAGGCGTCCGACCAAGCCGGCTGGAGCGCCCCGGGCAGCACGAGCAGCACGCCGAACGCGAAGAAGGCGACGAGCGCGAGCGCCATGACCGGCACGCGCGCAACGCTAGCGTCACGCCTGAGGTCGACCGCGATGCCGTACTCCGCTTGGTCTCGACGTCTCCTACTCGCGCTGGCGTGGCTCGCCTCCGGCTGCGCGACCGCCGTGAACCCGGTCACCGGACAGCGCGAGTTCACCACGATGCCGCCGGCCAAGGAGATGGAGGTCGGGAAGCAGGCCGCGAGCGAGGTCGAGCAGCAGATGGGCTTCGTCGAGAGCCCGCGGATCCAGAGCTATGTCGCACAGCTCGGCGAGCACCTGGCGCCCTTCTCTCCCCGGCAGGACGTGCACTACGAGTTCCACGTGGTGGAGATGGAGGAGACCAACGCCTTCGCGCTGCCGGGCGGCTACGTCTACGTCTCGCGCGGGCTCCTCGCCCTCGCGAACTCCGAGGACGAGCTCGCCGGCGTGATGGGGCACGAGATCGGCCACGTCGCCGCCCGCCACGCGGCGCAGCGCGCGACGCGCTCGAGCGTCGCGGGCGCCGGCGCGTTGGTCACGGGGATTCTCGGCGCCCTGGCGGGCATGCCCGCGATCGGCGAGCTCGGCCAGGTCGTGGGCCAGGGCTGGCTCGCCTCCTACAGCCGCGACCAGGAGCGGCAGGCGGACCAGCTCGGCCAGGTGATGGCGGCCAAGGCCGGCTACGACCCGGCGGGCATCTCGCGCTTTCTGGACGCGCTCGGGCGCGAGGAGAAGCTGAAGACGGGCAAGTCCCGCCAGCCGAGCTTCCTGGACTCCCACCCGGCGCCGCCCGAGCGCGTGGCCGACACGCGCGCCCGCGCCGCGACGCTCGCGCGCGGGCGCGAGCGCTCCGATCGCCCGCGACCGCAACGACTTCGTGCGGCGCTTCGAGGGGCTCCTGATCGGGCCCGACCCCTCCCAGGGCGTGTTCCGCGACAACCTGTTCCTGCACGCCGACCTCGACTTCGCGGTGCGCTTCCCACGCGGTTGGCAGACGCTGAACACGCCCCAGGCGGTGATGGCGAAGCCCGAGGACGGCAACGCCGTGATCGGCCTGCTCGCCCTCCCGCAGAAGGAGGGCAACGATCCGCGCGCGGCCGCGCGCGCGGCCGTCGCCCAGGCGCAGCAGCAGAGCCTCCCGGCCGAGGAGGCCGGTAGCGTCCGCGTGGGGAGCCTTACCGGCTACCGGATGCGCGCCCTGGTCGGCCAGACGAAGCTCGTCGAGCGAACCTACTTCTCCTACGGAGGCGGGCTCTACGCGTTCCACGCCGAGGCGCCGCAGAACGAGTTCGCGGCGTGGGAGGACGCCTTCGACAAGGCGATCGCGAGCTTCCGCCCCCTCGACGACGACGATCGACCCCTGATCACCGAGCGCCGGCTCGCGCTCGTCGCCGCCAAGTCGGGCGAGACCCTGGAGCAGGTCTCGAAGCGCAGCGCCAACACCTGGAGCGCCGCCGAGACAGCGCTCGCGAACGGCCTCACCGGGAGCGAGCGGCTCCAGGCGGGCTTCCTGGTGAAGATCGCGCGCGAGCAGGTCTACGCGGGCCAGCGGCCCGCGAGCTCCGGCTCGTAGGGCTCCGGCTCCTAGGGCTCGGGCGAGGGGAGCGCGAAGGCCATCAGCACGTCGCCGGGCTCGCTCCAGCCGTGGCCGCCGGCGGCGATCACCACGAACTGCTTGCCGTCGAGGCGCAGCCGGTAGGTCACGGGCGACGCGTTCGCGGTGTAGGGCGTGCGGTAGCGCCAGAGCTCGCGACCGGTCTCGGCGTTGAAGGCGCGGAAGTACTTGTCGGTGGTCGCGCCGATGAAGACGACGCCGCCGCCCGTGGCGAGCGTGCCGCCGAGGTTGGGGGCGCCCGAGGCGAACCAGAGCGGGAACGGCGCCTGGTCGCGCGTCGTGCCGAGCGTGGCCTCCCACTTTTTGGCGCCGGTCGCGAGGTCGATGGCGACGAGGGAGCCCCAAGGCGGCGCGACGCAGGGCGCTCCGAAGCTCGACAGGATCGGCGTGCGCTCGACGCCGTAGGGCGAGCCGCGCATCGGGTACATCTCGAGCGGGTACTGGGCCTTCTCCCAGTCGGTCTTGTCGAAGTCGGCGCGCGGCACGAGCTTCGCCACCGTCGGCGCGCGCATGAAGTTCACGAACAGGAGACCGCGCGCCGGGTCGATCGAGCCTCCGCCCCAGTTGGGCCCCCCGCCGTTGCCCGGGTTCACGATCGAGCCTCCCTCGCTGGGCGGCGTGTAGATGCCCTCGTCGCGGATCGCCGCGAGCTTCGCCTGGCAGTCGGCGCGATCGATCGGCGTGAAGCCCCAGGGCTCGATGGGCGCGAGCACGCTCGGGTCGAGGGGCGCGGGGTGCGTCGGGAAGGGCTGCGTCGGCGAGAGCTCCTCGCCCGGGACGCCGCCCTGCGGCACGGGCCGCTCCTCCACCGGGTAGAGGGGCGCGCCGGTCTCGCGGTCGAGCAGGAACACGAAGCCCATCTTGGTGACCGCGGCGACGCCCGGCCGCCCCGCTCCGACCCCCGCCAGCTGGAAGAGCGCCGGCTGCGCGGGGACGTCGTAGTCCCAGACGTCGCGATGCGTGGTCTGGAAGTGCCAGGCCACCTCGCCGCTCTCGGCATGGAGCGCGACCACCGAGCTCCCGTAGTAGTCGAGTCCCTGACGGATCGCGTTGAAGAGATCAGGCGACGGATTGCCGGTCGGCACGAACACGAGCCCCCGCTCGGGATCGCCGGAGAGGATCGACCAGGCGTTGGGCGTCCCGGCGGTGTAGAGCGGCTCGCCGGGCGCACGTTCGCGCGTCTTCCAACCCGGCGGCACGGGGTCCCACGCCCAACGCAAGGCGCCCGTGCGGGCGTCGAAGCCGCGGATCACGCCGGCCGGTGCGTCGACGCGCAAGTTGTCGGCGACGAGCGCGCCCACGACCACCACGTCGCCGATCACGAGCGGCGGCGAGGTCGAGTAGCTCTCCCAGGCCGGGGCGTCGGCCAGGCCCACGCGCAGGGAGACGCGCCCTTCCTTCCCGAAGCTCGCGCAGGGCCTGCCGGTCTGCGCGTCGATGGCGATCAGCTCGGAGTCGATCGTCGCGGTGACGATGCGCTCTTCGCAGACGGCGCCGCGGAGCTCGCGTTCGCGCCAGTAGGAAACGCCCCGGCACACGAGGGGGTACGGCCCCTGGAGGCGCGAGCCCCGCAGCTCGGGATCGAAGCGCCAGAGCTCCTGCCCGCTCTCGGGATCGAGCGCGATCACCTTGTTGTAAGGCGTGCAGTAATAGAGGGTGCCGTTCGGCACGATCGGTCGGGTCGAGAAGGAGGTGCGTGTCGTGGCGGTCCCGTCCGAGAAGTCGCCGGAGCGGTGCGTCCAGGCGAGCTCGAGGGTCTTCACGTTGGCCGCCGAGATCTGGCTCACCGGCGAGTAGGAGAGCGCGTGGTCGCCGCCGTAGTCTCGCCAGTCCCCCGTCGGGCCCGTCACGTCGATGGGCCCGGCGGGGCGCCGGCACGCGCTCGCGCCGAGCGCGAGGCAGACAGCGAGCGCGAGTGCGGAGCGGTTCACGCGGTCCCTCCTGATCTCGAGAGCGGCGCAACGTAGCCGAGCCGCGCGCGCTTCTGGCATCGTATGGCGCGGAGGTGCCATGCGCGTTCCGCTCCCGGGGTTGGCTCTGCTCGGTCTCCTGGCTCTGGGCTGCGGATCGGCCCGCGAGGCCGCGCGCGTCGCAGTCGCCGACCCCGCGACGCGCCGCGATCCACCGGCCGGCGCACTGGTCGGCGCGGCGGGGTTGCACGGCGGCCACGCGTGGCTCGGCATCCCCTTCGCGCGAGCCGCCGGTGGGGCCGCTGCGCTGGCGCGCGCCCCAGCCGCCTGCGCGCTGGGAGGGCGTGCGCGAGGCGCTCGCGGCCGGCAATCCGTGTCCCCAGTTCGCGTCGCCCCTCGCCGGCATCGCGACGGCCAAGCCCGGCACGCTCGTGGGCGACGAGGACTGCCTGACGCTCAGCGTCTATGCGCCCGCGCTCGCCAGCGCGGAGCTCGCCGGCGCTCGCCTGCCGGTCATGGTCTGGCTCCACGGCGGCGGCAACACGATCGGCGCCGCGAGCAATTACGACGGGAGCGCGCTCGCGGCGCAGCAGCGCGTGGTCGTGGTGATGACCAACTACCGCCTCGGCGCGCTCGGCTGGTTCCGCCACGCCTCGCTGCGCACGGGCGCCAGCGCCGACGACGACTCCGGGAACTACGGCGTGCTCGACCAGATCCGCGCGCTCGAGTGGGTGCGCGAGAACGTGGCCGCCTTCGGCGGCGATCCCGGCAACGTGACCATCTTCGGAGAGTCGGCCGGCGGCCGCGACGTGCTGGGCCTCGTGGTCTCGCCGCGCGCGAGCGGCCTCTTCCAGCGCGCGATCTGCGAGAGCGGCGGCACCGACACGAGCTCGCTCGCCGAGGCGGAGCACCGCGTCGGCGACGCGGAGCCCGGCGACGCCGCGAGCTCGGGCGAGGTCCTCGCGAAGCTGCGCGCCGGGGCCGCCGCAGGCGCCCCCCAAGACGATGCGGCCTTCCTGCGCAGCGTGTCGGTGGCGGAGCTGTTCGGCAGCTACACGAAGGGCATGGGCGGGATGTACCAGCTCCCGCAGATGTTCCCCGACGGCGCGGTCTTGCCCGCGACCCCCTCGCTCGACGTCATGCGCACGCCGCGGGCGACCCCGCTTCCGGTCCTGCTCGGGACCAACAAGGACGAGCAGAAGCTCTTCTTCTACTTCGCTCCCCGCTATGTCTACCGCATCTTCGGCCTCTTCCCGGTCTTCCGGGACCGCGAGGCCTTCCTGCGCGACTCCGATTACGCCACGCGCAGCTGGAAGATTCGCGGGGTCGACGACCCCGCGCGGGCGCTCAGCGCGGCCCAGCCCGGCCACGTGTTCGCCTACCGCTTCGACTGGGACGAGGAGGGGCGCTTCCTGTGGGCGGATCTGAGCCTGATGATCGGCGCTGGTCACGGCCTCGAGATCCCCTTCGTGTTCGACCACTGGCAGCTCGGGCCGACCAGCGGCCGGCTCTACAACGACGGCAACGCGACCGGGCGCAAGCAGCTCTCTGCGGCCATGCAGAGCTATTGGGCCGCCTTCGCACGCGACGGGGACCCCGGGCGCGGCGCCCGCGGCGAGCTGCCGGCCTGGACGGCCTGGAACGACGGCGGCGACAAGTTCGTCGTGCTGGACACCCAGGCGGGCGGCGGCATCCGCATGGAGTCGAGAGTCGAGACCACAGCCGAGCTGGTGGACGCGATCGCCAAGGACCCGAGCTACGCGAGCGACGTCGAGCGCTGCGCGAGCTTGGCGTGGGTGCACCGCGGCTCGCCCGACGCCTTCGCCTTCCGCGAGGTGGGCGGCGGAGTCTGCGCGGCGCGCGAGCCCAAGGACTGGATCGCCGCCGCGTCCGCGCAGTAGCCCTCGAGGCCCGCTCCGTTACCCTGCGGCCCGCCGCCGGGGGGATGCGTCCGCGATGAGCGCTGCCGAGCCGAGCAAGCCGCTCGACTTCATCCGCCAGATCATCCGCGACGACCTCGCGTCGGGGAAGCACGCGAGCGTGGTCACGCGCTTCCCCCCGAGCCCAACGGCTACCTGCACGTGGGCCACGGCAAATCGATCTGCTTGAACTTCGGCGTGGCGCGCGAGTTCGGCGGCCGCTGTCACATGCGTTTCGACGACACGAATCCGGCCGCCGAGGACCGCGAGTACGTCGAGTCGATCCTGGCCGACGTCCAGTGGCTCGGCTTCCACTGGGGCTCGCACCTCTACTTCACGAGTGACTATTTCCCCAGGCTGCACGCCTTCGCCGTGGAGCTGATCCGGCGCGGGCGGGCCTTCGTGTGCGATCTCTCGTCCGAAGAGATCGAGGCGCGGCGCGGGACGCTCACCGAGCCCGGCGTGCCGAGCCCCTACCGCGAGCGCCCGCTGGCGGAGAACCTCGACTGGTTCGCGCGCATGACGGCCGGCGAGTTCCCGGCCGGCGAGCGCGTGCTGCGCGCCAAGATCGACATGGCCTCCCCGGTGCTGCCCATGCGCGACCCCGTGATCTACCGGGTGGTCCACGCGCCGCACCATCGCACCGGCGCGCAGTGGCACGTCTACCCGATGTACGACTTCGCCCACTGCCTCTCGGACGCGATCGAGGGCGTCACCCACTCGCTCTGCACGCTCGAGTTCGCGCCGCACCGGCCGCTCTACGAATGGATCCTCGAGGCGCTGGATCTCCCGAGGCCGCGCCCCCAGCAGATCGAGTTCGCGCGCGGGAACCTCTCCCACACCGTGGTCAGCAAGCGCTACCTGAAGCGCCTGGTCGAGGAAGGCCACGTTGCGGGCTGGGACGACCCGCGCATGCCGACGCTCGCCGGCCTGCGCCGGCGCGGCTACACGCCCGAGGCGATCCGCAGCTTCTGGGAGGGAGTCGGCATCGCGAAGCGCGACAACGTGATCGAGCTCGCGCGCCTGGAGTTCGAGATCCGCGAGCATCTGAATCGCGTCGCGCCGCGCGTGATGGCCGTGCTGCGCCCGCTCAAGCTCGTGATCGAGAACTACCCCGCGGAGCAGAGCGAGGAGCTCCCGGCCGTGAACAACCCCGAGGATCTCGGCGCGGGCACGCGCAAGCTCCCCTTCGGCCGCGAGCTCTGGATCGAGCGCGAGGACTTCGCCGAGTCGCCGCCCAAGGGCTTCCACCGCCTCTCTCCCGGCAAAGAGGTCCGCCTGCGCTACGCGTACTTCGTGACCTGCACGGCCGTCGAACACGACGCCGCTGGCGCGGTCCACACCGTGCGCTGCCGCTACGACCCGGCCACGCGCGGCGGCGATGCGCCGGACGGGCGCAAAGTGCGCGGCACCCTGCACTGGGTGTCGGCGGCGCACGCGCTGCGCGCCGAGGCGCGCCTGTATGACACCCTGTTCACCACGCCCGAGCCGGGGGTCGAGGAAGGCGACTTCCTCGCGGAGCTGAACCCGAGCTCCCTCGAGCGCGTGCGCGACGCCTGGGTCGAGCCCAGCCTCGCCCACGCCCAGCCCGGCCAGCGCGTGCAGTTCGAGCGGCTCGGGTATTTCTGCGTCGACCCCGACAGCCGCCCCGGCGCGCTGGTCTTCAACCGGACCGTCGGCCTGCGCGACACCTGGGCCAAGCAGACGGGCGCGAGCGCACGGCGGTGACTACATTCCAGGGCGTTCTCTCCGTTCCGCCTCGTGTGTCCGCCGACCGATCGGGGTTGAGCCATGCTCGGCAACAACATCAAGGTGATCAGCGGCACCGCGCACCCCAGCCTGGCCCGGGACATCTGCAAGTTCCTCGGCGTCGACCTCTGCCCTTCCAGCGTCGTGCGCTTCTCGAACGAGAACATGCTCGTGCAGATCGAAGAGAACGTGCGCGAGGCGGACGTGTTCGTGATCCAGCCGTCCTGCCCGCCGGTCTCCGACGGCATCATCGAGCTGCTGATGACGATCGACGCCCTGCGCCACGCCTCCGCCGGGCGCATCACCGCGGTGCTCCCCTACTTCCCGTACACGCGCTCCGACAAGAAGGACCGCCCGCGCATCTCGATCACCGCGCGCCTGATGGCGGACCTGCTCGAGACCGCCGGCGCCAACCGCGTGGTGACCATGGACCTGCACTCGCCCCAGGTGCAGGGCTTCTTCCGCATCCCCGCCGATCAGCTCCAGGCGGCTCCCATCCTGTGCGACCACCTGCGCTCCACGCGCGACCTCTCGAACTACGTGCTCGTGGCCGGCGACGTCGGCGAGTCGAAGGAGATCGGCGCCTACGCCAACCGCTTGAACCTCCCGATCGCCATCGTCGACAAGCGCCGCTACGGCGACGACGACAACGCGCGCGCCACGAACCTGATCGGCGACGTCGAGGGCAAGCACGCCCTGATCATCGACGACGAGATTGCGACCGGCGGCACCCTGATGGAGGCGACCCAGTTCGTGCTGCAGCGCGGCGCGCTCTCCGTCGAGGCGGCCTGCGTGCACGGCGTCCTGTCGGGGAAAGCGATCCCGCGCCTGGAGGCTTCGCCGCTGCGCTCGCTGATCGTCACGGACACGATCCCGCTCGCGCCGGAGAAGCGGATCGACAAGATCCACGTGCTGTCGGTGGCGCGGTTGTTCGCGGATGCGATTCGGGCGATCCACGACGGGTCGTCGGTTTCGCGCCTCTTCCGTTAGGCGCGAGTCCGACTAGGAGACCTCGGAGACCATCAGCGCCGGCGCCGCCGAGCTCGCCTGCCCCTTCGAGAAGTCCAGGATCTCGTCGAGCCGCTGGAGCTGCGCGTCGGTGAGCGATCGGAACGTGAGCGCGCTCGCCCCGTCGGTGCTCGAGCGCACCACCTCGGCCTGCACGACCAGCGGCACGCCCGAGCCGGCATGGAGCGCGAGCTGCAGGCGCGCGCCAATCGGGAGCGGCCGGCGCGCCTCGACGGAGACGCCGGTGCGCGAGAGATCGTGCGCGAGGAGCACGCGGGGCGCGCCGCCGCCGCGCGAGATCACGCGTCGGGCGTAGGGCAGGCGCTCGGCGCCGCGCCGCTCGTTCGCCGGCGCCGTGGCGACGCAAGCCGCGAGGGCGCGCTCGACCAGGGCCTCGAGGACGCGCTCGATACGGCGGCGGCCACCGAAGGGAAGGGCGACGAAGCGCACTCCCGTCTGGCACGCGCCCCGGCTCTCGCTCGGCGGCGCCGTCCAGGCGATCTGCGCGCGCACGGGATGCGGAAGGCGTCCGCCCACGCCGGCGGGGATGAAGAGCCAGGCGCGCATGCGCTTCAGCGCTCGGCTCGAGCGCAGGCGGCAGCCCTCGTAGGAGACGTCGAGGAGCTCGACGCGGCGGCGGCGCAGGCCCTCGTAGAGGGTGACGGTGAGCTGCGCGGGGACGCGGAGCGCCAGGCGGCGCTCGGCGAGCGACGCGGTCAGCGTCTCGGATTCCGGGCAGGAGGAGCTCACGCCGGGCTCATCGTCCCGGGCTGGCTCGCGCTTGACGGGATCGTGCCGCTAGGCGGCTAACCCCTTGCGCAGGGCGGCGATCGCTTCGTCCATGGCGGACTGGGCTCTGGCCGCGACCAGCCCCATGCCGAAGTAGCCGTGGATCAGCCCGTCGTAGCGCGTCAGCGTGGTCGAGACACCCGCTTGCTGCAGGCGCTTCGCGTAGGCCTCGCCCTCGTCGCGCAGGGGATCGAACTCGGCGGTCTGCACGAGCGCGGGCGGGAGGCCGGAGAGATCCGTGGCGCGCAGCGGCGAGGCGTAGGGCTCGCGGCGCCGCGCCGCGTCGGGGGCGTAGTGCCCCCAGAACCACTTCATCGCGCTCGTCGTGAGCAGGTACCCCTCGGCGTTGTCCAGGTAGGAGCGCCGCTCGAGATCGGCGTCGGTCACCGGATAGATCAGCAGCTGGAAGCGGATCGCCGGCGCACCGCGGTCGCGCGCCATGAGCGCCACCACCGCGGCGAGGTTGCCGCCGGCGCTGTCGCCGCCCACCGCCAGCCGGCGTGCGTCCACGCCGAGGCTCGCGGCGTTGTCGGCCACCCACTTCGCCGTCGCATAGCAGTCATCGGCGGCCGCCGGATAGCGGTCCTCGGGGGCGAGCCGATAGTGCGTCGCCACGACCACGCAGTCCGCGCCCGCGCAGAGCTCGCGGCACTGGGCGTCGTGGCTCTCGAGGTTGCCGATCACCCAGCCGCCGCCGTGGAAGTACACGAGCACGGGCTTCGCGCCGCTCGCGCCCGCCGGGCGATAGACGCGCACGGGGATGGGACTGGCGGGGCCGGGGATGGTGCGGTTCTCGACGCCGCCGACCGCGATCTCCTTCTTGGGGAGCGGCATGTTGTCGAACACGACGCGCGCCTGGGCGGGCGGCAGCGAGTCGAGGGCCGGGCCCCCGGCGGCGGCCATGGCGTCGAGCAGACCCTTGATCGCGGGGTCGAGGGGCATCGTCTTCTCCTCTCTCGGTCGCGCACAGGCTACCGTGGCCCGCCGTGGCCCACTATCTGAGCGTCGCGGAAGCCGTTCATCGGCCGGGCCTGCGCCTCGTGCTGACGCGTGGCGTCCCGGGTCCGTGGGGCGAGGCCGCCAAGGCGATCTTCCACGTGAAGCGCCTAGCCTACGCGAAGGTCGAGCAGCGCGCGGGCAGTGACGACGAGGCGCTGATCCGTTGGACCGGCGCGGCGAACGCGCCGACCGCGGTCCTCGACGACGAGCCGGCGCGCAGCGAGCGCAACGCGATCCTGTTCCTCGCCGAGCGCCTGGCGCCCGATCCGCCGCTCCTGCCGCGCGCCCCCGCCGAGCGCGCCGAGTGCCTCGGCTTGATCCACGAGATCGGCGGCGAGCTGGGCTTCGCGTGGTGCCGGCGCATCATGCTGCTCGAGGGCATGCGGCACGCCCCGCCCGCGGTGCGCGCGATCGGCGAGCGGCTCGCCTACGCGCTACGGCGGGAGCGAGGTGAGCGCGGCGTTCGCCGCCCGGCGCTGCGCCGAGATCATGCGCGCCCTCGCCGGCCGCCTGCACGCCCAGCGCGAGCGCGGCTGCGACTATCTCCTGGGGAGCGCGCTCAGCGCCGCAGACCTTTACTGGGCGACCTTCGCCGTGATGCTCCAGCCGCTGCCCGAGGCGAAGTGCCCGATGGCGCCGGGCCAACGCGAGATGTACACGGCGCGCGATCCGGTGCTGTGCGAGGCCCTCGATCCGATCCTGCTCGAGCACCGCGACCTCGTGTACGACCGGCATCTCGAGCTGCCGGTAGACGTCTGAGGGGACGCTGGTTGACTAAGTCAGCACCGCTGCGTAGTCAGCTCAGCTCAGCTGACTTAGTCAACCAGCGTCCCCAGCCGAGCTGCACCGTCCCCAACCGCCGCGCGGGGGCGAGGCTCGCGAGCCCGACCGTCCCCGCGAGGGCGAAGGCGGCGATCGCAAAGGTCGGCGTCTGGCCCAGGGCGAGCGGCGCTCGCGCGATCAAGGCGCCGCCCACGAGGGCCGCGCCGCTCGTGGCGAGGGCGTCGATCAGGCCGAGCGCCGAGCCCGAAGAGCCCTCGCGCCCAGCGAGAGTCGCGCTCATCGCGCTGGCGGTGGCCGCCGTGTAGGCGACGCCCATGCCGAGCGCCGCCAGCGTCCAGCCCGCGAGCACGACGGCGAGCGGCGCCCGCGGGAGGGCGGCCGTCGCCGCGGCGATGCCCGCCACGAGGACGAGGCTCCCCGCAGCCGCGAGCGCGCGCGCCGAGACGCGCGCGTGGGCGCGCGCGTGCAGGAAGGCTCCGCCGGTCCAGGCGACGGCCGAGGCGGTGAGGATCGCAGCCACCCAAGCGCCGCTCGCGCCGCGCACGCGGGAGAGCGCGAGGGGAAGGAACGACTCGACGCCGAAGAAGGCGAAGACGACCAGCGCGCGCACGCCGAGCGAGGCGAGCAGCCGAGTCCCGCGCGGAAGCGCGAGGCCGGGCGTTGGCTCGCGCGGCGCTCGCTCGGGCGAGCGCAAGGAGCGGCGGCAGCGCGAGCGCGCCCGCGAGCAGCGCGAACGGAATCAGCCCGAAGAAGACGCTGCGCCAGCCGAAGGCCTGGGCGATCTGCACGGCGCCGGCGGGCGCCACGAGCCCCGGCGCGACCCATGCCGCCGAGAGCCAAGCGAGGACGCGCGGGCGCGCCGCGCTCGAATAGACGCGCATCACGCACGCGCTCACCACCACGCTGACCACGCCGCCCCCGAGCCCCTCGAGCCCGCGCGCAGCGATCAGGGCCGGCAGGCTCGGCGCGAGGCCGGTGGCGGCCATGCCGCTCGCGAACACCAGGAGCCCGCCCGCGAAGGCGGGCGCGAGCCCCCGCCGGTCCGCCCAGGCGCCGCCGGCCAGGATGCCCGCCGCCGCCGCGAGGCTGAACGCGGCGAAGAACGGGCCGGCGGCCGCCTCCCCGCCGAGATCCCGCGCGACCAGCGGCAGCACGCCCGCGCCGGCGAGCTCGTGCGCAGCGCGCAGCGCCACGGCGAGCAGCAGCCCGAACAGCATCGCGCGCGCGACTAGGCGTCGAGACCGAGCCGCCGCGCGATGATCACCTTCATGATCTCGTTGCTGCCCGCGTAGATCGACTGCACGGCGGCGTCGAGGTAGTCGCCCGAGATCGGCGTCTCCTCCATGAAGCCCATGCCGCCATGGAGCTGGAGGCACTCGACCGCCACCTTCTTCTGGAGGTCCGAGCACCACCATTTGGCCATGCTCACCTCCTTCACGATCTCGTCGCCGCGCACGTGCGCCTGGAGCAGCCGGTCCGTGAAGGCCTGGCCGATCTCGTACTCCGTCTCGAGCTCCGCGAGCTTGAACTGCGTGTTCTGGAACGACGCGATGGCTGCGGCCGAAGGCGCGCCGCTCCTTCACGTACGCGATCGTGTCGTCGAGCGAGCGGCGCACCGAGGCCATCGAGGAGATGGCGATGCAGAGCCGCTCCTGCTGCAGCTTCTCCATCAGCATCTTGAAGCCCTGCCCTTCCGAGCCGAGCAGATTCGCGACGGGCACGCGGCAATCCTGGAAGAACATCTCGCTCGTGTCCTGGCCCTTGAGCCCGATCTTGTCGAGGTTGCGGCCCCGCTTGAAGCCGGGCGCGCTGGCCTCCACGAGCAGCAGGCTGATGCCGTCGTGGCGCTTGCGTCGGGTCGGTCTTGGCCACCACGATCACGAGGTCGCAGTTCTGCCCGTTCGAGATGAACGTCTTCGAGCCATTCACGACGTAGTGATCGCCGTCGCGGAGCGCGCGCGTCTGCACGCCCGCGAGGTCCGAGCCGGCTGCGGGCTCGGACATCGCGATCGCGACCAGGCAGTCGCCCGCGATCGCGGGCACCAGGTACTTCTGCTTCTGCGCCTCGCTTCCGTAGCTCGCCAGGTAGGGAAGGCAGATGTCCGTGTGCAGCGAGGCCTGCAGCGCGTGGCAGCGCTGGTAGGCGAGCTCCTCCATGACGATCGCGTCGTAGAGGAAGTCGCCGCCCGCGCCGCCGTACTCCACCGCCTGGTTGGCGCCGAGGTAGCCCTCCTCGCCCATGCGCTTCCAGATCGCCCGCGGCGTGATGCCCTCGCGGTTCCACTGCACGGCCATGGGCGCGACCTCTTTCGCGACGAAGCGGCGGAACTGGTCGCGGAACTGCTCGTGCTCTTCGCTGAAGATCTCGCGGCGCATGGGTCCTCCGAGCGGTCCGAGAGGGTAGCGCCAGACGGGAGCGAGCTCGGGCTCAGCCGTCCTGAAGGTCCATCCACACGAGCGTCACGATCCGATCCGCCTTCAGGAAGCCGTCGCCCCACTCCGGGTCGAGTCCGCGAGCGGCTTCTCGGCGATGAAGGCCTCCAACGTCTGCTTGGCTTGCAGCGCCCCTTCCACGCGACCCTTCACGGCGGCGAGCATGTCGCGAACTTGCGCAGGTCGGCGGGCGTCGCGAGCGGGCCGTGGCCGGGAATGATCTTGGTGTCGGCGTTGGCCTCCGCGAGCACGGAGTCGGCGGCGGCGATCATGCCCGCGATGCTGCCCGCGCTCTCGACGTCGATGAAGGGGTAGAAGCCGTTGAAGAAGGTGTCGCCCGTGTGCACCGCATTGGCGTTGCGGAACCACACCACGGCGTCGCCGTCCGTGTGCGCGGGGCCCACGTGCTCCACGGCAATCGTCTCGCCGTTCCAAACTGGTCGTCGACGACGAGCGGCCCGCTCGCGCCGGTCGAGACGGCGATGTTGCCGCCCGCGCCGATCAGCATCGAGAGGCCCGGGGCGACCTACACGGTCTGGATCTGCACCTTCGAGAAGTCCTGCTCCTGCGCGCTCGCGGCGAGCGCCGTCGCACACAGCAGCACCCCGAAGAGTCTTCCGAGCTCGCGCATGGCTCCTCCTCTCGTCAATCGGTCGAAAGCAGCTCGAGCAGATTCCCGTCCGGATCGCGGAAGTAGAGCGAGCGCCCGGGAGTTCCGTCCGCCGCGGGCCGCGGGACCGGCCCCTCCTCGACGGGCACGCCGGCGCGCGCGAGCGCTTCTGCGGCGCCCTCGAGCGGTCCGTCCCAGCGGAAGCAGAGGTCGCCCGAGCCCGGCTGCGGCGCGCGCGCGTGGGGCTTCGCCGGGGCCGCGGCGGGGTGCACGGACAGCCGACTCTGCCCCAGGCGCAGGAGTACGACCGGGATCTTCCCCGCGCGCCAGGCGTCCAGATAGAGCGGCTCGGCGCCGAGCACGCGCGCGTAGAACGCGACCGTCGCCTCGATGTCGGCCACGGTGATCGCAACGTGATCGAGCCCGCGCAGCGGCATGGGCGCCTCCTCGCGCGGAACACTATGCCGCCGCGCGACCCGGCGCCCCTACACTGTGCGCCCGAGGAGCGAAGCGCATGCCCTACGAGTTCATCCGCTACGAGATCGAGCGCGGCCGCGCGCGCATCACGCTGAACCGCCCCGAGCGCCGCAACGCGCTCTGCAATCCGCTGCTCGAGGAGCTCGAGCGCGCGCTCTGGGACGCCGACGACGACACGCGCGTCCACTGCGTGATCGTGCGCGGAGCGGGGCCCGCGTTCTGCGCGGGCTACGACCTCACCGGCTTCGGCTCGGATCGGCGCGACGCCGCAGCGGACGGACCGCCCCGCCGCACGGGGCGCACGATCGACGACGACGCCTGGCTGCTCGAGCGCAACCAGCGCCGCCTGCGCGCGCTCTGGGAGATGCACAAGCCCTCGATCGCCCAGGTGCACGGCCACTGTCTGGCGGGCGGCACCGATCTGGCCCTGTACTGCGACATGGTGATCGCCGCCGACGATGCGCGCATCGGCTTCCCGCCCGCGCGCAACCTGGGCGCTCTCCCCAACAACTTGTGGGTCTACCACTGCGGGCCGCAGTGGGCGAAGCGGCTGCAGCTCACCGGCGACGTCGTGACCGGCGCCGACGCGGCGAAGATCGGGCTGGTGATGAAGGCGGTGCCCGCGGCGGACCTCGAGGCCGAGGTGGAGGGCCTCGCGGACCGCCTCGCCCTCGTGGATGCGGACCTGCTCTCGGCGAACAAGCGCATCCTGAATCTCTCGCTCGAGCTGATGGGCGCGGGGGTGCTGCAACGGCTTGCCGCCGAGAACGACGCGCGCGGCCACCTAGCGCCCAGCACACGCGAGTACTTCCGCGCGGTGAAGGAGCGAGGGCTGCGCGGCGCCTTCCAGGAGCGCGACGCGAAGTTCGGCGACGGGCGTGCGCGCGTGGAGGGACCGGAGCGCCGCGACGCCGCGGGGCGCTTGATCGACTAGGGGACGTTCCTACTTGGCGGTGACTTATGGGGACACTCCTCATTCGAGGAGTGTCCCCATAAGTCACCGCCAAGTAGGAACGTCCCCGAAAGTCACCCTCGCACGAGGCCGGCGGCGCCCTCCAGCGCGCGCTCGGCGCCGGCGACGAGGTCGCGCAGCACCTCCGCGGCGGGGCGGATCGACTGGATCATGCCGATGCCCTGCCCCGCGAAGCCGGGGGCGATGTCGCCGCGGCCCTGGCGGATCGCGGCGACCTGGACCGGGCCGGACACGGCGCCCTGATAAGGCATCGGCAGGGGCTCGAGGCCCGCGTCCGCGAAGGCCTGCGTCCACTTCGACTTGATGTAGCGCGCGGGCTTGCCGGTGACGGCGCGCGTGATCGTGGTGCCCTCTTCGGTCGCCTGCACGATCGCCTTCTTCTGGAACTCCTCGATGCCAGCCTCGTGCGTCGCGAGGAACGCGCTGCCGACCCACACGCCTTGCGCGCCGAGCATGAGCGCGGCGGCGACGCCGCGTCCGTCCACGATACCGCCGGCGCCGAGCACGGGGATCTGGCCAGCGGCGTCCACGACCTGCGGGATCAGCGCCATCGTTCCGACCGGCGAGTTGTGGCCTCCCGCGTCGTGGCCCTGGGCGACGATCACGTCGATGCCCGAGGCGGAGACCTTGCGCGCGTGGCGGACCGCGCCCACCACCGCCATCACGCGCGTCCCGTTCTTGTGCAGCGCGTCCATCCACGGGCTCGGGTCGCCGAGACCGGAGGCGTAGACGGGAACGCGCTCCTCGACCACGACTCTCATCTGCGCCTCGAAGAAGTCGTTGGTGAAGCCGCCGCGCGTGCGCGGAAGCTCCACCGGCACGAGCCCCTCCTTGTCCATGAACTCGCGCGCGAACGCCTGGTACTGGGGCAGGAGCTCGCGCGGCGAGGGGCCCTGCGCGGTTCCCTTCTCGTACGTGCCGCGCCGCACCGAGGCCGGCAGCAGCGTGTCGACGCCGAAGGGGCGCGAGGTGAGCTTGCGCGTGCGCGCGATCCACTCGCGCAGCTCGTCGGGTCCGCAGCCGGCGGCCCCGAGCACCCCCAGGCCCCCAGCGTTCGAGACCGCCGCGGCTAGCTCGGGCGTGGAGGCTCCCCCCATGCCTGCCAGCACGATCGGCACCTCGATCTCCAACAAGTCACAGATGGGAGTGCGAAGTCTGGTCGCCATGTCTTCCTCTCGGTTACGGGATCACGCCTTCCGAGCGCAGCGCCGCGAGGCCGGCGTCGTCGATGCCGAGCTCCCGGAGCACCACTTCGGTGTGCTCGCCGTGGAGCGGCGGCGGCGCGCCCGCGCGCTGCGGCGTGCGCGAGAACTTTGCAACCGGCTTGCACTGGCGGATGCGCCCTGCGCTCGGGTGGTCCCACTCGAAGATCACGTCGTTGTGGACGACCTGCGGGTCGACCAGCATCTCCTCGATCGTGTTCACCGGCCCGACCGGCACCTGCTCGGCCGCCATGCGAGCGATCAGCTCGCGCGTCGGCCACTTGCGGATCTCCTCGAGGATCGTCTGACCGAGGAGCTCGGCGTGCTTGCTGCGCGCGGCGAGCGTCGCGAAGCGCGCATCCGTGCACCACTCCGGATGGCCGAGCGCGCGGAAGAGGCCGTGCCACTCCGACTCGGAGGCCGTGAAGTAGACCAGGTGGCCGTCGGCGGTCTCCCAGATTCGATAGATGTCGTAGAGGACCGGTCCCTCGCGCTCCGCCGGCCCGATCAACGTGTGCTTCATCATTCCGTCGGGCCAGAAGAAGAAGAGCGAGGCGTCGATCATCGGCACGGAGATGTGCTGGCCGCCGGCGCCGCGCTCGCGCGCGAACAGCGCCGCCGTGATCGCCTGGGCGGCGGTCCAGGCGGTGGCCTTGTCGACGACGATGTTGCGAATCAGATCCGGGATCGGCACCTCGGGATTCTTCTGGATGGCGACGTGGCCCGTGATGCCCTGGATGATCGGATCGTAGACCCGGCGGTTGCTGTAGGGCCCCGAGTCGCCGTAGCCGCTGACGGAGCAGTAGACGAGCTCCGGGTTCACCGCGCGCAACTCCTCGTAGCCGAGGCCGAGGCGCTGGGCGGCCCCCGGGCGCCAGTTCTGGATGAACACGTCGGCGTGGGCGACCAGCCGCAGCAGAATCTCCCGGCCGGAAGGCTTGGCGAGATCGAGGACGATGCCGCGCTTGCCGCGGTTCACGTTGGTGAAGAACGCGTTGAGCCCGCCGCGATAGTACGGGCCGATGCGCATCAGGTCGCCGATGCCCGGCGGCTCGACCTTGATCACCTCGGCGCCCTGATCGGCGAGGATCATCACGGCCAGGGGCGCCGAGACGATCTGCGAGACGTCGACGATCTTGATGCCAGCCAGCGGGCCGGGCATGGGCGCTCCTCGGGCGGAGGAGTCTACCCCGCCTTGGCGCGCTTTTGCGCCGCCCACTTAACCGCGATGCACGCGCTCCCGGCGACGGAGTCGTGCTCGGCGAGGCGCGCCTCTCCGCTCACCCGGCAGAGCGTGAACATGGCTCCGGCCGCAGCGCCGATCGACTCGATCCAGCGCGCGTGGCCGGCGACTTCGGGCGGCAGCGCGCGCCCGCGAATCTCGAGCGCGTGGGGTCCCAGGCGCGTCGTCGTCCAGCTCCCGCAGCCGCGGAACACGAGACCCATGCCGCGCGGCAGCCAGCGCACGAGCGAGCCCGGATCCAGGCCGAACAGGCGCACGCCGCCCTCGATGAAGCCGCGAAAGAGCGGGAGGTCGAACTGCGCGTGCACGCGCTCGGCCAGGAATCCGAGCGCGCGGGGCCAGCCGAGCCCGCGCTCGGTCGCCTCGACCCAGCGCAGGTTGTAGGCGATCGGGAGCCACGCGGCGCGCGAGACGCCCGCGAGCTCGCGAAAGAGCTCCGGGTCGGCCATCCGCACCGCCTCGCCCTCGGCGCCCAGGCGCACGAGGCTCGCGCCCACGTCTCGCATGTAGCCGGCCTGGACCGAAGCAACGCGCATCGCGGACCTCGCGCTCCTCGACCATCGGCCGGCGCGGGCGGGCGCTTGATCAGGCTGCTCCAGCGCCGAGCTTCACCACGCCGCGCGCGGCGAGCGCTGCGATCTCGGCCTCGGCGTAGCCGACCTCGCGCAACACCTCGGCCGTGTGCTCGGCGTGCAGCGGCGGCCGCCGCTCGATGGCGCCGGGCGTCTCCGCGAGCTTGATGGGCAGGCCGGTGAGCTTCACGCTGCCGAGCTCCGGGTGCGGGAGCTCCACCAGCATCTCGCGCGCGCGCACCTGCGGATCGGCGAACACCTCCGCGAGCCCCAGCACCGGCCCCGCCGGAACGCCCGCCGCATTCAGCCGCTCGACCCAGGCCGACACGTCGGCTGCGGCGAGCGCCGCCTCGATCGACTCGCTGAGCGCCGCGCGCTGGCGCACGCGCTCGCTCGCGCTCGCGAAGCGCGGGTCGTAGAGCCACTCGGGGTGGCCGAGCGCGCGCGCGAGCTTTTCCCACATGGCGTCGTTGCCGGCGGCGATGTTCAGGAAGCCGTCGCGCGCGCGGAAGCGGCCGTAGGGCGAAGAGAGCGGGTGGTGCTGGCCCGCCGGCCCCGGGCTCTTCCCGCTCTCGAAGAACTGGCCCGCCGCCCAGGTGAGCACCCCAAGCGTGGCCTCGAGCAGCGAGGTCTCGACGCGCTGGCCGCGCCCGCTGCGCTCGCGCGCGAGCAGCGCGAGCTGGATGCCTTGCGCCGCGAAGGTGCCGGCCAACAGATCCGAGATCGCGATCCCGCTGCGCGTCGGCCCAGCTTCCCTCGTGCCGGTCACGCTCATGAGCCCGCTCATGCCCTGTGCGATCTGGTCGAAGCCGGGGCGGCTCGCGTAGGGCCCGGTCGCGCCGAAACCCGAGATGCTGCACACGACGAGACGCGGATGGCGCGCGCACAGCGCGTCGGGCGGAAAGCCCAACGCCGCGAGCACGCCGGGGCGGAAGTTCTCGACCAAGACGTCGGCGCGCGCGATCAGGCGCCCCAGCACATCGCGCGCCTCGGGCTTGGCGAGGTCGAGGGCGAGCGAGCGCTTGCCGCGGTTCGCGGTCAGGAAGAAGTAGCTGTCGCGCGCGGCGCCGGGCGCTCGGAACTCGCGCCCGCGCGGGGACTCGACGCGCACCACCTCGGCGCCGTAGTCGGCGAGCAGCTGCGTGCAGAAGGGGCCGGCGAGATAGCGCGTGAGATCGACGACGCGTACGCCAGCGAGCGGGCCAGCCACCCTACCAGCGCTCCCAGTGGACCACTTGCTCGAGGGGCTTGCGCGCCACCGGCCCGAAGGGGCGGTCCGGCCAGCCCAGCGCCACGCACACGCCGATGTGGACGTCGTCGGGGATGCCGAGCGCCGCCCGCATCTCCTTCTGGGCCGCGAGCTGGAACGTCGTGAAGGTCGTGCCCAGGCCCAGCGAGCGGGCGGCGACGATCAGGTTCTGCGCGGCCGGGTAGAGGGCCGCGTGGACCATCTGCTCGGTCCCCGCGCCCGGCGGATAGATCGCGCGCCCGCACACCAGGACCCAGACGGGCACGTCCTCGAAGTGGTTCAGCAGGTGGTTGGCGCCGGCGAGCATGCGCCCGGTGACCGGACTCGAGCTCGGCTGGCGGGCCACCATCGGCAGCATGCGCTCGCGCAGCACGGGGCCGATCTTCGCCTTCGCCGCGCGCTCGCGGATCACGAGGAAGTCCCAGCCCTGAGAGTTGCCCGGGCTCGAGGCGCGCGTGGCCGCGTAGAGGACGCGCTCGATCAGCGCCTGGGGAACGGGGTCCGGCTTCAGGAAGCGGATGGCGCGACAAGTCTCCATCGCCTCGATCGTGTCCATCAGGAGCCTCCCCTCGGGTCCATCAAGAGCCTCCCTCGCCGCCGGGCGGCGGCGTGCACTGCACGTCGAAGCCGAGCCGGCCGTCCTCGGGACGGCGGAGCTGGCGCAGGAAAACCTGGCACTGCCGGCCGGCCGCAGTGAAGGGCAGGCTCTGTCCGACGTAGAGTCGCGACGAGGCGCTGCCCAACGTCACGCTCGCCCACGTGCTGCGCGAGCCGTAGAGCCCCAGCACGTTCCCCTCGCCGGGCAGGCGCAGCGACTCGCCCCCGCCGAGCCAGAACTGGGCGCCGCCGGCGTAGCCGTCCTTCTCCTTCAGGAGCTGGTCGCGCAGTTGCCCGACCTCGCGCTCCGCCGCAGCCAGCTGCGCCTGGTAGCGCTTCGCGTACGTCTCTTGCGCTCCGATCTGGCCGCGCAGCTCCCCGACGATCTCGCGCAGCTCCTCGGGCGACGCGGCCTTGAGCTTGCCGAGCGCGGCCTGGATGGCGTCGAAGCTCTGGCGCTGCTCCTGCATCACGTCGTCGAGACTCGCCGCGTCCGTCACCGCGCCCCATCCCCAGTTCACGAGCAGGCCGATGATGGCGCCGAGCAGCGCACCCCCGACTCCCGTGACGATCGGGTGGCGCAGGAGCGCGCCGACGTTCGGCCTGGGGGCGGGCGGCGCGTCCGTTTCGGCCTCGGAGGATGCTTGCGGGTCCGCCATTGTGCTTCGGCTCAGCGGCCCGCGAAGTACTCGTCGTAGCGGTGCACGAAGTCCTTGCTCGCTTGCGGGAGATGGCAGCCGCGGCAGGCGGCCGGCGCGTCGGGCGCGTGGGTCTTCCCGTCCGGAAGGTAGGCGGCGTAGATCCAGTCGCCGTTGCGAAGCTCGGCCGGCGTCACCAAAGCGCCCCAGCCCGCCCCTTTGCCCATCACGAAGATCTTGGCGAGGTCGCCCTTCACGAGCCTCCCGTCGGCCCCCGTGGCGAGCGATCCGTCCGCCGCGCTGCGCGCGTTGTAGAGCTCCATCACGAAGATCGTGCCGTTCGGGAAGGCGTCGCCCTTGCGCGCGCCGACGCCGGCCTCGTTCACGTAGATGTCGCGCACCTGCTTCGAATCCGGCCGCTGCACGTCGCGGAGAAATGGGGTCCAGCTCCGGTAGCCGGCCGGCACCGAGAGATCTCCGTCGTGGAGCGCGGGCGCCGGGCGCGCGGAATCTCCGGGGAGCGCACAGCTCGAGAGCAGGAGCACCAGCGACACGAGCCAACGGATGCGCATGGGTCCTCCTCGCATCAGAACACCGCGATCGGATTCACCGGCGAGCCGGTGCCGCGCTCGACCCGCAGCGGCGCCACCGTGACCATGAACTCCCAGCGTCGGTTGCGCGCGCAGGCCGCCATCAGACGCCCCAGCTGCAGGTTGTCGAGCAGGTGCACGCCCATCGCGACCAGCGTGCACTGATGGACGGGGATCGGCCAGCCGGGGATGCCGAGCCCGGGCAGTGTGTCCGAGATGCCATCGCTGCCGAGCACGGCGACGTCGCGCTCCTTCAGCCACGGGATGCACTCGGCGTGGAGGCCGGCGATGCCTTCGTGATTGGCGCTCCAGGGCCCGTGCCGCTCCTTGCGCGCGTCGCGGCCCGTCGCGATCAGGAGCACGTCACCGCTCTCGACGCGCAGGCCGGCGGCCTTCTCCGCGGCGTCGAGCTCCGCGGGCAGGATGAAATCGCCGAGCTCGAGCCAGGGCACGCTGCGCAGGCGCGGGATGTCGAGCAGCACGCCGCGCGACACGATGCCCTCCTTCGCCACGTGGATGCTGTTGCGCAGAGCCCCGATCGATTTGACGTCGCTCGCCGGGAAACCGTTGTACATGCGGCCGCCCACGAACACGTGGCAGAGCGCGTCGATGTGGGACACCGCCATGCCGTGGAACGAGACTCCGACGAAGTCCATGGCGGTCTCGAGCCCCGCGACGCCGGTCGCGTCGCAGGCGTCCCCGGCCATCACCATCATGTGGAGCGCCGGCGTGGGGTTCTCGGACGAGGGCTGCACGGGAAGCTCGCGCGCGAGGCTCACCACCTCGCCCGTGCGAATCGAGCGGGCGGCGGCCAGCCGCTTGGCCTCGGTGATCAGGTTCAGCGCGCCGGCCTGATCGTCCTTGCCCCAACGCCCCCAGCTCTTCACCGACTCGAAGATCTGCTGCATCCGCTCGACCGTCACTTGCTGCGCCATCGCCGTGCCCCCCTCGACTGCGGCATGATGCAGCGCCTCCGAGGGGGATTGCCATGGCGACTCGAAAGCGCAGCGGATCGAAGAAGCGCGGCGCCGCAAAGCGTCCGCAGGGAGGAGCCCGAACCGGTCGCGCCGGATCAAAGAAGCGAGTGGACGTCCCCCGCAAGCCGCCGCGCGCGGCGGCGGCGCGCAGCGAGGCGAAGTCCGCGGAGCCGAGCGAAGATCGGAAGAGCTGGGAGATCCAGTCGATCTTCCACTTCACGGTGAACGCCACGAACTTCGAGCGCTCGCTCGCGTTCTACCAGACGATCGGCTTCAAGCTGCTGCGCGACAATCGCGACTTCGTCTGGCCCGACTACGTGGCCGGAAACTTCGGCATGACCAAAGCGCAGGGCCGCGGCGCGCTGCTCGCCATCGACGCAGGCCCGCTCCACACGCGCCTCGACCTGCTCCAATGGCTCGAGCCGGCCTACGATCCGCCGTCGCCCCTGCCCTGGAGCGAGCGCGTCCCGCGCATCATCGCGCTGCGCACGCGCAACGTGCACAAGGCCTACGAGGAGCTCTCGGCGAAGGGCATCCAGTTCATCACGCCGCCGCGCAACATGGATCCCAACAGCGGCATCAAGGGCGTGATGCTGTGCCGCGACCCGGACGGCCTGCTGGTCGAGTTCATCGAGTACGAGCCGGGCTTGCTGGGAAGCCGCGTCACGCATCTCGCGCGCCGCACCTGAGCGGTCGCCCAGCGCTCTGCTGAGCGCTAGGGTGCTCGCCTCGCGCCCGGGGAGACACCGATGAGCGCCGCCGCCCAGAGCGAGGCCCTGCCCTTCCACCTGCGTGGGAACTTCGCGCCCGTGAGCGACGAGCTGACGCTCACGCAGCTCTCCGTCGCGGGCGCGCTGCCGCGCGAGCTTTCGGGTGTCTACGTGCGCACGGGGCCGAACCCGAAGTCGGGGCCCTCGCCGCATTGGTTCCTGGGCGACGGCATGGTGCACGGCGTGCGGCTCGAGGACGGCGGCGCGCGCTGGTACCGCAACCGCTGGGTGCGCACCCGCAGCCTCGCCGAGCCCCAGGCCCAGCGCGTGTCTCCCACCGGTCAGGTCGACCGCACCCTCTCCAAGGCGAACACCCACGTGCTGGGCCACGCCGGCCGGATCTGGGCGCTCGAGGAGGGCTCCTTCCCCTACCTGCTCGATCGCGAGCTGGCGACGCTCGGCTGCACCGACTTCGACGGCCGCTTGACGACGGCCTTCACGGCGCATCCCAAGCAGTGCCCCCGGACGGGCGAGCTGCTCGGCTTCGGCTACGGCCAGTTCCCGCCCTACTTCACGTACCACCGCGTCTCGCCGCGCGGCGAGCTCGTGCAGAGTGAGGCGATCGAGCTCGCGGGCCCGACCATGATGCACGACTTCGCCATCACCGAGCGTTACGCGATCGTGATGGATCTCCCCGTGGTGTTCGATCTGCAGCAGGCGATGCGGGGCGGCATGCCCTTCCGCTGGAGCGACGACTACGGCGCACGCCTCGGCGTGCTGCCGCGCGCCGGGCGCAACGCCGACGTGCGCTGGTTCGAGATCGAGCCCTGCTACGTCTTCCACACGGTGAACGCCTGGGAGGAGGGCTCGCGCATCGTCCTGGACGCGAGCCGCTACGACTCCCTCTGGCGCCGCCCCGGCGACTTCTCGAGCAACGGCCGCCAGACGCTCCACCGCTTCACCCTCGACCTCGCGAGCGGCGCCGTCACGGAGGAGACCCTCGACGAGCGCGCCACCGAGTTCCCGCGCGTGGCCGACGCGCGCGTCGGCGAGAAGCACCGGTTCGCCTACATGACCCTCTGGGACGTCAGCACGCTCGATTCCCCGGCCGTGAGCCAGCTGCTCAAGACCGACGCCAAGACCGGCAAGACCGAGGTGCACGACTTCGGCACGCAGCGCCATCCGGGCGAGCCCGTCTTCGTGCCCGCCGCCGGCTCGCGCAGCGACGAAGAGGGCTACGTCCTCACCTACGTCTACGACGACGCGACCGACACGAGCGATCTCGTCGTCCTCGATGCCAGCAAGTTCTCGGCTCCGCCGATCGCGACCGTCCGCCTCCCGCGCCGCGTCCCGTACGGCTTCCACGGCAGCTGGATCGCGGACTAGCTCTCCCTCTTCCGGCGGGCATCCCCAAAGCGGCTCAGCGGCGGCGCGCAGCGCCGTCCGCTGCAGCCGCTCTCCTCCGCGCTCGCCCCCACCGGGCTTCGGTAGCGTCCCACCCCTCCCACCGAGAAAGCGAGGCCCACCGTGAAAGTCCTAGTTATGGGCGGAACCATGTTCAACGGCCTGGCCCTCGTCCGCGAGCTCTCCCGCCACGGGCACGAGGTCAGCGTGCTGAACCGCGGCAAGACGCCCGTGGAGCTGCCGCGCGGCGTCGCGCGGCGCTTCGCCGACCGCACCGACGCGAGCGCCCTCGCGAGCGCTCTGGGCAACGACGACTGGGACGTCGTCTACGACGTGAACGCCTACCGCCCCGAGGACGTGCGCGCGATGGTCGATCATCTGCGCGGCCGCACCGGCCACTACGTCTTCGTGAGCTCCACGGTGATCTACGCGGCCTCCGAGCTCCTGCCCATCCGCGAGGACTTCCCGGTCGACCGCTCGCCCCAGCAGAACGAGTACGGGCGCCTGAAGCTCGAGTGCGAGGATTTGCTGGTGGCCGCCCACCGCGCCCACGGCTTCCCCGCCACGACCGTCGCGCTCTCGATGGTGTTCGGCCCCAACAACATCCTCCCCGATCGCGAGCAGCGCATGTTCGCGCGCCTGCTGCAGGGCCGACCCATCCTGATCCCGGGCGACGGCACGACTCTCGCCCAGGTGGGGCACGTGGACGATCAGGCGCGCGCGCTGCGCATGCTCGCCCAGCAGCCCGCCACGCTCGGACGGCGCTACAACCTGACCGGCGCCGACTACTTCTCTGCGGAGGGCTACGTCGACACGCTCGCCGCCGTGGTCGGCGTCGCGCCCAACAAGGTGCACGTGCCAGCCCCGCTGATGGACGACCTCTACGCGGGGCGCGCCTCGCTGGCGCGCGGCCAGGCGAACGTGCGCATCGACATCCGCAGCCGCGAGCAGGCCGGGCAGCTCCAGAACCAGCGCTTCCAGCTGACCACGCTCGTGCAGCGCCTCGCCCCCCACCTGCACGCCTGGAACAAGAGCGTGCTCTTCGCCATCGACCGGCTGCGCGACGACGCGGGCTGGCGCCCGGAGTACACCTTCCCGGCCGCCGCCGAGCACACCTATGCGTGGTTCCGCCAGCAGCGCCTGCACGAGACGCTGCGCTTCGACTGGGGCTGGGAGGACCAGCTGCTCGAGCTCTGCAGGGACGTTCGTTGACGAAGTTTACGAGGCCCACGGATCCGAACAGGACTGTGCGATCGAGCGCCTCGTAAACTTCGTCAACGAACGTCCCCACCGTCAGTGCGGCCCGGCTCCCGGGTCGTGCTTGTGAGCGCTCATGAAGCGGAAGTAGGCGATCAGGGCGTCGAGGTCGGCGTCGGAGAGCTGCTCGTGCGCGGGCATGCTCGTGTAGCGGAACGAGCGGGGGTTGCGCACGAAGGCCTTGATCTGCTCCGCGGGGCGGTACTCGACGATGCTGCGCGGGACGTTCAGATCCGGACCCACGCTGCCGCCCTCGCCGTTGATGGCGTGGCAGGCGATGCACTGGCGCCGGAAGATCGCGAAGCCCGCTCGCTCGGGGCCGGCCTCTGGGGCGCCCTCGGGCGCGACGTGCGGGAAGCTCTTCGCGAAGTCGGCGATCTCGATCTCGACCAGCTGATAGGGCCAGGGCCAGTGCTCCGGATCGGTCTGCCCCGCACCCGTCCACACCAGGTAGAAGGGCGCGGGGTCGACCCGGCGCCGGTCGATCGGATCGAAGCCTCCGTCCGCGCGGTCGGCGTCGGCGAGCGCCAGGAAGCCGCCCTCGGCGAGCAGCTGCGCGCCGTTCGCCGTGCGCGTGTAGCCGTCGCGCGCGCGCAGCAAGAGGTCGGCGCTCGCCAGCGTGCCGGCGAGCTCGGCGCCGAAGCCGCGCGCCAGCACGCGCGCGAGCGGAACGGCGAGGAAGCGCTTGCGGGAGCCATAGTAAGGATCGTCGAGCGCCACCACGCGCGGCTCGCAGCAGGCTTCGAGATCCGCGCGCGTGAGCGCGCCCACGCTCTCGCCGTCCCGGCTGAAGGTGAGGCGCGCCTCGCTCGCCTGCAGCGCCTGGGCGAGCAGCGCCGCGGCGAGCGCCGCGCCGAGCCTCGCCTTGACGCGCGCCACTCAGCTCTTGGCGATCAGCTCGTTGCCGAGCTTCTCGAAGCCGCGCTCGACGTCGTCCGGGGCCATGCCCGGCGGCGTCAGCATGAAGCGCTGGACGCCGAGGTCGCGCAGACGCTTCACCTCGTCGAGGCTCGCCGCGCCACCCGACGTGATCTCGATCGTGCGCGGGTCGCGGCCGATCGCCGCGCACTCGGCCGCCAGCACGGGCAAGAGCTCGGCGAGCTTGTCGCCGCGCGCCGGAAAGAAGCCGTCGCCGAGCCGTGCGGCGCGCCGCGCGGCTGCGGGGACGTGACCCCCCACGTGGATCGGGACGCCGGGGCGCTGGACCGGCTTCGGGTTCGATTCGACCGCCGCCCAGCTGTAGTGCTTGCCCGCGAACTGGCTCGGGCCGTCCGCCCAGAGGCTGCGCAGCGCGCGGATCGATTCCTCGGTGCGGCCGACGCGCTCGCCGAACGGGATGCCGAGCCCGCGGAACTCCTCCTCGAGCCAGCCGATGCCCACGCCGAGCAGCGTGCGGCCCTTCGAGAGCTGATCGAGCGTCGCGACCTCCTTCGCCACGTAGAAGGGATGGCGCTGGGGCAGGATCAGCACGCCGGTCGCGAGCTTGATCTTGCTCGTCACGGCGGCCGCGTAGGCCATCCAGATCAAGGGATCCGGAATCGGCGACTGCTCGGGGCCGGGCATCTTCCCGCTCTTCGAGTACGGGTACTGCGAGGCGTAGCCTCGCGGGACGACCACGTGCTCGACGGTCCAGAGCGACTCGACGCCGACCTCCTCGGCCTTGCGCGCGAAGTGCGCGAGCCGATCCGGCTGACCGAAGGGGCCCGCGTTCGCGAACATCACTCCGAACTTCATCGGTAGATCCTCCATGGCGGTGCTGGCCGATCCCGACGTCGCCAGCTCGGCGGAGAGCGGCTGCAGCGGACGCGGCTGCGCCGCGCCGCTGAGCCGCCTCTTCGGGGCTCCCCTTCACGGTGGCACAGCCTTCGCCCGGCGGGAAACGGCACTATGCTCCGGCATCATCGGAGGCGACGCATGGCGCCGAACGTCGTGATCTCCGCGGACTCGCACATCACCGAGCCGCCCAACACCTACGTCGATCACATCGAGGCGAAGTGGCGAGCGAAGGCGCCGCAGATGCGCTTCAGCGAGGCGCTGGGCGATGCCTTCTTCATCGACGGCATGCCGTCGCCCGTGCCGATGGGCCTGGTCGCCGCGGCGGGAAAACGCCCCGAGGACATCCGCACGACGGGCGTCAAGTTCCTCGACATGCACCGGGGCGGCTGGGATCCCGATGCGCGCATGGCGGAGCAGGACCGCGACGGCGTCCACGCCGAGGTGATCTATCCCACCGTCGGCATGATGCTCTGCAACCACCCCGACTTCGACTACAAGACGGCGTGCTTCGCGGCCTACAACCGCTGGCTCGCGGCCTACTGCGGGAAGCACCCCGCGCGGCTGATCGGGCTCGGGCAGATCGCGCTGCGCACGCCCGAGGACGGCATGCGCGAGCTCGCCGAGGTGAAGGCGCTCGGGCTGCGCGGCGTGATGATGCCCGGCAACCCGGGCGTCGAGGACTACGACTCGCGCGTCTACGACGCCTTCTGGGAGCGCGCCATCGAGCTCGGTCTCCCGCTCTCGTTCCACATCCTGACCGACCGCAACTACGCCTTCCGCCACGAGACGCGCGGCCCGAAGATGAACGGCTTCCTCTCCATCGTGCGCGGCTGTCAGGACATCATGGGCACGCTCGTGCTCGGCGGCGTGTTCGAGCGCCATCCGCATCTGAGAGTGGTGTGCGCCGAGGCGGACGCTGGCTGGGTGCCCCACTTCATGTACCGCATGGACCACGCCTACAAGCGCCACCGCTTCTGGCTGCCCGCGGGCCAGGCGCTCTCGAAGCTCCCGAGCGAGTACTTCTCGGAGAACATCTACACGACCTTCCAGGACGACTGGGTCGCCTTCAAGATGGCGAGCGACATGAACTGGCGGCGGCTGCTCTGGGCGAACGACTTCCCGCACAGCGACTCGACCTGGCCCTGGAGCCAGGAGATGCTCGCCCAGCACACGAAGGCGCTCTCCGCGGAGCAGAAGAGCGCGATCCTGGGCGAGAGCACCGCGGCCCTCTACGGGATCGACACGAGCAAGCTCGCCGCCTGAGACCCGCCCCTCAGCAGCACCCCGGGCCTTCGCCGCCGTCGCCCGCGTCGTGCCAGTGCGGGCGATCGAGGAAGAGGCCGCGCTCGGCAGCGAGCGCGAGGGCGCGCGCGACGTCGATCTGCCAGGGTCCGTCGCGCACGACGCGCAGCTCAACCTGCTCGCCGAGCTCGAGCGCGTGGTCGCGGTCGCCGTCGAGCTCGAGCACGCCCGGGCCTTCGACGCAGACGGGCTCGTCCAGCGCGATGCGCTTGGCGTGCGTGACGAAGGCCGTCCGGTACAGGCCCGGCGAGATCGGGACGAGCAGCGCGCGTCCTCCTTCGCCGGGCGCGACGCAGGTGACCTCGACACCCGCGTCGGCGGCGCGATCGGTGGGCACGAGCAGCCCGCCGAGCGGGGACATGCCGATCGCGTCCGGCTCGGCGCGCGAGAGCACGGCGCGGCGGATCTTCCCGGGGTCGAACGGGAGCAGGCTGCCGGGGTGGTCGTCGACGACGAGCACCGCGTCGATCAACGCGAGCGTCTCGCGGCCGTCGGCGTAGCGGGCGCGCACCACCTTCGCGCGCTGGGCCACCTCGGCGAGCGGAATGCGTCCCGCGGCGACGAGCCCGAGCGCCGCGCCGGCGAGCGTCGCCTCGACGCGCTCCGGGAAGACGTTGTTGGTGCCGAGCGAGAGGGCGACGAGCGGCACCGACGCCCAGGCGCCCGCCACGATCCGGCTCGTGCCGTCGCCCCCCATCACGAGCACGCCCCCGCAGCCGGCGTCGCGCATGGCGCGCGCGGCGCGCGCCGTGTCGTCGGCGCTGGTCGTGAGCGGGCCGATCTCGAGCGGGCTGATCTCGACGTCCAGGTCGAGGTACTCGAGCGCCTGCTCGGCGAGGCGGAATACGTCGCGCACGTAGAGGAAGCGGGTTGCGCCCGCAGCCGCGGCGCCCACCACCGCGCGCGCGAGCTGGCTCCGCTTCACCTCGAGCGACTCGGTCTGGGCGCGCCCTACCAGGCGGCGCACGTCGCGGCCGGAGAGCGGATTCACGAGCAGACCCACGGGCTTCGACATCGCCGGGATGTAGCGCACACCCGCCTTCCCGGGCGCCGCGCCCGAGGGGTGACCGCCCCTCCCGCACCTCCCTCCCACTCGTCATCCTTGGGCAGGATGGTCGAGGTACGCGAAGCGCTCTTCCGCATCGGGCAGGTGGTTCGCCACCGCTTCCACCCGTTCCGCGGCGTGATCTTCGACGTGGACCCGGAGTTCCAGAACACCGAGGAGTGGTGGCTCTCGATCCCGCCCCATGCGCGGCCGCGCAAGGATCAGCCTTTCTACCACCTGCTCGCCGAGAACGCCGAGACGACCTACGTGGCCTACGTGTCCGAGCAGAACCTGCTCCCCGACGGTGAGAATGGACCCGTCGCCCACCCGCAGGTCGCCGAGCTTTTCGGCGAGCTCCACGACGGCCGCTACGAGCTCCGCTTCCCGCTGCGCAGCCACTAGGGAACCCCCGTAAACCCCCTGCTCCGTCGCTCGCTGCGAGGCGTCGGGCGATCAGGCCGGAGGGGTCGCGACTCCGGGCCTCGATTCAGAGGCGCGCGCTGCGTGTGGAGGCCGAGCGATGGTGCAGGCGTGCTGTTCGCGCTCGCTGACCGCGGAGCGCTGCGACGCGTTGGCGCGCGAGCGTCGCTGAGACCGGCCCTGCGCTGCGACCCTGTCCGGCCCTCCGCCCACCGCCTCGCAGCGAGCGACGGATCCGGGAGTCGCGAGCCCCTCCGCCCCGTCGCCGCCCGGCCGGCACGTCGATCGTCCGTCATGCGGAGGTTCCCTAGCGGCAGGCTCCCCCGCTCTCGAGCAGCGCGATAGCGTGCGCGCGCCGTGCGCAACCCCCTCCACGACGTCGCCATCGTGGGCGCCTACAACACGCGCCAGGCGCGCGTGCTCGGGGTCCCCGAAACCGCAGTGCTGCTCGACGCGATGCGCGGCGCGCTCGCCTCGGCGGGTCTTGGCTTCCCGGACGTGGACGGGATCCAGTGCACGTCCTCGGTGCGGCGCTGGAACGCGCGCGAGACGGCGATGTGGCTGGGCGAGCGCCCCGTCTGGACAGGCACGGGCGACATGGGCATCCCGGCGGTGCTCGAGGCAGCGCTCGCGATCTCGGCGGGGCTCTGCCACACGGTCTTGATCGCCACGGCGCAGGCGGCCGAGTACACGGATCACACCTACACCGCCCCGTGGACGCGGCCGTCGAACGAGTTCACGGAGTGTTTCGGCCTCTTCACCGCGGCGGAGTTCGCGCTGGTCGCGCGCCGCCACATGCACCTGTACGGCACGCGCCCCGAGGCGCTCGCGGAGGTGGCCGCCACGATCCGCACGCACGGGGCGCGCAACCCGGCGGCCGTGATGCACGGGAGGGCGGTCACCCCGGAGGACGTGCTCGCCTCCCGCATGATCGCCGACCCCTTCCACCTGCTCGACTGCGCGCTCACGAGCGAGGGCGGCGCGGGGCTCGTCCTCACCTCCGCGGAGCGCGCGCGGGACCTCGCTGTGACACCCGTCTGGCTGCTGGGCGGCGCCCTCGACCGGCACGGCATGGCCTACGTGGCTCCGCCCCTCTACGACCGGTATGGGGACGTCGGCGGGCGGGCCGCGCGCATCGCCTTCGGGCAGGCCGGGCTCGCGCCCGGCGACGTGGACGTGGCGGAGCTCTACGACCCCTTCTCGTTCGAGGTGATCCGCCAGCTCGAGGCGCTGCGCTTCTGTGCGCGGGGAGAAGGTGGGGAGTTCGTGCGCGGCGGGCGGATCGCGGTGGGCGGCGAGCTGCCCGTCGCCACCAATGGCGGGCTGCTCGCATTCAGCCACGCGGGGCTCGCGCAGCTGCTCCAGAAGCCGATCGCCGCGGCGCAGCAGCTGCGCGGCGAGGCGCCGGAGGGGCTCCGCGTGCCCGATGCGCGCGTGGCGCTCGCCACCAATGGCGGCGCCGGGGCGCTATTCTGCGACGTGCTCCTGCTGGGGCGGGAGCGCCCGTGAGCGAGCGCCCCCTGCCCCGTCCGACCGCTCTGTCGCGTCCGCACTGGGACGGCTGCCGCGCGAACGTGCTGCGCGTGCAGCGTTGTCGCGACTGCGCGAGCTACGTCTTCATCCCGCAGCCGCTCTGCCCGGGCTGCCAGTCCAGCGAGCTCGACTGGGTCGAGAGCGCGGGACACGGCGTGGTGTACAGCTACACGGTCGTGCACCGCGCGCCGCACCCGGCCTTCGCGACGCCCTACGCGATCGCGATCGTGCGCCTCGCGGAGGGCTTCGCGATGCTCGCGAACGTCGAGTGCGAGCTCGCGGCGCTGCGCGTCGACTTGCCGGTGCGCGTCGCCTTCCGCGCGCTGTCGCCCGACATCTCCCTACCTTATTTCGTCCCGAGCGGTGATGCGAGCACGGCCACGCGCGCTCCCGAATGAGACGTTGCGTCGGAGATTTCGCCGCGTAAGCCCGCAGATCAGCTTGACTCCCGAGTCGCGCCGCGTTTACCCTGCGAGGCCCGGGGCGGAGTCCTAGTGACGCGCCCTGCGCCGATTTCCCCGAACCGATCCTCCAACCATCCTCTCAGGAGATGCGCGCCCACATGACGCAGGAGAACAAGAACCGAGCGAGGGCCGTCGCCATCGCGTTGCTCGCGGCGCTTCCCGCGAGCGTGACCGGGGCCGGAGCGCAATCTCTGGACTCCGTCATGACGGCGCAGGCGGATGCGGACAAGGCGGCTGCCGGCGCCCAGCAGCGCATCAGCCAGATCGCCGACGAGACCGCCGACATGGCGGGCCGCTACCGCCAGGCGCTGGCCGACGTCGACAGTCTCAAGAAGTACAACGCGCAGCTCGCCATCCAGGTGCGCTCCCAAGGGGACGAGGTCAGCTCGATCCAGCAGCAGCTGGTCGACATCGAGCAGACCCAGCGCGAAGTGCAGCCCCTGATGCAGAAGATGGTCGACACGCTCGCCGAGTTCATCAAGCTCGACGTGCCCTTCCTGCTCGCCGAGCGCACCGACCGCGTGAAGAAGCTGCAGGACATGATGCTGCGCGCGGACGTGACCATCTCCGAGAAGTACCGCCGCATCCTCGAGGCCTATCAGATCGAGCTCGAGTACGGCCGCACGCTGGACTCGTACCCCGGCAAGCTCGGCGAGGGCGAGGCCGCCAAGACCGTCGAGTTCGTGCGGCTCGGCCGCATCTCGCTGATGTATCAGACGCCGGACCACGACGAGACCGGCTACTGGGACCAGACCAAGAAGCAGTGGGTCGTCGACGACGACTACGGGCACGCGGTGGCTGAGGCCCTGCGCGTCGCCAAGAAGCTCGGAGCGCCCGACCTGCTGCAGGTCCCGGTGCCCGCTCCGCAGGAGGTGCAGGGCTGATGCGCGCTCGAATCCTACTCGCCGCTCTCGCGGCGTCCCCGCTCCTGATCGCGCAGGTCCACGCCGCCGAGTCGCTGGACGACCTGCTGAAGCAGGTGCAGAACCTGCGCGCCGAGGAGAACCGCATCAACGCCGCCCGCGAGGCGGATTTCAAGCGAGACCGCGATCAGCAGGCGAAGCTGATGCAGGACGCGGTGGCGGCGCGCAACCAGGCCGAGGCGACCAGCGCCTCGCTCTCGGCGCAGTACGACGCCAACGAGCTGCGCATCGGCGAGCTCCAGGGCCTGCTGCACCAGCGCGAGGGCAACCTGGGCGAGCTGTTCGGCGTGACCCGTCAGGTCGCGGGCGACGCGGCCAACACGCTCGAGGGGTCGCTGATCGGCGCCCAGTACCCGCCCAAGGAAGGTGAGGAAGACCGCGTGGCCTTCATGCGCCGGCTGGCCGGCGCGAAGGCGCTCCCCTCGATCCGCGAGCTCGAGCGGCTGTGGCTCGAGCTCCAGCGCGAGATGACCGAGAGCGGCAAGGTGGTCGCCTTCAACTCGAAGGTGGTGCAGCCGGGCGGCGAGAAGGTGGACACGAAGGTCATCCGCGTGGGCGGCTTCACGGCCTCCTCCGAGGACGAATACCTGGGCTACATCCCGAGCGAGCACGCTCTGCAGGTGCTGCCCCGGCAGCCCGGCGGCAAGCTCACCGGGATCGCCGAGGACCTCGCCGATTCCACGGGCCAGAGCGAGTACGTGCGCGCGGTGGCAGACCCTGCCCGCGGCGTGCTGCTCGCGATGTACGTGGAGCGGCCGAGCTGGGTCGAGCGCATCCAGCGCGGCGAGTCGATCAACTACGTGATCCTGGCGGTCGGCTTCGCCGGCCTGATCATCGCGATCTACCAGACGTTGTTCCTGTTCCGCGAGCGCATCGCGGTCCGCCGGCAGCTCGCCAACCTCGACCACCCGTCCAACGACAACTCGCTCGGGCGCGTGCTGCTCGCCTTCAAGGGCGACCCGCACCGCATCGAGGAGGACGCCGAGGTCGCGGAGCTGCGCGTCTCCGAGGCGACCATGAAGGAGATCCCGGTGCTCGAGCGCTTCCAGTCCTTCCTGCGCCTGGCCGTGGCCGCCGGTCCGCTGCTCGGCCTGATCGGAACCGTGATCGGCATGATCATCACGTTCCAGAGCATCACCGAGTCGGGTCAGAGCGATCCCAAGCTCATGGCCGGCGGCATCGGCACCGCCATGATCGCGACGGTGCTGGGCCTCGGCATCGCCATCCCGCTGCTCTTCCTCAACGCCTTCCTGACCTCGATGTCGCGCAGCGTGGTGCAGGTCCTCGACGAGCAGAGCTACGGGCTCCTCGCCGAGAGCATCGAGAAGAAGCGTGGATAGGCTGAACATCGTCCGAGCCGTCACGGAGCTGATCGATGGGGGCGGCCCCTTCGTCGCCTGGATCTTCGTGTGCGGGATCGTGCTGTGGACGCTCGTGATCGAGCGCCTCTGGTTCTTCCGGCGCATCCTGCCGGACATGGCGAGCGAGCTGCACGGTCAGTGGATGGCGCGGCGCGACCACACGTCGTGGTGCGCGCGCCAGATCCGCGACATGATGATCTCGAAGCTCAACGCAGCGATGACCGCCAACCTGCAGATCCTGAACGTGCTGGTGCCGCTCTCGCCGCTGCTGGGCCTGATCGGCACCGTGAGCGGCATGCTCGAGGTGTTCGACTCGATGGCGCTGCGCGGCTCCGCGGACGCGCGCACGCATGGCGAGCGGCGTCTCCCACGCGATGATCTGCACGATGACCGGCCTCGCGGTGAGCATCATCGGGCCTCTATCCCCAGTACTACTTCCGCAGCGAGGCCCGGCGCCGCACCGAGCTCCTGAGCGACCGCTTCAGCTTCTGAAGCAAGGGGATCTCTGCCATGCGCATGCGACGACACGCCGCCGAGGCGCACGAATCGCAGACGGGCATCGACCTCGCCCCGATGCTCGACTTCGTCACGAACCTGCTGATCTTCTTCATCATCACCGCGGTGTTCGTGAAGGAGTTCGGGCTGGACGTGACCCGGCCGCAGGGCCAGATCGAGCAGACCAAGTCCGACGAAGCGAGCAGCATCCCGATCTCGATCCTGAAAGGGGGCGAGATCTGGATCGACAACCGCGAGGTCGACATCCGCGCGGTGCGGGCCAACATCGAGCGCCTGCACGCCGTGAAGCCCAAAGCGGGCGTGATGATCATCGCGGAGCCCAGCGCCGAGACCGGCGTGCTCGTTCAGGTGGTCGACGAGATCCACCTGGGGGGTGTCGACAACATCACCTTCAGCACCTCGAGCTGAGGAGTCCCCATGCAGGTGCGGCGCCACGCGCCCGAGAGCGAAGAGCACGGCATCGACCTCGCGCCGATGCTCGACTTCATGATCAACCTGTTGATCTTCTTCATCATCACGACCTCGTTCGTGAAGCAGGCCGGGGTGATCGTGTTCAAGCCGGAGGCGGTGACGGCCTTCAACCGCGAGTCCGGCAACATCATGATCGCCGTCCGCCAGAACGGCGAAATCTGGATGGACCGCAAGCAGGTCGAGCCTGCAGCAGGTGCGCACCATGATCGAGCGCCTGCACGTGGAACGACCGGACGACACCGTGGTGATCATCGCGGACAAGCAGTCCCAGGCCGGAGTCGTCGCCGCGGTCATGGACGAGGTGCGCATCGGCGGGATCAAGACCGTCTCGATCGCCGCCGACGTGCCGACAGCGGGGTGACGCCATGAACAACCACGCACTGCGCTTCCCGATCGCTCTGCTCGCCGGCCTCGCGTTCTCCGCGACGCTGTATTGGGCGCTCTGGTCCTTCATCAGCGGGCCCGTGGAGAAGTTCGAGGCGAGGGCCGCCCGGCGCATCGAGTTCACGCGCCTGCGCCGCGACACCGAGACCGCGAGCCGCCGCGACCAGAAGGCGGCGCGCGAGCGGCCCGCGGTGACGCCGCAAGCGCCGCGCATGAGCATGACGAACGCCTCGGCCTCGACCGACGCGATCCAGATGCTCCAGCCCGACGTGGACGCGCGCGGCGCCATGACGAAGCTGACCGTGAACGTCGGCGGCTCCGACCGCGACATCATCCCGCTGGTGCGCATCAACCCGGACTATCCGACAGCGCGCGCAGAGCCGCGGCATCGAGGGCTGGGTGCTCGTGCAGTTCACGATCACGCCGGCCGGGACCGTGAAGGACCCCTTCGTCGTCGAGGCCCACCCGAAGGGCTACTTCGAGGATGCGGCGCTCAAGGCGATCTCGCGCTGGCGCTACAACCCGAAGATCGAGGAAGGCGTCGCCGTCGAGCGCGTCGGCATGCGCAACATCATCCGCTTCGAGATGGAGAAGTAGAACGGGGGTGAGGGCCATGAACCAGCAAGCCCTGCGTTTCCCGGTCGCTCTCTTCGCCGGCCTCGCGCTCGCGACGGGGCTCTACGTGGCGCTGTGGACGTTCATCACCGGACCCATCGCAAAGCTCGAGGCTCGCGAGACGCGGAGGATCAGCTTCACGCCCGTCATACCGCCGGAGATCGAGCGCACGAAGACCCGCGATCCCAAGCCGCTGAAGCCTCCCCCGACGCTCAAGCCCACGAACCCGGGCGTGAACCCAACGCAGCCGGTGGCCCCGATTCACTGGAGCACGCCCGACCAGACTCGCCCGATCGGCCCCCACCTGCCGACGGCGATCGGCATCGGCCAGGGGGGTGGCGTCGACACCGACGTCCTCCCGATCGTGCGCATCGACCCGGACTATCCGGCGCGCGCGCAGAGCCGCGGCATCGAGGGCTGGGTGCTCGTGCAGTTCACCATCACGCCCGCGGGCACCGTGAAGGACCCCTTCGTCGTGGAGGCCCACCCGAAGGGCTACTTCGAGGACGCTGCGCTCAAGGCGATCGCTCGCTGGCGCTACAGCCCGAGTATCAAGGAAGGCGTCGCCGTCGAGCGCGTCGGCGTGCGCAACATCATCCGGTTCGAGATGGAGAAATAGACCGTGCGCTTCGCCCGCCTCGCCGCCGCTCTCGTCGGTCTCACGCTCGCGCTCTCGCTGGGCGGTTTCCCGAGCGCCGCCCGCGCGCAGGAGAAGAAGGAAGAGGAGAAGAAGGAGCAGCCGAACTTCGACGCAAACACCGGCAAACGGCTGAACGAGGCCCTCGAGTTCCTGAAGACCGACAACTACGCGGGCGCGCGCGGGGTGCTCGACAAGCTCGACCGGGCGAAGCTCTCTCCGTACGAGCTCTCCCGCGTGGAGCAGCTCTACGCGTCGATCTCCCACGCCCAGGAGAAGTACGGCGAGGCGCGCCAGCACTTGAAGGCCGCGATCGACGCGGGCGGCCTCAACGAGGTCGAGATCGACGGCGTGCGCTTCAACATCGCCCAGCTCTACCTGGCGGAGGAGAAGTGGAAGGAGGGAGCGGCGGCCCTCGAAGAGTGGATGAGGCTTCCGAACTCGAAGCCCAACTCGAACGCCTACTACCTGCTCGCGGTCGCCTACTACCAGCAGGGCGACGAGGCGCGCGCGCTGCCCAACGCCGAGAAGGCGCTGGCGATGTCCGAGAAGCCGCAGCCCAGCTGGATCCAGCTCGTGCTGGCGCTCTACTTGAAGAAAGACCAGTACGGGAAGGCGGTCCCGCTCATCCGCCAGCTGATCGCCCTCGAGCCGAACAAGAAGGAGCACTGGGTCCAGCTCTCGTCCGTGCTGGGCGCACAGGAGAAGTATCAGGACGCGTTGACGGTCATGATGCTGGCCTACCACAAGGGCCTCTTGACCAGCGACTCCGAGCTCCGGCGTCTCGCGGACCTGCTCCTCTACAACGAGATCCCCTACCGAGCGGCGACGCTCCTCACCAAGGAGCTCGAGGCCAAGCGCGTCACCAACGACGGCAAGCTCCAAGAGAAGCTCGGCAACTGCTGGATCGCCGCCCGCGACTACGACAAGGCGATCGGCCCGCTGCGCCGCGCCGCCGAGATGCAGCGCTCGGCGGACATGTACGGCCGGCTGGGTGAGGTCCAGGTGCAGCGCGAGGACTGGGGCGGCGCGATCGACGCGCTCCAGCACGCGCTCAATCAGGGCGGGCTCAAGGACCCCGGCAACGCGCAGATGTTGCTCGGCATCTCGTACTACAACCTCAAGAAGAAGTCCGAGGCGCGGCAGTGGTTCCAGAAGGCCAAGGGCTACTCGAAGCACGAGAAGCAGGCCCAGGGCTGGATCCAGGCGATCGATACCGAGGCGGGCGCCAAATGAGCGCACGCGGAGCCAAGGCATGCCCATCACGGTCTCGTTCGAGCTCTCTGAGAAGGACCTCAAGTACTTCCGCGATCGCATCCGCGACGCGAAGGCGATCGCGGCGAACGACGCGGACGCCATCTACACGGCCGCGCGGCGCCTGCTCGAGCAGACGCGCAAGTCCGAGCTGCCCGATTTCGTGCGCACGCGCATCGAGAACCTCGACAAGCTGGCCACCATGCTCGAGGACAAGGAGTGGGCGCTCTCCGGCCCCGATCGCCAGCGCGTGCTGAACGCGATGGCTTACTTCGCCGAGGTGGACGACGTCATCCCGGACACGATCCCGGGCCTGGGCTTCCTCGACGACGCGATCATGGTGGAGCTCGTCTGCCAGGAGCTGCGTCACGAGATCGAGGCGTACGACGACTTCTGCACGTACCGCGCCGACCTCGAGAAGCAGCGCGGCAAGGAGACACAGAATCTCGCGCGGCGAGTGGCTGGAGCGGCGCCGCATCCAGCTGCACGAGCGCATGCGACGTCGCCGCCAGCGCGTCTGGGGCGCGCGCCGCCGCCCGCTCTGGTAGCGCGAGCCGAGCTAGGAGCCTGACCCACTCCTGGGGCAGCTCCTAGCGCCGACGGAACTCGGGCTTGCGCTTCTGGGCGAAGGCGCGCGGGCCCTCCTTCGCATCCTCGCTGGCGAAGACCGCCTGGCCGTAGTCCCACTCGTGGCGCAGCGCCCGGTCGAGCTCCATGCCGTCGCACTCGTGGAGCGTGCGCGTGATCGCCTCGAGCGCGAGCGGGCCGTTCGCGCAGATTGCGCCGGCGATCTCGCGCGCTCTGGCCAGAGCCTGGCCGTCGGGCACCACGTGGCCGATCAGGCCGCAGGCGAGCGCCTCGCGCGCCGAGAGGTGCTTGCCGGTGAGGAGGATCTCGGCGGCGTGTGTGTAAGGGATCTGGCGCGGCAAGCGCACCGCCGAGCCGCCCATCGGGTAGAGCGACCAGCGCGCCTCGGAGACGCCGAAGCGCGCGCTCTCGCCCGCCACGCGAATCTCCATGGCCTGCAGGATCTCGGTGCCGCCGGCGATCGCCACGCCCTCGACGGCTGCCACGATGGGCTTGGTCGGCCGGTAGTGTCGGAAGAGCGCCTTGTACACGATCTGGGGATCGGCCTTCATGCGGGCGGGCACGTCGATCTCGCGGTCGGCGTCGGCGGCGTCGCCCGCCATCGCGCGCAGATCGGCCCCCGAGCAGAAGTTTCCGCCGGCGCCGGTCACGAGGATGCAGCGCACGTCCGGGTCGTGGGAGGCGGTCTCGTAGGCGTCGTACATGCGCACCAGCATCTCGCCCGAGAGCGCGTTCATGCGCTGCGGACGATTCATCGTGATCGTGAGCAAGTGGCCGTCGCGTTCGACCAGCGCGTGCGCCATCGGTCCTCCGTGCGGCCGCGCATGGTACTTGCTAGCCCCCGTGCCACCATGGCGGGGTGCCCCGCCCGCGTCGCGCGATCCGCCGCCGCCTGCCGAAGCAGGAGCGCTCGCGCCGGCTGGTGGAGGCGATCCACGAGGCCGCGCGCCGCGTGCTCGTGGAGGGTGGGCCCGAAGCGCTCACGACGGTGAACGTCGCCGCGCGCGCGGGCGTCTCGGTGGGCTCGCTCTACCAGTACTTCGCCGGCCGCGAGGCCCTGCTCTTCGCCGTGTTCGAGGACGAGCTCGCGCGCTTCGGCGCGGCCTGGAGCGCGTGGCGCGAGGAGAGCCGCGGCGCTCCCGCGGACGAGCGGCTGCGCCAGGGCCTCGCCCTCGTGCTCGAGCACTACCGCCGGCTCGCCGCGCTCGACCCGGCCTTCTATCTCGCGCACAAGGCCGAGCTCCTGCGCGCACCCGAGCCGGGCCCGAGCGACCCGCTCGCGCGCACCCGCGAAGAGCTGGCCCGCGTACGTCCGGGCGCCTTCGAGCGCGTCGAGGCGACGGCGTTCCTGCTGGCCCGCGGCATTCCCGCCGTGCTCGAGGCGGCCCTGGCCCACGACCCGGCGCTGCTCACGCACGCGGACTTCGCGCAGGAGCTCCACACGCTGGTGGCGGGCTACCTGCTGCCGCGCGCGAGCTGAACGCGCGCGGGAAGCGAGCTTATACTCCGCCGACTTCGAGGAGTGCGCGTGAAGCTCGCCGGCAAAGTGGCGGCCGTGACCGGCGGCAGCCGCAGCATCGGGCGTGGAATCGTCGAGGCCTTCCTGGCCGAGGGCGCGTGCGTCGCGCTCAACGGCCGCGACGCCGAGAAGGGCAAGCGCGCGCTCGAGGAGCTCGGCGCGGGCGACCGGATCTTGTTCGTGCCGGGCGACGTACGCCGCTCGGCCGACGTGAAGCGGCTCGTGGATGCGGCCGCCGCGCGCTGGGGCCGCCTCGACGTGATGGTGAACAACGCGGGCGGCATCACCGAGCCCGCACCCGTCGCGACGCTCAGCGACGAGGCGTGGGCCAACGACGTGCAGTGGAACCTGACCAGCGTGTTCTACGGCATCAAGCACGCGCTCGCGCACATGCTCCCGCGCAAGCAGGGCGCCATCATCACCATCTCCTCCGTCGAAGGGAAGCTGGGCGTGGCGGGCATGGCGGGCTACGCCGCCGCCAAGCACGGCATCCACGGGCTCACCAAGAGCGCGGCGGCCGAGGTCGGGCGCTCCGGCGTCACCGTGAACGCGATCTGCCCGGGGCTGATCCTCACCGACGCGGTGACCCAGGGAGGTCCCACCACCGCGGCCGCGATGGGGCTCAGCTACGACGAGATGATCGACAACGTGTTCAAGGCGAAGACGCTGACCGGCGAGCTCAACACCACCGCCCAGGTGGCCGCCGTCGCGGTGCTGCTCGCCTCGGACGTCGGCCGCGGGATCACCGGCGCCTTCTTCAACGTGGACGGGGGCCAGGCGCCCTACTGATGCCGATCGACCTGGCGCGCCTGCCCACCGCCGCGGACCAGCTGAGCGACGCATGGCTCGGCGCCGCCCTGCACGCTTCCGGCGCGCTCCCGGCGGGCGCGCGCGTCGCCTCCCACTCCGCGCAGCCGCTCGGCGCAGGCGGCGGCCTGATCGGCGCCGCGGCGCGCGTGGCGCTGCGCTACGCGGGCGACGCCGGGGGCGCCCCCGAGCGGCTGATCGCCAAGTTCCCCTCGCCGGTGCCCGCGAACCGCGCCGTCGCCGAGACCTACGACATGTACGGCCGCGAGGTGCGCTTCTACCAGGAGCTCTCCGGGAGCACGCCGATCGGTCACCCGCGCTGCTACTTCGCGGCGCGCGCGCCGAGCAGCTCGGACTTCGTGCTCCTGCTGGAGGATTCTCCGACCTGCGCATCGGCGACCAGGTCGCGGGCAGCGATCTCGCGGACGCCGAGGTGGTGATCGACGCGATGGCGCGCTTCCACGCGGCGAGCTGGGGCCGCACCGACGACGCGCGCTACGCCTGGATCACGCTCCACGCGAACGCGGCGCAGATCGAGGGCATGCAGGCGGGCTTCGCGCTCGGCTGGCCGCGCTTCGCGCGCGAGCTGCGCGATCTGGTGCCGGACTCCGTGCTGGCCTGGGGAGAGCGCGTGGGCCCGAGCACGGGCGCGATTCTGAGATCGCTCTGCCGCGGGCCGCTCGCGATCTGTCACGCGGACTTCCGGCTCGAGAACATGTTCTTCGGCCGCCGCCCCGAGCATCCCCGCTTCGCGATCCTCGACTGGCAGTCGATCACCAAGTCCGCCGGCCCCCAGGACCTCGCCTACTTCCTGACGCAGAGCGTGAAGCTCGAGGTGCGGCGCGCGCACGAGCGCGCGCTGATCGACCGCTACCTGCAGGGCCTGCGCGCCGCCGGCGTGCGCGACTACTCCGCCGAGCGCTGCTGGGAGGACTACCGGCGCGCCACCCTCTACCTGCTCGACTACGCGGTGACGATCGCGGCGACCCTCGACCTCGCGAACGAGCGCGGCGCTGCCGTCGCCCGCGCCCTCTCGGCGCGCTCCTGCGCCGCGCTCGCAGACCTCCAGTGCGAGGAGCTCTTGCCCCGAGCCTGAGCACGCCCGCTACGCGGCGCGTCGCCTCCAAGCCAGAGCGGACAGGGCTGCCGCCAGCAGCGTCAGCGAGGCGGGCTCGGGCACCACCTCGTTGATCAGCTTCGCGGTGGCGGCTCGCTGGATGTCGGCGAAGCCGCTCGCCGGGATGACGAAGGAGCCGGTTCCGCCGGTCGCCCACGGCGTGTAGAAGAACGACGCGAGAGTCGGGACGTCCGTGAGGATCGGCAGGCCGTTGATGGTGATTCCCGCGGCGACCGCGGCATCTCGCGCGGCGTCCGTGGTCGCGAAGTAGACGGCGGGGTTCACGATCACGCCCTCCGGAGGAGTGATCACATTTCCGACCCCGCACAGATTCGGGTCGCTGCATCCCGCGGGATTGTGGTCGACGTTCTCGTAGCCATCGCCCGAGAGGTCGATGACTCGGCGCGTTCCCTCGAATCCGTTGCTCGCGAGCAAGATGTTGCTGGAGAAGTTGATCGCCCGCACGACGCCCGTCGGACCACTTCCGTGGTTCGGGTTGTTGGGATCGCCGGAGATGAATTGGCTCCCGCCCGCGCTGAACACGAGCCGGGCATCCTGAGCCGACAGAGCGCTCGCGAGCCCGGCTGCCGAGCTGGAGTCGGTGACGAGCGTCCAGGGCACGACCTGCTCGATGACGTCGGCCTGGCCGACTCCAGTGATGTTTGCCGGACCCTGAAAGAACACGACGGTCACGGCGATCTGATGGTTCGGCCCGCTCTGGATGGCCGCGACGACGGCGGGGTTCGTGAGCGCGGCCGCCCAGCCATCGCGCTGGAGGGCGAACTCGTTCTCGTCCGTGCTCCCGGAGGTGTCCATCAACAGCACGAGCTCGAGATCGACGGGGACAGCAGCGGCCTGGCGAGCGATGCCCAGGGCGAGGGGCAGTGCCACAGCGGCCGTGGCCAGGAACCGACGCATGGATGCTCCCACACACACCCCCGCCGTTATGTGGCGCGGCGCGCGCCGAGGTGGCAGAACATCGTCGGACGCGAGCGCGGGGGCGTGGCGGCCGTCGAGAACCGATAGCCTCCCAACCCTGCCGGAGGGCTGATGAGCTTCGTCCGATTTCCCGAGGGGTTTCGCTGGGGCTGCGCGACGGCCTCCTACCAGATCGAGGGCGCCTGGGACGAGGACGGCAAAGGGCCGTCGATCTGGGACGCCTTCGCGCACACGCCCGGGAAGGTCCGCACCGGCGACACCGGCGACCGCGCCTGCGACTCCTACCACCGCTGGCGGGAGGACATCGCGCTGCTGCGCGCGATGAACCTGAACAGCTACCGCTTCTCGCTAGCCTGGCCGCGCGTGCAGCCCGAGGGCCGCGGGCGGCCGCACGAGAAGGGCCTCGCCTACTACGGCCGCCTGGTGGACGGGCTCCTCGAGGCGGGCATCCGCCCCTTCCCGACGCTCTATCACTGGGACCTGCCGCTCGCGCTCGAGGAGCGCGGCGGATGGCCCGCGCGGGACACCGCGGCGCGCTTCGCCGAGTACGCCCACCACGTGGTCCGCGCGCTCGGCGACCGCGTGAAGGAGTGGCTCGTGTTCAACGAGCCCGGAATCTTCACGAACTTCGGCTACGGCATCGGCATCCACGCGCCGGGCATCCGCTCGCGGGAGGCGCTGCTGCGCGCCGGCCACGTCGTGAACCTGGCCCAGGGCGACGCCGTGCGGGCGCTGCGCGCCGAGCGCGGCGATCTGCGCATCGGCACCGCCTTCTCGATGCAGCCGACCGAGCCCGCCTCGGACGCGCTCCAGGACGCGGCCGCTGCCGAGCGCATGCACGCCTGGCTGAACGACTGGTTCCTGCGGCCGGCCCTGCGCGGCGCGTATCCCGATGCGTTCCTCGACGGGGCTCCCCTCGACCAGATGGGGGTTCAGCCCGGCGACTTCGAGCGCATGCGCGCGCCGCTCGACTTCCTGGGCGTGAACCTCTACACGCGCGGCCTCGTGCGCGCGGACTCGGGCGAGCGCATCGGCATCGGCGCGCGCCTGCTCGGCATGGGCGGCGCGAGCGGCCCGCGCACGGACTTCGGCTGGGAGGTCTGGCCCGATGCGCTGCGCCAGATGCTCGTGCGCGTCACGAAGGACTATGGCCGCGTGCCCATCGAGATCACCGAGAACGGCTGCTCCTACGGGGACGCGCCAGGCCCCGACGGCGAGATCCGCGACCAACGCCGCATCGACTTCTACCGCGGCTATCTCGCCGCGCTCGCGCGCGCGATCGCCGAGGGCGTGGACGTGCGCGGCTACCACGCCTGGACGCTGCTCGACAACTTCGAGTGGGCGGAGGGCTTCGCCCAGCGCTTCGGGCTCGCCTGGGTGGACTTCGCGACCTGCGAGCGCAGGCTGAAGCGCAGCGGCCACTGGCTCGGTCGCGTGGCCGCGCAGAACGGGCTCGATCCCGAGGCGGAGGGCGAGGAGGCCTGAGCGAGAATCGAAATTTCGGGGTCAGACCCCTGGATTTCGATTCTGCTAGGCGCCGAGCTCCTGGCCCCAGCGCACGAGCCCCGCGTAGCCGTCGAGGACGGCCAGCGACTTGTCCGCGGGCAGCGTCGGCAAGATCGCGATCACGCGGTTCACGCCGAGCCGCTGGAGCTCGGCGAGCTGACCCTTGTCGGTCGGCGCGGCGAACACCGACACGTCGATGGAGGCGCGCTCCCGCCCGGCGCGCGCGCAGGCCTCGTCGAGCTCCTTCATCTGCTCGGCAAAACCTGGCTGGCCGGCGATCGGCATCCAGCCGTCGGCGAAGTCGACGACGCGCGCGATCGTCCACTTCGAGGCCGCGCCGATCAAGATCGGCGGGTGCGGCTTGCGCACCGGCTTCGGCTCCACCCAGACGGGGTCGAAGCGCACGAACTGGCCCTGGAAGGAGGCGTCCTTCTGGGTCCAGCACGCCTTCATCGCGCGCACGCTCTCCTCGAGCACGCGCCAGCGGTCCTTGAACGCGACGCCGTGGTTCTCGAGCTCCTCCGCGTTCCAGCCCGCGCCGATGCCGAACAGGAAACGGCCGTTCGAGAGCGAGTCGAGCGAGGCCACGCGCTTGGCGAGCGCGATCGGATGGTGCTCGGGCACGAGGCAGATGCCCGTCCCGATCTGCAGCCGCTCGGTCACCGCCGCGACCTGGGCCAGGAAGGTGAAGGGCTCGTACGCCTCCCAGTAGATCGAGGGGAGCGGGCCGCCCGCCGGATACGGCGTGCGGCGCGACGCGGGAATGTGCGTGTGCTCCACGACGAAGAGCGACTCGAAGCCTCGCTCCTCGAGCGCGCGCCCGAGCGGCACCGCGCGCATCGAGTCCGCAGTCGGGAAGAGCCCGATCCCGATCTTCATGGCGTCGCCTCCGCGGCGGATGCTACCTCAAGCGTCATGGCCGCAGCCGCGCAGTCCGAGCCCCGCTCGCCGGGCCTCTCGTATCAAGAGCTGCTCGACACCGACACGCACCCGGTGCCCGCGATCCTGCGGCTGCAAGCCCCGGCGCGCCTCGGCGACGCGGACCTCTCGATCGACCGCTACATCTCGCCTGCCTTCCACGAGCGCGAGGTCGAGAAGCTCTGGAAGCGCGTCTGGCAGTTCGCCTGCCGCGAGGAGCACATCCCGCGCGTCGGCGATCACATCGTCTACGAGATCGCGAACCTCTCCTTCGTGGTGATGCGCGTCGCGCCGCGCGAGATCAAGGCCTACGTCAACGCCTGTCTGCACCGGGGCCGCCAGCTGAAGGACCACGCGGGCCGCTGCAGCGAGATCCAGTGTCCCTTCCACGGCTTCACGTGGCACCTCGACGGGCGGCTGAAGCGCACGCCGGCCGAGTGGGACCTGCGCCACGTCGACCCGGCGAAGTTCCGCCTACCCGAGGCGCGCGTCGGCAGCTGGGCCGGCTTCGTGATGATCAACCCGGACCCGAACGCCGAGCCCCTCGATCGCTTCCTGGGCGACGCGATTCCCCACTACGCGCGCTGGGACCTGGGCAACCGCTACGTCGAGGTGCACGTCGCGAAGATCATCGAGGCGAACTGGAAGATCACCCAGGAGGCCTTCGCGGAGGCCTACCACGTGGGAGCGACGCATCCCCAGGCCTCGGCCTATCTCGGCGACACGAACAGCCAGATCGACTGCTGGGACAACTTTGCGCGCTCGGTGACGGCGAGCTGCACGCCGAGCCCGCTCCTCTCCTGGGCGCCGAGCGAGGAGGACATGCTGCGGGCGATGCTCGACGTGCGGCTGGGCGAGCCGCTGCCCCTCCCGCTCCCGCCCGGCCAAACGGCGCGCGCGGTGGCGGCGGACAACGCCCGCGCGCGCTGGCGCCCGCTCGCGGGCGACCTGGTGGACGGCTGGAGCGACGCCGAGCTCGTCGACAACCTGACCTACACCGTGTTCCCGAACTTCCATCCCTGGGGCGCGCTGAACCGCATCGTCTACCGCTTCCGGCCCAACGGGAACGACCACCGCTCCTCGATCATGGAGGTGCTCTACCTCTCGCCGTTCCGCGGCGAGCGGCCGCCGCCGGCCGAGATCCACTGGCTCGCCGCCGACGAGCCCTGGGTGGAGGCGAAGGAGCTGGGGCTGCTCGCGAAGGTCTTCGAGCAGGACACCTTCAACATGAGGCAAGTGCAGCGCGGGCTCGAGACCACGCGCAAGCCGGGCGTGACGCTCACCAGCTATCAGGAGAGCAAGGTGCGCTGGCTGAACCACAAGCTCGACGCGTGGCTCGCGCGCCCATGAGCGAGGCGGGCGCCGGGGGCATCCTGCATCCCTTCACGCGCGCGCTCTACGAGCGCGTCGACGCCGAGCGCGTGCGCGTCACGCTCGACGGGAAGAGCGGGATCTTCCGGACCGACGGGAGCTGGATCGAGGGCGAGCTGCGCGAGGCCGATCCGCAGCTGTGCGGCTGGCTGGGCGGGCCGAAGCTCGTCCACCACCGCCTGCAAGTGACGCAAGCGCACTGAGCCCGCTCGCGTGCACGGGATCCACGATCTTCCGCTCTGGACGCTCGCGCCCTTTGCCGCTTTGCTGCTCGCGATCGGGGCGCTGCCGCTCGCCGCGCCGCACTTTTGGGAGAGCAATCGCAACAAGGCTCGCGTGAGCCTGGGGCTCGCCCTGCCCGTCGCGGTCTACCTCGCCCTCGGACACGGCGCCGCCGGCCTCGCGGAGCTCGGCCACAAGGCGATGGAGTACGCGTCGTTCATCGCGCTGCTCGGCGCCCTCTACGTGACCTCGGGAGGCGTGCTGATCCGCGGCTCGACTCGGCGGGACTCCCCTCGCGAACGCGCTCCTGCTCGCGATCGGCGCCGTGCTCGCGAGCGTGATCGGCACGACCGGCGCCTCGATGCTCCTGGTGCGCCCCCTGCTGCGCGCCAACGCAGAGCGCCAGCACAAGACGCACCGCGTGATGTTCTTCATCTTCGTGGTCTCGAACTGCGGCGGCCTGCTGACCCCCCTCGGCGATCCACCGCTGCTGCTCGGCTTCCTGAAAGGCGTGCCCTTCGCGTGGACGCTGCGCTTGTGGGCCGAGTGGCTGACCGTGAACGGGGTGCTCGTGATCATCTTCGCGATCTGGGATCGAGTGCTCTTCGCGCGCGAGGCCCGCGCGGGCAACCCGGCCGAGCCGGCGCGTGAGCGCGAGCCGCTCGGCCTCGAAGGGCGCGGCAACCTCGCGCTGCTCGCCGCCATCGTCGCGTTGGTCTACGCCTCGGGCCAGGGCATCGGAAACGGCGGAGCGCCGTGGCCCTTCGGCGATCGCCGAGCTCGGCATGCTCGCGGTCGCCGCGCTGTCGTGGCTCGCGACGCCGCGGGGTCTCCACGAGCGCAACGGCTTCGAGTGGCACCCGATCCAGGAGGTCGCCGTCCTTTTTGCGGGCATCTTCGTCGCCATGGCGCCGGCCCTCCTCTACCTGAACCAGCACGCGACGAGCTTCGGCCTCCAGGCGCCGTGGCAGTACTTCTGGGCCACCGGGCTCCTCTCGAGCGTGCTCGACAACGCGCCCACCTATCTCGCCTTTGCGGCCACCGCGTGCGGCCAGGCCGGCATCCCGCTCGAGGGCCGCTACCTGGCCGCCTACCTGGCGCAGGGCGGCAAGAGCGCCGAGATCCTGGCGGCGATCTCGCTCGGCTGCCGTGTTCATGGGCGCGAACAGCTACATCGGCAACGGACCGAACTTCATGGTGAAGGCGATCGCCGAGCGCGCCGGCGTCGCGATGCCGAGCTTTCTTGCCTACATGGCCTACGCCGCCGCGATCCTGCTGCCGCTGTTCGTGGGCGTGACGCTGATCTTCCTGCGCTAGGCGGCCAGGTGGGGACGCTGGTTGACCAAGTGTCCCCGCTACGAGCCGACGCGGTTGCGGCCGGCGCTCTTGGCGGCGTAGAGGGCGGTGTCGGCGAGCTGGAGGAAGGCCGAGGCGTTGCGCGAGCTCGGGCCCCCAGACGCCCACCCCGATCGAGACGGTGGTCTGGACGGCGCGGCCGTCGAGCTCGAAGCGCTCGGTCTCGATCGCGCCGCGCAGGCGCTCGGCGAAGATCTCGGCCCCCGCCCGCGACGTGTCGGTGATCAAGAGCGCGAACTCGTCGCCGCCGTAGCGCGCGAGGAGATCCTTGGCGCGCATCGAGCGCTGCACCACCGACGTGAGCGTGCGCAGCACGTGGTCGCCGAACAGATGGCCCGCCTCGTCGTTCACGCGCTTGAAGTAGTCGACGTCGATCAGGAGCAGCACCAGGCCGGTCGGATTGCGCCGCTCGCGCGCGATCTCACGCTCGAGCTGATCCATCAGGTAGCGGCGGTTCTTGGCCTGGGTGAGGGCGTCCTCGGTCATCATCCGATAGACGGCCTCGTGGTAGGCGTTCTCGAGGTCGTCGCCCTCCAGGAACTTGAAGCTCACGTCGCCCGCGTGCACCACGTCGCCGCTCGCGAGCCGCATGCTCGAGCCCGAGGGCACGGGCTCGCGCCGCACCCAGGTGCCGTTCTTCGAGCCCTCGTCGTGGACGCGCACGCCGCCCGCCTCGAGGCGCACGCTGCAGTGGACGCGCGAGACCCCGCTGGAGGCGATCGCGACGTCGCACGACGGGCTGCGCCCGATCGTCACCACGGGGCGGTCGAGGGGGATGCGGCGCCCGAGCTGGGGCCCGCGGATCATCACCAGGCACGGCGTGCCGTTGCCCTGGCCGGGCGGCTCGACCACGATGGCCGCGTGGGTGGTGTCCTCCGGGCCCTTCGCCATGCACGGGCGTATCGGGCTCTTGGCGGCCCGCCTGAAGCGGCACGGGTTCGATAGCCTGCCGCGCCGTGGAACCGGCGCCCCGCCCGCGTGAGCCCGCCCCCGCGAACCCGCTGGACGCGCGGCGCTTCTTCGCGGGCCTCTGGAGCGGCGCAGGAGAGCTCCTCCCCCACGGCCCCGCGCGCCTGCTCCTGCGCCGCGAGGCCGTGCGCCTGCACGGCCACGGGGAGTGGCTCAGCGAGCGCGTGTGGCGGGTCCGGGAGCGCTTCGAGATGGCCTCCGGCTGGGCCTTCGAGCGCAGCATGTTCATGGAGCTGGTGGCGCCGACCCGCATCCACGTCACCGCCGACGACATCCCGCTCGGCGCCCGCGTCGAGCTCTCCGCCAACGGCTTCCGGTTCCTGCGCTTCCGCAGCTGGCTCCTCTACCGCGGCGTGCGCTTCCGGCTCGGCTGCGCGAGCGCCTCGTCGCTGGGCGCGGACGGCGTCCTGCACGCCCGCGTGACCCTCGACTGGTGGCGCCTGCCGGTCGCCACGCTCGTCCTGGCGATCCGGATCGACCCCGCGCAGAGCCCTTAGGCGGGGGTCTGCGCTGCCAGCTGGGCCACGCGCTCCGGCTGCACGTGGCGATTGCGCTTCCCGGTCACGCGCGCGAGCCCGATCAGGCCGCGCGCATACGTCCGCACGCAAGCGTCGATCGTCTTGTGGAAGCCGCGCAGCGCGTAGAGCTCGGGGATCGTGCGCGGGCAGTAGCGGGTGTGAAAATGGTTCAAGTTGAAGTTGAAGAACAGGATCGAAACCACGTTCACGAACAGCGGATAGTGATCGCGCAGCCGGTTGTTGTACCAGATCACCTCGATCAGGCTGTCGATCGTGTGGATGTGAGAGGACACCTTGCCCTGGTAGATGCGCCGCCACTTCGCGTCGAGCTCGGGCGAGCCCTTGGCGAGCGCGCGCTCCACGATGTCGCTGGCCAGGAAGCCCGTGCGCAGCGCCGTGGTGAAGCCGCTCGAGAGGATGCCGTCGACCACCACGAAGGCCTCGCCCACCGCGATCCAGTTGGGTCCGCTGCTGCCCCGCGCGGTGCCGTTCTGGAACACGCAGGTCCACATCGGCGTGTCGGGCCGGATCATCGGCACCAGCCAGGCGAGATCGTCGTGCTTGCGCACCTGGTGCAGCAGGATCTCGGCCACGCTCTTGTAGCGACGGCGCAGCTTCACGAAGTCGTCCTCGGCCACCACGATGCCGATGTCGGTGACGCCGTCGGAGACGTTGATGTCCCACATCCAGGCCGAGGTGCGAAGGGTGTCGTCGGTGCGGATGCGCGTGCCCATGCCGTCGTAGGCGTGCGGGAAGCGCGCGCGCACGACCACCTTGCGCGGCCCGATCGGCGAGAAGCCGATGCCGAGCTTCTTGCGGAACATCGCCGCTGCGCCCGTCGCGTCGACGTAGAAGCGCCCGCTGAGCCGGCGCCCGTCCTCGAGCCGCACGCCGGTGACGCGCTCGCCGTCGGTGTCGATCGCGCTCACGCGCGCGCACACGATCTCCGCGCCGGCCTTGCGCGCGTTCTCCATCAGGTCGATGTCGATCAGCTCGCGGTTCGCGTGCAGCGTCGGCTCGGCGCGCCCCACGAGCCTCATCAGAAACTTGAAGATCGGGTGGAAGCCGAGCTCGGCCTCGACGCCGGGCTGGGCCGAGTTCGTGCACACGGCGCCCGCCTTGGAGGTCGCCTTGCCCTCGGCGACCCAGCGCTCGACGGGGAGCCCGAGCCGCTTCAGGTAGACGGGCGCCTCCCAGTCGAGGGACTCGCCGAGCCGGAACTCGGGCGGGGGCTTCTTCTCGACCAGCACCACGCGGCGACCGCGCTCGGCGAGGCGGGCCGCGAGCGCCATGCCGCCCACGCCTCCGCCCGCGATCACGACGTCGTAGCGATCCTCCACCTGGTCCACGGCCGCCCTCCGCGCGAAACGCTAGCGATCTGACCCCGCGCCGCGCAGCGCCTCAGGCGAGGAGCCTGACCCAGGATGGGCAGTTGAGCCCGGGCGTCGAGGCGCGCCGCCGACAAGGCGTCGCGACCGAGGCGTAGCTGGCGCTACGCCGCAGGGAGCGCAATGCAGTCGGCGGCGATGCATCGGCGTCCGGGCGACCTGTCCCACTCCTGGGTCAGGCTCCTAGCTCCGGCTCGAGCGCGAGGAGCGTGGCCCCCTCGCTCACGCGGTCGCCCGCTCGAAAGTGGACGGCGGCCACCACCCCGTCGCGCGGCGCCGCGATCGCGTGCTCCATCTTCATCGCCTCGACCACCATGAGCGTCTCGCCGGCGCGCACGCGCGCGCCCGGCGCGACGAGCACGCGGATCACGACGCCCGGGAGGGGCGTGGTGAGCGAGCCCGCGGCGGCGTGGGCGCCCACCTCGGCGTCGCGCTCGTCGACGCGCGCGAACACCGCCTGCTCCGCGCCGCGCCAGACGGTGACGCGCTCGGTCTCGACGAGGGTCTCGACGCCCACGGCTGCCGGCGGCGCGCCGCTCGCGAAGGCGTCGAGCTCCTGCTTGCCGCGGCGCAAGCGAAAGCGCACGCGCTGCGGGAGCCCGAGCCGGAAGCCGTCGGCGGCCTCCCAGGCCGAGGCGCGCGCATCGCTCGTGCGCAGCCCGGCGAGGAGCGCCGCGGCGGCGTGGGGGGCCAGCTCTTCGGCGAGGCCGGCGGGCTCGCCGAGCTCGACGCCGTGGTCGGCGACGAACGCGGTCGTGGCGCGCGCCTCGGCGAACGTCGGGTGCGCGATCGCGCGCGCGAGCCAGGCGACGTTCGTGTGGATGCCGGCGATGCGGGTGGTGGAGAGCCCTTCGGCGAGGCGCGCGAGCGCCTCCGCGCGGGACGCGCCCGCGCCGATCAGCTTGCCGAGCAACGAGTCGTAGTGGGTCGGGACGGCGTCGCCGCTCTCGAAGCCCGCATCCACGCGCACGCCCGGGCGCGCGTCCGGCCAGCGCGCGAGCGCGATGCGCCCGGCGCTCGGCACGAAGCCGCGCGCGGGATCCTCGGCGCACACGCGCGCCTCGACGGCGTAGCCCTGGGCGCGGATCTCGTGCTGGGCGAGCGGGAGCGGCTCTCCGGCGGCCACGCGCAGCTGCCACTCCACGAGGTCGAGCCCGGTGATCGCCTCGGTCACCGGATGCTCCACCTGGAGGCGCGTGTTCATCTCCATGAAGAAGAACTCGTCGCCCTCGAGCAGGAACTCGACGGTGCCCGCGCCGACGTAGCCGATCTCGCGCGCCACGCGGCAGGCCGCCGCCTGCATGCGCTCGCGCAGCGCGGCGGCGATGCGCGGCGCGGGCGCCTCCTCGAGCAGCTTCTGGTGCCTGCGCTGCACGGAGCAGTCGCGGTCGAACAGGTGGACGACGTTGCCGTGCGTGTCCGCGAAGACCTGCACCTCGACGTGGCGCGCCGCGGGGAGGAAGCGCTCGAGCAGGAGCAGCGCGTCGCCAAAGGCGGCCTGTGCCGTGCGCTTCGCGGTCTCGAGAGCGCGCGCGAGCTGGCCGCGCTCGAGGACGATCTGCATCCCCTTCCCGCCGCCGCCGCCCGACGGCTTCACGATCAGCGGGAAGCCCAGGCGCAGCGCCTCCTCCGAGAGGCGCTCGAGGCTCTGGTCTGCGCCCTGATAGCCGGTGAGCACGGGGATGCCGATCCGCGCCATGCGCTCCTTCGACGGGCTCTTCGAGCCCATCGCGGCGATCGCGCTCGCGGGCGGACCCACGAACGCGAGCCCCGCCTTCGCGCAGGCCGCCGCGAACTCCGCGTTCTCGGCCAGAAAGCCGTAGCCCGGGTGGATGGCGTCGGCGCCCACGCGCCGCGCGGCGTCGATCAGGCGCTCGGCGTTCAGATAGCTCTCGGCCGGGGGCGCCGCGCCGATGCGCACGGCCTCGTCGGCCTCGCGCACGTGCTTCGCCCCCGCGTCCGCGTCGGAGTAGACGGCGACCACTCCGACGCCGAGCCGCCGCGCGCTGCGCGCGATCCGGCAGGCGATCTCCGCGCGGTTGGCGATCAAGAGCTTGCGCAGCACGCCCGCCTCACATCCGGAACACGCCGAAGCGCGTCTCGCGCTCCGGGCCGTTGCGCGCCGCCGCGACCGCGAGCGTGAGCGTCCGGCGCGTGGCCGCCGGGTCGATCACGCCGTCGTCCCAGAGCCGCGCGCTCGCATAGTACGGGTGCCCCTGCACCTCGTACTGCGCGCGCAGCGGCGCCTTGAAGGCCTCCTCCTGCTCGCTCGACCAGGCCTCGCCGCGCGCCGCGAGCTGATCGCGCCGGATGGTGGCGAGCACGCTGGCCGCCTGCTCGCCGCCCATCACGCTGGTGCGCGCGTTCGGCCACTGGAACAGGAAGCGCGGCGAGTAGGCGCGTCCGCACATGGCGTAGTTGCCGGCGCCGTAGCTCCCGCCGAGCGTGAGCGTGAACTTCGGCACCGCGGCGCAGGCCACCGCCGTCACCATCTTGGCGCCGTCGCTCGCGATGCCGCCGGCCTCGGCGCGCCGGCCCACCATGAAGCCCGTGATGTTCTGCAGGAACACGAGCGGGATGCCCTCGCGCGCGCACAGCTCGATGAAGTGGGTGCCCTTGCGGGCGCTCTCGGAGAAGAGGATGCCGTTGTTCGCGAGGATGCCGACCGGATAGCCGCCCCAGTGCGCGAAGCCGCACACGAGCGTCGGCCCGTAGAGCGCCTTGAACTCCTCGAGCTCGGAGCCGTCCACCAGGCGCGCGATCACCTCGCGCACGTCGAAGGGCTTGCGCAGGCTGCTCGGCACGACGCCGTAGAGCTCGGCGGGATCGTAGGCGGGCGCGCGCGGCGTCGCGGGCGGGCGCACATCGGGCGCCGGGCGCAGGCGGCGCACGATCTGCCGGGCGATGCCGAGCGCGTGCGCGTCGTGCTCGGCGTAGTGGTCGCAGACGCCCGACTCGCGGCAGTGGACGTCAGCCCCGCCGAGCGACTCGGCGTCGATCTCCTCGCCGGTCGCCGCCTTGACCAGCGGCGGGCCGCCCAGGAAGACGCGCCCTTGGCCGCGCACGATCACGTTCTCGTCGCTCATGGCGGGCACGTAGGCTCCGCCCGCGGTGGACGAGCCGTGCACCACGGCGATCTGCGCGATGCCGGCGGCCGAGAGCGTCGCCTGGTTGTAGAAGATGCGCCCGAAGTGCTCGCGGTCCGGGAAGACCTCGTCCTGGGCGGGCAGGAAGGCGCCGCCCGACTCGACCAGATAGACGCACGGCAGCCGGTTCTCGCGCGCGATCTCCTGGGCGCGCAGGTGCTTCTTCACGGTGATCGGGAAGTAGGTGCCGCCCTTCACGGTGGGATCGTTGGCGACCACCACGCACACGCGCCCGCTCACCTGGCCGAGCCCGGTGACGATTCCCGCGCAGGGGGCGTCGCCCTCGTACATGCCGTGGGCGGCGAGCTGCGAGAGCTCGAGGAAGGGGCTCGCCGGATCCAGCAGGAGGTCGATGCGCTCGCGCGCGCTGAGCTTCCCGGCCTTGCGGTGCTTGGCGAGGGCGTCCGCCGGTCCGCCCGCCGCCGCGCGCTCGACGGTGCGCTCGAGATCGGCCACCAACGCCCGCATCGCCGCGGCGTTCGCGAGGAACTCCTCGGAGCGCGGGTCCACGCGGCTCGCGATCTTCGGCATGCGCGACTCCTCGGGAAGCGCGCAGACGGTTCATCGTCCGCGCCGGCCCTGCAATGGCCGACGCGCCGCCCTCAAGACCTGCGCGCGGGACACCGATTTCCCGCCGCGATGGTCCCTTCCCGGAAGCTCGCCGCCGCCTGCCTGCTCGTGGCCCTCGCCCTCGCGGGCTGCGCCCAGCTCGCGCGGCCGGCTGCGGCCCCGCCGACCCCGCCGCCGGCCCGCGTCCCCGCGGCGCCGCCGGCCGAGGTCGTGCACCGCGCCGAGGCGGATCGCATCCTCGCCCTGGAGCGCGAGTGCGAGCGCTTGCGCGCCGATCTGCGCGCGGCCGAGGAGACCCTGCTCGCGGTCGAGTCGGGCATGCGCGGGACCCAGCGCCGCGCGGATGCCGTGTCCGCGCTCGCCGAGGCGCGCATCCAGGTCGACCGCGCGGCGGCGCTGGCGCCCTGGCGAGAGGACGAGGTGGCGGAGGCCCGCGAGAAGCTCGACGAGGCCGACCGGCAGCTCGCCGCCGACCACATCGGCTCGACGATCTTCTTCGTCTCGCGCGCCTCGCGCATCGCCGCAGCCCTCGTCGCCGAGGCCGACCTGCTCGCGAAGACGCCCGGGGCGCGCACGGTGAAGGCGGGCCGCGCGAACCTGCGCGCCGCGCCGGCCGCGGACAGCGAGGTGCTGACGGTGCTCCCGGCGGGCCTCCCGCTCTTCGTCGAGAACGAGCGCGGCGAGTGGTCGCTCGTGCGCACCGTCTCCGGCCGCGTGGGCTGGGTGCACTCGGGCCTGCTGCGGCTGAGCGGCTACTCAGCTGGCACCGCGGCGGGTGAGTCTGCTAGATCCGCCGCGACGACGCAGTCCTTGCCGGCGTGCTTGGCGGCGTAGAGAGCGCGGTCGGCGTCGAGGAAGAAGGCCTGGCGATCGCCGCGGAAGACGGCCACTCCGACCGAGGCCGTCGTCGCGATCGGCTGCTCGGAGGGCGGCACGCGGAAGGGGCCTGGCTCACCGCGATCCGCAGCTTCTCGGCGAGCTTCAGCGCGCCGTCGCGCGTCGTGTTGGGCGCCAGGATCGCGAACTCCTCGCCGCCGTAGCGTGCGACCAGGTCGCTGTCCCGGGTCTGCTCGACGAGCAGCGCCGCGAGCTGCTCCAGGACGCCGTCGCCCACCGCGTGCCCGAAGCGATCGTTCAGCGCCTTGAAGTCGTCGATGTCGAGCAGCACGAGGGCGAGCGAGGCGCCGGTCCGCTCGGAGCGGTGGATCTCCTTGCTGAGCTGATCCTGGAAGAAGCGGTGGTTGTGGATCTTGGTGAGGCCATCCGTGATCGCGAGCTGGCCGAGGGTCTCGTTGGCGCGCTTCAAGCTCGAGACCATCTCGCCGAAGCTGCGCGTCAGGATGCCCACCTCGTCCGAGCTCGAGACGCTCGGCAGCGTCACGTTCTCCTCGCCGTCGCGCAGCCGCATCGCGCAGGCCGAGAGCACGTGGAGCGGCCGCACCAGCCGGGTCACCACGGCGAACGCCAGCACCGAGAGCACGCCCACGATCGCGAGGTTCAGCGCGACGGTGCGGCGCAGGATCGACGCGATCGGCGCGAAGGCCGTCTCGTAGTCCTCCTCGACCACGAGCGTCCAGCCGAGCCGCGGGAACACGAGCGCGCTCGCCACGACGTGCGTGCCGTCCGCGGCCGAGTACTCGCGCACCGCGCCGGCCTCCACGCCGGCGAGCCGCGGATTGATCTCTCCGGGCGGCTTCGCGAGCAGCGCGGACGCCGTCACGTAGCCCCCCACCTCGTCGAACACGAGCGTGCGGCCCACGCCGGCCGAGACGTCGCTCGTGAGCTGCTCGCGCACCACCGAGAGGGGCATCACCGCGTAGAGCGTCGCGATCGGACGCTCCGCGCTCCGGACGGGGCAGGACACGCTCTGGAGCGGGTGGCCGCCGGCCGCGACGACCGCCGAGATCGCGACGTCCCGGGTGTCGGCGCGCCCGTGCAGGAGCTCGGGGCGCAGCTCCGGGACCTGACCCACGCTCACGAGCATGCGGCCCCGGAGCGTCGAGGGCGAAGATCGCCGAGTACTGGGGGAGCCCCTTCACGACGTAGGTCAGGTACTGCTCGACCTCGGTCAGGTCGCGCGGATCGCCGCTTCCCGGTCCGGCGCGCGCGAGCCGAGAGAGCCCGTCGACCAGCGTGGCGCTGCGCGCGAACACCTCGATGTCGAGCGCGCGCTGGGCGTAGAAGAGCGCGAGCCGGTCTCGCACCTGGGTGACTGCGGTGGGGATCTCCTTCTCCACCTTGCCGCGCAGGAAGGCCCGCAGGGCGTAGGCAGAGGTGAAGGCAACCGCCAGGGCGCTCAGCAGCGTCGCCGCGAAAACGAACGAGCCGATCCGGGAAGCAAGGCTTCGGAACAGCTGCCGGATCGGTCGCAACAGGGACGAGCGGGCCACACGGGGTCCCTTCCGGGCGTGAATCGGCCGGTCGTATGCGCTGCTTGAGCCGCCGGCCCCCTCGGAAGGCCCTCCTGGAGCGACGGAAGGCTCAGCGACGCTCGATCTTGAGCCGTCCCAGGGCGATGCCGAGGTCCCAGCCCCGACCGGTGCCGCCCAGGGCCAGGGAGACCGGGCCCTTGGTGAGGAGGTCTCCTCCCGCAGAGCGCACGGCGCCGGCGTGGGCCTCCGCCGCCACGTAGCTGCCCAGGAGCTCGTCCAACGTGTTCACCGCCGAGAACTCGCCGTGCCCGTCGTCGATCGTGGTCTTGCCCGCCGTGATCCCCCCGCCCTGGGCCCGCAGCCGAACGGGGAGGGTCTGCCCGTCCGAGCAGTGGATCGTCCCCTCGCCCTTGGCCGAGCGGTACAGGAACGACCACGAGCGCAGCGTGAACTTCATCTCGCAGCGCAGCGTCGCCTCCGCCCGGCCCGAAGACGCCGAGGCCAGGAGGCCCGCTGCCAGCACGCACACACCGAGCTTTCGCATCCCACCCTCCTCCGAAACACCGCGGAATCGTGCGCCCGAGTGTCGCCCCAGCGTGCGCCACGCTTCCAGTCACCTGGGTTGCCGCCGGCTCAGGATCGCCGTGTCGATCCACGGAAACGGCCGCGACCCGTGGAAATCTGGCGAACTTCGAGCCACCTTGAAGGAGAAGCTTTGCCGTCGGAGAAAATGAAGGAGCGGAACATGTGGTGCGGTCGTCGATCGGGCCTTCTCGGATTCGCAGTCGGCCTGGCGCTCGCGGCAGCCGCCCAGCCGGCGCTCGCCACCGTGAGCCCCATCCTCGAGTGCGTAGTGCAGACGCCGTCGGGCTACGTGGCCTGGTACGGGTACAAGAGCTTCGCGAGCTCGAACCTGACCATCCCGGTGGGCGCCCTCAACAAGTTCGTGCCGAACCCGATCAACCGCGGCCAGCCGACCACCTTCCTGCCGGGCCGGCGCAGCTTCGTTTTCTCGGTGCCCTTCGCGAGCGGCTCGCTCTCGTGGAAGCTCGCGCTGCAGAGCGCGAACGCGAGCGCCAGCTCGCCGCGCTGCGCCGCGCTGACGCCTGCAGCCCACCCAGCTTCCGAGCGGCGTGCTCGGGACAGCCGTATTCGGTCCAGCTGGTCGGGAGCGGCGGCGTGGGCGCGCTCAGCTACGTGGTCACGGGACTCCCGAGCGATCTCGGCGTGAGTGCCGCCGGCCTGATCAGCGGGACGCCGACCGTCGAGGGCTCTTTCCCCGTGCACGCGACCGTGCGCGACTCGCTGGGCCAGGAGGCGAGCCGCGACTACGTGCTCGAGGTCGTCACCGCCGTAGTCGGCTGCAACGAGAGCCCGAGCGAGCCGGAGCTCGTCGTCGGCGGCGATGGCGATCCGCTGGCGAGCCTGAATCGGCTGCCGACCGAGTGCGATCCGGTGGGGGTCGTGCTGCGCACCGACTCCGAGGGCGAGACGCAGTCCACGGAGCTCAGCAAGCCGCCGGGCGACGAGGCTGCCACGCTCGACATCGTCTGGGAGCCCGAGTCCGCAGTGCTCCCGCTCGTCGTCACTCAGATCGATGTGGACGGCGCGGGGCCGAGCCCGGCCCAGCCCGTCCAATTCTGCGACGGGACCTTCCTCGAGCCGATCCCCTTGGAGGGCGTGCCCTGGTGCCTCGTGAGCCAGAGCGACACGCTCGTGGGCGGCGGGCAGCTGCAGCTCAGCGAGCGCTATTACGGCAACGGCGACCCGAAGTGGGTTCGCGAGCCCTAGCGTTGCCCGGGCGGCCCGCGCGCGACCGACGTCGCGCGCGGGCCGCGTACTATCCTCCCACCATGACCGGATCGAAGCCCGGGCCGCACGCCCGTCGCGGCTGAGTCGCGCGTGAGCGAGGCGCGCGCCGCGGTCCGCACGCTCCTGCTCTGCGACCTGGTCGCGAGCACGAAGCTGGTCGAGCGGATCGGCGACGCCGCGGCTGCCGACCTGCTCGCCCAGCACGACCGCATCGCGCGCGAGCTCCTGCACAAGCACGACGGGCGCGAGATCGACAAGAGCGACGGCTTCCTGTTCCTGTTCGAGCGCCCGATCGAGGCGGTGCGCTTCGCGCTCGTCTACCAGGCGCGCGTGGCGGAGCTCGCGAGCGGGGCGCGCGCCCCGCTCTCGGGGCGCGTCGGCATCCACCTGGGCGAGGTGATCCTGCGCGAGAACGCCCCGGAGGCCGTGGCGCGCGGGGCGAAGCTGCTCGAGGTCGAGGGCCTCGCGAAGGCGATCGCCGCGCGCGTGATGTCGCTCGCCGCGGGCGGGCGCATCATGCTCACACGCGCCGCCTTCGACGTCGCGCGGCGCAGCGCCGTGGGCGAGGAGCCCGCCGAGCACGCGCTGCGCTGGGTGGCCCACGGCCGCTACCGGCTCGCAGGCGTCGACGAGCCGGTGGAGGTGTTCGAGGTGGCGCCGGCGGGCGCCGGGGAGCTCCTCCCGCCCGCCGACTCCGAGAAGTGCCAGCGCGCCGACGACACCTCGACCATCGTCGGCTGGCGGCCCGCGCCCGGGCTCGACGTGCCCGGGCGCGCGAACTGGGTGCTCGCCCGCAAGCTCGGCGAGGGCGGCTTCGGCGAGGTGTGGCTCGCGACCCAGCGCAAGACGCGCGAGCCGCGCGTCTTCAAGTTCTGCTACGACGCCCAGAGCCTCTGCGGCCTGCGGCGCGAGATCTCGCTCTTCCGCCTGCTGAAGGAGGCGCTGGGCGACCGCCGCGACATCGCGCGCATCCTCGACTGGAACCTCGACGCGCCGCCCTACTTCATCGAGTCGGAGTACACGCCGGGCGGCAACCTGCGCGAGTGGGTCGAGGAGCAGGGCGGCTTCGGGGCCGTGCCGCTTCGCACACGCCTCGAGATCGCGATCCAGGTGGCCGACGCGCTCGCGGCGGCGCACTCGGTGGGCGTGCTGCACAAGGACCTCAAGCCCGCGAACGTGCTCATCTCGACGGACGCGGCCGGCCAGCCGCACGCGCAGCTCACCGACTTCGGCATCGGCATGCTGCTCGACCGCAGCAACGCCGCGGCCGCCGGGATCACGTTCCGCACCGAGCTGATCGCCGGCACCGGGACGAGCACGAGCGGGACGCTCGGCTACCTCGCGCCCGAGCTGCTCGAGGGGAAGCCCGCGACGCTCCAGGCCGACGTCTACGCGTTCGGCGTTCTGCTCTATCAGCTCGTGATCGGCGACTTCTCGCACCTGCTCGCGCCCGGCTGGGAGCAGGACGTCGAGGACGATCTCCTGCGCGCCGACATCGCCGCGATGGTGGACGGCCATCCCGAGCGGCGCCCCGCCAGCGCACAGCCGATCGCCGAGCGGCTGCGCTCGCTGGAGGCGCGGCGCGCGGAGATCGCGGCGGAACAGCGCGCACGCGAGGAGGCCGAGGAGACCAAGCGGCGCCTCGAGCGCTCGCTGCGCCGGCGAAAGATCTGGATCGGGGCGGCGGCGGCGCTCTCCGGCGTCGCGCTCCTCACGGGCTTCCAGGCCTTCCGCATCGCCCAGGAGGCCGAGCGCGCGAACCGCGCGGCGGCCACCGAGGAGCGCGTGTCCGGCCTGCTCGTGCGCCTGTTCGAGACGTCCGACCCCGCCGAGGCGCGCGGCGCCGAGATCAGCGCGCGCGAGGTGCTCGAGCGCGGTGCCAAGCGGCTCGAGGGCGAGCTCGCCTCGGAACCGAGCATCTTGGCGCGCCTCCTCGGCGTGGTGGGGCGCGTCTACCAGAACCTGGGCGACTACCCGCGGTCGGAGGAGCTGTTGCACAAGGCGGTCGGGCTCGGTGCCGGCCTTCCCGAGCTCGCGCGCGCCGAGCTCGAGCACGATCTGGCGAACGCCTACTGGTATCTGGACCGCTTCGCCGAGGCCGAGCCGCTCTACCAACACGTGATCGCCGTGCGCACGAGCGCGCTCGGCGCCCGAAGCGCCCGCCACGCTCCTCGCCCGAGCCGATCTCGCGAGCCTCTACTTCAAGACGGATCGCCGCGCCGATTGCGAGCGCGAGGCGCGCGCGGTGCTGGACGCCGCCTACCGCGTGGACCCGAGCCGGGGCGCCCCGGACGAGGTGCTCGCGAACGCTCGCTCGACGGCCGAGGGGGCGCTCTTCCATCTCTACCTCGTCGAGAATCGGCTCGACGACGCGGAGGCCATCCAGCGGAGATCCCTCGAGTGGGACGAGAAGCTCCTGGGGCCCGACCACCCGGGCGTGATCATCTCGCGCCTGAACGTCGCCTCGCTGCTCGTCGACCGCGGGCGCTACAACGAGGCCGAGCGCCTGTTCCGGGACATCGAGAAGGACGCCACCCGGGTGCTCGGCCCCTCCCACATCGACACGCTGCGCGCCCGCTCCTGGCTGGCGTGCAGCATGCTCGCGCAGCACAAGCGCACCGAGGCGGCGAAGCTGGTGCGCGATCTCATCCAGCGCGGCTTCAGGCTCCAGCCCGAGGCCGCTTCGGTGTGCGTCGATCTCTTCCGCAAGGACCCGCTGCTCTGGAAGGCGCTCACGGCGCAGCAGCCGGCGGCGAGCTGAAAGCCGGCCGGGGTTGCCGGCCGGCTCGAGCTCTGGTGGAGGCGCCGGGAATCGAACCCGGGTCCGCGTGACGTCCAACGCCCGCGTCTACGCGCGTAGCGTCCGCTCGATCTCGGGTTGGCCTGTCGCGGACGCCGGAGAAGCCTTCCCCATGGCATGCATCGATCTCGCCTTCCGGTAGCGGCCTGCCAGCGGCCGGGGGCCAGCCTCCTGATGGCGCCCGCTACCCCCTAGGAGACGTCGGGGACGGGCGTCGCTGTCTAGGGGTTAGCTAGGCGGCGAGTGCGTAGTTGTCGTCGGCAGTTGTAACTACCAACTGCGACAGGATTAACGAGGTCGTCACCCCCTCGGCGCGCAGCGTTCGCCTTCGATCACCCGTCGAAGCCGATCGCCCCCACGAACGAGCGAGAGTAATCGCTGGCCCCTCGCGCGCCAAGCGAGTCGTTCGCCCCGGAGGAGCGCCCTATCCTGAGCGCCACCGCGGAGGCTCGATGAGCGCGCTCGGCCAGCTCGATCTGCTCACTCCCGACCAGTACGTCCACTCGGGCTACCCGCACGAGAAGTGGACCCGGCTCCGCCGCGAGGCGCCGGTCTGCTTCATCGAGAACAACTTCATGCCCTACTGGGCGATCACGCGGCACGCCGAGATCGGCTGGATCGGCAAGCAGCCCGACAAGTTCCTGAACGGCCCGCTGCTGGTGCTGCCCACCGAGCCCGAGCCCGAGGGCGGCCGGCCCTTCCAGCCGCCGCCCACCCTGATCCAGATGGATCCGCCGCGCCACGGGGCCATGCGCAAGATCGTCTCGAAGCGCTTCACGCCCGGCGCGCTCAAGAAGATCCACGCCGACATCGAGGCGATCGCCCAGGAGATCGTGAACGACCTGCTCGCGGAGGGCGACGAGGCCGAGTGCGACTTCGTGGCGCGCGTGGCGGCGCCGCTCCCGATCGCCGTGATCGCCTGGCTGCTCGGCGTTCCCAAGACGGACTGGAAGCTCATCTTCGACTGGACCAACCGCACGATCGGCGCGGCGGACCCCGAGTATCAGGTGGCGGGCGAGAGCCCGGCGCAGACCGCCCAGCGCGCGATGATCGACATGTTCCAGTACTTCGCGAAGCTGGTGGAGGAGAAGCGCAAGAAGCCTGCGGACGACCTCGTCTCGCTCTTCGCGAGCGTCGAGGTGGACGGCGCACCGCTCGCGCCCCTCGATCTGCTCTCCTACTGCATGATCGTCGTCGTGGCCGGCAACGAGACCACCCGCAACGCGACCTCGGGGGGCATGCTCGCCCTCGCCCAGCACCCGGGCGAGCTCGCGAAGCTCCAGCGCGATCCCGGGCTGCTCGCCACCGGGATCGAGGAGATCCTGCGCTGGACGAGCCCGGTCATCCACTTCGCGCGCACCGCGGCCGAGGACGTGGAGATCCACGGCCACAAGATCCGCAAGGGAGAACGGCTCGGACTCTTCTATCCCTCCGCCAACCGCGACGACGACGTGTTCGACGACCCGTTCGCCTTTCGCGTGGACCGCTCGCCGAATCGGCACCTCGCCTTCGGCATCGGCGAGCACTTCTGCGCCGGCGCCCACGTGGCGCGCCTCGAGCTCGAGATGGCCTTCAAGTTCCTGCTGCCGCGCCTGGAGGCCGTCGAGCTCGCCGGGCCGGTGCAGCGGCTGCGCTCGTCGCTGGTCGGCGGCGTGAAGCACCTGCCCATCCGGTACAAGCTGAAGCGCGCGCGCGCCTAGCGGCGGCGCGCGCCGCGGAGCGCTCGGTCCACCTCGCGGCGCTCTTCGCGCTCGCGGATCGCGTGGCGCTTGTCGTGGGTCTTCTTGCCGCGCGCGAGGGCGAGCTCGACCTTGGCGCGTCCGCCCTTCCAGTAGAGCGAGAGCGGCACCAGCGTGAGGCCGCGCTCCCCCACGCGGCCCGAGATGCGGGAGATCTCGGGCGCGTGCAGGAGCAGCTTGCGCTCGCGCAGCGGATCGGAGTTCTCGCGCCCGGCCTGCTCGTAGGGCGGAATGTGGCAGCCGACCAGCCACACCTCGCCGCGCCGCACCACCGCGAACGCCTCGCCCAGGCTCGCCTGGCCCTGGCGCAGCGACTTCACCTCGGGCCCGCGCAGGGCGATGCCGGCCTCGAGCGTGTCCAGGATCTCGTAGTCGAAGCGCGCGCGGCGATTGGTCGCGATGCGCACCACGGACTTGCCGCTCGACTCTGCGCCGCCTCGTGCCACGGCGGCACGGTAGCTACTGGACGATTCGGTTCGCCCGGTCGACGAAGACGCGCTTCGCGTGCCAGTCGCGGCAGACGGCGTCTTCCACCTGCACGTAGCTGGCGATGATCACGACGTCGTGGGGCTTCACCAGGTGCGCGGCGGCGCCGTTGATGCAGATCTCGCCCGAGCCCCGCTCGCCCGGGATCGCGTAGGTGCGCAGGCGGCTCCCGCTCGTGCAGTCGTAGATCTCGACGCTCTCGTACGGGAGGATGTCGGCGGCCTCGAGCAATCCGGCGTCGATGGTGACGGAGCCCTCGTACTCGAGGTTCGCCTCGGTCACGGTGGCGCGGTGGATCTTCGACTTGAGCATGGTCCGCAGCAAGGCTCACTCCTTCGCGATGCGCAGCACGCAGTTGTCGATCAGGCGCACGGCGTCGCCGCCGGGCTTCGGGAAGTAGACGGCGAGCGCGAGCAGGGCGTCGCCCGTGAGGCGCTCGGGAGTCGGGGCCAGGGAGCCCGGATCGCGGAGCTCGGCGTAGTCGAGCTTCGCGAGCGAGGCGCCGGCGATCTCGCGCGTCGCCAGCGCGAGCAGTCGGTCGCGCCCGCGCTCCCCGCTCGCCACGGCGGCGCGCGCCGCCTCGAGCGCGCGGGCCAGCGCGCGCGCCTCGCGCGCGCGTCTCGGCGCCGAGCTGGGCGTTGCGGCTGGAGAGCGCGAGCCCATCGGGCTCGCGCACCGTCGGCACGCCCACGATCTCGACGTCGAGGCCCAGGTCGGCGACCAGGCGCCGCACCAGCGCGAGCTGCTGGAAGTCCTTCTCGCCGAACAACGCGAAGTGGGGCTTGGCCGCGATCAGGAGCTTCGCGACCACGGTCGCGACGCCCCGGAAGTGGCCCGGGCGCGACGCGCCGCACAGCGGCTTGGCGAGCTCCGTCACCTCGATCCAGGTCTGATAGCCCTCGCCGTAGAGCTCGGCCTCGCCCGGCGTGAACACCACGTCCACGCCCGCCTCGCGGCAGAGGGCGAGATCGGGGTCGAGTGTGCGCGGGTAGGCGGCGAAGTCGGCGGCAGCGTTGAACTGCGCGCGGTTCACGAAGATCGAGACCACCACGCGCTCGGCGCGCCGCCGCGCTTGCGCCACCAGCTCGAGGTGGCCGCGGTGGAGGGCCCCGAGCGTCGGCACGAGCGCGATGCGCTGACCCTGCGCGCGAGCGCCGTCCGCGAAGCGCTGCAGCGCGCGCACTGCTTGGATCTGCTCCACGGCCCCGCCCGTCCTACCGGTACGAATGCTCGTCGCCGGGGAACTTGCGCTGCCGCACGTCGTCGGCGTAGGCGCGCGCCGCCTGGGAGGCGAGCTGGCCCAGGCTCGCGTACTGCTTCGCGAAGCTCGGCGTCCAGTCCCCGAGGCCCAGCAGATCGTGCAGCACGAGCACCTGGCCGTCGCAGCCGACGCCGGCGCCGATGCCGATCGTGGGGATCGCGAGCGCCGCGCTGATCTCCGCGCCGAGCTCCGCGGGCATGCCCTCGAGCACCACCGCGAAGGCGCCGGCCGCCTGGACCGCGAGGGCGTCCTCCAGCACCGCGCGGCCCGCCGCGCCGCGCCCCTGCACCCGGTAGCCCCCGAGCTTGTGGACCGATTGCGGGGTCAGGCCGACGTGACCCATCACGGGAATCTCGGCGTCCACGATGCGCGCGATCGTCTCCTGCACGCGGCGCCCGCCCTCGAGCTTCACGGCCGAAGCAAAGCCCTCCTTCACGAAGCGCACGGCGTTGCGCACGGCCTCCTCGCCCGAGACCTGATAGCTGCCGAAAGGCATGTCGCCGACCACGAGCGCGCGCCGCGCCGCGCGCGACACGAGCTGCGTGTGATAGAGCATCTGCTCGAGCGTCACGGGCAGGGTGGTCGCGTGGCCCTGCACGGTATTCCCGACCGAGTCGCCGACCAGGAGCACGTCGATGCCCGCCTCGTCGAAGATGCGCGCGAAGACGGCGTCGTAGGCCGTGAGCATGGCGATGGGCTCGCCCCTGCCCTTGCGCAGGGCGAGCGAGCGGGCGGTGATGCGCTGCTCGCGGCTCGCGGCCGCGGTCACGGTGGACATGGCTTCGACCTCTCTGCGGGACCGCCTTCGCGAGCGGTACCCGAGGTCGTGGAGCCGGCGCGGTCGAGTGAGCCCGGCCCCGAGCGACAGCTCGGGCTGCGGGCACGTCACTTCGCCAGTTGCCGCCCCGTCTCGCTCCGCGGCGCGGATGCGAGCGATCTCGGGCGAGTTGGCGTAGCTCTCGTCGGGCGGGGGGTTCCCAGTGGTGCGCTGTTAGATGGAGATCGCGCCTTGCGATTCCCCTCGGCGCGGCAGCGAACGTAGAGAGCGCCGCCGCAACCTGTCAACGCTCCCGGTCCAGGGCGGCGCGCACGGCGGGCGGCAGGTAGCGGGTCTCGAGAGCGGGACCCGCGAAGCGCACGAGCGCCGCCGCGAGCGCCCGCGTGCGCGCCGGAAGCGGCTCATCGGCCACCAACACGACCCAGGGCTCACCCTTCACGAGCGCGGGTCCGGAGACCAGCCCGGGCGTCTCGGCCGAGCGCAGCACGCGCACGGCGATCCCGCACTCGCGCGCGAGCTCCGCCAGGGCGTCGAGCAGCGCGTGCGGCTCCATGCTGCGGCTCGCTCAGCGCCGGCGATCGACCGGCTGGCTCGCGAACTCGCCGAGCGCAGCCCGCTCCGAGGCGCCGAGCTCCGTCAGGTGGACCCCGGTCTCCCAGGAGCGCGTCTCCCCGTCGACCTGCTCGTCGTGGCCCGTCCACACCACTCTGCCTGTGGCCACGATCGTGGGGCCGGCGGGCGGCAGCGTGAAGTGCAGCCCCACCTGCTCGCCCACTTCGAGCGGATCGCGCACGCGCAGGCAGACGCCGCGGGGCGAGAGATTCACCGCGATCTCGGTCGAGCGGCTGCCGTTGGTGCGGCGCACCTCGACGGAGATGGGCGCCGAGAAGTCGCGCCGCGGATCCTGGCCGCCGCTCACGCTGCGAGCTCCCGCGCGAGCGCAGGCCAGTCCGCGATGCGCAGGGCCTCGGCGCGCGTTCGCTCGGAGAGGCCGCGCGCGGCGAGCCAGGCGAGCGTGCGCGCCGGCTCGATCCCAGCCGCCTGTCGCAGCGAGTTCACCAGCGTCTTCCTTCGGTGTGCGAAGGCCGCGCGCACGAGCCGTTCCACCGCGTCGAGCTCGTCGGGGGGGAGCGCAGCCCCGACTCGCGGCGCGAGGAGCGCGAAGCTCGAGACGACCCGCGGCGGAGGATAGAAGCACTGTGGGTGGAGATCGAGCGCGAGCTCGAGCTGCGCCACGAGCTGATGCAACACCGCGAGCGAGCCGTAGTCGGGGGTGCCCGGGGCGGCGGCGAGCCGCCGCGCGAGCTCGCGCTGGAGCATCACCGCCCAGCCGGCGAGTCGCGGGGCCAGATCGAGGAAGCGGCGCAGCAGGGGGGTCGCCACCGAGTAGGGCAGATTCGCCACGATGCGCACGGGCGCGCCCAGCGCGTCGAGCTCCCGGCGCAGGTCCAGGGCGAGCGCGTCGGCGTGGACGAGGCGGACGTTCGGGGGGAGCGCCTGCTTCCGCCGCGAGGGCGCGCACGAGGCCGGCGTCGATCTCGACGCTGGTCACCGCGCGCGCGCGCGCCGCCAGGGCGCGCGTCAGGATGCCGAGGCCCGTGCCGATCTCGAGCACGCCGTCTTCGGGGCCTACACCGGCGAGCCGCACCAGCTTCTCGGCGAGCTTCTCGTCGTGCAGGAAGTTCTGGCCGCGCTCCTTGCTCGCGGCGAGCCCGTGGCGCTCGAGGATCTCGCGCGCCCGGGCGACGCTCACGCGCCCGCTTCCGCCCAGGGCCGCGCGGCGAGGGGCACGCGCGAGAAGGCCGAGAGCGAGAGCCCGTCGCGCACGCCGCGCGCGAGGAGCCGCGCGCCCGCCGCCGCGATCATCGCCGCGTTGTCGGTGCAGAGCGCGAGCGGCGGCAGGTGGAGCGCGACCCCGTCTCGCGCCGCCCAGGCCGTGAGCTCGCGGCGCAGCCGCGCGTTCGCGGCGACCCCGCCGACGACCACGACGTGGCCGAGCGCGTGCTCGCGCGCCGCGCGGCGCGTCTTCGCCAGCAGCACGTCGACGGCCGCCGCCTGGAAGGAGGCCGCGAGGTCCGCGCGCCGCTCCGGCCCGACCCGCTCGACCTCGAGCGCCACCGCGGTCTTGAGCCCGCTGTAGGAGAAGTCGAGGGTCGGCTCGCCCAGCATCGGCCGCGGGAAGTCGAAGGCGCGCGGATCGCCGCTCTCGGCGAGCTTCGCGAGTGCCGGGCCGCCGGGATACGGAAGGCCGAGCAGCTTCGCCACCTTGTCGAAGGCCTCGCCGGCGGCGTCGTCCCGCGTCTCGCCGAGCAGCGCGGGCTCGGCCTCCTCCTCGATCCGGTAGAGCGCGGTGTGCCCGCCGGAGACGACGAGCCCGAGGTAGGGGCGCGATCGGCGGCGGGTCCGCGATCTCGGCGGCCGCGAGGTGACCCGCCAGGTGATGGACGCCGACCACGGGGACGCCGAGCCGGTAGGCCAGCGCCTTCGCGAAGGAGAGGCCCACCAGGAGCGAGCCCAACAGCCCCGGCCCGGCCGTCACGGCGATCGCATCGAGCGCGCGCTCGCTCACTCCGGCCTCGGCGAGCGCGCTCTCCACCACGCGCGACACGCTGCGCAGGTGGTCGCGCGAGGCGAGCTCGGGCACCACGCCGCCGTAGGGGCGCGTGGAGCTCGGCCTGCCCGCGCACGCTGCTGGCCAGGATCTCGCGCCCGTCGCGCACGACGGCCGCCGCCATCTCGTCGCACGAGCTCTCGATGCCGAGCACGAGGCGAGGCGTCGGCATGGGCGGCTCTCCCGACACGCTCAGCCGAGGTTGCGCTCGAGCTTCTCCTGCTCGGACTTGCAGTCGATGCAGAGCTCGGCCACGGGCCGCGCCTCGAGGCGCTTGAGCCCGATCTCCTCGCCGCAGCTCTCGCACTCCCCGTACACGCCTTGCTCCATCTTCTGGAGCGCGCCCTCGATCTTGGCGAGCAGCCCGCGCTCGCGCTCGCGCAGCCGCCCCTGGAACGCGAGGTTGATCTCCGAGCGAGGCCGCGTCGATCTCGTCCGGGAAGTCGTCGGGGTCGAGATGGATCTCCCCCGTCACCGCCTTCTTCGCGTTGCCGAGCAGCTGGGCGCGCTGCTCGAGCATGATCTTGCGGAACTTGTCGAGATCCCGCTTTCTCACCAGCCCCCCTTCCTTTGTTCTCTCGCCTGCGGAACGCCCGCCACGCCCTTGCGATCTCCGCTCGGCTCACGCGAGGCATGGCCTCGCGTGGCCTCGCTGCGCGCGGCCGCTTGCATTCAGCCCCCGAGCAATGCGAGGCGCTCTTTGGCGTCCTTGGCTCGCTTCGAGTTCGGGTAGTTATCGACGACCCGCTGGAACGCCTTCTGCGCAGCCTTGGAGAAGCGCGGCCCCATCTGTACGAGCGCCTCTCCCTGCCGGAAGAGGGCCTCCGGGGCCTTGTCGCTCTCGGGATGACGGGTCGCCACTTCGTCGAAGCGCAGGATCGCGGTCTTCAGGTCTCCCTGCTTGTAGTGACAGTCCGCCAGCCAGAACGCTGCGTCGTCCGCGTACTTCGAGGACGGGAAAGATTGCAGGAAGCGTCCGAAGCGGTCAACACACGCGGCGAGATCGTTGGTGCGCCACGCATCGTACGCCTCGCGGTAGAGCGAGAGCTCCTCGGATGCCGTCCCCTCGCCGGAGGTTTCAGCGCCGCCCGCCGCGGCATCGCCGGCCTCCGCGTCTCCACCCTCGCCGGTGGCGGCGGGCGCCGCCTGGACCTCCGCTTGCGCCACGTGCTCGCGCGCGCTCTTCGCCTCCTCGAGCGCCTGCTGCGCGGTGTGCTCGGCCACCTCCATGCGACCGCGCACTTCGGCCAGGTCCGCGCGCAGCTTCTCGAGCTCGCTCGAGAGCTCGGCGATTCGGCGCGCCGGGTCCTGCGGGCCCGTGCCGGTGCGCATCTTGTTGACCTCGTACTCGAGCTTGCGCTGCTCGGCGACGCTCGCGCAGCCCGCCGCGAGCGCGCACGCGAGCGCGAGCGCCACGACTCGCGCGCGGGTCGATCTCGGTTGCTCCATGTTCCCCCCTAAAATCGAGCGCCCGCGGGCGCGACTAGCGTCGGTACGGACCCCAGGCGGGGTTGGTGTTCTCCCCCTGATCGGTGAGCCGGATCGGATTCCGGCCGAGCTCGTCCACGACGAAGATGTCGGCGCGACCGTAGCGGGTCGAGCTGAACGCGAGCTTGCGCCCGTCCGGCGACCAGCTCGGATGCTCGTCGCTGCGCGGATGCGTGACCACCGGCAGGTTGGCGCCGCTCTCGGGGTCGATCTTCCAGAGGTCGAACTGGCCCCCCACGCGGGTCTCGTAGGCGATCCAGCGGCCGTCGGGCGACCAGGCCGGCGAGGTGTTGTACGAGCCGTCGAAGGTGAGCCGCTTCACGTTGCCGCCGTCCGCGTCCATCACGTAGATCTGCGGCGCGCCCGTGCGGTCCGAGACGAAGGCGATGCGGCGCCCGTCGGGCGACCAGCTGGGGCCGACGTCGATGAAGCGGTCGTGGGTGAGCCGCGTCATGCCGCCGCCGCTGGCGAACGAGCTCGCCACGAAGATCTCGGAAACGCCGTCGACGCTGGCCACCACCGCGAGCTTCTCGCCGCTCGGGTCGTAGACGGCGCGGTAGAGGCGTGTGCTCTCGGGCAGCGAGGCGAGGATGCGCCCGGGGGAGGTGCGTCCGCGCGCCACCACGTAGAGCCAGGGCCGGTTCTTGTAGCGGTAGCTCGTGTAGACGACCGAGGTGGAGTCGGGCGACCAGCTCGGGAAGGTGCTGATCGAGTTGTTGCGGGTGGCGGCGCGCTGGTTCCCGCCGTCGGCGTCCATCACGTAGATCTCGCGCTTGCCGGTGCGCTCCGAGCTGAAGGCGAGCTCCGTGTCGGCCACGCCGGGCTTGCCGGTGAAGGCCGCCACGATGTCGTCGGCGATCGCCTTGCCCATGCGGCGCACGTTCTCGGGCCGGCCCGTGTAGCGCTTCGAGGCGATCAGCGATTTGCAGAGCGCCACGTCCTGCACGCGGAAGAGCGCGCGCACGCCCTCGGTGGTCACCTCGATCTGCCCCTGCACGAGGCCGTCGGCCCCGATCTGGCTCCAGTTCCCGCACTGGATCGGCGGCGGCGCGTCGAGCGCCGGGCTCATCACCGGCTCGAGGAAGGCCGACTCGTTCAGGCGCGTGAACAGGCCCGCGAAGTCGAGGCCGCCCTCGAGCGCGGTCTGGAGCTCGCCCGCGAGGGTCTGGGCCTCGGGCTGGCGCGCGACGAAGCGCTGCAGCGCGAGGCGCAGCGTCTTCCCGGACGACTGGTCGATCACGATCGTCGGGTTCTCGGCGGCGCCCGGGGCCGCGGCGAGGAGCAGAGCGAGGCAGGCGATCCAACGCTTCACAACAGGTCTCCGGGCGTGAATTGGAACGGCCACTCGTCGGCGGAGGGCGGCGGCGGGAGCGGGCTCGCGCTGCGGACCGCGCGCTCGACGCTGTCGTCGAACCAGGGGTTCCCCGAGCGCCGCGTGAACTCGACGCCCATCACCTCGCCGCTCGCCGAGAGCTCGACGCGCAGCTCGGCGGTGAGGCGCTGGGTCCGAAAGCCGGGCTCGAGCACCCAGCTGCGGATCACCTTGATTTTCGCGCGCTTCATCCAGGCCAGCACCTCGGGCGAGACCACGATGCCGGGGCCGCTGGGGCCGAGCGTCTTCGCGGCGGGCTTCGCATCCGCCGGCGGCGCGGCCGGCTCCGCTTCGCGCAGCTCCGCCAGGAAGTCGTCGAGGTCCACCTGCTCGGGCTCGCGCGGCGTCTTCTCGCGCTCGCGCTTCGGCGTGGTCTTCTCGGGCTTCTTCTGGGACTCCTTGGGCAGCAGCACGGCCTGGGTCTCGGGCTTGGGGGGCGGCGGCGGCGGCTTGACCTCCTCGACCGGCGCGGGCGCCGGAGCCGGGGCCGGCGCGCGGGGCTTGGCCGCCGCCGGGAGCTCGCTCACCGGGATCAGGGTCAGCACGGGCGGGAGCGCTTGGGACTCATGCCAGCTCGGCAGGCGCAGGGCGAACAGGACGACCAAGCCCGCGTGCAGGAGCGCCGACAGGCGCAACATGCGCCGGTAGGCGCCGCGCCGTTCCTCCTCGAGCTCGGCGAGGACTTCCATCATGCGCGCCTCGCCTCACTCGGGCTCGGTCACCATGCCGAGCTTGAGCGCGCCGCCCGCGCGCGCCGCGGCCATCGCCTTCGCGACGACGCCGTAGGAGACGTTCTTGTCGGCGCGCAGGAAGATCTCCTGGTCCGGCGCGCCCTCCAGGATCGCCGCGATCTTCTGCTGCAGGTCCTCGAGCTTCACCTCCACGGCGGCGAGGTGGATCGAGCCGTCCTTCTGGATGGTGAGGATCAGGGGCTCCGTGTTGGTGCGGATCGCCTGGGTGGTCGTCTCGGGCAGATCGACGTCGATGCCCTGCTGCATCATCGGCGCGGTCACCATGAAGATGATCAACAGCACGAGCATCACGTCGACCAGCGGGGTGACGTTGATCTCCGAGAGCGGGCGATGCCCGCGCCCGAGCGGTGTCGCCGCCACGGCTCAGCGCTCCACGGCGCGCGGGCCGGCCGCGCGCCCGGCGCTGCGGTGCGCGATGTCGTCCTGGAGCTCGCCGGCGAACAGATCGAGGGCCGCCGTCAGGTCGCGCAGCTTCGCGACGAAGACGTTGTAGAAGACGGTGGCCGGGATCGCGGCGAAGAGGCCGATCGCAGTGGTCACCAGCGCCTCGGCGATGCCCGGCGCCACCACGGCCAGGCTGGCGTTGCCCGATGCGCCGATGCCGGTGAACGCGTTCACGATGCCGATCACGGTGCCGAACAGGCCCACGAAGGGCGCCGCGCTGCCGACCGTCGCGAGCAGGGGGAGCCGCGCCTCGAGGCGCAGGATCTCCTCGGAGGCCTTCCACTGGATCGCCTTGTGCACCGTGCGCAGCTGATGCGGGTCGAGGCCGTCCTCGCTCGTTCGGGCCCGATAGCGCGCGATCTTCTTCAGCTCGACGACCGAGGCCGCGAGCACCGCCGCGAGGGGGCTCCGGGGGTTCTCCTTGGCGGCGCGCTCGGCGTCCTCGAAGGAGCCCTGGTGGTAGACCGCGAGGAAGGTCTCGCTCGCGCGGGCGGCGCCGGCCAGCTCGCGCCACTTGAAGGCGATCGCCGCCCACGACAGCACGGAGGCCACCGCGAGCAGCGCAATTACGATCTGGACCAGCTTCGACGCTTGCCAGATCAGGTCGAAAACGTTCAAGTCCACGCGAGACGTCCCCCCAAGACCGTCCCAGCATCGACGCCGGCGCGTCTCCCGACAGCCAGGAGAATCGAGCCGCGCGATTCTAGGAGAGGGGGTGGACGCGTCAACCAGATGCGCGGACCCTCGGGGCGAGCTCATCAGGAGGTGTGATGCAGGTCTCAGTCGAGAGCGGTGCGGTCGAGAAGCAGGAGGTCGAGCTGCTGGCGCTGGCACTCCCCGAGCGCGAGCCCGCGCCGGGCGCGCTGCCGCGCCGGCTCGCCGCGCTGGACGCCAGCGCGGGCGGGCGCATCGCCGATGCGCTCGCGGCGGGCGACTTCCGCGGCAAGCGCGGCGAGAGCCTGACGCTCTATCCGCCGCCGGGCTCTCCCGCGAAGCGCATCGTGTTGTTGGGGATCGGCGCCGAGGCCAAGCTCGACACGGCGGCGCTGCGCGAGCTCGCCGGCGCCGCGGTGCGCGAGGCGCTCGGCCGCAAGGCCGAGTCGCTCGCCCTCGCGGTGCCGAGCAGCCGGCGCGTCCGCGCCCCCGCCGCCTTCCAGGCGCTCGCCGAAGGGGCCGTGCTCGGCGCCTATCGCTTCGACCGCTACCAGGCGTCGCGCAAGGACCGCAAGCCCGTGGAGCGCGTGGCGCTGCTCGTCGAGCGCGCGGCGGACGCGCGCGCAGCGCGCGCGGCCGCGCGCATCGGCGTCCAGATCGGCGAGTGCCAGAACCTGGCGCGCGCTCTCTCGAACGAGCCGCCGAACCTGCTGCCGCCCGCCGCGCTCGCGCGCGAGGCCGAGCGCGTCGCCAAGGAGGTCGGCCTGCGCGCGACGGTGTGGGGCAAGGCCGAGCTCGAGAAGCGCGGCTTCGGCGCCATGCTCGCGGTGGCCCAGGGCAGCGCGAACGAGCCGCGCCTGATCGTGCTCGAGCACAACGCGCCGCCTCGCGCGGCGAAGAAGGGCGCGCGCCGGCGCCCCACGATCTGCCTGGTCGGCAAAGGCGTCTGCTTCGACTCCGGCGGCCTCTCGCTCAAGCCCGCCACCAGCATGGAGAAGATGAAGCACGACATGTCGGGCGGCGCAGCCGTGATCGGCGCGCTGCGCGCCGCCGCCCTGCTCGACCTGCCGCTCCACGTGGTCGGCCTGATCGGCGCCGTCGAGAACATGCCGAGCGGCACCGCCTACCGGCCCGACGACATCGTGACCACGCTCTCGGGCCAGACCATCGCCATCGCGAACACCGACGCCGAGGGCCGCCTCGTGCTGGCCGACGTGCTCCACCACGCGCGCACCACCTACGAGCCCGACGCCCTCGTCGACCTCGCGACCCTCACCGGCGCGTGCGCCGTCGCGCTCGGCACCTGGGCGGCGGCGGTGCTCGGCACCGACCAGCGCCTCGTCGACCGCGTGCGCGACGCCGGCGAGCGAAGCGGCGAGCGCTACTGGCAGCTCCCGCTCTGGGACGTGCACCGCGAGCACATGCGCGGCCAGATCGCCGACGTGAAGCAGACCGGCGGCCGCGACGGCGGCACGATCACCGCGGCGGCGATGCTCTCGCACTTCGTGGGCGCGACCCCTTGGGCGCACCTCGACATTGCCCCGGTCGCCGATACCGAGAAGACCACGGCCCTCCAGCCGGTGGGCGCCACCGGCTTCGGCGTGCGCTCCCTGGTGGAGCTCCTGCGGGGCTGGCGACCGCTCTGAGCGCCCGCCCCGCGGAAGAACTCCCCCAAGGGGGCGAGCCCAGTGGGGCGTCATTCCTCTAGACGCTCTCGAATAAGCTCCTACCCTGCGCGTCCGATTTCGCGGCCGCGCTCCGGGGGACGCGGCACCGCGCGAGCGCGCGAGCGCGCGCTGCGCCTCACGCAGCCCCCCAGATGCCTCCCAACTCGAGAACCGAGCAGGATCAGGCAGGAGATCGAAAGACATATGAAGCGGATGTTCCTCGGCACTCTCGCCATCGCTCTCGCGAGCGGCCTCGCCTCCAGCGCCTTCGCCGGCAATGCGGCGACGGGCAAGACGATCTTCGATGGCAAGGGCACCTGCTGGACCTGCCACGGCCACAGTGGTACGGGCGACGGGCCTGCCGGCGCGGCGCTGAAGCCCCCGCCCCGCGACTTCACGAAGGGCGACTTCAAGTTCGACGCCGACAAGGACGGAAAGCCGGGCACGGACGCGGATCTCCACCTGGTGATCACGAAGGGCGCTGGCGCGTTTGGGGGTAACCCCGCGATGGCGCCGTGGGGCCACCTGGCTCCGACCGAGATCGACGACCTGATCGCATTCATCCGGACTCTGAAGAAGTAGGTCGTGCTCCCCTGATTGGGTCTCGAGGGAGGCGAAGGGCTGCGCTCCGGGCGGCCCCTCCCCGTTCAGGCCGCGTACTTGCGGTCGTGGATGCGTCCGTTCGGGATGCGGCGGGTCGGGGTGAGGCGCCAGTAGTAGGGCACCCAGCGTTCGGGGAGTCCGACGCGCTTTGGGAACAGCCGCTCGCGGAGCACGTCCTCCACGGTGAGCTTGCGCCTGAGCAAGCCCCAGCCGCTGCGCCGGCGTCGCGTCGCGCCGTCGCTCCGAGAACGGCTTCAGGTAGTTGCGCCACACGATCAGCACGAACAGCCGCTCGACCGCGCTCTGGCGGCGCTTGCGAGAACGCGATCGTCTCGCGCTTGTGGTTGGCGCTCGAGTGGCGGATCAGCAGGTCCAGCAGGTTGACCGGGAACAGCGGGTTCTGGGGCGTGCGAGCGACCTTGGAGTGGGTGGTGAGGCGGGTGAGGGGCCGGTCCGCTAAGCGAGGCAAAGGCGCGCGGGTAGGCCGGGTGCTCGTCGGAGCGGATCGTGAGCGGGGTATCGCCTGGCGCAACGAGTGCGACCAGAGCCGCCATCTCGCGCTCGATCGAGCGGGGGTCGGGGCGGCCGAACTGGGCTTCGAGCTCCTCGCGCCGGGAACGCTGCAGCGCGGTCATGCGGCCCTTGCGGCGCAGCTCGCTGTCGGTGAAGCCGTAGACGTAGTGCGAGTTCGCGCCGACGGCGGTGTTGAAGTGCACGGGCGTGTACTGGCTGTACTCGAAGGTCTCGAAGCCATCGACGACGAGCGGCTTCCTGGGGCCCTGCCTTCGGGCGGAGTCGTTCGTGGAAGAAGAGGCAGTGGCGACCCAGGCGCTCGGTCTGGCGGAGGACCGTGGTGGGCGAGATGCCCAGGTCCCGGGCGATCTGGCGGTAGCCCGAGCAGGCGATCAGCCGACCGAAGAAGAGCGCGCGGGAGCTCGGGGCGACGCAGCCAGTAGGTGGTGGAGAAGGTCTGTGAACTGAACGAGCGGCGGCACCGTGAACAGCGGTAGCGCTGGATGCGCTGGGGATGGGCCTGGCGGAGGTAGAAGCCGATCTTGCGGAAGCGCCAACCCCGCGGATTCGTGTGGAAAGCGCAGAGCGGGTTTGGGCAGAAGGGCGGAGCGAAGCTCGACACGCCGGGTCTTTGAGCACGGCGCGTGCCAGACCCAATCAGGGGAGCACAACGCGCTAGCTTGCTTCGATGGCAAGCGACGCCTCGCGCGAGCCCGAGGTCCTGCCGACCCCGAGCCCCGGGGCGCTGCCCGTCCCCGCCGCGGAGCGCGGCCTCGAGCGCGCCGACTCGCTCAGCCGCTACCTCGCGCAGCTGCGCGAGCATCCGCCGATCTCGCGCGAGGAGGAGCACGAGCTCGCCCTGCGCTGGCAGAGCTCCCGCGACCCCGAAGCCGGGCGGCGCCTCGTACTCTCGAATCTGCGCCTGGTCGTGAAGATCGCGATGGAGTACCGGCGTGCGTGGACGCAGACCCTCGACCTGATCCAGGAGGGCAATCTGGGGCTGCTCCAGGCAGTGCAGCGCTTCGATCCGTATCAGGGAACGAAGCTCTCCTCCTACGCGGCGTTCTGGATCCGCGCCTACATCCTGAAGTACCTGATCGACAACATCCGGCTGGTGCGGATCGGGAACACGCGCGCGCAGCGCAAGCTCTTCTTCCGCCTGAACAAGGAGAAGCGCGAGCTCGAGCGGCAGGGCTTCCAGGCTACGCCCGCGTTGCTCGCGGAGCGGCTCGACGTGGACGAGGGCGACGTGGTCGAGATGGAGCAGCGCCTGTCCGGGAGCGATCTGTCGCTGGATGCGCCGATCGGGCACGACGAGGACAGCAGCCGCTTTGGCGACCTGATCGCCGCGCCGGGGCCGAACGTGGAGCAGCAGGTCGCCGACGAGGATCTGCGGCGCAGCTTCCTCACGCACGCGAAGGCGTTCAGCGAGGGGCTCGGCGCGCGCGAGCGGCGCATCATGGAGGCGCGCGTGCTGGCCGACGAGCCGCTCACGCTCCAGGAGCTCGGCGACGAGATGGGGCTCACGCGCGAGCGCATTCGCCAGATCGAGCGCGATCTGGTGAGCCAGCTGCGCGACTACCTGCGCGAGAAGGTGGTGGACTTCGACTACTACGCGCCGGGCGAGGAGTAGCGTGGCCGACGAGCGCGTCCGCCGGCGGGTGATCGCGGAGGGCCGCGTGCAGGGCGTCGCCTTCCGGGCAACGACTCAGCGCGAGGCGCGCGCGCACGGGCTCGCGGGCTTCGTGCGCAATCTGCCCGACGGCAGCGTCGAGGCTGTCTTCGAGGGCGCCCCGGGCGCGGTCGAGGCGCTGGTGGTCTTCTGCCGCGGCGGGCCGCGCTTCGCCCACGTGACGCGGCTGCGCGTGGTGGAGGAGCCTTGCGAGGGCCTCGCGGAGTTCCGCGTCCGATGAGGGCGCGCAAGCTCTTGGCGATCGCGCTGCTGTTGCTCGCCTGCGGCGCTTCCCAGGCCGCAGGGCCGCGCCGGCCGGAGGTCGTGGTCGACGAGCGCGTGCGCTTCAGCGTGGAGGTCGTCGAAACCCCCGAGGCGCGCGCGCGCGGTCTGTCGGGCCACGCGCCGCTCGGCGAGCTCGAGGGAATGCTCTTCCTCTTCGAGGCGCCGGTCATCCAGCGCTTCTGGATGAAGGACATGCTGTTCGACATCGACATCCTGTGGATCCGCGACGGCAAGCTGATCGGCTGGGTCGCCGGCGCGAAGCGGCCGACGCCGGGTCAGGGGCTCCCGATCTACAGCTCCCCCGGGCCTTGCGAGTGGGTGCTCGAGCTCCCCGCCGATAGCGCCCGGCGCTTCGCCCTCGCGATCGGCGACTCGGTGCGGGTGGAGGGGCGTTAGGGCCCGTCCGGGCGTTCAAGCGCGCCGTCGCGCGCGCCGAAACGCCGCGCATGGCCAGCGAGGCGTCGCTGCTGTTCCTGCCGCCCCACCCGCCCCTGCGCGTGGATCCGGGGCGCGAGGTGGTGCTCGGGCGCGGCGCGGACTGCGACCTGCGGCTGCCCTCGGCCCAGGCCTCGCGCCGCCACGCCATCGTGTGCTGGCGGGACGGCGCCGTGGTGGTGCGCGACCTCGGCAGCACGAACGGCACGCTCGTGAACGGCGCCAAGATCGCGGGCGACCGCGCGCTCGAGCCCGGCGACCGGATCGAGATCGGGGGCGCGAGCGTCACGTTCTGCCGGGTGAGCGCCGACCTCGCCGAGGTGGCCCCGCACGCGCCCGGCGACCAGACGGTGATCGCGCTAGCCCCGGCGCCGGTCCCGGTGGGCGCGGCGCTCAAGGGCAACCTCGCCAAGATTCCCGTCTTCGCCGTGCTCCAGGTGCTCGAGATGGGCGACCAGAGCGGCTGCCTCGTCGTCGAGGGGACGGACGGCGAGGCGAGCCTGTGGCTGCGCGGGGGCCGCATCGTGCACGCGGAGGCCGCCAAGGCGCGCGCGCTCGACGCGGCGCTCGCGATCGCGCAGACGGAGAGCGGCCGCTTCGAGTTCACGCCCGGGAGCCCGGCCCCCGAGGAGACCGTCAGCGCGACCGTCACCGAAGTGATCCTCGAGGCGATGCGGCTGCTCGACGAGGCGAACGGCCGCGCCACCGAGGACGTTCGCTAGCCAGGCTCCTAGTAGATGCCTGCGACGGAGCTCGCGTCGAGCTCGCGCTGGAGAGCCGCCTCGAGACCCGCGGCGTCGACTCTCACGGCCTCGCGCAGCGCCGTGTCGAAGTCCACGCCGGCGCCGATCCGCTCGAGCAGGCGCGCGCGCGCCGAGGCCTCACTGTGGCGCACGAGCCAGTCGGCGGCCGCGGCCGACTCGGCGTAGGCGAGCCGCGCCTCGAGGTCGCTCAGCCCCGTGAAGCTCGGCGCGAGGCGGCGCAGGGGAATCCAGCTGCCCGAGCCGAGCGCGCCGCGCAGCTGGGCGGCCTCTGTGCGCGAGAGGGGCGCGCGCTGGAGCGCGCTGCGCTCGAAGAGCTCCGCGAGCCCTTCGTTGAGCCAGTAGGGTCGATCTCCGCCGGTGCGCTCGTGGAAGAGCGCGTGGGTGTACTCGTGGACGAGCAGCCCGCGCAGCTCGCCGCCGGGGTGCGCGGCCGAGATCACGTGGATGCGCCCGTCGAAGAAGCCGACCGTCTGGAAGGAGAAGCGCTGCGCGTTTGCCTGCAGGTAGTTCGCCTTGCCGTAGAGGACGACGCCGAGGGGCTCCGCGGGCACCGCGCCGCCGAGCGCCGCGGCCAGCGTGGCCCGCGCGTCGTCGAGCATGCCGCCGACCGTGCTCGCGAAGTCGGCGCCGCCCGCTTCGAGCAGCGCCGAATCCGCCTGGATCGCGAAGGCCGGGTGTGCGAGCGCGACGAGCCGGAGCTCCTTCGCGGCCGGCGTCGTCATCAGGCGCCGCTCGTCCTCGAGCTGATCGAGCCGGCGCTGGGCGGAGGCGCGCCAGTCGTCGAATCCCTCGCCCGCGGCGGACAGGAACGCGCGCAGGTGGGCCTCGGCTGCGTCGAGGTGCCCGCGCCGCCCCTCGAGCATGGCCAGATGGAAGTGCGCCTCGGGCCGGTTCGGGTCCAGACGCAGGACGTCCTCGAGGCGCGCCACCGCGACGGCGGTGTCGCCGCGCTGCAGATCGGTGACCGCGTCGCGCAGCGAGCGCAGCACGCGATCCTCCTCCGAGCTCGTGGCGCCGGGCTCGGGGCGCAGCGGCTCGCCGAGCACCTCGTCGCCCCAGAGCTCGCGCACGCGGTCCGGGCCGACCGCCCCGCGCGGCGTGCGCGAGGGGTCGTTCGAGGCGTGCGTCACGCCGTGCTGGTCCACCCAGACGCGGATCTCGGCGGGCACCAGGAAGAAGGCCGCCCCGAAGATCGCGAGGGCGATCCACAGCTCGCGCTTCTGCATGCGCCCTCATCGACGCAGCGAGGGGAGCGCTTGATCAGCCGCTGGGCCGCGGCCCCTTGGTCGCCTCGCCCACCAGGTGGCCGAGCTCGGGCAGCGCGAGTCTCTCGAGCGCGAGTCGGATCGCCGCCGGCGAGCCGGGCAGACCGAACACGATCTTGCCGGCGCGCGAGCCCGCGAAGGCGCGCGAGAGCAGCGCCGCGGGCCCGATCTCGTGGAAGGAGAGCATGCGGAAGAGCTCGCCGAAGCCCGGCAGCTCGCGCTCGAGCAGCGGGCGCAGGGCTTCGGGCGTGACGTCGCGCGGCGAAGTCCCCGTGCCCCCCGTGAAGAGCACGCAGCCGCACGTCTCGAGCGCAAGCGCTCTCTCCGCGGCCGCGCGGATCGCGGCGACCTCGTCGCGCACGATCTCGCGCGAGACGACCGGGTGGCCGGCTCCCGCGAGGAGCTCCACCAGGAGATCGCCGCCCGCTGTCGGTCGCCGGCGTGCGCGTATCGCTCACCGTCACGACTGCGCAGCCGACACGGCGCGGGGCGCTCCCGTGGTGCTGCTTCACCGCCGGAGAGGGCTGGCTCAGGCGTGCTCCTCGACCCAGGTGTCGCCGCTCGCGGCGAACTCCTTCTTCCAGATCGGGACGCGCTGCTTCAGCGTGTCGATCGTGTAGCGGCAGGCGGCGAAGGCCTCGGCGCGGTGGGGCGCCGCCGCCGCCACGACCACGGCGATCGCGCCGATCTCCAGGTGGCCCACGCGATGCGCGACCGCGACGCGCGCGCCCGGCCAGCGCTCGGCCGCCTCCGCGCAGATCTTCTCCATCTCGCGCTCGGCCATCTCGGGGTAGGCCTCGTACTCGAGATGGCGGATGGACTGGCCGCGCGACGCCTCGCGCACCGTGCCCACGAAGGTCACGATGCCGCCGGCGTCGGGCCCGAGCACGCGCGCGACCACCGCGCCGGCATCGAGAGGCTGGTCCGAGATCGTGCAGCGGCGCGGCTCGCTCCCGCCCGAGACGGGCGGCAGGAAGGCGACCTCGTCGCCGTCCGAGAGCCCGCGCGTGAACGGCGCGATCTCCTGGTTCACCGCCACGCGCAGCCGCGCGCCGAGCTGCCGAAAGGCGGGCTGCTCCTCCGCCAGAAGCGCAAAGAGGTCCGCCGCGCTGGATCCGTCCGGCAACGCGACGGAGAGCTCCTTCGCGCCGGTCGCCTCGCGCAGAGAGCCGAACAGACGGACGCTGACTCGCATCGCGGGGAGGCTACCCAGGCGAGGGGCGCGCGGCGAGCGCTCAAGCCCCCGAGCGAATGCGCCGAACCGACCCGCATGACCCTCGAGGTCCTCCGGCAGCTGCGCGACAAGGTCGAGCTGGCCATCGACCGGCTGCGGCCTGCGCTGCTGGTCGACGGCGGCAACATCGAGCTCGTGGACGTGTCCGAGGGCGGGACGGTGCGCGTCGAGCTGCAGGGCGCGTGCGCGAGCTGCCCGGCGCAGGCCGCGACCCTTCACCACGCGATCGAGCCCACCCTGCGGCGCGAGGTGCCCGACGTGACGGCCGTGGTCGCCGTCCCCGCGGCTCGGGACGCGGGCTGAGCACCGAGTCCCCCTAGAGGCCGAGGCTCTCCCCGATAGAATGCGCCGGGGGGCGCCATGGCGGCACGCAAGAAGCGGCCGAAGCGGAGAGTCGCGCGCAAGACCGCCAAGCCGGCCGCGCCTGCGCGCACGCGTGCACGCGCCGCGCCGAGCAAGCGGCGCACCCCTGCGCGCGCGCGCCCGGCCACACCGGCGCCCATACGCCTCGCCGCCTGCGAGCCCGTCCCGATCGGGCGCGTCACCCACTACTTCGCGCGCGCGGGCGCGGCGCTGCTCCTGCTCGAGGCGCCCCTCGCGTGCGGGGACTGGATCCACGTGCGTGGGGCGACCAGCGATTTCCTCCAGGTGGTGGCCTCGCTCGAGTCCGAGGGCAAGCGCGTGCAGAGCGCACAGGCGGGCGTGGTCGGCGTGCGCGTCGAGGCGCGCGTGCGACCCGGGGACCGCGTCTACCGGCTCGCCGGCCCGTGAGCGACACCCTGCCCTGCCCGCGCTGCGGCGGCGCGAGCGATCTCGCCAGCTGGCTCGACCGGGCGCACGCGCGGCTCGCACCGGCGGGCTGCCTGCGCGCCCACTGCCCGCGCTGCGACGCCGAGGCGCACCTCGAGCTCACGCCGGGCGGCTCGGCGATCGGGACGCTCTCGCCGGCCCCGGCGATGTTCCGGCCCGAGCGGCGCGTGGCGCAGCCGGCCCTCGCCGTGCAGCGCACGCTGGACGGTCTGCTCGTGACCCTCGGCCAGCGCCGTTGGCTATTCGAGGCGTGAGCCCGGGCTCAGCTCTCGCTGCCCTCGGACGAGTAGGACGAGGACGCGCTGGACTTCTTGTCGCCCATGCGCAGCTCCCCGTTCAGGAGGGCGCCGTCTTCCATCACCAGGCTCGGCGTCTGCACGTTGCCGTCGATGCGGCCGGTCTTGTGCAGCACGACCCGGCTGATCGCGACGATGTCGCCGGCGACGGTGCCGCTCACGATCACGACCTGGGAGCGCACGTTCGCCTCGATCACGCCGCTCTCGCCCACCACCAGCGTGTTCTCGCTGGTGATCTGGCCCGAGAAGTGGCCGTCGATGCGCACCGTGTCCTTGAACGAGAGCTTGCCCTCGAAGGACGAGCCCTGGTCGATGAACGCGGTCAGCCCGCCCGGCTCGCTCACCGATTGAACCTGCTCCCCGTCCGCGCTCGATCGCCGTCCGAAGGCCATGCGCTCCCCTCCCGTGGACGCGTTGATCGGGCGCGCCGCCGCCGAACTTGAGCCCGCGGGTGGCGTGGCCATCGGGCCGGGAGCCCATAGACTGCGCCCGATGACGACCGCCCGGGAGAGGCTCCTGGCGAGCGTGCGCGCGAATCGCGTGCATGGCGCGTATCTGTTCGCGGGCGCGGGCGAGGCGCCGCGGGTCGCCGCGCACTGGTTCGCGCGCGTGCTGGCGTGCAGCGGGGACCCCGCCGGCGAGCTGCCCTGCGAGGCGTGCAGCGCCTGCCGGCGCTCCCGCGCAGGCGAGCCGATCCCCCTGGACGGCGAAGGCAAGAAGGGGCCGCTGCTCCGCCACGTGGGCGAGCACCCGGACCTCACCTGGATCGAGCGCGGAGTGGACGAGACGCGCGTGCGCATCGGGCAGGTGCGCGCCCTCCAGGATCGGTTCCGGCTGAAGGGCAGCGAGGGCGGGCGGCGCGTGGCCGTGGTGGCCGACGCCGAGTGGTTGAATCAGCAGGCCCAGAGCGCGCTGCTGCGCACCATCGAGGAGCCGCCTCCGCGCACGACCTTCGTGCTGGTGTGCGCGAGCCCGGCGGGCCTGCTCGCCACGGTCCGCTCGCGCTGCCAGCGCATCGACTTCCCGCTCGAGCGCCCGCCGGCGCCGACCAGCGCGGAGGCTCCCGAGCCGGTGCGCGCCCTGGCCCAGCGCCTGGCGGACGCCGGCCGCCTCTCGCTCCCGGAGCTGCTCGATTGGGCCGAGGAGTTCCGCGGCCCGCGCGCGATCGCCGCGGTCGACGCCGCCGAGCTGCTGCGCGTCGGCTCCGCCTGGCTCCACGAGCGCATCGCGGGCGGGGACGCGCCGGACCTCGACGCCGCGCTGGCGGCGTTCTCGACCCTCGCCGATTGCCGCAAGTCCCTGGCCCAGCGCAACGCCAACCCGCAGATGGTGGCCGAGCGCGCGCTGCTCTCGCTGCGCGAGGCGCTCGCATGAGCGACGCCTACTACGTCACGACGCCAATCTATTACGTGAACGGCGAGCCCCACATCGGGCACACCTTCACCACGATCCTGGCCGACACGCTCGTGCGCTGGCACCGCCTGCACGGCCGCGAGGCCTTCTCGGTCTCGGGCACCGACGAGCACGGCGAGAAGATGGTGGAGGTGGCGGCCAAGCAGGGCGAGACGCCACGCCAGCTGGTCGACCGCATCGCCGCGAGCTTCCAGGCCACCTGGCGGGAGCTCGGCATCGCGCCGAGCGCTTTCGTGCGCACCACCAGCCCCGCCCACGTGCGCAACGTGCGCGCGCTCTTGCAGCGCGTGTACGACGCCGGCTGGGTGGAGCTGCGCTCCTACGCAGGCGACTACTGCGTCGGCTGCGAGCGCTTCCTGGCGCCGCGCGACCTGGTGGACGGCAAGTGTCCCGACCACGAGCGCGTGCCCGAGCGCCGCAACGAGACGAACTACTTCTTCACGATGAGCCGGGAGTTTGGCTGGCTGCGCGAGACGATCGAGCGCAACCCCGACTTCATCCGCCCGGCGCGCTACCGCAACGAAGCGCTGGGCCTGCTGCGCGACGAGGCGGGCCTGGGCGACCTCTCGATCTCGCGCCCCAAGTCCCGCCTCGACTGGGGAGTGGAGCTCCCCTTCGACGCGAGCCACGTCTGCTACGTCTGGTTCGACGCGCTGATCGCCTATCTCACGGGGGCGGGCTACGACGGCACGCGGTCCCCAGCGAGCAGAGCCCCGAGTTCCAGCGCCGTTGGGCCTCCGCCGAGCACCTGATCGCCAAGGACATCCTGAAGCCGCACGCGATCTTCTGGCCGATCATGCTGAAGGCGATGGAGCTGCCCTTGCCACGCCATCTGAACGTGCACGGCTACTGGAACGTGGACGCGCGCAAGGTCTCGAAGAGCCTCGGCAACATGATCTCGCCACGGCTCCTGCGCGATCGCTACGGCTTCGAGCAGGCCCGCTACTTCCTGTTGCGCGAGATGAGCTTCGGCAACGACGCCAACTTCAGCGAGGCGGCGCTGGTCGAGCGCGTGAACGCGGACCTGGCCAACAACCTCGGGAACCTGCTCTCGCGCACGCTGAACCTGGTGGAGAAGCACTGCGCATCCCAAGTGCCTGAGCCCGGCGCAGCTGGACAGGCCGAGGAAACGAGGCACGAGGCGTTCGCCGTTGCCGCGGTCAACGTCGAAGAGGCGATGGAGAGTTTGCGTTTCCACGATGCCCTGGCGGCGATCGTCGAGTTCTCGGGCGCGGTGAATCGCTACGTGGACGGGCACGCGCCCTGGAAGGCCGCCAAGGCGGAGGGCGGCGAGGTCGCCGTGCGCACCTGCCTCTACTGGGCGTGCGAGTCGCTGCGCCAGCTGGCGCTGCTCCTCGGGCCGTTCCTGCCCGGCACCGCGGCGGAGATCGAGCGGCGCCTGGGCGTGGCGTCGCAGACGAGTTGGGAGGACCGCCGCCGCGCGATCGAGCCCGGAACCCGGACCCACGAAGGGAACGCCGCTCTTCCCGCGCCTCGCGCCGCCCGCGGCCGAGTGATGTGGATCGACTCCCACTGCCACGTCACGGCCGACGAGTTCGCGAGCGACCGAGCCGAGGTGATCGAGCGGGCCTCGGCCGCGGGCATCGAGACGCTGATCGCGATCGGCGCGGGCTACGGCGTCGCCGCGAACGCCCGCGCGGTGGAGCTCGCCGCGCGCGACCCGCGCGTGTACGCCACCGTCGGTGTGCACCCGCACGACGCCGCCCAGCTCGACGACGCCGGCAAGGCGGCGCTGCGGGAATGGCTGCGCGCGCCGCGCGTGGTCGCGGTCGGCGAGTGCGGGCTCGACTACTGGTACGAGCACTCGCCGCGCGCGGCGCAGCGCGAGGCCTTCGCCTGGCACGTGGCGCTCGCGCGCGAGCTCCGCTTGCCGGTCTCGATCCACGTGCGGGACCGCGGCGACGACGCCTACCGGGAGCTGCTCGACATCTGGAGCGCCGAGGGCCGCGGCGAGGTGGAGGGCGTGCTGCACTGCTACACGCACGACCTCGCCTTCGCGCGCCGGGCACTCGAGCAGAATCTCTACCTCTCGTTCTCGGGCATTCTGACCTTCAAGCGCGACCGCGGCTTGCGCGCGGTGGCGGCGGCGCTTCCCCTCGAGCGCCTGCTCGTGGAGACCGACGCACCTCTGCTCGCGCCCGAGGGCCTGCGCGGCCGGCGCAACGAGCCGGTCCACGTGGCGCGCGTGGGCGAGGCGCTCGCGCAGGCACGAGGCGTCGCGCCCGAGGTCGTCGCGGCGGCCACCGCGGCGAACGCGCGCGCTCTCTTCCGGATCCCGGCGTGAGCGCGGCGCGTGAGCTCGAGGACCTGCTGGCGCTCGCGATGAGACTCGCGCGCGAGGCCGGCGCGCTCCAGCGCGCCGGCTACGAGGCGGACCACGAGATCGACACGAAGAGCCAGCACAGCGATCTCGTGACGGAGATCGACCGCGCCTGCGAGGCGCACCTGCTGCGCGCGCTCGAGCGCGAGCGTCCGCGCGACGCGGTGCTGGCCGAGGAGGGCGGCGAGCGCGCGCGCGCCGGAGCGACCTACCGCTGGGTGATCGATCCCCTCGACGGGACCACGAACTACGCCCACGGCTACCCGCGCTTCGCCGTCTCGATCGGCGTCGAGCGCGAGGGCGCGCCCGCGCTGGGCGTCGTCTACGACCCCTTGCTCGACGAGCTCTTCCACGCGCTGGTGGGGGGCGGCGCCTTCCGCAACGGCCGCCCCATGCGCGTCTCGCGCGAGAGCGAGCTCGCGCGCTCGCTCGTGGCGACCGGCTTCTCCTACGACAAGGCGCTGGTCGACGACGACAACACCCGCGAGTTCCGCGCGCTGCTCAAGCGCGCGCGCGAGGTGCGCCGCGACGGCAGCGCGTCCCTCGACCTCTGCTACGTGGCGCGGGGACGCTTCGAGGCCTACTGGGAGTTCAAGCTCTCGCCCTGGGACGTGGCCGCCGGGAGCCTGATCGTGTGCGAGGCCGGCGGGCGCGTCACGCGACACGCGCGGGGGCGGCGACCACCGCTCGGGCCGTGCGATCCTCGCGAGCAACGGCGCCGTGCACGAGGCGATGCTCGCGGTGCTGGCGGAGGTGCGCGCGTGAGAGTGGCTTGGAGGCCCCGGCGCGCCTGGCTCAGGGCGCTGGTCCTCGCCGCAGGAGCGGGCGCAGCGCACGCCCAGGGCGCACCCCCGCTCGCGCCCGTGCGCGCGCCGAGCCCGCTGCGCGCCCTGCTCGAGGACCCCGGCAAGCTCGTCGTGGTGCGTCGCGCGCCCCTGGCGCCGCTCCCGCTCGAGGGCGGGGGCTCGCTCGTGATCCAGGGCCTCTCGGTCTTCGAGCCGGGCTACGAGGAGCGGCGCCTGCTGGGCGTTCGCGTCGACGTGCTCGGCGTCGGCCTCTCGGACGCCGAGGCCAGCCACTTCCTGGAGCTCCAGGAGGTGGAGCCGCTGCTCCAGGCGATCCGCCTGCTCGAGGAGGTGATCGCGACACCGAGCCAGAACCCCACCGACGCCGAGTATCACGGCCGCGAGGGCTTCGGCGTCGGCTACCGCACCGTCGACGGCAAGGGCGAGCGCTACGTGCGCGCCGGCCGCGAGCACGTCGTGCGCGCGCGCCTGCAATCCGACGGCCTCGCACGCCTGCGAGGCGCGCTCGAGGGCGCGGCCAGCGGACTGTTCGGGAGCTGACTGGCTGGGCCTAGGCCGGCGGCTTCGCGGCGGGCGGCGCGGGCTTCGGAGCGGCGAACTTCGCCTTGAAGGTGGCGAGGTCGAGCGGGATTTGATCGCCCAGCGACGGGTTGATCCAATAGACGATCCCGCGATCGGCGCGCTGGGCGGCCACGCCCTGCCCTTCGCGCGCGATGCCGATCCGAAGGTCGGCGAGGAGCTTGTCCTTCTCGCCGAAGACCCGCAGGACGACGCGCGGCGGCTCGAGGCCGAGAGCGACGCGCTCGGCGCTTCCCGACCGCATCGGCGGCGATGCCCGTGCCCTCGAGCATCGCGAGCTCGGCCACGAGTGCACTCGCCATGCCCTGCGCGAGCGGGGGCTCCGCAGTCCAGCCCGCGTCGGTGTGCGTCCCCTTCACAGAGAGGCGTTCGCCGTTCGCGGCGACGAAGGCGATCTCGAACCGCTTGGCGTCGAGGCTCGCGAACTCTGCGAGTCGCTTGTCGCGGAGCGCCACCACCGCGTGGGGCAGCCGCTCGAGCTGGGACGCCGCGACCTCCACGACCCCCGCCGGTCCGCGTGCAGCCAGGCGGCCGCTCTCGCGCTTCTTGCCGAGCCGGATCTCGAGCGGGGCCGCCGCGCCGCCTCAGCCAGAGCTGGGCTCGATAGGCGGGCGCGTCGAGGCCGAGCTCCGCGTCGGGCGGAGGCGCGTCGAGGAAGGCCTCGGCGCGCAGACCCTGGAGGTCCGAGATCAGCGACTGCACGGTGGCATCGTCGGCGGCATCGTCGAGCGGCGCGACCACGCGCCAGCCCTTGTCCCCCTTCGCGAGCGTGGCCGCTCCGCCGGCCCAGTCGAGGCTGAGCTTCTCGAGGTTGTCGCGCTCGAAGATCGCGAGGCGCGCCTCGCGCAGCTCCTGCGCGGTCTTGGTGATCGCGTTCACGCGCCAGCTGGGCGCCGCGAAGACGCGCTTCGCGTCCGCGTCGGCCACGTAGGTGTTACCGGACACCGGGCTCGGGTCGCCGATGCGCAGCGCGTAGGGCTTGCCCGCGGCGGCGAAGCGCACGCGCGGCGTGCGCGAAAGGCCGTAGCTCTCGAGCGGCTCGGGGCGCTGCCCGGGATCGCTGGCGGCGCTGTCGTAGACCGTTTCGCTCGCGAGGTCGACGAGGGCCGAGGCCACCGCGTCCGCCTGGAAGCGATCGGCCGCCGCGGCCGCAGGCTGGGCCAGCCGCCACTCCTCCCCCGCCCGCTCGATGCGGGCCCGCGAGCCGTCGCCTTGCTCGATCTCGACCCAGGCGATGTCCTTCGCCTCGAGCCCGGCGAAGACGTGCTGCTCCTTCGCGCCCTCGGCCGGCTGCGCGCCCTCGCGCAGCTCGAGGTACCAGAACACGAAGGACGCGAGCGCGACGGCGACGAGCAGGAGGAGCGTGTTGCGCGGGCGCACGGCGCGACTCAGCGCCCAGGGGCGCGCCGGCGCCGCCACCAAGCCACCACGCCGAGCGCCGCGATCGCCTCCGGCAGCACGAACAGCGAGAGGAAGCGCAGGCGCACGAACTGCTCGGCCGTGAGCTGCAGGCGCGAGGCGCGCGGCTGGCCCGGTCGGATCGTGATGGCGTCGACGTCGCCCATCAGCCAGTTCACCGAGTTGAGCAGGAGATCGCGGTTGCTGAACTCGTTGATCAGCTGATTGGTGGCGAAGTCCGAGTCGCCGATCACGACCAGGCGGCCGGGCTTGGCCGTCTTGCCCTCGCCGAGCTTCACCTCGCCGGCGACGGCCACCGAGACGGGTCCGCGCGGGTCGGCGCCGTCGGGCTCCACCTCGCCGGTGGACTCGAGGCGCGCGAAGTCCGTCTCGCCCCACGAAGCGGGGCCGGTGTGGGCGAGCTCGGTGAAGCTGCCCGGGCCGCCGGCGACCGGCTTCACGCTGCGCGCGGTGTGCAGCAGCACTGCCTCGCCGCGCAGCGCCTTGCTGATCGGATGATCCGCGAAGTCGCTGACGAAAGGCGTCGTCGGTCGACCCGCCAGGCCCTGGAGCTGGTCCACGATCACGTCGTCGCCGAGCTCTACTCCCCACTTCGCGAGGTCGTCGTAGAGATCGGTCTTCGCGCGCGGGTCGAGCAGCACGAGCAGCGACCCGCCGCGCGCCAAGTAGCGCCCGAGCGCCGCGTGCTCCGCCTCGTGGTAGGGACGCGTCGGGCCCGCGAGGATCACGGCCTGGGCGTCGGCCGGCACGTCGGCGTTTGCGGCCAGCAAGAGCCCCGAGGTCTCGTAGCTCTCGTTCTTCAGCGCATCGAGCGCGAACTGGAACCCGCCCACGTCCTTCGCGCCCTCGCCCTCGATCGGGCGCTCGTTGTGGCCGAGCAGCAGGTAGACCTTCTTCTTCTCCCGGCGCGTGAGCTTCACGATCGCGTTGGTGAAGGCCTCCTCGCTGAGATCGCTCACCTCCGTCGACTCCTGGCCGAGCTTCAAGTGCAGGAGCCCGCCCGCGAGCCGCTCGCTCTGGACATTCAGCCCGCGCAAGCGGCCGGGCTGCGCCTGGGGATCGATGAACTCCACCGCGAGCTTGTCCGGCGCCTCCAGCCGGTAGCGCTCGACCAGATCCTTGGCCGGCGCGGCAGCGGACTGCGCGTAGAGGCCGGTGACGTGCAGCGTGTCCTTGAGCCCCAGAAGCACCTCCTTGCTCTGCGGGCTCAGCGAGTGGCTCTTCGCCTCCGTCCAGTCCCAGCGGTGCTGCCGGGCGGGCGAGGTCGTCTGGGGCACCGAGAACAGCGCCGCCGCGATTCCGAGCAGGGCGAGCTGGAGCAGCGTCCCGAGCAGCGCGCTGGTGCCGTACTTGCCCACGCGGCGCGCCTCGCCGGAGCGGGCTCGCTCGCGCAGCGCGCGCAGGTTCGTGATCCCGGCGATCGCCACCAGGATGAGGCCGACCGCGAAGTTGCCGAGTGTGAAGATCACCTCGTAGCTGGTGTTGCCCGAGGCGAGCTGGATCAAGAACGAGATCGCCGCGAAGCCGAGCGCCACGGCGCCGAGCCAACCGACCAGACTCGCCCAGGGTCGCATGCTCAGCGCCACCTCACCGATTCGACCGCCGCCTTGGTGAGGATCAGGAAGACGGCGGTCACCGCGACGAAGTAGACGAGGTCGCGCGTGTCCACGATGCCCTTCAGCAGGTTCTCCAGATGGTCCGAGGACGAGAGCCAGCTGAGCACCTGCCCGAGGCCCGACTCGACGCCGAAGGTCTGCTGGAAGGCCCCGAATTGGGCGACCGCGCCCACCAGCCACAGGAAGAGCAGGAGCACCACCGCCAAGAAGAACGCGATCAGCTGGCTCCTCGTGAGCGACGAGGTGAAGCAGCCGACCGCGGCGTAGTGCACGCCGATCAGCCACATGGCGAGCAGGCCGGCGCCGGTGCGCAGCAGCTCGGGGTTCGGGTCTCCGTACCAGAACAGGATGCCCGCGAAGGCGCTGAGCATCACGACCAGGACGCTCACCATCGCGACCGCGGCGAAAAATTTCCCGAGCACGAGATCCCAGATCGTGAGCGGGCTGGTGAGCAGCAGCTCCTCCGTGCCGTTGGCCTTCTCCGCCGCGAACACGCCCATGGTGAGGCCCGGCACGAGCAGCAGCACCACGATCCACATGATCTCGAAGAAGGGCGTGATCACGTGGTCGTTCAGGTTCACCGTCTGCAGGAAGTCCCAGGCCTGATACTGCTGGGCCTCGCTGATCTGCGCGTCGAAGGCGAGCACGCTCGCCAGGAACAGGAAGCCGCCGATCACGGCGAAGAGCGCGAGCACCGCGTAGGCGACCGGCGACACGAAGTAGGAGCGCAGCTCGCGCCCCGCGATCGTGCTCACGTGTTTCACGGCGCGGCCTCGGGCGCGGGCACCTCGCCCGCGGCCGGCGTGTCCTCGCGCAGCGTCGCGCGCACGAACACGTCCTCGAGCCGCTCGCCGGCGGCGGTGATCTCGCTGAGCGGCTGGTCGAGCACCTTGCGGCCGCGGTTGATCAGGATCACGCGCCGGCAGATCGCCTCGACCTCGGCGAGGATGTGCGTCGAGAGGATGATCGTGTGGCGTCCCTCGGCCTCGGTGGCGAGGCTCGCGAGCAGCTCGCGGATCTCGCGCACCTGGATCGGGTCGAGCCCCACGGTCGGCTCGTCGAGGATCAGGACCTTCGGCTCGTGGACGATCGCCTGGGCGATCCCGACGCGCTGGCGGTAGCCCTTCGAGAGCGCGCCGATCACGCGCGAGCGCACGTCCGCGAGCCCGCAGCGCTCGATGGCGCGGTCCACGGCGGCGCGCCGCTTCGCGCGCGGCACGTCCTTCAGCTTCGCCACGAAGGCGAGGTAGCCGCGCACGTCCATCTCGGGATAGAGCGGCGGGCTCTCGGGCAGGTAGCCGATCGCGCGGCGCGCAGCGAGCGCATCCTCGAAGATGTCGTGGCCGTCGATGCGCGCGGTGCCGTCGCTCGCCGGCAGGAAGCCCGTGAGAATGCGCATCGTGGTGGTCTTGCCCGCGCCGTTCGGCCCCAGGAAGCCGACCACCTCGCCGGCCTGCACGTCGAAGGAGACGCCGTCGACCGCCAGCGTTTCGCCGTAGCGCTTACTGATCTCGCGTGCCTCGATCAACCGTCGTCCCCTGGCGTCCGTCCGCCCGCGCTGCGCGCTCCGAACCCGGAGCCGGCGCCGCGGTTCCCGCGCGAGCGCTCATTTCGCGCGCGTGACCGTGACCCATTGATAGTACGAGGACGAGCCGGGCACCGAGCCGCCCTGCCCATTCGCGTAGTCGAGCGCGAGCCCCGAGCGCGCGCTGTCGAGGATGCGTCGAAATGCCTCGATCTTTCGCGCGGGATCGTCCGGGTTGAGGCCGTGGAACACGAGGTCCACGCGCGGGCGCAGCGTGAGCACGTTCAAGACGAGCGCCACGAGCGTGAAGACCTTGCCCACGCCCTCGCCGGCCTCCACCGAGAACCGGGGCACGTCCACCTGATCGAGCGCGAAGGTGTACTCGAGTCGCATGCCTCACCCCCCTGGCCGCGAACCGCGGCGCAGAGTGACGGGCCGCTCGGCGACTGGCAAGCCGTCTTTAACGATCTCCGCTCGGCTTCGCCTCGCTGCGCGCGGCCACTGCTCCGCGTGGCCGCTTGCTGCCCACGACGCACCGCGAGGCCCGCAGCCAGCGGGAGGTTCAACAGTCCCGCGCGGCCAAGCTCAGCTCGCGCCCTGGCGGTCGCTGAGGAAACAACGGCTCTCTTCCCCGGCGCCGAGGGGGTAGAGCGGCGGCGGCTCCTGCGAGCAGCGCGCGAAGACCTCCGCGCAGCGCGTGTGGAAACGGCAGCCCGCAGGCGGCGCGGCCGCGGAGGGCACGTCGCCCCGCACGCGCGCGACCACGCGGCGGCGTTCGGGGTCGAGCGAGGGCACCGCCGCGAGCAGACCCTGCGTGTAGGGGTGGGCGGGCGCGCGGAACACGCGCTCGGCCTTGCCGTGCTCGACGATCTGGCCGAGGTACATCACGAACACGGTGTCGGCGAGGTAGCGCACCACCGAGAGATCGTGGGTGATGAACAGGTAGGCGAGGCCGAGCTCCGCCTGGAGATCGCCCAACAAGTTCAGGATCTGCGCCTGGATCGAGACGTCGAGCGCGGAGACCGCCTCGTCGCAGATGATCAGCTTCGGCTCCACGGCGAGCGCGCGCGCGATGCCGATGCGCTGGCGCTGGCCGCCCGAGAACTCGTGCGGGTAGCGATCCATGCTGGCCGGATCGAGCTGCACGCGGCGCAGCAGCGCCGCGACGCGCTCGGTGCGCTCGGCGTCGTTCGCGCCGATCCCGAAGGACTCCATGCCCTCCGCCACGATCTGGCGCACGCGCAGGCGCGGGTCGAGCGAGGCCTGGGGATCCTGGAAGACGATCTGCAGGTGGCGGCGCAGGGGCCGCAGCGCGTCCCCGTCGAGCTGGCGCAGATCGTGCCCTTCGAAGAGCACGCGCCCGCTGCGCGAGGGCACGAGGCCCAGGATCGCGCGTCCCACGGTCGTCTTGCCGCAGCCCGACTCGCCCACCAGCGCGGTCGTCTTCCCGCGCTCGATCGTCAAGTCCACGCCGTCCACCGCCCGCACGTGGCCCTGCGTGCGGCGCAGGAACCCCTTCTTGATGGGGAACCAGGTGGAGAGGCCCTCCACGCGCAGGAGCGGCTCGCTGGCGTCGCTCAAGCGCCCGCCTCCTCGTCCGCCACCGCAAAACAGGCCGCCCAGTGTCCCGCGCCGACCTCGACGGCGGCGGGCACCTCGCCGGCGCAGCGCGGCATCACGCGCGGGCAGCGCGTCGCGAAGCGGCAGCCGGTTGGCCACAGATGGGGCGGCGGGACGACGCCCGGGATCTCCTGGAGCCTCTCGCCCGGGCGCGCGCGCCCCGGCATCGAGCGCAGCAGGCCCTGGGTGTAGGGGTGGCGCGGCTCCGTCAGCACGGCGCTCCGCTCGCCGAGCTCGACGATGCGCCCCGCGTACATCACCGCCACGCGGTCGGCGAGCTCGTTCACCACGCCGAGATCGTGGGTGATCAAGAGGATCGCGGTGTCGAGCTCGCGCTGGAGCTCGCGCATCAGCTCGAGCACCTGCGCCTGGATCGTGACGTCGAGGGCGGTGGTGGGCTCGTCGGCGATCAGCACGTGGGGCCGCGTGGCCAGCGCCATCGCGATCATCACGCGCTGCTTGAGTCCCGCCCGAGAGCTGGTGCGGATAGGCGTCGAAGCGCTCGGCCGCGTCGGGAATGCGCACGCGCTCGAAGAGCGCGATGCTGCGCGCGCGCGCCGCGGCGAAAGAGACGCGCTCGTGGAGCCGGATCGCCTCGACGACCTGCCCGCCCACCGCCGAGACGGGCGAGAGGCTCGTCATCGGCTCCTGGAAGATCATGCCGAGCTCCGAGCCGCGCAGCGCGCGCATCTCGGGCACGGAGAGCTCCGTGAGCTCGCGTGCGCCGAGCCGGATCGAGCCGCGCTCGATGCGCCCGGGCTTCGGCACCAGGCGCATCGCCGCCAGCGCGGTCATCGATTTCCCACAGCCCGACTCGCCCACCAGGGCGAGCACCTCGCCCCGCGCGATCGCGAAGGAGATGCCGTCGACCACGGGCAGGCGCGCGCCGCCCACCGGGAAGGTGATGCGCAGGTCGCTGATGGCGAGCGCCGGCTCCTGCGCCTGCGGCAGCGGCGCGCTCGCGCTCACTCACGCTCCCGCAGCGTGCGCGGATCGAGCACGTCGCGCAGCGCATCGCCGATGAAGTTCACCGCCAGGAGCAGCGAGAACACCGCGATGCCCGCCGCCGTGATGTTCCACCAGATCACCGGCTCGCGCGCGAGCTCGCTGCGCGCCTGGTCGATCATCTGGCCCCAGCTCCCGTCCACGCCGATGCCGAGGTACGAGAGCACGGTCTCGGAGATCACCTGGCCCGAGAAGAGCAGCACGAAGGTGATGATCACCAGGTGGAACAGGTTCGGCAGGATGTGGCGCACGATGATGCGCGCCTCGCCCACGCCGAGCGCGCGCGCCGCCTGGACGTAGTCGAGCTCGCGCAGCTTCAGCGTCTCGCCCCGCGAGACGCGGCAGAGCCCCACCCAGCTCGTGATGCCCAGCGCAACGCACACCTGCACCGTCCCGCGCCCGAGCGCCATCACCATCGCGATCAGCAGCAGGATCGAGGGGATCGAGGCGAGCGTCGACATCACGAAGAAGACGATCGTGTCCACCCACTTGCCGAAATAGCCCGGCCGAGATGCCGAGCACGAGCGCCAGCGGGATCGCGATCGCGCTGGTGAGCCCGCCGATCAAGAGCGCGACGCGCGCGCCCTTGAGCGTCCGGTAGAGGACGTCGCGGCCCAGGATGTCGGTGCCGAGCACGTGCCCGCCGGGATCGTGGAGCGGGTGCTTCTCGTAGAAGGTGATGCTCGCGAAGGGCGCCGAGTAGCTCTCCTCGCTCGGCCGCTGCACGACGCGATCGATCACGCTGCGCGCTTGGTGCTGGGCGAGCAAGTCCTCGCCCGACACGGAGCCCCCGATCCAGGCGATCGAGTCGAGCAGCGCGATCGCGACGAATGCGCACAGCACCACGACCGAGATGCGGCGGCGCCGCCAGACCTCCGCCAGGCCCTGCCGCCAGAAAGGGCTGCGCGCCACGCCCCGGCCCGCGAGCGCGCGCGAGCCCCAGGATGGCGGCGACCACGCCGTTCGCGATCTGGTGCGCCTCCACGCGTCAGTCCAGGCGGACGCGCGGGTCGACCAGCGCGTAGGAGACGTCGGTCGCGACGTTCGCCAGCACGAAGCCGATCGCGCCGATGAACACCATCACGCGCAGCGTCGCGAAGTCGTTGCTGCTGATGGCGTCCACGGTGAGCGAGCCGAGCCCGGGGATGCCGAAGAACGACTCGAGCAGGAGCGCCCCGGTGAACAGGAACGGGATCTGCAGGACCGTGCGCGTCAGCACGGGGATCAGGCTGTTGCGCAACACGTGACGGAGCATCACGCGCAGCTCGCTCGCGCCCTTGGCGCGCGCGGTGCGAACGTAGTCGCGGCTGGTCTCCTCGACGAACACGGTGCGCAGGAAGCGCACCTCCCCGCCGAGGCCCGAGACGAGCCCGACGACCACCGGCAACGCCAGGAAGCGCGCGATCACTTGCGGATCCCAGTCGAAGCCCGAGAGCGGGAACCAGGCCAAGAGCTTCGCGATCAGGAATTGACCGCCGATGATGAACAACAGGGGTGGCACGGACATGAGCAGGACGCAGCCGATCAGCCCGGCGCGGTCGATGTAGGTGTCGCGGAACATCGAGACGAACAGCCCCACCAGGATCGAGGCGGCCGACCTCGAGCAGGAAGAGCGGCAGCGTGAGCGAGAGGCTGGCGGGCGCCCCGCGCGCGAGCCGCTCGCGGATCGGCACGCCGTCGACATCGCTGTTGCCGAAATCGAAGCGCAGCAGCGTCGCGTAGTGGTGATAGAGCAGGCTGTCGCGCAGGTTCGGCGGCGAGAGCGAGGGCCAGAGCGGGCGGTCGTAGCCGTGGTTCACCTTCCACTGGTCGATCGCCGACTGGCGCGCCTTCTCGCCGAGCGCGCGGCGCGCGATGTCGTCGGGAGAGGCGACCGAGAAGAACAAGAGGAACAGCAGCGCGAGCACGCCCATCACCACGAGACCGCCGTAGGCGAGGCGCCGCAGCACGTAAGCCAGCACTACTGGCGTTCCCGGAAGAAGGTGCGCAGCCCGGGCAGCACGCCCAACACCAGGGCGAGGCCCAATGCGTAGGCGGGCCAGCGAACGGGTCGGTTCCAGGCCACGCGCTGGCGCTCGCGCAGCTCGGGATCCACGTCGTAGTACTTCGCCATCGGATTCGACATCCCGAACTGCTTCACGTTGTGCACCCAGCCGTGCACGAGCAGGAAGTCCTCGGGATGGTAGAGCTCGATGTAGGGGCGCTCCTCTTCGAGCACCGCGCGCATGCCGCGGATGGCCTCCAGGCGCTCGGCGTCGTTCTCGCGCACGCGCATCTTCTGGAACAGCGCCTCGAAGCGCGGGTCGCAGAAGTTCGAGGAGTTGGGGCCGCCGACGGTGGAGCGGCGGTAGTCGCAGCTCGACAGGAACAGGAAGTTCTCGGGGTCGGGGTAGTCGGCCGACCAGCCCCAGAAGTAGACCTGATAGGCCAGCCGCTGGACCTTGTTCTGGAACTCGTTGTAGGTGGTGGACTTGAGCTCGACGTCGAGGCCGAGCTTGCGCCAGGCGTCCACGAAGTACTCGTCCTGCAGGATCTGCAGGGTGTTCATGTTGTAGACGTCGAGGGAGAGGTGCAGGGGCTTCCTCGTGCTCGGATCGATGCCGTCCGGATAGCCGGCCTCGGCCAGCCGCGCGCGCGCGCGGGCGAGATCGAACTTCCGGTAGGGGTTCACGTAGTCCGCCTCGTAGCCGAACAGGCCGGGCGGGATGTCGGACTGGGCGGGCACGCCGCGCCCGTTCAGGAACAGCTCGATCCACTCCCGGGAGTCGATGGCGAGGCTCATCGCCTGGCGCAGCTGGCGGGCGCGCTCGCCGCCCTTCGCGCCGACGACCGGGTCCTCCATGTTGAAGCCCAGGTAGAACCAGCCGGGCCCCACCGTGCTCGAGAGGCGGACGCCCTTCGCCTCCATCTCGGGCGTCAGGCGGTCGTTGCGCACCACCTGGTCGAAGCTCTCCTTGATGATTCCCGAGCGGTCGTAATAGCCCTGCAGGAACTTGTGGAAGCTGGGGATCGACTCGCGATCGCGGCGGATCTCGATGCGGTCGACGAACGGCAGGCGTTTGCCGACGTAGGCGGGGTCGAGTAGGCCTGCCGCGGCGTCGCCCGGCTCGCCCTCGCTCGGATAGAAGGCGCTCGGCGCGCTGGCCGGGCTCTCCGCGTCCCTGCCCCACCAGTTCTCGTTGCGCACCAGGACGACGCGCGCCTGCTTGTCGTAGAGCGCGAGGCGGAAGGGACCCGTGCCGACCGTCCAGTCGCGGAACAGCGGCCGCCCCTGCTTGCCGTCGTAGTACTGGACCGCCTCCCAGCTGACCGGGGCGGTGAACTCGAGGGCGAACCAGTAGAGGATCTGGGGATAGGGCCGCGTCAGCACCACCTCGAGCGTGTACGGCGTCGGCGTGCGGATGCCCTCGATCGGGCCGATCGCCTCGTACTGGCGCTTGATCGCGAGTGCCGCGAAGGCGGGATCCTTGCGGCGCGCGTCCAGGGCCTGCATGAAGGCCGGGAAGCCCGCCACGTTGAGGAAGGCGTCGCGCACCTGCACCTCCAGCGCGGGATCGGCCAGGCGCTGGATCTGGAACGCGATGTCCCGCGTGGTCGCCTCGCGCGTGCGCAGACCCGGCGCGGCGAGCTCGAAGCAGGGGTCGTCGGTGAAGCGCACGCCGCGGCGCATCTCGAAGCGATAGATCACGCCGCCGTCGGGCTGCGGCTCCGCTTTCGGCACGGCCAACGCCAGGCCCGGGATCAGCTCGAAGGGGCGCTTCAGGTAGTGATACTCGAGCAGCTTGTCGTTCAGCACGCCCGTGAAGGTGTGGGCCACCACGTCGTAGGCCTCGGCGACGTCGAGGCGGCGCGGGGCGTCCGTGAACGCGCCGTACAGCACTCGCTCGCCGGGCACGTCGTCCGGGTACGGGTTGTTGTTGCAGGAGCTCGCGAGCGCGGCGGCTAGGGTGAGCAGCGCGAGTCGCGGACTTCTCATGGGCGCTCCTCGCGCCAAGATACCGGCTCGCGCGCGAGCCGGAACCAGGCCGGGTCGAGGGTCGGGTTGAGCTCGAGCTCGCGCAGCTCGACCACCGCGCCCGCGCGCTGGGCTGGGAACTCGAGCTCGGTGCGCCAGGGAAAGGCGGCCGCGCCCGCGCCCCGCACGTCGGAGTAGCGCGCGACCACGGCGGCCGCGCCGGCGCGGCCGAGCTCGAGCTCCACGAGCTGCCCCGCCCCGTCGATCACCGCGCTGCGATCCGGCCAGACGAAGCGCAGCGCGCCGTCCGGCGACTGCTCGGCGCGCGTCGGCTCGAGGGCCAGGTCGGGCGCCCCCAACAAGACCCCGACGGCCTCGCTCGGCGCGAGCGGGATGCGCGCCACCCGCCAGAGCAGCGCCGCGTCCACGGGCTGGGACTCGATGCGGCCCGTCTCCGCGCGGTAGAGGTCGAGGGTCTCGCCGTCGCAGGCCAGGGCCAGCGCGCGCTGCCCCAGCGGCCCGATCACCTCGACGCGCAACCGGCTCGGGCGCTCGAGCAGCACGAGCTGGTGCGAGAGCCCGGCGCCGGCGGCCCCGCTCTGCGAGACGCGCGCGTTGGCGCGCAGCGCATGGCGGGACGCGGCGAGCGCGCGCAGCGCGGAGAGGCGCTGCTGCACGCCCGGCTCTGCCAGCGGGACCGCGGCCCAGGGCGGCGGCGTCGGGGCCGTGCGGCAGGCGGCGAGGAACAGTGCGCCCGAGAGCGCGAGGAGCGCCCGGCGCGCGCTCACGGCCGCGCGAGCTCCCCCCGCAGCCGCTCGAGCTTGCGCGTGAGCTCGGGCTGCTCGCCCGAGCGCGGCCCCTGCGAGATCGCGCGCTCGTAGCTCGAGAGCGCGGCCTTCTTGTCGGAGAGCGCGGCGTACACGTCGCCCAGGTGCTCGGAGATGACGGGGTCGCCCCCGGAGAGGCGGTCCGCCTCGAGCAGCTTCTCCCGCGCGCGCTCCAGCCAGGGCCGGGCCTCGGCCCGCTTGCCGTCGGCGAGCAGCGGGCGCGCCCGCATGAAGTAGACCCAGCCGAGGCTGTCCGTGATGAAGCCGTCGCCGGGCTGGTGAGCGAGCGCCCGCTCGAGCATCGCCTCCGCCTCGTCCAGGTGCTCCCCACGCTCCGCCCAGCTGTAGGCGACGAAGTTGAGCGCGCCGGCGTGGTCGGGCTGGAGCGCGAGCGCGCGCTGCATGCTGGCCAGCGCCGCGTCGACGTCCTTGGCCTCGCCCTGGAGGATGCCGATGTTGTAGAGCACTTCGGCGTCGGCGGGCGTGCCGTCGAGCATCGCTTCGAGCGCCGCGACGCCGGCGTCGAGATCGCCGCCCTTCGCCACCAGGCTCGCGTGGTAGAACGCGAGCTCGCGATCGTCGGCTGCCACGCGCTGGGCGCGCTCCACCTCGACGCGCGCGCCCGCGAAGTCGCCTTGGGCCTCGAGGATGCTCGCCACCTGCACGCGGCCGTCGGCGAAGCGCGGATGGCTCTCCGGGATGCGATCGAAGGCCTGCATGGCGCCTTCCGAATCGTCGATGCGCCGGCGCGCGACGCCCAGGAAGTAGGCGACCTCGTACTGCTCGGGGTACGTGTCGGCGGCCTGCGCGAGGCGGCGCTCGGCGTCGGCGAGCGCGCCGCGCTGCAGATCGAGGAGCGCGATGCGCATGGTGGTGCGCAGGTCGTCGGGCTGGAGCTCCTCCGCGCGCTCGAGCGAGTGGCGGCCGTCGGCCTCGCGGCCGAGGTCGAACTGCGCCTCGGCCATGGCGAGCCAGGTCGGAAGCATCGTCGGGGGCGCGCTTCAGGATCTCGCGTAGACGCCGAGCTCGCCCACGCGGTCGCCGTGCGCGCGCCGGATGTTCGCGATCGCCGCGAGGTAGTCGACGGCTCCCGGGTTCGCCGCGTCCCCCTCGCGCAGGATCTTCTCGGCGCCGGCGGAGTCGCCCTGCTTCTCGGTCACCTCGGCGAGATTCAGCCAGCCCTGGGGCAGGTCGCGCTCGTGATCGATCTGCCAACGCGCGACCCCGCGCGCCTGCTCGAGCTCCCCGGCATCCAGCGCGGCGTGGTAGAGCATCGCCGCGGCGTCGGAGCTGATCGGCTCGCCCTTCGCATCGGCGAGCGTGTCCCACAGCCGCACGCGGTCGCCCTGCATCACGTAGAGCTGGCCGAGGAACAGGCGCAGCTGCGCGTCGTCGGGCTCGAGGGCGAGCGCGCGCTCGGCGTAGCCGAGCGCCTCGTCGGGACGCTCCAGCGTGATGGCGAGCTGGGCGAGCCGCTTCAGCAGATAGCTCGCCTTCGGATCGCGCTCGAGCGCGCGCTGGTAGGCCGCGTAGGCCTCCGCGAGCTTCCCGTCCATCTCGAGCTCCTGGCCGAGCAGGAAGTCGAGCTCCGGCGTCTGCGCCTCGGGCACCGGCACGGCGGACGGCGCGGGCTCGCGGGGCGTGGTCGTGCAGCCCAGCGCCGCCAGGCCGAGCGAGAGCGCGATGGCAGAGCTGCGGTGCATGCGCTGCGCGTGACCTCGGGCTACTTGCCTGCGTAGCCTCGCTGCTCGAGGTGGCCGAGCAGCGCGTTCACGCTCTGCTCGAGCGTCTGCTTGCCGGTCTCGAGCACGAGCTCGGGCGTGAGCGGCTCCTCGTAGGGCGCCGAGATGCCCGTGAAGTCCGGGATCTGCCCGGCGCGGGCCTTCTTGTAGAGGCCCTTGGGATCGCGGCCCTCGCAGGTCGCCACGTCGGCCGTCGACGTAGACCTCGACGAAATCGCCGGGCCTGGACAGAGCGCGCGCACCTGATCGCGGTCCGCGCGATAGGGCGAGATGAACGCGGTGAAGACCAGCACGCCGGCGTCGGTGAACAGCTTCGCCACCTCGCCGATGCGGCGGATGTTCTCGGTGCGGTCCGCGGCCGAGAAGCCCAGGTTCTTGTTGAGGCCGTGGCGGACGTTGTCGCCGTCCAGCACGTAGGCGAGCTGGCCGCGCTGCACCAGCGCCTGCTCGAGGGCGACGGCGATGGTGCGACTTGCCCGAGCCGGACAGGCCGGTGAACCAGATCGTGGCCCCGCGCTGGCCCAGCATGCGCTCGCGGTCCGTCCGCCCGACCTGA